>NZ_AHKF01000019.1 GCF_000252125.1 Flavobacterium frigoris PS1 | reverse complement strand
CAGCTGTTTTGATATAGCTGGAGTTTAGTGGAATTGCCGTTTCGCATCAAGTTTCCGTTAATCCGAAAATTGAGCGGTTACGAACTTCCAGCCATCTCAAAGCAGCGAAACGTTAGCAAACATTTCAACGTATTAATATGAAAAAAAAACTATTTTTTCTTATCTCTATTTTGGCACTAAGTTGTACCAAAGATGAAACTAATAATTCAACTGATAAGGCTGCCTTAAATTTAGTGACTGGAATTAATTGTAGACAAACACTAGATCAAAACGAGATCGTATTAAAACTTGGAAACCCGAATATTTTAGTAAATAACAAGTTTAAAATTTACCCTAATCCAGCTAACGAATCAGTTTACATTTTAGCACAAGAAAATGTTACTGATGTATGGTTTGTTTCAGCAAAACCAGAAAAAATTCATCAAGAATTAAATTTTAGCAGCATTTTGAATACAAATCTGTATAGTGAACAGACAATTAGTTCAAATTCTAATTTTTCACTTAATGGACAATCCTCTAGTAATATTGGAGTGAACATAGGAACTCTTACAAAAGGATATTATAAAGTATTCGTTAAAATCGGTGGAGAAATATATTGGGATAATTTATACAAATATGAAAATCAAGCTAATAACGAGGAACAATTTAACAAAATAAATGATTTTTGGAATTAAATTATAAAAACTTTTGCTAACAGCCTTTTGGCGAGATTGCGGTTTTAGGCTGAATTTAAAGATGGTTTTGTACTTGGAAAAGTAGTATTTAACTAATAAAATCCCCGCTACCGCAGAAATATTTTCGTGTCTAAGTAGTCAATGACAGATAAATTGTCATTCACTTATATACTATTCTTTAATCAAAAACTTTGTAACAAAACCCACTTCTCTTCGTCTTGTTTATAATAAACATCCCCTCTATGAAACCTAACTTACTATATACTTTTTTTATCCTGATTTTATTCCACACAGGTTTTGCCCAAAACATTAGGGGAAAAATTATCGATTCTAAAACTGGGGAAAGTATTCCCTATGCAAACATTCGAGTAAACGAATCGGAAAACTTAGTTTCTAATGGGGAAGGTTATTTTACCTTATCTGAGAGCAACAGTCAGGAAGAAACAATGCTTGTAGTTTCCTATTTGGGTTTTGTTAATCAGCAATTAACTGTAGGCGAATTGAAAAAGCTCGATTTTACGATTAAACTTATAGCTGGTATTTACGAGCTTGATAATGTTGCGGTGTCTAACCTAAAACCAAATCCTTACGAGATTATGGCAAATGTAAAAGCCAACTTAAGCCGTAATTATACAACTGGCGAAAAAGGATCAAAGGAAATGTTCTTTTTTAGAAAATCAAATTATTTCAATCCTTCCATAATTGATGTCGAAATTAACGAATCAACTGGCTTTAGCAAACAAGCATTATTAAAAGTCAACAACGATTTGCAGTCTTTTTCTACTAAATTAATTTCGAAGCCGCCTGTGTCATTTACTGATGTTCTTTGTAATTACTATTCCGTTAAAACAAAAAAAGCAGAGAAGTTTGTGTTTACCTCCAAACTAGATGTTTTAAAAGCTACTATTTTAAAAAATGAAGGAGAATCGACATCCTTAGACGATCTCGAGAAAACAGCTAAAAATTTAATGCTACAACATCTAGACACTACTAAATATTACCGCTTCAAAAGTGGACTTGTAGGATCACGCGATACAATATCATTACGTAAAGACTTTAATACAAAACCAGGGAAAGACAAAGAAGTAAAGAATCAATTAACAGCGACAAAAATTAATTTGAACAGCTTCATGTATGAAAACAACTTTTTAAAGAACAAGAGATTCGATTTTATACAAAAACCGGAGCTCTATGACTATACTTATGAAGGGACGACTTACACCAGTCAAAATGAATTTGCTTATGTCCTTACTTTTAAACCTAGAAAAAGAAAAGCGATGTATGTAGGTAAACTATATATTTCTGAAACTGATTATGCTGTCCTAAGAGCAGATTATGTCCTTGACGACGGCGAAAAGCTGAGTAATTTTAATATGAAATTTCTTTTAGGAATTAAAGTGTCCGAGAATGTGAGTAAAGGAACCATCATTTATAAAAAAAGAGCGGAAGACGATAACTATTATATGCAGTATGCCGCTACAGAAAGTGGAAATTACTTTTATCTCAATCGCCCATTGAAACTGATAGAATTAGCCAAGGGAGAAAAAGATGTTTTAGCACTTGATTTTAAAATAGAAGCCAATATGCGCAATAAAACAGAGTTTCTAAATATCTCCCGCTCTGAAACAACAGCAGCAGCAATTGCAAAAGTTAAGGAAGAAGATTTTAAATATATAAATATCAAATCCTATAATCCTAAGATATGGAAGGATTACAATGCCATAGAACCGTTGCAAGAAATGAAGCAATTCAAAGCCATTAATTAAACAAAATGAGAAAAAGCAATCTGTTTTTAATTCTATTTATTACCGTTAGCATTTCGTTTCTTTCTGCGCAAAAAAAAGAAGTGTATGTAAACGATGATTTAGAGTATATCAGTAAACAAGAATACGACCGCAATTCGGGGGATGATTATCTGAATTTAAAATTTGATGCAGATTCTGTTTACTTAAATGTGAGCGCTAAAAGAATTAAAAAAGGAAAAATAAGTAACAGTCAACTTAATGCACTAAAGTCAGATTTAGCCATTACAGCCTATTTTCATAAAGAAGATAAAATAGTTATCTATTATTATCCTGGTCAGGATGCCTGTAATAGCAGTGGAGACAAGGAAATGACGAGAATAAATTATCAAGAGTACTTACAAAAGCTTAAAAAGCACCAAAATATCAAACAGTTTTTTGTCTATAAATCACCCGAAGGAACAGCAGCTTACGGCAATATTAACTGGATTAAGGATAAAAACAAATTAATAGAATCCCTTTTTTTTCCTGTGCATTATCCTTGTAATAGCATCGTTATAATAGATGCTTATGGTAATTATTATTCGCATCGCGGAGAAAACAACATTAGTCAAGTTTTTAAAATTTTGAAAGACAAAAAAACATTTACAAATAAGGCAAACTAAATTATAACCCCTTCCTTTAAACAAGTCGGTTTTTCATCTTCCTATCCCCCAAATTAGTCTAATTTTGCTTTTCCTAAAAACAGCAACATACTATTATGCTTTCCAAAGTACAGTTTAAAGAATGGTTTGATCGTTATAAATATGCCGAGTTAGCTGCTACGACTGCGGCTTTGTTGGGCTCGCAATTTAGCAGGGTTTTTGATGGTTTGACAACGGCCTACTTGATTACGTTTATGGAGTATTTTGCCTTTTATGGGGTCATTATCAGCATGGCTTACCTTCAACTTGCCAAAAAAAACAAAACTCTAAAACAAAAGACTTCTTTAAATGATCTTTTAAGAATTGTCAAAAACTTAGTATTGGAGTTTGGCTACCCTGCCCTTTTAGACATTTTATTGGTGCGTCCTTTTTGTATGTACTGGTTGCCTATTTTGACGGGAAATGCAGTAACGGGAATCATGGCGGGAAAACTCTGCGCTGATTTCCTTTTTTACTTTCTATCGATCGTAAACTACGAATGGATGAAGCGCAAAAATCATTTTTGAATACAACTACAATTGAAAGTGATAACAAGAATTGCAATTATGCTTTTGTATTTTTTATAAAATCTCCATCATTAGAGAAAACTTGTACCACATATTGGTTATCAATATAAATTCCTATTTCATAAGTAACCACTTTTTCATTATCAGTAACCATTAAGGCTTCAATAATTGGAAAAGAAGGATACATTTCTTTCATATAATTACGGGCTCCTTCAGGCAATTCATTGTAGTCCACCGTAGCCGCAAAAACAATTTGATTGCCATTGAAATCATATACTGATTTACAATATCTGTTTCCCAATATAAATTTAGCTACATAAACTAATTCTTGATTATCCTTGCCCTGATATCTAGTAAACCAGACTGGGTCTTTGGCAGAGAAAACAGCATTAAATGATTCGATTACAACTAACGGGACATTTCTTTCAATTCTTGAAGCGCCATCATTTTGTGCTTGAGTAGCAAATCCATAAATGAATAAAACGAATAGAAGTGTTCTTTTTAAAGTAGTTTTCATAATTATCATTTTATTAAAATTACGTCCTTTATCTGGAAATCAAAAATATTCTCTTTGGTTTAGCTAAATATTATGATTTTATTTTTTTATCCAATCGCAATTATAACCGAAAATCCCCTGCCCCAGATTGCAGCAAAAAACCCGCAGTTGCAACAGCCTACAAAGCCGTGCAAGAAAAGAGCCACCGTAGCAAGCTCCTTTTATGGCCGGATATGGGCTGTCGAAACGAGGATTTGTAGCAGAAAGCGGGATTTGGCCTAAATAAAAAACACTTCTTTTTGAAAATATTTGCCAAATTGAATTTATAAAAGTTTACAAACGCTTATTTTTGCGCCATGGCTAAGAAAAATACAGACAAAGTTGTCTTTCATCAGATAAAAGTCCTTGATGCAGGTGCAAAAGGCGTATCAGTTGCAAAAGCTCCTGATGGGAAAGTAGTGTTTATCCCAAACGTGGTTCCGGGTGATGTGGTTGACGTGCAAACGTTTAAAAAACGCAAGTCCTTTTACGAAGGAAAAGCAGTACATTTTCACGAATACTCAGAACATCGTACTGAACCTGTTTGCGAGCACTTTGGTGTTTGTGGAGGTTGTAAATGGCAAAATATGAAGTACAGCCAACAGTTGTATTACAAGCAAAATGAGGTTTTGAACCACTTGCAACGCATAGGAAAAGTAGAACTTCCTGAATTTGAACCAATCTTAGGTTCTGAAAAACAGTTTTTTTACAGAAACAAAATGGAATTTTCATTTTCTAACAGCCGTTGGTTGACCGAAGCAGAAATAGGAAGCACTGAAGATTTAGGAAACAGAAATGCACTTGGTTTTCATATTCCGAAAATGTGGGATAAAATCCTGGACATCAATAAATGTCACCTTCAAGAAGATCCTTCAAATGCGATCAGAAATGAAGTGAGAGATTTTGCTAATGCAAACGGTCTGACTTTCTTTAACCCAAGAGAACATTCTGGTTTATTGAGAACATTGATGTTACGTACGTCTTCAACTGGTGAAATCATGGTTTTGATTCAGTTTTTTGAAAATGACAAAGCAAACAGAGAGTTAATCCTAGATCATTTATACGAGAAATTCCCTCAGATTACTTCATTACAATATGTGGTGAACGCTAAGGCGAATGATACCTTATATGATACAGACATTAAACTGTACAAAGGTCGTGACTATATCCTGGAAGAAATGGAAGGTTTGAAATTTAGCATTAATGCCAAATCTTTTTACCAAACCAACTCTGATCAAGCATACGAATTATACAAAATAACACGTGATTTCGCCGGATTGACTGGAAACGAAATCGTGTATGATTTATACACTGGAACAGGTACTATTGCTCAGTTTGTTTCTAAAAAAGCAAAAAAAGTAATAGGTGTAGAAAGTGTTCCTGATGCCATTAAAGATGCTAAAGCGAATGCGGTACGCAATGAAATCACAAATTGTGAGTTCTTTGTAGGAGACATGAAAGTAGTGTTTAATGATAGTTTCATTGCGCAACACGGACATCCTGATGTAATTATTACTGATCCACCAAGAGACGGAATGCACAAAGACGTGATTGAACAAATCATGAAAATTGCTCCAGACAAAGTGGTGTATGTAAGCTGTAACTCAGCGACACAAGCCCGTGATTTAGCCTTGATGGACGAGAAATACAAAGTAACACGAGTGCGTCCTGTAGATATGTTTCCGCAAACGCATCATGTGGAAAATGTAGTGCTGCTTGAAAAAAGAAAATAGTAGTCAGTTTGCCCTTTTTAGTATTCAGAACATCTATTTCTGAATACTAAAAAGGAACACTGAACACTGAATATTATTATATGAAAAAGACATTTTTGTTGTTATTGGTTCTTGCCTTCACTTTCTCCAGTTGTGAGAAAGATGATATTTGTGATGCCAATACCATCACTACTTCGCGATTGGTCATTTCCTTTTATGACATAAACAATTCATCTGTTTTAAAAAACGTGACTGATCTAACCATAATTGGAGAAGGAAAGACTGAAGGAATCACTTTTAACGGAAGTACTTTAATTAATGCTAGTACCGTTTCGATTCCGCTAAAAACGGATGCTGATGTAACAAGTTTTCGTTTTATTTTAAATTATGGAAATACAAATCCAGCGGTAGTCTATGAAGACATTTTAAAATTTAATTATTCTAGGACTGATGTTTTTGTATCTAGAGCCTGTGGATTTAAAACCGAATATACTTTAGATCCTCTAACGCCTTATGTCAATACAGCTTCAGATGTAGCTGTTGAAAAATGGATTCAATACATCGCAGTTAAAAACAGTATTATAGCTAACGAAAACGAAACACATCTTGAAATATATTTTTAGTATTTGCCTAGTTTTATCTTTATTTTTAGCTCAGGCGCAAGAAACCACTACTCTGAAAAATGTAGCTGACAGCACAAGTTCTAAAGCTATCATTCCTGACAATGGTAATTTAAAGACCGTGAAATTGCCCGATGAGAAACAAGAAGCAGTGGTTCCTGCCAAAACTAATCGATACGGATTGCGTGTAGGTGTTGATTTATATAAACTGACTCGCGGTTTGTATGATAGTGACTATAAAGGAATCGAATTTGTGGGAGATTACAGGTTGACCAAAAAATATTTCTTAGCTGCCGAATTAGGTAATGAAAATAAAACCACTGATGACACTCGATTGAATTTTACCACCAAAGGCTCTTACCTAAAAGCAGGTTTTGATTACAATGCCTACGAAAACTGGTTAGACATGGAGAACATTATCTCTATTGGTTTGCGATATGGTTTCAGTACTTTTAACCAAGAGCTTAACAGTTACAAAATTTATAATGCCAATCCTTATTTTGGAGAAATACCGGCAATTGCATCTGGAGAAAAATTCAACGGATTAACAGCAAGCTGGATCGAAGTTGTGGCGGGTGTTAAAGCAAAAGTATTTGACAACGTATTTATGGGTTTCAGCCTGCGTTTAAACCGATTGGTTTCAAATAAAAAACCAGGGAATTTTGACAATTTATACATCCCAGGATTCAATAGAACTTATGATGGTGATTTTGGAGTAGGATTCAACTATACCGTTACCTATTTCATTCCTCTATATAAAAAGAAAGTAGAAGCTATTGTCGTTCCCACAAAAGCACAGCCAAAAAGATAGATTTTCTAATCTATAGAAAAGTAAAAAGGAGCTAATTATAAATCTATAATTAGCTCCTTTTTTTATGTTGCGATAACAAATTATCCTATTTCTTTCACCCCTTTGGCAAAAATCCATTTCATAAACAATCGCTCACCATCTTTGGTTTTTACCGCCTGAAATTTTGGAGATAAAAGTGTACCTACAACAAATGCAGTACCCGGAATCCACAATCCAGTTAATTCAGTATAATGTTCCACTAAGTAGCGTGCTGAGATGAATAATATTGCGAAACAGCCTAGTTGGTATAAAAATGCTCTTATTTGTAATTTTGTCATTGTTTTTTAGTCTTAAAGTTTTTAAAGTCGAAGGTCAAAAGTCAAAAACAGCTTCTAGCGACAATTGATATGCAATAATCGACACCTCTTGCATCCTCTCTATTCTTTTCTCTCTATTCTTTATTCTTCACTCTCTTTTTTCTCTACTTCACTTTCCCCTTCAGTCACTTGAAATTTTGTTCTTTTACTTCCTTCGTACATTTCATATTTCACTAAACGTGCTTCAATACTTGCATTAAAAAGTTTGATTTTTCTTGAAGGTTTCAATCCTACAAATTTCAAAGCTTCTAGATTTCCAGTGATAAACCAAGCGTTAGTTCCAGGATAGTTTTTCTTAAGCGTATCTCCAATGTTTTTGTAGAATTCTTCCATATGAATATCCAATCGCTCATCATACGGCGGATTGAAAACCATGTGCAGTTTCCCTTGAGTAGTTTTTTCAGTATCAAAAAAGTTTTGCTCTTCAATAGTGATGTATTCATCAAGATTAGCATTCTTGATATTATCTTTGGCTTTTTGAACGGCAGATGGCGCTTTGTCAAAACCTTTTATCGTGTAATGAAATTCACGCACTCTTTTTAGCAAACTGTCTGTGATATTGTCAAACAATTCGTTATCCCAGTCATGCCATTTTTCGAAAGCAAATTCTTTACGGTTGATGTTTGCCGGAATGTTACAGGCAATCATAGCCGCTTCAGCAAGAAAAGTTCCAGAACCACACATAGGATCTAAAAAATCACCTTGACCGTCCCAACCTGAAAGCAACAAAACTCCTGCTGCCAAGACTTCGTTGATAGGTGCAATATTAGTTGCCGTCCTGTACCCACGTTGATGCAATGAATTCCCTGAGGTATCTAATGCAACTGAAACTTGGTCTCTGTCAATATGAATGTTGATTCTTAAATCAGGATGTATCTTATCGATACTTGGACGTTGTCCTGTTCTTTCTCTAAATTGATCAACAATCGCATCCTTACATTTCTGTGAAACAAATTCAGAATGATTAAAGCTATCCGAGTGAACGGTCGCATCAATCACAAAAGTTTGATTGGCATTAATATATCTTGACCAGTTTACACCAGAAATTCCTTTATATAGCGCTTGTTCGTTGTTTGCCTTAAAAAAATAAATAGGTTTTAAGATTTTTAATGCCGTACGCAAAGATAAATTTGCTTTGTACATGAATCCTTTATCCCCTTTAAAACTTACCATTCTTACTCCTTGCTCCACGTCTTGCGCGCCTAACATCAGTAATTCCTTTGCTAATATTTCTTCAAAACCAAAAAAGGTTTTGGCAACCATCTTAAAATTATTTTCCATCTTTTTGTGTCAATTACAACAAGCATTTTCTAATTAAATTTCTGCCTGCAATAAAAATTTTAGTATTTGTTACGAGAATGTCCTTGTATATACCCGTATTCGTTATTTTTCAGCAAAAATACACTAAATTTGCCGGATAGAATAAATTGAAAAAGAATAAATGTCTGAAGAACAAAAACCAACGATAATAAACCAGGATCAACCAACTCAAACTTGGTTCAGTTCATGGTTCGATACACCTTACTACCACATCCTTTACAAAGACCGTAATTATAGGGAGGCGCAGATTTTCATGGATAATCTAACGCACTACCTCAACCTTCCGGAAAAAGCAAAAGTGCTTGATTTGGCCTGCGGAAAAGGACGCCACTCTATTTACCTTAATCAATTAGGGTTTGATGTTTTGGGTGCTGATTTGTCAGAAAATAGCATAGCTCAAGCAGCTAAAAATGAAAATGACACTTTACAGTTTAAAGTGCATGACATGCGTGAACCATTTGAAGAAAAATACGATGCCATTTTTAATTTGTTCACTAGCTTCGGCTATTTCGAAAATGACGAAGATAATCTCACCACACTAAAAGCCATCAAAGAAAGTTTATCTGAATACGGATTTGCCGTTATTGACTTTATGAACGTGGCTCAAGTGGTAAACACATTAGTTCCTGAAGAAACAAAAACCGTTGATGATATTGATTTTTATATTAAACGCTACTTGAAAGACGGTTATGTCTTTAAAGAAATCGACTTTGAAGACAAAGGACAAAAATTTCATTATATTGAAAAAGTAAGAGCCTTGACCTTACAAGATTTTGAAACCTTAATGGAAGAAGCCGGAATCTATTTGTTGGACATTTTTGGAGACTACAAATTGAAAAAATTCCACAAGACGGAAAGCGAAAGATTAATTATGATTTTTAAATAGTTTAAATGGGATTTTTAAATTTGTTTAACAAAAACAAATTGCCAACGAAAGTCTCATAGATTAACCCATTCAATACAAGAGATGAATTATCTTTTACCGTTACTTTCCGTATTATTAGGATATAGTATCGCATTGGTTTTAAAACCAAAAAACAAAACTAACCTGAAGCTATTGTTAGCATTCAGTGGTTCTTTTTTACTTTCCTTGACCGTGATGCATCTCTTACCAGATGTCTATGAAAGCCATGATGGTAACACTGGTATCTTTATAATGATGGGAATTTTATTCCAAATTATTTTAGAGTTTTTCTCGAAAGGCGCAGAACACGGACATGTTCATGGACATGATAACATGAACCATATCCCATGGCTATTGTTTGTCAGTCTTTGTATTCATGCTTTTCTAGAAGGTTTTCCTGTAGGACACCATCATGACAATCTAGCAATTGGTATCGCTATTCATCACTTGCCTATTGCCATTATTCTGACCACTTTTTTTATTAATTCCCAATTAAATAAAAAAGCCATTTTTGCCTTCATGATTACCTTTGCAATTATGACTCCACTAGGAACCTTCGCGTCTGATTATTTACCTATTCTAAATCAATATACAACACAAATCACGGCCATTGTTATTGGGATATTATTCCATATTTCATCGACCATTATTTTTGAAAGCAGTGAAGGACATAAATTCAATATTGCCAAAGTTTCTATGATTATTTTGGGTATCATATTGGCCTATTTTTTATGATTTTGGGCGTGACCCCACTTCCACTCTCGTTTCAGTGTGGTCGGGCTATTCGCTACAAATGAAATTCACCGGGTTCCGAATAAAATAAAAATAAAATGAGGTAATCTTTTTATTAAAAAAAACAAAAAGGATTTACGCTGCTATCCCTTACGCAATAGTTGAAAATTTCAAAATTCATTTTTTAAAATTGAATATTCAAAATTTTTATAAATCTACTGATTCGATTCTTATTACCTATTGAAAACCAATGTTGAATGTTCAATAACGAATGTTCAATATTGAAGTTTTAAAGCAACAATTTTTATGTCATTGCCCGAAAAAAGTTTAATTTTGGGCAAGTTTAATTACGATAAATATGAATTTCACCAAAACCACGGAACAATCCTCCAAGTATGAACATCTAGAAACGATGTCTATTACTGAATTGTTGACTAATATCAATCAGGAAGACAAAACTGTTCCTCTTGCCGTTGAAAAAGCCCTGCCGCAAATTGAAACCTTAGTGACGCAGATTGTCGCTAAAATGAAATTGGGAGGCCGACTTTTCTATATAGGTGCAGGAACTTCAGGAAGATTAGGCGTTGTGGACGCATCAGAATGCCCGCCTACTTTTGGCGTTCCTTTTGATATGGTTGTAGGTATTATTGCCGGTGGTGACACGGCGATTCGTAGAGCTGTTGAAAATGCAGAAGACAACGCTACCCAAGCTTGGAAAGATTTACAAGAATATCACATAAATGAAAATGACGTTGTAGTAGGAATTGCAGCCTCAGGAACAACTCCCTATGTGATTGGCGGATTGCAGGCCTGCAATAAAAATAAGGTGATCACTGGAAGCATTTCCTGTAATGCAGAAAGTCCACTTTCGCAAACAGCAAAATTTCCTATTGACGTAGTTGTTGGACCTGAATTTATAACTGGAAGCTCCAGAATGAAAGCAGGAACAGCACAGAAAATGGTATTAAACATGATTTCGACAGCTACCATGATTCAATTAGGAAAAGTAAAAGGAAACAAAATGGTCGATATGCAACTGAGCAATAGCAAACTCGTTGACCGCGGCATAAAAATGATTATGGGAGAAATTCCAGTAAGCTATAAGGAAGCCGCTGAATTGCTAGACATGCACAGAAATGTTAGAAAAGCAATCGACTTTTATAATACTAAGCAGTAAACTGTTTTTGCGTTAAAAAACAACATGAAACTTTAAACTTCAAACTCAATACAATGGCAACAAATAAAAAAGTGTTATCTAAAGGAATAAAATATTTATCCGGTGCGTTACCTTTAATGTTTATTGGCCCCTCGTTGATTTATAATGCATTTATGAATAAGCAAAACGTATGGCATTATCTTGTTTTAGGAATTGGAATTATTGCTTGCCTGTCTGCTATGATTCTAATGTATTTAGGTTTAAAAACAATTATGAAAAGTTTATTTAACGACTAATGGAAGACCTAATACACATTCAAAAGACATTCGAAAAAATTGTTTTCATCGATAAGAGAGTAAACAATAGAGAATTTGAGGATTGCATCTTTAAAAACTGTGATTTCTCTAACAGTGATTTCTCTAACAATACCTTTATGGATTGCGAGTTTATCGATTGCAACCTTTCGATGACACAATTGCTTGGAACAAGTTTGAAAACGGTCAATTTTACCAACTGTAAATTAATGGGAATTCAATTTCACAGTTGTACTGATTTCTTGTTTGGCGTGAATTTTCAGGATTGCGTTCTGGATTACTCTTCCTTTTCCAACAAGAAAATGCCTAAAACAAAGTTCAACAACTGCTCAATGAAAGAGGTTAGTTTCATAGGAACTATCCTTACCCAATCGGTTTTTGACAACTGTAATTTAGAAGGAGCCATTTTTAACGACACTCAACTAAAAGAAGTTAATTTCTTAACGGCTTATAATTATAAAATTGATCCCGAGTATAACCCAATGAAAAAAGCACGTTTTTCGAGCCAAGGAATACCGGGACTATTGGATAAATACGACATCAAAATTCAGTAAAAATGGATATCAATCAACACTATCTTGACAGCGTAAAAAAACAAATGCACTATTATAAGGCAATTGGCGAAAAAGCAATAGAGCAATTGGAACCAAACCAACTTTTTATTGCCACAAATGAAGCTTCTAACAGCATTGCGACAATTATAAAACACCTTTCAGGTAATATGTTATCTCGATGGACCGATTTCTTAACTACCGATGGTGAAAAAGAATGGAGGATTCGTGATATGGAATTTGAAAAGGAAGAGCAGACCAAAGATGAAGTACTGGCAACATGGAATACGGGTTGGAATTGCTTTTTTGAAGCAATTGATTCCCTGCTTCCTGAACAACTTTTACAAATAATTTATATCAGGAATGAGGGGCAAACAGCAATGGATGCAATAAACAGACAATTAGCCCATTATCCATATCATATTGGTCAAATTGTACTTTATGCCAAACAATTGAAACAGGGTGATTGGGAAAGTCTATCGATTCCCCAAAATAAATCGGTCAGTTACAACGCTGATAAATTTGCACAGGAAAAAAGGATCAAAAACTTTACTGGTGACGAGTTAAAAAAGCTAAATAAATAAAATAACACTAATACACTAGCCCTGATAGCAGTGAAAATCCTTTCTAGAGCTGAATTTTTTTCAGCTCTAGAAAGATTGAAACGAATAGCAGGGTTAAGCTCCAAAAAATATGAAAAAACTATTATTACTCCCAGTCCTTCTATCGATTGTGTCCTGCTATAATGTGGAACACAACTGCAAAGATTTTAAAACCGGCAAATTCAGTTTTGAATACGAAGTCGATGGCGAAAAAAAAATAACACTTTTTGAACGAAATGACAGCATCGAAATTGAAACTTTTGAAGGTAAAACTGATACGGCTTCCATACGATGGGTAAATGACTGCGAGTATATTTTGAAAAAATTACATCCCAAAAACATGGCGGAAGAAAAAGCAATCGGTATGAAAATTTTATCAACATCAGGAAACACCTATATCTTTGAATTTGGAATGGTAGGCGTTGCACAAAAGCAAAAAGGAACCGTAACAAAGCTCTCAGACTAAAGCCTAAATCTGTATTGCAAAACCTCTAATTAATAAATTAATACCTTACTAAAATGGAAGTATTTTTAAATCCTGATGCTTGGATCGCCTTGGTAACATTAACATTTCTTGAAATTGTTCTAGGGATTGATAACATTATTTTCATTTCGATTGCAACGGGTAAGCTTCCTGTAGAAAAACGTAAAAAAGCGACTAAAATAGGGATGTTTTTGGCCATGTTCATGAGAATTGCACTTCTATTTGGAATTAATCTATTAATCCAAATGAAGGAACCTTGGTTCACAATTGACCTTAGTTGGTTCTCTGCCGGAATAACGGGACAAAGTATCATCCTACTCTTTGGAGGTCTATTCCTGATTTATAAAAGTACCAGTGAAATACGTGAGAAAGTAGACGAAAAAGGACTTGAAGAAAAAGAATTAGGCAAAGCCGCGACAAAATCATTTCAGAATGTATTATTGCAAATCATTATGATTGATTTAGTTTTCTCTTTTGACAGTATTTTAACCGCCGTAGGTATGACTAATGGTGTTGAAGGCGCCTTATATATTATGATTACAGCTGTTGTAATCTCTGTTTTAATTATGATGCAGTTTGCAGTTCCTGTAGGGAATTTTGTAAACAAACATCCTTCTATCCAGATTTTAGGACTTTCGTTTTTGATATTAATTGGCATGATGCTACTTACAGAAAGTGCTCATTTATCAAACGCTCTTATCTTTGGTAGTCATGTAACACCAGTTCCGAAAGGCTACTTGTATTTTGCCATTTCATTCTCCTTATTTGTTGAAGTATTGAATATGAAGTCTACTAAAAATAAGAAATAGTATAAAAATACAGCATCAATAAAAAAGCTTCCGCATGACGGAAGCTTTTTTTATTTAGAATAAGATGATTTGCCCATCTTCATCGCGTTGTACATCAGGATCATCACCATCTGACTCTACTTTAGCACGTACTTCTTTAACTTCTACAGGAACTTCGTAATGCAAAGGCTCTAAAAGATTTACTTGTTTTAATTTATCAGTTGTCAATTGATTCCCCATTGCTTTAAATCCTTTTACGGCAATAAAATCTTCAATATCAATCGTCATACTTTCTTTTTGTACTCCCTTAATTTTCGGAAAAATCAGTTCAGCTACCGGACGGTAATCAGTTGATACAATCTCTAATTGCGAATTAGGGTGTTCTGTGATAAAAGCCTCTTCTTTATTTTCAGCTTCAACTAGGAAGCGCTTTATGTAGTAGCGCGCTTTTTCTCCATCATAATAAATGGCAGAAATTGGTTTCTTAGGAACCCATTTTTCTAACACTACCATATCTTCTTCAAAATGCGTAGATAATTCAGGCGTAATCACTTTCAGTTTCCCTGATTGATGGATGATCAAAATTTTATCACTTGGTCTGAATTCACCCAGTAACTCCCCTCTTTCATCAACGTTCAATCGTTGTATCGTATCATCATACCACACTTTACGTGGTAACAAAGTTGAAATTCCTTTTTCCTTGATTTCGATTTTCTTGATTGGATATTTAGAAGCCAAATTCCCTTTGGAAGCACGGCCTTTAATTGCTAGCTTGGCAAAGTCAATATCAAATTTCAATTTTTTGATCGTACCCACCTGACGCAATATTACCGTAATCACTTCGGCTTCTCCGTTTCTATTACAGGTAAAATAAAGGATTTGAGATCCTTTGGCACCATTAGTCAAATCATATAATTTATCTCGGGTTACACCAGAAACATTAAATCGCTTGATATAGGAAGGTCCTGACTTACCGTCACGATAAATCACATTATAAATGGTGCGTTTATCACTTTTGTCAAAAATAGCAATGTGAATAATGTCTTTCCCGACAAAGGTTTTGGCATCGACCTTGGTCACCATCATATTTCCGTCACGCAGAAAAACAATCACGTCATCAATATCAGAACAATCCGTAACGTACTCGTCTTTTTTCAAACTTGTACCTACAAACCCTTCTTCTCTATTTACGTATAGTTTTGTATTTCTTAAAACTACTTTTGTAGCTTCGATATCATCAAAAATACGGAGCTCAGTCTGGCGCTCACGCCCTTTTCCGTACTTCTCTTTTAGTTTAGCAAAATAGGCAATTGCAAAATCAATCAAATGCTCTAAATCGTGTTTAACCTGCTCTATATTTCCTTCCAGAGCTTCAATCTTATCTTGTGCTTTATTGCTGTCAAATTTAGAGATACGCATGATTCGGATATCCAATAATCGCAAAATATCTTCTTCAGTAATGTCACGCTTTAAATGCTTAATATGCGGTCTTAAACCATCATCAACTGCTTGAATTACATCTTCTCTTGTCGTTTTTTCCTCAATATCACGATAAATCTTGTTCTCGATAAAAATACGTTCCAAAGACAAGAAATGCCATTGTTCCTCGAGTTCGCTCAATTGAATTTCAAGTTCACTTTTAAGTAACTGAACGGTTCTGTTAGTCGAAATTTTCAACATATCAGAAACTCCAATGAATAAAGGCTTATTGTCCTCAATCACACAACCCAGCGGCGCTACCGATGTTTCACAAGCTGTAAAAGCAAACAAGGCATCAATTGTTTTATCTGGCGAAACACCAGGAAAAAGATGGATTAGAATCTCAACATTGGCGGCAGTATTATCTTCAATTTTTTTAATCTTGATTTTCCCTTTTTCATTGGCTTTCAAGATACTATCAATCAAGGTAGTTGTATTAGTAGAAAACGGAATTTGGGTAATCACCAAAGTGTTTTTGTCTAATTGCCCTATTTTCGCTCGCACACGAACACGACCACCGCGCAAACCATCATTATAGTTAGACACATCAGCAATACCTTGCGTCATGAAATCAGGGTAAATAGTGAACGGTTTCCCCTTCAAAATTTTTATCGAAGCATCAATAAGTTCGTTAAAATTATGTGGCAACACTTTCGTTGAAAGTCCTACTGCAATTCCCTCAGCGCCAGAAGCGAGTAATAACGGAAACTTTACAGGCAGGTTATTAGGTTCTGCTCGTCTTCCGTCATAAGACATTCCCCAATCTGTAATTTTTGGGCTGTACAAAACTTCCAAAGCAAATTTAGACAAACGCGCTTCAATGTAACGAGAAGCTGCGGCGCTGTCACCAGTAAGAATATTTCCCCAGTTTCCCTGGCAGTCAATCAGTAATTCCTTTTGGCCAATTTGTACCATGGCATCACCAATACTGGCATCACCGTGAGGATGATACTGCATGGTGTGACCTACAACATTCGCTACCTTATTGTAACGGCCGTCATCTAGCTCTTTCAGTGAGTGCATAATTCTGCGTTGTACTGGCTTAAAACCATCTTCAATCGCGGGAACTGCACGCTCTAAAATAACGTAAGAAGCATAATCCAAAAACCAGTCTTTGTACATTCCTGTAACTTTGGTAATGGTATCCTGCTCCCCTTCTTGATTATCGTAAAAATGTCCTTCAGGCTTCTTTTCTTCTTCTTGCCCTTCTGGATTTATATTTTCTTCTTCGTCCATGTATCTTTTTTGGATTGTGTAAGAACTGTTCTTATCAACTATATTCTATTTTTATACTGCTTCAGCCACATCCAATTCCACCTTCAGGTTCTTAATAATAAACTCTTGACGATCTGGTGTGTTTTTTCCCATATAGAAAGACAACAATTGCTCTACAGAAGTATTTTTGTCCATCATAACGGGATCCAATCGAATGTCTTCGCCAATAAAAAACTGAAACTCATCAGGGGATATCTCCCCTAAACCTTTAAATCGGGTGATTTCTGGCTTTGGTTTTAATTTCTCAATCGCTGCTTTTCTTTCGTCATCAGTATAACAGTATATCGTCTCTTTTTTATTTCTAACCCTAAAAAGTGGTGTTTGCAAGATGTACAAATGTCCTTCTTTTATTAATTCAGGAAAAAACTGCAGGAAAAATGTAATCAGCAATAACCGAATGTGCATTCCATCAACATCGGCATCCGTTGCGATTACGATATTATTGTAACGTAATTTTTCCAGTCCATCCTCAATATCTAATGCCGACTGTAATAAATTAAACTCCTCATTTTCATAAACAATTTTCTTGCTCATTCCATAGGAATTCAATGGCTTTCCACGCAAACTAAATACGGCTTGTGTATTCACATCCCGAGATTTAGTAATAGAACCAGAAGCCGAATCTCCTTCCGTAATAAAAAGAGTACTCTCTAGATTCCTTGGATTTTTAGTGTCTGGTAAATGTGCACGACAATCTCTTAATTTCTTGTTATGCAAATTTGCCTTTTTGGCACGATCAGTCGCTAATTTTCTGATTCCTGATAATTCCTTACGCTCTCTTTCGGCTTGCAGAATTTTTCGCAATAATGCATCCGCAGTTGGAGGATTCTTGTGCAAATAGTTATCTAATTTCGTTTTCACAAAATCATTTACAAAAGTTCGTACTGAAGGCATTCCAGGTTCAGAACCAATATCGGTAGAACCTAATTTGGTTTTGGTCTGTGACTCAAAAACCGGTTCCATTACTTTGATACTAATGGCTGTAACGATAGATTTTCGAATATCAGAAGCTTCGAAACTTTTATTGTAAAACTCTCTAATGGTTTTTACAATCGCTTCTCTATAGGCAGCTAAATGCGTCCCTCCCTGTGTAGTGTTTTGTCCATTTACAAAGGAATGATACTCTTCGCTGTATTGTGTTTTACTGTGTGTTAAGGCTATTTCAATATCCTCCCCTTTCAAGTGGATGATTGGATATTCCAAATCTTCAGCACTAATGGTTTCTTCTAATAAATCTTTCAATCCATTTTCAGAGAAATATTTTTCACCATTGAACAATATTGTCAACCCATTATTTAGGTAACAATAGTTCTTTAGCATTTTAATTATGTACTCAAAACGAAACTTGTAATTTTTAAAAATTGCCTCATCCGGAATAAAAGTCACTTTAGTTCCTTTTCGCTTTGTGGTATCAATAATGTCTTCTTCGAGAACTAAATTACCTGCTGAGAACTCGGCGGCCTTTTGTTTCTCATCACGAACAGATTCCACGCGGAAGTAATTAGATAATGCATTTACTGCTTTTGTTCCCACTCCGTTCAAACCAACTGACTTCTTAAAAGCCAAAGAATCATATTTACCCCCAGTATTCATTTTAGAAACTACGTCAATCACTTTTCCAAGTGGAATTCCACGTCCATAATCCCTAACAGTAACTGTTTTATCTCTTATGGTCACTTCGATTGTCTTACCAGCTCCCATAACAAATTCATCGATACAGTTGTCCAGCACCTCTTTCAGAAGAATATAAATACCATCATCAGATGAAGAACCATCACCCAATTTCCCAATGTACATACCGGGACGCATACGGATGTGTTCTTTCCAATCGAGCGAACGAATATTGTCTTCGGTATATTGATTTTGATCTGACATTTTGAATTTTAACGATTTGTTGCTAATGTAGTATAAAATGATAAAAATTAAAAGAGGATCACATCAAAGTTATTAAGAATAATATTGACATTTTTTTTTAACACTAATAAAGTCACAGAGACTCAAAGTTACAGAGGATTACAAACAGCGTTAATTGATATTATAAATAACTTTATTTCTTTGATTTTAAACCTAAAACCCTTCAATAATTTCTTTCAACTCATTATCTAATTCGGGATTAGAAATCTGTACTTTTTCAACATCAAAATTCTCGTAAAAAACAGGAAATGAATATATTGCTTTTATATCTGCACCATAACGTGGAAAAGCATTTTTACCAATTTCAAGAACATTTGCACCTCCTCTTTTTCCATCGGAAGCGGCCATAAGTAGCATGGGTTTACCTTGAAATACTTTACCGTTTATTCTAGAACACCAATCGAAAACATTCTTGAACGCTGCAGAATAATTCCCATTATTCTCCGCTAGAGAAACCACCAAAAAATCAGCTGTAGCAATTTTATCTAAAAAGGCTTGTGCCAAAGAATGCTGACCAATCTCTTTTTCGATATCCACAGTAAATATGGGCATTTGGTAATCATTTAAATCCAGCACTTCGACATCAGAATTATCAAATAAAGATGCGGCATATGTGGCTAATTTTTTATTTATTGAATTTTTACTCGGGCTTCCGGCAAACGCTATAATCTTCATAGTTTTAGTTTTTTATAAAAATAGTTAAAAAGGATTTAATCACAATGGAACAAAGCAAGCATTAATCCCTCTAAGAAAATGAACTGATTTTAAATATCGAAAATTCGCAAATTATTTTTTAAAAAAAACTTTTTAAGAACACCAAATTTAAAGATTTGAAAACTTCAAAACTTCTAAAAACCAGCCCACCATTTTAAACTTTCGGTCGTTTTTGAGTTAAACAACGACCCAATTGCAGGAACAATAAAATTAAGCTTTTCACTTTCTGCTTTTTCAACAAATCGTTCAACTGGTTCCTTCCAAGAATGTTGCGCTAATGCAAATCCAGCCCAATGTACAGGCATGCAATTTTGAACTCTTGCATCTAATGCCGCTTGTACACTCTCCTCTGGATACATATGAATTTGATGCCAATTCTCGTTGTATTGCCCACATTCCATAAAAGCAAAATCGAATGGACCTAATCGATCACCAATTTCTTTAAAATGAGTACCATAACCGCTGTCACCGCTAAACCAAATATTTTCGTCGTTTGTTTTCAAAACCCAACCGCCCCAAAGTGATTTGGCTCTATCCCTTAGTCCTCTTCCAGAAAAATGGCGCGTAGGTGTAAATGTGATTGTTATATCATCAAAAACCTCCTCTTCCCACCAGTTGAATTCGGTTATAATTTCTTCAGCAATTCCCCAAGAAACCAAATGCCTTTTTACACCTAGTGCGACATAAAAATGCTTCGTTTTTTGTTTAAGTTTCAAAATACTATCATAGTCGAGATGGTCATAATGGTCATGAGAAATCAGCACCAAATCAATATCAGGAAAGCTGTCGATTACCTCTAAAGAGTTTGGGCTAAAACGCCTAACTTTAAACGGCGCAATAGGTGCTGCATCTGAGCCAAACATTGGGTCAATCAGTATCTTTAAATGATCGAATCGCATAAAAATCGCCGAATGTCCATACCAAATACTTTGCATGGATTGATTTGAAGCTTCAAAGGCTGCAGTATCAAATGGAATAATAGGCAAAGACTGTGCTTCTCTACCATTCTTTTTAAAAAATTGTCTGTTCAGAAACTCAGGCATTTTTGACCAAGAAAAATCCATATTGGTTTCTTCTAAATTTTTAAAAACATTACCATTCCAGTAGCGCGATTTTGAATATTTTTCTAGTTCTATTTTTGATGGTCTTGCCCCAAACTGTTTTCTCATATTATCTTAATTCTGCGCAAATAAATTCTGCAAACTAAACTTATTAAAAAATAAGGTTATTAATACTGAACTTGCGCTTTTTTAAATTTAAAATAGTTCATAAAAAAACCTGCAAAATGACTCTTGCAGGTTTCTTCTATATTCTATTCTCTTTATTCTATTATTCTCAAAACAAAAATTACACATTAAAACGGAAATGCATAACATCACCATCTTTAACAATATATTCTTTACCTTCTACTTTGAATTTTCCAGCTTCTTTAGCTTTTGCCTCAGATCCGTAATGAACGAAATCTTCATAAGCAATTACTTCAGCGCGGATAAATCCTTTTTCAAAATCAGTATGAATCACTCCCGCAGCCTGTGGCGCAGTTGATCCAATATCGATTGTCCATGCACGAACTTCTTTTACTCCTGCAGTAAAATACGTTTGTTGTTTTAATAATTTGTAAGCCGCACGAATAAGAACTGAAGCACCTGGCTCAGTTAATCCCATATCCTCGAGAAAAACTTGACGCTCTTCGTAGCTTTCTAATTCTGTAATATCAGCTTCTGCACCAACAGAAAGTATAATAACCTCTGCGTCTTCATCTTTAACTAGTTCACGAACTAGATCTACATATTTATTTCCTTTAACAGCTGAATTTTCATCTACATTACACACATACAAAACTGGTTTTGCAGTAATTAACTGAAAGCTTTCCATCAACACTTCCTCATCGTTACCTTGAGGAACAATAGTTCTAGCTGATTTAGCTTGAAGCAAAGTCTCTCTAACTCTGTCTAAAAGTGCTTTTTCGGTCTGCGCTTCTTTATTACCAGTTTTAGCAGCACGATTTACTTTTTCAAGACGTTTTTCTACTGTCTCTAAATCTTTTAATTGCAATTCGATATCAATAGTCTCTTTATCACGAATTGGGTTTACATTACCATCAACGTGAACAATGTTATCATTATCAAAACAACGCAATACATGAATGATAGCATTACATTCTCTAATGTTTCCAAGAAACTGATTTCCTAAACCTTCGCCTTTACTTGCTCCTTTAACTAAACCAGCAATATCAACGATATCTACGGTAGCCATTTGCACACGTTCTGGTTTTACTAACTCCTCTAATTTTTCAATTCTTGGATCAGGAACGTTTACAACTCCTATATTAGGTTCAATTGTACAAAAAGGAAAATTTGCGCTTTGCGCTTTTGCATTTGACAAACAATTAAATAATGTTGATTTTCCAACATTTGGTAACCCTACAATTCCTGCTTTCATGATATTTATGTTTACAAACAACGTTTTACCGCAATTCGTTTTAGTATGTACTTTAAAAGTTTGCAAATATAAGATATAATGCAACTAATCAGCAATTTTTGAGGAGCCCTTTTCAATACAAAACCCATGTTTTAAAAAAATATTTTCTTCCAAAGACAAATTACCGATTTTAAAACACCAAACACATCCGTTTTCCACTTATCGACAATACGCTAAATATGTTAAATATTTCCTTATTTATAAAGAATATCTTATTAAAAAATACAAAATTATATGGTAATCGTATTTATACTTAATTCACTTTTTTTTAATATTTTTTAAGTTAAGTTTGTTAAAATCTTTATTCCTTTAAGTTATATTTATGATTATTTAAACCACAAAATTAAAAACCACCAAAATCTTTAACTATGAAAAAATTACTTCTATTGCTAATTTTGCTAAATTCGACCTTTCTTTTTGCACAAAAGGAAATTTCGGGAATAGTAAAAGACAACACTGGATTTGCCCTACCTGGAGTTAACATTATCGAAAAAGGAACAAACAACGGTGTTTCTACAGATATTAATGGAGTTTACAAAATAAAGGTAAATGAGGGAGCTACTTTAGTTTTTAGTTATATCGGATTCTCTAAAGTAGAGAAGTTAGCAACCAGCCCTAAATTAGACATTGAATTATCTCATGAAGGTGGCCAACAACTACAAGAAATTCAAATTGTAGGTTCAAGGAACACAAAAAGAACTGTTATAAATTCTGCAGTTCCTATTGATATCATCAATGTAAAAGAATTAACAACACAAAGCGGAAAACTAGAAATCAATGAATTACTACAATACATTGCACCTTCTTTTAACGCCAATAAACAATCAGGCTCAGATGGTGCGGATCACGTTGATCCCGCTTCACTAAGAGGTTTAGGACCAGATCAAACATTAGTTTTAATAAACGGAAAAAGAAGACACCAATCTTCGCTTATCAATTTATTTGGAACTCGTGGAAGAGGAAATACAGGAACCGATTTAAACGCAATACCAGCAGCCTCAATCAAAAGAATAGAAATTTTGAGAGATGGAGCTGCAGCACAATATGGTTCTGATGCAATAGCAGGTGTAATCAATATCGTTCTGAATGATAATGTTGATGAACTGACCGGCTCTATTACCTACGGTACTTACAACACTAATGCCAAAGGAGATTTCCTACCAGGAACGCCTAATAGTGATGGTTACCGATTAGACCAAAATGGCAATGGAAATTCTACCACTAAAGACCAACCCCTTGATGGAGGTTCGTTAAAGGTATCTGCAAATTACGGTGTCGCTATTGGCGACAAAGGTGGTTTTGTAAATTTCACTACAGAGTACTTAAGTAAAAACAAAACTTTGCGCCCTGGATATGGATTCAGGAAGGGTTTTGGAGAAGCAGAAATCCAGGGAGTGAATTTATTTGCTAACCTTGCCATTCCAGTTTCTGACAAAACCGAGTTTTATGCCTTTGGAGGTAGAAATTATAGAGATACCGATGCCTATGCTTTTACAAGAAATAGTGGTGGTAGAGTTGTAGAATCAGTATATCCTGGAGGTTTTACTCCCAGAATCACTTCAAATATTCTAGACAATTCATTCGCAGCAGGTTTCAGAACAGAAACTGCGAGTGGATGGAAAATTGACATTAGTAACTCTTTTGGTAAAAACCTTTTCCATTATTATATCAAAGGAACTATCAACGCTTCGCTTGAAGAAGCGTCTCCTTCAGAATTTGACGCAGGTGGACATAGTTTAAGTCAAAATACAACTAATTTTGATTTCTCTAAAAACTACGATTCGGTATTGGAAGGAATGAATATTGCCTTTGGAGCTGAATTCAGAACAGAAAAATTTAACATTTTTGCAGGAGAAGAAGGTTCGTACGCAACTTATGATACAAATGGTTTAGTAATCACTGATCCGGCTAATCAATCTGCGCCGGTAGACCCTATTTCTAATGAAGTACGACCTGGAGGATCACAAGGTTTCCCTGGCTACAGCCCTGCTAATGTAGTTGACAAAAGTCGTACTAACGTGTCTCTGTATGCGGACAGCGAATTTGACATTACAAATGCGCTTTTAGTAAGTGCAGCAGTACGTTTTGAGAACTACAGTGACTTTGGAAGTACATTAAACTGGAAAATAGCATCTAGAATAAAAGCGTCAGAGAACTTTAATATTAGAGGTTCTGTAAGCACAGGATTCAGAGCGCCTTCATTAGCTCAGGTTTATTACAATTTACGTTTTACTAATTTCAATGGAGGCGGAGCAACTGAAGTTCTTCTCTCACCAAACAACAGTCCAGTTACAAAAGCGTTTGGTGTCAATAAATTAAATGAGGAAACTGCCGTTAATGGTTCATTAGGGTTCACTACAAATTTTGGTGATTTTACTGCTACGGTTGATGGATACTTAATAAAAGTGAAAGACCGAATTGTTTTAACAGGCTATTTTGATGCCACTGCATTAAATATTGGAGTTTCAGAAGCGCAATTTTTCACCAATGGAGTTGACACAAGAACCGCAGGATTAGACATCGTTTTTGCTTGGAAAAAATCATTTGGAGCTTCTAAATTTGGAGCTACTTTGGTAGGAAACATTAACGACATGAAAATTGAAAATGTAAAAAACGGGGCTTTAGACGAGGGTACTTTTTTCGGAAAACGTGAAAAAGCATTTTTATTAGCTTCAGCACCAAAAAATAAATTTGGTCTGAACCTTAATTATTCTAAAAACAAGTTTGATGCAGGATTAGCTTTTACACACTTTAGTAAAGTCGTTTTAGTAGATTACTCTAATGCGGATGACGTCTATACCGAAAAAACAATAACTGATTTAACCCTAGGATACAAACTGACAAAACAATTAAAACTAAGTATTGGTAGTAATAATCTATTCAATATTTATCCAGACAAACAAGATGAAGCTGGAGATACTGAAGCAGGTGGATATTGGGATTCAGTACAAATGGGATTCGGTGGCGCTTATTACTATGCAAGACTTGGATTTAACTTCTAATTTATTAATATAAAATACAAGTAAAAGGGTTGCCGATATGGTAACCCTTTTTTTATGCGATACACTACCGTTAAAACAAAAACTAAAATAACCACTACCTTATAATATCCTCATTTATCACAGTATAAAACAAAGATTAAACTTCTTTTTAAATCATCAATGAAATAAACCTAATGACTAAATTATCACTGATATCTCTTAAACGTTTTAATAATAAAACAACAATTCTTACAAAAATTTACATTTAATATTATTTTAATACCAAATTATAAGTTTATACTATTAATTTTTAGAAATACAGTTAGTATATTAATATTATGTTAAAAAAAAATATATCTTGCGGCATAAATTAAACCAACCAAAACCAAAATTCAATTTAATTATGAAAAAAATCACATTATTATTTTTACTGCTGAACGTCAGTTTTCTTTTTGCACAAAAAGAAATATCAGGAGTAGTAAGGGACAATGCAGGATTACCGCTACCTGGTGTCAACATCGTAGAAAAAGGAACCAGTAACGGTGTCTCTACTAATATTGATGGAGCATACAAAATAAAAGTTAACGAAGGTGCTACAATTATTTTTAGTTACATTGGTTTTACTAAAGTTGAGAAAGCAGCTACTAGTGCAAGAATTGATGTAGTTCTATCTGAAGAAGGTGGTCAATCATTAGATGAAATTGTAATTGTAGGTTCCCGAACAGCTCCTAGAAGTAACACCACCTCCGCTTTACCGATTGATGTAGTATCTGCAAAAGATTTAGCTTCTACAGGTCAAGCGACTTTTGACAAAGCTTTACAGTACAAAATCCCCTCTTTTAACACGGTTCAAACACCAGTAAATGATGCAACTTCATTACTTGACCCTTATGAAATTAGAAACATGGGACCAAGTAGAACACTTATACTTATCAACGGAAAGCGTAAAAACATGAGCTCATTGGTCTATACGCAAACATCTCCCGGACGTGGTGAAACTGGTGCCGACATATCTGCAATACCAACTGACGCTATCGAAAGAGTAGAGATTCTTCGTGACGGTGCATCTGCACAATACGGATCTGATGCGATTGCAGGGGTAATGAACATTATCTTGAAGAAAAGCACTACTGGAGGTTCTGTTACTATAAGAACAGGAATAACAGGAAAGGGAGATGGAGAAATGTACGGTATTAGTATTAATAACGGAACAAAAGTTGGTGAAAAAGGCTTTTTGAACTATACTGTTGATTTCTCTAAGACCGCATTGGCTAATAGACCAGGTATTTTGAGCGCTACTGACGAAGCTGCTTACTGGGGAGTACCAGTAGCAACTACACAAGCCTATTTAAGTTTAAAACCAGACGGTGGTAACGTGAATGGATCTCCTGAAACAGCTGCTGCAAAATTTGAAATAAATGGAGGAACACAATTAAGCGAAAACGCTGAATTGTACTATAATGCCGCATATATTTTCAAAAAAGTGAATTCATTTGCAAATTATAGAGCTCCATATTGGAGAACAGCATCTTCTTTCCCATACCTACCTTCATTATTTGGCAACGGAACGCTTTCATCATACCAAGGATATGTTCCAACATTTATTGGAGATTTAAATGATTACAATGCAACATTAGGTTTTAAAACAAATAAAAATGGATGGACTACCGACGCAAGTGTAACTATAGGTGGAAATTCACAAACTTATACAGTGACTAATTCTCACAATAGATCTAAATACAGCGATCTAAATCCCGAACAATTATCTGCTGTTGGTGGATTAGGAAGTCATGCATTAACTGATTTCGTTTACACTGATGCAGCTCAAACTACCTATTCAGGACAAAACACATTTAAACCAGGTGGAACATCTTTCAACCACATTGTTGGGAATTTAGATATCACAAAAGAGCTTTCAGATAATGTCTCTGTAGGTTTTGGATCAGAAGTTAGAACTGAAAATTTCTCAATTTTACAAGGTGATTTTCAATCTTATGCAGGTGTTGGAGCAGATTCTTTTCAAGGAAACACTCCTGCAAACTCAGGAACTTTCAATAGATATAACATTGGATTTTACGGAGATATTAGCGCAAATATTGTAAAAGGATGGTTAGTAAACGGAACTGCAAGACACGAAAATTATAGCGATTTTGGTTCTGCTAACGTTTGGAAAGTAAGTACAAGCATTAAAGCAATTGAAGATGACAAATTAACTTTTAGAGGTTCCGTTTCTACAGGTTTTAGAGCACCATCATTACACCAAATCTATACTGAAAAATCACAATCAACTTTCGCCGGTGGAGCAATTGCAGTAACTGGAATTGTTAACAATGTTTCTACTACAGCAAGAGGTTATGGTGTTCCTAAATTAACACCTGAAAAATCTACAAACTTATCTTTAGGTTTTGGAGCAAGACCTATTAAAAACCTAAGCTTAACAGTTGATTATTATACAATTAAAGTTAAAGACAGAATCGTTTTAGGTAATCTAGTAGATTTTGGAACAGGTGGAAATGCATTTTTCGTAAATGGTATTAACTCTATAACATCTGGAATTGATTATGTTGTTGAATATAGAAACATTAATTTAGGTAAAGGTAAATTAGGATTTAATTTATCTGGTAACTACACAATCGAAAATAAAATTGATGGTGCAGTAAATAACCCGGCAAGTGTAACTGCTTTAACCGGGCCTTTAGCTGGTCAAACAGTATTCAATGCAACACAAGACGCATTGATGTTTACATCTAGACCAAAATTCAAAACTATTCTTGGAGCGAATTATGAAATTGGAAATTGGGGTGTTTCTTTAAACAATACCAGTTTTGGAACTACTAAATTCAAACAAGCCGATTTTACTAACGGAGGTTTATTTACAGAATTCAAAACTGCTCAAGTTACAGATTTAGGAGTTACTCTTACTGCAACAAAATCAGTAACGATAGCACTAAACATCAATAACATATTTGATGTACTTCCTAAATTTACAATCAAATCTGATGGTTCAGCATCAGCAGATGCAATCGTAAACAACCCTACATTACTTAAAAACGAATGGAACAACATCACCTTTGATGGTCGTTACCCTGTCACAAGTTATGATGGATCTCAATTTAGCCAGCTTGGAAGACTATTCAGTCTATCTATGAACTATAAATTCTAATTTGATTATCGAATAATTCAAAAGGGCTATCCATCGGATAGCCCTTTTTTTATAAGCTATTTTTTCTTAAATTTATAAAACATTTTTAACCGATTCTATTTTTGTATTACCGCCTGCATTACAATATCTGTTCGAACATCAGTAATGTATACCTCTAAACCGAAAATTATGGCAACTCTTTATCACGGAAAAATGGCTGCAATATACGATGCCATGTATCAGACCTTTGTTGATTATGATGAAGAGTATGAATTCTACAACAGCTTTATCCAAGAACATAATTGTAAATCCATTCTGGAAATAGGCAGTGGAACAGGCAACCTTGCTAAACGATTTAAAGAACACCACCAAGATTATACAGGACTAGATTATAGTGAAAGCATGATTGCAATTGCTCGAGAAAGAAATAACAACGTTACTTTCATTCAAGGGGACATGCGGGATTTTAATCTTGAAAAACAGGTTGATGCTATTATTATTACCGGGCGTTCCACTAGCTATCTGACAACAAACGAGGATATCAACGAAACTTTAGCTTCCCTATTCAACAACATCTCAGACGAAGGCATTATTGCATTTGATTTCATAGACGCCAACAGGTTTATCCCCTATATCAATAAAAATCAAAAAATCATACACCAAGCACAGCACGAGGGAATAAACTACACCAGAGAAAGCCACTGGGAAACGACTACCGCAGATAATTTTATGGTGGATTGGACGGCAAAATACTACACCAATTTAAATGGTAAAAAAGACCTAATAGCAGATGATTTTTCTACAGTCCGCGTTTTTACACTAAACGAAATACAACTGTTCCTCTATATAAATAATTTTGAAATCATAAAAACCGTAGACCGAAAAACATATGCCTATGACACCTACGTCATTGTTGCACAAAAAAAGAAATCTTAAAAAATTAGAAGTCTAATTATTTTTAGTGTGAATAATGCAATAATTAATGAAAATTGTGTAATAAATTAAAAGCCATGTAGTTGTAAATTTGTAAAGTAAATCATTAAAATCAAATATCATGAAAATTATAGTTTTAGGAATGGCTGCTTTTTTATTTTCCTTAAATAT
The DNA here is from genome assembly GCF_000252125.1 of Flavobacterium frigoris PS1. Lineage (GTDB taxonomy): Bacteria > Bacteroidota > Bacteroidia > Flavobacteriales > Flavobacteriaceae > Flavobacterium > Flavobacterium frigoris_A. Next base: position 72,597 of record NZ_AHKF01000019.1, on the reverse strand, counting down.
TCAAGCACAAAATAAGAATGTAAAAACAGAAGTCAAAACCAATATTACGACAATCAAAAATTCTCAGGGGGAAAAGAAATTAGTTGAAACAAAGGAAATTAAAGAGGTTCAAAATTTAGAACTAAATGATGCCGATTCAAGTATCTTAAATAAAGACGTAAAAGAAAGTCCAGTTGAAGTGACAGCAACCACTAAAATTACAGCAGACGGAGTTACTAAAGTAATTGACGTGGACAGATCTGCATACTATGAACTAGACGGTAAAAAATATCAAGTATCTAGCGATAAAAAAGGATATTCAGTATTCATGCCTGATGGAAAAAAATCTGCCGTGCTAAGAAAAACATCTAACAACAACTATATTTACAAAGCTGGAAACGTAACTTCATTTGGTCATTTTAATTCTGATGGCAATATGATACTAGAAACCTATGATGACAAAACAGATACTATTACAATTACAACATATCATATTGAAAAGTAATTCAAAGTAGATTTAAGCATAAAAAAAATCCTGAGTTAAGAACTCAGGATTTTTTTGCTTTATATCTACAAGCTATTCGTTGTGTAAAAACGCTTGTCTATTCAGTAAAGTTTCCTCTGTCTCTACGTGATTATCATCAGGAATACAACAGTCTACCGGACAAACTGCAGCACATTGTGGCTCGTCATGAAAACCTTTACATTCTGTACATTTTCCCGGAACGATGTAATAAACTTCGTCTGAAATTGGTGTTTGGGCTGCATCAGAATCCACCTCAGTTCCATCAGGTAAAACTACTTTTCCTGCCAGTTTGGTCCCGTCTTTATATCTCCAATCGTCTGCTCCTTCGTATATCGCAGTATTTGGGCACTCTGGTTCACATGCGCCACAATTAATACATTCGTCTGTTATTATAATTGCCATTTGCTATATTATTTGTTATTCGGGTCAAAAAAAATCCTATTAAGTGACTTTTGACTTTAAGACTTTTGACTTTCGACTTATTAAAGCTTATTTTTGTACAAAATTACAATCAAAACAATTCATAAGCAAACATAATGACATTAGAAACAAAAAAAACTGTTTTTGTTGAATTAGGAAGATTTTTAAGTCAATTTTCTGAAGACAACAGTTCAAAAAAAGAAACTGTTCTGCACAACGATCTGTTTTTTGACGATTTCATCAAATTAATAAAACTATCCCAGTCTCATAATGGATGGTATACTCCTGAACAGGTATACTTTTCTATTCAATCGTGGGCCAAAGCGCTGAAGCGAGAAAACTTAGACATATGGTTGTCTGGTTATAAAATTGACGCCGTGAAACCAAAAAACATTGCGTTAATCTTAGCAGGGAATATTCCATTAGTTGGTTTCCACGATTTCTTGTCCGTTTTGATTACTGGTCACTCTGTACTGGTGAAAACATCTTCAAATGACCAACATTTACTTCCTTTTCTGGCCAAATACATAATAGCCGTTGAACCCAAATTTGCTGATAAAATCACATTTGTTGAGGGAAAATTAGAGAATTTTGACGCCGTTATTGCAACCGGAAGTAATAACACAGCCCGTTATTTTGAATACTACTTTAAAGACAAACCGTCCATAATTAGAAAAAGCAGAAACTCAATAGCCGTATTAAATGGTACCGAAACTAAGGAGCAGCTAAGCGCTCTAGGTGAGGACATATTTAGATATTTTGGCTTGGGATGTCGCAATGTATCGAAGCTTTTTGTACCAAAAGACTATACATTTGACAGCTTTTTTGAAGCTATTTTTGAATACCAAGATGTAATTCATTATGAAAAATATGCCAACAATTACGATTATAACAAAGCTGTGTTTTTAATGAGTAATTTCAAGTTATTGGACAACGGATTTTTAACTTTAAAAGAAGATAAAAGCCACGCCTCTCCTATTTCGAGTGTGTTTTACGAATTTTATGATGACATCGTAGATCTACAGACTCGTTTAAAGTCAGAAGACGAACAAATACAGTGCATCGTTAGTAATAATCTGATTGAAAACAGTATTATTTACGGAGAAACACAAAATCCTCAATTATGGGATTATGCAGATAATGTCGATACTATAACGTTTTTGTTAACAATATAGGTTAAAAATGTTTTATTTTTCCGAATTATTTAACGCTTTTTAAAGTCCTAATGTCGAAATTTGCGTTTTAATTTTTCGGACATAAACTACACCATGAAAAAACACAACTACAGCGCAGGACCATGCATTTTACCACAAGAAGTTTTTGATAAATCAGCACAAGCTATTTTAAATTTTAATGATTCCGGCTTATCCATTTTAGAAATTTCGCACAGAAGTAAAGATTTTGTTGCAGTAATGGATGAAGCGAGATCACTTGCACTTGAACTATTAGGACTGGAAGACAAAGGATACAAAGCTCTTTTCCTTGCTGGTGGAGCAAGTCTTGAATTTCTAATGGTACCTTACAACTTAATGAAAGAAGGTGGTAAAGCTGCTTATCTTGATTCAGGAACTTGGGCCAGCGGAGCGATAAAAGAAGCTAAATTTTTTGGAGAAACTGTTGTTGTCGCTTCCTCAAAAGAAGAAAACTACAATAATATCCCAAAAGGATACAGTGTACCTGCTGATGCAGATTATTTTCACTGTACAAGTAATAACACCATTTTTGGTACACAAATGAAAGAATTCCCATCGCTTGACATGCCAATTGTTTGCGATATGAGTTCTGATATCTTTTCTAGAGTATTAGATTTCTCTAAATTTGATATCATCTATGCGGGAGCACAAAAAAATATGGGCCCTGCAGGAACTACTCTTGTAATTGTTAAGGAAGAGATTCTTGGGAAATCAGGAAGAATTATTCCAAGTATATTGGATTATGAAAAACACATTAAAGCCGAGAGTATGTATAACACTCCTGCTGTTTTTCCAGTTTATGCTTCATTATTAACTTTACAATGGTTAAAAAAACTAGGTGGAGTTGCAGCAGTTGAAAAATTGAATAACGCAAAAGCTGAGTTACTTTATAACGAAATAGACAGAAACCCATTATTTAAAGGAGCTGCAGCAGTTGAAGATCGTTCAAACATGAATGCCACTTTCTTATTGAATGATGCAGCACACACAGAGACTTTTGATACTATGTGGAAAGCAGCAGGAATCTCTGGAATACCAGGACATCGTTCTGTAGGTGGTTACAGAGCTTCTATGTACAATGCAATGCCAATAGAAAGCGTTCAAGTATTGGTCGATGTAATGAAAGCTTTAGAAAAAGCAATTTAAAAATTAAAATATTGAATGATTTAAGTATTTGAAAAGTCAATTTATAATCATTCATAACACTAAATAATAGATTGAATCTTTAAATTTTTAAATTTTCCAATCGTAAAATATAAATAAAATGAAAGTACTAGCAAACGATGGAATTTCAAAAAGTGGAATTCTTGCTTTAGAAAAAGGTGGATTTGAAGTAATAACTACAAAAGTAGCACAAGAACAAGTAGCTAATTATGTGAACGAAAACAACGTAAGCGTAGTTTTAGTGCGTAGTGCAACTAAAGTTCGTAAAGATATAATTGACGCTTGCCCAGGTCTAAAAATAATTGGTCGCGGTGGTGTAGGAATGGACAACATTGATGTTGACTATGCAAAAAGCAAAGGGATTCATGTAATCAATACGCCTGCATCTTCATCTGAATCAGTAGCAGAATTAGTTTTTGCTCACTTATTTTCTGGTGTTCGTTTTTTACATGACTCAAACAGAAATATGCCTCTTGAAGGAGATTCAAACTTTGATGGTTTGAAAAAAGCGTACGCAAATGGTGTTGAATTAAGAGGAAAAACATTAGGAATTGTAGGAATTGGACGTATTGGTCAAGCTACTGCAAAAATGGCTCTTGCCTTAGGTATGAAAGTAATTGCAGCTGATAGTTTTATCCCTACAGTTGATGTAAAAGTAGAATTCTTTGACGGACAGTCAATCACAACAACAATCGTTTCTCAATCACTTGAGTCTTTATTCAAAGATGCAGATTTCATTACTTTACACGTTCCTGCCCAAGATGGTTATATCATCGGTGAGAAAGAATTAGCTATCATGAAAGATGGTGTAGGTATTGTAAACTGTGCTCGTGGTGGTGTTATTGATGAAGTAGCATTAGTAAAAGCACTAGACAGCGGAAAAGTATTATTTGCAGGATTAGACGTTTTTGAAAACGAACCAACTCCTGAAATGACTATTTTAATGAATCCTAAAATTTCATTAACTCCGCATATTGGAGCTGCAACTGGAGAAGCTCAAGATAGAATTGGAACAGAATTAGCTTCACAAATCATTAGCTTGATTGGGTAAATAATTTAATTTTCAGCTATATACACGAGTGGGTTTGTTAAATTATTTTAACGAACCCACTTTTTTTTGTAAATTATAAGCCGAACTACGAAGTGTAATATGTTTGAACAATTAGAACAATTTGGAATTAATGATATAGGTACATCTGGAGTAGCCTCTAAGCTAATCCCACAAATATTCAGAGCATTTGTTGGAAAGGCTAAATGCCCGAATGATTCCAGTTTTAAAACATCTGATATTATTAGCGTTATTTAGGGTGCCGCTGATAACGCAAGTACTGTGCATGCTAATTCTAAGTGCATAGGGTAAATTTTGTTTAGACCAAAATGTTCATGAAAAAGTAAATCTAAGTGATGCGATGGATACTGTCAACAAAAAAGGTGGTGGAATTCGCGGAATGCTAGCTAGTTTATTTGGAAAATAATACATTCAATAATACTAATATAAATCATTTACTGGTCGCAAATGATTTATTTTTGCTAAAACACTAATAACCAAACATTAATTTTTGTAACTTTAATTCTAATTTTTCAAACATGAAAAAAAGTTTCTTCATCTTAACTATCATTATAGTTTCTTTTTATAGTTGTAAAACTTCCAACACAACTATAGCTAAATCAGATAATCCTATCGCCACACAAAACGATACGGTCCGAATCGCTAATGATGAATTAGAATATGAGGTGATCATTATTGACATCGGTTTTACAAGCTGGCTGGCTTCAAGAGCTTTTCCCAGAGGGTATCATTCCCAGAGTTATATGGCAAATAAAAACAGCCTTTGGATTAACGAATGGAATAATCGCGTTTTACAACCTTTTCGATATAATCCCGATTTATATGAAATGACCATCGCCTACGACTCGAATATTGATTACGGATATGAAGTCAATTATTTAATTTATAATTATTTGGTTTATTTTCAAAATACATACAAACAAAAACTTTTTGGTTATGTTCCTGCGAGATAATGTCACTATATTTGTATTCATTATAAATAAAAATGAAGGCATTAAAAAAACGTTGGGGCATTGACTCAAATTTCCAACTGACAATTATATTTATCGTTTTTGCAATTACAGGGTCCACATCAGCGTGGTTGTCAAAACCTGTCTGTATTTGGTTGGGTATCCTAAAAGAAGACTTCGGCTTTTGGCACACACCAGCACGATTGCTTATCATTTTTCCGCTATACCAAGTTTTATTAGTATTGATTGGATTTCTCTTTGGACAGTTCAAATTCTTTTGGGCCTTCGAAAAGAAAATGCTAAAACGTATGGGATTGGGTTTCCTTTTTAACGAAAAAAAATAGCTTAACTATTGGCTTTTCTTTATCACATAATTATAAATCCAAGTTAGCGTAAAGGATGGTATAATATCCGTAAAGGGAATAATTTCTTCTAGAAATGTAACTACTCCCCCCACTTTTCCAACAGTCCCTTTATACATCCTTGTCATTAAATAAGCCGCTGTTGGCGCCCAAATCACATCGGAAAACTCGCCAACCATTGGTACGGTAAAGGACAGCATACCAATCGCGTCAAAAAAAACCCCTAAAATTAGATTTCTATTTTTAACACTTTTATCATCTACAATAGTTTTCCTTTCCATTTTAAAGTAAAATTTTATTACCTCTAATAAAGCAAAAGTAATGCCACTACGCTTTTAATTTATCCTGAAAATACTTCTTAAGCTTATCTATCTTTGGTGTAATAACGTAAGAACAATATCCCTGTGTTTTATTTTCATTGTAGTAATTATTATGATATTCTTCTGCCTTATAAAATATAGAAATTGCTGAAACCTGAGTTACGATAGGTTGACCAAATGTATTTTCTCTTGACATTAAAGAAATATACTCTTCAGATATTTCCTTTTGCATTTCATTGTGATAAAATATTTCACTTCTATATTGAGTTCCCACATCATTCCCCTGACGATTTAAAGTAGTTGGATCATGCGTTGCAAAAAACACCTCCAATAGTTCCCCAAATGATATTTCATTAGAGTCGTATGTAATTTGAATTGCTTCTGCATGTCCCGTTTCGCCGCCACAAATCTCTTTGTAGGTAGGATCTATTGTTTTTCCGCCTATGTATCCCGAGACAACACTTTTAACGCCTTTTAGCTCTAAAAAAACTGCTTCTGTACACCAAAAGCAGCCACCAGCAAACGTTGCCACTTCTGTTCCTTCTTGTAAACCCATTTTAATGTTTTCTTTTAGTTAATAAAAATTCTACAAATTCAAATTTAGGGTATTAAATACACTAGGCCGATTCTTATTAACTAAATTTTATTATTTGCCCATTATATAATCCTAAAAATCTTTGTTTCTTTGTACAAAATGCCTCTAATGATACATGCAAAAAATTTACATAAATATTACGACCAACTTCACGTTTTAAAAGGAGTCGATTTGCATATTCAAAAAGGAGAAATCGTTTCTATAGTAGGAGCTTCTGGTGCTGGTAAAACTACGCTATTGCAAATTCTTGGAACTTTAGACAAACCTACTCCCGAAAATGAAATCATGCTGCGCATCAACGATGAGGACATTTTGACGATGAACGACAAAAACTTATCCAAATTTAGGAATTTAAACCTTGGATTTATATTCCAATTTCATCAACTTTTGCCTGAATTTACGGCTCTAGAAAACGTGTGTATACCTGCTTTTATTGCTAACAAGCCAAAACAGGAAACCGAAACGGAGGCTAAAAAATTATTGGACTATTTGGGACTTTCTCATCGAATAAATCACAAACCAAATGAACTTTCGGGCGGTGAACAGCAAAGAGTCGCTGTTGCGAGAGCGTTAATAAACAAACCTGCTATCATTTTTGCCGATGAGCCTTCAGGAAACCTTGATACAGCATCTGCAGAAAATCTACACCAATTGTTCTTTAAGCTACGTGATGAGTTAGGACAAACTTTTGTGATTGTTACCCATAATGAAGAGTTAGCCAATATGGCCGATAGAAAATTAGTAATGATAGACGGCTTGATTAGTAACTAAATTATTTTAAGGTTCATTTGCAACGAGAATCACTTTAAAAATTACCCACTAAAAAAAAATGAATCATTCTGATCTCAAATCCTTCCTTGACGAGAAAGTCATTCAATACAATACCCTAGATTTTATAGCAAGTGATCCCGTGCAGATTCCGCATTTATTTTCCCAGAAAGAAGACATCGAAATTGCGGGTTTCCTGAGCGCTACAATAGCTTGGGGCAATCGAACAATGATTATCAGAAACTCTCATAAAATGATGGATTTAATGGGGAATGCTCCATATGATTTTGTGATGTCTCATACGGAAGAAGATTTAGAAAGACTAGAATCATTTGTCCATCGTACTTATAATGCACAAGATTTTGCTTTCTTTATAAAGAGTTTAAGAAACATTTATCAAAACCATAATGGGTTAGAAGCTGTTTTCGCAAGCAAACAAGAATTCCAAACAATGCAACAAAGCATTTCCGAGTTCAAAAAAATATTCTTCGAAATTCCGCATCAATATCGTACACAAAAACATGTTTCTGACCCCATGAACAATTCTGCGGCTAAACGAATCAACATGTTCCTGAGATGGATGGTACGCCAAGATAATAAAGGGGTCGATTTGGGAATTTGGAAAACCATATCTCCAGCCTCGCTTTCTTGCCCATTAGATGTCCACTCCGGAAATGTGGCGCGAAGACTGGGATTAGTGACCAGAAAACAAAATGACGGAAAAGCCGTAGCTGAATTAGACATTAAACTTCGTGAATTTGATAGTATAGATCCTGTTAAATATGATTTTGCACTCTTTGGTTTGGGAGTATTTGAAGGATTTTAAAAGAGCAAAAAGTTAAATTATTGTCAATGTGCCTTTTTATTTATATTTTTGTGCCTTAATATTTTAAGTTCTTACTTCCCTGTTTACCTTCAGTTTCAGTGATTAAATTTCTTGATATTACCCCCAAATACCCAAAAAGAATGCCTACTTACAACTATGTTTCAAATAGAAACTTTTATTTTTCAACAAATAAAGTTTTGCCACATTTTAATATTGATAATTTTACTATTATCATATTTAAAAATTGGTATAACCTAGGATATTCAGCTACGGTCTTATTATATCGTTTTCTAAACTTCACGACATCACCCAACAATCATTTAAGTCAGTTTTCGAAATTCGTATTTTTGCGGAAAAGTTATTGCTATGAGCATAAAAAAAATGTAGATAAAAAAATTCCGAAAACAGCTACCTTTTATCGAAAAATCCGCCATAATTTTTTCATCAGTAAAAAAAAATGTGGCGATTAAGATTTTTTTATTATAAAACAATGTATTTCAATACATTAACACGAAGTCAAACCGGAGTAATTAATGCTTGTTAATATTGAAATAGTCAATTTCGAATATTAATTTAGAATAAAAAACATTGAGGCAACATTAGTCATAAATAAAAACCAGCATCAATCAAATTACGTAGATTAGGGAACACCGAATAGCTAGAAAATATAAAGATTAAAATTTACTATTCAATAGAACAAATAAGAATAAATAATTACACATCGGGAGTTAACTGATCAAACTAGAATACATTATGAGTGAACTGCAAAAAATTGTTTTGGCCGAAGACAATTCATTACTTTCTTCTTTACTGAAATTCCGATTAGAAAAAGAAGGGTACAAATTGTTAATAGCTGACAACGGTAAAAAAGCTATTGAACTAATTGAAGAACATAAACCCGAGTTGATTTTGACGGATATTATGATGCCTTTTATTAGCGGATTGGAAGTGATTAGTCATGTAAGATACAAATTAAATATGCTAACCCCTATAATTGTTTTTTCTGCAGCCGGACAAGAAGAAATAGTTTTAAAAGCTTTTAATTTGGGTGCCACTGACTTTATGAGTAAGCCCTTTAGCCCCAATGAATTGGTTATTAGAATAAAAAGACTACTTAGGTAATCTCTCAAATAACTACCTGAAGTAAACTCGATGAATAACGAACAATCATTTTTTGAATATCTACAAAATTCTCCACCTATCATTGAATTGGTCTGGTTGATGATTAGTATTTTTCTTTTGTCTATTTTTATTTCAATCATTTACTTAAAATATTTAAGAAGCCATTTGAGAAATAATGAAAGAATACGTGGTACTTATCAAATGAAATATGAGTTAAACCTTATCACCTATTTGTATTCTGGGAATGAGGACCAAGAAATCAGTCCCCAGCAACAAATCATTATTAATAAATTAAAAAAGGACCTCTCTGACCCCTTTAAAAGAAGTATTATTGTTTTAACACTACTCAAATTAAAAAATGAAATATCTGGAGAACTAGACGAATCAATTCAAAAACTTTATTTTCAAACTGGACTTATTAATTTTGCTATATCTAAACTGAGAAGTAAAAAATGGTATGTAGTCGCCAAAGGTGTCAGAGAACTAACACAATTTCATATAAAAGAAGTTCACGATGAAGTTATTACCTTGATTAACCATCCCAAAAATGAAGTTCGTAAAGAAATGCAATTATATTTGGTGAATTTATTTAGTTTCAAAGGGCTTGATTTTTTAGATCTGTTACAAACTCCATTATCTGAGTGGGATCAAATTCAATTACTTGAAGTGCTCCAGCGTTTTGACGACCAACAAGTTTTTGATATTAAACCTTGGTTGAAATCTTCAAACGACACAGTAGTCATTTTTGCCTTAAAGCTTGCTGACATTTACATCCAGTTTCAAGCGAAAGAGGATCTTATTGAACTATTAGCTCACAAAAATGAAAAAATAAGAATCGAATTACTTAATGTTTTAGGGAATTTGAATATCATAGTAGCAAAAAGTATTGTAATGAGCAATTTTAGCGAATGTAGTCAAGAAGAACAAATCGCCTTTTTCAAAATGATGGAAAAAATGCCTGAAAGTGATGATGAACCATTTTTACTTGAATATATTCACCATGAAAATTTTGAAATTAAGCTGTCCGCTTTAAAAAATTTGAAAATGATCAATTCAAGTACATTCAATATTCACAAGCATTTAGGAACAGATCCAGATTTTATTAGAATTGTTGAATTTTTAGAACACAACTAATATGGAAATCAATACTATTGAAATTTTTCTTGTAATTCGTTATATATTTTTTGTTTATGCCATTACAACAATAGGCTCGTACATTGTTTTGGCAATAATTTCTGCGACAGAAACCATAGCATATATGAAAAAAAATAGCTTTGTTAACTACAAAGAAATATTATCTTCTACTATAGCACCTTCCATCTCAATTATAGCGCCGGCTTACAATGAAAGCTTGAATATTATTGAAAACGTACGTTCGTTATTATCTAATCATTATGTAAATTATGATGTAATTATAGTAAATGACGGAAGCAAAGATGACAGCTTAGAAAAACTAATCAAAGCTTATGACTTGATAAAAGTAGATTTTCTTGTTAATGAACAAATCCCAACAAAACCACTTAGGGCAGGCATTTTTAAATCCACGAATCCGGCATTTGAAAAATTGATTGTCGTAGATAAAGAGAATGGTGGAAAAGCAGATGCATTAAACACAGGCCTAAATTTAAGTAATAATAAGTATGTCGCTTGTATAGATGTAGATTGTTTATTGCTCGAAGAGGCACTTCAAAAAATGGTAAAACCATTTTTAGAATCTACAGATACCAAGGTAATTGCCGCGGGAGGAGTAATCCGAATCGCAAATTCCTGTATAATCAAAGATGGTAAATTAATAGATGTTAATCTGCCAAAAAAAATGCTCGAAAAGGGCCAAATTCTGGAGTACATACGCGCTTTTTTATTAGGCCGAATGGCATGGAGTAGACTTAATGGATTACTAGTTATTTCAGGAGCCTTTGGCATGTTTGACAAAAAGATAGCCATTGAAGTTGGAGGCTACGATACAAAGACGGTTGGAGAAGACATGGAGATTATTGTTCGAATGAGAGGATTTATGGAGGAGCAAAAAGAGAAATATAAGGTAGCATATATTCCTGACCCCTTATGCTGGACAGAAGCCCCCGATAATTATAAAATATTCATTTCTCAAAGAAACAGATGGACCCGAGGTACAATTGAAACACTCAGAAAACATCGAAAAATTGGGTTTAATCGTAAATATAGATCCATGGGTCTTTTAAGTTATCCATATTGGTTGTTTTTTGAAAGATTAGCACCGTTAATCGAAGTCCTAGGATTATTGTATTTTGGGATTCTTGTCGCACTTAAACAAGTAAGGTGGGATTATACGGCTGCGTTTATCATTATGGCCTATTTGTTTACAGTCTTATTTTCCATTGTTGCCATTTTATCGGAAGAACTCACTTACCATCAGTATAAGAAGAAAGGAATAGGATTTAATTTATTAAAGATCGCTTTCTTAGAACCTTTTGCTGTTCATCCCTTTATTGTCTATTCCGCTGTTGTAGGAAACATAGACTACTATTTTAACAAAAAGAAGAAATGGGGAGAGATGACAAGAAAAGGAATGACAAATACCGAAAAAAAATAGACGAAAGAAAACAAATATCCATGCCATGAAAATTAAATTATCTTTTAATACTACTTCAAATTATATTTATTTAACACTCTCGCTAATCTTTACATTTTGGCTGATTACTTTATTTGAAATATATTCTATTGCATCAAATGGTATAGAAGTAGAAGTTGCGACCACTTTAGCATATAAATTAATTAATGATTTCTGGACTGGACTAATTATTGGTTTATTGCTTTTACCTCTGTATGTAGCCTTTCTTTTTATCAAAAAGCCATACAATGATATTGCTATTAAAATACTATTTTGTGTAATTATAATAGGTCAATTTGCCCTGGTAAAATACAGTCTTACCACGCTAATAAACCTTGGGGCTGATATCCTAGGATATTCTATGGGGGATATGTACACAACCGTTACCGCTTCAGAATCATTGTCCTATCTGTATTTCTTTCCTTTTATTCTATTTCCAGTTCTTTACTTGGGCATCAATTTAGGAGTAAACACTGTTTTGATGAGCGATCCGAATGAGCGAAAAATTTATATTATTTCGGGTTTAGCGATACTCACTCTGGGCAGTTTAAAGTTTATTATTCCTGAAGTTTCAAATGCTCCTTATCAAAACAAGTTATCCTTCTTTACTGCTGATATCATCCGCTTTCAAAATGATAAGAACTTAACCAATTCAGCAAGCCTATTTTATAAAAAGGACTATCCTCTAGTCCAGTCTTTTAAATCATCTGAAGATGTCTTGTCTCCTTTTTTTGAAATACATGAAGAGAAGCCAAATATAGTAATGATCATCGTAGAAGGATTAGGAAGTGAATTCACAGGCAAAAATGCTTACAGAGGATTTACACCTTATCTCGATTCCTTAATTCCAAAATCATTGTATTGGGAAAATTTCGTCAGTAATGCTGGTCGGACTTTTGGCGCTCTCCCTTCCTTAATAGGATCATTACCATATGGAGAAAAAGGTTTTTTGGAATTAACCCCCTTACCCTCTCATGTTTCACTAATCAGTGTTTTAAAAGCCAATGATTACACTACTTCGTATTACAGCGGTGACGAATCTAGTTTTGATAGAAAAATTAATTTCTTAGAGTACAATGGAATCGATAATGTTATCGACATCAATAAATTTGGTCCTGGTTACGTAAAAACAAAAGAAAATTCTGGAGGATTTTCATGGGGCTACCCAGATGCTGAAATCTTCAGAAAAACATTGTCAGAAATTGTTGGTAAAAAAGAGCCGAGATTGGATATTATTATGACGCTTACCAATCACGAGCCTTTTGATTTCCCTTCAAAAAATGCTTATTTAAAAAAGGTAGACAGCATTGTGAATTCCAACAAGAATCTAGGCGCTTCAGCATCCGAAATAAAAGCGTACAAAGATATTTTTGCTTGTTTACTTTACACGGATAATTCCATCAAAAACTTTATGGAATCCTATGCTAAAAGACCCGAGTTTAAAAATACAATTTTCATTATTACAGGTGATCACAGACTGATTCCAATACCCCAAAGAGATAAATTAAGCCGCTTCCATGTTCCGTTTTTCATTTATAGTCCCATGCTAAAAAAACCGGAAACATTTAAATCCGTTTCATCACATTGGGACGTTACCCCTAGTTTACTTTCTTTTTTAATGAATAACTACAAGTTCAACAAGATGGAGAAAACTGCCTGGATGAGCCAAGGATTAGACACTACAAAACAATTTCGAAATATGCACCACATCCCTTTAATGCGCTACAAGGGAAGTATTAACGATTATATTTACAAGGACTATCTCTATTCTGATGGAGAATTATTTAAAATAAACTCCAATTTCAACATTAGCAAAATTGAAGACGCTGCTGTTTTAAAAACGGTTACCGACTCTTTACAAGAGTTCAAAAGATTAAATGCCTACTTAACACAGAAAAACAAAATCATCCCGAATTCTTTAAATATATACACACAACCTGCTTTTGAATTTTCAGCAAAAGAACTAGTTGTTATTAAAAAATTGACAAAAGATTTGAATTTTGACGAGACATTCTTGTTAGCCAGAGAATTTGCTTTTAATAAAGAGCGAGAAAAAGCACGATTACTTTGTAATTATATTTTAAATGAATTACCTAATTATGGCGATGTAAGAACATTAAAAGCACGAACATTAGCTTGGGATGGCGATTACAAAAATGCCGAATCCGAATTATTGAACGTAGTAAAAAGAACTCCCTTTTACAATGACAGCTACCTCGCTTTAATGGACGTATATTGGTGGTCTGGCCAAAATGAAAAAGGAATTGCAATTGCTAAAAAAGCAATGAAAAATGATGTAAAAACACCAGAACTCGCACTTAAATTAGCCCAGGCTTATAAACGAACAAACAACATTTCAAAATCAAATAAAATCATTGATAGTATCATAAAAAAATATCCTAAAAATGATGATTTCCTAAATTTCAAAAAATCCCTAAAAGAATGATTTCAAAAACAGTAATTAAGCTCAGTTTTATAGTTGCCTTTGCTTGCGTGTTCCAAACATATGGACAAGGAAAAACCTATAATGGTAATCCAGACACTTCTTTTGAGACTGCACGTCAATTGGCGTTCAATGACCACAGGAAGCAAGCTCAAGATACTCTATTGTCTATTTTGACAAAATACCCAGACTATCATGATATTCGTTCTTTTTTAGCCTCTACCTATTCTTGGGATAGTGAATACAAAAATGCACGAAAAGAATTTGCTTATGTATTAGAGAAAGATCCTCAGAACAAAACTACATGGATTGCTGCAATAAAAAATGAAATCTGGGGAGAAAAACCGTACACTGCCTTAGAAATGACCACTGAAGCATTGAAACAATTTCCAGATGATGCCGAGATATTATATTTGAAAGCAACAGCACAAGAAAATACAAAGAACCCTTTAGAAGCTTTCAGTACAGTAGAATATATATTAGACAAAAACCCCGAAGACCAAAAGGCTAAAGACTATAAAGCTAATTTAAGTACAACGCTTAGAAATAATACAATTGGAATTATAACGGCAGTAGATTTGTATTCAGAAGTCTTTGATCCGATGCAATATTATACTTTAGCTTACGGCCGACAAACAAAATACGGAAGCGTAATAGCTAAATTTAACTTCAACAGAAGGTTTAATGAAAATGGAACTCAATTTGAATTGGATATGTATCCAAAAATTGCAAAAGGAGTCTATGCTTATCTGAATGTGGGTGTAGCAAATACGTTCCTTTTTCCAGATTTAAGATATGGCGCCGAGCTTTATAAATCATTACCTAAAAGCTTCGAAGTTTCACTTGGATTCCGTTCTCTAAAATACGATACAACGACTAATATATATACCGGTTCGATAGGATGGTATACTGGAAACAGCTATTTGTCTATCCGCCCTTATTTTACACCAGGCGACAATGGCACCAGTTCTTCTGGAACTTTTACGTACAGAAAATACCGAAGCGATGCTGATAATTACCTAGGTTTTACTTTTGGAATGGGATTTTCTCCAGAAATTAACCAATTTAATTTCAGCGCAAATCAAAGCGCAATTGTGAATCTAAAATCCCAAAAACTAAATATGGGCTATTATTTTACGACCGCAAATAAAAAAAATGCCTGGGGAGCACAATTTGGTGTTACGCACCAAGAAATCACCTTCGATCAAGGCAATTACTTTTGGATTTACAATATTACTTTGTCATGGGATCTTCGTTTTAAATAAAAATATTATCGTTAGAGATATCTTTTAAATTCATTGATTAAAGGCAAAAAAAAAGCAATTAGTATCTTTACTTTCAAAAAGACTATCTTTGCAAAAAATTTAAGCAAATGACCACTTTTGAGCAATTCAACCTTCCTAAATCAGTACAAAAAGCAATTGATGATTTAGGATACACAACACCTACTCCTATTCAGGAAAAAACTTTCTCTGTGATAATGTCAGGTCGCGACATGATGGGTATTGCACAAACGGGAACTGGTAAGACATTTGCCTATCTTTTACCCTTATTAAAATTATACAAATTTACTGAAGGCCATACCCCAAAAATAGTAATCCTAGTCCCTACTCGTGAACTTGTAGTTCAGGTTGCAGAGGAAGTAGAAAAACTGACGAAATACATGTCGGTTCGTACTGTGGCTATTTTCGGTGGAGTGAACATCAATACACAAAAAACAACTGTTTACAAAGGTTGCGACATACTGGTAGGAACGCCCGGAAGAATCATGGATTTAACATTAGACAATGTAATCCGTTTTGAGGACATGCAGAAACTAGTTATCGATGAATTTGATGAAATGTTAAATTTAGGTTTCCGTACTCAGTTAACAGCTATTTTGGCTATGATGCCAAAAAAACGTCAGAACATTCTCTTTTCAGCAACCATGACTGATGAAGTGGATGCGATTTTGAACGACTATTTTGACTATTCTGAGGAGGTTACACTTTCAGCTTCTGGAACTCCGTTAGAAAACATTAAACAAATCGCGTATAATGCTCCCAACTTTAACACTAAGGTAAATCTATTAAAACACTTATTGCAAAACAATGAAAACATGAGTCGTGTTTTAGTGTTTGTCAACAATAAGAAAATTTCTGATATGCTTCATGAGCGTATCGAGGAAGATTTTGAAGATCAATTTGGAGTAATCCACTCTAATAAATCTCAAAATTACCGTTTGAGCACTATGGCTTCGTTTCAAGAAGGAAATCTTCGTGGTCTTATAACAACGGACATTATGGCTAGAGGATTGGACATTTCTAACATTACACATGTTGTCAACTTTGAAATGCCTGACATGCCTGAATTATACATGCATAGGATTGGTAGAACAGGTCGTGCGGATAAAACCGGTATTGCAATCAGTTTTATTGCTCCACGTGAAGAAGAGTATAAAGTCGAGGTCGAAGTCTTGATGAATATGGAATTAGCAATCGAAACATTCCCTGAAGAGGTAGAAATTTCTGCAAAACTAATCGAGCCAGAGAAAGAGCGACAAGTAGTTAAGTTCTTAATGAAAAAGAAGAAGCTTGAAGGAGATGGTGCTTTTCAAGAGAAAAGTAAAAAGAATAAAAAAGTCAATTTAGGTGGTCCTGGAGTTACCAAGAAAAAAACTCATGGATCTGTCAATCGCAATATGTTAAAAACGAGAGACAAAAAGAGAAAAGATAAAAACAAATAGCATAAAAAAAAGGCTAAAAAATGAATCTCATTTTTTAGCCTTTTTCCTTTTCCACAAATAATATTAGGGCTTTTCTAATTTTCAGCAAACACTAAACACACAGGAGAACATAAGTCAATTCTCTTGCCAGTATCAGTAAGCGCACCAGTTGATTGATTTCTTTTAAAAATCATGATGTTGTTAGTGTATTGATGTGCTACCAATAGAAAGTTCCCTGTTGGGTCAATTGCGAAGTTACGTGGTCCCTTACCCAACGTACTCGTTTGCCCTTTCAATTCTAATTTCCCATTCTTTGCTATTTTAAAGATAGTAATAGCATTAGCCTCTCCTCTATTTGACGCATACAGAAATTTGCCGTCTGGTGAAATATGAATATCAGCAGAACTAAATTTTCCTTTGAAATCTTTTGCCAAGATGCTGGTTTCACCTATTTTTTTTAATTTTCCTTTTGAGTAACAGAAAGTAGTTAAAGCGCCATCCAATTCTTGCAATAGATAAACATACTTTCCGTCTTTGCTAAAAGTCAAGTGTCTAGGTCCACTTCCCATAGCTACTGAAACGCTATCTTTTACTTTTAAGGTTTTGTTAGTTGAGTTGGCATCATATTCATACGAATACACCTTATCATTCCCTAAATCATTAGACAAAACAAACTTTTTATCTGGGGAAAAATGCACCATATGTACATGTGGCCCTTCTTGTCTTTTGGAGTTAGGCCCTTTTCCGTAATGCTGAATCACTTGTTTTGCTTCGGCAATACTTCCATCACTGTTTTTTCCAAAAACGGAGATATTCCCACCAGAATAATTGGCAACGATTACGTTTTTATCATCGTTAATGATATAACACGGATCTGCTCCCTCTGAATCTTGAGAATTTAAAAAATCTAATTTTCCAGTTGTTGAATCAAAACCAAAAGAACTCACTTTACTTTGAACTCCATTTTCATTTACAGAATAAATAAAATCATTATCTTTTGAAATAGACAAATAGCTTGGATTCACCACATTTTCAGAAGCATTTTTAAAATTAAAATCGGCTGTTTTTGAATCAAACTCATACACGTAAATTCCTTTACTATCACATCCCGTTGTATAGGTCCCAATCAACAAATTAAATTTATCCTTTTGTGCATGACCAATTGCACAAATTAAAAGTAAAAAAAGAGTGAAATATTGTTTTTTCATTTTTTGAAGTTTTATTAGAAAAGCTAAAATACACAATATACAGAACCCAAATCCTATTCCTTTAAAAATATAAAGTGAATTGAAAACTGATTTGGTAAAAAAAGAGATAAAATTGATTCCTCTAACAAAAAATCAAACAATAGCGTCTTACAACTGCAAACAAATATGTATTTTTGATAAACTAAATATTAGAATGCAATTTAGACATCCCGAAATTCTATACTTTCTCTTCCTGTTGATCGTACCAATTTTGGTTCACTTATTTCAATTTCGCCGTTTCAAAAAAGAATATTTCACCAATGTTCGTTTCCTAAAAGCACTTACCGTACAAACCAGAAAAAGCTCTAAAATTAAGAAATGGCTGCTCCTTAGCACCCGTTTATTATTGTTAAGCTGTATTATTTTTGCATTTGCACAACCCAACTTCAAAGCTAAAGACAATGAAAACACAACTAATGAACTGTACATTATATTAGACAATTCATTCAGTATGCAGGCGAAAGGAAAAAAGGGAGAATTACTAAAAAGAGCTGTGCAAGAATTACTCGAAGATACTCCGGAAAACACTACTTTTTCTTTGCTTACTAATTCCGAAAATTACTGGAATACTGACATTAAATCAATTCGCAATACCTTACAAAATATAAAATATAGTGCCATCCCATTTCAACTAGACTATGCGCTAGCCAAAATAAACTCGCACAAATCAGCATTTAAAAAAGATATTGTGATTATCACCGATGCAGTTGGTATTGAAACGAAAAAGCTCAAAAAAAGTGATCAAAATGAGCTAATACATTTCATCACACCAAAAGCAGAACAAAAAAATAACGTTGCCATTGATAGTGTTTTCATTCATGAAACACTCGATAATTTCTATGAAATCACTGTTGATTTGTCTGCTTATGGATCTGGTATTAAGCCTATACCTATTGCCATCTACAATCAAAACAAGCTTATCGCAAAAACGATTGTTGACTTTGAAACCAAGAAAAAGAGCATCAATTTCACTATTCCAAAACAAGCTTTTCATGGCTATGTTTCAATAACAGACAAC
Source organism: Flavobacterium frigoris PS1 (assembly GCF_000252125.1). Lineage (GTDB taxonomy): Bacteria > Bacteroidota > Bacteroidia > Flavobacteriales > Flavobacteriaceae > Flavobacterium > Flavobacterium frigoris_A. Next base: position 53,301 of record NZ_AHKF01000019.1, on the reverse strand, counting down.
AGATTACCTTATGACAATACTTTATATTTCAGTATTTCCGAAATAAAAAAGGCAAATATCATCAGCATTGGCGAAGCAGAAAAGAGCAACTTCCTGAGTCGGATTTACACCAGTGATGAGTTTAATTTCAACAATTCAACAATTAGTTCATTAGACTACAATGCTATTGAGAAACAAGACGCAATCGTATTGAACGAACTTGATGAAATTCCGCAAGCCTTACAAAGCACTTTAAAATCTTTTGTGCAAAAGGGAGGAAACCTGATTGTAATCCCTTCAGCAAAAAATTCAATTGCGAACATGAATACATTCCTGATGAATTTTGGAGCTATTCAATTTAAGAACTTTGAAAATGTAGAGAAACTCATTACTAAAATCAATTTCAACCATCCTTTATTTACTTCCGTATTCGAAAATAAAATCAACAATTTCCAATATCCAAGAACAAATGGTTCCTTTAGACTATCTAGTTCAAGTCCGGCTGCTTTGTCTAATGATGACCAAAGCACTTTCTTGAGCTCCGTATCAAATTCCATTTCTACAGTTTATGTGTTCTCGGCACCAATAAATACATCAAATTCAAATTTCCAGCAGTCGCCATTAATCGTTCCCGTTTTTTATAAAATGGCAATAAGCAATCATAATAACGGTATAAACAACTTAACGATAGGGAATTCAAATCCTTTTCTTGTGGACGTATTACTGTCTAAAGATGCTGTGCTAACCGTCAAAAACGCAACAGAACAATTCATTCCCATTCAACAGATCCTCAACAATAAGGTCAAATTAGTTTTTAATGATTATCCGGAGCAAGCAGGAAATTTTGAAATTTTCAACCAAGATGAAAAATTAGAAAACATCAGTTTCAATTACGGTAGAACAGAAAGTGATTTGGCAGCAGCCAATGAAAAAACACTTTCTGACTATAAATCGACTGATTCTATAGCGTCTTTTTTCGATACTTTACAAACGAACAGAATGGACAATCAAATTTGGAAATGGTTTGTTATCTTTGCACTGCTCTTTCTGTCAATTGAAACAGCAATCACACGATTCGTGAAATAAACGAATTCGTTTCTGGAATTCAGAATTAAAAAATAATACCCGTATATGAAAGTAATCATCCGAGACGCAAAAATTATCGATTCGAAAAGTCCTTTTCACAACAAGACAATAGATATTTTAATTGTAGATGGTTTAATTGAAAAAATTGGCGTTTCCCTTCCCAATTCAGAAAACATAGAAGAAGTAAAACGAGATAACCTACATATTTCCCAAGGTTGGTTTGACAGTAGTGTTTCGCTAGGCGAACCCGGTTTTGAAGATAGAGAGACCATTTTAAATGGGTTAAATGTAGCTGCAAAAAGTGGTTTTACGGCAATTGCTCTTCAACCGAACTCCTTCCCTATCATTGATAACCAATCACAGGTTCTCTTTGTACAAAACAAAGCCAATGGCAGTGCCACACAGCTTTACCCAATAGCTGCCTTAACAAAAGGCAGTGACGGAAATGACATGGCAGAATTGTTTGACATGAAAAAAGTAGGAGCCATTGCTTTTGGAGACTACAACAAAAGCCAGCCAAATGCAAATTTGCTAAAAATAGCCTTACAATATGTACAAGATTTTGATGGATTAGTGATTGCATTTCCTCAAGATGAAAAAATAAAAGGAAACGGAGTTGTCAACGAAGGAATTGTTTCAACACGTTTGGGATTAAAAGGTATTCCAAATCTAGCCGAAGAACTACAAATCTCGAGAAATTTATTTTTACTGGAATACACAGGAGGCAAATTACACATCCCAACAGTTTCTACAGCAAAAGCAGTACAATTAATAAAAGAAGCCAAGGCAAAAGGCTTAAATGTAAGCTGCAGCGTTGCTGTGCATCATTTAGTAATGACTGACGAAAAGCTAGAAGGATTTGACACTAGATTTAAAGTATCACCGCCTCTTAGAACTGAATCAGACCGAAAAGCATTAGTAGCTGGGATATTGGACAACACAATCGATATGATTACATCAGACCACAATCCGATGGACATTGAACATAAAAAAATGGAGTTTGATACGGCTAAAAATGGAACAATCGGACTTGAAAGTGCTTATGGTGCTTTGATGACCGTATTACCTATCGAAAAAGTAATTGAAAAACTGACTTCTGGAAAAGCTGTTTTCGGAATTGAAAGTCAGTCGATCAAAGAAGGTGCGCCAGCAAACATCACTTTATTCAATCCCGAAGGAAATAGCGTTTTTACAAAATCATCCATACTGTCCAAGTCAAAAAACTCCGCATTTCTAGGAATGGAAACCAAAGGTCAGGTTTACGGGATTTTAAATCAAGGAAAATTAATTTTAGCAGAACAACATGAATAACACTATTGAAACAGGTAAAACGGCGGCAATTACAAGCTATATTTTAGGCATTGGGGTATTTATTGCCATGTCAATGAATTCCGACGATAAGAATACTTTTGCCTCATTTCACATACGCCAAGGACTGGGATTAACACTGACTTTTATCTCATTGGGATTAATTATAAGCAATTTTGACAGCTTAATGATTTCTGCACCAATGTGGATTTTCGTTTCTGTTCTATGGTCATATGGAATTTTCACTGCTATAAAAGGAGAAACAAAACCGGTTCCATTATTAGGGAATCTTTTTCAAAAATGGTTTGCAAATATATCTTAAACAAATGAAATTATCACTGGACTATCTCATTAGAGAACCAAAAATCAAATTAGACAAAAACCCACTTATACTTTTACTTCACGGATACGGCAGTAACGAAGCTGATTTATTCTCGTTTGCATCAGAACTTCCAGACGACAGTTACGTCATCTCAGCTCGTGCTCCTTATGATTTACAATACGGGAGTTATGCTTGGTACGCTATTAATTTTGACGCTGATGAAAATAAATTTTCAGACTTAGAACAGGCCAAAGCATCTAGAAATTTAATTGCTGGTTTTATAGAAGAATTGATTGACACTTATCCCATTGACACCAACAATATTAGCTTATTGGGCTTTAGCCAAGGTGCTATTTTGAGCTATGCAATTGCACTTTCACATCCTGAAAAAATCAAAAATGTAATAGCCTTAAGTGGTTATGCTAATGAAGACATCATGGAGCCGAATTACCAAAATAACGATTTTAGTCAATTGCGAATATTCCAATCTCACGGAACTGTTGACCAAGTGATTCCTATTGATTGGGCTCGTAAAACGAAGCCTTTCTTAGATAAACTAAACATAGCATCTGTTTATAAAGAATACCCTATTGGTCATGGGATTTCCCCACAAATATTTAATGACTTTAAGAATTGGTTATTAGCATAAAAAAAGGTTCCAATTTAAATTGGAACCTTTTTTTTAGTCTTTTGGATAAAGCAACGATTGGTTGACTTCAAAAGAGATACTTTCATCCCCATTGACAAAGTATTTAAGTAAGACTTCACCCCAGATATTTCCATCGCTAAAATCAGCAATAATCCATCTGTGATTTAGAATTTTCACTTTGTTGATTATAAATTTGTTTTCTCCTATTTTATCCTGTCCGACATAAGGGTTTCCTTTAGGATTTGAATTATAATCCAATAATTTCTCAGTGACATAGGGAATTAGTTTTTCATATTGAATCGTTTTTTCTGAACTTCCGGAATCAAAATAATTTTGCGCATTTTCGTTTTTTTCCAAGGAAAAATAGTTGGCATTCTTCAATTTAGCATTAACAGACACCAAGCTGTCTTTTAATTTCTTGGTTACTTTTTCATATCTCCCCTGTTCGAATGCAACTTCTTTACTATAAAACATATACGTAAATACGTTCATAAGTACGAGTATAATAAAGGCATAGAGTAATAACGATTTTTTCATTTTAAGTTAAATTATAGTGTGATTTCTAGATTATCATAAGCAAGGTAAACATTTTCAGGTAGCCTTTTTTGGACTTCTTCATGAAAGCCCAACATATGGCTAACGTGAGTAAGGTATGCTTTTTCTGGCTTAACCAAGGCTATAAAATCTAATGCTTCCTGTAAATTGAAATGGGAAATGTGCTGTTCTTCTCGCAACGCATTTATAACCAATACCTTCAGGTTTTTCAGTTTTGAAATTTCATTTTCGGCCACCGTTTTCGCATCGGTCACATAGGCAAAATCATCAATTCTATATCCAAAAACCTGTAGGTCGCCATGCATCACATTCACAGGAATTATTTTTTTATCCCCTAGAGTAAAAAGCTCATTGTTAACCACTTCTATCGTTTTTACCGAAGGAGCACCTGGATATCTGTCTACGGTAGCAAAGACGTAATCAAATCGGCTTTTCAGATTATCAATTACCCTTTGATGCGCATAAATAGGAATTTTTCCTTGTTTAAAATTGAATGGACGAATGTCATCAATACCCGCCGTATGATCTGAATGTTCATGAGTAAAAAGGATTCCATCTACATGTTGACAGTTTGAAGCAAGCATTTGCTGCCTAAAATCAGGCCCACAGTCGATTACATAAGAGTGCTCTTCCCATGATATCCATACGGAAACCCTGAGTCTTTTGTCTTTATTATCAGTGCTTTTACAAACCGGATGATCGCTTCCTATAACTGGGATTCCTTGTGATGTACCAGTGCCTAAAAAATATACCTTCAATTGCGTTTAATTTTTTTACAAAAATAGGATTAAATCTCTTTCATTAGAACCCTATTTAATTAACTTTGTAACATATTAGCCATATTTAAAATAAAAATGGATACTGAAATAAAACTCAAAGGTGATAAAGTCATCGCACAAATACCTTCAATAAAGGACAAGGCACTTCGTATCAATTTGAATGAAAATATATACGGAACCTTTGCTGAAATTGGCGCTGGACAAGAAACGGTACGACATTTTTTTAGATCCGGAGGTTCTTCCGGAACTATTGCAAAAGCAATGTCAGCTTATGACAAAGATTTTAGTGATGCCATATATGGCATTGAAGAAGACGGCCGCTATGTTACAGAAAGCCGACTTAAAAAAATGCTAACATTTGAAGGCCAATTGATTGAAGAGCGTTTGAGCAGAGAAAAGCATCCTAACAAAATGTTTTTTAGTTATGCCAACACTGTAGCTACGATTGATTTTGCAAAACAATTTAAAGGACATGGTTGGGTTGGAATTCGATATCAAATCGAGCCTGACGAAGACTACAATGAGATTATCCTTCACATTCGATTCAAAGAAACGGATGCTCGTTTACAACAAGAAACCCTTGGTACCCTGGGTGTGAATTTAATTTATGGTGCTTACTATAAATACAATGACCCAAAGCGATTGCTGCGTTATTTATACGATCATTTAGACAAAGACCAACTTGAAATTGACACCATTAATTTTTCTGGTCCCCGTTTTGCAGATGTAGACAATCGTCTGATGAGTTTACAATTAGTAAAAAACGGAATGACTGATGCCGTAATGTTTGACCCTAACGGTAAAAACATCCTTCCGGCAGCAATTCTATACAAAAAGAACATTCTTGCCTTAAGAGGTAGTTTCCGACCTGTAACAAAGGTTAATATGGACATGTATGAGAAATCATTAAAAATGTTCCTTCAAGAAAACAAAGTTGAAAAAGAAAACACATTAGTCGTATTTGAAATTACCTTATCTAACTTACGTTCAGACGGAGAAATCGACGAACGTGATTTCATGGATCGGGCAGAATTACTATGTTCATTAGGGCAAACGGTAATGATTTCGAATTTCCAGGAATATTATAAGGTAGTTGAGTATTTTGCTAATTATACCAAAGCGAGAATGGGACTAGCCATGGGTGTAAATAACCTAGTTGATATTTTTGATGAGAAATACTACCGTCATCTAAGTGGTGGAATCCTTGAAGCTTTTGGAAAATTATTCTTCCGCGACATGAAAGTGTTCTTGTACCCAATGCTAGACGAAAATGGCGACATCACCACCTCAGAAAACTTAAAAGTTCACCCACGAATGAAAGAGCTTTACAAATTCTTTAAGTTCAATGGTAAAGTAGTTGACATAGGTAATTATGATCCAGAAATTCTAGAAGTTTTCTCTCGTGAAGTATTGAAAATGATTAGTGATGGAAAACCTGGTTGGGAACCTATGCTTCCTTCCGGTATTGCTGAGATCATAAAGGAGCATTACCTTTTCGGATATGAGCCAAATAAACTTTTGAAAGAGAGTGACCAATAAAAGCAACTAATTTAATAGTGTTCCGTTACTGTACGTAATAACACACTGACAAACTACATATAATAGAAAAGTCCATAATTAAGGTATTTTACAACCTTGATTATGGACTTTTTTTTATTTGCAATTGATTTTATAACTAACTAGTTGCGAATAGTAGCAGTATACTTATTTCAGTATCTGATCAGCATGTGCTTTAGTCTTTACTTTTTCTATAACCTCATCTATAATTCCGTTTTCATCGATTACAAAAGTGGTTCTGTGAATTCCATCGTACTCTTTTCCCATGAATTTCTTAGGTCCCCAAACACCAAACGCCTCAATCACTGATCTGTCTTCATCAGCTAGTAACGGAAATTGAAAATCATATTTTTCTTTGAATTTAGCCTGCTTTGCAGCTGCATCGGCACTTACTCCTAAAAGTTCATAATTATTAGCTTGAAAGCGCTCAAAATTATCCCTAAGATCACAGGCTTCAGCAGTACATCCCGGGGTACTTGCTTTTGGATAAAAGAAAACCACAAGCTTTTTTCCTTTGTAATCTTCTAATTTATGTTCTTTGCCATCTTGATCTAGTCCCGAAAAACTTGGTGCTTTGTCGCCTTTTTTTAATGTTGTCATAGTTATATGTTTATGTATTATTTATGATTTGCCCCAGATTGAAGTAAAAACCCCGGAATACAGTTAGTTTCAATTTTATGTGTTTACAAAGCGACCAAAGGAAGCTCTTGAAAACGCTTAAAAATTGCGCTAACTGGATGAGGAGTTGTAACGGAAAGCTGGATTAGGCACATCCTGAAATTTATTCTATTTTTACAAGATATAAAATTACGAAAATGACCAAGCAAGAACGGGTAACATTTGTTATAAATACGTTAAAAGAATTATATCCTACGATTCCAATTCCGTTAGACCATAAAGATCCTTATACTTTATTGATTGCCGTTTTGCTTTCGGCGCAATGCACCGATGTACGCGTCAATAAAATCACGCCTTTCCTTTTTGCAAAAGCTGACAACCCTTATGATATGATAAAAATGTCTGTCGAGGAAATTAAGGAAATCATAAGGCCTTGTGGTTTATCACCAATGAAATCTAAAGGAATACACGGATTGTCCCATATTCTAATTGACAAGCATGGTGGCGAAGTACCGCAAAGTTTTGAATATTTGGAAGAGCTACCTGCCGTGGGACATAAAACGGCCAGTGTGGTCATGTCACAAGCTTTTGGAGTTCCCGCTTTTCCCGTGGATACGCATATTCACCGACTGATGTATAGATGGAATCTGACCAATGGAAAAAACGTTGTGCAAACGGAAAAAGATGCGAAACGTATTTTCCCAGAAGAGATATGGAACGATTTGCATTTACAGATTATCTGGTACGGAAGGGAATATTCACCTGCTCGCGGTTGGAATTTAGAAAAAGATATAATTACGAATACTATAGGAAGAAAATCAGTATTGGATGAATACCGCAAAAAATAAGATTCACTTATTTAAAAAATAAGTGAATCTTATCAATACAGGACCTCTTAACCAAATCTTGTATTATTTAATTTTCGATAAAAATCTAATTTGATATTATTTCGAAGCTCTTGTTATTAATTTTCACAATGCTCAACGCTTTTGAATAATTTAATAAAAAAGAAACGATTTCCTTTTTTGGCTTCATTGCCTTGGTTTTCAATGAATCTTTAGAGTAAATTTTTGCCATGTTGTATGAATTTTGTTATCATACTACAACGTGCAAAATATTGATATATTGTCAATTCGTTAAAACAATTTGGTGCTTGTCGATAACTTTTCTTAAATTCATTAAAGCGTAACGCATTCTGCCTAAGGATGTATTAATACTAACCCCTGTAATCTCCGAAATTTCTTTAAAACTCATGTCTTGGTACATTCGCATTACCAAAACTTCTTTTTGATCTACCGGTAATTCCTCTATTAATTTCTTTATGTCGTGTTCTACTTGGGCAGTAATTAACTGACTTTCTATTGTAGGGGAATCGTCAGACATAACCGAGAAAATAGAAAACTCCTCTGTTTCCCTGAATAGAGGCATTTTTTTAGTTTTTCTAAAATGGTCAATTATTAAATTATGAGAAATTCTCATTACCCATGGAAGAAATTTACCTTCCTCGTTATAGGAATTTGACTTTAAAGTTTTAATTACTTTTATAAAAGTATCTTGAAAAATATCATTTGATATATCTCTATCTGCAATTTTGGAGTATATAAAGCCGAAAATTCGGGATTCATGTCTTTTGATCAATGTAGCTAAAGCATTTTCATCTCCTGCCACATAATTTTGTACCAATAAAGCATCTGGGGTTTGTATATTAGCCATAGTCTTACCTTTTAGTTTTGGTTAAAATTTGTAAAAAATTTTCTAAAAAAGTAGTTTTATGTTATAGGCTAATTGTATTTTTGGGTTAACTTAATTTTCAAATTTAATAATTAATTACTTGTAATTACTAATAAAATTAAGAAAAATTAACAAACAAAGCTTCAAAATCTTAAAAAATAGTTCTTTCACACAGCTTGATTCGTTTAATGAGCTTATAAAACAGCTGAATATGGTGAGTTCTCCATCCTCGATCGTAAAAAATACAAAATGAATATAAACAAATAAACATTTAGTATTCAGTCATTTAAATGTATTTTGTGCTGCAATTATGCATGCTGTTTTTCCTACGTAATTCTTTTAGCGGCATATACCTTAGTACGTTGTGCTGTGACATTTCATGATTAAAAATCGATTTCTTATATATTAGAAAAATAAACTTTACTACTTAAAAAAAGAGAGAAGAGTATTGTTTAAACAATATCTTCTCTCCTTCAAAAAAAACGACTACAAACTAAACATTACTGATAGACTTTTATATAATCGACGACAAATTTTTGGGGCAGGATATTATCATCAACTGCAGGTCCTCCAAAATTACCACCAATAGCCATATTGACTATAAAATAAAATGGTTGGCTAAATGGCCATGTATTTTCATTTTTAATAGCGGGTTGAAATGTATAAACCAATGCGTCATCAACAAAAAAATCAATTTTATCCTTTGTCCAATCTATTGCATAAAGATGAAACCCATCTTCTATACCCTCTATTTTAGTTTTCTTAGTATTGATAGTATTCCCATGGCTATCTTGTGTATGCAAAGAGGTAAAGACCGTGTTTGGTTCTTTTCCTACATACTCAAGAATATCAATTTCCCCCGATTTTGGCCAGCCAACAGTACCAATATTTGACCCAAGCATCCAAAAGGCTGGCCAAATACCTTGACCAAGAGGTAATTTTGCTCTAGTTTCAAAATAACCATACTGAAACTCCTTTTTTCCTTTTGTTGTTATTCTAGTAGAAGTATACTTATCTCCTTCTTTTTTAGCCGTAATTACTAAATTCCCTTGTAGAAATTCATGGTTTTCATTGGTATATAATTGCCTTTCATTATTACCCCAACCGCAATTAGGACAACCGTCCCCTAACTCGATGTTCCAAACTTTTTTATTTAATGATTTTCCTGAAAAACTTTCCTCCCAAACTAATTTGCGGTCCCCTTGCTGCGCTAGACCTACCTGCGCAAGAATCAATAGTATTAAAAATTTCTTCATTTATTATTAATTAGTATATTGAAAATTAGCCTCTAATGTTTTTGCTGAGCTTCCTCCAATAAAAACATTAAAATCACCTACTTCTGCTTCCCATTTAGAATTCGCGGTATAATATTGAATCGTATTTTCATCAATTACAAACGACACTATTTTGGTTTCATTTGGATTTAACTCAATCATTTCAAAGCCTTTTAGTTCTCTAACTGGTCTTGTTACACTTCCTATTAGATCTCTAATATAAAGTTGAACCACTTCTTTACCTGCTATTTTTCCTGTATTTTTAATTTTCACAGAGACTTTAATACTACCCGCTTGTGCGAATGAAGCACCCGAAAGTTTTAAGTCAGAATATTCAAATTTTGAATAACTCAAACCGTAACCAAATGGATATAAAGGGGTTGTCTTTTCGTCAATATAGTGGGACCAAAATACACTTTCAGGCTCGTTCATAGCAGGTCTACCCGTATTTTTATGATTATAATATAATGGTAGTTGCCCTACATTTCTTGGAAAAGTCATTGGTAATTTACCGCTTGGATTATAATCTCCATATAAAACCTGCGCTATAGCATTTCCACTTTGTGTTCCCAATTGCCAAGCCTCAACAATTGCAGGAATATTCTCAGCAGCCCAAGGAATTGCCAGCGGACGACCATTGTTTAGAACCAAAACTATATTAGGATTCACTTTGTAAACCTCCTCCAATAACTCTTGCTGAACTCCAGGCAAACCAATATCAGCTCTACTTCTACCTTCACCTGATTGCAAGCCATGCTCTCCTAAAACCATTACCACAACATCAGCTCCTTTTGCAGCAGCAATAGCATCGGCAAATTCACTTTTATCTGTCATGTTGATTTTTGTTTCCCAAATAAATTGCGTTCTACCCACAGCAACATCGGCTCCTTTTTTATATACAATTTGATTTTCTGGATACTTTTGCATTCCTTCCAAAACTGATACTGCAGTCTCATCATCAGCAGCAATTCTCCAACTTCCTAACGGGCTTGTTTTATCATTCGCTAATGCTCCAATTACTACAATTTTTTGACCCGATTTTTTAAGTGGTAACAATTCTTTTTCGTTTTTCAACAGCACAATTGATTTTTTAGCCATATCCAAAACTCCGGCTTGAAATTCGGCTTTTCCTACGGTTGTGGTTTCGCGATTTTCATCACAATATTTGTACGGATCATCAAATAAACCCAATTCAAATTTTACTTTTAAAATTCTTTTTACTGCATCATCAACAATGGCTTCTTTTACTTTTCCCTCATTTACTAATGCAACCAAATGATCTACATAAGCACTAGATTCCATGTCCATATCAGATCCTGCATTAATAGCAATTTCTGCAGCTTGCTTGCTGTCTTTTGCATACCCATGATTGATCATTTCATTAATTGAACCCCAGTCAGAAACTACAAAACCTTCAAATTTCCAGTCCTCCTTCAAAATTTTTCTTTGCAGATAAGCGTTTCCAGTCGCAGGAATTCCATTTAACTCATTAAAAGAGTTCATAAAAGTTCTTACACCTGCATCGACAGCTGCCTTAAATGGTGGAAAAATAGTATTTTGCAAAACAGTTTCACTAACATCTACTGTATTGTAATCTCTTCCAGCCTCAGCAAATGCATATCCGGCAAAATGTTTAGCACAAGCCAAAATAGTATTCGTTGCCCCTAAATTATCACCTTGAAAACCCTGAATACGAGCTACAGCAATTTTACTTCCTAGATATGGGTCTTCACCAGCTCCTTCCATTACTCTTCCCCATCGTGCATCTCTGGCAACGTCGACCATTGGCGCAAAAGTCCAATTTAGACCTACAGCGGCAGCTTCTTCTGCAGCAATAGCAGCTGAATTTTTTATCGCTTCCATATCCCAACTTGCTGATTCAGCTAATGGAATTGGACTAATTGTTTTATAACCATGGATGACATCAAATCCAAAAATGAGCGGAATCCCTAATCGGGTTTCTTCGACAGCAATTTTCTGTAAGGCTCTTACATCTTTGACTCCTTTGACATTTAGCATTGATCCTACCAACCCTTTTTTAAGGTCTGCGTATTTTTTAGCCGCTTGACCTTCTTTAGGCGTTGGCCCAGTTATTTCCCAAAAACCATTGTATTGATTCAGCTGCCCCACTTTTTCTTCCAAAGTCATCAACTTTAAAACGGAGTCTACTTTTCTTTCCAATGGATTCTCATTAGAGAAAACAGTCAAGGGTTGTGTGATTTTTTTACTACAGCCAGCCAAGACTACAACTAATATGCTGGATGATATTAATAAAAATGATTTCTTCATTTATTTCCTTTTTTTATTAAAATAAAAAGGTAGGCAAAAAAACCTACCTTTTACTTATATTATTACAATCAATAATATGATTATTGATACACTCTTACGTAATCAATTTCCATAGAAGATTGACTAAAAGCGGAATCAATTGCACCTCCAAAAGTTCCTCCCATCGCCACGTTTAAAATTAAAAAGAGATCTTTATTAAAAGGTAAAGAACTGTCATTAGTTACAGAATGAAATAGTTTATCATCAACATAAATTTTAACTGAACTAGGACTCCAAATAGTTTTGTAAACATGAAACTCAGATGCTGCGTTAGAAATAGAAGTTGAATTCCCGTTTCCATTACCACCAGAACGTCCAGGATAATGTAACGTACCATAAATAGTCGTTGGTTGACTCCCTTTATACTCCATGATATCTATTTCTCCACAACCTGGCCAAGTATTTGTTGCATAATCTTGACCTAACATCCAAATCGCAGGCCAAGTACCCGCACCAGTTGTTAACTTTGCTTTTATCTCTACTTTACCATACGTAAACTCAAATTTGTCTTCAGATTTCAACCTAGCAGAAGTATAAGTAGCGCCTTCCTTTTTGGCAGTTATTTTCAGACTTCCATCTTGCACTACCACATTATTAGCACTATTGGTATACGTTTGTTCTTCAGAGTTACCCCAACCACCTGCACCTAAATCATAACCCCATTTTGTTGGGTCAGGCGCACCATTTGTATTAAACTCATCAGAAAAAACCAATTTTGTATAATCTGCTACTGGTGTAGCTTGAGACGGCGGAGTTGTTGTAAATATATGATACCATGCTAAGGAAGTATTCCCTGGCATAACCCCTCTAACCACCATTCTATTCTCAGTGATAGAAAGTATTTCATACGCACTAGCTCCGAAAAAATACCCCATAAATCCATCATTAGAAAAATTCAACTGAGTCCCTCTAGTTTGCGTAGCATGATCTGGATTCATTGTCACAAAAGACTCAGATGGACTTAAGGTAACTACCTTGTCTCCTTTGGTGTCTAGCGGATAACAATTGTCATCGCCTCCTTTGATAGCTCCGTTGTAATAGGTTTCGCCTTTATTATCTAAATTAAATTTTATTTGTCCTTGAACTAGAGAAAAGGTCATTACACTATTGTATAAACAAGTAGTCGATTTTTCGTTGGCTTGTGTAGCATAATACGTTGGATAATAATTTAAATTCCCATTACCATCAATCTGCTCTGCAGTATTTTGCCCCACTCCTAGATGTGCAATTTCATCTTTCGCCCAATACCATTTTTTTGACGCACCGCCAGTTAAAAACTGGATAGCTTCATCATCTTTAAAGTTACTTAGCACCTCAACATCTACCGTTGTAGTCGTAGTGACTCCTGCTTTTCCTGAAGCCAAAATAACAACGGTATAGGTATTTACCCCAGTTTTTGTAAAAGTTTTTGTAAAACTGCCGCTAGGTGCATTTTCAGTCGTTCCATCAGGAAAAACAAATCTATAAGAAATAGCATTATCTGCCGTTACATTAAATGTAACTTTTCCAGAACCATCCCCATTTGGAGCATCGACGGTTTTTCCTTTAATTTCATAACTCACTTTCAACCCTGTAGGCGTACTTAAAGAACCAAAAGCAAAATTATCTTCTTGGCAATTTACCATTAGCAATAAGGTAAAAATGCTAAATATATTTATAATTATCTTTTTCATTTTTATAATTTTTTAAATTTTTAGTTACTACTGAAAGTAATATTATCAAAATAAACAACATTATCTTGGGCTCTTCCATTCAAATTAAAATCTGGAAAAATAATTATTTGGTCTATAACTCCAGTAGCTCCTTTACCAATACTTCCCGATAGATCGAATGTCAATTCTTCCCATTGATTAATTTTAGTATTTGCCACTTTAACCTCAGGTTGTGCATCTCCATTTGCTTCAGCAAACTTAATTCCTACATAACTTATTACTGTTTTGTAAACCATGATTCTAACGATTTTATTTGTTGAATCAAATTTAAATGAACCTATATCAGTACCATGCTTAGACTCACATCCAACCCAAGGCTGTCCCGCTTTTAGTGCTGTAATTTTAGCTACTTTTGAAGAACTATTGATACCGCTCGTATTGGGATTTGAAACAAATTCTATTAGTGCATTTGAACCATTTTCAAATACTGCCCAAGTCCAATTCGCTCCGTAACCACCACTTTCAAAATTAATAGGTGAGAAAGGAGCCACTCCTGAAGCTCCACCTCCTGAAGTACTACTTTTATAAAAATACAAATTATCAATATATACTGTAGCATCTGAAGATTCAAAGATTATTTGACTTATAGCTGAGAGGTCTGTATTGTAATTTGATAGTAAAATATCAACTCCTGTCCAAGCTCCTAAGGTTACGGTAGAAACAGATTTAATATCTTCTTTTCCAAGTTTAGTGTTAACTAATTTTAAACTTAAACTCTTAGCGTCATTAGACCAATAATCAAAATGTACATGAGTCATCCCTGAAAGATTTGTTGGATTATCATAATTTGTTACAATTCCGGTATAATTTAAATTAGTATATTTAAGTGTATTATTCCCCGCTATTAATTGATCTGTCAAAACAGTAGTTTGCCCCCAACCTGGATTCCACTCTGAAATTGCCAAAGGAGTATACGCATTACTGTATATTGAAATTACATTTTTAGAATCTACTGTAGGTGTTGGCGCTGCAGTAATAGGTGCTGAAGCTAGCGTAGAGTTTTTATAAAAGTAAAGGTTATCTATATAAACCGTTGCTCCTGAAGATTCAAATATTATTTGGCTAATGGCCGATAAATCGGTGTTATAACTTGAAAGTAAAATATCAACTCCTGTCCATGCACCTATAGTAATGGTGGAAACAGCTTTAATATCCTCTTTTCCTACATTAGTATTAACTAATTTTAAACTCAATGTTTTTGCATCACTCGTCCAATAATCAAAGTGTACATATTTCATTGCTGAAAGATTCGTTGGGTTTCCATAATCTGTAACAATACCCGTATAGTTTAATGCGCTATATTTAAGAGTATTATTTCCTGCAATTAAAACATCTGTTAGTACAGTGGTTTGTCCCCAACCAGGATTCCATTCGGATATTGCAATAGGTGTATATTTATTACTGTAAATAGCAATTACATCAGCTGCATTATTAGCTGGTGTTGGTGCCGCAACTGTAGGACCATTAATTGTCTTCGCCTCAAACTCCTGTGTGTATTCCGTAGTTTTAATCGCAGCACTTTTAGCCACTACTCTTATTGTATATTTTCCTGCTTGTTTGTATACACAAGAAGCCGTTTCTCCAATATTTGCAACTACAGGATCATCATTGCCTGGTTCTCCAAAATAAACTTCAAAGAACATTGCAAAATCTGCATTTGCGGTTACATTTACTTGTTTCGAAATAGATGAGTCATTTGAAATATTAACTACTAAATTTTCAGGAGCTTTGAATGAAACTGTTAATTCTTGGCTCACTTCAGTTTTCTTACCATTAAGTGTACTACCTATTATTTTAACTTGGTAAATTCCTTCAGCATATTTATGTAAAACTGTTTCTCCTGGCTTCAAAGTAGCTCCTTCAGCACTTCCATCACCAAAGTAAATTTCATATTGAGTAGCGCCTTCACCACGTGGTGTCAGGGTTACATTTCCTGAATTATCTTGAGATACGGTTGCTAGCGCAGAAACATTTGTTGGAGCGTCTAATGAATCTAAATCTACATCATTAGTGTCTGCCGTACAACCGATAAATATTGTTAAAACAATAAGGCCTATAATAAATTTTATATTTTTCATACTAGTTTGTTTTTAATATCCAGGGTTTTGTGACCAATTTCCATTTGCAAATTGAATTTCCTCGATAGGAATAGGAAACAATTCATTTTTTCCAGCGGTAAATCCAGTTATTTCTTGAGCCGCTTTTTTAGTTCTCACTAAGTCAAAGAAACGATGCCCTTCTCCTGCTAACTCCACTCTTCTTTCAGCCCAAATAAAATCAGTTAATGCCGCTCCAGAAGCTGAAATATCATGATTTGTATCTCCAAAAGCACGTCGCCTTACTTCATTTAAAAACAATCTTGCTTTACTATCATCGATTGCGCCTCTATTATATGCCTCAGCTGCCATCAACAATACATCAGCATAACGAATAGCTCTATAATTACTAGGGTTTGTTAAGTTTAAGTCTCCTACTGCAGTTGCACTTCTTTTTCTCGGAATATATTTTCTATTGAAGTATCCTGTATTTTCGTATCCTTCACCATAAGTGGCTCCTGTTTCTGTATTCCAAGCACTCATATCTAAAATCGCAACTGCTTTTCTTGAATCTCCTCCTTCGAATGCACTCACAATTTTTTGAGTTGGAATATTGAAACTAAAACCAGAAGTAAATAATGGCCCCGTATAATTTCTAGGTCCGCTAAAACCAACTGCTACATTACCTTCACTACATTGCAAACAAGTAAAACCAGCACCCTCTACATCAGTATATTGAACTTCAAAAACAGATTCGCTTCCATTTTCTCCTTCTGCTTCAAAAATGGAATTATAATCACTTACAAGTGAATAATTATTGGCAGTAATTAAAGTTTGAAAAGTAGCTGCAGCTTTCGTGAAATTTTCTTCATATAAATAAGCCTTTCCTAAAAGAGCTAAAGCAGCGCCTTTTGTCACTCTTCCTTTTTGAGAAGGAACTGCAGCTAAGTTTTCTGAAGCATAAATTAAATCGGCTTCAATAGAGGCATATACTTCTTTCACTGTAGAACGAGGAACTGTTTTCTCATCACCTACATTAAAACGTACATCCCCCTTTAATGGAATCCCTCCAAACCATTTAACTAATTCAAAATGATAATAGGCTCTTAAAAAACGAGCTTCTGCTATAATTTGGTTTTTTCCTTCAAATTCAGTTTTGTCTTTGAATTCCAGAATGTAATTAGCTCTGTTCACTCCAGCAAACATCCAGTTCCAAATGTCTCTCAAATTACTATTAACCGGAGTATGAATCATATCATCAATTTGTTGAAAACCTACTACATCAGATTGACTTTCACCACCGGCTAATGTGTTATCCGAAGCAATTTCTCCCAATAAAACGTTTACATAAGAAGATTGAAGTAAATCATACGCAGCCACAAGCGCGTTATCATAATCCGATTTAGAATTAAAATAATTCTCTGAATCGATTGAATAGGCAGCATCTCTATTAACAAACTCATCACTACAAGAAATAGTTAAAGTTGAGATTGCTGCTACAAATACTATTGTAAAAAATATATGTTTTTTCATTTTAATATAAATTAAAAATTAATGTTTAGTCCTAACAAATAGGTTCTTGGCGTAGGGTAAAAACCATAATCAATTCCCCCACCAATA
This sequence comes from Flavobacterium frigoris PS1, assembly GCF_000252125.1. Lineage (GTDB taxonomy): Bacteria > Bacteroidota > Bacteroidia > Flavobacteriales > Flavobacteriaceae > Flavobacterium > Flavobacterium frigoris_A. The sequence continues at coordinate 35,747 of NZ_AHKF01000019.1, read as the reverse complement.
GGCGCACCATTTGAAGCTCCTGGGTCAAAACCTCTGTACTTTGTAAAAGTGTATAGATTATTTACTCCAGTGTAAAGTCGTAACTTAGTTATTCCGGCTTTTTCAGTAACTGTAGAATTTAAGGTATATCCTAATTGTATGTTTTGAATTCTTAAATAAGAAGCATCTTCAACATAATAATCAGAAAAAACATTGTTTGTTGAAGCACCTGTAGTCACTCTTGGTGTTGAAAAACTAGTTCCTTCACCAGTCCATCTACCCAAAACGTAATTTAAACGATTGGCATCTGATAATGTTCTTTCATAGTTTCTTACCATATCATTTCCAACAGAAGCAAAAGTATAGACAGCAAAATCTAAGTTTTTATAACTCAATTGCAGATTAAAACCCATAGTAGCTTTAGGTATTGGATTACCTAAATTTGTTCTGTCTTTTGTATCTATAACACCATCTCCATTGACATCTGCATAGCGAATATCACCAGGCGCAGCATTAGCTCCTAAAGCAATTTGTGAAGGATGTGCGTTAATTTCTGTTTGGTTCTGAAAAACACCATCTGTTTTGTAACCATAGAAATATCCTATTGGCATTCCAACTTCCATTCTCGAAGGTGCTGGTTGACCTACTCCAAATGAACCACCCTCGATAAATCCTGTTCCATTATTAACTTCTAATACTTTATTTTCAAGAAACGTAACATTGTAACCAAGACTAAGAGAGAAATTCTCCGAGAATTTGTTTTTGTAATCAATTGCAAACTCAATACCTGAGTTTTTTACTGTTCCTGCATTAACTGTAGGTGCAGATGCACCCGGTGCGTATACTCCTGTTATTCCCGAAACCGGGATGTTTGGAATTAATAAATCCTTTCTCGTGTCAGAAAAATAATCAGTAACAATCGAAACTTTGCTATCGAATAACTTTAAATCTAATCCAATATCAAATTTACGAGCCTCCTCCCATTTTAAATCTGGATTAGGAATTTGCCCAGTTGCAGTACCATTAACTAAAGTACCATCAAAAACATAAGTCGCTTCCCCTCCAAGTTGAGAAATATAACCATTATTAGGTATTTGATCATTTCCTAAAGTTCCATAACTAGCTCTCAATTTCATGAAATTAACTAGTTTTTCGCCATAAAAACCTTCATCCGAAATTATCCAACCTGTAGTAAAAGAAGGAAAATATCCTACTTTGTTCCCAGGACCAAATTTTGTCGAAGCATCGCGTCTTAACATTGCTGAAAAAAGATATTTCCCTTTAAAGTCATATTGCAATCTTCCAAAATAAGATAGCCTTCTTTCATCATAAGAATACGAACTATTTGACTTTGCATCAGATATCCCAGTCGTCAAACTGATATCTGCATAATCCCATGAATTGTTAGGAACATCAAAACCAGTTGCGTACAAACCATTACCCCATTCCTTAAAAATGGTGTTACCCACTGTAGCAACAAAATTATGATCATTTGCAACGGTCTTTGTGTACGTTCCAAAAACATCAAACGAATAATTATTATCATTCACGGCACCTTGATTCACAGTACTCCTAGTAACATCAAAAACTTTTCCTCCGTAGCTTATTTGTTTTGCAAAATCTCTAGACTTACTGTTTGAAGTATTAAAACCCATTGAACTAGACAAAACAAAACCATCAAATAATTTATATTCTAAACCAAAATTCCCATTTAACTTTTTGAAATTATAATCGTTGTATGTGTTTTCAATTTGTGCTAATGGATTAATAATTTCTGTTCCTAAACCAGCTGTGCTTGGCACTAAAGTATACTCTCCGTTAGCATCATATGGACTTAAAGTTGCTGGTGTATTTAAAGCATTGAATAAAACAGAACCTAATCCATTCTCATTTAAAGTTTTTCTATTAAAATAGGTGTAAATAACATTCGTTTTAAGCTTTAACTTTTCTGACACATCAGCAGTTAAAGATACTCTCGCAGTATTCCTTAAAAATCCAGATTTATTTCCTCCAATAATACCTTCTTGATCTAAATGTGACCCACTTACCGCATAAGTAACTTTGTCTGATCCACCAGATATAGATAAATCATGATTAATAATAGGAACACCACCATCAAAAACTTCATTTTGCCAGTTAGTACCTTTACCCAAACCAGTTACGTTAGTATAAGGAAGTGTTTTTCCACCATTAGCATAACTTTCGTTTAACAATAAAGCATATTCAGTAGCATTTAATAAGTTTAACTTGTTTGAAGTTTCCTGAAATCCAGTGTACGTATTATAAACAATTTTTGATTTAGAATTTTTCTTCCCTGATTTGGTAGTTATCAAAATTACTCCATTGGCACCAATCGTTCCATAGATAGCAGCCTGAGCATCTTTTAAAACCGTAATGGACTCAATGTCATTTGGATTTAGCAATCCTAATTCTCCTACGTAACCGTCAATAATTGTCGTTGGTCCATTAGTCCCATTTGTCGCTATACCTCTAATACGAATATCTAAAGCAGCACCCGGCGAACCTGATTGAGACGTAACATTAACCCCTGAAACAGTTCCCTGTAATGCTTGTTCAATTTTTACAGGTTTTAAAATTTCAAGTGCTTTACTATCAATAACCGAAACCGCTCCGGTAACTTCTCTTTTTTTCTGACTTCCGTAACCTATCACAACTACTTCGTTCAAGCTCTTTGCGTCTTCTTCTAAAGCAATGGAGAGTTTTACATTAGAACTGTTGACTTTATATTCAAAATTTTTATAGCCAATGTAAGAGAAGACAACACTTGAACCAGCAGGAATTCCTTTTAAAATAAAGCCTCCATCAAGATCACTTGCAACTCCTTTTGCAGTATTCCTAATTTGAATATTTACTCCCGGGATAGGTAAACCAGTTCCCTTCTCTTTTACAATTCCACCTATATCATAACCTTGGGAAAATCCTAAAGTGGAGATAAAAAGAAATAAAATTAATAGATAGTTTGACTTCATAATTTATGTTTTTTGTGAATTATAAAACTACAACGGTCGCACTGTTAAATATTCAAAAACAACCTTTACAAAAAACATACAATGCAAAAAAAAGACTAATTATATATTAATAACACAATAAAAATAAGGGCAGAGCTATTCTAAAAACTTTCTTAAAAAAAACTTAAAACAAAAAAAACCACAACAATAACGTTAATGTTGTGGTAATGTATAGGTCTCTCCTAAAATAAGTCTGGGACTATATCGCCAATATATACTCAACAAGACCTTGTTCATGCGATAAATCCATTTTTTTACGCAAACGATATCTTTTTATTTCTAGACTCCGTACTGAAATATTTAATAAAGGAGCTACTTCTTTAGAAGAAAGGTTTAATCTAAGGTAAGCGCAAAGTCTCAAGTCACTTGGCGTTAAAGATGGATGTGCTGTTTTTATCTTTTTCAAAAATTCTTTATCGGTATTCTCAAATGCCTCTTTAAAAACATTCCATGAGTCTTTTTCAGTAATGTTATTGTTAATTATAGATATAACGGATTTAACCCCCCTATTATCATCCTTATTCGTTTTTTTTAAGTCTTCCTTAATAATGGCTAGCAATTCATTTTTATTATGCAAATTCATTGTAGAGGCAGCGAGCTCCCTGCTTTTCAAATCGACATCACCCAATAACTGTTCGTTCCTTACTCTCATCATTTGCTGCTCGTTCTCCAATTCTTTAATCTCAAGCAAAAGATTGTTTTCCTCAATTAACTTATCTTCCTTCTTTTTGTAATAACTCTTGTACGCTTTATGGATAAATCGTGCCAAGACAACACCAATTATTAAATAAAAGAACAAGGCTATATTAGAGCTATACCAAGGCTCTCGAATTGTGAATGAGTAGCTCGCAGTGTTTCCCAACGAAGAATTGGCAAATTTGGCCTTTAATTTAAATACGTAATCCCCAGAAGGTAAATTCTTAAAATTTATAGTTGGTTTTGAACTCCATTCACTCCAATTGTCCTGAAATCCCTCTAAAATATATTGGTATTCTGGATTAATATATTTATTATATTCTGGAACTGTATAATTAAAATTAATATTATTTTCTTTATAATTAAAAAGACCCTCTTCCTGTAGAATATTATTATGTGCTGGTTCGTCTAATATATTGGTTGAAATACTTGAAAATGAAACTTTATAGTTTTTTAATGCCAAATCATTAATATTCATGGTATAATACCCATCAGTAGTTCCAAAAAAATAATCGGAATTTGACAATTGAGAAATATTTTCATATCCCAACATAGAATTCGTTAAGGAAGCAGGAATCGGAATACTATTTTGCTTAAGCTCATCACTCAACTTCGTAAATGAATAATAATTGATGTAGTTTTTAGAAAATAACCATAATTTTCTGGTATTATCCACAATCATTTTACCTGAAGTATACTCATCTTTCTCAAAAACAGAACTCAACAATGTATCCTTGCTGAATTGCTTGGTTTTATTGTTCAATTTAAAAACACCTTCCTTGTACGCATAATAGATCGAATTGTTGAATTTTATCAAACTCGCATTCTTTCCCTTTTTGGGTTGCTTATAAGTCGTATATTTTTTAATTTTAAGCAGTTTAGCATCACTTACTAATCTAAAAACTCCTTTGTATTCGTGACTTACATAAATTTCAAAAGCATCGGTTAATTCAAAATATTTAGAAGAATAGTCAAATCCTTCTAATTTATTTCTGAAGCGCCACTGGCCGTTAACTTTTTCTAATATTGAAACCCCATAATAATTCCCTTGTAATAAAAGCTGTTTTTGTCCAGGAACTCCCTCAAACTTCCAAGTACCCGATTTAGAAAAAATGCTTCGAACATTTCCATTTTCAACTACAAATGTTCCCACATCATGCCCACAAAACAGCGTTCCATCGTACGAAAACAAGGACCAAACTTGTCCTTTGGTACCATTAACAAACTGAAACTCTTCATTGCTTTTATAGGTCTTGTAAAACAATCCATGATTAGTACCAACATATAATTTACCTTTATGCAGCTTTGAACTATAAACTGTCCCTAAAGCGCCTGTATCATCTACATAGCTTTGAATATTAGATTGTAAATTAATGCAGTTAATCCCATTATCCAGACCTACCCAAAGGTTTTTTTCGGCATCCTCAAATAATGACAAAGCAGTATTATTACTCAACCCTTTACTTTGCGAAATATGATATCTAACTACCCCTTCTTTCGATACAATAAAAACTCCATTTGATACAGTTCCAATAGCTAAATCCCCATCAGAAAGTAATTCGCAACTATAAATACTTCCTTCAGTTAGTGCAGGATCAATTTCCATGTGAAGCTTGGAGAGTACTGTCCCTACTAATTTATAAAACCCGTTCTTCTGGGTTGAGATCAAAAGTCCCTCGTCAATGGAAAACACATTGACAATTCTATTAGCCTTCAAAATTGGATTATTCGAAATTAATCGGCTCTTGCCTGCTTCTATTTCAAATAAGCCTTCATTATTTATTTGAAAATAAATAGCATTTAATGTTCTAAAAGACTTAATAACATCATTATTAGGTGCTATAATTTTAAAATTTCCTGACTTTGTATCATAAATATAAATCCTACTCAAGGATTGAAAAACTACCCATTGATCGTAATTTAAAATATTCCAAAATTGTTCATCGTCAAGAATTTTGTTTTTTATGGATTTGCTAAGCGATTGGTATTTAAGCATTCCGTTTGCTTGTCGTTTCCAAAAACCAAATTCCATATAACTACCCGTAAAAATTTTATCTCCTATAACTTTTACAGAACGAATGATAGTTTCATTTGGGGAAGGATACAATTGCCAATTTGAACCGTTGAATTCCAATAGACCTTCGTTATTGGCAAAAAAAACAAATTGATTATTATCTTGAGAAATCATCCAGTTTTGATTTCCTGCTCCATACGTTATGGGAGCATACTTTACAATTGGAGGTAACACCTGTGAAAAAACACAAGAACATATTAAAAAGAATGCTATAAGGAATTTGGTTTTCATCCGGGACCTGATATTAATTTATCGTAAAACTAAAAATTAAAAGACAATATCTTTATTAAAAGAAAATATTTTAACTCAACACCGGTAAAACTCAAGATTGTATAAGGCTTTTCTAATTCCACCGTTTTTTAAGAACATAAATTTGTGACTTGTTCTACCCCATTTCTCCGATGAAAATTCATTACTTTTGTAGAAATATAAAATTTTTATGCAAGTTGACTTTTCCAAGATAGATCCAAAGAAAAACATCATAATTAAAGGAGCAGAAGTACACAATTTAAAGAGTGTAGACGTTGTGATTCCTAGAAACAAACTGGTTGTAATTACTGGACTTTCTGGTTCAGGAAAATCCAGTTTAGCATTCGACACCTTGTATGCCGAAGGACAGCGCCGTTATGTAGAAAGCTTATCCTCTTATGCGAGACAATTCCTTGGACGATTAGACAAGCCAAAGGTAGAGTACATTAAAGGGATTGCGCCCGCTATTGCCATTGAGCAAAAAGTAAACACCACCAATGCCCGATCAACAGTAGGAACTTCTACTGAGATTTACGATTACATGAAATTATTGTTTGCACGAATTGGGAGGACATTTTCACCCGTTTCTGGACAAGAAGTGAAAAAAAATACGGTTACCGATGTTGTCACAGATGTGAAAGGTTTTGAAATTGACAGCAAATGGCTTCTCCTCGCCCCAGTCCACTTAGAAGAGGGAAGAAAACTAGAAGATAAACTAAAAGTATTATTACAGCAAGGGTTTGCTCGAATTCTAGTTAATAATCAAATGATACGGTTAAACGAAATCGACGAACATCCCCTCGAAAATAAAGATATTTTCCTCATCATTGACCGAATTGTAGTCAAGGAGGAAGAGGATTTTTTCAACCGTCTAGCAGATGCTGTACAGACTGCCTTTTATGAAGGAAAGGGAATCTGCCACTTGCAGGAATTGAATTCGGAAAAAAGATTTTCATACTCTAATAATTTTGAGTTGGACGGGATCACTTTTCTAGAGCCAAACGTTCATCTATTCAGTTTCAACAACCCCTATGGTGCCTGCCCGATTTGTGAAGGGTACGGAAATATTATAGGAATTGACGCCGAGCTGGTTGTCCCTAACACCACCTTGTCTATATATGAAAATGCCCTTTTCCCATGGCGTGGGGAAAGTATGAGTTGGTTTAGAGACGAATTAGTCAATAATGCGTACAAATTTGATTTCCCTATCCACAAACCTTTTTATCAACTGAATGAGGACCAGAAAGAGTTACTATGGACAGGAAATAAATATTTTCAAGGTCTAAATGAATTTTTCAAAGAACTAGAAGAAAAAAATTATAAAATACAAAATCGCGTAATGCTTTCCCGCTACCGTGGTAAAACCAAATGCTATTCCTGTAAAGGAAAGCGTTTGCGCATTGAGGCTTCATATGTAAAGATCAACTCAAAAACCGTATCTGATTTAGTAGATTTACCAATCAAACACTTGGTGACGTTTTTTGAAGCTCTAGAGCTAGATGTTTACGAAAAGCAAATTGCCCGACGCTTATTACTAGAAATCAATAACAGATTATCTTTCTTGACTGAAGTAGGTTTAGACTACCTGACTTTAAACAGGAACTCTTCTACCCTTTCTGGTGGTGAGTCACAACGCATCAACTTGGCTACCTCGCTTGGAAGCAGCTTGGTGGGTTCTATGTATATATTAGATGAACCTAGTATTGGCTTGCATCCAAAAGATACAGAGCGATTGATTAAAGTACTGCTATCTTTACGTGATTTAGGCAACACCGTAATTGTGGTGGAACACGATGAAGACATCATGAAGGCTGCCGATATGATTATTGATATTGGGCCTGAAGCGGGATCTTTTGGTGGAGAGTTAGTGGCCCAAGGTACATTTGAGGAAATCCTTAAATCAACCTCCCTTACCGCTAAATATTTAAATGGTGACCTTGAAATATCAGTTCCAAAAAAACGACGTGCTTTCAAAAATTTCATAGAGATAAAAGGGGCGAGAGAAAACAACTTACAAAATATCGATGTCCTCTTTCCTCTAGACGTACTAACGGTTATTACTGGTGTGTCTGGAAGTGGTAAAAGTACGTTAGTTAAGAAAATTTTGTTTCCGGCAATGCAAAAAAAACTCGATAATGTAGGTGAAAAAGCAGGGCAGTTTACTGAAATCAGCGGTTCATTTTCCCAAATAAAACACATCGAATATGTGGATCAAAACCCAATAGGTAGAAGTTCCCGTTCTAATCCCGTAACCTATATAAAGGCTTATGATGATATCAGAGATTTATTTGCCAAAGAAAAACTATCCAAAATTAGAGGTTATCAGCCCAAGCATTTTTCTTTTAATGTGGATGGAGGCCGTTGCGAAAGCTGTAAAGGTGAAGGTTCTATAAATGTAGAAATGGTTTTTATGGCAGATGTTCAATTACCATGCGAAACTTGTCATGGAAAACGATTCAAAAAAGAAGTGCTTGAAGTAGCATTTGCTGGCAAAAATATACATGATATTCTAACAATGACTATTGATGATGCTGTGGCTTTCTTTGAAATAAATCACCAACATAAAATAACACAGAAACTAAAACCGCTACAAGATGTGGGACTGGGATATGTACAACTAGGCCAATCTTCTTCCACTTTATCTGGAGGAGAAGCGCAAAGAATAAAACTAGCTTCTTTTCTTGTAAAAGGAGCTACAAAAGACAAAGCACTCTTTGTATTTGACGAACCTACCACGGGACTACATTTTCATGACATCAAAAAGCTCTTGGCTTCCTTTAACGCCCTAATAGAAAAAGGACAATCTATACTTGTCATAGAGCATAACCTTGATTTGATAAAATGTGCCGACTGGATTATTGATTTGGGCCCCGAAGGTGGCGAAAATGGAGGGAAACTTTTGGCAGTGGGAACTCCTGAACAGATTGTTAAAATAAAAGAATCCGTTACCGGAAAATACTTAAAAGACAAAATTTAAAAAAAATCTATCTGACTAAACTGGATAAAAAACGGCTCATTTACGCAGGTAAATGAGCCGTTTTTATTGATTATATACAAACATTTTTAAGCCTGTATAAAATGTAATTGGGTGAATTAATTATAACACTTATCTTCAAAAGTATTTCCATCTTCATCAATTGCAATCAAAACCCTTTCCTCTTTTGAAGAAACGCAGCACTGATAAATCCATGCGAAAGACCATACGCCCAGTGTAATGCAAGACAACACTAAATTAAAATCATGATTTACTTTTTTCCCCTTTTTGGATAAAACCGCAAAAGGCAATTTATCATTTCTTTCCTCTATTTCAAATCCTTTGCTCATTTTATCCTTTAAGGCTTTTGTAAATTTGAGTAGGTTCTCTTCATTGGTAATTTTCATCCTTTTTATCTTTTTATCTTGATTAATTTAATTCAAGAATATTTTATAAAATTAAGCAGATGATCTGTTCCACACAATACCCACTTTTAGTGATATTTGATAAATCTTTCCGCGACTATAAATTTGATTAAAAATATAGCTATTGCAAATATATTTGTTAAGTCAAAATAAGTTGTTACACTATATTTTTATTACTTTATATAATTCACACCATTACAATTTACAAAAACTAGATTCAAAAAAATAGCAATTGATTTTCTATAAAACGAAGAAACTACCTCAATTTTGTTTGAGGTAGTTTCTTCGTTTATTTCCAGAAAAGATACGAATAAACCTTCCTAAAGGCAGTTTTTTATGTTTAAAGTGTCTCGCTAGTAGAGTGAGAGCACAACTATAATTTAATTTTTAGCCTTTTTAAAACAGTGTCAATAACCTGATTTATTTCTATAGAAATCATAAATTTATAATTAAGATAAACATATGAAATAGTTACCAGAATTGACTTTAGTCCTATGGCAATAATTGGGCTAAGGGGAAATTGCCAAAAATAAAACATCAAAAACAACACAAATGTTAATGCCATGGAATATAATGTTTGTTTTGAAAAAGGATACAATTGTAACCTCTTTACAACAAACATTAATTTAGCCAAGCTATACAATGTTATTGACAATAAAGTGGCAAAGGCAGAACCTAAAATCCCGAAAATTGGAATAAAAATCATGTTCAATCCTACCGTCAAAAAAACTAAAACCACACCCAAAAACAATACCGCTCGATAGTATTTTGTATTGAAAATTATCGCATTATTATTCCCTAAAATCAAATCAAAATACTTTGACAAACCTATCATAAAAACAACTAAAATTCCTCCCCCATATTCCTTTGGAACCATTTCATATAATTGACTGATATTAACAAAAATACATAGCATCACGAAACCTCCCACTACTTGTAAATTGATAGAGGTTTTCTTATATAAATCATTTAACTCGCCATACTTGTTATCATGCATTAATTTTGCTGTTATGGGGTAAACAATTTGATGCATTGCACGACTTGGTACCGAGATAACTAAGGCAATATATGTAGCTACAGAATAATAAGCTATATTCTCAATTTTGATATATTGGTTTAGCATTATTTTATCAATGTCTAGAAGTAAAGTAGCAACACTTCCTGATAAAATAATAAAAAAAGTATAGACCATAATATCTTTTGCATTATGAGGAATAGAGAATTGAAATTCTGGCTTCTTTAAATGAAAAGCGTAAAACATCGTTACAGTAAACGCCAAGAAATAAATACCTGCAGTTACATAAACAAATTCAATAACTGTAATCCATTTAAAATACACACCAACCAAAGCCAGTAGAGAGAGGCTACGCAAAGCAACTTCTTTAATAAAATTACCAAAAACAGAATGCATATGCACTCTAGCCCAAGCATAGAATATTTCGAAGTAAGCCATACACAATCCCGTAAACGGAATCAACCACAAATAATCCTTTACTATTGGATTTTTCTTAGACAAATATGCCGAAATATCATCAAAAAAGTAGAGCCCAATTAAAAATAAAGGAATTGATAATAAAAGAGGTAATAAAACTGTAAAAGATAAAAACTGCGACTCTTCCTGCTCTGTCTTACATTGGGAGTAGAACTTCACCAAAGAATTCTGCATTCCAAAAGCAAATAATGGCATAACAATACTAGCCGCAGATAGAATATAATTAGTTAGCGCATAATAAGTTGCACCAAGAAAAAAAGGATATAAATATATTGTATTGATTGCACCAATACCAAAACCGATATAGGTTATTATTGTGTTTTTTAAAGACTGATTTAAAACTATTCCCATCCTTTATTATTGCGAGGCACGAAGCAATCTCTTTATATTATTTATTAAGGAGTTCAACTAATTGTTTTGTTAAACTTCTTCTTGAATATTTTTGCAAACCTACGCCATTCGACTGAAGTTTACCATCCAAATATTGATTATAACTATCCAAGATTACTTTTTTAAGCTTCTCCTTCTCAGAATAATCAAAAAACACTCCTGTATTAGTATTAGTAATTATTTCGGCAAAGTCAGAACCATTAGGTCCGATAGCTATAATTGGTCTATTAGAGACCATATATTCAAACAATTTACCTGGAATAATACTTCGTGTTTCCTTAGAATTAATTTCAATCAACAATAAAAGCTGCGATTTCTTTTGATGGGCAATTGCTTCTCCATGCGAAACATACCCCAGATTATTCAAATAAGGGTCTAGTCCATATTGCGTAATGGTCTCCAGAACTTCTTGGCTCACCGCACCTATCAATTTAATTTCCAAGTTCTTTTTAAAATCTAGAATTTCAGATAATAATTCCACTAGACTTTCCCATAAAATGCCGGGGTTCCTATCGGAAAGGAAAGATCCTATGTGCGCTAAACTAAACTTTACGTCCAAAACTTGCTTCTCTACAACCTCATTGTCGTAACCATTAGTTATTACCTCAATTGGCCTGCTCGTTATCGCTTCAAATTCAGTTTTTGTAGTTTTACTAGTCACAATAATAGTATCAGCAGAATTTAGCACTTTATGTTCTAAAAACAGATGCTTTTTAGCAGCATAGTTTGACAACCTCAAAGATTTATGATAGCCTATTGTTGTCCAAGGATCTCTAAAATCAGCTACCCATTTAATCCTTAGTTTATGTTTTAATTCAAGTCCAATAAGGTGTAAACTGTGGGGTGGGCCTGATGTGACGATGGTATCAATATTATTTTCGATAATATACTTTTCCAAGAAACGAACTGAGGGTTTTACCCAAAAAACACGTGCATCTGGAATAAATAGATTCCCGCGAATCAGCAGAAGCAGCTTATCTAAAAAAGATTGCTTTTTTTGGTTTGGAATAATACCCGAGCTTATCTTCCTTGTTTTGTTTTTCGAAAAAAAAGAAGCCAGTTGATAGGGTTCGAAAATTTTATGCTTTAAAATAATTACCTTATCCGATACTTCCTTTACTAAATTATCATCAATAATTGGGTAAGTTGGATTTTCAGGAATATAAACAATGGGCTGAACTCCGAAATCAGGTAAATATTTAACGAATTTCAACCAACGCTGCACGCCTGGGCCTCCAGCAGGTGGCCAATAATAGGTGATGATCAGGACTTTTTTAGTTTCAGGTTTCAAATTATATGTTTTATGCTAGAGATGCGCTTAGAGAAGCACTGCAGTGCGCCTCTACTATGAACTTCTTTTTCTTTCATAATAAATTCCACCAACCAAAAGCAACAACATTCCCGCAACACTAATCAGTGTTATAATACTTCCTGTTTTTATAACTTGCGGTTCAAATCTGAATTCAACGGTATGTTCTCCACCTGGTATAATTAATGCTCTCAGTACATAATCTACTGGAAAATGCTCGGTTTTAACACCATCAATGTAAGCATTCCATCCATTTTCGTAATAGATTTCAGAGAAAACTGCCAAACCTTCAGTTGGATTATTTGAAATATATTTAATGTAATTTGGCTTATACTCTCGAATTTTTATCGTTCCTGTTGTATCCAAGTTTCTTTTTAAACGTGCGTTTTTAAATTTATCTCCATACAGGTGAATATTAAAAATCGCCGCTTTTTTAGTATCAAATTTATTCAACATTTTCATTTCGTCATTGGCTTTATTTACCAATTTGACGTCATTAACAAACCAAGCATTTCCATTGGCATTCGGATTTTGAGTCGGAAATTCTTTCCCTTCTTTATCCGTTTGAATGATGTATTTAACATTCAACATATTTAAAACCTCCATGTTATTTTTAGAAATCTGATAATCGAATAGTTGCTGCACTCTTCTTGGTTTCGCAGCATGATAACCACCAATCGATTTATGGAAGTACGAGGCTCTGGCACTAGAGAAATTTCCACTCACTTCAAAAACACGGTAAATTGAGGTATCCTTAAGAATCTCCATATCCGAAGGCGTTTCCTGAAAAGGAACTTCTATTTCCCTACCACTTACAAAATCCTTAGCTGAAACATAATTTTTATCGACAAAGAATAAATCGGCAACCATGTATAAACCTACAAGAATAATAGCGGTATTTTGGGCAATTCTACTTTTTATAAACAACCATAATACCCCAGACACCAGCAGAATAAAAAATCCAGAACGCAATAAATCAGCGCTATACAAGCTCATTCTGTCGCCTTTCAATGCCTCAACGAATTCAGGCCCATAACTATCTAAATAATACCCGTCATTAACACCTGAGAAACTGAACAAGCCTTTGCTTAAGAATAAAACCACAATAAGCCCTAGTGCTACAGATCCAGCTTTTTTGAGCGCTTTCCACTGCAGTTCTTTCTCCAATTTGAAAAAAGATTGTAATCCCATAACAGCTAAAACAGGGAAACACAATTCTAGTATCACTTGTATGGATGAAACAGCTCTAAATTTATTATACATCGGAATGTAATCGATAAAAAAGTCTGTCAGTATAGGAAAGTTTTTACCCCATGACAGTAATAGTGCCGTGATGGCTCCTGAAAGAAAAACATATTTAATTTTTCGATCATCAATAAACAGGGCTAAAATTGCCAAAAAGAAAACCACAACGCCAATATAAGCTGGCGCAGCCACAATAGGCTGATCTCCCCAATAAGTAGGCATTCCGCTAACAAAGTCACTGGCTTGATCTGCTGGCACGCCTTTTCCAATCATGAACTCATACATCTTACTGTCTGTTCCTACTGCTTCATGATTTGACCCTCCAAAAAGTCTAGGAGCAATCAAGTTAAGACTTTCTGCCACACCGTAACTGTATTCCGTAATGTACTCACGACTCATCGCAGTAGAGTTAGTATTACTTGATCCATCTGGATTGTAACTCAATTCACTTTTTCCCCTGGTACTAAAGCTGGCATATTCTGCCGTCGCCAAAAGATTTGTAGCATTGGCACCAATCGCTAAAATCCCTGCGATAGCTAATACTCCAAAAGCTCTTAAAAGTGATTTATGATCTTTCTTTTTTATGTCTTGATAAATAAAATAACCCGAAAGTATCAATAAAAATATCAATAAATAATAGGTCATTTGAAAGTGGTTGGCATTAATTTCCAAGGCCGTAGCAAACATCGTCAGTAATCCCCCGAGAACGTATTTTCTCCTAAAAACCAATATAAAACCAGCAATAACAAGAGGCATATAAGCAATGGCATGCGCCTTGGCATTATGCCCAACACCCAGTATAATTATCAAATATGTCGAAAAACCAAAGGCCAAAGCACCAAAAAATGCTTTTAGTGGGTCCACTTTCAACACCAGTAGCAAACCATAAAACCCTAAGAAGTACAAAAATAAATAATCTGCCGGACGCGGTAAAAATCGTAATGCATCATCAATAGCACCTATATAATCGTGTGGATATTTAGCACCCAACTGGTAGGTTGGCATTCCTCCAAATGCTGAGTTGGTCCAATAAGGCTCTACATGCTCCGAAGCTCTAAAGTCGTTTTGCTCTTTAGCCATACCAGTATACTGAGCAATATCAGATTGAAAGATCTGTTTGCCCTGCAAAACAGGATAAAAATAAAGGAGGGAAATGAATACAAAACCAAAAATGGCAAGCGCGTGCGGGTAAAACTTATTTATTATTTTCAATTTTTCGAGAGTTTTTTTTTGAATATAAGACTGTAAACTTCGACAAATCTAATCTATTTCTTCGTAATCAACATATTCTCCTACTTTTTTAGTTTCTCGAGGATTTTTATTGTTTTTTGTATCGTAAATCACTTCATCTTTCGCTTGCGTATTGTCCCAAGAGGAACCTTGCGAACGTTGTTGCTGTTGCTGAAAATTTTCCCCTGCTTTTTGAACTACTTTTTTAACTATTAATGGCAAAAACAATTTAGCCAAAAACTTAAAAATATAATAGAAAGCAAGTATATAAAATACTATTCTTATAAAACCCGTAAAAGAGGCAGTTTGCATAATTTAATAATTTTTTTCAAAATTAATAAATCCTGCGGTCAAAATTAAACTATCATTCTTAAATAAATAATAAATTATAGTACATTTGAAAAGCGTTATTACTTTTAAACTCAAAAAAATAATATGTCAAAACTTAAAATCGTCTTTCTTTTTGCCCTAATTATTCTGCCGAGCGTTCATTACGGGCAACATACAGATCAAATTAACTCGAATAGACCCGGAGAAACGATGTCCGCATTTGCAGTGGGAAAAAATGTGATTCAAGTGGAAACAGGTATTTACGGAATCAAAGAAAATCACAGACTATTAGAATATGATGCTAGTGGTTACGGATTAGACTTTACCCTACGATGGGGATTGTTTATGGAAAAACTGGAATTAATAGCTGATATCCAATATCAAAACGAAGATTTCACCACACCCTACAGC
This sequence comes from Flavobacterium frigoris PS1, assembly GCF_000252125.1. GTDB lineage: Bacteria > Bacteroidota > Bacteroidia > Flavobacteriales > Flavobacteriaceae > Flavobacterium > Flavobacterium frigoris_A. Next base: position 19,914 of record NZ_AHKF01000019.1, on the reverse strand, counting down.
AGCATTAAGAAATCAGCACTAAAGCAGACCGTTTTGGGAGCTAAATATTTGATCTACGACCCTTTTAAAAATTATGAAAAAAAAGTAAACATTTATAGTTGGAAAGCAAATCAAGCTTTCAATTGGCACCAATTAATCCCTGCCGTTTCTGTATTTGCGGGTGCTAATTTTACAATGGCAGACAATCCGTACTCTTTCTCTCCGTATGCTGATATCTCACCAAAAATCATGTTAATCACACAAAACCATTTGGGCGACGGTAGCTGGGTATTTGTAACTAATATTATTGCTGATTATGTTACAACTGATTATCCAAGTTACGGTTACGTATTAACTTTAACAAAGGGCTTTTCAGACAAATGGTCTGGATTTGTAGAGAACCAGGGGTTTAAAAGTGATTTTTACAGCGATGCTATTGTTCGTGGTGGTGCCGCTTATTTATTAAATAACGACATGCAAATTGACGCATCTATAAGCACCAATTTTAAGGATACTCCAACAGTTCTTTATGGTGGAGTTGGTTTCTCTTGGCGTTATGATGCTAATTATAAAGAAGTGAGAATGAGTCTTGACAATACAGGCAACAAAAAATCAAAGTCTCAAAAAAAGGCAGAAAAGAAAAATAAAAAACGCAAAGAAGCGTTAGAAAATACACTATAAAATTCCACAATGATTACAATTAAAGAAGCTACTACTAAAAGCGAATTAACTGATTACATAAAATTCCCTTTTTATCTCTACAAAGACAACGAATTCTGGGTACCACCAATCATTGCAGACGAACTAGAATCCTTTGATAAAACAAAAAATCCTGCATTCGAAAATGCCGAAGCTTATTTTTACATTGCCTACAAAGGCAAAGATATCGTGGGAAGAATTGCTGCTATCATCAACTGGAGCGAAGTAAACAATCAACAAAAAAAGAAAGTACGTTTTGGCTGGTTTGACGTAATTGATGACATTGAGGTTACCAAAGCATTACTTGAAAAAGTGTATGAATTAGGCCGAAAAAACAATTTAGAACACGTTGAAGGTCCGATGGGATTTTCTAATCTAGATAAAGTAGGAGTTCTTACTGAGGGCTTCGATCAATTGGGAACTATGATTACCTGGTACAATCACCCTTATTACGCCAAACATTTTGAGCAATTGGATTACGTTACTGAAAAAGAATACATAGAAAGTAAATTTCCTTTTGAAAATGTAAAGCCAGAATTTTTCGAAAAAGCCAATGATTTAGTAAAGAGAAGATACCAGTTAAGTCCGCTTAATTTCAAGACTACTAAAGAGGTCATGCCACATGTAGATAAAATGTTTGATTTATTTAATGCGTCTTATGCATCCCTATCTTCTTTTGTTGCCATATCAGATACTCAAAAAGAATATTTTAAGAAAAAATATATTAGCTTAATCAATCCGGAATACATCAAATTTGTGGAGGATAAAGACCATAACATCGTTGCTTTTAGCATCGTTATGCCATCTTTTTCCAAAGCATTACAAAAAGCAAAAGGAAAATTATTCCCTTTTGGCTTTATTCATTTGTTGAAAGCAAAGAACCAAAGTAAGGATATGATTTTCTACCTCATTGGTGTACATCCTGATTTTCAAAACAAAGCGGTTACCGCAATCATTTTTAATGAATACTACAACACATTCACTGAAAAAGGAGTTATTAACTGTTTTAGAACGCCTGAACTAGCTGATAATATTGCCGTTCATAATTTGTGGAAACACTTTAAACCTGAAGTACACTGCAGAAGAAAGACTTTTAGAAAAGAACTTTAAAATACCGTTTTTTTAAAATTCTTACAAACAAAAAAATCCATTAGTTTATGCTAATGGATTTTTCTGTTTTGTATTTATTGACGTTACTCTTTACAATCAATTTTCTTGTAAATTATATTTCCGTCAAATTTGATTTTACTTTTATCTTTCAGTACCATTTTTCCATTCGTTTCTATAACCTCGCCATAACCTTCCACATAAGTATTCACATCTTTCTTTAGAAAAACCAATTCCCTTATTGATGTTTTTCCTTCGGACTGAAATGTGTAATCCGCAAAAATAGTATCGCCTTTAACATTCCCCAAAAGGGTTCCAAAGCTTTTGTCTTTTTGATAGTAAGAATAATTTAACTGCCCCTCAAATTGGTTTATATTATTTACATCAACAGTTAACGTGATAGTATCTTTTTCAATTATGGCCCGGTAGCATTCTTTAACCTTTGTTTCCAGCGGTGCTTCAACTTGTAATTTAGGCACACCCTCCACTTCTTTTTTATTATTGATGCAAGAGCTTAATATAGCTATTAATATAACAGCTGAAAATAAATTTACATTTTTCATAATTGTTTATGGTTATGGTTAATACATTGGTAAAGTTACCTAAAAACAAAAAAATCCATTCATACAATGAATGGATTTTGTTATGTAATTCCCACATGGAGAATTTATGAATTTATAGAATTAAGCGTCTAAATCTACTTTTGTTCTTGAGGCAATTTCTTTATAAGTACCGTTTTCTAATTTTTCACGTATTGCTTCAAATGCTACAAGTGTTTCATCAATATCTGATAATGTATGAGAAGCCGTAGGTATCATTCTTAACAAGATAATCCCTTTTGGAATCACTGGATAAATAACAATTGAAAGGAAAATACCGTAGTTCTCTCTCAAGTCATTCACCATAACCATTGCTTCAGGTACACTTCCTTCAAGATATACTGGTGTAATACATGTATTTGTATCTCCAATATTGAAATTTCTTGAACGTAATCCTGTTTGTAATGCATTTACATTATCCCAAAGTTTCTCTTTTAATTCTGGATGATTACGTAACAATTCTAAACGCTTCAATGAACCTATTGTTTGGATCATTGGCAATGCCTTAGCGAACATTTGCGAACGCAAATTGTATTTCAAATAATCAATAATTTCTTTGTCTGCTGCTACAAATGCACCAATGTTAGCCATTGATTTTGCAAACGTAGAGAAATAAACATCAATATCATCTTGTATACCTTGCTCCTCACCTGCTCCAGCTCCTGTTTTACCAAGAGTTCCAAAACCGTGTGCATCATCTACAAGTAAACGAAAGTTGTATTTTTGCTTCATAGCAACAATCTCTTTCAATTTACCTTGTTGTCCGCGCATACCAAAAACTCCTTCGGTAATAAACAAGATCCCTCCACCTGTTTCAGTAGCTATTTTTGTAGCACGTTGCAGGTTTTTTTCCATACTTTCTAAGTCATTATGCTTGTATGTAAAACGTTTTCCACTATGCAAACGAACACCATCAATGATACAGGCATGTGCATCTACATCATAAACAATAACATCATTTCTACCAACCAAAGCGTCAATTGTTGACATAATTCCTTGGTAACCAAAATTCAATAAATAAGCCGATTCTTTCATTACAAAAGCAGCCAATTCCTGTTCTAATTGCTCATGGTATTTAGTGTGACCACTCATCATTCTCGCTCCCATAGGATATGCTGCACCAAATTGAATTGCTGCATCAGAATCCGCTTGCCTCACCTCAGGGTGATTTGCCAAACCTAAATAGTCATTTAGACTCCAGTTCAAAATATTCTTACCACCAAACTGCATTCTAGGACCTAACTCACCTTCTAATTTAGGAAAAACAAAGTAACCTTCAGCTTGCGAAGCCCATTTTCCTAATGGCCCTTTATTGTTTTGAATTCTTTCGAATAAATCTTTTACCATAATATATTTAAGTAATAATTTTAATTTTAAGAAGCTGCAAAAATAATTATTTATATTTTATAAAAGTATTTAAAGTAAATTTATTTTTAGCAGCAGTTTCTAGCAATTAAACCAAATCTAATTTATTTTAAATAAAAACAACATGAGACCATCTATTCTATCTGGGCTAGCGCGTGAAAATACACAATAAACATCGTACATTTGAATGAGTATTTGAGCGCTTTTAAAATAGTAGCAATCATTTAAAATCAACTATTATGTCCACAAAAAATAGAACATTTGATCTTAGTCATCGAATTTTACATTGGCTTATCGCTTTTTCGGTATTATTTATGATGTTTACTGTTTTTTTAAGATTAACTTGGCTCGAAAAAAATAATGTAGCCGCAATACTTCAAGAAAATTTAAAATTATTAAATATTTCTTTAAGTCAAGATGAGGCCATGAAAATAGCAAAAAGAATACGCAAGCCCATGTGGGATTGGCACATTTATGTTGGGTATTTTTTAATTGGAACATATATACTAAGAATGGTCTACTTCTATTTTAAAGGTATGGCTTTTCCAAATCCTTTAAAAAAAGACTCTTCTTTAAAACAAAAATTACAAGGTTGGACTTATCTTATCTTTTATTTTTTAATGTCAATTACTCTAGTAACAGGATTCTTTATCGTAAACGGCCCTTCAAGTTATAAAGATATATTAGAAACCATTCATGTGCAATCGCTTTATTTTGTTATACTATTTATCATCCTACACGTTGCGGGAATAATTATAGCTGAAGTAACAGATGATAAAGGAATCGTTTCAAAAATGATTCATGGAAAACAATAAGAATTCGATTTTAAACATTCAACTTTAATAATATGGCTGAAAACTCAAAAGAATTAAAACTTGCCGTTCTAATAGATGCAGACAATGTTCCTTATAGCAATGTAAAAGGAATGATGGAAGAAATCACTAAGTATGGAACGCCCACAACAAAACGTATTTATGCTGATTGGACCAAACCAAATGCTGGCGGTTGGAAAGGTGTTTTATTAGAACATGCCATTACCCCAATACAACAATACAGTTATACAGTAGGCAAAAACTCTTCCGACTCAGCGATGATCATTGATGCCATGGATTTATTATACTCTGATAAGGTAGATGGATTTTGCATCGTATCTAGTGATAGTGACTTTACCCGTTTAGCAATACGTCTTCGGGAATCTGGAATGAAGGTCATAGGAATAGGCGAGCAAAAAACACCCAACTCGTTTATAGTAGCCTGTGACCGATTTGTTTATATTGAAGTTTTAGACGGTGCCATTAAGAAAAAGAAGCCAAAAAGAACCTCTACAGCCGAAACTAAAAAAGTAGTTGGCAAGAACACTCCTAAAGTTATTGAAAAACCGACACCGAAACCACTAAATAAAATTGACGAACCAACTATTGACCTTATTGAGGACTCGATAGACGATATTTCTGATGATAGTGGATGGGCTTTTCTTGGCGATGTTGGAAACCTTATCGTAAAGAAAAAACCGGAATTCGACCCAAGAAACTATGGTTTTGCAAAACTGACCCCCATGCTAAAGTCCTTGACTGACATTCTTGAAATAGACGAAAGGGATTCTGACAAGAAAGGAATTAAGCATGTTTATGTACGCTTGCGTTATACCTAAACTAAGTTTTTTATTACCTGAAACAAAGTTTCTTTATTAATTGGTTTTGTTAAATAATGATTCATTCCTATTTCTGCTACTCTTAACTTGGTGCTTTCCATAACATCAGCCGTTAGAGCAATAATAGGAATGTTTGCGTTATCCTGACCCACTTCACCATTTCTAATTGCAATGGTAGCCTCGTATCCATCCATAACTGGCATTTGAAGGTCCATTAAAACGAGATCTATTACATTCGTTTTAAAAGCATCTAAGCCCTCTTGACCATTATTCGCATAGATAACAGTGGTATTCAACCATTTTTTAGTTATCATTTTGATGACCATCTGATTCATCGAATTATCTTCAACAACCAGAATCATTTTTCCTCCTAAATCATACACCACTGGCTCTAAAGAAACGGTTTCAAGCTTTTTCTGCTCGACAACATCAAAATCAATCGTGATTTTACAACTTGTCCCTTTTCCTACATAACTATTCATTGAAATAGTTCCATTTTGCATTTCTACAATGGTTTTTACAATGTAAAGTCCTAATCCCAACCCTCCAAACTTTCTCTTATTATCGATACTATTTTGAGAAAAAGAACCGAAAATGCTATCCAATTTCTCTTTTGGGATACCCACACCGGAATCAGTTACAGAAATTATTAAACTAGCCCGATTATCCTCTTTCAGTTGAGTTTCTATTTCAAATTTCACAAATCCTTCCGAAGTAAATTTAATGGCATTGCTCAACACGTTGTTTACTACCTGACTCAATCTATTTTCATCCCCCATCAATAAATGAGGAAAACTGTCCCGTTTTGAAAAATGGAATTCCAGCCCTTTATCTTGAGCCCTAATTTTTGCATTCCTACCTATTCTATCCAAAAGTTGCAGCGGACTAAAAGCCGCGTGCTCTAATTTCAATTCCTTTTTCTCAATTTTTGAAAAATCCAAAATATCATTAACGGAACTCAACAAACCATGGGACGAATATTTGATAACCTGACAATTTTTCTTGATTTTTTCGTCTTCTACTTCATTGGAAATCGAATCTATCAAATTCATGATAGCATTCAATGGAGTTCGCAATTCATGACTGATATTAGATAAAAAGTATGTTTTTAAGTCATTCATTTCTTCTGAACGAACCAAAGCGATGCGATTCAGTTCATTCTTTTCGTTTTTAAGATTCCTGATTAGATTAGACATGGAGAGCGAAAGAAAAATAATTTCTAATCCTGTCCCAAGCTTAGAGCTGTTTTGCGTTAAAAAATTGTGAGGCAACAATCCAAAATTATACAATATAAAGTCACCGAAACCCAAGATCAAAAACAAAAATCCAACGGTAAAAAAGGAGTCTACTGGTTTTCTTTTGTAATAGAGGTAGATTATCGAATATACGATTAGAATCAAGAATACTAGCGTAAGTACATTTATAGCAATATAACTCATCAACAATATGGAAGGAAAAAAAATCACACACAACAGCAATAAGAACAGTAATACATAAGCGATATTGAACAAGCGGTAAATACTTCTGCTGTGCTTCTTTATATTCAAAAACACTTCGCTATATTTTCCCGAAAGAAAAACTGCTACTATTGCGATTATCAATACTGAATTATTTGAAAACCAACCCGCATATGGAGTTACGAACTCATAAAAGAAACCATCTAAGGCAAATTGCAATAAGCCAACAAAAACAACGTATAAACTATAATATAAAAAAGTAATTTCCCTAAGGGCGAAAAAGAAAAAAAAGTAGATAATTGCTACAATTACTAAAATCCCGTAAAATAATCCAAAAACCAGCTGTTCAAAAGAAAGTGTCGCTATAAGGCTATCTGCAGAGTATAAATTTACCGGCAGCTTTATATTTTCACCATCGCTTCTTAAATGCAAAAACAATTTTAGCTTTGAATTTGGCTCAATATCAATTTTAAAAAGAGTTTTACGATTATCATATGTTCGATCTGAAAAGGGCAAGTTATCACCACTTATAGCTTTAGTGATCTTCCCTGAAGTTTCATCTATTGTATAAAGTTCAACCAAGTCAGTAATAGGACGAGCCGTTTCAATATAATAATGTAAATCTCTATCTGTTGCATTTTGAAGTTCTAATTTTGCCCAAAAATTATTTTGGTTAAAACCCAAATCATCATTCTCTGTTTTTAGTGACCTAGGATTCAAGGATTCAAAATTAGCCATTACATATTGGATTTCTAAATCACTCAGCCCTACATCTGCCACTCTAGTATAGTTGTGCAGAGAAATCTTTTCAGGCAAGGTATTGCGTTGAAAAACATATTGCGAATACGAATTCGTAAAAACCAACATGAAAAATAAAATCTTTAGGAAATTAGAGTATGGAAGGCGCTTATTAATTTTCATGTTTATTCTTTAATATATAACTACATACGTTAAAAACAACTCTTTGGTTTCAACAAAAGTCCATTTTTTTGTCCGAAATATAAAGTTAATTTTTTCATTTTTTTAGATTTTAAATGCTAATGACACCATATTCTTTATAATTTAGTTGAAAATTAATATTTTCGACATGAGAAAACAATTTTTTACTTTTGGTATTGCAGCATTCCTTATGACCTTAGCATTCCATTTCTTTTTTAAGATCAGTAGTATTATCCCATTAGTAATAGCGGTATTACTGGTTATTGGACTTATGAATAGTCTGCAGCAAAGGCACGCCATTCTTAGAAACTTCCCTGTTTTAGGATATTTCAGGTATATTTTTGAAGGTATTGCTCCCGAAATCCAACAATATTTTATCGAAAGAACGACTGACGGCAAACCCTTTTCTCGAAACGAGCGCTCCCTTGCTTATCAAAGAGCAAAGAATATTGATGCCACAACCCCTTTTGGGACACAATTAGACATTAACCAATCCAATTACGAAGGAATTAGACACTCTGTATTTCCGGCCAAGGTAAACCATGAATTACCACGTATCGTGGTTGGGGGGCCTGATTGCAAACAGCCGTATTCTGCTTCATTATTGAATATTTCCGCGATGAGCTTTGGCTCATTGAGCGAAAACGCGATTATAGCACTGAACAAAGGGGCCCAGAAAGGTAATTTCTACCACAATACTGGAGAAGGTGGATTGACGGAGTTTCACTTACAAGGTGGTGATGTTACCTGGCAGATAGGTACAGGGTATTTTGGTTGTCGCACTGATGAGGGAAATTTCGACGCCGAAAAATTTACGGAAAAATCTAATCTTCCTTCTGTAAAAATGATTGAAATAAAATTATCCCAAGGTGCAAAACCAGGACATGGCGGAGTATTGCCCGCATCCAAAAATACGGAACAAATTGCTAAAATAAGAGGGGTAAAACCACACACAACCATCCTTTCTCCACCAAGCCATACCGCTTTTAACAATGCGGAAGGCCTAATCAAATTTGTAGCTCAGCTACGCGAACTATCAAATGGAAAACCCGTTGGCTTTAAGTTATGTATCGGTCAGACGAACGAATTTGAATTGATTTGTCAAGAAATGATTTTGCAAAATTGTTTCCCTGATTTTGTAACAATTGACGGTGCCGAAGGAGGAACTGGAGCAGCCCCATTAGAGTTCTCTGATGGTGTGGGTATGCCATTTGAACCCGCACTAATATTTGCAAATAAGATATTAATAAGATTAAATATTCGCGACAAAATAAGAGTAATAGGCAGTGGTAAAATAATTTCAGGTTACTCTATCCTCCGAGCAATAGCAATGGGAGCTGACATGTGTAATAGCGCCAGAGGCTTTATGTTTTCATTAGGATGCATTCAAGCTTTACGTTGCAACACCAATAACTGCCCAACAGGAGTTGCAACTCAAGATAAAATGCTGATGAAAGGCCTTGTTGTGACCGATAAATCGGAAAGAGTTTTCTACTACCATAAAAACACCCTGCATGCTGCCAATGAACTTCTTGCTGCGGCTGGAAAATCTAGTTACAACGAAATCGACGGATCAATTTTTATGCGTGGTGATGAATTCGCTCATTTAGCCGATTTATATTTTCCAGATAACCTCACAAATGTAACAAAGTACTAAAAGGAATATAATGCCCACAAAAAAAGGAGGGCTTTTAAAAGCCCTCCAGTTGTAAGTTCTGATTTACCATTATCAACTCATACTGAAATTGTATAGCTGACTATTGCGTTATCGATCTTATGTGAAGATTGACATACACAAGTAATTAATCAAAACCACACTCAAAGATACAAATTAAAACATCTTAAACAACTCAACAATAGAATTTTAACTGATATTTAACTCACTAACATACAGCGACTAAAACTATTTTAATAGTGCTTTTAAAAGCGCATCATTTATCAAAATCAGCTTACTTTTATTAAAAAAATCTTATAAGTATTCAAGAATATTAAAATCTATTGTTTACTGCAAAAAAAGGAGGCCTTTTTACAGGCCTCCAATTATTGACTTTGGTTTATCATTTTCAACTTATACCTTACGATACAATTAACTATCAAATATGCTTCTCTTTGCAGATGGCCATATTCGAAAACAAACCAAAACCATACTCAAAGATACAATTAATTATTACTTAAAATAATGTATAACAATTGATTAACTAATTTTTAACTGATATATACAGCCTATAAAGATTAATGAAATTATTTGCTTTAAACAAGTTGATATTACCCAAATCAGTTGATTTTCATGACAATTCTGCAATTCAAACTTCGATCGATCTGCCTTTTTAGGACAATAAAAAAAAATGTATATTTGTTAGCTTTACTTAAACCCAAAAAAATGCAACTAGTTTTCGCTTCCAACAATAAAAATAAAATAAAAGAAATCCAGCAAATTCTTCCTCTATCAATAACAATACTAAGCCTTGAAGACATTGGTTGCCATGAAGAGATCCCCGAAACTTCAGACACCATAGAAGGAAATGCGATTCTGAAAGCGAATTATGTAACTCAAAAATACGGTTATGATTGCTTTGCTGATGACACTGGACTGGAAGTAGACGAATTGAATGGGGAGCCTGGTGTTTACTCTGCTAGATATGCGGGCGAACAACGCAATTCTGAAGATAATCTAAATAAACTTCTAGCCGCTTTAATTGGCAAAACCAATAGGAAAGCACATTTCACAACAGTAATTGCTTTAAACACTAGCGGTAAACAATATCTTTTTACTGGAATTGCTCCCGGGAGAATTACGATGGAAAAATCTGGACATGAAGGCTTTGGCTATGACCCCATCTTCCAACCAGAAGGCTATCAGGAAACTTTTGCCCAAATGGCATCAGATCTTAAGAATAAAATAAGCCATAGAGCTATTGCGACCCAACAATTGATTTCCTTTTTTGAAAACCAAAAATAATCTTTTAAATTTCAATAGTTTTTGATTAAATTTTTCAGAGAGACGCCAACTTTTCCATAGCTAAATCTAAAAATAGTACCTAAAGTATTCAATAAAAAATATAACTTTCTGATAATCAAATAGTATTAAAACAACGAAACTTGAAACAGCATTAGTTTATCTCGATAATTTAGAGTACTTTTGCACCCTATTTTAAAAATACATATGAACAAATTTGAACAATTAGGATTGAGTGAATCGTTACTGAAGGCGATTTTAGATCTAGGATTTGAGAATCCGACCGAAGTACAGGAGAAAGCGATTCCCCTATTATTGGAAAAAGACACAGATATGGTTGCGTTGGCTCAGACAGGGACAGGGAAAACGGCAGCATTTGGTTTTCCAGTTATCCAAAAAATTGATGCTAACAATAGGAATACTCAAGCATTAATTTTATCTCCAACACGCGAACTTTGTTTGCAGATTACCAACGAAATTAAAAACTACTCTAAATACGAAAAAGGTATTAATGTGGTAGCAGTTTACGGTGGGGCTAGCATAACAGACCAAGCAAGAGACATTAAGAGAGGTGCACAAATTATTGTGGCAACTCCAGGAAGAATGCAGGACATGATTAATAGAGGATTAGTAAACATTTCTCAAATTAACTTTTGTATTCTAGATGAAGCTGACGAAATGTTGAACATGGGTTTCTACGAAGACATCGTAAACATCCTATCAACTACTCCAGACGAAAAAAACACATGGTTATTCTCGGCTACAATGCCAGCAGAGGTTGCTAGAATTGGTAAACAATTCATGAAAGACCCTATTGAGATTACTGTAGGTGCTAAAAATTCAGGTTCTGCAACAGTTTCTCATGAGTTTTACCTTGTAAATGCTCGTGACCGTTACGAAGCTTTGAAACGTTTAGCTGATGCTAATCCTGATATCTTTTCTGTAGTTTTTTGTCGTACCAAAAGGGACACACAAGCAGTTGCTGAAAAATTAGTAGAAGACGGATACAGCGCTGCTGCATTGCACGGAGATTTATCTCAAGCGCAACGTGATGGTGTAATGAAATCTTTTAGAGGAAGACAAATACAAATGCTTGTAGCTACTGACGTTGCTGCACGTGGAATTGATGTTGATAACATTACTCACGTAGTAAACTACCAACTTCCTGACGAAATAGAAACTTACAATCACCGTTCAGGTCGTACTGGTCGTGCTGGTAAATTAGGTACTTCTATCGTTATTGTAACTAAAAGTGAATTACGTAAGATTTCTTCTATCGAGAGAATCATCAAACAAAAATTTGAAGAAAAAACAATTCCTTCTGGAATCGAAATCTGCGAAATACAATTATTACACTTAGCTAATAAGATTAAAGATGTAGAAGTTGATCACGAAATTGACAACTATCTTCCAGCAATAAACAATGTTCTTGAAGCTTTATCGAAAGAAGAGTTAATCAAGAAAATGGTTTCTGTAGAATTTAATCGTTTTATCAACTATTACAAGAAAACTAGAGATATCTCTAATCAAGCTTCAGGTTCTGAAAGACGTGATGATAGAGATGGTGCTCCAAGAGAAAATAACAATGGTGGTGCAACAAGATATTTTGTGAACATAGGTTCTAGAGATAACTTTGATTGGATGTCATTAAAAGATTACTTGAAAGAAACATTAGACCTAGGTCGTGATGACGTTTTCAAAGTAGACGTAAAAGAAGGTTTCTCTTTCTTTAACACAGATCCAGAACACACAGATAAAGTAATGGAAGTATTGAACAACGTACAATTAGAAGGACGTCGTATCAATGTTGAAATTTCTAAAAATGATGGTGGCGGAAGACGTGACCATAACGGAAGAAGTTCTGGTGGTTTTGGTGGAGGACAAAGAAGTTCTGCTCCAAGAAGAGAAGGTAGCTTTGCTCCAAGAAGAGAAGGCTCAGGTGGCGGATTCAGAGGCGACAGAAACTCAGCTCCAAGAGAAGGTGGCTTTGGTGGAAGAAGTTCAGCTCCAAGAGAAGGTGGCTTTGGTGGAAGAAGCTCTGCTCCAAGAGGAGAAGGCTCTTCTGATAGAGCTCCAAGACGTTCTGAAAGTTTCGGTGACTCGTCTAGACCAAGAAGACCAAGAAAAGACTAACATTTATTGTTAATTTTCTTATAATAAAATAAGGGACTACAAAATATTCAATCCTGTTTTATTACTTTTAAAGTTTTAAACCAGTTTATGAAATATTTTGTAGTCTTCTTTTTTTTAATACTATCCACAGCCGCTTCAGCACAGGATATAGTTCACTCCCAAAAAGTATCCGGTTATATCTACAACGATAACACTAAGTCACCCCTAATTAATGTCAATATTATCAACATTAATAAAGTCAGAGGAGCAAGAACCGACTCACAAGGTTACTTTGAAATCGATGTCCAGCCGACGGATACGTTACATCTTTCTTTTCTAGGCTTTCAATCCCTAAGGGTTAAAGTCACCAATGACTGGATAAAAAATAAAGTTGCCAAAATATTCCTTACCGAGAAAGCCATAGCATTAGAGGAAGTGGTGATCAGACCTTTTAACCTAACGGGCTATCTGGAGGTTGATTCGAAGACAATTCCAACAAACGAAAACTATCGTTATAGTATTTCAGGATTAACGCACGGCTATGAAGCTGGCGAATACTCCCCAAATGCGTTTGGAAGAGTTCTAGGCTCTATATTCAATCCAGCGGACATGCTGTATAATTTCTTTGGAAACAACCCTAAGGAGCTCAAAAAGCTTAAAGAGATGAAGAAGGACGATACCGTTCGAAACCTTTTAGAATCTAAGTTTGATAGAGAAACCATAGCCGTACTACTTGGTGTAGATAAAAGAGAAATTGCCGAAATATTACAACGCTGCAATTACTCGGAATCTTTCATAAAAACAGCAAATGATCTGCAAATTATGGATGCCATAAGTGGCTGCTATGAAGAATATAAGATTTTGAAAAAAAGATAAATATTCGGCAACAGCAAATTATGTGTTTAAACACATAAAAATATATGATCCTCAATTATCGTTATAATTGAGGATTTCATTTTAAAAACGAATTTAAGTTTTAATTAAACTACTCAAATTATGCCGAACATACCTTTCCAAGCTATTAATTGGGACAACATAGAAAAAACAGAACATCCCGGAGAAACCGGAGCCGTCATATCTCAAACTATACAAATAGGCGGACTTAGAATTCGAAAAGTTACTTATTCAGAAAATTATCAGGCTGACCATTGGTGCCAAAAAGGGCACGTTGTACACTGCCTTAAAGGACATCTAATAAGCGAAATGGAATCAGGGGAAGAAACATATGTTTCAGAAGGAATGAGCTATGTAGTATCCGATAATGAAAGCTCGCATCGTTCCATTTCAGTAAATGGAGCCGAATTATTAATCATAGATGGTGATTTCTTGCAATAATATTTAAAACAATCAAAATATTATATACATTTACTTACAGTACAATAGAAAACCCTAATACTTATATCATGGCAAAAAGTCAAGACGCGAAGAAAACCGCAAAAAAAGAGCCTCTTAAAACGGCTAAAGAAAAAAAAGACGAAAAAAGAGAAAAGAAAAACGCTCCTAAAAGAGACTAATTTCTTTAAAATAACAAACCCTCGTTTAGTGATAAACGAGGGTTACTTATTTTTATATGAAATGATTTCCTATTATTTCATTGGAATATTAGCTAAAATTTCCACTAAAAACTTCCAGAATTTCTGAGAAGAAGAGATACTAGCTCTTTCATCAGGAGAATGCGCTCCATGAATAGTAGGCCCAAAAGAAATCATATCCATTTCCGGATAATTAGTTCCCAAAATACCGCATTCCAATCCTGCATGACATGCAACCACTCTCGGTTTTTCTCCACCTTGCTTTTCGTAAAGAGGAACTAAAACATCCAAAATTTCTGATTCAGCATTGGGTGTCCAGCCCGGATAAGATCCTGAAAGTTCCACTTCGCATCCCATCAATTCAAAAGCAGAACGTAAACTATTTGCTAAATCAAATTTAGCTGTTTCTACAGAAGAACGTGTTAAGCATTGAACCGAAAGATTCCCTTGGCCTAATACTACTTTAGCAATATTGTTAGAAGTCTCTACTAGATCAGCAAAATCAGCACTCATAGCATAAACCCCATTATGAGCAGCGTACATTGCTCTAACAAAATAAAACTGAGCAATAGAAGGCATAACTTTAGCTGGAACTGAATCTAATTTTTCAAAAACAACCTCTAGATTTGGCTCTGTAGTTTTTAACTCCGTTTTGATGTCGTTTACGATTTGTTGCATATCATACACAAACGCTTCATCATACACTTCAGCAATTATCACTTTAGCAACGCTTTCTCTTGGAATTGCATTACGTAAACTTCCTCCTAAAATTTCAGAAATTTGTAATCCAAAGTTATCAAAACCATCAAATAACAAACGGTTCATAATTTTATTTGCATTACCTAAACCTTTGTGAATATCCATTCCTGAATGTCCGCCTTTTAATCCTTTTACAGTGATTTTATAACCTACTGAACCTTCTGGAGTTTCCTCTTCATCATATTCTGCTGTTGCAGTAACGTCAATACCTCCAGCACAACCAATATCGATTTCATCATCTTCTTCTGTATCTAAATTCAACAGGATTTGACCTTCAAGAATTCCGCCTTTTAGATTCAAAGCACCAGTCATTCCTGTCTCTTCGTCAATTGTAAATAATGCTTCGATAGCAGGATGAGGAATATCTGTACTTTCTAATATTGCCATAATTGCGGCAACTCCAAGACCATTATCAGCACCAAGGGTTGTTCCTTTGGCACGTACCCAGTCTCCATCAACATACATGTCGATTCCTTGTGTATCAAAATCAAAAACAGTATCTGAATTTTTTTGATGCACCATATCTAAATGCCCTTGCATCACAATCGCTTTACGATTTTCCATTCCTGCAGTGGCCGGCTTGCGAATAATTACATTTCGGATATCATCTTCAAAAGTTTCTAATCCAAGGTTCTTCCCGAAGTCTTTCATAAATTCAATTACTCGTTCCTCCTTTTTAGAGGGGCGAGGCACGGCATTTAAATCGGCAAACTTATTCCAAAGTACTTTGGGCTCTAAATTTCTTATTTCTTGACTCATTTATTTAAATTTGAATTATATTGTTTTTAAAATTCAAAGTTACAAAGTTTAAACTCTTTTTCGGCACTAATAGATATTGTAATTACCTTTACATTTTATAAAACATTGCTGTGAAACAAAAACACATTCTTCCGCTCTTTCTTTTGGTACAAATAATTATTCTTCAAATTATTCCTTTCTTTCCGAAATATGTGGAACGCTATTACAGCAACGGCTTCTACCCTGTTATCACGTCATTTTCAAGAACAACTTTTGGAAGCATTCCTTTTTCGGTAGGTGATTTTATTTATTTTATTTTAATCTTTTTTATAGTGAGATGGTTCTGGATTAAAAGAAAAACTTGGAAACTGGACTGGAAGGATAATGCTTTAGCTGTTTTAAGTTTTGTTTCTATTTTTTACTTTATGTTTCATCTGCTATGGGCCATGAATTATTATCGCCAACCTCTTTTTGAAAAAATGGCAATCGAAAGAAATTATTCTGATGAGGAACTACTTCAATTTACAAAAAAACTGATCGCAAAAACCAATGCCATCCAAAATCAAATAACAAAGAACAACAGTGTAAAAGTGGTATTCCCCTACTCTCAGGAACAAGCATTCAAAATGAGCATGAACGGTTATGAAAATTTAGCCATCACCCACCCCTTCTTTTCTTACAGGAATTTGAGTGCAAAAAAATCACTAATCAGCCTGCCTTTAACCTATATGGGATTTGGCGGTTATCTAAACCCATTTACTAATGAGGCGCAAGTAAATTATTTAGGGCCAATGTATAATTTCCCGACCACATCCTGCCACGAAATGGCGCACCAATTAGGATTTGCTAGCGAAACTGAATGCAATTTCATTGGCTTCCTGGCCTCAGTAAAAAATGACAATTTGTACTTTCAATATTCAGGATATAGCTTTGCATTGCGATACTGCCTAGGCAACTGGGAAATGCGTAATAAGCCCATTTTTAACCAGCTGCTAAAAACTGTTCATCCTGGAATTATAAAAAACTATCAGGAAAGCAAAGATTTTAGAGAAGAATATGAAACCGCAATACAAACTGGTTTTCATCTTTTTTATGATAATTTTCTAAAGCTAAATCAGCAAGCAGATGGAATGCAGAGCTACAGTAAATTTATCAATTTGCTAGTAAATTATTATGGCAAAAAAAATCATCAGCTGTAAATTTTGGTAAAACCCCTAAAAAAAACCTGTAAGAACATTAAACATGTCCATTAGCCACGATGGAAATGAAAATCCTTTGTTTTTCTTTTCTTTAGAGAAAAATAAAGATTGTAATGTACAGCGGGACGACTGTTTATTGCGCCTCAAAAAAGCTGTGCTACAAAATAAAAAAGCAGTACTTTGTAACAAATCTAACCAGAGTCGTACTAATGAATCATGAGTGAAAATCTAGAACATTCTTTTGTAAAGCAATTAACGGACAATCAAAATATAATCCACAAGATTTGTAGGTTGTATACTGATTGCGAAGATGCACACAAAGATTTGTTTCAAGAAATAACGATTCAGTTATGGAAGGCTTTTCCAAAATTTAGAGGCGATAGCAAATTTTCTACTTGGGCCTATCGCGTAGCACTGAACACGGCCATTACCTTATATCGAAAAAACAAGCGAACTGTAGCTACTGTGGAGTATGAGGGACGGCAGCACTTCATTAAGGAGATAGATTACAATTACGAGGAAGAGGAGCAAATAAAACTTATGTACAAGGCCGTTTATCAGTTGAACGACATTGAGAAAGCCTTAGTTTTTATGTATCTCGAAGATAAAGACTATCGAGAAATAGCCGAAACTTTAGGTATTAGCGAAGTCAACGCCAGAGTAAAAATGAACAGAATTAAGGGCAAATTAAAAAAAATATTAAATCCGTAAGGAATATGAAAGAGCTGGATTTACTAAAAAAAGACTGGAAAAAGAACGAAAATTCTTTTGAGCAGATATCAGAAATAGAAATTTACAAAATGATCCATAAAAAATCTTCTTCGATTGTGAAGTGGATTTTAATTATCAGTATTTTGGAAGTTTTGCTATGGACTTTGATTAGCGTGTGTTTTAACACTGATGAATATTTAAAGAAAATGAATCATCTTGAATTAGTGTCTTATTTTGAGGCGCTAACCATTTTTAACTATGGTGTGATATTGGCTTTTATATATTTATTCTACAAAAACTATGTTCGGATCACTACGACAGTATCGACTAAACAATTGATGAAAGACATTCTAAAGACCCGAAAAACGGTTCAGTATTACGTCTGGTATAATCTTGGAATGGCTGTTTTGAGTTTGATTTTAGGTTTTGTAATAGCTTTAGCCTACAATCCTGAAACTAGTATTCTGAACGACCAAATTGCAAATAGCGGAAAAATAATGGCAATCACTATAGGAGTTTTACTATTGACCACTGTTGTATTCTTTGTACTATTTTGGCTTTTTTACAGACTCTTATACGGAATTCTACTCCGAAGATTGTATGCCAATTATAAAGAATTGAAGAAAATTGACTTATAAAAGAAAAGAGTTCGCTACTGCGAACTCTTTTCTTTTATATCAATATTCCCATCGACGTAGTTTGTTTAATTTTTCTGCTTCTTCTCTCTCCTCGCAAGGGATTACTTTAAGGAATGAACTGTGCTGCTCTATAGCATATTCTACTTTTTCAACAATCTCATCAATAGTGTCATTATCATAATCAATATCTAAAGGTTCCTTAATGATAAAGGATTGTAAAATCCCTTTCTTTTTCATTCTCAAACCTTTTTTGTCAAACGAGCGTCGGAAACCGTCTATGACGATTGGCACCACAATAGGTCGGTGCTCCTTGATGATATGAGCCGTTCCCTTTCGTACTGGTTTGAACGATTTGGTTGTACCTTGTGGGAAAGTAATCACCCAACCATCTTGAAGTGCTATTTTAATATTTTCTGTATCATTAGGGTTTACCTCTTTTTTCTCTGTTACATCTACTCCTTTTGAACGCCAGGTTCGTTCAACTGTAATTGCACCCGCATAAGCCATAATTCTGGGTAAAAGTCCTGATTGCATGGTCTCTTTGGCAGCTACATAATAGATATTTAGTTTAGGATTCCATAAATATAGTACGTCTTTTATATTGTTTTCTCTCCCTTTAAGACTGGCATTAAAAACGTGAAACATAGCCACAACATCGGCAAAATACGTTTGATGATTGGATATGAAAAGCACATTCGTTTCTGGTAAATTTCGGATAATTTCTGAGCCTTCAATCTGTAATTCATTGAATCCTCTATATCGTCTATGAGTCATGCCTCCAAAAATTCGGATTAAGAATTTCTTCAGAAACAATATATGACCAAAAGGATTTCTCTTAAATAACCCCATAAAATTGTGTTTAATTTATGTAAACTTGAATTACAAACTTACGAAATTTATTTTTTAAGTTTCTTCCTGAAAATGCTGCAGAGCCAATGACTACTGTAATAAATTCAAAACTATTTATTAGCCCTACAATATCAAAGGCTTGAATTCAGAACCCCTTTCAGAACATCTTTCAACTCACTCAACATCATCGCAGTAGCACCCCAAACAACATGTCCATCAATATTAAATGCCGGAACATTGGCCTCCTTTGTATAAGAAGTGGCTATTTTCGCTTCAATGAGTATTTCATCATTCAAAAAAACGGACAGCGGCAACTCAATAATACTCGATACCTCCGTAGGATCAAGAACGAAGCAAATTTCCTCCTTACAGATTCCTAAATAAGGATGGACCATAAAATTACTGGGAGGAATATACACTTCTGTAAAAGATTTGACTACATCAATTATCGCAGGATTCACACCTACTTCTTCCTGTGTTTCCCGCAAAGCCGTCCAGGAAAAATCTGCATCACCAATTTCAAATTTCCCTCCAGGGAATGCTATTTGTCCTGAATGCACACCTTCATAAGAATTGCGTACGATAAGTACTAGATGTGTAACCCCGTTTTTAGGATAAAATAGC
>NZ_AHKF01000020.1 GCF_000252125.1 Flavobacterium frigoris PS1 | reverse complement strand
GGGTTTATACAAACACTAGATTCACAACTGATGCAATTCAATATGGAACTTGTGTAGGTTTAGGTCTGGCAAGTTGGGACTACCCGCAGGGAAATGGACTTAAAGAACGAATAGACAAATCAGGACTACATCCGTTAACCGCTTTAACGACGTTGACAAAAGCGGAAAAAAGAAAATTATTGGATAAAAACATTGTGTTGTGTAAAGATATTTATGAAAACTCATATCTACTAGAAGAAATAGGGATTGATAAAATACGGCAAAAGAAGATTCTGGATGACTCTCTGCAATTATGTAACAAACATTAAAAACTAAGAAATCATGGAAAATAAAAGTATTAAAATTCACTTTTTAGGAGCTGCAGGAACGGTAACTGGCTCTAAATATTTAGTGGACACAGGAGACAAAAAAATATTAATCGATTGTGGTCTTTTTCAAGGACTTAAAGAACTGCGTCTTAAAAATTGGGAATATCCACCAGTCAACGTGTCAGATATTGATATAGTACTACTAACGCATGGTCACATGGATCATACAGGGTATTTACCAAGATTGGTTAAGCAAGGCTTCAACGGTCCCATTTATGGTACTAATCCTACCTTAGATATTGCTAAAATTATACTTAATGATAGTGCTAAAATCCAAGAACAGGAAGCCGAACGTGCCAATAAAGAAGGTTATTCAAAACATAGTCCAGCAGAACCATTATACGATTTAAAGGATGTGGAAAAAACAATTCCTCATTTTAAGAGCGTTCCACAATCACAATGGATTCCATTATTTGATGGTATCAGGGCTCGATTTCAATATAATGGGCATATTTTAGGAGCTACATTTATAGAACTGGATGTGTACGGAAAACGTTTTGTCTTTTCAGGAGATATAGGAAGAACAAATGATTTATTATTGTATTCTCCTTTGAAACCAAAAAAAGCGGACGTACTTTTCATAGAATCTACTTATGGAGGTCGTTTTCATCAAGAGGAATTAGAAGCTATTCCACAAATTGAAAAACTGGTCAATGAAACCATAAAAAGAGGTGGTAGTCTATTTGTACCCAGTTTTTCTGTAGAACGTGCGCAATTGATGATGTTCATTTTTTGGAAATTGCTTAAAGAAAATAAAATTCCTAAAGTACAAATGATAATGGACAGTCCTATGGGTGCTAACGTATTAGAACTATTTCATCGCACAAAAGATTGGCATAAATTAGAAGATAACGAATGCGATGAAATGTGTTCTCATTTTACAGTAGTAAGTAGTTATCAAGAAACTATGGAATTACGAACAGATAGTAAACCAAAAATTGTGATCGCAGGTAGTGGAATGCTTACTGGTGGAAGAATGCTAAACTATCTGGAGACGCAAGCTCAAAATCCTGATAACACCTTACTTTTTGTAGGGTATCAAGCCGAAGGAACTCGTGGAAGAAAATTATTAGAAGGTGAAAAAGAATTAAAAGTGTATGGAAAATGGGTACCTTTCAAAATGCAAGTAGCTGAAATCGAAGGGCTATCAGCACACGCAGATCATACAGAACTTATGGACTGGATGAGTAAAATAAAAAACAAACCCGAACGTGTTTTTATTGTCCATGGGGAGAAAGAAGGTGCTGAAGCACTACAGAAAGGAATAAAAGAAACCTATGGTTGGGATGCTGAAATACCACAGCTATATAGTGTTGAAGAAGTTTAATTATAAAATAAAGGTAATATGATGAATAGTAGAATGACTAGTTCAACACAGAAAAATTGGTATGTTGTCACTGGTGGCCCTAGTACTGGTAAAACAACGGTAATCGATTTACTTCAAAAACAAGGATATATTACTACAATAGAACATGCACGACATTACATTGATACTATGCGAAATGAAGGACATTCAGTTGAAGAAATTAGAAATAACAAAAGAAAATTTCAATTAGGAGTTCTAGACATGCAAATGGAACAAGAAGCTTCAATTAAAACAAAAGATATTGTTTTTTTGGATAGAGCCATTCCAGATGCTTTAGCCTATTATCAATTTTTGAAATTAGATTATGATGAAAAATTAATAAAGGCAATAAACGAATCCTCTTATAAAAAAATTTTTATTTTAGATAGACTCCCTTTTACAAAAGACTATGCCAGAACAGAAAATAAAGAGGATCAAAAAATTATTCACCAATTAATAATTGATGTTTATAAAGATTTAGGTTTTCCAATTGTTTTTGTGCCTGTTTTGCCTCCTTTAGAAAGAGTTAAATATATTTTAGATAATGTATAGAAAAATGTCAAATATAAAAAACAAATACAATTGTAATAACAAATCCATTCTATCCTATTTATGTCTTTTTATATTGTTTTTTTGCACAAGTGCAAAATCTCAAAACAACATGTTTTTAGAACAAATAGAAGGTAGAACTATCGAAAGAGAGAATTATAATGATAAAGGCGATTTGCTAAATAAGCAACTTTTTGAAGCTGGAAAAATCACGAAAAAAAAGGATTATTATGAAATAAAAGTAACAACCACTTTATATGACAAAAATAAAACACTAAAAGAAAAATACACAACAACATATAAATGCGAACCAGAAAAGTTTAGTATTGTCTTATTTGTTTTTCCTTTTGCAGACCCAAAATCAAAAGAAACCGAAATCAGTACAAAATCAATAAATTTTAAAGAATTGTACAATATCGAAAAGCTAGAGAATGTTGATTTAGACATAAGTTTTGATTCGGGTTTAATGAATTTTTTTGGTTCAAAAAGCACCATAAAAATCTATGACAGAAAAAAAGAAATTAATAATCGAAGTTTAAGTATAAAATCAAAAATAAGTATCAAAGCATATGCTTTTGGTATAAGAATAAAACAATTAAATTATTCATTAACTGAAAAGTTAAATTCAAACGGTTTACTCACCTATCAAAAGTTTATCGAAAATGATGGTAGTTACTTCACAATGCTATATAAATAAAAAAAATGAAAAATTACGACACACTTTCAGAGGCAATTAATGATTTAATAAGTAACGGTTATACCTACGATTTCAATTTACATCAGGATTGTATTAAATGTGCTTCAATTTCCATTGAAATTCATCCAGAAGATTTTGAGGTAGATGAATTTTATCGGTTTGAAGGAATGAGTAGTACAGACGATAACAGTATTTTATATGCAATTTCGTCTAAAAATGGAATTAAGGGTTTATTAGTCGATGCCTATGGAGTATACAGTGAAAACTTGAATGAAAAAATGATACAAAAACTGAAGATGAAACATTAAATAAATAATTTAAAACTCATTCAGGTACGATAACGATAAGCTAGCTCTACTAATAAGTGAACTTTTAAAGAAACTTTACCTTAAGCATTCAAATAAAAATAGAATAAAAAGACCGAAATATGGAAAATCACGAAGAGCACGAGAATAAAGAAATGGATCATTCAAAGATGGATATGACCAAAGAGGAACATGCTAAGATGGATCACTCAAAAATGGATATGACCAAAGAGGACCATACTAAGATGGATCACTCAAAAATGGATCATAGTAGTATCCCCATGGGAATGGAAGGGCACGATCACCATAAAATGATGATAGCCGATTTTAAAAAACGCTTCTGGTTAGTAATCGTACTAACGATCCCGATCTTGATTATTTCTCCAATGATACAGGACTTACTGGGTTATCATTACTTACTCCCAGGAAATCCATATATCCTATTTGCTCTTTCAACCATCGTTTATTTTTATGGGGGATGGCCTTTTCTAAAAGGCTTTGTAGGAGAAGTAAAAAAAGGAGCTCCAGGAATGATGACCTTGATAGCAATGGCCATAAGTGTCGCCTATTTTTATAGTTCTGCAACAGTTTTTGGTTTAAAAGGAGTAGACTTCTTTTGGGAACTGGCTACATTAATAGCCATAATGCTCTTGGGGCATTGGATCGAAATGAAAAGTGTACTAGGAGCTTCCAAAGCTTTACAATTATTAGTAAGTATGATGCCTGCTGATGCGCATCGCGTTGAAGGTGATAAAATAGTTGATATAAAATTAGAAAATTTACTGAAAGGCGATGTTATTTTAATAAAACCTGGTGAAAAAATACCGGCAGATGGCGTTATTCTAGAGGGATCTAGTTATTTAAATGAATCCATGCTTACGGGCGAGTCAAAACCGGTAAAAAAGGAACTAAATGACAAGGTAATTGGAGGTTCCATCAATGGAAATGGTTCGTTGAAAGTGACAGTTGTACACACGGGAAAGGACAGTTATTTGAGTAAGGTTATTAAGATGGTGGAAGAGGCGCAGAAAACTAAATCTAAAATGCAAAATCTTTCAGACAGAGCGGCAAAATGGCTTACCTATATAGCGCTATCTATTGGTTTTGCAACTTTAGCAGTATGGCTTATTTTGGGTTTTCCCTTTGTTTTTGCCTTGGAGAGAATGGTTACCGTAATGGTTATCGCTTGTCCGCATGCTTTAGGCTTAGCCATTCCCTTGGTAGTGGCTATTTCAACGGCAGTTTCTGCTCAGAATGGTTTGTTGATTCGCAACAGGACGGCATTCGAAGAATCAAGAAAAATAACCTTACTCCTATTTGATAAAACCGGAACATTGACCAAGGGAGATTTTGGAGTTACCCGTATTGAATCCGTTGATGAAAAATACACTTCAGATGAAGTGCTACGACTTGCAAGTGCGTTAGAACAAAGTTCAGAACATCCTATAGCCGTTGGAATTATTAAAAAAGTAAAAGAAAATAAGGTAACGATACCAAAACCTGAAAATTTCAATGCTATTACCGGTAAAGGCGTGGAAGCAGATGTGGACGGAAAACGAGTAAAAGTGGTAAGTCCAGGTTATTTAAAAGACGAAAAAATAACGATTCCAGAAGACGCCTACAGCGATGCCGCAGAAACGGTGGTGTTTGTATTAATTGATGGAAAACTGGCTGGTTATATCGCTCTAGCAGATGAAATCCGCCCAGAATCCTTTGAAGCCATCAAAACATTTAAAAAGAACAACATTAAAGTATTTATGGCTACAGGAGATAATGAGATTACTGCTAAATCCGTAAGTGATAAACTAGGCTTAGATGGCTATTTTTCTGAAGTTTTGCCCCATCAAAAAGTAGAGATCGTAAAAGATTTACAAAGCAAGAAAGAGTTTGTCGCTATGACAGGTGATGGCGTCAATGATGCCCCTGCCCTAGCACAAGCTAATGTGGGGATTGCAGTAGGTTCTGGTACGGATGTAGCCGCTGAAACTGCTGATATTATCTTGGTGAACAGTAACCCACAAGATATCGCTAATCTAATTTTGTTTGGTAAGGCAACCTACCGTAAGATGATTCAAAATCTACTATGGGCTACAGCTTATAATGTAGTAACCATTCCTCTTGCAGCAGGCGTATTGTATTCGTCTGGATTCGTTTTAGGTCCTGCGGTTGGCGCTGTTTTTATGAGCTTAAGTACTGTTATTGTAGCCGTTAATGCACAATTGCTAAAAAAGCAAATTAATAAGAAATAACAAAGACAATCTCTTAAATCTGGTTTTTGATTGATTAACCATGTGATATAAACGTGAACCCAATAAACTTTGGGCACAAAGAGTAATGCAGTAGTAAATTTTTAGAAATGTAACCAACAACAAAATTAAAATCGAAAATCAGCTTCCCCGTATGTCACTATAAAAAGAAGAAACAATGCCCACAGCTATTTGTCAGTTTTTTTTATGAATACCAAAACTGCAAAAAAGTACTACGGCCACTCTAGGTTGATTGTTGTGTGTTTTGTAGTTATGGTGATGTACTGGACATGCTAATTTTACACGCGTAAAAAATTAAGAATCCAGATCAAATCCTAAAGGAATTTTAAAATCTTTACAATAAACTTTAGATCTACTTTTATATTTACGCCAAATCAAATTTAAGACTGTTTCATCTAAATATTTTTTTTGTAAAAATCTGTATCGACTATTTAATACTAGACACTTTACTTATAATTAAGGACAAATTCTTATTTGCTAAAATGGATTCCACATAGCCAACTTCTTCAAATCCTGCATAAAATGGTTTGTAAATTGTTCAGTCAAGGTCACAAAACCCCAACAGATGTTGGGGTTTTTTTATGCTTTTTATCTAAAATTGCAAAGCTATAATCACATCGTATAGATAATATTTGATTTACTTTTGTCTTATGGACTCTTTTACTCAAATAGCTTTAGGAATTGCCGTAGCTGAAATATTTGCAGGCAAAAAACTTAAAAACAAAACGATTTTATATGGTTCGGTTTTAGGAACTATTCCCGACTTAGATGTTGTGGTTGGTTTATTTTTAGATCCTGTAAATGCTGTCCTAATTCACCGAGGCATCAGCCACTCCCTTTTTCTCTTTTTATTTCTCTCTCCAGTTTTAGGTTGGATGATATCAAAAACAGAAAAAAACAGGATCAACTTCCTTCGCGCCTCTACTATGGTTTTTTGGTGTTTATTTACCCATGTAATATTAGATATGTTCACTTCTTGGGGTACACAAATTCTATGGCCTTTAGACTATCGGTTTGCACTAAAAACAATCTTTGTAGTAGATCCACTCTACACTATTCCGCTTGTCATCTCTTTGATAGTGGTATGGAAAACAAAAGATACTGCAATTCGCAAAAAATACATAACTAAAGGATTAATTATCAGTAGTTCCTATCTACTTTTATCTTGTTTTATAAAACTATATGCATTAAACCAATTTGAAAAAGCATTGAATAAACAAGGAATCCATTATTCTGAGATTATAGTAAAACCCACAGCTTTCAATATAATTTTATGGAATGCCAACGTAGCGACACCAGATAGTTATTTATTAGCTGACTATTCCCTATTAGATAGCCAAGCGATTACTCTTACTGCTTACAACAAGAACAAAGCTTTAGAAGCGCAATTAAAAGGGAATTCAGATTTTGAAAAACTAAAGAAAGCTAGTGAGGGATGGTATATCATCTCTCAAAAAAACAAATCTTTATACTTCAATGATTTGCGTTTTGGTCTATTAAATGACAATCCCAAAAATCCTCAATTTGCTTTTAGCTATAAATTTATTACAACAGAATCTGAATTAAAAGCAGTTGAAGTTCCAAAAAGCAAAAGAGACGGAAAGCGTCTGCTTTTAAAAATAGCGAACCGAGTAAAAGGAAACTAGGAGGTTTGGTAATTCTTCTACCTATTTCCTCAATATACCATCTGTTATTCTATTACTCTAGTTTAGGCTCTTTTTTTATTAATCACGCTTAAATAAAACTATATTGTCGATGTCTCCAAAAACAATCCTCTTTAATAATTTAATAAACCCTTCTAAACAGGAAACTCAATTCTAACTTTAAATCCTTTTTGAATCGCATTGTCAAAAGTAAGTGTTCCTTCTATGGCCTTTATCCGATTTTCTACGTTCAGCAGTCCACTCTTTAAGTTTATTTGCTGTATTGCTACTCCAATACCGTTATCAGTGTATTCTACAATCATATTCTTGTCTATCTTTTTAAAAGTAATCACGACTAAACTGCATTGACTGTGCTTCTTCATGTTAACGAGCAACTCCTGAAGGATACGATAAACCGTAATCTTCTTGTTTGTTTCCACAGTCGTATTCTGTAATACATCAAGACCGTTGACTATAATATTCACCTCATGATTACCGTAATTCGACATCATATCCCTGAGACTTGGTACAAAATCTTGTCCAGTATCAATCAAACTATTTTCTTTGGAAATATTTCGTGTTCTAGAATAAATATTATCCAAATCCTTAAGTAGCATTTCTTTATTACTTAGTGCCGATAAATCCTGCGTTTCCGCAAAAGTCATCGCATGGTAAACGTCATTTGCCAATTCATCATGAAGTTTTTTGGAAATTCGAGTCTCGGTATCATAGGACACTCTGATTTTTTCTTTTTTGCTTTTACTATTTAAAAAATTAATAATTACAACAGTAAGCCCTAGCAAAAATAATATTACAAAATACATCAGAAGCGTACTATTTTTCTGTTTTTCCAATAGTAGAGTGGTTTCTGCCTTTTGAGTCGATAGTCTTTGGTTTTGTTCTTTTTGGTTGCTAAAATCATATCTGATATTGGCAAACTGATTTTTGTTTCTTTGTCGTACTTCAGAAATACTGTCGTTTAATCTAAAATGAGACGCTGAAAAAGCTCTCGATTCATTTTCGGCACTGCTATTTACTAATATTTGAAGTGCATCAAGCCGCTCATCAATACTCTTCATTTTTGATGCGTTTTCATATGCTTTTAGTGCATATTTTTTAGCAAGTAAATTATCCTCTTTTGATTTGTAATAGTTTGCCAATTGAATGTAACTTCCAATTAAACCGTATTCATCCCTTTGATCTTCCCTAATGCTTAAGGCTTTAAAGTAATAGCCAAGTGCGCGGGAATCATTCACTTTAAAGTAAGCCAAACCTAAATTATTCAATATGTTAGATTTGATCCGTTCACTAACTATTTCACTATTTGTCCCTTCCAATTTTGATAATAATCCAATCGCTTTTTGATATTCTTTATTTAAAATGAAAACGGATGCTATATTATTATCAATAATTACTCTGGTAAATTCATCTTCAGCATATTGTTTTGCTTTTTTATAATAACCCAAAGATTTTTTATAGTCATAGGTTTCCTTTAAGGAAATTCCTAAGTTATTATAAACACAGCTGTAATTGTAATTTCTATTCGTCTGGTTGATAAAGCTTAATGCTTCTGTATTCACAGCCTCCATATCATAATAATCGTCTTTGCTCTTTAAGATATCTGACATCATTAATAACGAATATACCACCAGACTACTGTCTTTTTTTAATTCGAATTGTATTTTGGACTTATTGAAATAACTGAAAGCAATACTGTCTTGTTGCTTAGCGGAATAATAATCCGCAAGATTAAGAAAAGAATGCCCCATATTAAGAGTGTCTTTTTTATTTTTCGCTGATTCCTCAAATTCTCTTAAAAAAGGAAGAGCAATATCTGGGTTGTACTGATTCAGCAACTCCCCTTTTCTATTCATGGTTTGGAAAATAACAGAATCTACATTTAACTTTTTAGCTAGTAGATAAGACTTATCTATATACACTAATTTTTTTTCCGTTGAAATAGAGTCCGATTTACTCAGTTCCAAATAACTGTATATAGCATCTATAGAAGATTTTTCTTGCTGTGACGGCAAACTTTTGTTTTTAGTGCACGATAGAGTAAATACCCAAAAAAGGAGGATATAAAAAGGGGAATAAAACCTGTTAAATTTCATTCCCCGAATTTAGCAAAATAATGGTAATTTACTAAATAACCACTTCTTAATTTTTTTTAGGGTTTTTTAGGAAGTATTGTACCATCATCAACCCCTTCATCACCAGATTCTGATGTGGT
Organism: Flavobacterium frigoris PS1; assembly: GCF_000252125.1. Lineage (GTDB taxonomy): Bacteria > Bacteroidota > Bacteroidia > Flavobacteriales > Flavobacteriaceae > Flavobacterium > Flavobacterium frigoris_A. The sequence goes on along the minus strand of NZ_AHKF01000020.1, from coordinate 270,780 downwards.
TGTGCTAATAATACTATCTCCATTTTTAAAAAACAAACCATTATCTTGTTTTGAAGTCGCCATTCTTTCTGAATTTTGACTTGGATTTCCTAGCTCTTCAGTATCTGCTGAACATGATACCATAACTAAACCACACACTGTAAATACAGCGATAAAAACATTTTTTTTCATTTTCTTATAATTAAAAATTAGACATGAGTTAGGCCGTCCGAATTATAGATTCGAATACCATTAAGGCCATACCGTTGTATTTTGGTTCGGGAAGTTTAGTGCTCAGCAACAGTAGAGAAAGAATTGACTTCCCAACAAATTATTCCCTACTGTTACTGCATCACTATATAAGAACTAGTTTGTACATTTGTCTCTGATGCATGTCAAGACAGTAACTAATTCTGAAGCAAAGAAATGTGGGTTTTAAGTGAGTATTTATATGGAATTCCTAAGATTCCGATAATTCCACAAGATTCCGCTTAATTCCAATAAAGGCGTATGAAAAAAAATACTTTAGAAGATTACAAGCAGGCTATTAAAGCAAAATATGAAGATGAAAAGTCAGGGGATTATAGTAGCTTTTTAATTAATCCTTCCCGTGCAAAACTTAGAGACTTATGTAATATTCATTTTAAAGGAAATGGAAATCATAACGATTTTCTAATCTTTCGTAACTTTTTTGGTTTTGACTTTAAAGAAGATAATAGCAAGGAATTAAAAAAACAAACAGATAAGTTTAGACCTCTAGAAACTTTTTTTAAAGGTGAAACAGATTTAACTGATATTAGTGGAGTTGATTTAGCAGCGGTATTAGTAAACTATGAACCAAGACCACTGAACCGTTTTATTAAAGTAATTGGGACCACAACAACAGCTAGAAAAGAAGAAAACACAACCTATGCTATTATCGATAAAAGCACTGATTTCACAACTGACGAAAAAAAGAAAGAACCGATAATAATTCATGAGCATCCAGTCAAAAGAACGGTTGTATTACAAAGTACCTTGTCGCAAATACAGCACAAAACAATTTCTGTAAAACAAATTTTTAAAATACTCTTGTTGGTAGTAATTATTGCAGTTTCAGCTTATGGAATGAAAGAGCTTATTGCTCCTAAAAAGCAGTGTATGCAATGGCAAATGGACCATTATGAAATCGTGGATTGTAGCAGTACAACTCAAGGAATTGGAATAATTAACGAAATAAAACCTATCATAGAAGAGGAAATGAAATTAAAAAAAATTGAGGTAAGTCTTAAAACTCCTTTCTTTCAAAAAAACAAAGCAGCAATCTGGTATTGTAAAAAAGATAGCAAACTTGAATATTTCAATGCGGCGGGTTTTCATCCTGAAAATGGTAAGCCATTAAAACCCATTTCGCAGTACATTATTACCAAGTATATTAAAGAGTAATTGTGAAACAGTTTAGTTCTAAAGTGGCTAAAACAAAGTGAGTATAATGACTAAACTGTAGATCCAAAGATTGGAATAATTATCCATTCTAGCATTTGTCTCATTTCGGCAATCCTATCCCCATATTAACATTCCGCAAACCCCTTATAAAGATTTTTCATTAAATCAAGCAGTGAACTAATTGCGATTACTTCAAGCCTCGCAACAAGACTTTAGCTAGAAAAAACAACTGCTTTTGTTTATTTTTATTAGTTTTACTATCTCATGAAGCAAAAAGTTTTTCTTTCTAGTGTTCAAAAAGAGTTTGCCCAAGAACGAGAGGCACTGCACCGTCATTTATTGTCCGATCCAGTGTTGCAATTGTTTTTTGAGCCTATTTTATTTGAAAAACTACCAGCCCTAAGCGAGCAGCCACAAAAAGTGTATCTGAAAGAAGTTACTCATGCTGAAGTATTCCTTATTTTAATAGGAGAATCATACGGTTTTGAAACCTCGACAGGTATTTCGCCTACTGAGTTAGAATACAATCTAGCACAGAAAGACGCCGTTTTTTCATTAGCTTTTATAAAAAATGATACCGATACAAAGCGTCACCCAAAAGAAACTGCTTTATTAAGCAAAATTCAAAACAATTTATCCTACAAACGCTTTTCAACTACCGAAGAACTGATTCGGGAAGTAACCAAAGCTTTAGTCAATCTGCTACAGCAAAAAGGATTGATTCAAATAGAAGGTTTTGATAGTACTATAGCTAAAAAAGCCTCGCTTTTGGATATCGACGAAGAAAAATTGAATCATTTTATAAATATCGCCCGCTATAAACGAGGTTTCCCTTTCAGAGAAGGTAGCGCAGTTCCTAAAGTCTTATCGCATTTAAACTTATATTTGGCTGATAGGATAACCAACAGTGCTTTACTCGCTTTCGGAAAAAATCCACAACAATTTTTCCCTGCCGCCGTAGTTAAATGTGCCCATTTTCATGGTGATTTCATTGCTAAACCCATCCCCGACCATCGAGTAATCAAAGGAGATATATTCATGCAGGTAAACGAAGCCGTTGATTTTATTTTAGCCAAAATTGCAGTTAGTGTGGGAATGAGATTGGAGTCTAATCAGGCTCCTTTGAAATATGAAATACCAAGACCCGTGATTGCTGAAGCTATTGTCAATGCAGTAGCGCACCGAGATTATCAAAGTACTGGAAGTGTACAAGTAATGCTGTTTTCTGATCGAGTGACAATAAGTAATCCTGGCGGTTTACCGATGGAACTTACCTTAGAAAAATTAAAACACGATCATGCGTCCTATCCTAAAAATCCGCATCTAGCAGAAGCCTTATATCAGGCAGGTTATATTGAGCGTTTTGGTACAGGAACGGGAGAGATCTTTCGTTTGTGTGCAGCAGCAGGATTACGCGAGCCTACTTTTAATTTAGAAGAAGGTTTTTCAATTACAATATATCGTCCAACTACCGGGCAAGTCAGCGGGCAAGTCAGCGGGCAAGTTACTGGGCAAGTCTTTACTTATTTAACGTCAATTGAGAGGGTTGTATGGGTATTGGAGGCGGAAATGAAACGTGATGAAATCCAAGAAGCATTAGAACTAAAACATCGTGATAATTTTCGTGAAAACTATCTTAATCCAGCCATTCAAGAAGGTTGGGTTGAAATGACCATCCCAGATAAGCCCACGAGTTCAAAACAAACATATCGCCTTACCAGAAAAGGACTGAAGAAGAAAAAAGAATTGAAAGTTAAAAACAACTATATATAATGCTGCTAAGGAAAATAGCAGTAGACTAAAACATTCCTTGCTAATGACCCATCTAGACAAAGCCAATTATTTGGATAATGAAAAATTTATTTTCTGCCTCGAAGCAGTTCATGATATAGAAATCGCAACCACTACTGAAGTAGTCAAAAACTTAGAACAGTTAGCCATTGAATATGGAATTTCCAGCATTTACAAAACCTGTGATACTATTGAAGGATTAGAAGAAAGTTTAAATGCATTGCGTTACGACGACCATAATTTTAAGGATTATGAAATAATCTATCTAGTAATGGAAGGTGAAGGAAATAATATCTGTTTGAATGACTACTATTATAGCCTAGATGAAATTGCCGAACTTTTTGAAGGAAAATTAACTGGTAAAATTTTGCACTTTGCAAATACAAAAATACTGGACCTAAGTGAGGAAGAAGCACAATATTTTATAGATGTTACAGGTGCAAGAGCTGTTTCGGGCTACGGAACGGCATATAATAGACTAACTAGCATCAATCTTGACAAAACTTTTTTTAGCTTATGCCAAGATGAAGATAACGTAATTGAAATTGTAGAAGAATTACATCAAAAACAATATGCCCTTTGCAAGCTGCTCGATTTTAGACTGTATTATTAGAAAATGATTCCAAAGGCACCAAGACCTTACTACGCAAAAAATGATTGTTATCTAATCGAAGTTTCCGCACATATTCCATGAAACAATTAATGCTTTCACTATATTTGGAATAAGACAAATTAGAAAACTGTTCTATTACAAAATTGATGAGAGATAAACTAGAATAAATACTTTAGCCCTATCTCTATTAGAGTTAAAGAATATAAATTGGAATAAAACTTTAAAAATTACAGCAAATGAAACTTTTTGAATTTTTAAAACTTTCAGAGGAAGAGCAATACACTGCGACTTGGAAAAAAGGTGCTTATGTAGACCTCTATTTAAAGGATAATATTGCAATCGAGCTGTATGCCGTAAATAATTTTTATGTCGAAATTTATTATGAGCGCAACACCACAGAACGTCTTTATAAAAAAACATTCAAGCAAGGTGAGTTACTAGACAAATATCTCGACCGAATCGATTTAAAAACAAATTGAGATTTTTAGTAACCCTAAATAAATTTGAAAACAACAGCTGATAAATAGTGTGCTTTACACAATTAAATAATAATTTTGCCATCTTAGAAATCTTTTTATACAAAAGCAATCCCCACACATACAATGCCTGAATATTTCCTTGACATACAATACAATGACATCACTTACGGTATAGAGGAAGTCAATTTCAAGGAATTTGAATCCTGCGTTTTTAACAGCTGTGATTTCTCCCAATGCAATTTTATTGCGGTAATCTTCATTGATTGTACCTTTAACGATTGTGATTTCAATACTTCAAAAATAAATCATGTCGCTTTAAGAACTGTATTTTTTAATAACTGTAAAATGATGGAAATCAATTTTTCCATGTGCGATAAACTTATTTTTGAAATCCATTTTAAAGAATGCAATTTGGATTTCTCCAAATTTTACACCTTAAAGCTAAAAGGTACCACATTTATGGATAGTAGCCTTGTAGCTGTTGATTTTATGAGTACGGACTTGACGGAAGCTATTTTTGATAATTGTGATTTGTACCGCGCTGAATTTGAAAAAGCAATTGCGAATAAAGCCGATTTTAGAAGCAGTTATAATTATACAATTGACCCAACGAAAACAAAACTCAAAAAGGCACAGTTTTCTATGGCAGGTTTAAAAGGCTTATTGGCAAAACACGACATTATTGTCAATTAAGTGGTCTTATGAAAGAATTCTACCATCTTCCATTGTAATTATTCTATCCGTTTTATCCGCAAAATCAGTATCATGAGTTACAATTAGTATGGTTTGCTTGAAATCTTCAGTCAATTTCTTAAAAATATCAAACACTAGATCACCATTTTTCCGGTCCAAGTTTCCTGTAGGTTCATCTCCCATGATTATCAAAGGATCATTGATTAGTGCTCTAGCTATCGCCACGCGCTGCTTCTCCCCGCCACTCAACTGATTTGTCATTTTAAGAGCATGCCTGTCCATACCCAAGGTTTTTAAATGTCCGATAGCTCGATGTTCTAATTCATCGTTGGAATATTTCCCTAACTTTAGACCAGGAAGCATCACGTTTTTAAGCACATTATATTCCGTTAATAAGTAATGGAACTGAAATACAAAACCAATCTTCTCGCTTCGTATCTTCGCTAATTGTGCGTCCATCTTCCCCGTTACAAGTTCGTTATGAATATACAGTTGTCCTTCATAATCCGTATCCATGGTAGAAAGCAAATACAGTAAAGTTGATTTCCCGGAGCCGGACCTGCCTATAATCGAAACGAATTCACCATGATCAATGCTTAAGTCGACTTCTTTAATCACCTGAAATTTAACTGGATCATAAAAATATTTCGTTAGCCCAATGGTTTCTATTACTTTATTATTATCCATAGCTATTTCCCTCTAATGATTTCAACAGGATCTATTTTACTCGCTTTCAAAGCTGGAAAAAGACCTGCAATAATAGTTGTACAAAGGGCAAAACTTATCCCAATGACATAATAAATGACGTTGTAATCAATAGGATATGTTTTAACTGTAGGCAAAGAAGTGGTTTCAAAAGGTACGTTGTCAATAATAACAGAAAATATATACCCAAACAGCAGTCCGAAAACCCCACCAGTAAATCCTATAATTACTGACAGTGAAATAAAGATCCATTTTACATCATTCCCTGAAAAGCCAGTAGCTTTTAGGATCGCGATACTATCCATTTTTTCATAGATCATCATGTTCAAGATATTATAAATCCCAAATCCGGCTACAATCAGCAACACAATTCCTACTGAATAGGATATGATACTCCTAATTGTGCTACCCGTTTCAAATTGCGCATTTGCCGTTTGATAGTCCATAGCATCTAAATTGAATACTTTATGAAACTCTTTAGCCACTGCTGACGCAGTTTCCTTATCGTACAAATTCAGCTGAATATCTGTAATATAATTTTTAGGTTGTCCCACTATTTTTTGGGCTGTTGCCAAGGAGGTGTAACTCATCACATTGTCAATTTCCGCAATTCCTATCTCAGAAAACCCTACAATTTTTAAAGAAGCTAAATTCCCGTTGGAAGTCGATACCTTTATAATATCTCCCACCGTAAGCAGCATCTTATCAGCTAGCCCCTTTCCTATAATAATGCTGTTATTTTGAGTCAAATCAGTGACTTTTCCCTGCTTAATATAATCACTAATCTTAAATAGCTTATCCTCTCCAATTATATCAATTCCATTCACAAAACCCGAAATTTCGATAGTGCCAGAATTGAACAAAACAGATGAAGTCACTTTGGGCGCAACGTCTATCACGCGGGGGTCCTCTTTAAGAACTTTGATTATTGCTTTACCATTGTATATCGATTTGCCTCTGTCTTTCGGCTTAATCGAATTAATAAAGTTCGCATTGTTTTTATATTCCTCAGATAAATCCAGCGGCTGATTTTCAGAAGGTTTTACCTCGTTATACAAACGGACGTGCGGTGTTCTATTGAGCATCAAACCGTCTAATAATTCATTTAAACCATTCATGAAACTCACCAAAGCAATAAACATAGCTATCCCAAAAGTTACCCCCACCGCAGCAACGACGGTCTGTTTTAACCGCGCTTTCAGCAAATGGAATGCAACATTTAAAATAAGTTTAAAGTTCATTATTGGGGTCGATAAATGGTTTCTCCTTCTTTTAAGCCTTCTATAATCTCCACTTTTTGGTAATCAGCTAAACCTATTTTAACCTTCCTCCGCTCATTTTTATTAACTAAAACATATTCATTATCGATTAAATACGTTTTAGGAATCGTGATCGCATTTTCCTTTGTCCTAATAACAATATTGGCTTCTGCGGTGAGATTAGGATAGAGTTTTTTAGGTAGTTTTACAAAATGAGCCTCAATCTTAAAGGTCCGTGAGCGCTCGTCCATTATTGGATAGATTTTATCCACAATGGCTTCATAGACTTCGTCTTTATAGCTATCCATAGTTACGAGTACTTTTTGACCAAGAGCCACACGCACCATATCATTTTCATCGACTTCCAGTTCTAAAACAAATGTGTTTGATTTCCCTATAATAGCTAGTGGCGTCTGAGTAGTTACCAAGCTCCCTTCTTTTACTAAAACATCAAACAGTTGACCAGTAAAAGCACTTTTCACACTGTAATCGCTTTGGGATTTTTGACTTAATTTAAGATTGACGCTATTGCGACTTTGATCGTTTTCCAATTGTGCTCGGAGTTGTGCCAATTGCTTTTTACTACTTTCATAAGTCAGTTTAGAACTTTTATAAGCTAATTCGATTCCTTCAAAATCAATTTCAGAAATACCTTCAAGAGCTCTTATCTTTTTATTTCGGCTAAATATAGACTCGTCTAAAATCATTCTGTCTTTCGCCGATTGGACCTTTAATTCCATTTCGGCAATTTTATCTTTGACGTAGCGACTGTTTTCCTGGCTCAATTGATAGGTCAAGCGTGCATTTTCAGTGTTTAATGCAGCCTTTTCACTTTCAATATTAAACAGCAGCTGCCCTTGAATGATGGGCTGCCCTGCAATAACGTTTATCTTTTGCAAAACACCATTTACTGTAGAAAAAACGGTGTACTGATCATCTGCTTTTATGACCCCTGAAGCGTATACACTTTCTGTTATACTGCCCTCAGTAGGTTTTATACCATCTCCGTTTTTAGAACAAGAAAGCGTCAAAAGTAAAATGGAAAATAAAAAAAAGTTTAGAAATTTCATCTTGGTAGTTTTAAGAAAACAACTGATAAACAAACACTTAAATTTACTGCTTTTTTCTTTAAAACAGGTAGTTAACAAAATAACTTTTAATAAATTTAAAAGTCGAATCTAGTATTATTCGTAAAAGAAGGATACTTTTTTTTTATAAAATGGCTGAGTAAATATGTTTATGGATCGCTAAACTACAACTGCTTTTCCATCACGTAATCCTCCATCAAATAGCCGTGCCCTATTTCGATATTTACTTCCTCAATGACTACAAAACCTTTTTTTTGGTAAAAAGTGTAGGCACTATTGAACCTATTTACATTTAGTGAAAGTGCAGTAGATTTATTTTCTATACCCAATTTCTCTATATGACTAATAAGCGTGTTCCCGATCCCTTTTCCTTGCGTTTTAGGCAAAACATATATTTTGTGGATACGCGTTCTGTTATTTCTTTGATAATTGTGCTCATAAGAGGCAAAGCCCAAAACGACATCGTCTTCCTTTGCCAGCAAAAAATGATGCCCTTTAGAAACCACATTATCGTTTAAAGCAGATACTGAATAAAAAGCATCCAGCATAAACTCCAATTGTTCTTTGGATAAGATTGCACCATAGGTCTCCGGCCAAGTTTGATAAGCAATTTCTTGAATTATTTTGTAGTCGTTAGCACTGGCTATGGAAACAGTTATCATATTATATTTTTAGAAGAAATGAATTACTAATTAGAATGAACTTTGCTCTTCCGTTTATTCTTACTTAAAACCTAAATTAAGAACATTAACTATTGTCTTAAAATGGTCTAAAATCAAAAACTAAGCTTTTTTAGGTAAAAAAATAGAAAAAGTAGAACCTATATTGGGTTCCGAAACCACTTTTATAAACCCATTGTGGTTGTCTACAATTCGCTTACAAATGGCTAAACCAAGGCCAGTTCCTGAATACTTAGCACCTGTTTCTAAACGCTGAAATAAAACAAATACCTTTTCGGCATACTCTTGTTTAAATCCAATTCCATTATCCTTTACCACTATTTTATAATAGTCTTCATCAGTAATAATTTCATTATCAAAAACCTCATTTTGATCAATTTTTTTAGAAAATATTGATATTTCAGGCGCTATATCCTCTTGACTATATTTAAGTGAATTAGAAATCAAATTAATAAAAAGTTGTTCCATTTGAAAAGAAATAACTTTAACAGTGGGTAAATTACCTAAATCTATCTTGGCCTTTTTGTCGTCAATATCAGAGGATAAATCCTCAATTATATGATGAACTAATTCTGTCAAATTGGTATCCTCAAAAACCTTATCTCCTTTAATCGTTCTGGAATAATTTACCAAATCAATGAGTAAGGTTTGCATTCTATTTGCCGAGATTCTTATTTTATTAAAATATAACCTCCCTTTCTCCGAAATAGAATCCATCTCTGTAGACTCAATTCTTGAAATAAACATTTGAATTTTTCGAAGTGGCTCTTGCAAGTCATGACTAACGATATTATTAAAAGATTCTAATTCTTCATTAATACTTATCAATTCCTTGTTATTTTCTTCTAATTCAATGGTTCGCTTATGTTGCTCAGTCATATCATAGTTCACACCCGTTTTAACCATTTGTCCTTTACCATTTCTGGTAAAACTACCAGCAGACATAACATACCGTAAATCCCCATTTGGTAATACAAAACGGTACATTAATGAAGTCGGTTTATAACTCTGTAAAGACTCTAAGTGCATTTGTGTGACATAGTCAATATCATCAGGATGCAAGTATTTTGAAATATTCTCTAAGCTAGGTACGAATGATTGTGGTTCCATTCCCAAAAGGCGGAAGAAATTATCTGAAAAAGAATAAGTATTCGTTTCTAAATTAATTTTCCAATGACCAAAACCGGCAATTTTCTCCGCATTATTGAAAGAATGATTTAGGAATTGCAATTCATCATTAGCTCTCTTAAGTTCATTGATGTCAACATTCATTTTATTAAAAGACAACAACAAGATCAATAATGAAAGAATAACTAGCAAAAAGGCACTTATTATGGAGTCTTGTAACTCAAATTGATGGTTATCATTGTGAATTTTGACCTTGTCACCCTCAGCATTTATCGTTTTATAAACATAGTTTTTCATCAACTCCGTAAAATTATTACTTTGCTGAAGCTTTGCTTTTAGCGCTTCGATGTTTGGACTTTTACTTTTTGCTAGAAGTAGCGTTTCTCTAAAAAGTGTAAATCGATAATCAATAAGTTCATTAAGTCGTTTAACATCCTTAACCCGAGCTGGATTATTAGCTACTAATACATTAATTCGTTTAAGATTGGTTTCTATTTCACCCCTTCTCAAAAATCTGTTTTCTAAATAGGATTCATCTTTCGTGATAATATAACTCCTAAGGTTTGTCTCATAAATACTGATAATGGACAATACTTTTTCTAATTCGAGTTGCGTCTCGGTCGCATTAGCAATTAAATTAACCGAAGAGTCCAAGTTGCGCATTTGAGTGTAAAAAACGGATGCTATATAGCATACTACCGCTATAGCAATACTTAAAGCTATTTTGAAGACTTGAGAATTTTTATAGAATTTTGCTAGCTTCATACTCTTTGCTTTTTTTAAATACTAAAGAAAAATGTCTCTTTATTTAAACCAGATGAGTGGAATTGCCAATTGATATTTAACACTTCTTTGACTACTTTCTTAAGTTCAGTGAAGTCATTAGGTTTATTTATATAAATATTTGCCCCTTCAATAAAAGTTTCTTCTATATCTTTTTCAGATGATGATGTAGAGTAAATAGCAATTGAAACATCTTTAAATCTTAGATCGGCCCTAATTTCTTTTAAACATTCAAAGCCCGATTTACGAGGCATATTTAAATCCAAAAAAAGTAAATGCGGTAAAATAACATCCGGATTTGCTAAATAATCCATCAATTCTTTACCATCATTAAATAAGGTTAACTTATTATTCATTTTAAGCTCCATCATTGCATCACTAAAAAATGTGCGATCATCCTCATCGTCATCTGCAATCAAAATACGCATTGAATCTTTATGTGAAATCATACTATTTGGGGTATTTATTTTATTTTTTTAAATTTGATAAATTTCTTCTTTTATCTACGATTCTTTTGAAAGCAGAGGGAGTCAATCCTGTAACTTTTTTAAACTGACTTGATAAATAAGCCACACTACTATAGTTCAATTTATACGAAACCTCAGTTAAGGTCAATTGATCTTCAATAATTAATTTTTTGGCCCTTTCAATTTTTTGGATAATAATAAAATTTTCAATTGACGAGTAGGTGTGTTCAGAAAAAATATTAGTCAAATACCCATAACTAAAATTCAATTTCTCTGCTAGATATTGAGAAATGGTAATTGTAGGCAATTTATCATTCTGATAAATCATTTCTACAATAGTGTCTTTTATTTTCTGTATCAGCTGACTCTTTTCATTATCAACAATGAAAATAGAATATCTATTTAACTCCGTCTGAAGTTCAGCAAAACTTTCATCCGAAACGCTATCACTAATTTCAATTTCTCCAAGATCTAGAAGCTTGTGTTTTATATCTAATCGTTCTAACTGTTCCTGCAAAATTACCCTGCATGCAACGATTCCATCATACTTTATATATAGTTTCATTTATGTTACAAGTTATATTTATTTAACATTCAAGAGATAAATATATATCAAAAATAATAATTGGAGAAAAAAAAATGCTCTTTAAGCGAAAAACAAATCTAAATTTATAGTTTTAAGATTACAAATAATTGATTTTAAATCTATTCGAACTCAAATAAAAAAAGACTTAAAAAGTAAATCTAGCCATGAATTGTCTCGTTTTTGCCATAATTAGCAATAATAGAAGCTTCATATTCGATCCATTCTCTCCAGCGCTTCTCTACATCTATTCCAGTCCCGTATTTTCTAGCATAAGTGATAAAAGTAGTGTAATGTCCCGCTTCACTTTCCATCAAATCTCGATAGAATATAGACAGCTCTTCATCTTGAATATTTTCCGAAAGGACTTTAAAACGTTCACAACTTCTGGCTTCAATCATGGCCGAGAAAAGCAGTCTTTCCACTAAACTAGAAACTCTACTTCCAGTACCATTTTTCTTCATGTACAAATACAATTCGTTTACATAATCGTCTTTGCGCTCGCGCCCTAACTTCAATCCCCTTTTGATTATGATATTGTGTACCTGTTCAAAATGATCAATTTCCTCTTTAGCTAAAGCTAATAGATCTTGCACTAAGTCTTGATGCTCTGAATTATTGGTAATTATCGTAATCGCATTTGTTGCCGCTTTTTGTTCGCACCAAGCGTGATCCGTTAGAATTTCCTCGATGTTCTTTTCGACAATATTTACCCATCTTGGGTCGGTTGGCAACTTTAATCGTAATACAGACATTTTTTTTAGTTTAAGGTTTAAAATTGTTTAAAAGTTTAGGGTTTTGGCAAAAACTAAAAAAGGTTTAAAATTTAATATTTTGCAGATTACAAAACCTTAAACTTTAAACCTTTAAACTATTAAACTTTCTTAGAAAACGAAGATTGCTCTTTCGCTCATCATTTCATTCACTTCATTAGCTACTTCTTCGATAATATCTTCGTTTGTGTGGTTCATGATAACCTTATCAATCAAAGCAACGATCGTTTCCATATCCTCTTCAACTAATCCACGTGTGGTGATAGCTGGAGTTCCAACACGAATTCCAGAAGTTACAAATGGTGATTTGTCATCAAATGGAACCATATTTTTATTAACGGTAATTTCAGCTTTAACTAAAGCATTTTCTGCCTCTTTACCAGATATTCCTTTGTTTCTTAAATCAATCAACATCATGTGATTATCAGTTCCTCCAGAGATGATATGGTAGTCTCTTTTTACAAAAGCTTCTGCCATAGCGTTAGCGTTTTTTTGTAATTGCATAGCATAAGTAAAGAACTCATCTTTCAAAGCTTCACCAAAAGCAACTGCTTTTGCAGCAATGATATGCATTAAAGGTCCTCCTTGGTTTCCAGGAAAAACAGCTAAATCAAGTAAAGATGACATCATTCTAATCTCCCCTTTTGGCGTAGTTAATCCCATTGGGTTTTCAAAATCTTTCCCCATCAAAATTAATCCACCTCTAGGTCCGCGCAATGTTTTGTGAGTTGTAGTCGATACAATATGACAATGTGGAATTGGATCATTAAGTAATCCTTTAGCAATTAAACCTGCAGGATGAGAAATATCAGCAAATAAAATTGCACCTACACTATCAGCAATCACTCTAAAACGCTCAAAATCCATATCACGAGAATAAGCCGAAGCTCCTGCAATAATTAATTTTGGTTGCTCTTTTGTAGCAATTTCTTGAATTTTATCATAATCTAAACGTCCTGTTTCTTTATCAACTCCGTAAAATACTGGAGTGTATATACGTCCTGAAAAATTTACTGGTGAACCATGAGTTAAATGTCCTCCATGAGACAAGTCAAAACCTAGAATTTTATCTCCCGGTTTCAAACAAGCATGATATACGGCAGTATTAGCTTGCGAACCTGAATGCGGCTGTACATTTGCATAAACAGCACCAAACAATTCCTTTGCTCTATCAATAGCAATTTGTTCTACAACATCTACTACTTCGCAACCACCATAATACCTTTTTCCAGGGTATCCTTCTGCATATTTATTTGTTAAGACAGAGCCAGCCGCTTCCATCACTTCGTCACTGACAAAGTTCTCTGAGGCAATAAGTTCTAATCCGTGTATTTGTCTTTCTTGTTCTTCTAGAATAAGGTCAAAAATTTGTTTGTCGCGTTGCATTTCTTTGATTTTAGTTAATTTGAAGCAAAAATACGAAAAAACGTTTGTGAAACTGTTAGATTATAATATATTTGAAGTATAATTTTCAACAAAATAATTAACATATTATGCCAATATTAGCAAACGATACAAACAGAAAATCATGGTTAGAAGTACCAGAAAACAGTGATTTCCCTATTCAAAACATTCCCTTCGGCGTCTTCTTAACTAAAGAAAACATAGTAACTGTAGGAACTAGAATTGGTAATTCTGCTATTGATTTAGGGGCTTTGCAGCAAATGAATTACTTTGCAGGTATTGAATTGACTGATGATATGTTCATGCAAGACACTCTTAATGACTTCATTTCCGATGGACAAAAAACATGGAGATTAGTCAGAAACCGAATTGCCGAAATTTTTGACGAGACCAATTCAAAATTAAGAGATAATTTAAAGCATCGTGATATTGTTATTTTCGAGATCGATGATGTCGAAATGCAGTTACCCGTATTGATAGGTGACTATACTGACTTTTATTCAAGCAAAGAACACGCTACAAATGTAGGAAAAATGTTCAGAGACCCAGATAATGCATTATTACCAAACTGGCTTCACATACCTGTAGGATATCACGGAAGAAGTTCTACTATTGTTCCATCAGGAATTCCTATTCACAGACCTATAGGACAAACATTGCCTGCTGGTGAAACTACACCTGTATTTGGTCCGTCACGTTTAATTGACTTCGAACTGGAAACGGCTTTTATTACCACTGATGCTAATGTAATGGGGGAAATGATCCCAATTAACGAAGTAGAAGAATATATCTTCGGAATGGTATTATTGAATGATTGGAGCGCGCGCGACATTCAAAAATGGGAATATGTGCCACTAGGGCCGTTCTTGGCAAAAAACTTTGCTACGTCTATATCGCCTTGGATTGTGACTATGGATGCTTTGGAGCCGTTTAGAGTTCTAAGTCCTAAACAAGACCCTAGTCCGTTACCCTATTTACAACAAAAAGGAAAACATTCATTTGACATCAATTTAGAAGTTGCTATACAGCCAGAGAATGTAGAACCTACAGTTATAAGCAAAACCAACTTCAAATACATGTATTGGACTATGAGCCAGCAATTGACTCACCATACATCAAACGGTTGTCGTGTAAATTCAGGCGATATGATGGGTTCAGGGACAATTTCAGGACCTACACCTGATAGCTATGGTTCTATGTTAGAACTAACTTGGGGAGGAAAAAACCCAATTACATTAATAGACGGCACAGAGCGTAAATTCATCAACGATAATGACACGGTAATCATGAAAGGTTTTTGTAAAAACGGGCAGGTAAGAATAGGTTTTGGAGAAGTTTCTTCCAAACTATTACCACCGTTTGTACGAAAATAATTTTCTCCAAATCATAAATACAAAAAAGTCCCATTCGCCGCGGCGAATGGGACTTTTCTATTTCAATAGGTGATCACTAAAAATGAATCACCCAAATATTACTCCTTACTTGTTTCCTTTTTCGAAATCAGCAACAAACTGAGCTAATCCACTATCAGTTAGTGGGTGTTTCAACAATCCGTAAATAGCAGAAAGTGGCCCAGTCATAACATCAGCACCAATTTTAGCACAGTTTACAATATGCATTGTGTGACGAACAGAAGCAGCAAGAATTTGAGTTTCATAACCGTAGTTGTCATAAATCAATCTAATCTCTTCGATTAATGCTAATCCATCTGTAGAAATATCGTCTAAACGACCGATAAATGGAGAAACGTAAGTAGCACCCGCTTTTGCAGCTAATAAAGCTTGACCTGCAGAGAATACTAATGTTACATTCGTTTTAATTCCTTTATCAGAGAAATATTTAGCAGCCATAACACCTTCTTTAGTCATTGGCAATTTAACAACGATTTGCTCATGTAAATCAGCTAATTCTTCACCTTCTTTAACCATTCCATCATAATCAAGCGCATTCACTTCAGCACTTACATCACCGTCAACAAGATTACAAATGTCAACATAATGCTTCATAATGTTGTTTTTTCCAGTAATTCCTTCTTTCGCCATCAATGATGGGTTAGTCGTTACTCCGTCCAAAACTCCTAATGCTTGTGCTTCCTTAATTTGAGCTAAATTAGCCGTGTCAATAAAAAATTTCATAATATTTATATATTAAATTGTGTGTTCTTTTTTTGAGCGTGACCCTCTTTAATCCCGATAGCTATCGGGATCGGATCGGGTTTTCCGATACAATCTTTTATTGGCCAAGGATAATAAAAGGATTTTTACTTCAGATGTAATTCATCGAATTTCAATAAAAAACAAAGTCCCATGGCGCAATCAGTCACGCAAATTCGGTGCAAAACTACAACTTATAATGATTCATTAGCATTTTTTCATATACTTTATCAGGAAGTATCCGTTTCAGTACAATAGAAAACTTCTGCATAAAAACCCCCACTTTGTAATGTACATTGGGCTCTTTAGCTTGTATCACCTTATAAACCGCTTCGGCCATTTCGTTCGGATTACTGCCATTGTCCACATGTTCATCCATTGTTTTTAAGGTATTACCGTAAGGAACTTCATACGCTGAGCCTTCAACTACTGGAGAATGATAGCGACCCGCAGCAATATTCGTTGCAAAATCACCAGGCGCTACGTTAGTAATATGGACTCCAAATGATTTCACCTCCATTCGCATTGCTTCTGTGATTAACTCCAGCGCACCTTTTGACGCAGAGTAAACACCTCGATAAGGCAATCCCATATAACCAGCTATAGAAGTAATATTGATAATCAAACCTGATTTTTGTGACCGCATTTGTGGCAAAGCCGCTTTCATGACTTCAATAGGACCGAATAAGTTAATCTCAAAATTATTCTTAATTTCCTCAGTTGGAATTTCTTCCAAAGGTCCAGTAATCCCAACTCCTGCATTATTAATTACAACATCTAGCCTTCCAGATATGGCAATAATTTTAGCAACAGCCGTCTGAATTGAAGCAATATCCCTAACATCTAAACTAACTAATGGAAAAACAGAGTTAAGAATTCGTTCTGGATTCCTACTAGTTCCATAAACAACAAAACCTTTATTATGTAAAAACTCCCCAATAGACTTCCCTATTCCGGAGGAACCTCCTGTAATTAAAACCACTTTACTCATATTGCTTGTTGTTTAGCTGCATTTTAGTAGAGACCAAAAATAAAAAAATCCTCCATAAGGAAGACCGTTATTATTTTTATTTTGAAAACATTTCAAAATTGGCATAAAAAAAATCTGACTCGCCTTAACGAACAGATTAAAAAAAATGGCAAGCGACCTACATCGCACCGCTCAACCACGTACCCTTGCTATGTTCCCATCCTGGGGGAGTCTGCAGGAGCTGGTCGTGTAGGACTTGCCGCTGCAAATATACAATCTTTTTATATTTTTGCAAGCGCTTTGTGCTCTTAAAATAACATTGTATATTGGTCTATACAAAATTTAAACGATGAAAAAATATAACTTACTATCTATCATTTTATTAGGAATCACTCTTTCTAATTGTGGCGATAAAAAAAAAGGAGAAAATACCATATTTAATTTCAATACTTCGGAATTTGCTGCTAAATACAAACCTCAAGACACACTTGACTTAGCTATTTTGAATCCAGAATCAAAGAAAGTCGACAGCATCATATACTATATCAATGATAAAAAGATAGCTTCAAGAAAAGACGTAGATCAACTTACTTTTGAATTGAAAGACCAAAAATTAGGCTACCAAAACCTAAAAGCATTGGTATATTATGAAGGAGAAAACTCTGAGGCGACTGCAAGAGTAGAATTAGTTTCAAATGTACAGCCAAAACTATTACAGTATAAAATTGTAAACACTTACCCTCACGACACTACCTCATTTACTGAAGGTTTAGAGTTTTACAAAGACACTTTATATGAAAGTACCGGACTTAATGGTAAATCCTATTTCAGAAAGTACGATTATAAAACTGGAAAAGTATATAAACAAGTAGATCTAGATGCAAAATACTTTGGTGAAGGAATTACATTCGTTAACGACAAATTATACCAATTGACTTGGCAGGAAAAAACTGGTTTTATTTACAATGCTAAAACATTAAAACTAGAAAAAACATTTGCCTACGATAAAGATATCGAAGGTTGGGGAATGACAAATGACGGGAAATATATTTATCAAACGGATAAAACCGAGAAGATTTGGAAAATGGACCCAGAAAGCCAAAAAATGATTGATTATATTAACGTTTATTCTGGTAGCTCAAAAATCAAAGCTATCAATGAATTAGAGTGGATTAACGGAAAAATCTATACTAATGTTTGGCAAAAAGATGCCATTGCAGTAGTAAACCCTATAAATGGAGCTGTCGAGGGAATTCTAGACATGTCAGGTTTAAGAAAACTAATCAAGGCTACTCCTGATGATTATTTAAACGGTATCGCTTACAACCCAAAAACTAAAACCATTTTTGTAACCGGAAAAAACTGGGACAAACTTTTTGAAATTACAGTTTCAGAATAACGAAAAATAAAATGACAACACTAATTACCAATATCAAAGAATTGCTTCAAGTTCGAGAAACTTCAGTTTCGAAAGTTTCTGGTGCTGAAATGGCTATCCTTCCAACTATCAAAAATGCCTACTTACTAATCAAAGGCAATTTGATTGCTGATTTTGGGTCTATGGAAAACTTGCCCATACTAAAAGCAGATACCATTATTGATGCTACTGGAAAAATTGTATTACCCACTTGGTGTGACAGCCATACGCATATTGTGTATGCAGGAAATCGCGAACAGGAATTTGTAGATCGAATCAACGGTCTTACCTATGAAGAAATAGCCAACCGTGGCGGAGGTATACTAAATTCAGCTAAAAAACTGAATGAGTCATCAGAAGAAGAAATCTACCTACAGTCAAAAGAGCGATTGGAAGATGTAATACGATTGGGAACTGGAGCGTTAGAAATTAAGTCCGGTTATGGACTATCATTAAATGGGGAACTAAAAATACTTAGAGTTATCAAACAATTATCTAAGCAGTATCCCATAACCATAAAAGCTACTTTTCTGGGAGCGCATGCTATTCCATTAGAATACAAAGAAAACAGAAAAGGCTATATTGATTTAATAATTGATGAAATGCTTCCCGAAATTGCAAAGAACCAACTCGCTGACTATATTGATGTTTTTTGCGAAACAGGTTATTTCACAGTTGCCGAGACGGAGCAAATTATGGAAGCAGGAATTCGTTTTGGCTTAAAGCCAAAAATTCATGTGAATCAATTCAATTCAATTGGAGGGGTCCAAGCAGCCATAAAATATAATGCCCTTTCTGTGGACCATCTTGAAGTCATGAAAACAGAAGACATTATTGCCTTAAAAAACACGGACACCATGCCGGTTGCTTTGCCTTCTTGCTCCTATTTTCTAAGTATTCCATATACACCAGCACGAGAAATGATCGCTGCCGGTCTTCCGATTGCCCTAGCAACTGATTACAATCCTGGGTCAACTCCATCTGGAAATATGAATTTTGTTGTAGCCACTGCTTGTATCAAAATGAAAATGACTCCTGAGGAAGCGATAAACGCAGCTACAATAAATGGTGCCTACGCTATGGGACTTTCAGATACACATGGAAGTATAACCATAGGAAAAAAAGCGAATCTAATTATTACAAAGTCAATTCCCTCCTACTATCAATTGCCCTACGCCTTTGGTAGTAATTTAATTGATACCGTAATGCTGGAAGGACAAAATATTACATAAAAAAAGAGGAGCTATTAGGCTCCTCTTTTTTTAACTTAGTCATCTACTGTTATTTTAAAACAAAACTTGTTTTAGAAACCATTTCTCCTTTATTGAAAATATTAATATAATAAGTTCCTTTAGCAAAATCTTTTCCTTTTAAATCTTGTGTAACTTTAACCGTTTTGTTTTCGTAAGCAACATTAGTCGCAAAACTATACGTTAAAGTATTCTCTCCAAAAGTTTCTGTTTTTTTATCACCTAAAACATTGTTTTTACTGTCAATAACCTGCACTTGATAAGTTTTATCACCTGATTGAGCAATTTGATTTTCAGCAATTGTAAAACTTACTCTTAGAACATCAGCTCTGCTTGCTTTGTCCGTTTCTATTTGTTTTCCAGAATTTCTTAATTTAAAAGCAGATCCCGTTGTGTTCAATACTGTTAGTTTTGAACCTTTTTCAACCGCTTTTGCTAACTCCTCGTTTTGTCCTGCTAATACCTCAACATTTTTCTTAGTTTCAGTCAATACTACAACAGTACTGTCTCGTTGAGTTGTTAAGGTAGTGTTTTGCATTTTTAAACCTTCATTTTCTGCCATTAAAGTCTTCATATTACCTTGCAAAGCAATAAACTGAGTTTTGTATTTTGCAAGTGAAGCAACGTCTCCTTTAGATTTCTTTAAGTCTGCTATTAAATTCACAACCTTATCTCTTTCTTGGATCAACTCATCAGACATAGAAGTGTTTTCACCGATTGCAGCATCATATGTTGCTTTCAAATCCTCCAAATCCTTCATAACCGTCTCTTTTTCAGTCATTGTAGATTTTAATTCAGTTTGCACTGTAGTCACATCAGATGTAACTTTAAAAATATAGACTAAACTCCCCACTAGTAAAACCGCTAATACTGCAATTACCGCTTTAAGACTTGAACTACTTTTTTGATTTTCCATTTTAATTACTTTTTTTTTCAAATTTAACAATATATATTAAAGTTTAACGAAAGTTAACACAATTATAGTATTTTTGAAAAAATTATTTTTTTTTATGGAAAAGCTTTTGCCTTTTACAATGAATGATCTCGCCAAAATTACAAACCACAGAAGTGGAGAAATCAAATTTGGTGAAAAGATGATTACTGTCCCTAAAGGGACTGATCCAATTTCATTTTTAAAAACCTCTGAAGCAAAGTATGTCCTACTTGGAATTCCAGAAGATATTGGTGTTAGAGCTAATTATGGAAGACCTGGAGCCGCATCTGCTTGGGATAGCGCCATAAAAAACATCGCCAACATTCAACACAATCGCTTTTGTAAAGGAAGTCAAATTATCGTTTTGGGACAGGTTAATGTTCGCGAAGAAATGAAAGAAGTAGAGCATTTGGACTTCCACGATATTGATGATCGATCTAAATTAAGTCAGTTAGTGGAAAGAATTGACAAAGATGTTTCTCATCTAATATTTAACATTATCAAAGCCGGAAAAACCCCAATAATTATTGGAGGTGGACACAACAACTCTTACGGTAATATTAAAGGAGCAGCATTGGCTAAAGGCAAACCTATAAATGCCATAAATTTTGACGCACATTCTGATTTTAGAATTTTAGAAGGGCGTCATAGCGGAAATGGCTTCTCCTATGCTTTTGAAGAAGGATTTTTGAAAAAGTATTTCGTTTTTGGTTTGCACGAAAATTATACTTCCAAAAGTGTACTAGACATAATTAAAAAAACCGAAGATCGCGTTCGCTATAATACGTATGACAGTATAAAAATTAGAAAAGAAAAGGATTTTAATCTGGAAATGAATACCGCATTAGCATTTGTCGAAACCGATGGCTTCGGAATCGAAATTGATTTGGATGCACTTCCCAATATAGCCAGTAGCGCCATGACCCTGAGTGGTTTTTCTGTGGAAGAACTGAGGCAGTTTATTTCCTTTTTCGGTAAAAACAAAAATGCTACCTATATACACATATGTGAGGGTGCCCCTGATTTGGATGACGAAAAAAACAAACACCTAATAGGTAAATTGATAGGTTACTTAGTTACTGACTTTATAAAAGCAAACAATAGCATTGCTTAATACAAACTTGTAACTGTGTATCTGGCATATAATAAGCAAAACTTAATTCACACAACTACAAGAAATACCCATCAAAAATAATAATACTATCTTTGCAGAACTATCTATGTACTTAATACAAGATATTTAATTTCAAAAATATGTTATTCGAAGAATTATCACTTTCAAAAAGTATCCAAAGAGCCGTATACGAACAAGGCTATACTAACCCCACTCCTATCCAAGAACAATCAATTCCCCTAGTTTTAGCGGGTAAAGATTTAATAGGCTGTGCACAAACAGGAACTGGAAAAACAGCAGCATTTGCTATACCAATTATACACCAATTACACCGCATTGTAGGATCGTCAAAGAAAGCCAAGCAAATTCGTGCTCTAGTAGTAACTCCTACACGAGAATTAGCGGTTCAAATAGGCCAAAGTTTTGACACTTACGGAAAATATACTAATTTAACACAGCTGACCATTTTTGGAGGTGTTTCTCAGAACCCACAAGTAGATGCGCTAAAAAATGGTGTAGACATTTTAATTGCAACCCCAGGAAGGTTACTAGACCTGCATAAGCAAGGTTTTATTGATCTAGACCACTTGCATTGTCTAGTTCTAGATGAAGCTGATCAAATGCTTGATATGGGATTTGTAAATGATGTCAAAAAAATCGTAAAACTTACTCCTAAAAACAGACAGACCCTGTTTTTCTCTGCAACGATGCCAATTGCTATTCGCGAACTGGCTGAAATGTTTTTAACCAAGCCCGAAACAGTAACTGTATCACCCGTTTCATCTACTGCAGAAAATGTAGAGCAACGTGTCTATTTTGTTGAAAAAACCGAAAAGCGTAACTTATTATACAACCTAATCAAGAATGAAAACTTGACAGATGTATTGGTTTTTTCAAGAACAAAGCATGGAGCAGATAATGTGGTGAAGGCTTTACGCAAAAATAATATCGCTGCCGAGGCTATTCATGGTGACAAATCGCAAAATGCAAGACAACGCGTTCTAGAAGCTTTTAAAAACAAAGAAGTTGGAGTCCTTGTAGCTACAGATATAGCTGCTCGAGGAATTGACATTGACCAATTGCCCTACGTTATCAACTTTGACTTACCCAATATTCCTGAAACCTATGTACACCGAATTGGAAGAACTGGTCGTGCCGGAAACGGTGGAGTAGCAATTTCCTTTTGTAGTAAAGATGAACACGGCTACTGGAAGGATATTCAAAAATTAATTAAAGTTGACGTTAAAACCGTTAGCGATCATCCTTATCCTTGGCATTCAGGTAATCCTGAGACCGCTTCAGGCGGGTCAACCAAACCAAAAAATTCAAATAGAAGTGGTGGTGCCCATAAATCCAGAAAATCTGATGCTTCAAAACAAAATAAAAAACGCTGGTACTAATATAAATTGTACATCTAGTTATCAAAGTGTAAGAAATACCTTTTGCCATTATGGTAAGAGGTATTTTTTTTATTAGGTAAATACCTAATACATAGTTAATTAAGTGTTATTTTTTTTAAAAACATATTTTACTTTTGTAATTTTAATTAAATGATTAACAAACCTTTAAACTTTTAAATTATGAAAACTTTAGTAAAAAGAAATGGCTTCGCGCCTGTAGTTACAA
This sequence comes from Flavobacterium frigoris PS1, assembly GCF_000252125.1. GTDB lineage: Bacteria > Bacteroidota > Bacteroidia > Flavobacteriales > Flavobacteriaceae > Flavobacterium > Flavobacterium frigoris_A. The sequence continues at coordinate 247,466 of NZ_AHKF01000020.1, read as the reverse complement.
GTCCGTTTTTACCATCAGTAGATTCGTTTTTTGATGATTTCGCACCATTAGACCTAATGGATTGGACTGATCGAAATCTCGCTTCAATGGGTAGCAATTTACCGTCAGTAAACTTAAAAGAAACGGATAAAAAAATTGAAATCGAATTAGCTGCTCCCGGTTTGAAAAAACAAGACTTTAAAGTGGAAGTTGATAATAATATGCTTTCTATATCTTCAGAAAAAGAAGAAGAAAAAGAGGAAACCAGAAAGAAAGACAATTACTATCGAAAAGAATTTAACTACCAATCATTCAGACGATCCTTTAGTTTACCAGAATATGCGGACGAAAATAAAATTAGCGCCAATTATAAAGATGGTATCCTTCATATAGAAATTGATAAAAAAGAAGGGGGAAAACAAAATATAACTAAGACAATTGCTATTAAATAAAAAGGATTATGCTTAAAAAGCAAAAAGTCTTGAAAAAAAAATCGCAAAATCATATTAAAATGATTTTGCGATTTTTTTTTCAAAATGAAATTTATTATACAAATGGAACTTCCTTTGCCTTAAATATAAGTTGATTAATTGTCTTGACCAATAATGCTGGTGCAAATGGCTTAATAAGAATATCATTAATTCCAGCAGAAATGGCTTCTTCTGAAATCTCCTCTTTATCATATGCCGTTAAAGCTATTACAGGTGTATTTATACCTTTTTTACGAATTCTCCTAGTGGTTTCAAAGCCATTCATTAATGGCATATTTATGTCCATTAAAATAACATCAAATTGTAATGTATCGAGCATTTCAAGAGCTGCTAACCCAGAATCCACAACCGTACACTTATAATTGTGCTTCTCGATAATTTTTTTGGTAACTAATTGATTGATCGAATTGTCATCAACCACTAAAACTTTAAAAATCTGGCCTGCAGTTAAATCAACTTGAATATTATTTATTAAGCTAATGGTTCTAAAAGGGTCGTAGTCAAATGCAATAGTAAAGGTAAATGTAGTTCCCTCATCGGTTTTACTTTCAAGTGAAATTGTACTATTAAATAATTCCAATAATCGTTTCACGATTGATAATCCTAAACCTGTACCTTGATAATCGATTTCTTTTCTTCCTATTTGGACAAACTTTTCGAATACTTTATCCTGATCCTCTTCCGCAATTCCGACTCCATTATCTTTAATCTTAAATTCAATATAATGCAATGTATTTTCAACATTTATCAAATTTGCATTAATATTTACCTCACCGTTCTTTGTGAATTTCAATGCATTACTAACTAAATTTATAAGAATTTGTGAGAATCTTAATTTATCCCCAATCAAATACTCAGGGATTTCAGGATCAATATTAACATTGATAACATTAGAGTGATTCTTGGCAATAAATGACAATGAATTTTTAATCATATTAATTTCATCGGCAATATTGAACGTCAAATTTTCAAGAACAATTCTGTTTTCTTCAATTTTATTAATTTGAAGAACATCGTTTACAAGTGACAACAAGTACCTCGCTGAAAATTTAAGAGACATTAAATGAGGGCTATTAGCTAGTTCCTTATGTTCATCTAACAACATATTTGTGATTCCTAAAACTCCATATAACGGAGTTCTTAACTCATGGGTAATTGTCGAGACAAACTGAGATTTAAGTTGCGATGCCACTTCGGCTTTCTCCTTAGCGAGACTTAATTGCTCATTAGCAATAATAAGTTCGGCATTCTTTTTCTTTTTAAAGTTATAATTTTTATACAGCGAATAGAACAAAAGCAAAAACACTGCCAAAATAATAACAAATAGTGTAACAATAATTCTGGATTGTTGTAAACTTTTGTACTGCAGCTCATTTTCATGCTCAATAGCATCTACTTTTCTTTTGTATTCATCCAATTCGACGTTAACACCTGCTGCATTGGCTTTCTTTTGTTCATTTGAACTATCGAGTTCTTCTGTAATTTTGTTAAATAGAACTAAGTTTTCATAAGCTTCCTTATAATTACCCATTTTCATCAATAAAATAGCATACTCTTCGTGCGCATAGGACAAATCCAATTTTTCATCCCCTTCATTACCTAACTTAATAGCTTCTAGAAAAAATAAACTTGCCTTTTCAAATTCTGACCTATTTCCAAAATACATTCCATTTAGCATATTTAAAGCAACAATTGTTACTTTATTACCATATTTATTTTTGTAGGTGTTTATAAAATCAAGGTGAGACTTACCCTTTTCAAAATTTTTAGAATAGAAATAAGCCCATGCCAAATTTAATTCTGTAATATATATCTGACTATTATCAGCCATCTTATGTCCATATTCAAGTGATTTCTTATAATAATTTAATCCTTTATCAAATTGCTTTCTTTCAAAACAATAGATATTACCCAAATTATTATTCAACGCATTTTTAATTGTGTCGTTTAATGTTCTATCAGCATAAATTAATCCTTTTTTATAGTAAAAAACAGCTTTTTCAAATTCAAATAACTCTTCATAAGTGGAGCCAATATTTCTATAGGACCTCGCGATAAGGTAATCATCATTTATCATCAAGGCTTGCTCCAACGCAAGTCTTGAGGTAGAAAAAGATTTTTCATAATCAGCATTATGTAGGTAACCTTCGGCCTCCTTTGCTAGTATGGTAGCTTCTTTTATTGTAGGCAAATTCGAATCAGTAATGGTTTCATTACCGAACATATTGGATGAAATAAAAAGAAATAAAAAGATTCGTATGAAAAACATAGGTAGCTATTAGATTACAAACATACATCTATATATTTGATGTTTAACACTTTTGATCAGCAACTATCAACAAATTAATGAACTATTTAGATTTGTTTTAATAAATAAAAAGAAAGCATTAGATAAACTAGATTATTATTAAAAATTATGACCAAATAAAATGCTTTTTCAGCAGTAGAATTGTTAAACCGGCTACATCAACACTGAATAATAGTGAATACATCTACAACCTAATTTAAAACTTGGAAAATTAAAATCCTTGAGGAGTTTTTAATTTTCCTACTGATTTTGCAACAATAGTTGCGATTGTAGAGTCACTTGTAACATTGACAACGGTCCTACACATATCTAGTGGCCTGTCAATAGCAAAAATAAGCGCTAAGCCAGCTTCTGGAATACCAGCCTGGCCAAGAACAATAACTAACATCACCATACCGGCACTAGGCACCGCAGCTGAACCTATAGATGCTAGGGTTGCCGTTACAACAATCATTAACTGTGTCTGAAGATCTAGTGCCTCAGGAAGCATAGCCTGGGCAATGAATATTGCGGCCACTGCTTGATACAAACTTGTCCCGTCCATATTCACCGTTGCTCCCAATGGCAATACAAAACTAGATACTTCTTCATCAACACCTAGGTTGTCAGTCACACATTCCATGGTAACAGGAAGTGTAGCTGCACTTGAGCTGGTAGAAAAAGCAAGAAGTTGGGCTGGTGCAATTGCCTTGAAAAATTTAATCGGATTTACTTTAGCAAAAATCATCAGCAATGTCGGGTAGAATATAAAAGCCATTATAAACAAACCTAACAATACCGTTAATCCATAGATCCCTAATGCACCTAATGTCGAAAAATCTGGAATTTCCACCATCAATGAAGCCATCAGCGCAAAAACGCCATAAGGTGAAAACAGCATTATAATATCAATAATTTTCATGATTACATCGTTTAATCCCTTGAAAAAATCCACAACTGGTTTAGATTTTTTTTCTTCAATTAAAATAAGTCCAATCCCAATCAGAATCACGAAAAATATAACTTGTAACATACTGCCATTATCACTCAAGGCTTTGAAAAAGTTATCAGGAACAATATCTATTAAAGGCTGAAGAGGTCCACTATTCTTGGCTTTAACCGCCAATTCTATTTTTTGTGACGCATCGACTGAAAAATTTTCTATAAGACTCTTCCTCGATTCGTCATTGATATATCTACCCGGCTTTATTAAATTGGCTAATACTAAACCAATAGTCACTGCTACCACAGTTGAGCATAAATAAAACAATACTGTTCTACTTCCCAGTTTAGAAAGTTTAGAAATATCTTTCAAATCGGCTAATCCTACTATTAACGAAACGACAATTAACGGAACGGCTATCATTTTAAGCAGATTGATAAAAATGGTCCCAAAGGGCTTAATCCAATCAACTACAAATCCATTTTGCTCTAAATTTTTCATTAATAATCCGAAAAGCAGTCCTAATACCATTCCTATTAGAATTTTCCAATGCATTGCGAGATTTTTCATAACTTAATTTTAATTTTATTAAATAAACTGAACTTGTAAAACAAAAAAACTCCTCATATTTGAGGAGTTTTCTAGTTAAATCTAATCTGATGAAATTATATCTATTTCATTTTTTTCTTCCCATTGCCCGACCACCGAAGTAGCTAAAGCATTCCCTAAAACATTAGTTGCGCTGCGGAACATATCACAAAAATGGTCAATTGGTAATATTAGCGCTATCCCTTCAATCGGAATATCAAACATTCCACAAGTTGCTGCAACGACCACTAAGCTGGCTCTTGGCACTCCTGCAATTCCTTTACTGGTAAGCATCAAGACTAAAAGCATGGTCATTTGTGTTCCCAAGTCTAAATCTACACCATAAGCTTGTGCAATGAAAATACTGGCAAAAGTCATGTACATCATGCTACCGTCAAGGTTAAAAGAATAACCTAAAGGCAACATAAATGAAACGATTTTATCTTTCACTCCAAATCGCTCTAATTCTTCCGTTAATTTTGGAAAAACAGCTTCGCTACTTGTTGTCCCAAATGCAATAATTAAAGGACTCACAATTCGTTTCAAAAGTACGGTCATTCTGCTTTTAAGAAAAATATAACCAACAATGATTAACAAAATCCAAAGTGAAGAAATTCCAATTAAAAAAGAACCGAAAAATTTGAAATACGTTATAGCTAATTCTTGAAAATCCCTAACTGCAAAAACTCCTGCTATGGCACCAAATACACCAATTGGAGCAAAGTTCATTACATAGTTAACCATTTTCAAAATGATATGAGACATTTTGTCTAAGCCATTAACAACTGGCTTTACATAATCCCCAATAGAAGCTGCTGCTAAACCAAAGAAAATAGAAAACACTACAATTTGAAGAATTTCATTCGTTGCCATGGCTTCAAAAATACTTTTTGGCACAATATGCTCAATAAAATTTTCGAACGAAATACTTTTAGTTTTAGCTGCCACCTCAGATGCTGATGTCAAATCAACATTTGATAAATTAAGTCCAACTCCAGGTTCTAGTATGTTTACAAAAAACATACCCAATAATAATGAAATAAAAGAAGCTGTAAAAAACCACCCTAGGGCTTTTCCACCAATTCTACCAACAGCACTTACATTTCCAAGTTTTGCTATCCCCACAACTAGTGTAGTGAATACCAATGGAGAAATAATCATTTGAACCAGTCGTATGAAAACGGTAGCAAGTATTTTTATTTTATTACTAAATCCCAAAGCTGCTTCCGCTGAGATTGTATTATGAATTATAATACCTAAAATTCCACCTAATAACATTGCTATTAGTATCTGAGTTGTTAGGTTAGCGAAAATTGATTTTTTCTGCGGTTCTTGGGTTGTGGTCATTTACTTGCTTATTGTTTTTTGGTTTTGGTTATTTAGTGTAGGTTTTGTTTATTAAATAAAAATCAGCAAGCACTATCGCTGCCATCGCTTCGACTATAGGAACTGCTCGTGGCACCACACAAGGGTCATGACGCCCTTTACCAGTCATCTCAGTTATATTTCCTTTATTGTCAAGAGACTCTTGTTTTTGCATAATGGTCGCAACGGGTTTGAACGCCACACGGAAATAAATATCCATACCATTACTAATACCACCTTGAACCCCTCCAGAGAGATTCGTTTTAGTAGTACCATCAGAGTTATATAAATCATTATGTTCACTTCCTTTCATTTTGGCACCGCAAAATCCGCTTCCATATTCAAATCCTTTCACGGCATTTATGGACAGCATTGCTTTCCCAAGCTCCGCATGAAGTTTGTCGAAAACAGGTTCGCCTAAACCAACAGGTACATTTTGAATAACACAGGTAATGGTCCCTCCAACAGTATTACCCTCTTTGCGAATTTCACGAATATAATCTTCCATCACAACCGCCATCTCTTCATCTGGACATCGCACAGGATTATTTTCTATTTTAGAAAAATCTAAATCTTGGTATGGTTTTTCTAAAAAAATAGGACCTACTGAAGACACATAAGCATTAATTTTTATCTCAGGTAACATCTGTTTTGCAATTGCACCAGCAACTACTCTACTTGCTGTTTCACGAGCGGAACTTCTCCCGCCACCTCTATAATCGCGCACACCGTACTTCTTATCATAAACATAATCGGCATGACTAGGTCTATAATTATCTTTTATATGAGAATAATCGTCTGATTTTTGATTTGTATTTGGAATGATAAAACCTATTGGAGTTCCCGTTGTTTTACCTTCAAAAATACCTGATAAAAACTGCACGTCATCTGGTTCTTTTCTTTGTGTAACTATTGCTGACTGACCGGGTTTTCTCCTGGACATTTCAAATTGAATTGCCTCTAAATCTAATTGTATTCCTGATGGGCAACCGTCTATAATTCCACCTAGAGCCTCCCCGTGTGATTCTCCAAAAGTTGTTATCCTAAATAGTGATCCGTAGCTATTTCCTGCCATTATAATTAATTTTGAACAAATATATGTTTTATGACCTAAAGTAAAAAATTTAAAAATAGGATTATTTAACAATTAGCTAACGTAAAAACATTACGTTTTATTAATGTTAGTTAAGAATTGATAACACTCTAATAAAACGAATCCGATCAACCTGTCTTTAATTTGTGTAACTTCAAATTTGAATCAATTGAAAAAAAGAAAAGTTGAGTTAGTTGTGCTTTCTGACACACATCTTGGAACATACGGCAGCCACGCGATAGAGCTCAATAAATACCTCTGTTCCATAAAGCCAAAAATTCTAGTTTTGAATGGTGATATTATCGACATTTGGCAATTTAGAAAATCTTATTTCCCAAAATCACATTTAAAAGTCATCCAAAAAATAATAAGCCTGGCAACCAAAGGGACTAAAGTCTATTACATAACTGGTAACCATGATGAAATGCTTCGTAAGTTTAGCGATATGAACATGGGCAATTTTGCACTGGTTGATAAATTAGTATTGGAACTGGATGACAAAAAAGCCTGGATATTTCATGGAGATGTATTTGATGCCTCAGTACATCATGCGAAATGGATCGCTAAATTAGGGGGATTAGGCTATGATTATTTAATCCTAACCAATCGTCTTGTAAACTGGTGTCTGAAAAAAATGGGGAAAGAGCCCTACTCTTTTTCAAAAAAAATAAAGGCAGGAGTAAAGAAAGCGGTAAAACATATTTCCGATTTTGAAGAAACCGCTACAGAAATAGCCATAGAAAAAAAATACGATTATGTAATATGCGGGCATATTCACGAACCAAAAATCGTAAAAAAAGAGAACAAAAATGGTTCTACCTTATATTTAAATTCTGGAGATTGGGTAGAAAACCTAACTGCACTAGAGTACAATAAAAAGCGATGGAAATTACACCATTATGAAGAGTCACATTATGCTGCAGAGGAAAACCTATTTGAAATGGAAGATATTGTGAGCCACCAAATGACAAATTCAATTGTTTTCTCGAAATAACCTATATAATTCTATCTTTTTAAGTTAAATATTAACTTTTAATTACCACTACATGAAAATCAGTCATGCCCTATAAACAATAGGCTTATCATGATTTTGACAAATACAAACATGTGAATTTTGAAACAATTAACATTTATTTTATAATTCCGTAGATATCCTTTTATTGTAAATTTGCACTAACAAATACTTATTTATGAAAAAAATTATTTTATCGGCTGTTATGCTAATTGGATTAGCATTTAGCGCACAGGCACAAGACATATCAAAAAATGCATTAGGACTTCGTTTTGGAGACAATGGTGGATTTGGAGGAGAACTTTCTTACCAAAGAGCTTTATCTCAAAATAATCGTTTAGAATTAGACTTAGGTTGGAGAAACAGAAGTAATTTCAACAATAATGGTTATGATGACAACGCTATTAAATTAGCAGCATTATACCAATGGGTTTGGAATATTGATGGTGGTTTCAATTGGTACGCTGGTGTAGGTGGTGGTGTAGGTAGCTACAATTACGACAACAACGGGAATTCTTATAATGACACGTTTGTATTCGCAGCTGGAGATATCGGTATTGAATACAACTTTGATATCCCATTATTAATATCATTAGATTTTAGACCAGAGATTGGTGGAAATGGATATTACAAAAACAATTATGGTTCTGATGTGGCATTAGCACTTAGATACCAATTCTAATAAAAAGCATACAATGCAAAAGACGCCACTAGAAATAGTGGCGTTTTTTTATTTAATGATAATTTCTTTTTTTGAATTTATTTTGACTACGCAAAAAGGATAAGTTAAAGACTGGGAAACTATCGAATCAGGTTCCGGTTCTTTCTCTTTCACGCTGATAATTATATTTTTATCTGTTTCTACGACACTTTCAATTGTAATAGAATAGCCTCCTGTATTTTTCTCTCCCATGTTCAAGATGACGAAATTTGATTTTTGAACATCTATTGGACTAATTTTATTCCTCAAATTCTTATCGTTTTGCAACATTCTGATTTCATTTGGTTCCGTCAGAATTTCGAAGAAATGAATATTGCCGCCTCCGTCACTTTGCTGAGTCAAAACTTCATACAAAGCCTTTCTATCAGATTTTATCGGCGTACTCGCTCCACAAGCCACTAAAAATAAAGTAAGTAACGATACAATGATCTTTTTCATTTTTTTTACAGATAGACTCAAAAATTAGTAGCTATTTTGCACTGTTCGAAGACTTGTTTTTTTTCGAATATTTCTTTATCGCTTTTTGATATAGCTCTACATATAGCGGCAAGATATTTTTAATATCAAATTTTTTCGCCACTTCTAAAGCATTTTCCTTGAATTTTAAAAGTATTTTATCATCTCTTAAAATTTTCAAAGCATCCTCAGCCATTTTATCTGTCTCCCCTACATTACTTAAGTATCCTGAAATCCCTTCAAAATTAACTTCAGAGAGTCCGCCAGAATTACTTGAAATCACAGGAACGCTCCAAGCCATTGCTTCTAATGCTGCAAGACCAAAACTTTCTGTTTCTGATGGTAGCAAAAATAGATCTGTGTAACTTAATATTTTATCTATCTCATTACTGTTCCCAAAAAAGATTACTTTATCAAGTATACCTAATTCTTGACATAATTGCTCTGCTTTTTCTTTTTCTGGACCATCTCCCACCATCATTAATTTGGCTGGAATTTGCTTTTGAATATTATAGAATATTTTTATTACATCAGGAATCCTTTTTACCTTTCTAAAATTACTTATGTGTGTAATAATACGCTCACTAGGTTTTGCCATAACTGAACGGTGACAGGCAATACTAGGATCAGTATTATTTTTGTCCAATTCAATAAAATTCGGAATCACATGGATATCTCTTTTTATATTGAATAATTTATAGGTATCGTCTTTTAAACTTTGGGAAACCGAAGTTACTACATCTGATTTATTAATACTAAAACTCACCGCTGGCTTATAGAAAGGGTGATTCCCAACTAAGGTAATATCAGTACCGTGCAAGGTAGTAACCATAGGAATTTCAATCCCTTCATCTTTTAGCATTTGTTTAGCCATATATCCTGCATAAGCATGAGGAATGGCGTAGTGAACGTGTAATACTTCTATTTTATAAAGCTTGACCATATCCACCAATTTGCTAGATAAAGCCAATTCATAAGGCTGATAATGAAACAAAGGGTACTCCGGAACATTTACCTCATGATAATGTACGTTTGGATTTAACAATGCTAAACGCACTGGTTGACTATAAGTGATAAAATGGACCTCATGACCAAGACGAGCTAATTCAAGACCTAACTCTGTAGCGACAACGCCACTTCCACCAAAAGTGGGATAACAAACTATTGCAATTCTCATGTATGTATATTAAAGTAACGAATTTATGAAAAATAGAGATGCCATTCCTTTTATAATGGAAAAATTACAACCCTCAAATTAGAATTTAAATTATAGCAGTATCGGACTTTTCAAGAGTAGAATTAAAACTCAATCGAATCATAAATAATTTCTTGAATGTCTTCCCTGATATTCCCTTTTGATAATTTATTTACAGCATCATTTGGATAAGTTCTGTTGGATAAAAAGATATAAACAATTTCAGTTTCAGGATCTGCCCATGCCATGGTCCCGGTAAATCCAGTGTGACCAAAACTAGTCATTGAAGCACATCCACAAGTCGGCCCACTTTTTCCCAACTGTGGTTTATCAAAACCGACTCCTCTCCTATTGCCTTCAGCACAAAAATAACAGGTGTTGAAATCATCAAAAGTCTTTTGCGAAAAATACTCACGATTGCCATAATTCCCCTTTTGTAAATAGAGTTGCATTATTTTAGCAACATCCATGCTATTAGAGAAAATTCCTGCGTGACCTCCGACTCCTCCTTCCATCGCTGCTCCCATATCATGGACATAGCCTTGTATAGTTTGGTGCCTGAAATAAGTATCGATTTCTGTAGGTGCAACTCTGTTTTTATTGATTTTTTCTAAAGGGTTATACATAGTGTTATTTGCCCCAAGAGGTTTATAGAAATTTTCATAACTTAATTCATCCAATTTTTTTCCGGTTAACTTTTCCAAATATTCTTTTAGAATTATAAAAGTAAAGTCGCTATACCTATATCCTTTTTGAGGTAATAACTTACTATCAGCGATTCTCTTCATGATGGTATCGTGATAATCATCCCTTAAATAAAGACTGTCCGCAACTTTTGTTGAATACGGAACTTCCATAACTTTTTTATAATATGTACCTAAAGGATTACCATTACGGTCAATTGTAGCTTTATAAAAGGGAATCCAAGGCTGTAATTGAGCATAATGAGATAATAACTCCTTAAAACGGATATCTTTTTTATTTGAATTCTTAAAAATAGACAACATGGAATCTAACCTGGTTTCCATATTTATTTTTTGAGAATCATATTGCAGCATAGCATTAGGCAACGTAGACAAAATTTTTGTCAAAGAAGCAACATCATATAAGACCGTATTTGAGACTTTCGCTTCACCTTCATAGGTAAGAGAGCCATACGATTTCTGGAACACAACTTTTCCTTTTCTTGCTACAAGAATCTGCATACCTGGAGCCATTTTTTCATTGATTGCCTTTTGGGCAATACCGTCAATCTTAGATAAAATTTTCGGGCTCATTCCCACATTTTCGGGAGCAGTAAATCCCAATACATTTAACTTTTCAGTAGAAAGACCGGATTTAGCAACAAAATCTGCAGAGACCGTAACTGGCAACTTACCTTTAGAGCTAATCGCACCAAAAACTAATTCAGCAGAAACTTCCTGCGCTATGGCACTATTCTGATAGGAAACTACTAATCCTTTTAAGTTGTTAAAATTAGTGATAGGAAGTAATGAATATGGAGAGGCAAAAACATCCAGAATTACATTGTTGCTTTTTGTCAAAAAATCCAACTTTGATAATTCTTCGTCGGTAAAATCGTAATTTCTAAATGCTACATTAGATTTATGGTATCCAATAATTACAGTTGTAAAAGGTTTTAATTTTAATTGCAAACTATCCAAACTACCATCTGCTATCTCCGTTACTTCAGCATATTTTTTGAGTGTTGAAATGAAAATACCGTTTGTAGCATCACCCATTTTTACATAGGCAATTTTTTGCTTTTCTAACTCTTTGATTGGTAAAACAGCATTTGTGTTTTTTAAAACGGTAATAGCGTTCTCATACAACTCATATTCTAAGGCCGCGTTTTTAGAAGAATTAAGATCTTGATACAAATTTTTTAATTCTATAGGCTTGTAAGAATTCAAACCTGCCAAATATTTAAATTTAAGTATTTTCTTTACGGAAAAAGCTATTCTTTTTTCAGTTAACAAAGAGTCTTGATAGGCTTTCTTGAAGATTTCTATTGCGAGCGGTACGTCTTCAGGAAACAATAAAATATCATTACCTGCTAAAAAAGCTTTTAAATCTAAAAAGCCTGCTTTATAGACATTGCTTACTGCCTTCATGTTAAGTGCATCGGTAAAAATGAGACCATCAAAACCAAGCTCTTTTTGCAGAATATCAGTCACCACGTTATAAGAAATTGAAGTTGGATAATTCTTTCTTGATTCTAAACTTGGTACATCCAAATGCGCCACCATTACAGAAGAAAGTCCTTCTGCAAACATTTTTTTGTAAGGATAAAATTCCATCATTTCCAACCTTTCCTTAGAGAATTTAACTGTAGGCAGCGTTTTGTGGGAATCTGCTTCCGTATCACCATGACCTGGGAAATGTTTGCCAGTGGTAAAAACACCCTCACTCTGCAGTCCTTTCATTAAAGCAATCGCCCTTTCGGTGACTTTATACTTGTCTTCACCAAAAGAACGGAAACCAATAATAGGATTTTTGGGATTAGTATTAATATCGACCACCGGAGCAAAATTAAACTGCAGCCCTAGTCTTTTGCTTTGTTCTCCTATTTGAACTCCCATTTTTTCAATGAGTTTCAAATCTTGAACTGCACCAAGTGTCATATTATAGGGATAACTATAGGTAGAATCAAGTCTCATCGACAATCCCCATTCGGCATCATTTCCAATAAATAATGGCGTTTTTGCTTTAGCTTGAAAACGATTAGTCAGTTTAGCCTGCCGCACTGGTCCACCTTGAAAAAAAATCACTCCTCCAATTTTATTTTCGGTAACAAGTTTCTCAATGGCTTTAAAATGAGCTTCGTCTTTGTTCGAATACGCAGCCACCATAAATAATTGCCCTATTTTCTCATCTATGGGCATTGCATCATAAATACTGTCTACCCATTTTTTACCTTGTTCCGATACTTCAAAAAGTGTGGACGTATTATCTAATTTATCAATTTCTACATCAGCCACTTCGGTAGGAATATGAGAAAAAACAACTTTCGCCTTATTTTTTTTTACGCCACTACAACTGGCGATAAAAAAAAATAAGACATAAAGAAAATAAATTCTGATGCCTGTATTTTTCATTATGATGTATTTATTTTAGAAAAAACGGCTGTGCCAACTATCGATAGCCGGAACTTCCCAAGATTCATTGTATTCCTGAATATTATTGATCAAGTTATTGAAGACAATAGTGTTTTCAGTAACTGCTTTATCCTTTACCATTTTTTTGAAATCAATTAATGGCTTATGTGCAATGTGCTCTCCTAGTTTAAAGGTAACATTCATTTTATCCAGTAAATCAACATTGTATTTCTTTTCCAAACCTTGTATGAACTCAACTGATGAATCTATCGAACATCCTGTTGCCGCTTGTACCTCTTGATCAACAGCAATAATTATGAAACGGTTGTATTTTAGTTGATATGATGAAGCCAGCCCAGTGCCATGTGCAGCCCAACTTTCAAGAAAGGATTTCAAGTCAATTTCAATTTCTGCAAACTCAGCGTCCGAAAATTTGCGATTGCATTGATAGATCCATATTCTGGATTCTTCAGGAAGTGTATTAAAATCTACTAGCATAATGATTGTTTATTTTACAAAAATAAGGCTTTACATTTATATAATTTGATCTATCACTATAAAAAAACAATTCTAACATGAAATGCTTTTGAAAAAAAACATTAACCTACTTTGGAAAGTTATTAAAAACAAAAAAGGTTAAAACGAATGACGTTTTAACCTTTTCATTATATCCTAGGCTGGTTAATTACAAATCTTCGGCGTTAGCAATTAACTCCGCAATATCCATCACTTTTACATCACCTTCTTTTTCTTTGTTTTTTACACCATCAGTCATCATTGTATTACAAAACGGACAACCTGCGGCAATAATATCTGGTTTAGTTTCTAATGCCTCTTCGGTCCTTTCCACATTGACCTCTTTGTTTCCAGGCTCAGCATCTTTAAACATTTGCGCTCCACCTGCACCACAACATAAACCATTAGCTTTAGAACGTTTCATTTCAACTAATTCGACATCTAGTTTCCTAATTAAATCTCTTGGAGCTTCATAAACCTTATTAGCTCGTCCCAAATAACAGGGGTCATGGAATGTGATTTTTTTTCCTTTAAATTGTCCTCCTTCAATAGTTAATCTTCCATCATCTAAAAGTGATTTCAAAAACTCAGTATGATGCACTACCTCATACTTCCCACCTAATTCAGGATATTCATTTTTTAAAGTATTAAAACAATGCGGACAAGCAGTAACTATTTTTTTTGCTTCATAAGCATTCAGAACTTCAATGTTCATCATCGCTTGCATTTGAAATAAAAATTCATTTCCAGCTCTTTTTGCAGGATCTCCAGTACAGCTTTCTTCCGTACCAAGCACCGCGAAGGAAACATTTGTACGGTTTAAAATTCGCACAAATGCTTTTGTTATTTTTTTTGCTCTATCATCAAAACTTCCTGCACAACCTACCCAAAATAAAACCTCTGGTTGCTTCCCTTGAGCTAGCATTTCTGCCATGGTTGGCACTATTAAATTCTCTGACATATATTTTTTTTTAAAGTTTAAAGATCAAATTATAAAAATCTGATATCTAATATTTATTACTGTTGCCTGTGATAAAAAAAGCCGAATAATAACTTTGTTAAAGCTAAAGATCATTCGCTGTAACTATGTTGACTTCCTTTTTAATGTATTTATCTTAAAATAATCCTAATCATACTTTTTCAAAAACATTATTTATTCCTAGCTTTCATTTTTCCAATTTAACCTATCCTGTTGGTTGTATTGCCATGGCGCTCCGTTATTCTCTATATTGGTCATCATTGCGTTTAAAGGCATTGGAGCAGCGCTTTGTTCCATAACTAAATAACGTCTCATATCCATAATAATAGAAAGAGGACTAATGTTTACTGGACATTCCTCAACACATGCATTACATGATGTACAAGCCCAAAGTTCTTCAGCTGTTATATAATCATTTAGCAAACTTTTGTTGTCTGGAATAAAAACACCCTTATTAGCATCAATATTTTTACCTACCTCTTCCATTCTATCTCTGGTATCCATCATAATCTTACGAGGAGACAGTTTCTTACCCGTTATATTTGCTGGACAAGCTGATGTACATCTACCACATTCAGTACAAGTATATGCATTTAACAGCTGTACCCAGTTCAAATCCTGAATATCACTAGCTCCAAATTTAGCAGGAATTTCTCCTTCTGCTGGTGCAGGTGCTGCTGCAAATGGATCAGCATTTGGATCCATCATCATTTTAACTTCCTTGGTTACTGCTCCTAAATTATCAAACTGTCCTAAAGGATTCAAGTCGGCAAAATACGTGTTTGGAAAAGCCAAGAGTATATGTAAGTGTTTCGAAAAATACAAATAGTTCATAAAAACTAAAATACCTACAATATGCAGCCACCAGAAAGCTTCAAAAAGAAGCATCACAGATTCATTTGCCATTCCATTAAATAAAGGCTCAATAAATTGACTTACCGGAAAAGAACCTGCTTTTATAAAGTGAGAAAAACCTCCTGATACGTTTTGCAAATGCAGATCAGAAGCGTCCATTAGTAAAAACAAAGTCATTAAAACAACTTCAAAATAAAGTATATAATTAGCATCATTTTTAGGAAATCCTTTTAAATCCCCCATAACAAAACGTTTCAATTTTATCACATTCCTTCTTATCCAAAAAATAGTTACTGCGACAAGAACCAGTAGCGCCAATATCTCGAAAGAACCAATCAATACATCATAGAAAGAACCTAAGAAGGCAAAAACTCTGTGCGTACCAAACAAACCATCAATGATAATTTCTAACAACTCAATGTTAATAATAATAAATCCTAAATAAACAACAATATGAAGCGCTCCCGCTATCGGTCTTTTAACCATTTTGGATTGTCCCATAGCTATCATAGCCATGTTTTTCCAACGTGCAGACGGATTGTCTTTACGATCCACTTCTATACCTAGATTTATGTTTCGCTTGATTTTTTTTATACTGCTAAAAAAATAACCAAATCCGATAACCAATAATATGGCAAATAATATATTGTCTAAATAGCTCATTAATTTAGTTTTGGGTTGATGAAATTGTGTCTTTAACTGGTGCTTTATAAGGTTTATCTTTTTTTCCAAAAACAGAAATATTTACATATCTCGTAGGATGAAGTCTAATATCCTGCAGTAAAAGCTCCAACTCTTTTGAAGTTTTGTCTAAATTATTATATAAGGCATCGTCATTCAACAATTTACCCATTGTTCCATTTCCAGATTTCAAACCATTCATTATACCATCAACTTTAGCTAATGTTGCATTTAGATTTTTTACCGATTTACCTAAGTCGGCTTTATTTAATGAATCGGAAATTTTAGAAAAATCAGAAGAAATTTTATTAAAGTTTGTTACAACACCTTTTATTTGAGTTTTATTCTCGTCTAAAATAGTATTCATACTTAAAGAAGCTTTGTGGAATTGCTCCATTGTGGCACTTAATTCAGCAAGGCTTTTTCTTAAATCCTCTTGCGCTTTCTTATCTAAGACATTATTAACTCCAGTAATTAGAACATCAGCATTAGCCATTATTTTATCTAATTTTTCTTGAATAGGTCCTAATTTATCACCCACACTTGCCGTAAGTCCCATTCTTATTTCTCCCTTTAGTCTTTGACCATCTAGAGAAACTGATGGGTCTTTAAAATTTGGCTCAATCGCAATTTGTTTCCCTCCAATAAATCCTGGCTCATAAATAGTTGCAATACTGGATTTAGATATTGGGAAATCAGTTTTAATTTGTAATTCCACTAATAACTTTCCTGTATTTTCTTCTATGGTGATTTTGTTCACTTTACCGATAATCAATCCATTTAAAGTGACTGGAGCTGATGGGGCTAAACCTTCAACAGTTTCGTATTGCACATATAACGTCTTATAGCTATTAAAAAGATCTCTTCCTTTTAAAAAACTATAACCCCAAATGAACAATAATATTGATGCAATTACTAAAATTGCTGTTTTTATTTCTCTCGTTAATTTCAAAATCTAAGTGTTTTTTTGACAAATTTAATATAAAATAATGAACTTGTTATCATTTAATTGCTTCTTGAATGCTAATCTTTTTTCCGTTTTTAAATGCAATCAAAAAAGCGGAAACATAACCTTTAGCCTTTGCTTCATCCAATAAACGCATCGATTCAGCATAATCTGAAGTCTCACCATACATGTATTTGTACATATTATCGTCAAAGTCCATCGAAATATTTCTTAGTCCCTTAAAGTTACTAGGGCTCAGTCCCATTTTTCTTCCGCTTGCAGCAATTTGCACTTTAAAAAGCACATTAGAACTGTCTTGCTTCACTAATGGTTTTTTAGATTCTACTGGAGCTGAACTGTTATTTTCTATACTTCTTTGAGAAGGTCTCGTTTCTGCCGTTTCTGTACTTCCATTACCATAATACTCATTTTTATAACTAATGATTGCGCTAGCAATTGATTTGGCAATTTCATTTTGTCCATCTTCCGAGTCCAATAAATTACCTTCGGTATAGTTAGAAATAAAACCCATTTCTACTAATACTCTTGGCATGTATGCTTTATGTAACACCATAAACGGAGCTTGTTTAACACCCCCACCTCTTATTCGTTTTCCAAGTCCATCAAATGCGTTTTCTATTTTACTTGCCAATGAAATACTATTATCAAGATATTCTTCCTGCATCAATGTCAAGCCGATCATTGTTTCAGGAGAGTTGGGATCAAAACCTTCATATTTTCGTTTGTAGTCTTTCTCTAATGTAATAACAGAGTTCTCCTTTTTGGCCGCCTCTAAATTAGATGCAACCTTGTTCATACCCATTACGTAGGTCTCTGTGCCATCAGCAGCCGTATTTCTATTTGCATTACAATGAATAGACACAAAAATATTGGCGTCAGCTCTATTTGCAATATTGGCTCTTTCGACTAAGTCAATAAACACATCCGTTTTCCTTGTATAAGTAACATCAACTTTAGGATTAGCCTCTAATAATTTTCCCACCTTTAAAACAACCGCTAAAGCAATGTTTTTCTCTACATGCCCATTATATACTGCACCAAAATCATGCGCACCGTGGCCTGCATCTAAGGTTACTTTAAAATTACTGGATTGGCTATAAGCGGCAAATGAGATGGTAATGAGAAAAAAAGTAAATGAGACTTTAATTTTATTTAAGATATGCATACTTCTAAAGTTAATTTAATTAAAACACTAGGGCTATAAATTTTTTTATTTGATTATTTTTGACAAAAAATAATCTGTAAGTTTGACACTTCAAAAAACAGGCCATAATTTTACAAAAATAGCATTTAAACCTTTGCAGACAAACTTATTTAATATCGTTTTATTATCATTTTTCCTAACAATTGGATATGGAAACTTATATTCTCAAGATATATCAAAAAAAACGACCGCGATTCCGAACAACAAACAAGTAAACACTTCTAATTCAGTTGTCAACAACAAAATTAAAGACACAGTTGTCCTAAAAAAACAAACTGACACCATAATTAAAAAGGATAGCATAAAGCCTCCCAAACCATTTCTTGACGGAAAAGTAAAATACAAAGCTGATCAATACGCACGAATCGATCAAAAGAAAAAACTTATCACGCTCTACGATAAAGCCGAATTATATTATCAAGATATTGAATTAAAGGCAGGAATAATTGTAATGGATTACGAAAAAAATGAAGTCTATGCTGGAAGAATTAAAGATTCCACAGGCAAATACACCCAATTACCTCATTTTAAACAAGGAGAAAACGAAGTTGAGCCTGATTCTATTCGTTTCAATTTTAAGACACAAAAAGCTTTAATATGGAATTCCAGATCCGATCAGGGAGAATTTAAAATTAAAGCTCAAATTACCAAAAAAGAAAATGATTCAGTTTACTTTTTAAAAGGCGCTCGATTCACAACTTCGGCTAATGTAGACAATCCTGAATATTATTTCCAAACCAACAAAGTAAAGTTTATTCCAGGAAAAAAAGTCATAACCGGATTGACAAATATGGTAATCGCAAACGTCCCAACTCCAATAGCATTGCCTTTTGCTTATTTCCCAATGAGCAAAGAGACTAATATATCGGGACTGATATTACCTAGTTACAACGACTCGAACACCAGAGGCTTTTCATTACAAAATGGTGGTTATTATTTTGCTCTAAACGATCATTATGACTTAACCGTATCAGGAGATTATTATACAAATGGTAGCTACGGAATGCGATTTGAATCGTCCTATGCAAAAAGATACAGCTATCGAGGTAATCTGAATTTCAGGTTCGAAAATTTAATTACTAGCGAAAGAGGCTATCCAGATTATTTAAAACAAAAAATTTATAATTTACAATGGTCCCACGCGCGCGATTCAAAAGCGAATCCGAACTCTAGTTTTTCAGCCTCTGTAAATCTTGGAAGCAGTAAATATTTTAAACAATCTATAAATCAAGCAAATATTGGTTCCAACCTTAATAATCAATTAAATTCCTCCATTTCCTACTCAAAAACATTTAACTCCATTCCGCAAGTTAGAATGTCATTATCAGCCACCCATTCACAAAACACACAAACAGAAGTGATTAATATGACGCTCCCGACACTTCAACTTAGTGTGGATCGCATATATCCTTTCGTAGGGAAAGATGGAGTAAAAAAAGGTTTTATTAAGAATATAAATCTGCAGTATAATTTAAGTGGACGAAACACCATTACCACTACAGATTCATTATTCTTTAAACCCCAGATGTTTAGAGATGCCCAGTTAGGTATGCAACATAGTATCCCTTTAAGTACTAATTTTAAATTATTTAAATATTTTAGTGCATCAACATCTTTAAACTATGAGGAAGTTTGGTATGCCAAAACAATTGAAAGAAATTATGATTCTGACCAAAGCGCAGTAGTTGACAAAACCATAAGTGGCTTTGATGCTTTTAGAACTTACTCGTTTTCATCCAGTATAGGAACCACGATTTATGGAACTTTCAATTTTGGAGAAGATAAAAAGATACAATCCATTAGACACGTTATGCGCCCATCTGTTTCATACGGCTATACACCAAGTTTCGAAAAATATTATGACACTTATGCCATAGATGCTAGCGGAACTACAGTAAAGCAGTATTCTCGCTTTGAAGGAGGAATTTTTGGAGCCCCAGGTTTAAGCAATTCGAATACAATGGGATTTGACCTAAGTAATACTTTTGAAGCTAAAGTAAAAGATAGAGACAGTACAAAAGTAGAAGCTAAAAAAATAATGCTGCTTAACAACCTAAATTTATCAACCAGCTATAATCTTGATGCTGATGGAGTAACTGCCCTCGCGTGGTCTCCTGTAAGAGTTAGCGGTGGAACACAACTCTTGGACAACAAAATGAATGTCAATTTTGGAGCAACATTAGACCCTTACGCTATAGACAACTCTGGAAACAGGATTAACCTTTTCAACATTAATAATGGAGGAAGCCTATTTAGAATGACCAGCGCTAACATGACTTTAAATTACTCTCTTTCGAGCAAAGAAAAAGATGACTCTAAGAAAGACAAAAATGACCAAAGTCAAAGAAACGGAGGTCGTGAAGATGATCTTTTCGGAAAAAACACTGTCTTAAACGACAATACCAAAAGTCAATTTGACGGTAGTGAAGAATCTGGCGATGATAAAATATCCGAGTTTTTTAGTTCGAAACTGCCTTGGGATATGACATTCGCCTATTCATTAACTTATGGAAACAACAATAGAGAGAAGCAAATCATTGGAAACTCTATAATGATATCAGCAAATGCTGATTTGACACCTAAATGGAAAGCTGGAATATCAACTGGTTATGATTTTGTACAAAATGGAGTAACCTTTACTCAACTCCGTTTCGAGCGTGATCTTTTGAGTTGGAGAATGGACTTTAATTGGACTCCATTTGGAACAAATGCAAACTGGGGCTTCTTTATTGGAATAAAATCTGGTGTCTTAAGTGACATCAAATGGGATAAGCGAAGTACAAACACTACACGATAATTTTTTGATTTCTTAGCCACATTTAATTTAAAAATAATTTAACCTACAAACATAAATCCATTTAAAGTATGAAAAAGATAATTTTTACCGAAAAAGCACCTGCTCCTATTGGTCCTTACAATCAAGCCGTACTTAAAGGAAACACGCTTTACACCTCTGGACAGATAGCCCTTAACCCAGCTACAGGAGCATTAGTAGTAGACAACATAGAGAACGAAACGCAACAGGTTATGCAAAACATGAAAGCGGTACTAGAAGCCGCAGGAATGACCTTTGAAAACGTGGTAAAAACAACCATTTTCATCATGGACATGAATGATTTTGGGAATATAAATACCGTTTATGCTTCTTATTTTAACGAAAAAACTGCTCCAGCACGCGAAACAGTTCAAGTAGCCTGTTTACCAAAAAATGTAAATGTTGAAATATCTATGATTGCTATTCTGTAGTTTTACAAAATAAATCTAACAAAAAAATGTCCTGACTACACAAAGTCGGGACATTTTTTTTGTTGAATATTATTTCAATAAAAAACCGTTTCAATAGATGAAACGGTTTATATATTTAGCAATATAAATTCTATAACTTCAGTGTAATTGCATTTAAAAGCAGCTGCGCTGTTGCCTCATTTGTCGCTATTGGTACATTATGAACATCACATACACGAAGCAACATATTGATGTCTACTTCATGAGCGTGACTCGCTAGCGGGTCTTTAAAGAACAAAACCATTTTGGTTTTACCCTCTGCTACTCTTGAAGCAATCTGAGCATCACCTCCCAGCGGTCCTGAAAGCATTTTTTTAACCTTAAATCCAGCCTTTTCCGCCTTACTACCAGTAGTTCCAGTTGCTACGAGTTTTACTTTTTCATTTTGTAAAATAACCGTATTTTTATTCAAAAACTGAACCATGTCTGCTTTTTTACCATCATGCGCAATGATTGCAATCTCCATAGATAAAGCTTTATTTATTTGCTATGTGATAAGCAATTAGTCCGTCAATAGGTCTTCTAAGAACGTTCCCTAATTTTAATTCATACTTATCAAAAGTTTGTTGAAGCTCATCTTTCAAATAGAAAGCTATGGAACCTACAAAATGAACAGGCACTTCTTTACAATTATCAAATTGTTTTATATAGTTTTTGACAAAAGACTTCATTCCCTTGAAAATGATCTTTTTGCAAAATTCTGTGTCTTTATGCTGGATTAAAAACTTGGCAAAAGTGGCCAAATAAGCATTTGGATTTGACTCCTTATATAATTTACTTTTAATAAAATCAGGATCTAAATTGTATTCTTTTTCAAAAGCTTCAGCTAGATCCTTCGGCATTTTATTGAAGTAATACTTTCTAATTAATTCTTTTCCAAAAACATTACCACTACAGTCATCCATTATAATATAACCCAATGATTGCACTTTTTGATGTAAATCTTTTCCGTCAAAATAACTGCAGTTTGATCCTGTCCCTAAGATGCTGACAATTGCTTTTTGTCCCTTAGGAGTAGTGGCATATACTGCTGCATAAGTATCTTCTTCAACCGAAATAATAGCGTTTGGAAAATAATTTTTAAAAGTTTGAGATAGGTTTAGCTTCATTCTATCTGTACCACAACCTGCGCCATAGAAAAATAAATGAGTAGCATTCTTTTTATTTTGTAAAATATCAAAACGATCGTTCAATCGTTCCACAATGTCATCACTTTCAAGTATTTCAGGATTTAATCCTAAAGTTTGTGTCGTAAACAACACTTTGCCATTATCATCTATCGCTATCCAATCGGCTTTCGTAGAACCACTATCAACTATTAATCTCATCTTTTTGGTTTTTGGTTTTGGATTTCTATTTTCAATCTAAGATCGATATGGTTAAATCCGATACAATATAAAAATAAAAAAATAAAGTCCCGTCAAAAAATATTTTGACGGGACTAAATAACTAAATAATATTATTTTAATGCAGAAATATGTACTGCTAAATCAATCAATTTACTTGAGTAACCATATTCATTATCATACCAAGATATGATTTTAAAGAAAGTAGAATTCAATCCAATTCCAGCGTTAGCATCAACAATTGATGTTCTTGAATCAGAAACAAAATCTTGAGAAACAACTAAATCTTCAGTGTATCCTAAAATCCCTTTCATTGTAGTTTCAGAAGCTTTTTTCAATACAGCCATTATTTCTTCGTAAGAAGTTTCCTTAGCTACTTTTACAGTTAAATCTACTGTAGAAACATCTGTTGTAGGAACACGGAAAGCCATACCAGTTAATTTTCCATTCAATTCAGGAATAACCTTTCCTACTGCTTTAGCTGCACCTGTAGAAGATGGGATGATATTAACAGAAGCAGCACGACCACCTCTCCAGTCTTTTCTAGAAGGACCATCAGTAGTCATTTGCGTAGAAGTCGTGGCGTGAACAGTTGTCATTAAAGCTTCAACAATTCCAAAATTATCGTTTATAACTTTAGCTAGTGGAGCTAAACAGTTAGTTGTACAAGATGCGTTAGATACAATTAAATCAGATGCTTTTGCAGAATCGTGATTTACTCCCATTACAAACATTGGTGCATCAGCTGAAGGAGCAGAAATAATAACTTTCTTAGCACCACCTTTGATGTGCTCGTTAGCAGTTTCAATTGTAGTAAAGAAACCAGTACATTCAGCAACTACATCAACATCAACTTCATTCCATTTCAAGTCAGCAGGATTTCTTTCAGCAGTAATACGGATATTTTTTCCGTTTACGAAAAGCTGACCTTCTTTTACTTCAACAGTACCATTAAAACGTCCGTGAACTGAATCGTATTTCAATAAGTAAGCTAAATGATCAACGTCTAATAAATCATTGATTGCTACTACCTCTACATTGTCTCTGTTAAAAGACTCTCTAAAAACAATTCTTCCTATTCTACCAAATCCGTTTATTCCTAATTTTACTTTTGACATTTTTTTTTAATTTATGTTATTGTTTAACTTATTTAAAGTCTAATTTCCTCACAATAAACTTCATTTTATTTTTATGTTGACATGATGTCAGAAACCCTTAATAATTCTCTATCAATCTCTGATTTTCCTTTTATAGCTTGCTCTAAAGGTGTCAGGTTCACTTTGTCATTTTGCAAACCTACCATATAGTTTGACTTTCCTTCTAACAAAGACTCTACTGCTTTAACACCTAATCTACTTGCTAAAACTCTATCAAAACAAGAAGGTGACCCACCGCGCTGCATATGTCCTAAAACAGAAACTCTTACATCATATTCCGGTAAATTTGCCTCTACGTAATCTTTTAATTCAAATACATTTTTACCAATCTTATCTCCTTCAGCAATTACCACGATGCTTGAAGATTTTCCAGATGCTTTACTTTTTTGTAATGAATCTAACAACCTATCTAACCCTAGGTCTTCTTCCGGAATAAGTATCTCTTCAGCACCTGCACCAATACCAGCATTTAAGGCAATATGACCTGCATCTCTTCCCATTACTTCGACAAAGAATAATCGGTTATGAGAACTTGCAGTATCTCTAATTTTATCGATGACTTCTACAACTGTATTTAAGGCAGTATCATATCCTAAAGTATGACTCGTTCCAAATATATCATTGTCAATTGTTCCGGGTATCCCCATTACTGGAAAATCAAATTCCGCATTAAATATCAAACCTCCAGTAAATGTTCCATCTCCTCCAATTACCACTAAGGCGTCTATTCCAGCTTTTACAAGATGTGCATGTGCTTTCTGTCTTCCTTCTGGAGTTCTAAATTCAATTGAACGAGCCGATTTTAAAACAGTCCCTCCCTTATTGACAATATTATTTACACTTCGAGGTCCCATTTCTTTGAAGTCACCTTCAATCATTCCTTGATATCCTCTATAAATTCCTATGCATTCTATATTATGGTAAGCACAAGTTCGAACAACCGATCTAATTGCAGCATTCATTCCAGGAGAATCTCCTCCTGAAGTAAGAACCCCTACTTTTTTTATTGTTTTTGGCATTATTTAAGTATTAAAGTGTAAAATTAGCAAACATATTGCACTTTTAGCGTTATCTTTTTACTAAATTAGTTAAGCGTACTGAATTCAAACGTTTTCGTTAATAAGTTTTATTAAAAACAAAAAAACAACAGTTTTTTTTCACAAAAGTTAATTTTTTTAATTTTAATATGATAATTAACTAATATTAGATTAAAAAACCTGCTTTTTGGCTACAATTATTTAAAACTAGGAATTAGCGAATCAACGTTCCTTTTTTACGAGATTAAGAAAATGGTGTAAGTATTACCAATAATTTACAACCTTTATGTGTTTTGAATGACAAAATTACGATCAAACGCAAATTCCCGTTACACAACACTACTTTTGATTGCCTAACTTAATTGTTATAAGTTGCTACGTAGAATGCAGCAATTTCAAAAAATGTAGAATAGACTTACTATACTAATAAGCCTTGAAAAAAAAAATTAATCTTCCTCTGGAATTATTGCTTCCTGATTTTTCTTAGGACTCTCAGATTGAGGTACCTTAGGCTTCGAAAAGTTAATATATTCCGGAGCTAAATTGGAATCTTGAAATTGTTCTACAGAAGTTTTTTCGATACCTAATTTTTGATTTTTGAATATTTTATTAACCAATTCTCTGAAAGTATCAAAGTCGACCTCGTACGAAACACCAATTCCTTGCGTATATCCAATTCCTTGACCTATATAATTAATATCATTTTCCCTATTAAACAGACGCAAGTTTAATGTTCCGTCTTCATTTACCCTGTATTGAATTTCTAAATCTCCTACAATAGCAGACTCATTTATACCTCCAAACGGAACCCCTACTTTTCCATTAATGGTTATTCTTTCATTAATTTTTGACGAAATGGTAGCCACAACTCGACCATCAGTTTCTCTTCCTATTCTTTTATCTGCAGAAATATAATTAAGACCCACCTTAAATTTTTCATTATCTGATTGAATTATCCCTCCCAATAAACTGGATGCTGTTTCAAACAAGCTCCCTGAAAAATCAGACTGACTCACTCCTTCTGAACTTAAAAAACCTCCTGAGGATAATAAATACAGTGCTTGTGTTTGTCGCACATCCTTATCATTAAGTTTATACTGAATCTCTGATTTTAAAACATTACTAACCGTAGGAAACTCAATATTAAAATCAGGCTCGGGACTGGCTAAATCACCATGGATTCCAATGACTACTTCCACTGGAACTTTTCTATTAAACGATGAGTTTTCCAATAATACGGCTGGATTTGCAATCGTTTTATAAACTGCTTCCAAGTTCAACTGCGCTTTCATTGGGTTCCCTTCCCAAATGATAGAGCCCCCTTTTTTTACATCAAATTTCTTATCTATAAGTCCTCCATATTTGAAGTTATAACTTCCTTCATAAGCTTGGAAATCCCCCCACATATTGAATTTTCCTAATGTATTAATCTTAAAAAGCAACGAACCAAAACCCTTCCCTTTCATTCCATGCCCAGAATTTCTGTCTAAAATCACTTCAATCTCCGCATCTGGAGTTATATCTAAGTCGAACTCTAATTCAAGCCCTTTATAGCGTCGGCTATCCTCAACGATTCCCATTTTAATATTATACTTTTCCTTTTCAGTCAAAAAATGAACAAATGCATTCTCACTAACACTTTCAGCTGAATTAATCGGGATTTTAAGCTCAGTCCCTTTTTCAGACTTTGCTTCAACCTTAATAAATAAACCGTTCGTAGGGCCCTTAATCGTTGCGCTACCATCGATAAATGCAGTTCCGTAATAGGCAGCATCTTCACTATCTTTTGTATCGAGCACTAGCAATCTTTTAGAATCAATCGCTAAATCTAATTTCCAATCTCCAAAATTATTATGTTCAACAGTTCCATTCAGCATGCCTTTTGTACCAAATTTCGAATCGGTCAGCGTATTATTTCTAAACAAAAAACGTTGCTCTGCAAGATCAATAACTGATCTTGGATTTAATTCATAATCCACATTAAGATACGGAATAGTCAAACCCGCATTATCCAGATAAAGACGCCCATTAATATCCGGTTTATCAACACTCCCTCTAATTGTGGCATTCCCCGTCACCAATCCCCTAATTTTAGAAATCACATCTCCTCCCAACGAACTTAATACGCCTAAATTAAATTTAGCCAATTTTAAATTCATATCGAGAACCGTTTCTTTATTTACAACTTTAAAATTACCATAGGCATTAAAAGATTCTACATTTTCATTTTCCAAGAAAGAGTTAATAGTAAATTTTTCTAGGTTTTGATCTCCTTCAATGTCAAATTTAAAAACTCCCAGATCAGTCTCATTAATATTTAAATGATCTATCACTAATGACGCAGTCGGTTTATAAACTTCATTATTTTGTTTAAAATTCACATCTCCATTTATATTCCCAGTAAACACGAATTTACTGCTTGCTGGCGTAATTTTAAACAAATCAACATCCTTAAAACTTAACTGTAAATCCTTATTTATTTTGTCTTTAATGGTCCCCTTAAGAGATATTACCTGGTCTTCATGAGACAATATAATATCATCAATATTGAAGTTTTTAAAAGACTTATCAAAAACAATCTGATTGTTTGGCGTTTCATTTTCATTCAAAAACCAGAGATAATCTTTAAACTTCATCTCAGATTTATTGATACCTACCACATTTTCATTGTTCTTGTTTATCGTATGGTAAAGATTCAAATTAAAATAATCCTCTCCTTGCGTTCCTCCTTTAAACTCAGACCTAAAGAACAAAGTATCTTTCATGGTTACATTTATCAAACTAAAATCACGAATTTTATAGTACTTAGTCTTAATGCTGTCCAATTCTAAATATGCATTGTATAACGGGTTTTTATTGTCAATGGATACGCGGATATTATCGAACGTATTTTCAGAAGCGATAATCTGTGGAGAATTAAAATTGACTTTAAACTCTTGAATATCTGATTTTATATTCCCTTTTACGACAGTATTAGACCCAATTGAAATTTCAGGATAGAATATTTCAATGATTTTGTTATAAATGGTAAAGTTGAACTTCAAAAACTGTCCTTTATTTACCTTGTCAGGTTTGAAATTGGTATACAAGCTTCCCAAAGAATTCTTTACTAAATTACCCAATTGGTCAAATTGAAACTTACCCACAATTTCCCCTTGCACAATATCCGGAGAATTCACTGTAATCGTACGTACCCGGTCTTGATCAAAACTAGAATTTATATTAAAGTCATCAAAACTGTACGTGTCCTTTTCATTCTGATATGATGTTTCTTTTATATAAACGTTTCCTTCTAGATTTTCAATTGTATTGCCGCTAACTTGAACAATGACATCTCCTTTAAAAACTGAAATAGAATCTTTTACCAATTTCAACTTGTGTAAATCAGCATTTTCCACATCGATATGAAAATCATATTTATTGTCTTTATTACTTAAATCTAGTAATCCGTCAAAATTCATACTAAGATTTGGATCCATTACAGAAATTTGTCCCTTGTAATTAGGGGCCTTAAAATTCCCGTTTAAAACTATATTGTTATAGGTATAATCCTTGAAATCTATTTTACTAATATCTCCTTTTATCGCAGTATTAAGATACTTTTCAGTAAACCCTATACCATCGACATCAATATTCATCGTTACTTTACCAAGGTCTTTTCGCTCCAATAAAGCTCCTATATCAAAATCTTCCAAAACAATTTTACCAATATAAGATGCTTTATCAATAAAATCAATTCGATTGATTTCTAATTGAGACTGCACTTTCCCCAGTTCAGAAAGCATAGAAAACTCAGCATCAAGACTAGTGGCACTTAACTGCGAATTACCAATCAAAGTAAAATTGCCTAATTTACTTACCTCTTTAGGCAATTTTTTACCTAAAATATTTGGAAGCAAATACACCAGTTTTTCATAACTACTTGAAATTTTATCAAAATTCCCGTCCATAAAAAACCTTTGTTCTTTATTTCCAAAAAGGTTTTTAAAATTTATATCTCCTACTATTTGAGTCTTATTTGAATCAACAAGTCTTATTTTTGTAAGCTTTAAATTATTTAAGGTCCCTTTAATACTTGCATTAAGTGTAAAATGTTGGTTTTTACCCAATTCATTATAAAAATACCTAATGTCATTGGTCGCTAATTTAGAAGAGTTAATCTTAACATCAAATTTGACCTTATCAGTAAAGTTTAAAAAATCCTCAATCTTGTAATTTAAAAAGACATCTCCCTTAAGTAGTGACTCCTTGGTTGATAAAACAAGGTCTTCAAGCTTTATACTTTTTTTTGTATAACTAAACTTAGAACTCAAATTAACAACATACAAACCACGGTGATCCTGAAAAGACATTCTATTGATAGTTGTTTTTACAGCCGGACCATATAGCAGAAAGTCACTTATGCTTGCGTTGAGCCTGGTAAAATCAAGATCTTTAGGATTTTCTTTGTTTTCATCGGTCAAGAGAAAGTGTCCATTGGAAATGTATGCTCTATTTGCTTTTAGCAAAAAATGTTTACCCGATGGTTTTCCAGTATTAAATGCATTGATGAAATGATCAATATTAGTCTCCTTTTCGTTCTTGTATGTTTTCAAATTAAACAACAAACCATCTAAACGAATATTCCCAAAAATTAAATCACCGTCTAATATTTTTTTTCCTTCTAATATATTTGTACTAACAATTTTAGAATAAATTAGCGTATCCTTATGATGATCCAAAATTAAGACATTCCTAAATTTTACACCTCCAAAAACAGAAACTCTAACACCCTCAATACCGATATGAGTACCATAATCTTTATTAATGCTATTGGTAAAATATACAGCAATTTTAGTCTGAATAAAAGGTAATGAAAGAGCAATACCTAATGCCAACAATAGCACGATAAGCCCAAGAATAAAACGAAAAAGTATTTTAATGAGTTTTTTGATACCTAGTATGTTGTTATAATTTTTTAATTATTCATTTTGCCCAAGGAAAGAGCGGCACCTTTAATAAAAATTCTTTAATTTTGGCTGCGCCGTAAAATTAAAAAAATAATATCGGCGCGTCAAATATAATTCAAAATTTGTGCCCTTTTATGCAAAATTCCGAGGTTTTTATTTTAGCAATCGAAAGTTCCTGTGATGATACAGCAGCAGCCGTTTTACATAACGATAAAGTACTGTCGAATGTTGTTGCAAATCAATTAATTCACACCCAATATGGAGGTGTTGTGCCTGAATTAGCTTCTCGCGCACACCAACAAAATATTGTTCCAGTAATTGACGCTGCACTTCGTAATGCCAATATTAAAAAAGAACAATTGTCAGCAATATCATTTACTCAGGGTCCTGGATTAATGGGATCCCTCCTAGTGGGAAGTTCCTTTGCTAAATCAATGGCTTCAGCCCTGCAAATTCCGCTTATTGCAGTCAATCATATGCATGCCCATATTTTAGCACATTTTATTGGTGAAGAAGGATATGAAAAACCGAGTTTCCCTTTTTTGGCCTTGACTATAAGTGGCGGACATACGCAAATTGTCAAAGTGAACGACTATTTTGACTTGACCATTATTGGAGAAACAACAGATGATGCTGTAGGTGAAGCTTTTGATAAAAGTGCAAAAATACTGGGACTACCCTACCCTGGCGGCCCTCTTGTGGACAAGTATGCACAATTAGGGAATCCAAAAGCCTTTGCGTTTACAAAACCGAAAGTACCTGGGTTGAATTTCAGTTTTTCAGGACTTAAAACGGCGATCTTGTATTTTGTTCAGAAGAAAAAACTGGAGAATCCGAATTTTATTGAGGAAAATCTAAATGACATCTGCGCTTCAATACAATATACTATCGTTGAAATTCTAATGGATAAATTAAAATTAGCCGTTAAAGAAACTGGCATAAAGCAAATCGCTATTGGCGGAGGTGTTTCTGCCAATTCTGGCATTAGAAAAACCATTAAAGAAGCGGAACAAAAATACGGCTGGAAGACCTTTATTCCAAAATTTGAATATACCACCGATAATGCTGCAATGATTGGAATTGTAGGTTATCAAAAATTTTTATCTCAAAAATTCGAAACTTCAGCAGTTGTTTCAAAAGCACGAATTCAATTCTAAATTATGCAATTATTTTACAATACAAATATTGACGAAACGACTGAAACCTTTTCTTTTGACAAAGAGGAAAGTAAACACATCATAAAAGTTTTACGAAAAAAAGACAGTGATATATTATTTGTAACCAATGGATCAGGCTATTTATTTGAAACTGAAATCACATTGGCTTCCGATAGTAAATGTACCGTTAGGGTTATTTCCTTCGAAAAAAAACCAACTCCAAAATTTCATTTGCATCTTGCAGTTGCTCCAACAAAAATGAACGATCGTTACGAATGGTTTCTTGAGAAAGCAACCGAGATTGGTATCAGTGAAATCACACCTATCATTTGCGACCGTTCTGAACGGAAAGTAATCAAGAATGACCGCTTTGATAAAATTATTTTGACTGCCATGAAGCAATCTAATGATCTATATCTTCCAAAATTGAACGAAGCCATTACTTTTAAAGAATTTTTGAAACGTAAAAATGAAGGTTTACAATTAATTGCACATTGCGAAGAAACAGATAAGAAAACATTGAAATCAGTTTTAAAACCAAATGAAAATGTCACTCTGCTTATAGGTCCAGAAGGTGACTTTTCAGAGAAAGAAATCGCATTAGCATTGGAAAATAAATATATTCCAGTATCACTAGGAAATACCAGACTGAGAACAGAAACCGCAGCAATTGTAGCCTGTCACAGCGTCGTTTTCTTTAATGAAGACTAACCTTATTTGAAAAGGAATTATGAAAAGAATATATTCAGTTTTACTGTTAATCTCTATCGCTTCATTTTCTCAAGAAATCGCATTGGTGAAATATGGTGGTGGTGGGGATTGGTATGCTAACCCCACATCGCTTCCCAATTTGATCAAATATTGCAATGCCAACATAAATACTCGAATAAACAGCAAACCCGCTACGGTTGAACCAGGAAGTCCAAATCTTTTTTCCTATCCTTTCCTTCATATGACAGGCCATGGAAATGTTGTTTTCAGTGATTCAGAGATAACCAATCTGAACAAATATTTGCTTTCAGGTGGCTTCTTACACATCGATGACAATTACGGAATGGACCAATACATTAGAAAAGAAATTAAGAAAATATTCCCCAATAATGACTTGATCGAAATACCAGCTAATCATTCGATCTTTCAAAAACCATTTATATTTACTAACGGATTACCAAAAACACATGAACACGATGGAAAACGTCCACAAGCTTTTGGGATTTTTTCAGACAATAGGCTTGTATTACTTTATACATTCCAAAGTGATCTAGGTGACGGCTGGGAAGACTCAGAAGTCCATAATGACCCATCTGCTGTTCGTGAAAAAGCACTAAAAATGGGCGCCAACATTATCAATTATATTTTTAATAATTAAAGAATATTGTTTAGTATTTACAGGCGGCCACACAACTTCACTCTTGACCTTTCGCAAAATTTTATTCGCTTTAATTGAAAAGCAAATGATAGACTCCCAAAAGCATGATTTTCTGCCTAAACGAAATTGGTAATCTGAAATAATAGCTTTTTTTTTTGTGGAATCTTTAAAAAAATTAAAATCAGCACTTTTTAAAAAACAACAATATCGGTTAAAGTGTATTATATAATCGGCAAAATGCATTATTTTGCTATAATTATTTTTAAATGTAAGTTATAACTTATAAATAAAATAATTTGTTTTTTATAGTACCACTGCAAGAGCCCGCCAAATAAGAGTTTCCATTTTCTTGTTAAAATATTACTAAAAAATATTTTTTTATTAATCATTATTGTTATAAAATTGCGTCATTATTAACCAAAACTAATTTTTAATAACAAATACCTAGAACTATTATGAAAAAATTACTATTATCCGCGATGGCATTAATG
Source organism: Flavobacterium frigoris PS1 (assembly GCF_000252125.1). Taxonomy (GTDB): domain Bacteria; phylum Bacteroidota; class Bacteroidia; order Flavobacteriales; family Flavobacteriaceae; genus Flavobacterium; species Flavobacterium frigoris_A. Next base: position 214,245 of record NZ_AHKF01000020.1, on the reverse strand, counting down.
ATGTTGTTTTCTTGTCAAAATGACCAGACGGACTCTACAGATTTATTAGCTTCTGCAGTAACGAAACGTGGTTGTGCTTCTCAAGATGTGTTAGATGCCCAATTAAAAGCTGACCCTACTTTAGCTTTGAGAATGAACCAAATTGAAGCCTTTACTCAAAAATCGATGTTAACCAATCGTTTAGTGAATGGCAAAATAGTCATTCCTGTAGTAGTGAATGTACTATATAGAACTGCGGCGGAGAATATTTCAGATGCCCAAATTCAATCTCAGATAGATGTTTTAAATCAAGATTATAATGCTACAAATCCTGACTTTAACAGTGTTCCTTCTGAGTTTGCTGGAGTAGCTGCTAATGTTGGAATCACTTTTGAATTGGTACAAATCATTAGAAAATCAACAACCAAAACCTCTTGGGGAACAAGAGATGTAATGAAAAACGCCAAAAGAGGCGGAATTGATCCTACATCACCAACAACAACACTTAACATGTGGGCTTGTACAATTGGCGGTGGAATCTTAGGATATGCACAATTTCCTGGTGGATCTAGCGCTACTGATGGAGTTGTAATCGATTCTAATTATTTTGGAGTATCAGGCGCGGCAAGCTACCCTTACAATTTAGGAAGAACTGGAAGTCATGAAGTAGGACATTGGATGAACTTAAGACATATTTGGGGTGATGCTTCTTGTGGAAACGATTTAGTTTCTGACACTCCGGTTCACAAAACTTCAAACTTTGGAGTTCCAACATATCCGTATGCAAGCACTTGTTTACCGGCTCATAATGAAATGACAATGAACTATATGGATTATACTGACGATAGGGGTATGTACATGTTTACAAATGGTCAAAAATCAAGAATGTCAGCTTTATTTGTTTCTGGTGCTGCTAGATCAGGTTTTGGTATCTAATTTTAAACACGATAAGATTAATCAACTCGCTACTTCTGTAGCGAGTTTTTTTATGCCCAGTTTTTTCTTGAGATAGCTCCTTCACATCAGCACCATTTGCGACATGGTTTATCTCGTATCAACCTGTTTTCCCAATGAACTAAATAAAGTTTATGCCCACGCCTTTTTTAAAACTCTCAACATAAGTCCGGAATCAAATCCGGACATACTATTTCTTTGGTTACATGAGAATTGGTTACACTCAATAAGAGCCTTGAACAATAGAACCAAAAATTCACTACATATTAGCTAGTTTTTTTATCTTTATGCACAAATATAAATGACACCATGATTACATCAAAAACTATTTCAAATGGCATTCTTCGCGCCTTACTTACAGTCGTACTGTGTAGTTTAATTTTATACTTTTTCTATCAGATCCAGTCTGTACTGATTTACTTAGCCATTTCTCTTATTCTAACGTTGATTGGACTTCCTATTTTACACTTTTTCAAAAAGCGCTTAAAATTTAATCATCTTTTTGCGACTATTGCCACGGTAGTTATTTTCGTCCTTATTATCATGGGGTTCATCATGATGTTTATCCCGTTGATTTTATCCCAAGGTCAAAATTTATCGCTTCTCAATACAGCAGAAATCGAAAAAAATATAGTGCAATTAATGAATCAATTGACATTATTTCTGGAGAGCTATCATATTGATTCCTCCGAAATATTAAAAGAAGCTAATATTACTTCAAAAATAAACTTCAACGTAGTCCCTAATTTTTTAAATACGATTGTGGCGACAATAAGTAATTTTGGAATAGGCTTAGGCGCTGTGTTATTTATTACATTTTTCTTCTTAAAAGACCGCGTTGTATTCATGAAGGGGGCCCGTAAATTGATTCCAGATATTCATGAGGATAAGATCTTGAATTCTTTAGATAAAATTAATAACTTATTATCCCGCTATTTTATCGGATTGCTACTGCAGTTGTTTATTGTATTTATTTTATATTTAATTGTTTTAGCGGTTTTTGGTGTTCCAAATTTCTTAATCATTGCCTTTTTATGTGGGGTGCTGAATATCATTCCATACATTGGCCCGTTAATAGCTTCAGTTTTAGCAGCCATTTTAACTATGATGAGTAATTTGGGAAGTGATTTCCAATCTGAAATTTTACCAACCACTATCTACGTTTTAATTGGATTCTGGATTGTCCAAATTATTGACAACAATTTGTCACAACCTATAATTTTTTCCAAAAGTGTTAGTTCTCATCCCTTGGAAATCTTCCTGGTTATTTTAATCGCCGGTTATCTTTTTGGTATTTTGGGTATGATCGTCGCCGTTCCTTTTTATACTATTATAAAAGTAGTGGGCAAAGAATTCTTCCCTGAGAACGCGGTAATTCGCTTGTTAACTAAAAACTTATAATCTTGGATTTAACAATTCTAAATCCCGAAATTCAAGAGTTTATTAATGATAATATTGATAAACGGATTTCAACTTTGGCACTTCAAAAGAACCCTTTTCCAGATATGGAATGGATTGCTATATTGAACCAAATTGAAGCTAAAGCAAAAGCGAAGGATAAGTTACCGTTTTGGTTTTCTACAAAAAAAATAATTTACCCCAGTAAAATTTCGATAGAGCAAACCTCTTCAGAAAAAACTGCTTTGCATAAAGCTTCTATAGTCTCAGGAGAGTCGCTAATCGATTTAACGGGTGGTTTTGGTGTAGATGACTATTATTTTTCCCGAAAAGTAAAAACTGTCGTCCATTGCGAAATCAATTGTGAGCTTTCAAATGTAGTCAAGCACAATTTCGAACAATTAGACGCTAAGAATATTATATGCTACCCTGGAGATAGCACATCAACTTTAGCAACATTAAACCAAAAATGGGATTGGATTTATATTGACCCTTCCAGACGGAATGATGCCAAAGGAAAAGTATTCTTGCTTAAGGATTGTTTGCCTAATGTTCCCGAAAACCTAGATTACTATTTCAAAAACACGAATGCTATACTAATAAAAACAGCACCTCTTCTCGATATTTCTGCAGGATTATTAGAGCTCAAACATGTAAAAACGATTCATATAATAGCTTTGGATAATGAAGTAAAAGAACTTTTATGGGAAATACACTCAAACTATAGTGGCGAAGTACATATTAAAACGATTAACATCCTAAAAGAAAAAACAGAGTCTTTTGACTTTATCTTGAATGACCAAGCTAATAGTCCAACTTACGGTTTACCTCAAAAATATCTGTATGAGCCCAATAGTGCCGTAATGAAATCAGGAGGTTTTGATGAAGTAGGGCTATCTTACAACTTAGATAAGCTGCATAAACATTCTCATTTATATACATCAACCAAGCTAATTTCATTCTCGGGCAGGGTCTTTGAAATTCAAAATTGTATTCCCTACAATAAAGTCGAAATGAAAGCTTTTTTACTGAATAAAAAGGCAAACATTACAACCCGTAATTTCCCGGACACGGTTGAAAATATTAGAAAAAAATGGAAAATAAAAGAAGGGGGAAGTATTTATTGTTTCTTTACAACTGATATAAATAACAATAAAATTGTTTTAATTTGCACCAAAACAAAATAAAAATGAAACACCTAATTGCCATTACCTTAATCTTCTTAAGCTTTAATGCCTTTGCACAAAAACCATGTGACTATAGCGAAAATATTTCTGATTCTTTAGGGGACTATAAATCAACCAAGGCATATATGATTTACGAGAAAAATTTTGCTGGTAACACCAACTATATCTTTTTTTCACTAGCTTTAACTGATGGTCTACCAACCTTAAATGTTCAATTAATACAAAAAAGTAAAGGTTTTTTGAAAGCAAATTGTTTTGACAAAAATTCTAAATTGTTTTTACAGTTAATCAATGGAAAAATCATCACATTAATCCATGTTGAAGAAGAAAATTGTGGCTCCATTATTCGAGACGATAAAAACTTTGACAATCGAATAACTACAGCTCGTTTTATGTTTATGAAAGGAAGTATAGAAGAATTAAAAAATTCAGCTATATCGTTAATGAGAATTAAATATTTGACAGAAATAGAAGATTATGTAATTACTAAAGAGTTCAAATCAGAGCTAGATAGTCTCGTATATGAACCAGAAACCTACTTCATAAATAATTTACAATGTATTGAGTAATTAATTACAATCCCATTTCAAGTTCGATACTTTGTCATTCAGCCCTGTTTTTAAATTATAGTGCCACCACTCCGAATCAAAGGAGTTAAAACCCGCTACCGTCATAACACGCTTCAGTAATCCCCTATTTTCTTTTATTATAGAAGATAGATTAGTATAATTATGACTTGCTTCAATGCCAAAATGATCAAAGGAAGTACCCATATCGACTTCCTTTCCTTTAGAGTCAACCAAAGTAATATCTACTGCTCCTCCTCTATTGTGTATGGAGCCTTTTGCCGGGTCAGCTACATATTGTGGGTCTGAGACAATTTTCCACATCTTTTTTTGGATATCTAGTGGTCGGTAGCAATCAAAAAGTTTAATTCGATATCCTTTTTTAATAAACTCTTTATTCGCTTCAACCAAAGCAGAAACTGTTTTTAAACGTAAGTAACATTCCGCACAATCATACACCTTAGAGTTTAGAAAGTTATCCGCAGTTGCATATTTCATATCGTAAACGAAATCGCCGCTATAGTCCTTTAAATTCACAAATATGGTGTCATTCATAGCCACTTCATCTTTGGTTCCATTTTGAAAAACAGGAACTTGTGCTTTACAGGAGATAAGCAATAAAAAGAACCCCACAAACAAACAAAATCTAAAAGAAGAATTCATAAATATTTTTTTTAGATAAAAATAGGATAATTGATTCGATTATACAGATTATTAAAAACAAAAAAACCGATACTAGTAAAAGTATCGGTTTTTGTGAAGGCAGAAGGATTCGAACCTTCGACCGCCTGCTTAGAAGGCAGGTGCTCTATCCAGCTGAGCTATGCCTCCATTTTTCTTTTAAAACTTAAATGGAAAAAGTTTTTATTGTCGGGGTGGCAGGATTCGAACCTGCGGCCTCCTGCTCCCAAAGCAGGCGCGATAACCGAGCTACGCTACACCCCGAAAATTCAACATTTATTTTAAAATTTTTATATATTACTCATTTTTGTGAGAATTCAAAATTTTTATTCTGAATCATAAAAAAATTAAGCGGAGGGACAGGGACTCGAACCCTGGCACCGATTGCTCGGTGACAGTTTAGCAAACTGCTCCATTACCACTCTGGCACCCCTCCAAGCTCAGAGAAACGTGTCTCGTTTTGCGGTTGCAAATTTAGGACTTCTTTGCGTTACTCACAACTATTTTCAGGCTTTTTTTCAATGTTTTTTTACATTTTCACAAAAACACTTCACAGTCAAACATATAGCACAAAATAAAAATTGAATTTATTTTCTAAAAAATATAAACCCGTAATCAAAATCAAAATTTGTCTAAAAAAGATTAAATTTGCTAGATAAACCAACATTATATAAGTTATGAGCAAAAGAGTTGTTATCGTTTCTGCCGTTAGGACACCTATCGGAAGTTTTATGGGGGGATTATCTACCGTTTCTGCAACCAAATTAGGTGCAGCAGCCATAAAAGGAGCATTAGATAAAATAAATCTAGATCCAAATTTAGTCGATGAAGTTTTCATGGGCAATGTGATTCAGGCTGGTGTAGGACAAGCTCCTGCTCGTCAAGCGGCAATTTATGCCGGCTTACCTGATAGCGTAGCCAGTACCACTATAAATAAAGTATGTGCATCAGGAATGAAATCCGTAATGATGGCAGCACAAGCAATACAATGTGGGGACGCAGAAATTGTTGTTGCCGGAGGAATGGAAAATATGAGTTTAGCTCCGCATTACATGCATTTGCGTAGCGGAACTAAATTTGGCCCTGCCACTATGGTTGACGGACTACAGAAAGACGGTTTAACTGATGCTTATGACAACAACGCAATGGGAGTTTGCGCTGATCTGTGTGCATCTGAATACAACTTCAGCAGAGAAGACCAAGATAAATACGCAATTCAATCATACAACCGCTCTTCACAAGCTTGGGAAGCAGGAAAATTCGACAACGAAATAGTTCCTGTAGCTGTTCCACAAAGAAAAGGAGATCCTATTATGATATCCAAAGACGAAGAGTACACCAACGTTAAAATTGACCGTATCCCTACATTAAACGCTGTATTTACGAAAGAGGGTACAGTTACAGCTGCCAATGCATCTACAATAAATGACGGAGCTGCCGCATTGATTCTAATGACCGAAGAAAAAGCCCTTTCACTAGGACTAAAACCTTTGGCTTTCATAAAGAGTTATGCCGATGCTGCTCAAGAACCAAAATGGTTCACTACAAGCCCTTCAAAAGCGCTTCCTAAAGCTTTAGACAAAGTAGGACTAAGTACAACTGATGTTGATTTCTTTGAATTCAATGAAGCTTTCGCAGTAGTTGGATTAGCTAATTCAAAAATTCTAGGTTTAGATAATGACAAAGTTAACGTAAATGGTGGAGCAGTGTCATTAGGACACCCTCTGGGCTGTTCTGGAGCACGTATTATCGTTACGCTATTAAATGTTTTAGAACAAAATAATGGTAAAATTGGAGCAGCCGCTATCTGTAATGGTGGTGGTGGTGCTTCGGCAATTGTTATTGAAAGATTTTAAAACAATTTTAATTTATGCGCTATAAACTTATAGCGCATAAATTTTAACTAATAAATAAACCTAAATGTTCGGAATTTGTAATCTGGCTATAATCCCTCTTCGGTTTGAACCAAATGATAAAAGTGAAATTGTTTCCCAAGTCTTATTTGGAGAACATTTTAAAATTTTAGAGCAATTGAATCAATGGTCTCGCATCAAAATGGAATTTGATGGCTACGAAGGCTGGGTAGATTCAAAACAATATCAAATCATTTCTGAATCAAGTTACGCTCTTCTTTCGGATGATGCTATCATTTTAAATGCAGATTTAATAGAATACATTACTGGCGAATCTAATTTGTTAATACCTATTCCACTAGGGTCTTCATTATCATTTATCAATCATCCAGAAATAAACAAGAGTAATTTTGATTTTGAAGGAACCAAAGTTCAAGGAATCAAAGACAAAAAAAATCTGATCAACACAGCCTTTCTATACTTAAACGCACCTTATCTTTGGGGTGGAAAAACACCTTTTGGAATCGATTGTTCCGGTTTTACCCAAATGGTATACAAACTCAACGGCTATAAATTATTGAGGGATGCCTCGCAACAATCAGCACAAGGGGAAGCATTGAGTTTTATAGAAGAAAGCGAACCTGGAGATTTAGCCTTTTTTGATAATGAAGAAGGCAATATCATACATGTAGGCATAATCATGGAGAATAATTATATTATCCATGCTAGCGGAAAGATTAGGATAGACCGACTAGATCATCTTGGAATATACAATCCAGAGATCAATAAGCACACGCATAAACTAAGAGTCATCAAAAAAATAATATAAAAAAAAAACCTATCTGAAATCAGATAGGTTTTTTTGCTTTCGAAGACAAAATGTTTTATTTCATTTTAGCTTCTAGTGCTTTTTTCTCAGCAGTCATTTCTAACGCACTGTAAACTCCTAGTAACGTTTTTGAAACATCCTCATTTTTAGGATCTACTTCTAATGCTTTTACAAGGTAAGGTATCACTGATTTAAAGATACCTTGTCTTTGCACTTTCAAAGCAGCATAACGCTTCATATCTTTATCAGAAGTCCCTAATTTATTCATTTCTGCAATGATCGCGTTTTCGCTTTCCAATTTTAAGGCCGCCATGTTTATATAGGCATTAAGATACTTTGGATCAATTTCCATTGCTCTAGCATAGTATTTCTCAGCTTCAGCAGTCTTTTTAGCATTAGCGCTAAGAACTCCTAAATTAAAAACTAAATCTGCGTCATTTGGATTTTTAGCCAGAACTTCGTTGACTAATTTTTTATAAGTTTCAAAATCCTTAGTTTCCAAATACAGGTTTGCTTCCGTCAAAATTAATGATGTATCATCAGGATTTGCTGCTCTCGCTTCTGCAATCGCTTTTTTAGCCTCTTCTGTTTTACCGTTTTCAACCAAAATTAATGCCATGTTTTTGTATATCTCCCCTCTTTTTGAAGGAATAACTTCCGTTGTCGGTTTTTCATGGGTTCCCATTTTCACCATTCTATCTCTCTCCTGAACCGTCTTAAAAAGATCTTCTTCACCAGTCAGTTTATTTGCCGCTAAGTAATTCGTTGCTTTTCCAGAATAGTTCAATCTTTTCAACTCATCATACATTTTTAATGCTGTATCATATTCTTTTGCATTTACATAAGTAGATGCTGCATAATACAGGTTTAAAGTATCTTTCGTGTCTAACAAATAAGCTTCATATAATTTATTTGCACTCTCAGAATGCTTGTCGACTTTAGAGTCGGCGATTGCATCATTTATTAATTTGTACTTAATCTTTGTAATAGACATAGCTGCTTCACTAGAATATTTTGATTTTCCTGATGCTTTTTCAGCAGCTATTAAATCACTGTATGCAGTTGCCGCTAAAGACAAATTTTTATCTGCCTCTATACTTTTATCCGCTAGATCTAAATACACATTCCCTTTCAAAAAGAAAAACTGAGCTTTCTCAGAATCTGATGCATTAGGAATTAAAGACTCAGCTCCTTGTAAAATAGTTGCTGCTTCTTTAGACTCTCCTTTTTTAAAGGCTTTTTCTGCAGCTTTTATTTCATCTTTTTGAGCAAAGGTAGCAACAGAGATCAATAAGGCTGATGCTAGGATTACATATTTACTTTTCATAGTATTCTTGTTTTTTGTTTAAAAATTTTTCTTGGTTTATAATAATTGTTTTGTTATTCTTCGTCATCTTCTGAATCATCCTCTTCGACATCTTCATCCTCAGCTTCCTCATCGTCAGAATCGTCTTCTTCTTCAACACCTTCTTCATCTTCTAGAACCTCAAGCACCGGTTTTACTCTCTCGATAGCTTCTGATTCAATAATGTTCCCGTCTTCATCAACAACAGTTTCTTCAACATCATCTTTCATTACCTTAGTAACAGCAGCAATCGAATCTTTACCTTTTAGGTTAATCAATTTGACACCTTGAGTAGCACGTCCCATTACACGCAAATCTTCAACTGCCATTCTTATAGTTAAACCTGATTTATTGATAATCATTAAATCATCAGCATCAGTTACAGCATTTATCGAAATTAGACTTCCTGTTTTCTCTGTGATATTCAAAGTCTTAACTCCTTTTCCACCACGGTTTGTAATTCTGTATACATCTTCCCCGTCTTCGTCAACTAATTTGGTACGTTTTCCGTATCCATTTTCAGTAACAACTAAAACTTGCGAGTCATTTATATTATTTTTGTCTACAGTAACCATGCCAATCACCTCGTCACTATCATCCTTTAGTGTAATTCCACGAACTCCAGAGGCAGTTCTTCCCATTGGACGTGTCTTGGTTTCTTCAAAACGAACTAACTTCCCAGACTTAACTGCAAGTATAATTTGGCTTTCCCCATTGGTTAATTTTGCTTCCAATAACTCATCACCATCCTTAATTGTAATAGCGGCAACACCGTTTACTCTAGGTTTAGAATATTTCTCCAAAGATGTTTTCTTAACCTGACCTTTTTTAGTTACCATAATCAAATTATGGCTCTTAATATAATCTTGGTCTTTTAAATCTTGAGTACAAATAAATGCTTTCACTTTATCATCACTCTCAATGTTTATAAGATTCTGAATCGCTCTACCTTTAGCTGTCTTACTTCCTTCTGGTATTTCATAAACACGCATCCAGAAACATTTCCCTTTTTGAGTAAAGAACATCATATACTGGTGATTTGTTGCCACAAACATGTGCTCCAAGAAATCTTGATCTCTTGTTCCTGCACTTTTTTGGCCAACTCCGCCTCTATTTTGAGTTTTATATTCTGTTAAGTTCGTTCTTTTGATGTATCCAGCGTGCGAAATCGTAATCACTACATTTTCATCTGCAATTAAATCTTCGATACTAACATCACCACCAGAATACTCAATAACTGAACGACGCTCGTCTCCGTATTTATCCCGTATTTCAATAAGCTCTTCTTTAATCAAAGCAATTCTTAAGTTAACATCAGCAAGTAAAGCTCTCAAATGCTCGATTAACTTCATTATTTCATCGTATTCCGTTCTTAACTTATCTTGTTCAAGACCTGTTAACTGACGTAAACGCATTTCTACAATCGCACGAGATTGAATATCCGATAATTTGAATCTTTCAATTAATTTTTCCCTTGCTTCTTCCGTACTTTTCGAGGCTTTAATCAAGGCTATTACCTCATCAATATTATCTGAAGCAATAATCAAACCTTCTAAAATATGCGCCCTTGCTTCCGCTTTTCTCAATTCAAATTGCGTTCTACGAGTCACCACATCATGACGATGCTCAACAAAATAGTGAATCAGGTCTTTCAAATTCAACATTTGAGGACGACCTTTTACAATTGCAATATTATTTACACTGAATGAAGATTGTAGCTGCGTGTACTTATATAAGGTATTCAAAACCACATTAGGTGTAGCGTCACGCTTCAAGATATAAACAATACGCATACCGTTTCTATCTGATTCATCACGTATGTTTGCTATCCCTTCAATTTTCTTATCATTAACCAAATCCGCAGTACGCTTGATCATATCTGCCTTATTGACTTGGTATGGAATTTCAGTAACAATGATTGACTCACGACCATCCACTTCTTCAAAACCAACTTTGGCGCGCATTACTACTCTACCTCTACCTGTTTTAAAAGCTTCACGAACGCCTTCATAACCATATATTATACCACCAGTAGGAAAATCTGGTGCTTTTATATAATTTATTAATTCATCAATTTCGATATCATTATTATCCATGTACGCCAAGGTACCGTCAATTACCTCAGTTAAATTGTGAGGCGGCATATTGGTCGCCATACCCACAGCAATTCCTGTTGCCCCATTAATTAATAAGGTAGGAACACGAGTTGGCATAACCGTCGGCTCTTGCAACGTATCATCAAAATTTAATTTGAAATCAACAGTTTCCTTATCTATATCCGCCAAAATTTCTTCTGAAATCTTGCGCATTCTAGCCTCAGTATAACGCATCGCAGCAGGACTATCTCCATCTACAGACCCAAAATTACCTTGACCGTCAATTAGTAAATAACGTAAACTCCACTCCTGTGCCATTCGAACCATGGCGTCATAAACGGATGTATCTCCGTGTGGGTGATACTTTCCTAGAACTTCCCCGACAATTCTTGCTGACTTTTTGTGGGCAGATCGTGAGTTAACTCCTAAATCATGCATCCCAAAAAGTACTCTTCGATGTACTGGTTTCAAGCCATCTCTAACATCTGGAAGTGCTCTTGATACAATAACCGACATCGAATAATCGATGTAAGCTGTTTTCATTTCATCTTCTATGTTAATAGGAATTAACTTTTCTCCTTCAGACATAAGTTGTTATATTAAAAAATTATATTAGTTTCAAAACGTGCCAATATACGCTTTTTTGAAATTTTTAAAAGTCTTTTAACATACTTATTTTAATGATTTATCAACAAAACCCGATTGACATTTTTTTGATAAATAAAATGTTTTTTTCGATTCCATTTCATCATTTTTTCGTCAATTAGCTGACATGATATCTTAAGGAACGATTTTTGTTTTTCAAATGGTAATTCACTAAATTTACACATACAATCAATACATATATTATGGATGATAATTTTTCACCAAGAGTAAAAGACGTTATTACTTACAGCAAAGAAGAAGCTTTGCGACTAGGTCATGACTTCATTGGAACAGAACACTTGATGCTAGGTATCCTTCGAGATGGAAGTGGCAAAGCGATACAAATATTAAATAACCTGTCTATTGACTTAGACCATTTACGCAGAAAGGTAGAAATACTAAGCCCTGCAAACCCTACTATAGAGAGTAATATAGAAAAGAAAAACCTTCATTTGACTCGTCAAGCGGAGCGCGCATTGAAAACAACCTTTTTAGAAGCTAAAGTATTTCAAAGCTCATCCGTAAGCACAGCTCACCTATTATTATGTATTCTTAGAAACGAGAACGATCCTACAACCAAGCTACTGAATAAATTAAAAATTGATTACGATGTAGCTAAAGAACAATATATAAATATGACACCAAGCGAAGAAGAATTCTTAGAGAATTTACCAAAAGCAACTGACTCATACAACGATGATTCAGGACAAGATGACAGTATGAAGGAAGGGAATTTTAATAATCCCGCCAATAAATCAAATAAAAAATCTAAAACACCCGTTTTGGACAACTTCGGAAGAGATTTAACCGAAATGGCTGAAGAAGGAAAATTAGATCCTGTCGTAGGACGAGAAAAAGAAATTGAGCGTGTATGCCAGATTCTAAGCCGACGCAAAAAGAACAACCCGCTCCTTATCGGTGAGCCTGGTGTTGGAAAATCTGCTATTGCTGAAGGATTAGCGTTACGAATCATTCAAAAGAAAGTTTCAAGAATCCTATTCAACAAACGTGTTGTAACTTTAGATTTAGCAAGCCTTGTTGCCGGCACTAAATATAGAGGACAGTTTGAAGAGCGTATGAAAGCGGTAATGAACGAACTAGAGAAAAATGATGATATCATTCTTTTCATAGATGAAATTCACACTATTGTTGGTGCTGGTGGAGCTACCGGTTCCCTAGACGCATCAAACATGTTCAAACCAGCTTTAGCAAGAGGAGAAATCCAATGTATTGGAGCTACTACACTTGACGAATACAGACAGTACATAGAAAAAGATGGTGCATTAGAAAGACGTTTTCAAAAGATAATCGTAGAACCAACTTCTGTTGAAGAAACGATTACCATTTTGAATAACATTAAAAACAAATACGAAGACCATCATAATGTTACTTATTCACCAGAAGCAATTGAAGCCTGTGTAAAATTAACAAACAGGTATATGTCTGAACGATTTTTACCAGACAAAGCTATTGACGCTTTAGATGAGGCAGGTTCACGCGTACACATAACTAATATCGAAGTTCCAAAACAAATTTTAGATTTAGAACGTCAATTAGAAGATGTTCGTGAATTGAAAAATGTCGTGGTAAAAAAACAAAAGTATGAAGAGGCAGCTAAACTTCGAGATGATGAGAAACGCATCGAAAAAGAATTGGCTATAGCCCAAGAACAATGGGAAGAAGATGCTAAAAACAACCGAATTGAAGTTACAGAAGACAATGTCGCTGATGTTGTATCGATGATGACCGGAATTCCTGTAAATCGTATCGCACAAACGGAAAGTAACAAACTAGCTAAATTACCTCAGCTTATAGAAAGTAAGGTGGTCGGTCAAAATGAAGCTGTTCTGAAAATTGCCCGTTCTATTCAAAGAAATCGCGCTGGATTGAAAGATCCAAACAGACCTATTGGTTCATTCATATTCCTTGGTCAAACAGGAGTTGGAAAAACACAATTAGCTAAAGTGTTAGCCAAAGAATTATTTGACTCTGAAGATGCCTTAGTTCGTATTGACATGAGTGAATACATGGAAAAATTTGCCATTTCTCGCTTAGTTGGAGCGCCTCCGGGATACGTTGGATACGAAGAAGGAGGACAATTAACAGAGAAAGTTCGTAGAAAACCATATTGTGTGGTTTTATTAGATGAGATAGAGAAAGCACATCCAGATGTATTCAATATGTTATTGCAAGTTCTTGATGACGGATATTTAACAGATAGTTTAGGTCGCAAAATTGATTTCAAAAACACCATTATAATCATGACTTCAAATGTTGGAGCTCGACAGTTAAAAGATTTTGGTCAAGGAGTTGGTTTTGGTACTGCTGCAAAAGTAGCACAGGCCGATGATAATTCTAAGAGCATCATTGAAAATGCATTAAAGAAAACATTTGCTCCTGAATTTTTAAACAGAATTGATGACGTAATCGTGTTCAATGCTTTAGAAAAACATGATATTGATTTAATTATTGAAATTGAATTGAAAAAATTATATGCTAGAGTATCCGAACTAGGTTACAACTTAAGCCTTTCAGATAAAGCAAAAGCCTTTATTGCAGAAAAAGGTTTCGACAGACAATTTGGCGCTAGACCACTAAAAAGAGCCATTCAAAAATATGTTGAGGATACACTTGCTGAAGAGATTATCACTTCTAAAATCGCCTCTGGTGACGATATTTTCATGGATATTGAAGAAGGCGCCCAAGAATTGACAGTAACAGTCAAAAAAGCTGAAGAGCCTACAAAGCAATAGATTGTTAAATCAGTAATTACTAAAATAAACCCGTTACGTTTTTATAACATAGCGGGTTTATTCTTTATATTTATTTCCTATATTATTAAAAACAAATATTTACATTTGAACTTTATAATTACCGCTCAAACAATTTAAAATATGTCACAAAACAAAGTAATCCTAGGTAGCGAAGAATGGTGTTCATTTCCAGAACTGGGAATTCCTACAATAAAAGCGCGTGTCGATTCAGGTGCAAAAACATCTGCATTACATGCTATAAACATCGCTCCTTTCATCAAAAATGAAGCAAACTGGGTTAGATTTGACATCAATCCAATTCAGAATAACCTCAAAACCGTTATACACTGTGAGGCACCATTAATCGATAAACGAATCGTGAAAAGCTCCAGCGGATTTCGTGAACAGCGCTACGTTATTCAGACTATTTTAGAAATTGGGGATTCTAAATGGCCTATTGAAATGACATTGACCAATCGGGATTCTATGGGTTTTCGTATGCTTTTAGGAAGAGAAGCAATGAGCGGAAGAGTCCTTGTTGATCCAGAACAACAATATCTTTTAGGACAACCCACAACTGATAATCTCAAGGAATTATATAAGAATTCTGAAAAAGCCAGTACAGGTTTACGAATAGGCGTTTTAGCAAGCAACCCTGAGTTATATAGCAACAAAAGAATCATGGAAGCCGGCGAAATGCGCGGGCACGAAATGCATTTTTTAAACATCAAGGAGTGTTATATGAGACTTGATGCCGATACCCCAGAAATTCATTATCGCGGCGGGATAATTCTAAACCAATTTGATGCTATTATTCCAAGAATAAGACCAAGTATTACTTTTTACGGATGTGCTTTAACCAGACAGTTCGAAGCATTAAAAGTATTTTGCTTGAACTCTGCAAGCGCAATAACACAATCTCGTGACAAATTATACTCACTTCAATTACTATTAAATAGTGGAATAGGAATCCCTACTACAGGGTTTGCCAATTCGCCTTTGGATACTAATGATTTAATTAAAATGGTTGGTGGTTCCCCACTCATAGTAAAACTACTAGAAGGAACACAAGGAAAAGGTGTTGTTTTAGCTGAGACTAAAAAAGCTGCCGAAAGCGTTATCAATGCATTTAAAAGTGTTAATGCTAACATATTGGTACAAGAGTTCATCAAAGAAGCTAACGGAAAAGACATTCGTTGTTTCGTTATCGATGGAAAAGTGGTAGCCTCAATACAACGTGAGGCCATGCCTGGAGAATTTAGAGCTAACATTCACTTGGGCGGAACCGCATCTGTAATAAAAGCAACCATGGAAGAAAAACGGATCGCAATAAAAGCGGCAAAAGCTATGGATTTAAAAGTAGCAGGTGTAGATATTATACGTTCTTCAAAAGGACCTTTACTACTGGAAGTTAATTCTTCTCCAGGATTAGAAGGAATCGAAGGGGCGACAAATAAAGATATCGCAGGTGAAATGATTAAAGCTATTGAAAAGAACTTTAAAATAAAATAACGCGGATTCAATCAATACAGCTTTGTTGCTAAACTGATTAAAAAAACAAAACTATCCAATTTCTAAAATTTGGATGGTTTTTTTATTTGATTTTTGTTCTCTTAAAATTACGATAGTAAATCTTCTTCGATTTGGAAACTGTTCAAGAAAGAAACCGTTTTCTCTATGTCATAATGTAAAATTCGGTCCTCTTTTATGAAGGAAACTTCTTCTCTGTAAGCAGCTAAAAACATTTCGATAAAATCACTTGATTTCAAAGGTCTTCTGTATTGAATCGCTTGAGACGCATTCATCAATTCTATAGCCAAAATGCGCTCGATATTATCCATCACTCGCAATGCCTTTGTAGCTCCATTAGCCCCCATACTCACATGGTCTTCCTGGCCATTACTAGATACGATACTGTCAACACTTGAAGGTGTAGCTAATTGTTTGTTCTGACTAGCAATACTTGCAGCGGTATATTGAGGAATCATTAATCCTGAGTTTAATCCAGGGTTATCCACCAAGAACGCAGGAAGATTACGTAATCCTGAAATCAATTGATAGGTCCTTCTTTCTGAGATACTTCCCAATTCAGCAAGCGCAATTGCCATAAAATCTAGGGCTAAAGCCAAAGGTTGCCCGTGAAAATTCCCTCCTGAAATGATTTGGTCACTTTCGATGAATATATTAGGATTGTCTGTAACCGAATTAATTTCAGTTTTAAATACTTTTTTCACATACTCAAAAGCATCTTTTGAAGCTCCATGCACCTGCGGAATACAACGAAACGAATAGGGATCCTGTACATGTGTTTTCTCTTGCTCAATGATTTCACTACCTTCCAAAAATTCTTTAACACGAGTAGCTGTTACGATTTGTCCTTTGTGAGGACGAATAAAATGTATCAATTCATGAAATGGTTCGATACGACCATCAAACCCCTCTAAGGAGATTGTTGCTATTAAATCTGCTAAGTAAGAGAACTTATTCGCTTTCATTAAAATATGCGCTCCGTAAGCACTCATAAATTGAGTACCGTTTAATAAAGCCAAACCTTCTTTAGACTGCAAAACAATTGGTTCCCAGTTAAAGTGCTTCATTATTACACTTGAATGCACTTTCTTGCCTTCAAAATACACTTCACCTTCTCCTAACAAAGGCAATGACAAATGTGCTAAAGGAGCTAGATCCCCTGAGGCACCTAACGAACCTTGGGTATAGATTACTGGTAAAATATCATTATTATAAAAGCCTATCAATCGATCTACTGTTTGTAATTGTATCCCTGAATGTCCGTAGCTCAAGGATTGTATTTTAAGCAACAACATTAATTTCACAATAACACTAGGAACTTCTTCACCCGTACCACAAGCATGCGATTTCACTAAGTTTTCTTGTAATTTAGACAAGTTCTCATTTGAAATTTTCACATTACAAAGAGAGCCAAAACCAGTATTAATACCATAAATAGGCTCCGAGTGGGAAGCCATTTTTTTATCTAGAAAATCACGGCATTTTTGAATATTTACTTTGGCTTCATCAGACAACTCTAATGATTTGTGTTGCGAAATAATTTCTTGTACTATTTCAAGAGAAAGTATCTCAGTACTTATATAATGTGTATTGTCCATTTTCGTATCGAATTTTGAATAGCCAAAATTCAATAAATCAATATTAAAAAGCAACATATATTGACAATAATTTAAAATACTTATCAAATAATATTAATTATTTAAATTTGACGCGAAAATTACAAGAATATCCTGCTTTTATAGCAACGAAGTTTCAAAAAACATAAAAGCATCCTAAATAATATTGCAGTAAAAGCTAATTACAAATGCAAATTGTCGCCAAAGCAAAGAAATACATTATTTATCAAGTCGAAACGAGCGTATTCTGGCATACTATTTTGAAAATTAAGAATTAAAACTACATCCCTTAAGATTCTTCATTCAATAAATTTTATCAATTGTCCCGCTATCAAGCGCTTAAAATGAGAAATAGTCAATAGAGGGCAAATTCTCGTTAGATTATTAAAATATTCGTAAAAATCGAAAAAAGGTTTTTTGCTTTTTATAAAAAACTGTATTTTTGAAAAACAATAATGAAAGACAACAGATCAACATATCACTCTTCGATAACAACTCAAATTTGGGTTTCACTTTCTGTTACCTCTACATTTACAGCTACAACAACTACTACCCCTTAGGGGTATACATTTTACATATAATCCTATTATACTATTTTTCTTTTTTTAGGAGGAAGGTAATTGGATGTATAAAAGAAGGTTGCATTTTTTAAATCAAAACAAACAAAATGAAAATATTAAAATTTGGCGGAACTTCGGTCGCCAATTCCCAAAATATAAAACGTGTCTTAGACATTGTATTCAATAAAGCAAAACAAGATAAATTAATTGTAGTGGTTTCTGCACTTAGCAAAGTGACTGATTTGTTACAACTAGCTTCTGAAAAAGCAGCATCAAATGACGACAGCTATAAAGAGATTGTTGCCGACATCGAGAAAAAACACCTAGATGCTATCAAGGAATTAATTCCAATTAGCGAACAAAGTGGTTCATTAAGCCACATCAAGAGAATAATAAATCATTTGGAGACTTTATTAGATGGTTGCTTCTTATTAGGTGAATTATCAAATAGAACATCTGACACTATTTTAAGCTTTGGAGAGTTATTGTCGTCCTATATAATTGCCGAAACGTTAAAACAAAATCTAAAAAACAGCAGTTATAAAGACAGCCGTGAGCTAATCAAAACCAATAACACTTTTGGAAAAGCAGCAGTAAACTTTGAAGTAACAAACCAGCTAATTACTGATTTTTATGCTTCGAATGATTCCCAAGTTGTAGTTATGCCAGGTTTCATTGCTTCCTCTCTTGATGGCATCAATACTACTTTAGGTCGTGGTGGATCTGATTATACAGCTGCAATTATGGCTGGCGCATTAGACGCAACTGATTTAGAAATTTGGACTGATGTAAACGGAATGTACACTGCCAATCCAAAAATCGTAAAACAAGCCCAACCGATTGCCTCTATTTCATACCAAGAAGCAATGGAGTTGTCACATTTTGGTGCCAAAGTTTTATTCCCTCCAACTATTCAGCCCGTTTTGAGAAAGAATATTCCAATTCATATCAAAAACACTTTCGAACCAGAGGCAGAAGGAACTTTTATTTCAAGCAATAGCCTATCGAATGGTTCTCCCGTAAAAGGAATCAGCCATATCGAGCACATCTCTTTGATTACGCTAGAAGGACCTGGAATGATTGGTGTTTCTGGGTCTTCAAAAAGACTGTTTGAAGTTTTATCAAATGAAAACATCAACGTAATTTTTATAACTCAAGCTTCTTCAGAGCATTCCATTTGTATTGGGATTCTAAATTCAGATGCAGGAAATGCAGAAGATGCCATCAATAGAGCTTTTCAAATAGAAATTTCACAACACAAAATCGACCCTTGCATAGTAGAGAAAAATCTTTGCATCATTGCTTTGGTTGGAGAAAATATGAAAAACCACCAAGGACTGAGCGGAAAAATGTTCAGTACTTTAGGAAAAAACAACGTCAATATTCGTGCTATTGCTCAGGGTGCTTCTGAAAGAAACATATCGGCAGTAATTAACGAAAGAGATGTCAAAAAAGCATTGAATACACTTCACGAACGCTTCTTTGAAGACAACACAAAACAATTGAACTTGTTTGTTATGGGTGTTGGTAATGTAGGTGAGAAATTCATCGATCAGATCAACCAACAGAATAAATTCCTAAAAGACAATTTAAAAATAAATCTGAGAGTTATTGCCTTGGCTAATTCTAGAAAAATGCTTTTTGATGAAGAAGGCATTGATCTAAAATCATGGGAATCTCTTTTAGACAAAGGAGAAAAAGCAGATCAACAATTGTTCATTAAACAAGTTAAAGCACTCAATTTACGTAACAGTATTTTTGTAGATATTACGGCAAATGAAAGCGTTTCACAAACCTATGAGCACTTTTTAAGAGAGAGTGTTGCAGTTGTTACTTGTAATAAAATTGCCTGTTCCTCCGCTTTTGACAATTACAAAAACCTTAAAAACTTATCAAGAAGATACAGCGCTCCTTTCTTGTTTGAAACAAATGTTGGCGCAGGATTACCTATTATTGACACTGTAAAAAACTTAGTAGCCTCAGGCGATAAAGTCAATAAAATCCAAGCAGTATTATCAGGAAGTTTGAACTTTATCTTCAATAATTTTGATAAAGACAACTCTTTTCATGATGTAGTAAAAGAAGCCGGAATACAAGGATTTACTGAACCAGATCCAAAGATCGATTTGAGCGGAATTGACGTTGCAAGAAAAATATTGATTTTGATTCGTGAAAGCGGATACAAAATGGAAATTGAAGAAATTGAAAATGAATCTTTCCTTCCTGAAGCATGTATGGAAACTTTAAATAATGACGATTTCTTTAAATCTCTAATTGAACACGCTACTCATTTTGAAGGTATTTTGGCAGAAGCCAATGCCAAAGACAGCCGATTAAAATTTGTAGCCCAGTTTGAAGACGGAAAAGCAAGCGTTGGTTTGCAATTCATCACAAAAGACCATCCATTTTACAACTTAGAAGGAAAAGACAATATCGTATTGTTCTATACAGATCGCTATGTAGACCAACCTTTATTGATAAAAGGTGCTGGTGCTGGTGCTGCGGTGACTGCTTCGGGAATTTTTGCAGATGTAATTCGAATTGGAAACATTTAATTAGTCATAAAGTCGAATGTCGTAAAGCCCGAACGATAAAATCGGAACTTTTAGACAATTTATGCGACTTTGCCACTTTATGACTTTAGACTTTAAGACTCATAACATGAATGAAATAAAAATATTTTGCCCTGCAACCATCGCCAATCTATCTTGTGGATTTGATGTCCTCGGATTGTGTTTAGACAATGTTGGGGATGAAATGGTTATCCGAAAATCAGACAAAAAAGGAATTCGCATCACTAAATTAGTTGGTGCCGACTTGCCTCTTGAAACCGAGAAAAACGTAGCCGGAGTAGCGGCTTTGGCGATGTTAGAAGCGTTAAATTCAGATGCGGGATTTGATATCGAAATCTACAAAAACATCAAAGCCGGAAGCGGAATTGGGAGTAGCGCTGCCAGTTCAGCAGGTGCTGTTTTTGGAATCAATGAATTGCTGGGAAGACCTTTCGAAATTAAAGATTTGGTTCCCTTTGCTATGCAAGGAGAAAAACTAGCTTGCGGAAACGCTCATGCTGACAATGTGGCCCCTGCCCTATTAGGCGGATTTACATTAGTGAGAAGTTACAGTCCGCTAGATATTATAAAAATCGAAAGTCCTTCTGAATTGTATGCGACGGTGGTTCATCCACAAATTGAGTTGAAAACATCCGATGCGCGCTCCGTATTAAAGCAAACGGTTTCTTTAAAAAGCGCCATTATGCAATGGGGAAATGTAGGCGGATTGATTGCTGGTTTATATACCAAAGATTACGACTTAATAGGTCGATCACTTCATGATGAAATTGTGGAACCAATACGAAGTGTGCTGATTCCTGGATTTGATTTAATTAAACGAACGGCTTTAGGAAATGGTGCTTTGGGTTCTGGAATATCAGGATCTGGGCCATCTATTTTTGCTTTAAGCAAAGGGGAAGCAACTGCAAAGCAAATCGCTAAAGCCATGAGTGCTGTTTATGACGAAATGAAATTGCCGTACGAGATTCACGTTTCAAAAGTGAATCCTGATGGCGTAAGAATTTTATAATTCCGAGTCGAATACCAACATGTATCAGTGAAACAACGGCCGCAGATTCACTGATTTTTAAAAATTATTTTTAATCTGTGAATCTTCAGCAAAAGATTTAAGAAAATAAGAGTTACAATGAAATACTACAGTTTAAACCATAACGCCCCAAAAGTTTCTTTTCAAGAAGCGGTAATACAAGGATTAGCAAGCGATAAAGGATTGTATTTTCCGGAAACGATAACGCCGTTGCCTCAAGCCTTTTTTGATAGTATCGAAAGTCTTAGTAAGGAGGAAATTGCTTTTCAAGCAATTCGCCAGTTTGTCGGTGACGAAATTCCTGAAGAAAAACTAAAAGAAATTATTGCCGAAACACTTTGCTTTGATTTCCCGGTTGTAGAAGTCGAAAAAGGAATCTACTCACTTGAATTATTTCATGGTCCTACAATGGCTTTTAAGGATGTAGGGGCGCGATTTATGTCTCGTTGTTTGGGATATTTCAACAAAGACAAAAAAGACAGCAGAAATACAGTTCTAGTGGCGACATCCGGAGATACAGGTGGCGCAGTTGCTAGTGGATTCCTTGGTGTAAGAGGTGTTGAAGTGATTATCCTTTATCCTTCAGGAAAAGTAAGTGACATTCAAGAACGACAATTGACCACTTTGGGACAAAATATTAGAGCACTTGAAGTAGACGGTTTTTTTGATGATTGCCAGGATATGGTCAAAAAAGCATTCTTAGATGAGAGTTTGAAACATCACAATCTGACTTCAGCGAATTCAATTAATATTGCACGCTGGTTGCCACAAATGTTTTATTTCTTCTTTGCATATAAAGCCTTAAAAAAACAAAACAAACCCTTAGTTTTCTCTTGTCCAAGTGGAAACTTTGGGAATATATGTGCGGGAATTATCGCCAAGAAAATGGGCTTGCCTGTGGAACATTTTGTTGCTTCAACTAATGTGAATGATACGGTACCTCGTTTCTTAGAAAACGGACTTTACGATCCTAAACCATCTAAAGCAACGATTTCGAATGCGATGGATGTAGGGAATCCAAGTAATTTTGTCCGTATTCAGGAAATGTACCAGAATGATTTGGCGCAGTTCAAAAAGGATTTTTCCTCTTTTACTTTCTCAGATGCTGAGACATTAGTAGCCATGAAAACCATTTACAATACAGACGGCTATATAGCAGAACCGCACGGAGCCATTGGTTACTTAGGATTGAAAAAAGAATTAGAAAATCACAGCAATGCACTTGGGGTTTTCTTAGAAACCGCGCATCCAATAAAGTTCTTAGATACGGTAGAACCCACATTAAACGTAAAGCTACCTATTCCTGCACAAATAGAAAGTGTATTAGGAAAAGAAAAAGTAAGAACTAAGATTAAAACTTACGAGGAGTTTAAAGCGTTTTTAGGGTAATTCTTAAAACACTAATTAAATATACAAACGACTGAGAAGTGATTTTTAGTCGTTTTTTTTTAATGATTTTTCCTGTTTCTATTTTAGGAATGGAGTCATTTTATGACCATTAAATACAAGTTATCCACTATTTTTTCCTGAACCTCCTCTTTTGCACCTAATGTACTGTAATCATCGATTTTATAATTTTGATAAGTTCATAATAACGCACTTAAAAGCAACAAAATCCGAAATAACATGTTAACCATTCAAAACATCTATTGGCTACGTACTAACAATTTTTCGGGTTATAGTTTCAGAGATGAACTTTTGCATCCATTCGATTTAATTGAAGTTGAAATGCGAAGGCCAGGTTTAGATTTTTTTTAACCCCAAATTAGAATCTTTAAAAGAAGAATTATTAAATTATATTAGAGACTTTAATTCTTTCTTGCTTCCTAATATTTTTAGGGAAGGAGATCAAAGATTAAGCGTTCCATCGGAGTGGGAAATGGAACAACCAGAAAGGTTCAATAATGCAGTTGATAGTATTCACAAACTTGCTCAATCTATACTTGCAAAATATGACGAATTCATAAAAAAAGGGCGCCAAATATTAAAGATCCAATAACTATTGCGTCAGCTTCAGCTGCACAAAGTGCAGCTACTGCTCAAATGTTGTCTGCCTGCTAATACAAATAAATGAACTCATTATCCATGTACACCAAATCGGCTAGGGAAACTCAGTCGGTTTTTTTATCTACTGCAAAGTAAAGGCGAAGTCTCCCGACTTCGTACCCGTTCCTATAGACCATTTGCAAATTACCACGCTAGCTATGACGTCCCACTCCTTTACAAAAGCAAACGCTAATAAACCATATATCGTCGACTATCCAACACATCAAGCATTCTTAAAAAATTAACAGTTGTTAACATTCTTTTTTGTAAGATTTAACATTAAATATCAAGTCATTAATTCGCTATATCTGCCCTGTTCCTATTATAATGTCTAATTTTACATCAAACATTAAAAAAAGTATAGTATAATGAAAAATTTAAAACTGATTGCTCTTGGAATGATTCTGTTTACCGCTGTTGGCTGTAAAGACTCTAAAAAAAGTACTGAAGATAAAACTGCGGAAAGCCAAACAACTGAAGGAACTTATACCGTAATCAATGACTCGACAAAAGTGAGCTTTACTGCCTACAAAACAACTGACAAAGCGGCCGTTGGCGGTATCTTTAAAGAAATAACATTGACGGATACGGAAGAAGGAAAAACAGCGTTTGAAGCATTAAACGGCACTAAATTCAGCATTCCGGTAAGCAGTTTGTTCACTAATGACGCGACAGGAACCAGAGACCCAAAGATTTTAAAATTCTTCTTTGGAGTAATGAAAAACACCGAACTTATTTCTGGTGAGTTTAAAGTTGTAGGAGAAAACACTTGTTCTATTGATGTAACCCTAAACGGAAAAACAGCAAACATTCCTTTGCAAGTCACTAACAACAGCGACACTAGTCTTTCTTTTGACGGAGTAATGAATTTAGAAAACTGGGACGGTTTAGCTGCTGTAGCATCTATCAATAAAGCCTGTGAAGCTTTACATACCGGAGCAGATGGTGTGAGTAAAACCTGGAGCGAAGTAGCAGTTCATGCTGATGTTTTGTTGAACAAAAACTAAAAAACATATTGGTTCAGTTAAACTGAATCCTTTCGTAGTGATAGCAAATACCTTTTTTATTTCTAAAACTATCATGCGTAAATAAAAGCTACTGACTTCATAAGTTAGTAGCTTTTTTTTATAAATCATGTCCCGTCCTGAAATAGCGATATACAAAAAGTATCCTAATGGAAAAACATTAACAACCGCGCTATGTTAAGCGAACTCAAAAAGATTCCTCAAAATGTCTTTTCATGATTTTTAACAAAGGACTTTGGTTTATCGTTGTAGCTTATCCATTATGGTCTGCACACACGCTCAAGGGTTAACGAGACGAAAAGATGACTTGTGTGTTCTAGGGCATTATTATACCGATTCTCTTCATGCCTTGGAAGTATGTTTATAAAAAACACATCCTAATACAGATGAAAAAGAATTGATTACTAAATAAAATTACAACAGTAAATAAAGGTTATTTCACTAGCAAAAACAGCCTTATAATCTGGTAAACCTAAATTTCTGTCCGCCTATCGAGGCCTCGTACATTAGTCCCCCTTTTTGCATGGTAAATACCATAACACCATCAGCATATTTTACATTTGCCGAAGCTCCCTCTGTTACTGCAACGGCAGATGCTTGCGCTGCAAATTCAAATTGGCTTGCTTTGAAACGCTCTAACTCAGCTTTAGATTCAAAAAATATGACCTCACGATACGCTTGCCCGCCGGCTTGAAAACCAATACTTAGTTGCGACAACTTAGCCATACCAATCAATGAATTTCCTTCATATACAACACCGTTACCAGCTGCAGCTCCAATTCCTAAACCTCCCTTACCCACATTCGGAAAAATAACATATCCTACCGCTTTTTCGAATAGGCTCTGCATTAAAGCATCACTTTTAATAAATTCCGATTTAGCCATCTTGCTATCTTCTATAATTTTTGTTTTCTTAGCACTTGACTGAGCAAACATAGGAGTTAAACTCAGCATTAGACTAATCATTATTAACCCAATACTATTTAATTTTTTCATAATAATTTATTTTAAGATTATAATTAATTATCGTTCCTTCAAAGGTAAACCAAATATTTTTTTAAAGGACAAACTACCTGACTAACAATATTATAACTTTACAATCAAGATTTATAGTTTAATCATATTGACTCCCTTAAAAACCTCATTAACATTTACTTATTCCTCAATTAACGTGATTCCTATTCGTAAGAGCTTGCAGCGATATCTTTTTTTTCTAAAAAAACAAAGATTGAGCCAAAAGCCCGACCCAAAGCTGCTCTCGCTGCGCTTTATAAAATTAATTGCTGTCGCAAGGATAAGCAAAAAAAAAGTTGATATTACTGTTCGATTTTTATCTTTGTGTTAAAAAAAAATTAGCACAGAGTGAATACCATGATTACAAAAGCAACACAAAATGACATTTCCCCATTAAACCTATTAATCAATACAGCTTATCGAGGAGAAGCTTCTAAAAAAGGATGGACTACCGAAGCCAGCTTATTAGACGGTAGTAGAACAAACGAACAAGAATTAGCTGAGATTATCGCCGACCCTAAAAATACTATTCTAAAATTCACTGAAGAAAATAACATTGTGGGTTGTGTATTGCTGATTAAAAAAGAAACAAAACTGTATTTAGGCATGCTAACTGCTTCTCCCGAATTACAAAATAGTGGTATTGGAAAGAAATTATTAACTGAAGCCGAATTTCATGCACAAACATTGAATTTGGAAATTATTGTAATGACAGTAATTTCAGTCAGAGAAGAGCTAATAGCTTGGTACAAGCGTCATGGTTATAAGGATACGGGAGTACGAGAAGCGTTCCCAGTAAGTGACATCCACATCCCGATTTCGGATGAAAAATTAGAATTTATGGTATTGGAGAAAAAAATAACTTAGTTTTTTCTGGTTTTATTAGATTTGAGTAAGCATTTTAAAAGAGTTATCAAAATCTGTTTTTTTTAAGCCTAAAGCGATAATAAAGTTTTAAAAATTCCACTCCACTTTAGGCTGCCATCCCAAAAAGTATGTTTATTAATACTGCTCGTACCAACTAAATTTATCCTGAACGATTTGTGTTTTTTCTTTTTTTAAATACTCTAAAAAAGCAAGTGAAACTGGGGAATGTTTCTTGCCTTTGAGCCAAATTAAACTCCAGGTAGTTCTAATAGGAAGTCCTTTGATTGGGATTATTTGCAATTCATTACTTTGTAATTCACTTCTAATTCCAATCAATGGCATGATAGAACATCCCAGACCAGCTAACAAGGCTTGCTTAACCGCTTCATTAGATGTTAATTCCATCTTCTTCAAGACTGAAATATTATTACGTTCAATGAAACTCTCCATTGTTTGTCTCGTTCCTGAACCTTTCTCTCTAAAAATCAAGGGTAAATCATTAAATATTTCTGTGATGGTAACTCCCTTTTTAAATTTTGTTTTTTGATCATTTACTAAGAATAATTTATTTTGAAGCAAATCCATCTTTTCAATCTTTAATGAGGAAGGCAAGATTGAAACTAGTGCAAAATCTACCTCATTATTGACTAAACTCTCTACAACTTTATTCTTATTAGTAACATCCATTAATAATTCAATACCAGAATTTTGTTTCATAAAATCAGTTAGAAAATAAGGCATTATGTACTTCCCTGTTGAAACAACTGAAATCTTCAATCGTCCTGATAACTGCCCTTTATAAGCTAATGTTTTGTAATTAATAGCATATACTTGGTTGATAATATTTTCCGCCGCTTCTGCAATTTCTCTCCCAAAATCGGTGATGTATATTTTTCTGCCTAGTACCTCTGTTAGTGGTATTTCAAATTGTTCTTGAAAATTTTTTAGTTGAATAGAAACAGCGGGTTGGGTTAAATGAAGTTCTTCTGAAGCCCTTGTTACACTTTGTGTTTGAACGACTTTCAGAAAAATTTGCAATTGATTTAGGGTATATTTCATAAATAATTTTAATGGATTACATTACAAATATAAATAAAAACTAATGAATTAGAATTACCAACTTTGCACCGTAAAATATAAAATAAGTACAAAATGACAAAAATTACGGTAGCTAAAGGTGATGGAATAGGTCCTGAGATAATGGACGCCACTTTAGAAATAATTTTAGCTGCAGGCGCTAAAATTGAAATAGAAGAAATAGAAGTGGGCGAAAAAGTATATCTCGCAGGCAACTCTAACGGTATTGCCTCGGAATCTTGGGATACCATCAGACGAAACAAAATCTTTTTAAAAGCCCCTATTACTACTCCACAAGGAGGCGGGTACAAAAGCCTAAACGTTACCACCCGCAAATTTCTTGGACTGTATTCAAACGTAAGACCTTGCAAGAGTTTGCATCCCTTTGTAAGTACAAAGCATCCTGTAATGGATATTGTTATTGTACGAGAAAATGAAGAAGATTTGTATGCTGGTATTGAACATCAACAAACAGATGAAGTGGTACAGTGTCTAAAACTAATAAGCAGACCAGGCTGCGAGAAAATTGTTCGTTATGCCTTTGAATATGCTAAACAACAAAATCGCAAAAAAGTAACTTGCTTTACAAAAGATAACATTATGAAACAAACAGATGGCTTGTTTCACCAAGTGTTTGACGAAATAGCAAGTGAGTATCCTGAAATAGAAAATGAACACTGGATAATTGATATTGGTGCCGCAAAAATGGCTGACACTCCTGAGTTGTTTGACGTTATTGTGATGCCAAATCTCTATGGTGACGTACTTAGTGATGTAGCTGCTCAAATAACAGGGTCAGTAGGCTTGGCAGGTTCGGCTAATATTGGTGAAGAGTGCTCCATGTTTGAAGCAATACATGGTTCAGCCCCAAGAAGAGCAGGACAAAATCTAGCCAACCCTTCTGGTTTATTGCAAGGAGCTATTATGATGTTGAATCATATCGGACAAACTGAAGTGGCAGAAAAAGTTCAAAATGCTTGGCTCAAAACATTAGAAGATGGTATTCATACCTATGATATTTTTAAAGAAGGTACCAGCAAAATAAAGGTAGGTACAAAAGAATTTGCTACAGCTGTAATTGCGAATCTTGGTCATAAGCCAACCTTACTAAAAGCAGTTTCTTACGCCAATAATGAGGCTCTCATTCTACCAAAATACAAACGAAAACCCGCCGCGAAGAAAGAATTGGTTGGGATCGATATTTTTGTGCATTGGAATGGAACTAAGCCCGATGAATTGGCAGAAAAAATTAAAAAAATAGAGACTGAAACCATCAAACTTACCATGATTACTAACAGAGGAATAAAAGTTTGGCCTAATGGTTTTGACGAGACTTTTTGCACGGACCATTGGAGATGTCGTTTCAAACCAAATGAAGATTCTGAAATAAATAAGACGAACATTATAGGACTCCTTCAAAAGGCTTTCGATCAAAATGTCGATACCATAAAAACAGAAAACCTATACTCTTTTGATGGTAAAGCAGGATATTCCTTAGGACAAGGTCAGTAATTATTTAAATATAAAAGCAATGATAAATGTTACTATCTATCTAAAAAAAGAACAGAACCCTAAAGAATTGATACAATTACTATTGAAAGACAAGTTAATAGCCTCCGCTTCGATTGATAAAAATAATATTTCATATAATTTAATGGAAGACATTCTTTCTGAAGAAGCTTATGATGTTATCACTGCACTGTCTAAGGCTTCACTATTCAATGCAATTGTTGCTGCAGTGGAAAAAAAATTGGGGAAGAAACTCATATTAACTCCACTCCAATTGTTGGTTCCAACAGACTTTTTGATAATACCGTAAAAGCAATTCCGATTTAAAATTTAATGTCTAAGCTCAAAACTAAGATGTGGATTTAACACCACTGCATAAACAAATAAAATCACAAGGATAAGGCTATACAAACGTTCTACTTTCCAAAATAACGGTTTAAAGTAAATAAAAAAAGTATAGAATCAATTAAAATTGATTCTATACTCACTATTAAAAACGAGATGCAAAATGATCCAAATTAAAATTTATGCAGGAATAGCAGTACTAATACTTTTTTTTGGGATTTCCCTTTTTTCAAAGGACCCGATTAAAAGTGAATTAATGGTGGCCTTTTCCATCATTATTGGAATACTAATCTATAAACAGCTTTCAAACCAAAAAAACATACAAAAATGAAAAATACAAACGAATTGAAACTTATTGATGGGCAATTTTCTCCTGACGAAGCGGAAGAAATACTTATGAATATTTTTTTTAGTAAAATACATTTTCATCAAAATAAAAATTTTAGCTCCGAAGAACGTTTTGGAGAAAAAGACCTTGCGGCAGTAAAAAGGATTCCTGAATTACAAAAAAGTATGGATGCCATATCTAAATTAATAGTAGATGCAAAACACAACAATGAAACCGTCAAGATCATTGCTGAAGTAAAGATTAATCTTTCTAAATCATAAAAATAATATGTTTGAAGGAAGGGATTTAGTAATAGCTACCAAGCATAGTAAAGAGAAAGTAATTGCTCCAATTTTAGAGCGTGAATTAGGCGTAAAGTGCTTTGCTGCGGAACATCTTGACACATATATGCTTGGTACTTTTACAGGAGAAGTCGCCAGAAAAGAAGATCCTATCACAACTGCAAGAAAAAAATGCTTGTTGGCAATGGATTTAACAAACTGTGATATGGCAATAGCAAGCGAAGGTTCTTTTGGACCTCATCCATCCCTTTTTTTTGTACATGCTGATGATGAATTTTTACTGTTTATTGACAAAAAAAATAATTTAGAAATTGTGATTAGAGAAATAAGCTTGGAAACCAATTTTAATGGTTCTGTAATTACGAGTAAAACTGAGTTACATGAGTTTGCCTCAAGGGCTAAATTCCCGTCTCATGGTCTAATAGTTATAAAAACAGATACTGATTTTCTTGACATTGAAAAAGGAGTTACTAACTGGAGGAAACTAGCTAAAGCCTATACTCATTTCAATAAATTATACGGCAGTATGTATGTAGAAACAGATATGAGAGCAATGTATAATCCATCCCGAATGAGAGTGATAAAAAAGGCCGCAATCAAATTAACTCAAAAAATAAATTCCTTTTGCCCAGATTGCAATACACCAGGATTTGCCATAACCGCTGCAAAGCAAGGGCTACCATGCGACCTATGTCATTTACCAACTCGTTCTACATTGAGCCATCTCTATTGCTGTCAAAAATGTTCGTATACAAAAGAAGAAAAGTATCCGCATAAAAAACAATTCGAAGATCCTACGTATTGTGACAACTGTAATCCTTAAAAAAAAACTTTGATAACAACTAATATAAACAAAGCTGCAAAGGCACTACAAAATGACGATATAATTGCCATTCCTACTGAAACCGTATATGGCTTGGCAGGAAATGCTTATAGCGAAAATGCCTTAAAAAAAATATTTGCTATTAAAAAGAGGCCCTATTACAACCCACTAATTGTCCATATTAAGTCCGTTTCATCTTTAAGTACCATTGCCTCTGATGTTCCTACTATGGCTTTAAAGCTTGCCGAAGAGTTTTGGCCTGGACCATTAACCTTAGTCTTAAAAAAACAACCGCATATTTCCGACTTAATAACAGCGGGCAAAGAAACCGTGGCGGTACGAGTACCCAATCACCCTATTGCACTAGCAGTTTTAGAAAAACTTGACTTTCCGCTGGCTGCACCAAGCGCAAATCCTTTTGGTTCTATTAGTCCGACAACTGCAGGACATGTTTTCGATTATTTTGAAGAAGAGCTTGAAGTTATATTAGATGGTGGTAGCTGTGAAAGAGGTGTAGAATCAACTATTATTGGATTTGAAGGCAATCAACCAGTATTATACAGGTATGGCTCCATTTCCGTAGAGGAAATTGAAAGAGTAGTTGGACCCCTATTATTTACTGTAAATAACGATAACACACCCAATTCTCCCGGTATGCTTTCCAGGCACTACGCTCCTATTACTGATACGTATCTAACGAACCATGTAGCCGATTTAGTACACTCTTTTCAAGGAAAAAAAATCGGATTGCTTCTTTATAAAAATGAAATACCAAACCAAGAAGATGCAATTCAAGAAGTACTTTCTGAGAATGGCCATTTACACGAAGCAGCTACAAAATTGTATGCAGCATTGCACCGTTTGGACAAAAGTAATTTAGATGTCATTATTGCAGAAAAATTTCCAGACGATGGTTTGGGCAAAACATTAAATGACCGCTTGCAAAGAGCAATAAAGAAATAACTCATGAGAACGATCATTCGAAGTGCTTTTATTGTAAACGAGGGCAAAATAATTACTGCCGATTTGCTAATGGTAAATGAAAGAATTGAAAAAATTGAGGCTGGTATCGACTTAACAAATTCCGGCTCCTACCATGAAATTAATGCCGAAGGACTTTATTTATTGCCTGGCATAATTGATGATCAAGTTCATTTTCGTGAACCGGGTTTAACACACAAAGGCACAATCTATTCTGAATCTAAAGCAGCCGTCGCAGGAGGAATTACGTCATTTATGGATATGCCCAATACAATTCCCAATACGCTCACTCAAGAGTTACTGGAGGAAAAATATGCCATAGCAGCAAAAAAATCATTAGCAAACTATTCCTTTTTTATGGGAATAAACCAAAATAATTTAGAGGAGGCTTTAAAAACAGACAATGAAAATGTTTGCGGAATAACTGATGACGGCCTTTATTTTAATAATGACGAGGGTATTCTGACTAATTATCCAGAATTTTTAGAAAAACTCTTTTCCTCCGCGAACACCTTGGTTGCACTGCACAGTGAAGATGATGCTATAATGAAACGGAATACATTCAAATATCGTAAAAGATATGGAGAGCAGGTTCTGTTTAAAATCCATCCTAAAATAAGAAGTGAGGAAGCCTGCTTAGTCGCAACAAAACGAGTTTTAGAAATAGCTAAAAAATACAATAATCGTCTCCATTTGTTTCATGTTTCTACGGCAGCAGAAGCTAATTTATTTGAAGGAAATATCCCTATTCGAGAAAAACGAATTACCGCCGAGGCTTGCATTCATCATCTGTGGTTTTCAGACAAAGATTATGAAAAATTGGGCGCCAAAATAAAATGGAATCCTGCAATTAAAACAGAGAAAGATAAAAACGGACTATTAGCGGCACTTTTAGAGAACAAACTTGACATTATTGCAACCGATCATGCCCCGCATACCAACGAAGAAAAAAGCAGAAATTATTTTCAGGCTTTATCAGGTGGTCCTTTGGTTCAACATGCGCTATCAGCTATGCTGGAATTATTCCATAAAGGCAAAATAAGTTTAGAAAAAATAGTTGAAAAAATGTGTCATAATGTTGCTGAAATTTATAGAATGAAGGAACGGGGATATATTCGTGAAGGGAACTACGCTGACCTAGTCTTGATCGATATCAATACTAAATGGACAGTAACAAATGAAAACACACATTATAAGTGTCAATGGTCGCCATTCGAAAATCAAATATTCAACAGCAAAATTGTAAAAACATTTGTAAATGGAACCTTAGTGTATGACCAGGGATCCTTTAATAAAAGTAGTAATGGCAAAAGATTAAAATTTGAAAAACACAGATAAAAACAATAAAATAAAAAAACATGAATTTTAACTTACTGATTGACAATTTAACTAATCCCGCATTATTGTTTTTTATGCTTGGTATCATCGCTGTATACTTAAAAAGTGATTTAGAAATACCTGCCAACTCTTCAAAATTCATCTCACTTTACCTCTTGTTTGCTATAGGATTTAAAGGAGGTCAAGAATTATCTCATGAAACATTTACCAGCGAAATTGGATGGTCCATGTTATTTGGCATTTTCATTTCGCTAATCATTCCGCTTTATACCTTCTTTATCTTAAGAAAAAAACTAACTGTATTTAATTCTGGTGCAATAGCAGCAGCATATGGATCAGTAAGCGCGGTGACATTTGTGACCGCAGTTTCCTATCTCGAAACACAAAATTTAAGTCTTCATGGACACATGGTTGCTATAATGGCTTTAATGGAATCTCCTGCTATAATTATTGGTCTATTATTGATATCTCTTTTTAACAAAGAAGAGTCTGAAACGATTAATAAAAGTACCGTTATAAAACACTCTTTTACAAACGGCAGTGTATTGCTTATTCTTGGTAGTTTATTTATTGGCTTCGTAGCAAATGCGCAACAGGCTGAAGGTATAAAGCCCTTTACAAACGACCTTTTTAAAGGATTTCTTGCTATATTTCTCTTAGATATGGGAATCACGACCGGTCAAAAACTGAAAGCTTTCTTCTCCTTCGGCTGGTTTCCACTGCTATTCGCTATCTTCATCCCTATATTTAACGGTTGCGTAGTAGCCATGCTAAGTTCGTTCATAACGCCGGATATTTCAAATCGGTTTATATTTGCAATTTTAGCAGCAAGCGCATCCTATATCGCTGTTCCTGCAGCCATGAAAATATCGGTCCCCAGAGCAAATCCTGGTCTTTTCTTACCTATGGCTCTTGCTGTTACCTTTCCTATAAATATTACGATTGGAATGCCTATCTATTTTCTAATTGTACAAAACACCTAATCCTTCAACTGAGAAACTTAGGGTAGAATACCAAAAGTAAATTTATTGGTGCATTGGTATCTAGTTAATTCTCCAAACCAAAAAATCATAGAATTTACTATTGGTATTTTAAGAGAAGTACCTTAAAACAGCTGAAAAAACGATAAACATAAGACATGAAAGACCTTTGCTACCATAAAACCAATCCTATGTAGCACTCAGCTACTCTTAATTTTTCGCGATTTTGATATTATGATCCTATTCAATCTGTTTTCAAATCATGAAAAGACAGTTTTAACCTTAATTGAATTGGACTATAGTTGAAGAATTGTTGTTGGTCGAAAAAAACTAATTTCAAGAAAATGACATAGCCGAGAATGACAAGCTTTCCCACGGAGTGATAGTCACATTTTAATACCTGAAGAGAAAATAGAATTTATGGTCTTGGAGAAGAAACCAGCCTGACTTTTAGCGCGAGAAAGACTGCTTTTCGCCCTATTCAGAATTATGCTTTATAAAACAAACTCTTCAAATAATCGTTGCATTGTTTGTTCCAAATCATCGCACAACCCTGGATGCGGTCTTGAAGTTTGAATTACGGAACTACGCAAAGCTGTTAACCAACGAAAACGCGACGGAATATCCATCAATCCAATTGGTCCACCATCTTTGGTGCCATGAGCCACTTTTTCGAATGCAGATAAATTAAGTTGTATTTGTTCCACGTCAGCTTCTACTGAAAGTGAAAGTACTTTTTGGACATTAAGAGAATGAAGTACCTTTATAAACTTAGCTTTTTTGCAAAAAAGGACAATCCCTACATTGAGGAATTCTTCGCGCTCTACCCTAGGTACAACCCGAATAACGGCATACTCATATAAGTTTTTCTCTTGCATTTTGGGCTTCCTTAATAAAAATTTCTGAATGATTTAATCGGGTTAATAGGAACTGTAAGTATACATTTCGCAATTCAGCTGCCGTATCTTCGACCTCTTCCCATTGCAACCAATCCTCCGGAATTAGGTTTACAATTCCTTCTAATACTTCTGGAGTCAATAGTTGTTTAAAAGCCGAATCCGTTTCTGACAGTACCGTCGCTTGTGGCAACAAAACATGGTCTTTGATTAATGCAAACGGACTTTGAGCATGCTTTTCCCAGTTGGTCCAAGAATGATGAAAATACAAACTTGCACCGTGATCAATTAGCCATAATTCTTTATGCCAAATCAACATATTGGTGTTTCTGAAGGTACGGTCAACATTAGTAATATATGCATCTAGCCAAACAATTTGCGAGGCCAAAACTGGATCAACAACTGTTACCACAGGATCAAAATTGATTGCTCCAGAAAGAAAATGCAATGCTAGATTCATTCCTTGACTTCCTTGCAGTAAATCTTGAATTTCCTCATCAGCCTCTGTCCGACCAAAAGCTTCGTCCAGATTAGCGAAAACTAATTCAGGCATTTTCATGCCCAAAGCACGAGCAATTTCACCACCAATCAATTCGGCAATTAAAGCTTTGACACCGTGACCTGCTCCTCTAAATTTTAGTACATATTTAAAATCATCATCGGCTTCTGCCAAAGCAGGCAAGGAACCGCCTTCGCGTAAGGGCGAGATGTACCGCGTTACATTTACGGTTCGAAGATTGAAGTTGGTTTTCATATTCGGTGTTTACTGAGGTACAAACTTACAAATTAGTTGAGTGGGTTTTACTCGAAGCATTAAATTACTAATTGTTTTCAATACTCAAGAAAGCTTTCCCTAAATATTTGATTATGTCTGAAGCGATGAAAGACTGATAACTGGTTTCAGGCAAAGCGATATCGGCGGTAAGTCCATGAAGATAAACCCCAAAAACAGCAGCATCGATAGGTTCATAGGATTGTGCCACTAAGCTTGTGATAATTCCGGTAAGTACATCCCCGCTTCCGGCTGTAGCCAAAGCAGCGTTTCCAGTTGTGTTTTTATAAACAGTTTCCTCATCAATAATATGCGTGGGTGCACCTTTCATCACGATAACCAAACCGTATTGCTTAGAAAACGCAATCGTTTTATCGAATTTGTCTGCTTCCGTACTCCATTTTCCTATTAAGCGTTCTAATTCTTTGGGGTGCGGCGTTAGTATTGTTTTTGGTTGTAATAATGCCAACCAATCTTTGTTTTTTGACAAAATATTCAAGGCATCGGCATCGATTACTAACGGAACTTTGTTCGTTTTTATGAAATCATGAACTGCTTTTTGAGTTTCTATTTCTTGTCCTAAACCTGGACCAATTGCTATTGCTTGTGGTTTTATGTCGAATGAAATATTCGAAATATATTTCTCCTTTTCATCGGTAAGTGTCATGACTTCGGGATTTGAAATT
Source organism: Flavobacterium frigoris PS1 (assembly GCF_000252125.1). Classification (GTDB taxonomy): domain Bacteria; phylum Bacteroidota; class Bacteroidia; order Flavobacteriales; family Flavobacteriaceae; genus Flavobacterium; species Flavobacterium frigoris_A. The sequence continues at coordinate 177,664 of NZ_AHKF01000020.1, read as the reverse complement.
TGCAGGATTTGATAACCGCATTCAGGAACGTAGGCCGTTACGAGTCCGCAACCTGATTTAAGGCAGCATTTTGAAGCTAGTACGGCTGCACCTAACTTCCCATAACTTCCTGCAATAATCAATGCGTGCCCTTGAATCCCTTTGTGCGTATGGGAATCAATGGGTTTATAGCGTTTTATGATTTCGTTCTTATCTATGAATATGGGCTGCATCATTTTGAATTATTTGTTTAAAAATACAAAATTAATAGGGAAACGAAAGCTCCTAGCCCAGATAGCAATGGAAATCCTTTTACTTTTTTCTTTAAAAAGTAAAAGATTGCAATGGATAGCTGGAAATAGCTCCTAAATACTATTGAATTTACATATTTAATGCCTTAAATATGATAATTTTTCAATAAATTAGCCACTTCAAATTTTATATACATACACAATGAAAAATACTGCGCTGACGCACATACACGAAAGTTTGGGAGCAAAAATGCTTCCGTTTGCTGGATACAATATGCCTATTTTATATGAAGGGGTGAATGCTGAACATGAAACGGTTAGAAATGCTGTAGGTGTTTTTGATGTTTCGCACATGGGGGAATTCTTGCTTTCGGGTCCAAATGCTTTGGCTTTGATCCAAAAAGTGACTTCAAATGATGCTTCTGTATTGACAATAGGAAGAGCACAATATTCTTGTTTACCAAACGATAAAGGTGGTGTTGTAGATGATTTGATTATCTATAAAATGAAAGAAGAACAGTATCTATTGGTTGTAAATGCTTCGAATATTGAAAAAGACTGGAACTGGATTTCAGCCCATAATGATTTAGGAGTGGACATGAAAAACATTTCTGAAGACTATTCATTATTAGCAATTCAAGGTCCAAAAGCAGTTGAAGCGATGCAATCACTGTCTTCAATAGATTTGTCAGCAATCAAATATTACCATTTTGAAGTGGCTGATTTCGCTGGAATTGACAATGTGATTATCTCTGCCACTGGTTACACTGGTTCAGGAGGTTTTGAGATTTATTGTAAAAACACCGAAGTAGAACAAATCTGGAATAAAGTTTTTGAAGCTGGAGCGGCTTTCGGAATCAAACCAATTGGTTTAGCGGCGCGTGATACGTTACGTCTTGAAATGGGTTTCTGTTTGTACGGAAATGACATTAGCGACACCACTTCTCCACTTGAGGCTGGATTGGGTTGGATTACTAAATTCACAAAAGAGTTTACCAACTCAGAGAATTTGAAAAAACAAAAAGAAGAAGGAGTTACTAGAAAATTAGTTGCTTTTGAAATGCAAGAGCGTGCAGTACCAAGACATGACTACGAAATTGTAGACGGAACTGGAGCTGTTATTGGGATTGTAACTTCTGGAACGATGTCTCCTTCTATGAACAAAGGAATTGGACTGGGTTATGTAACTGTAGCGAATAGCGCATTGGATAACGATATCTATATTCGTATCAGAAAAAATGATGTCCCTGCTAAAGTGGTAAAATTACCATTCTACAAGAAATAAATTATTTCGCGGTCAAAAATTATCACATATTAATCTAAATTTAAATATAATTAGATTAATTTTAAGTAACAGAATGATCACGATCTATGAAAACAATTTCACTGCTTTTGTTATTGACAACATTTTCGGTTTTTGCCCAAAATGACACTAAAACATGTGAAATACTTTCTAAAATAAATACGCTTATCCAAAGCGAACATATTCTTCCAAAACCGATAGACGATAGTCTATCGGTTTTTGTTTTTGACCACTTCATAGACGAGCTCGATCCATCTCATAATCTATTTCTGAAGTCTGAATACGAATCCCTTGCTCAAAAATATCGTTTCCAACTGGATGATTATATTAACACTAAAAACTGTTCTTTTGTTACCGATATTATCAGCATCTACAAAACTGGACTTACCAGAAACAAGGGTTGTTTAGAGGCAATCGCCAAGGAAAATTTAGATTATGAAACAAAAGATACCATTCGGTTTTACAAGAAAGCATTTCCATTCTATTTGGTAGAAAGCCAAATCGGAAAAGTTTGGAGAAAGAAAATAAGATATGAAGTTCTAGATGATATTGCCTCAAAAAATAGTAGCGTTGACTCCATAAAATCAAATTTTGCAGCATTAGCTTCGGCATCAAAAAAGTCAATTGTCGAGAATGAACTTTGCCGAATAAATACCATCTTAGAAAATACGATGGCTTACGAAGAAAGTATCTTCAATAATTTTTGTAATTATTTTGACCCACACACCGCTTATTTCAGTAATGACTCCAAGTCGAATTTTGTTTCGTCTTTATCAAAAGAGCATCTTTCACTAGGTTTAAATGTCAGTCTGAATGAAAAAAATGAAGTCATCATAAATGCTCTAAATCCGAATGGTCCGGCATTCCAAACCGGAAAAATAAAAAAAGGAGATCAGATAGTTTCTGTATCCACAAAAAAAGAAACACTAATTGTGTCTTGCGCCACAATAGAAACTATTTCGACAATGATTATCTCTGACGCCAATAAGACTATTACATTGACGCTAAGGCGAAAATCCGGTCAAAATTTTGACGTTACCATTGAAAAACAACTGATAAAAGACGAAGCAAACACGGTATTTAGCTTTATCATCGAAGAAAACAGTAAAAAATTTGGTTACCTGAAAATCCCCAGCTTTTATGCCGACTTTGAAGGAAACAGTGGTAAAGGTTGCGCGGAAGATGCTGGATTAGAAGTGCTAAAATTAAAGAAAGAAAATATTAAGGGGCTTATCATTGACTTGGTCGACAATGGAGGCGGCTCCATGGAAGAAGCAATAAAACTGGCCGGAATGTTTATCGATTCAGGGCCCATTTCAATTATTGTAGATAACAAACAGCGTCAAACTATAGTAAATGATCCTTACAAAGGAATGCTATTTAAGGAACCGGTGGTTATTTTGGTAAATGGTAATACGGCATCAGCAAGCGAGTTTTTCGCTTCTATTTTGCAGGATTATAATAGGGCTTTATTGCTGGGAAGCTCCACTGTTGGTAAGGCAACGATGCAAACGATAATGCCATTAGACGAAAATGACAATGAGAATTTCATAAAAATGACCATTAACAAGTTTTATCGCGTAACTGGAAAAAGCAACCAGGCCTTGGGTATTATTCCAAATGTATCCATCCCAATAATCTATGAAACGATATTTCCCAAGGAAAGCAACAGTCCTTCTTCATTTAAAAACGATAGCTTGACAAACCAACTCGTTTTGAAGCCGTTCTGTAAGAGAAGTTTCCTTGATGAAATTGCAAATAATAGCAAAAAAAGAATTGCTACTGACTCCTATTTCAAGGAAATAAAGGAAATAAACCACAAAATAACCGACATAATGACTAAACCAAAGCTACCGTTACCTATAACTATTGAGTCTGTTTTTAAAGAACAGATCGAGGTAACTCGCTTATCAAAAGAAATTATTGGTATTGAGGCTCACAATAGTCATTTGAATATTTATAATTCTTATCTCAATAACTTTCTTCTAAACTTATATCCTGAAGAAAAAGTAAACAATCTATTCCAACTAGAAACACTAAAAACAAATCACTTACTAAAGGAGTCTATTAACATATTAGAAGATTTCAATTCCCTAAAATAGACTTAAAAGTGTATTTTTTCCGTCAATTTCTTGAAAAGAACAGCGCATCATCTTGGTAAAAATAACTAATAGCTGTATTTTTGCGGCTCAATATAATAAATTAGAAATGGGAAGAGCGTTTGAATTCAGAAAAGGCAGAAAAATGAAACGTTGGTCAGCAATGGCTAAAGCATTTACCAGAATTGGAAAAGACATCGTAATGGCCGTTAAGGAAGGTGGTCCAAACCCTGAGGCCAATTCTAGATTACGTGCGGTTATTCAAAATTCAAAGGCCGCAAATATGCCTAAAGAAAATGTGGAACGCGCCATTAAAAAAGCAACCGATAAGGATACGGCTAATTATAAGGAAGTTCTTTTTGAAGGTTATGCACCTCATGGAATTGCACTTCTAGTAGAAACTGCAACTGACAATAACAATAGAACCGTTGCTAATGTTAGAAGTTTTTTCAACAAATGTAACGGAACAATGGGTACACAAGGTTCAGTAGAATTTATGTTTGACCATACCTGTAACTTTCGTATCCCTGCAGAAGGATTAGATCCTGAAGAACTGGAACTAGAATTAATAGATTTTGGTGCTGAAGAAGTTTTTGAAGACGAAGACGGTATTTTAATCTATGCTCCTTTTGCTAGCTTTGGAACTATCCAAAAAGAATTAGAGAACAGAGGTCTTGAAATCCTTTCTTCTGGATTTGAAAGAATCCCTCAAATTACTAAAAAACTAACGGAAGCTGAAATGGCCGATGTAGAGAAATTGATTGAGAAACTAGAAGAAGATGATGATGTTATGAACGTGTATCATACTATGGAAGAAGCATAAACTTCATTCCAATTATATATAAAACTCTAGCTCTGGCTGGAGTTTTTTTGTCTCAAATTTTATGCCATCAAAATTAATCCCATGTTATTCCTTATTTTAAGTATTCTCTGTAGCGTAACTGTAGGGGTGATTTTCAAAGTCGGTCGAAAATACACTTTAAATACAACTCAAATAGTCGCTTGGAACTATGTGTTTGCCCTATTGCTTTGTTATTTCTTTTACAGCCCTGATTTAAGTGCAATTGACACATCAGCACCCTGGAGTATTTATATTCCGTTAGGGATTTTATTGCCTACAATATTTTTGTTTTTGGCTGCTTCCATCAAACATATGGGGATTGTAAAAACAGATGCTGCACAACGTCTATCCCTCTTTATTCCTATACTCGCGGCTTGGTTATTATTCAATGAAGATTTCAATAGTATCAAACTGCTTGCCTTCCTGATAGCCCTACCCGCTTTGTTATTAATACTTTCAAAAAAAACTGACAATATAAACAACAAATGGATTTATCCAGCGGTCGTATTAGTGGGTTTTGGAGTAATAGACATCTTGTTCAAACAAATAGCTTTAACTACTAGTTTGCCTTTTACAACTTCGCTATTTATTGTTTTTGGCATTTCGCTCATCCTAATTTTGGCAGTAGCACTTTACGAAATAGTCTTTAAAAAAGCCCAATTTAAAAGTAACAATTTACTTTTTGGCGCGCTTGTAGGACTGTTTAACTTTGGGAATATATTATTTTATCTTAAAGCACATCAGGCTTTCGCCGAAAATCCATCTACAGTATTTGCTGCTATGAATATGGGCGTGATTATTATAGGAAGCATCATAGGGATAATTGTTTTTAAAGAGAAAGTTAGTCGCTACAACTATTTTGGCTTACTACTAGCCATAGTCGCTATTGTGCTTATCAACATTTCTCAAGTTGTGACTTAATAAACAATTATGCGCCAAATACTACTTATAATTGGTATATTACCTCTTAAACTATTTTATAAATACAGTTTAATTAAGGTTTTCAAATATGACAGACGAGCTTTAGCAAACGAGTATTTTTTTACATGATAGCAAGTTCATTATATTTGCATCATGTTTGTCGAATGTGAAGCCTTTATAACAGCTGCTGTGCTATGTTATTTCAAACAACAATTACTTGACAAACAGATTATTACCAATACAAACAAAGAATACACCAGGTAAAATCATTTTTTTAATGATGACTACCTAAAGGATAAAACTGCTGATTGAATCAAATTAATCAGACAATTATTCCTATTAAAGTATATCGTTCTAAGGAACGTTTTAAATTATAACACCTATGACAAACAACATTCTGATTGAAAATCAATATAAAAGAACAAGTTTATTTGAAAAAGAAAATGTGAACTATTTAGTTCGCATTTTAAAAAGATTTAATACCGTACCAAAGATAAACAACATTAATATCATTACTTCAACTAGTGCGCCTACTATTTTCAAAATTGTACCCAATAAATCGATTATTATAGGTACTTCCTTTTTAGATAAGCCCATATTAGCTTTAGTTTATTTAAGATATGGTATCGAATGGCAGCTATGGTATAAAGCTTTGAATAATGAAAAAAAAGATGCTGTTTTATGTGATATCGCAGCACTTGAAGTGATTCGAATATTTTATAATTTACTACCTAAAGACGATAAAGAAAAACTAGAAGACCTTGATTACCTTCTAATTAACTTAATCAAAAACAACACCTCTTTAAATACGGAATCTTTACTAAAAAACGAAGAGCTACAGTCTTTTCATGGTTTGAAAAATTCAAACGCCGAACTTAAAGACTCTTGGAAACCAATTGTTGAAAATCTAGCAAAGCCTACAGAATACTTATTGATGTCCGGAGGTGATCTCAGATTGAATATTGACGAAATTCATTTGTTAAATAAATACGGATGTCGACCATTCCCAAGACCTGACGCCTTTACTTTTGCCTCGTCAACAGCGACGAGCGTCTCAAATTTTGCTTTTGACAAAACAGATAAAGTTAGAAGTATATTAATTAGAAATAGCTTGAAAAATGGTTTTAAAAATACCACTATCGATTTTTCTGAATTATTAAAAAATAACCTTAGAAAAATATTCAAACTAAATGAAGAATGTGAAATAATTTTTTCACCATCAGGTACCGATTCTTCTCTTCAAATAGCAGCTATAACACAAATTATTTCTGATAAAGAAATTACACATATTTTAGTTGCCTCTGACGAAACTGGTAGCGGGGTAGCTGCGGCCTTAAAAGGATGTCATTTTGAAAATACGACGGCTCTTAATTATCCAATTAAAAAAGGAGATAAAATAGAAGGTTTTAGAGATGTTGATGTAATTAAAATTCCTTTTAGAGATGAAAATGGCGCCTTAAAGTCTACTAAACAGTTAGATGAAGAAGTACTTAATGCTGTTTCTAAAACTAAAGATCAGGGCAGACATGTAGTTTTGCACACCATGGACCAATCGAAGTTAGGTTATCAAGCTCCTAGTGATGAATTTATCAAAAAACTAAATACACTTGAAGACTTATCTATCCAGATAATTGTAGATGGCTCACAGCTTAGATTAGATCCAAAAGACATACAAAATTATTTAAATAAAGGATATATTGTTACCATCACAGGGAGTAAATTCTTCACTGGCCCTCCCTATTGCGGTGCATTAATTCTACCTGAAAATGTAAATAAATTAATCCATTCTGTAAAAAACACATTACCCAAAGGTTTAACCCAATATTACAATCATTCTGATTGGCCTACTTCTTGGTTCTGTTCAAATGAATTATCTGATGGTTATAACTATGGCTCCTATATGCGGTGGAATGCAGCTGTAGTTGAAATGGACCGATATTACAAAACACCTATTTTATATCGAAATATGGGTATTGAGATGTTTTGCAATTTTGTTGATGATTCCATAAAAGAGGCCACTTTTTTACAACCTATCTATGGTGATGAAACTAAAACGAAGTGTTACAGCAGCAAAGAATTTGGAATACGAAATATCCGTACCATTTTTCCCTTCTTTATTTTTCAAGATAATGAAGTCTTATCAGTTGATAAAGTAAAAAAAATGTACACTTTATTAAATTCTGATTTATCTGATCAGTTTGCAGATTCTTCTTTAGAAATCATTCGACTTGCTGCGCAAAAATGCCACATAGGTCAGGCGGTTAATGTAAAATATACTAATGAAATTGAAAGTGCCATTTTAAGAATTAGTTTGGGTGCAAGAGTTATTTCTGAAAGTTGGGTAAATAGAGATATTAGTCTATTTTTTAGAAATATAGAATTGCAAATGAATCAGATCACAATCACTATTAAAAAGATAGAATTAATACTAAGTAATCCTCAATTATTAGATTAGATTAAATAAGTATTGTTATCAATGGCTAAAAAAAAGTCCCATTTGCAAATGCAAATGGGACTTTTAAATTTATAATTTTAAACTTATTTGATCATTTCAATTTTTTGAACTTCTTCTTGGTTTACACTGTCAAAGAAACCTTGTTCGTTCATCCAGTCGTCACTAAATACTTTACTCATATAACGTGAACCGTGGTCTGGAAATATGGCAATAACATTACTTGTTTCGTCAAATTCGCCATCTTCAGCATATTGTTTTATTGCTTGTAAAACCGCTCCAGAAGTATAACCTACAAATAATCCTTCTTTTCTAGTTATTTCTCTTGCTGAATGTGCGCTTTCTTCATCAGATACTTTCATGAACTTATCAATCATGTCAAAATCAGTAGCAGATGGAATCAGGTTTTTACCAAGTCCTTCTATCCTATAAGGGTAAATTTCATCATTATCAAATTCTCTTGTTTCGTGATATTTCTTCAATACAGAACCAAAAGCATCAACACCAAGAACTCTGATGTTAGGATTTTGTTCTTTTAAATATTTAGCTGTCCCAGAAATCGTACCTCCAGTTCCGCTACAAGCGATTAGGTGGGTGATTTTACCATTAGTTTGCTTCCAAATTTCTGGCCCTGTTGATTTATAATGTGCGTCAATATTTAATTGATTGAAATACTGATTAATATAAACTGATCCTTTAGTTTCCTCGTGCAATCTTTTGGCTACATTATAATAAGAACGTTCATCATCTGCAGAGACATGTGCTGGGCAAACATAAACCTTTGCGCCTAAACTGCGAAGCATATCAATTTTATCTTTCGATGATTTTGAACTTACGGCAAGAATACAACTATAACCTTTGATGATACTTACCATAGCCAAACTAAAACCAGTGTTACCAGAAGTGGTTTCTATAATGGTATCTCCAGGAGATAGTATTCCCTTTTTCTCAGCCTCTTCTATGATGTATAATGCAATTCTATCTTTAGAGGAGTGCCCAGGATTAAAAGCTTCTACCTTTGCATAGAAATTACCTTCTAACTTTTCGGTGACTCTGTTTAGCTTAATAAGTGGTGTGTTACCTATTAATTCTAAGACATTATTATAAGCGTTTATTTCTTCTTTCATAAAAAAATAGTTAATCAAAGTCCATTTTATTAAACTTCGAAACATGACAAATTTAACAAAAAATTTTGAATTAGTTTTTAATTTTCTCTAAATCTAATAAAAAGCTAAATTCCTTTGCCAATTCTTTAAGAGCTTCAAACCTGCCAGATGCACCTCCATGCCCAGCATCCATGTTCGTATCAAGAAATAAAAGATTATCATCTGTTTTTAAAGTTCGTAATTTGGCAACCCATTTAGCAGGTTCCCAATATTGCACCTGAGAATCATGCAAACCAGTCGATATATACATGTTAGGATAGGCTTGAGCTTTCACATTATCATAGGGAGAATACGACTTCATGTAGCCATAATATTTCTTCAAATTTGGATTTCCCCATTCATCATACTCCCCTGTCGTCAACGGAATTGTATCATCTAGCATCGTGGTTGCAACATCTACAAAAGGAACTTGAGCAATTACCCCATTATATAATTCTGGCGCCATATTCAAAACAACTCCCATCAATAATCCTCCAGCGGATCCTCCTTCAGCATATAAATGCTCAGGAGAAGTATATTTTTCCTTGATTAAATATTTAGAGCAATCAATAAAATCAGTGAAAGTATTTTTCTTTTTTAATAATTTTCCGTCTTCATACCATTTTCTTCCTAAATCTTCCCCACCACGAATGTGTGCTATTGCATAGATAAAACCTCTATCCAATAATGACAATCTTGTTGATGAAAAGTGGGCATCCATAGAATGTCCATAAGAACCGTAAGCATATAATAATAACGGATTTGTACCGTCTTTCTTCATACCTTTTTTATACACTACTGAAATAGGAACTATAGTACCATCCTTAGCAGTAGCCCATAAACGTTCTTCAATGTAATTCTCTTTATCGAATTTACCTCCAAGAACTTCTTGTTCTTTCTTGATTTCCTTTTCTTTGGTCTTCATATTGAAATCAATAATCGAAGCCGGTGTAGCCATTGATTGGTAGGCATAACGTAAAATATCTGTGTCAAAATCAACATTTGAAGTTGGATGCACCGTATAAGTCTCGCTTTCAAAAGGCAGGTAGTACTCCCCTATTCCGCTCCATGGCATAATTCTAATTTTGTTCAGACCATTGCTTCGCTCTGATACAACTAGATAGTCTTTAAAAATATCAATATCTTCCAAAAGGACGTCCTCCCTGTGCTCAATAACATCTTCCCAATTCTCCATTTTCGTTGCTGATTCTGGAGCCTTCATTAGCTTAAAATTAGTCGCTTTATCTTTATTGGTTAAAATATAAAAGCTGTCTCCATAATGAGAAATACTATATTCCAAGCCTCTTTTTCTTTTTTGAAAAACAGAGAATTTACCTTCCGGCTTGTCTGCCAATAAAGTTCTGAATTCTGATGTTAAGGTGCTTGAAGAACTTATCAAGATGTATTTTTTTGATTTCTCCTTTCCTACAGCAACGTCATACGTATCATCTTTTTCAAAATAAATCAACTTATCATTTGCTGTTTCGGTTCCTAAAATGTGTTTCAACACTGTATCAGAACGCAAGGTATTCTCATCTTGTTTGGTGTAAAAAATAGTTTTATTATCATTTGCCCAAGTCGAATTCCCCGTGGTGTTTTCTATTTTATCTACTAAAACCTCACCCGAAAGCAAATTCTTAAAATGTAAGGTATAGATTCTTCTCCCTACTGTATCAACCGCATAAGTCGCAAACTGATTGTCAATACTGATGCTTAAACCGCTCAAATTGAAATATTTTTTCCCCTTTGCCAGTTCGTTACAGTCGAACATAATCTCTTCTTTTGCCGAAAGGCTCTCTTTCTTTCGAGAATAAATAGGATAATCCTTTCCTTTTTCAAATCGGGTAATATAAAAATAGCCATTATATAAATATGGTACCGATTCGTCATCCTCCTTAATCCTAGCTTTCATTTCTTCGAACAATTCCTTTTGGAACCCCTCAGTATGAGCAGTCATTTTTTGATAATACTCGTTTTCGTTATTAAGATAATCAATGACTTCAGGGTTTTCTCTGTCTTTTAGCCAAAAATAATTGTCAATTCTAACATCTCCGAATTTCTCTAATATTGTGGGTATAATTTTAGCAACTGGTGGCTGTATCTTTTCTATCATTTTCTGAGCTTTCAAATTTTTAAAACAAGCTACAAAAATAATACAAAGCCACTGCAAAACGGCAGCTTTTTTCATCTAATTTAACATTGTGTATTGTTCCAAATTTTGTAATTTCGTACTTATATAATTTTAAAATTATCAAAATGGATTTAATGGGAATGATGGGAAAACTTAAGGAAACCCAACAAAGAATGGAAGAAACAAAGAAACGATTGGATTCAGTTCTTGTAGATGAACAAAGCTCAGATGGTTTATTAAAAGTAACTATTACTGCTAACAGAACAATAAAATCAATCACAATTGCAGATGCTTTGCTTGAAGACAAAGAACAACTGGAAGACTATATGATATTAGTGATGAACAAAGCAATCGAGAAAGCAACAAAGGTAAACGAAGCTGAACTTGATGCTGTCGCAAAAATGGATATGCCAATGATTCCAGGAATGGAAAATATGTTTAAATAAAAATATATTCAGGTTTAAAGTTTTGGATAATACTAAAACTTTAAACCTGAAATTTTAAACTAAAATGTCAACTTTCCTAAAGTCTCCAACACATAGGTATGCATCACTTCTCTGTAATCAAGATGCGTAACAATTCTAAGTTTTCCATGCCCCATTGAGCTGATAGAAATATTTTTTTGCTTTAATTTCTCTATCAATACTTGATCACTGCAATTAGCTGCTAAGGAAAAAATCAAAATATTAGTTTCGACAGGCTCAACCGAAGAGACCCAACTTGCTTTTTCAAGTACATTAGCTATTTCTTTGGCTCTCCTATGATCTTCTTTAAGGCGCTCTAAATTATGATTTAAAGCATAGATTCCGGCTGCAGCCAAATATCCTACTTGACGCATTCCTCCGCCTAGAATTTTTCGTATTCTTAACGCACGGTGAATAGTAGCTTTATCGCCCAGTAAAACAGAACCTATTGGCGCACCAAGTCCTTTTGATAAACAAACAGAAATGGTGTCAAACAGTTGGCCAAACGCTTTAGGATTTTGTTTTTTGGCTATCAAAGCATTCCAAATTCGGGCTCCATCAAGATGAAACTTTAAATTATTGGCAACACAAACCTCTTTTATCTTTTTTAAGTCTTCTAATTCATAACAAGCTCCTCCCCCTTTGTTCGTTGTATTCTCCACACAAACCAAACTCGTTAAAGGACTATGATAAAATTCTGGATCATTAATAGCTCCTGCAACTTGTTCAGCAGTTATCATTCCGCGATTCCCATCAAGCAAACAACAAGAAACTCCACTGTTAAAAGAAGCACCGCCACCTTCATAATGGTAAACATGTGCGTACTTATCCGCTATTAATTGCTCTCCCGGCTGCGTATGCAGTTTTATGGCAGTTTGGTTTGCCATCGTTCCTGACGGAAAGAATAATCCCGCTTCCATCCCGAACATAGCGGCAACTTTTGCCTCTAAAGCTATCACCGTTGGGTCTTGCTTATATACATCATCACCCACTTCGGCATTAAACATATACTGTAACATTTCGTGTGTAGGCTTGGTAATCGTATCGCTAATTAAATTTATTTCCATATTCTAAAAACTATATCTTATTTTTGTCCAACAAAATTACATAATTTATGACAACTACCGAACAAATTAAAGGTATTGTAGAGCGCCTTGGTGCGTTGAGGAGGTATCTTTGACGTTGATGCCAAACTAATTGAGATTTCAAACGAAGAAGAAAAGACTTTTGCCCCTGATTTTTGGAATAATCCAAAGGAAGCGGAGGCCATTGTCAAAAATCTCAGAAACAAGAAAAAGTGGATTGAAGATTACGATAGAGCAGTCGAAATGACTGACGAATTGCAATTAGCATACGAGTTTTATAAGGAAGGAGAACTTACTTCAGAAGAACTTGATGAGCAATACGCATTGATAGAAAATCATATTGAAGCCATAGAATTCAAGAACATGCTTTCAGATGAAGGTGACACTCTAAGCGCCGTTGTACAAATAACTGCTGGGGCTGGTGGAACTGAAAGTTGCGATTGGGCCGAAATGCTCATGCGCATGTATATGATGTGGGGCGAAAAACAAGGCTACAAAATAAAAGAACTGAATTTCCAAAAAGGAGAGTCTGCAGGTATTAAAACCGTAACACTTGAGTTTGAAGGGGATTATTCTTTTGGATATCTAAAAGGCGAAAATGGTGTTCACCGTTTAGTCCGTATTTCTCCTTTTGACAGTAATGCTAAAAGGCATACCTCTTTTGCGTCTGTTTATGTGTATCCTTTAGTTGATGATAGTATCGAAATTGATATTAATCCTGCTGATATTGAAATTACGACTTCGCGGTCCAGTGGTGCCGGAGGACAAAATGTAAATAAAGTGGAGACTAAAGTACAGTTAGTCCACAAACCAACAGGAATCCAAATTCAATGCTCTGAAACCCGTTCTCAACAAGACAACAGACAACGTGCGATGCAAATGCTACGATCTCAATTGTACGAAATCGAATTAAAGAAGCAACAGGCTGAACGCGCCAATATCGAGGCCAGTAAAATGAAAATTGAATGGGGTTCCCAAATCCGGAATTATGTAATGCAACCGTATAAACTCGTCAAAGATGTCCGCACTGGCTTCGAAACCAGCGATGTTGATGGCGTTATGAACGGTGAAATCGATCAATTCTTAAAAGCATATCTAATGATGATGGGACAAAAGGAGGAGGAGGAGTAATTTACTCCGAAAGCCATCGTTTGATGTTCTAAATTTCTATAAAAAATCCTCTCCACTTTCGTCTATCGAAATGTTGCGAGGATTTTTAATTATTAACAGCCCCTTTAAAGCCGATGCTTTAATACTGTTTACAAACCGTTATTCAAAACAGTAAAATTTCCCATAATAATTGAGGGGTTCAGTTTAGGATCTAACCAGTTTACTATCGATTTCATGTTCTCTTCATCAATTGCAACACAACCAGCAGTGAAATAAGGCTTTTTTATACCTAAATGAAAAAATATAGCGCTCCCTTTTCCTTTTAAAATGGGATTCGTATTGTATTCTACAACCATACAATATTTATAGGCATCATTCTTTAGCAATAAATTTTCATATGATTTTGCAGTAGTAGGTCCTTTTATATAGGTATTATAATCCTCTGAATTGGGATCATCAATCCATTTATCTTCTGCAGTAGTTTGTTGATTTTCCAATAGCGTATTTAATTGCTTTTCATAAGAAAATAATTTACCCAAACGAAATACTCCAGTTGGAGACTTTCCGTCACCTTCCCTCTTGTCAGCAGGCGATGCAAAACCATTTTTACCAATACCCACTTCTACGGGATCAAATTTTAAGACCCAATTTTTATCCTTTTTCTCTAATGCTACAAAAATAGCACTATAGTTTTCTGGTTGATAATTGTAAACTACCAGCAATTGCTCTACATTTTCTAGTTTACTCCTATTATTCTCTGCAATCACTAATGCATTTTTAACTGCAGTAGGATTGGCCTGAGCCTTTGAATTATTGGACGAAAACAATACTAAAGGTAAAAAGATAAACTTATTTAAAAATCTCATGTCATTTTTGTTTTTTATCTCAGTTTTCAAGAATCTAAAAATACCTTTTTTTGATTAATCTAAACTCCTTTATTTCAATTTTTCCTTGATAATTTAAGTAGAAATTTCGACAAAACTAAATGCCAGCCATCTTTAAGCAAAAACTGTAAAAAGAAATGCAATAGTACCCAAAAAGGAATACCCATTCTTGTTATAAAAACGTTAATGTGGGAATGATGTAAGTTATTTCCAAAATTGTACAACACTTCTTCTTAACTATATCTCTATCTTTGATATTCAACGGTTTTGTTTTATACTCTACAGCATTTTTTTTAATAAAAACAATGTGCTTCGTAAAAACCCCCTAATTAATTGTTGAATATTATACATGTTAAAACTATCTGTTTTGCATTATAAATTACTTTGGCAGACGCCAAAAAAATTAATCTTCTTTAAATATAAAAAAGATCATGTCAATACAAACAACAAATCCCGCAACAAACAAAGTCCTGAAATCATTTGATGAAATGACGGATAAACAAGTAGACGATGCTATTGCACAATCTTCAAACAGCTTTCAGGACTGGAAAAAAACATCTTATCCAGAAAGAGCAGCTGTTTTAAGCAAAGTAGCTTCTTTGATGAGAGAGAATAAAGCGGCTTTATCAACTTTGATTACCTTGGAAATGGGAAAAATCCTTTCACAGGCAGAAGGTGAAGTCGAATTGAGTGCCGACATTTTAGATTATTATGCTAAAAACGGTGAAGCTTTTTTAGCCGATAAAAAGTTAGAGCCTGAATATGGTGAAGCCATTATCAGATCAAGCCCAATAGGAGTTTTACTGGGTGTTCAGCCTTGGAATTTCCCTTTTTATCAGGTTGCACGTTTTGTAGCACCGAATATCATGGTTGGAAACACCATATTATTAAAACACGCTTCTATGGTTCCTCAATGTGCTATTGCAATTGAAGATTTATTTAAAGAAGCCGGAGCGCCAATTGGATTATACACCAATTTGTTAATTTCTGGAAAAAGAGCTTCAGCAATTGTTTCTGACAAAAGAATTAAAGGAGTTTCACTTACTGGTAGCGAAGCTGCTGGTGCAAGTTTAGCTTCAGAAGCTGGTAAAAATATCAAAAAATCAGTTTTAGAATTAGGAGGTAATGATGCCTTAATAGTTTTAGCAGATGCCGATATTGATAAAACCGTAGAATGGGCAGTAGTAGGTAGAATGAACAATAATGGACAAAGCTGTATAGCCTCCAAACGAATTATTGCTGTTGAGGCTATTGCCGATGAATTTATCGAAAAATTTACCGCAAAACTAGCAAAACTAAAAGTAGGAGATCCAATGGATCCAAGCACCGAACTAGGTCCGCTGAGTAGTGAAGAAGCTTTATTACACTTGGTAGATCAAGTTGAAAGATCAGTTGCTGCTGGAGCTACGGTTTTATTAGGTGGTAAAAGAGTAGATGGTCCGGGAGCCTTTATGGAACCAACTATTTTAACAGATCTAAATCCTGAAATTCCAGCATATCACGAAGAATTATTTGGACCAGTTTCCTCTTTTTACAGAGTAAAAGATGAAGCGGCGGCAATTGTATTAGCTAATGATTCTGATTTTGGTTTAGGAGGCTCCATATTTACTAAAGATATCGAACGCGGAAAACAAATTGCAGATCAAATTGATTCTGGAATGATATTTATCAATCACCCAACTTGGACACAAGCTGACTTACCGTTTGGTGGAACAAAAGGTTCCGGTTATGGTCGAGAACTTTCTGAAATTGGAATTCATGAATTTATAAATAAAAAGCTAATTCGTGTCAGTGGACTATCTGATCCTTTCTAGAATGAGACAATACCTAGTATTTTTAATTATTTGAAAGCACATAAAAAACCAAAACATGTCAAAATTAAACGTAAGTCAAAAATTAATTCAGTCGCATCTTTTACATGGTGAAATGATCGCTGGTCAGGAAATTGGAATCCGAATAGACCAGGCATTATTACAAGATGCGACCGGAACATTGGTTCAATTAGAATTAGAAGCTATGGGCTTAAAAAAAGCCAAAATAGAAGTTGCTGTGCAATATGTCGATCACAACTTACTGCAAACTGATTCTAAAAATGCCGATGACCATTTATTTTTACTTTCGGCAGCACAAAAATTTGGTCTTTGGTACAGTCGTCCTGGAAATGGAGTAAGTCACCCAGTACATATGGAACGTTTTGGAAAACCAGGGAAAACACTTGTTGGATCCGATAGTCATTCCTGCGCTGCAGGATCTTTGGGAATGCTAGCCATCGGAACCGGTGGTTTAGATGTTGCCGCTGCTATTGCCGGTCAACCCTATTTTGTCAAAATGCCAAAAGTAATGGGTGTAAAACTCATTGGTAAATTACCCGATTGGGTAAGTGCCAAAGATGTTATTTTAGAAATGCTAAGACGCTATGATGTAAAAGGTGGAGTAGGAAAAATTATAGAATATTATGGTGAAGGAGTGAAAAATCTGAGTGTGATGGATCGACATGTTATTGCTAACATGGGTGCCGAATTAGGTGCTACAACGACCGTATTCCCTAGTGATGAGGAAACCAAACGGTTTTTAATTTCGCAAGAAAGGGAATCTGATTGGACGGAATTAATTGCCGATTCAGAAGCTACTTATGATGAATATGATGAAATCAATTTGGACGATTTAGTTCCATTAATTGCCCTTCCTACGAGTCCGGGAAATGTAGTTCCTGTGAGCGAAGTTGCCGGTAAAACAATTGGGCAAGTCGTAATAGGCTCTTCTGCCAATCCTGGACTACGAGATTTTTGGATTGCCGGAGCCATCGTAAAAGATAAAACGATAAACAGTGCTGTTTCTTTTGATGTCAATCCAACTTCAAGACAAACAATTCAAAACATGCTAAAGAATTTTACTTTTGCTAATTTGATTACAGCAGGCGCTCGGTTTCATCAATCGGGTTGCATGGGTTGTATAGGAATGGGCCAAGCACCTGCTACCGGAACAATCAGTTTAAGAACGATGCCACGAAATTTCCCAAGTCGATCTGGAACAGAAGATGATGAGGTTTATTTGTGTAGTCCCGAAACGGCTGCCGCCTCTGCACTAACCGGAAAGATAACCGACCCTAGAGATTTAGAAAAAATCTATGGTATGAAGTATCCTAAGTTTGAAAATCCTGAAATAGAAATCATCAATACCGATATGCTCGTGGCGCCCTTAGAAGATGGATCAGGAGTTGAATTACACAAAGGACCAAATATCAAATCGATTCCTGAAATCGAAGCTTTACAGCAGGACTATCGAATTCCTATCCTATTAAAAATGGGAGACAATGTTTCGACGGATGAAATTTTGAAAGCAGGAGCTGACGTACTGCCTTTAAGAAGTAATATTCCTGAAATCAGTAAATATTCGTACAGTGTGATTGACCCTAGTTTTTATGACCGAGCCATGAAGTCTAAAAAAGAATTCGGTGGACATATCGTTATTGCAAAGGAAAATTATGCCCAAGGTTCTAGCCGGGAACATGCTGCTCTTGCTCCTAAATTCTTGGGACAAGTGGCTGTTATAGCTCAAAGCTATGCACGTATTGCTTGGCAAAATTTAGTCAATTTTGGGATTGTGCCTTTAGAATTCATAAACGCTTCTGATTATGACAAAATGGAACAAGGAGACTTAATTAGTTTTAAAAATCTCCGTGATGATGTTATAAATAGAAAAAACATTCAAGTAAATATTGAAAAAGCGGACGGAAGTATTTTAGAATTTGAAACCAAACACAGTTTAAGTGATCGTCAGATTAATGTTCTTGCAAAAGGAGGAATTATAAATGATTTCAGAACGAAAATATAAATTGGTTTTACGTAAATTATACATCTTATAAACAATTATAATCCTACAGCTAGTATCTACTTTTTGTAGGATTTTATTTTTAATTTACAATCTTAAACCCAGGCCCTTCAATGAAGAAATTAGTGGTGTTTTTCGTTTTGTTTTCCTCTTTTACTCTTTATGTACAAGACTTATAACCATCACTTTTAACTCTTACAATTATAGCTACTATATTTTCTACAACCATTCGATTAAAGAAACTCCAAAACCTACGGTTGTTTGCAAATGATTATAATCGATTAACGTTTCACCATAGCCATGTGTTATCTGCAGAAATCCTTTTAAATTATTTTTTATTGGATAAGACCAAGAAAACATCCCACTGCCTCTTGCTTTTGAATTAAAATTCAAGTTATGGGTTCCAATAAATGATATAATATTCCCGTTTTTAGCGTAAATTATATTCACGTCACCCCTTCCTATAAACTCCCCAATATCTGGATTGTCATTTTTAGCTGCAGGTAAAATAAGCCATGGTCTGACATAGATAGTCAGATTATTATATTCAAATCCAGCATGAAAAATAACTCTGTTCCAACTTCTCGAATAGGGATCACTTTTCCCATTTGATTCATGATTCAATGCCACACCAACCATTCGTGTTTTGAGCGCAAGAAAATTAAATTTAACAGGGAAATTCACAATTACTTCAGGTTCATAATTGACCTCTCTAAAAGGGCGCGATAAATCATTATTATAAATTTGCCAATGTGAGATTTGTGTATAACCAACCCATAAATCGCCTCGGCCAAATAAAAAACTTTGTAATACTTTTGTCTTAAAACTCAATTGAAATTTAGCTTCCACATTATCATAATCAACACCTGCAGGCGCAATATAATCAGGGTCAGTATTGCCAGAACTGGGTTGTTCATTAGGCAAACTAGTCCAGTGAACAGGTAAAACATACATAGACTTATAAGGTGTTACTAAGAAAGTCCCTCTAACTGAAGTTGTATCTAGTTCCCAGCGCTCTGTCAAGTTTCGCTGTTGGGTTTTATTATTGAATAAAGCCTGTAACTGTGCATTTGCAGTAAAACAAGAAAATAGCAGTATAAAAACAGAAAACTTTATTTGCAGTAGCTTCATAATATTTAATTGGACGTTAACTGACAAAAGTAATTGATTAGCAAATCAGACAGTTACATATTTATTTTAAATGTTTATATAACTACCACTTTTAATCGTGTTAAAGAATTAAAAAACATTAGGAACTTTAAGTCTAAATCACTTTATTTGAGAATTATACCCTAACTCAATCTTTAAACAACGTTATGAAATCCTATTCCGTACAAGAAATAAACGAAGTCTTAAATGGTGTTATTTTTGGTAATACTTTACAATCAATTACTGCACCTGAGCAATTAGAAGTTGCCTCTGATTCTGAAATATCGTTTATAGGAAACAAAAAATACGAAAAACTTTGGTCTAGTTCTAAAGCTTGCGTTGCTGTTGTAAATGAAGACATTTCAATAGAACCCGGAGAAAACCGAGCATTTATTAAAGTAAAAAATGCGGATTTAGCCATGTCACAAGTTTTGGAACTTTTTGCAAAACCAATGCCTTCCTTTTACATTGATATACACCCCACTGCCGTTGTAGACAAAACAGCAATAGTAGGAGTTGGTACTAAAATAGGTGCAGGATGCTACGTTGGCCCAAATGTAAAAATTGGAGAAAATACCACTATATATCCAAACACAACTATCCTGGATGAGTCCACGATAGGGAAAAATACTATAATCTGGTCTGGAACTGTAATCAGAGAGCGTTGCCATATTGGTAATGATTGTATCATACATCCCAATGCAACAATTGGGGCTGATGGTTTTGGTTTTCGTCCTTGTCCTGAAAAAGGTTTGGTCAAAATACCCCAAATTGGAAATGTCATCATTGGAAACGGTGTCGAAATTGGTGCTAATACCTGCGTAGATCGCGGTAAATTCAGTTCTACCGTTTTGGGTGATGGTTGCAAAATAGATAATTTAGTTCAAATAGGCCACAACAGTAAGTTAGGACGTTTTTGCATCATGGCAGGAAACAGCGGATTGGCAGGCTCAGTGACTTTAGGAAATGGTGTTATTATAGGAGGAAGTGCTTCTATAAAAGACCATACTACTATTGGTGATGGCGCTATTGTAGGTGCAGGTTCTGGTGTAACTGGTGACATTCCAGCTGGAAAAACCATGTTGGGTTATCCTGCTGTTGAAGCTCGAGATGCGCTGAAACAATGGGCCATTTTAAAAAGATTGGTTAATGAATCTAAAAAGTAATTATCCCTACTAGCAATAACATCGATACTTTTTTATAAAAACAACAAAAAGAAAACAGAAATCAATAACTGTTTTCTTTTTTGTATTTATTCGCACACAAACAAATATTAAATTTCGGTTCTAAACTAGTCCAATCCTTAAATTTATCTCAGCGAATTTTGTATTTTAGCCATCTATTTTCTCACAAAAAATTATAATATCATGGATTTAAGCTTCAATAAAAATGAAGATCACAATAAACTTCTACTTTCTCAATTAAAACAGAATTTTTCTAAAGTAAAATTGGGCGGTGGTGAAAAGCGTATTCAAAAACTACATGCTGAAGGTAAAATGACCGCACGTGAACGCGTTGATTACTTACTTGATCCAAAAGCCAAGTGCATAGAAATTGGTGCTTTTGTGGGAGAAGGAATGTATAAAGAACACGGTGGCTGCCCATCTGGCGGTGTGATTGTGAAAATAGGGTACATAAAAGGCAAACAATGTATTGTCGTTGCTAATGATGCTACCGTAAAAGCGGGAGCCTGGTTTCCTATTACAGCTAAGAAAAATTTACGCGCACAGGAAATTGCAATGGAAAACAGATTGCCTATTATTTACCTAGTAGATAGTGCTGGTGTTTATTTGCCTTTACAAGACGAAATTTTTCCAGACAAAGAGCACTTTGGGCGCATTTTCAGAAATAATGCACAAATGAGCAGTATGGGAATTACCCAAATTTCGGCCATTATGGGAAGTTGTGTTGCCGGTGGTGCTTACCTTCCCATTATGAGTGACGAAGCCATAATAGTCGATAAAACAGGAAGTATCTTTTTAGCCGGAAGTTATTTAGTCAAAGCAGCCATTGGCGAAAGCATAGACAATGAAACATTAGGTGGTGCTACAACGCATTGCGAAATTTCAGGTGTTACGGACTACAAAGCCAAAGACGATAAAGACGCCTTAGACAAAATAAAAAATATTGTAGACAAAATAGGTGATTATGATAAAGCCGGTTTTAGCCGTGTGAAATCTGTAAAGCCCGCATTGGAAGAAAAAGATATATACGGCATATTACCAAAAGCTAGAAACGAGCAATACGATATGATGGAAATCATCAATCGTTTAGTTGACAATTCAGAGTTCGAAGCCTATAAAGATGGTTATGGACAGACAATTATTACTGGTTACGCCAGAATTGACGGTTGGGCTGTGGGAATTGTCGCCAATCAAAGAAAAGTGGTAAAAACCAAAAATGGTGAAATGCAATTTGGCGGAGTTATCTATTCAGATAGTGCTGATAAAGCTACCCGTTTTATTGCGAATTGCAATCAGAAAAAAATCCCTTTGGTTTTCGTTCAGGATGTCACTGGATTTATGGTGGGTTCTAAATCAGAACAAGGCGGAATCATAAAAGACGGTGCCAAAATGGTAAACGCAGTAAGCAACTCCGTTGTCCCTAAATTCACAGTAATTGTTGGAAATTCTTATGGAGCAGGAAACTACGCAATGTGCGGAAAAGCGTATGATCCAAGGTTAATTTTTGCTTGGCCTAGCGCAGAACTTGCCGTAATGGGTGGAACGCAAGCGGCAAAAGTTCTGGCGCAAATTGAAGCCTCTTCACTTAAATCAAAAGGAGAAGTAGTTGATGAAGCCAAAGAAGCTGAATTATTCGCGAAGATAAAAGCGAGATACGACGAGCAAGTTTCTCCTTATTATGCCGCTTCCAGATTATGGACAGATGCGATAATTGATCCTTTAGACACACGTACATGGATTTCTATGGGTATTGAAGCAGCGAACCACTCTCCTATTGAAAAGAAATTTAATTTAGGAGTCATTCAGGTATAGTTTATAATGATCAGTGTTTAGGCAATGGTGTTCTTAATACTACTGCCTAAACACTTTTTTAAAGCCTTCGTGTAAATATAAAACATGAGAAAAGCAATATTACTTGTCCTCACAATGTTACTCTTTGTACAATGCGCTTCCGTAAAAAAGCACAATGTACATTTGAATGATTCAATTTCAATAAAAAATCTGAAGTCAGATGTTGCTTTCACCTATCGAAAACTACAAAAGCTACATCCTAATCTGTATTGGTATATCAGCAAAAAAGAACTTGATTATAAGTTCGACAGCCTAAAATCAAGTATTACTAAACCCATGCTCCCTTTTGATTTCTATACCACATTGAGTCCTGTGGTTGCTGCAGTTCGACAAGGTCATCTGACAGTCATTGCTCCCAGCAAAAAATTCACAAAGAAGGAAGTCAAAGCACTACTTAAAAAAGGAATAGGTCCCTTTTCCCAATTCGACTATGAGCTTTTAAACAACAAATTATATGTTGTTAAAAACAAATCGAACAACAAAACCATAAAAGCAGGAACCGAAGTTATTGCCGCAAACGGAGTAAATGCCATTGATTTAATTAATAAAAACAGTCACTTTTTTAGCTCAGACGGTTTCAATACTACTTTCAAGAACCGTAGCGCTGGCAAACGATTCTCTTCCTATTTCACAAACGAAAATGGAATCAAGGACAGTGTCCAATTTAATTTCAAATTCAACGACAGCCTAAAAACGGTTACAATCTCAAGGAAAAAGGAAGATACCCTTTCTAAACTTGACAAAAAAAACAAAAAGGAAGTAGTTTCAATTGATAAAGTAAAATCGAGGGAAATTCAAAGAAAGAAAAGAGTTAACGGATACAATAAAGATGAAAAAAATTACATTCACGATCTTCGTTTTTTAGAAAAGGACAGTAGTGTTGCGATAATGAAAATCAGCGGTTTTAAAAAAGGGAACTTTAGAACTTTTTATAAGGAAAGCTTCAGTAAAATTGAAGAGTACAAATCAAATACACTTATTCTTGATTTACGTGATAATGGCGGCGGTCGTCTAAGCGAAATTGTAAATTTATACTCTTATTTGGCAGACTCCAGCTTCGTCTTTTTGGACAAATCAGAAGTGGTATCAAAATCTAGTTTATTCAATGGAGCTTATTGGTTTGGTGGTTCATTTCCCATCAAAGCATTAAAAGTATTTTACTCACCTCTGGTATATGGCTATCTATTATTGACTGTACATAAGCAAGAAAACGGTAAAAATTATTATGCAACTCATACCAGACTACACAAAGTGAATAAAGATGCTTTTCAAGGAAAAATCTATGTCCTTATAAATGGTGGCAGCTTTTCAGCATCAAGCATTCTTTCCACAAATCTACAAGGATCAAAAAGAGCCTTTTTTGTAGGTGCAGAAACCGGTGGCGCCTATAACGGAACTGTTGCCGGATTTATGCCTATAATAAAACTACCAAATAGTGATTTACAAATTCGCAGCGGTATCATGCAGATGGGATCCAAATTCAAAATGGCTAATGAAGGCCATGGTATTTTCCCCGACAAGGAAGTAATTCCCACAATTGAAGACCGCATCAAAGGAATCGATCCTGAACTTGAGTGGGTACTAAAGGACATAAAAAACCAAGACTCTGATACTTCAAAAGAAAACAAAAGCTAGTAGTACTATTCATCTCCAATTATTTTTTCTTTATACTATTTTTAATAAAATGTAAAAATAGTATAAAGAAAAAAGAAGCATAATGCCGGAACATAATGCTTCTTTTTTTAAGGGATTTTATTAATTTAAATACTCAATAAAATCTCTTTTCTCTTGATTTTCCCGTTCTCCGTTTCCATAAATTTAGAAACATAAAAAACATCTTTTGGTTTCTCATATTTATCCAACATTTCAAAAGTAACTCCATTCAAAGCTGGTTTTTCACCCTCTATAACAAGAATTAATTTCTCACCTAAATCCGCATCTGCAATACCACCTACAAAAAATCGAGAATGGATTTCGTTTGATAACTTCTCTTCAATTTGCTCTGGAATTAACTTAATCCCACCACTATTAACTACATTATCACTACGTCCTAAAAACACAAATTGGTTTCCATTTATTATTTCAACCAGATCATTAGTAACAATTGGTTCTACAGAAATTTTTGGTGCATCGATTACAAGACAATTTTGATCATTTTGCGAAATTTGGATGTTGGGTAAAAGCGCAAAAGCTTTTTCCCCTACTTTTTTAGCGGCAATATGTGTGATTGTTTCTGTCATACCATAGGTTTCGTATACTTTGGTATTTACTTTTAAAAGGCTTTTTTCGAGCGATTTGCTCATTTTAGCACCACCAACAATCAACTTCTTAACATTTTTCATTCCCGCCAATGAGTTTTGAGCCTGTAGCGGAACCATTGCAACAAAATCATATTTGGTATCATTCTTAGCTAATGGATGAGAACTTGGCGCCACAAAATCGATATCCAGTCCTAAAATAAAACTACGCACTAGCATCATTTTTCCTGCAATATATTTAGTAGGCAAACAATATAATGCTTTGTCTCCAGGGCTCAATTCAAAAAAATCACCTGTAGCCAAAGCGGAGTTCACCATTGTCTGCTTGTCTGTCCTTATAATTTTAGGCGCTCCAGTCGTGCCAGAAGTTTGTAAGTCGATATAGGATTTTTCATCAAACCAATCCAATAGAAAATCACCAATGGATTTTTCAAATTCATCTCCCTCTTTTATCAAACAATAGGAAACTCTGCATAAATCTTCTTTATCCAGATGAAATCCATTTAATTTAAAAAGATTGTGCACATTTTTGTAGGTTACCTTATTCATTATCAATTTGTTTGTTTTAAATATTATTGATTTCCTGTGTATTAATTTTGCCCGTTAGCTTTTCTTTCCAACCAGACCATTGGTATTTTCTACTAAAGATAAATAAAAGTATCGGGTAAATTACAATTACAGGTAAGATAACATCTAAACCTGCTTCAGGCTCTGATATGTCCTTAAAAATAGAATGTGTTTGGAAGGCTGACCAATCAGAAGTCACTAACAAAGCACCTACTAAATTATTCGCCGCGTGAAAACCTAAAGCGAGCTCCATTCCTTCATCCATTAAAGTAATTATCCCCAGAAACAGACCTGTACCTACATAATAAACAAAAACAATGTTCCCCATTTTGAGGACTTCAGGATTGGACAAATGCATTCCTCCAAAAATAACTGAGGTCATTAGCAGCGGAAACCATTTGTTCTTGGCAAGATTGGCAAATCCTTGCATTAAATATCCTCTGAATACGTACTCCTCTGTACTGGTTTGTATTGGAATCAAAAGCGTCCCTATAACAACTAGTATTGCAAAGGGCACTGGTTTAAAATTGATTACAAAATCTCCAGGACTAGCAAAATAAAATATTAAAGTGGAAACAATGGTGAAAATTGCCCATGTGGAAAACGCAAAAAAGAATCTGGACCAATCTATTTTTTTTCGAGATGTCGTTACAGAAAGCATCGTTTGCTTGTGCAGGTATCTCACGACAAAATAAATCCCTATCAGGGTAAAGACAAAAGAAATAAGAATCAAAAACAAGGTTAAATTAGGCTCGAAAAAATGCATCATTGCATCATTACCTGAAGGATAGGCTTTCCCTTCAATCATTGTTTCATATAACAAGCCCAATAATAATGGAACCTGTCCAATAAATGAGGCTATTATAATTACAACCGAGCCAATCAAATATTTCCAAAACTTATTTTCTGAATTAACGCCTTGTTCTATAAACATGTATTATTATTTAATTAAATGTGTAATCAGACTTTCAAAGCCTACTTTTGTATGTCCGAAAATAACCTTTTTATTTCATTCAAAAAAATAATTACCATGATTCAAATATACCATAATCCACGTTGCGGCAAATCCAGAAATTGTTTAGCCATGTTAGACGACTCTGGACAAGACCATGAAATCATAAAATATCTAGAACAGCCACCAACTTACATTGAATTAGTTTCTCTTCTAAAAAAACTAAATATGAAGCCATTGCAATTAGTACGCCAAAAAGAAAAAATTTGGATACAAAATTTCAAAAATAAAACAATGACTGATGATGAAATCATTCAAGCCATGATTTCTAATCCCATTCTGATCGAAAGACCAATTGTAATAAAAGAAGGTAAAGCCATCATTGGCAGGGATTTAGATAAATTAACTGCTTTTATTTAAATTCCATTTGTTTTTTTAACAGATTTTTATGATTTGTCCTTTAAACCAAATCCGATTTTTGCATTCCAACTACAATAATTAAAACAAAAAAATAATGCGTTCTAAATTAAATTATTATTTTACCCTTACATTGTTCTTCACATTCTTATTGAGTTTTGCACAGCAAAGGCCAGGTCCAACTGCGGAAAGAATAAAAATTACAGGAACAGTTATTGAGAAAATAAGCAAGCAACCGCTCGAATACGCTACAATTTCGTTTACTAACTCAAAAACTGCAAAAGTAATTGCTGGAGGTATCACGAATCCAAAAGGAGAATTTAATATTGATGTATTCCCTGGAACGTATAATATTAAAATTGAATTTATTTCTTTTAAATCAATTGAATTAAAAGATAAAAACCTAAAAGAAAGCAGCAATTTAGGAACACTTGCTTTAGTGGAAGACGCAGCCCAATTAAATGAAGTTGTTATCCGTGCAGAAAAATCTACCGTAGAGATAAAACTAGATAAAAAAGTGTATAATGTAGGTCAAGATATGCTCGTTAAAGGTGGAACAGTGAGTGATGTATTAGAAAACGTTCCTTCTGTATCCGTTGATGTCGAAGGAAACGTAAGTTTAAGAGGTAGCGACAATGTTCGAATCTTCATTGATGGCCGTCCTTCAAATGCCTTAAATATGGCTGAGGCTTTACGCCAAATTCCAGCTGATGCTATTGACAAGGTTGAAGTAATCACAAATCCATCTGCCCGTTATGATGCTGAAGGTGGAGCCGGAATTTTGAATATCATTCTGAAAAAAGGAAAAAACCAAGGGTTTAATGGTACTTTCATCGTTTCTGGAGGAATTCCTGAAACTTATGGTTTAAGCACCAACTTAAATTACAAAACAGAGAAGATGAACTACTTCACTTCTACTGGTTATAGCTATAGAACTAATGAAGGTGCCGGATTAACCAACTCACAGTATTTCAATCCTGATGGTTCCATCAGTAAATACATTTATGAAAATCGGGAAACCCAGAGAACTAGAAAAGGAATTTCTACTAAAACTGGAGTAGAATGGACAATTGCTCCAAATACGTTCTGGACGAACTCGATCAGTTACAGAAAAAATAGCGGTGAAAACGAAGATCTGGTTACTTATAACGAATTAGATAGTCAACAAAATTTCACTTCTTACAGCTACCGTTTAAATAATGGTACTAACAAAGGAAGTAACTTTGAATTTGCATCTAACTTCCTCAAAAATTTCAATGATAACGGTCATAAATTGACAGTTGACGGATCCTATTCTAAAAACAACGATGTTGATCCTTCTCGAATTGACGGTATTAACATAACATTTCCTTCAGAAAACACATTAAGTACTACATTTAATGACGAAGTCCAAAAACAGTTTCAATTTCAGGCAGACTATGTTTTGCCCATTGGAAAAGGAAGCCAGTTTGAGGCGGGATACAAAGGAAATTTCAACAACCTAAATAAAAATTATGATATTTTCAGCAGTCAAAGCACAAATAATTCGGACATTAATTTATCCAACACATTAGAATACAAAGAAAAAATAAATGCCATTTACACTCAATATGGTTTTAAGATAAATAAATTCTCTTACCTATTTGGTTTACGTTGGGAAGACACTAATATCGACGTTAACTTATTGGATACAAACGAATTTAACAATAAAAAATACAACAAGTTTTTCCCAAGCGCATTTGTAAATTACGAAATTTCAGATGAAAGTAGCCTATCGTTAAGTTATAGTAAGCGTTTATCAAGACCTAGAGGGCGTTTTTTAGACCCTACTCCTAACATTTCAAGTAATATCAATATCTTTAGAGGTAATCCAGATTTAGATCCTTCATTGACAGATAAATTTGATTTAGGATATATCAAACGTTGGGACAAAGTAACATTTAATACGTCTATGTATTTTGAAAACACAACTGATGTGTTCTCTTTTGTACGTTATGAGAGTGGTGAATTTGTAAATGGAACTCCGGTAATTCTTAGTACTCCAATCAACATTGGAAAAGAACAAAAATTTGGATTTGAATTCACTCTAAATTATTCTCCAATCAAAAAATGGAAAATAAACAGTAGTTTCAATCTTTATAACACGAACACAACTGGAGATTTTATGTACACCAATTCACAAAATAAAGTGATTGTTCAAAATCTTGACAATGAAGCTTTCTCTTGGTTTGCAAGAGTTAACTCTCGTTTAACGTTACCGTACAAAATTGAATGGCAAGCAAGCGGAATGTACTTTGGACCAAGTAACACAGCACAAGGTAAAAGTTTAGGTCAATACATGGTCAATACAGCGTTTAGCAAGGATATCTTAAAAGACAACGCTACAATCGCTTTTAATGTGAGTGACATATTCAATTCACGAAAAATGAAATCGGAGACTAATTTATCGAGTGTAAGTAACTATAGTGAGTTTCAGTGGCGAAAAAGACAATTCAATTTGTCATTTACCTATCGTTTGAATAAAAAGAAAACGGATAGAGATAAAAATGCTCCAAAAAACAATGAAGAAGATGGTGGTGGTTTTCCAGGATAAAAAATGATTTAATTGGGTTAATTAATTCATCATAAATGCGGGTTCGTTTCATTACGGGCCCGTATTTTTTTATCTAAAAATAAGGTATAAAAAAAAGGACTCGCGCAAACGGGTCCTTTTTTAAGTAACAATCAATTTAAACTGATTGTTCTTGTTTCTTTTTATCTCTCTTTTCTTTATATGCTTCCCAAGTTGCGCCACCTACCCAATAGGATACGAAACTAACTAAAAAAAACATTAACCAAAATCCTAATGTTAGAATTGATAAAAAAAGTAAAAAGCCTAAGTACTGTGAAAATTCAAACATGTTTTCCGGAATTTTTGAATGTAGCCACAAATGTAAGTGTAATATCTTTTCTTAGCAATAAAAATTCAAATCAATTTTCATAAAATAGTATTTATCCGTATTTTTGAGCTCAATTATAAGGATTTTGCACTTATTTTTTCAGGAGCTATTCCCGCTATCCGTTTCAATCCACGTAAAAACGTGGGATTTTCACTGCTATCGGGGCTAAAAAAGATTCGAACATTAAAAATACCATTGCTATCAATGGAAATTGAACTAAAAATTAAACACACAAATAAACAATAAAATGAAATTCAGAATAGAAAAAGACACCATGGGTGAAGTGCAGGTTCCAGCTGATAAATATTGGGGAGCACAAACAGAACGTTCTAGAAACAATTTTAAAATAGGTCCATCGGCTTCTATGCCAAAAGAAATTATTGAAGGTTTTGCTTATCTAAAAAAAGCAGCCGCTTACGCCAACTGTGATTTAGGTGTTTTACCAGCAGAAAAAAGAGATGCAATCGCAGCAGTATGCGAAGAAATTCTTGCAGGTAAACTAGACGACCAATTTCCATTGGTTATCTGGCAAACAGGTTCAGGTACTCAAAGTAACATGAACGTAAACGAAGTAGTTGCTAATCGCGCACAAGTATTAAAAGGTTTTGAAATTGGCGAAGGAGAACAATTCATTAAAGCTAATGATGACGTAAACAAATCACAGTCTTCAAACGATACTTTCCCTACAGGAATGCACATCGCTGCTTATAAAGCGGTGGTTGAAATTACAATCCCAGGAGTGGAGAAACTAAGAGACACTTTACACGCAAAAGCTACCGAATTTAAAAACGTAGTGAAAATTGGTCGTACGCACCTTATGGATGCTACACCTCTTACTGTTGGTCAAGAACTTTCAGGATATGTAGCCCAATTAAATTATGGCTTAAAAGCAGTTAAAAACACCTTAGCTCACCTATCTGAAGTGGCATTAGGAGGAACTGCAGTAGGAACAGGTTTAAATACACCGGCAGGATATGATGTGAAAGTAGCAGAATACATTGCTGAATTCACCGGACATCCGTTCGTAACAGCCGAAAACAAATTTGAAGCCCTAGCTGCTCACGATGCTATTGTGGAGTCTCACGGTGCTTTAAAACAATTAGCTGTTTCATTAAACAAAATTGCTAACGATATCCGTATGCTTGCTTCAGGACCTCGTTCAGGAATTGGTGAATTGATCATCCCTGAAAACGAACCAGGTTCTTCAATCATGCCAGGAAAAGTAAACCCTACACAATGTGAGGCACTGACAATGGTTTGCGCTCAAGTTATAGGGAATGATGTTGCTATCACTGTTGGTGGAATGCAGGGTCATTATGAGTTGAATGTGTTTAAGCCAGTAATGGCTGCTAACTTCTTACAATCGGCACGTTTATTAGGAGATGCTTGTATGTCTTTTGACGAACATTGCGCTCAAGGTATCGAACCAAACTACAAACGTATCAAAGAATTAGTTGATAACTCATTGATGCTGGTTACAGCATTAAATACTAAAATAGGATATTACAAATCAGCTGAAATTGCTCAAACAGCACATAAAAACGGAACCACTTTAAAAGAAGAGGCCGTTCGTTTAGGATATGTAACCGCTGAAGATTTTGATCTATGGGTAAAACCTGAAGATATGGTAGGAAGCTTGAAATAAGTGCTCCCCTTTATAAAACCAAAAACCTGCAACTAACTTAAGTTGCAGGTTTTTTTATACTTGTCTCTCCCAAAAAATAAGAGCACAAAAAAAGCCTCGAATTTCTTCGAAGCTTTTGCTTTCTGGGTGGAAGACGGGGCTCGAACCCGCGACCCTCGGTACCACAAACCGATGCTCTAACCAACTGAGCTACAACCACCATTTGCTTAGCGGTGGCAAAGATACAACTAAAGTTTACTTTTGCAAATGTTTTTTTTAGAAATTTACTTCATTTTTACTTCAAATCACCTAAACTATTGACTGCCAAATACCTCTCAACAGTAAAACCTTCGGCATGATCTACTCCTGCAAGTCTTCCTAAATCCCTTGTGCGGTAATTAAGGCTTTCTAAGAAGTTTTTAGACGATATAGGCGACTCCGGCTCCTTTGAAGTTGGGTCATAAAACTGTGAGCTGTATGCCAAAATAGATTCGTTTTTTGTCTCTGTAAACCCGCTAATGTCAACAACAAAATCTGGATCAATATTTTTCCATTGAATGTAATGATACACTAGTTTAGGTCTCCAAGCGGTTTGCTTCTCCCCTTCCAGTTCCGTTTCTACTTTCATTAATCCTGATAAAAAACAAGAGTCAGAAACCAACTTACTTCCTTTTCCGTGGTCAATATGGCGATCATCAATAGCGTTACATAATACTATTTCGGGTTTATACTTCCGAATCATTTTTATGATTTGCAATTGGTGTTCTTCGTCATTCACAAAAAACCCATCGCGCATCTCTAGATTTTCCCTCACGGAAATACCTAGAATTTTTGCGGCAGTATTTGCTTCCTGGTCCCTAATGGCTGCCGAGCCTCTTGTTCCTAATTCTCCACGTGTTAAATCTACAATCCCAACTGTTTTCCCTAAGGATATTTCTTTTAAAATAGTTCCTGCACAACCTAATTCAACATCATCCGGATGTGCTCCAAAAGCTAATATATCTAGTTTCATTTTATTCTACTTTATTATTTATTGCTATTATTCGTGATTGATAACATTTCACTATCAAACATTCTCTTTCCTTTATATTCTAAACTCTCTATTCTATGTTCTCTCTATTCTATGCTATATACGCTAAGCCTCTACAAAACCCTTTTCATCGTCATTGATTTATTGACACTTTCTTTCCATTCATTTTCAGGGATACTGTCTTTAGTAATACCACAACCCACATATAAATGAGCCTCCTTATTTGTAATTTGCATGCATCTTAAATTGACATACAAATCAGTTTTAGATGTATCTTTAGAAAATTCTTTCTTATTTATCTCTCCTAAAAATCCAGTATAATATTCTCTATCGTACTTTTCATTTTCTAAAATAAAATTTCTGGCTGATTCTTTTGGTAAACCACAAACTGCAGGAGTTGGATGCAAAACAGAAACTACTTGTTTCATATTAGAATCCTTATTTAGTTTGCCTTCAATATCTGTTTTAATATGCAGTATACCACCAGCTTTCAATGTATATGGACTTGAAACTGCCACTTCTCTCGTTAGTAACTTTATGTTATCCAAAATAAAATCAGTCACAAATTGCTGTTCTTCCATTTCCTTTTTCTCCCAAACAACATCAATAGTATCTTCATAATTTTGCGTCCCTGCTAGAGCCATTGTAAAAAACTTCTTCCTACTGGCTTTTAACAAGCGCTCTGGTGTTGCGCCAATCCATAAACCAATTTTAGGATGGTACCAACAATAACAAAAAGCATCTGGATAAGTGTATATTAATTTTTTAAACACTGAAACCAGATCAAAATTAGGCAGGTCAATAATTTCTTTTCTTGACAAAACCACTTTTTTAAAAACACCTCTTGTTGTAGCATCAACTCCTTTTTGTACCAGTGATTCAAAACGCTCCTTGTCTTGATTATTCACAGGATATTTATTCTCTGAATCGTAATCCGCTTTAAAAGCAGTTAGTTCTGATTCCCACAATATGGATTCTTTTTTAGGAATAAGGATAATCTGGCTGCCATTAAAAGGCGCAAACACAAATCCCGTTTCTTTAAAATCTTCTGCAAAATACAAATGATCATTTTTCTGAAAAAGACCAATTAACTTTGTTTTATTGGGCTTTCTATAAATCACAAAAGGTAAATTTTGTGATTCCTGTTGTTTTACTTTTATAAAAAAATCAATCATAATTAATTTGTTTAAAATTAAATTTTACCCAATTCACGACCCCTTTTTATTGTTTTTTTTCTTTGGTCAAAACCATATTCGTCAATTTACAAAGCGATATTAAATTTCCCGCCTCATCAGTAACCTTAATTTCCCAAAGATGTAGCGTTCTCCCTTTATGGATAATTCGAGCAGTCCCAAAAACAAAACCCTCGCGGATGCTTTTTAAATGATTAGCCGAAATTTCGATTCCACGTACCTCTTGCTCCCTATCATTAATAAAAAAATGGGAAGCTGCACTTCCCACACTTTCAGCCAAAGCCACCGAAGCTCCACCGTGCAATAATCCCATTGGCTGGTGAACTGATGGGTTAACCGGCATTTTAGCGACAAGGAAACCTTCGCCAGCGTCTATGAACTCAATATTTAAGGTTTGCATCAGTGTGTTTTTTGAAAAATCATTGCAATACTGAAGCATTTTATCTTTGTCTAATGTCATCTGTCTTATTTTATAGAATGTAAAAATAAATAAAAGATGAGACACAAAACAGTAAATACAATTGTTATTCTGATTTCAGAATAGATTTTTCTTATTTTTACAAAAAATGAAACCAAATGCGTTCAATCTCTTTTTTACTTTTTATTGGCTTATTTTTAGCTCTTGGCTCTTGCCGTTCTGATTTTGAAACGGTAGCCAGCACGGGGGATTTAACTTTTTCAAAGGACACTATATACTTGGATACCGTTTTTACGAATATTGGCTCTAGCACTTACAGACTAAAAGTGTACAACCGCAGTAAAAATGACATCAGCATACCAACAATAAAATTAGCAAAGGGATTAAACTCTAAATATCGAATGACGGTTGATGGCATGCAAGGGACAGAAGGAAAACTGTTCAATAACATTGATCTTTTGGCTAAAGACAGCCTCTATATTTTCATAGAAACTACCGCTGACATTACTGACGCAAACCCTACTGATTTTCTTTATACGGACCAGATTGAGTTTGATGCTGGAACCAATCTTCAAAAGGTTGAACTGGTAACACTCATCCAAGATGCCGTTTTCCTATATCCAAAACGTTTTGCTGACGGCACAACTGAAACGCTTCCCATTGATGATCAAAAAACTGAAGGCTTTTACCTTGATCAAAATGACCCTGTAAATGGCAACGAATTGTTATTTACTAATAAAAAACCTTATGTGATTTATGGTTATGCAGCCGTTCCTTCTGGAAAAAAAGCTGTTTTTGAAGCTGGAAGTCGTGTCCATTTTCATGCTAATTCAGGATTTATCGTAGGCAATAATGCTTCCATAAACATAAACGGTGCCCAATCAAATACTGACGGATTGGAAAAAGAAGTTGTTTTTGAAGGTGATCGCTTGGAACCGGAATATTCTGATGTTCCCGGACAATGGGGAACAATCTGGCTTACTGACGGAAGCACAAACAATAGTATTAATCATTTAACGATCAAAAATGCCACCATCGGATTGTTGATACAAAACAACGACGGAACCACAGTTTCCATTAAAAACACCCAAATTTACGATTCATCTAACTATGGTATTTTGGCACAGACCGCAAAAATAGAAGGCGAAAACATGGTAATCAATTCTGCTGGCTTGGCTACTTTAAGCTGTTCTTACGGCGGAGATTATAAATTCACCCATTCTACTTTCAATAATAACTGGAACAGCTCCTCACAAGTGGCCGTTTCCATAAATAATTACAGCATAGGAGCCATTCCTGAAGTTAAAGATTTGACGCAAGCCACTTTTAACAATTGCATTATTTACGGTTCTTATGCTAACGAATTGCTTTTGAGCAAAAAAACGACCGCTGCTTTTAACTACCAATTCAATAATTGTTTGATAAAATATGAATCGACTGCAACGAATCCCGACTATCAATTTCAAACAGACGCTGTTCATTACAACGCCATAGTTTTAAACGAAAGTCCGAAGTTTTATAACCTGGCTCAAAACAAACTCAATATTGAAGCTACTTCTGCCGCTTTCGCAAAAGGGAATTCGGCTTTCCTGATTCCAATTGACATTTTGGGAAGCACCAGAATTTTACCGCCTGATTTGGGTGCCTACCAAAGTAAGCCATTCCCGAAATAAAACGTATAACTCAAAGATAAATTAAGCAATTTTCAGTATTTTTTTAATTGTTCGATTTTGTTAAATACTTTGTATTTCACACTTGCGCTTACTATTTTTTTAAACTAAATTTGCACCGTAATACAACAAACTACACAACAATGATCCATTTCTTTGAAAACCAAAGCAAAACTGTTTTTGCAGTACAAACGCAAAGCGAAATTTCGGCTCAAGACATTTCAAAACTAAATTGGCTTTTTGCCGACTCAGATAAAATAGAAAAATCCGTATTGACGGATTTTTTTGTTGGTCCTCGTGCCACAATGATTACGCCTTGGAGTACCAATGCTGTTGAGATCACCCAAAATATGGGGATTTCAGGAATCATTCGAATCGAAGAATTTCAAAAAGTAACAGCTGATTTCACTGATTTTGACCCGATGCTTTCTCAAAAATATTCAGAATTAAATCAAGATATTTTTAACACGGATGTTGCGCCAGAGCCTATATTAGACATTGATGATATTGCTGCTTATAACAAATCAGAAGGATTATCTTTGAGCCCGGAAGAAGTGGAATACTTGGATAATTTAGCCGTGAAAATCGGTAGAAAATTAACCGACTCAGAAATTTTTGCTTTCTCACAAGCCAATTCAGAGCACTGTCGCCACAAGATTTTCAACGGAACTTTTGTAATTGATGGTAAAGAAATGCCTTCTTCCCTATTCAAACTGATCAAGAAAACTTCTGCTGAAAACCCACACGATATTGTTTCAGCATATAAAGATAATGTGGCGTTCGTAAAAGGGCCACGTGTACAACAATTTGCCCCAAAAAGTGCTGACAAAGCTGATTTTTATGAAACTAAGGATTTCGATTCTGTGATTTCATTAAAAGCAGAAACGCACAATTTCCCAACAACAGTAGAGCCTTTCAATGGAGCGGCAACTGGTGCAGGTGGAGAAATTCGTGACCGTTTAGCAGGTGGACAAGGTTCGTTGCCTCTAGCAGGAACGGCAGTTTACATGTCCTCTTACTCAAGACTAGAAGAAAACAGACCTTGGGAAAAAGGAATGACCGAAAGAAAATGGTTGTACCAAACTCCAATGGATATTTTGATCAAAGCTTCAAACGGAGCCTCTGATTTTGGAAACAAATTCGGACAACCGTTAATTACAGGTTCAGTGCTTACTTTCGAACATGAAGAAGATGCTCGCAAATTAGGTTTCGACAAAGTGATTATGCAAGCAGGGGGAATAGGTTACGGAAAATTAGAACAAGCAATCAAAAAAACACCACAAACAGGAGACAAAATCGTTATCCTAGGTGGAGAAAATTATAGAATCGGAATGGGTGGTGCTGCAGTTTCTTCTGCTGATACTGGTGCTTTTAGTTCAGGAATTGAATTAAACGCAATCCAACGTTCGAACCCAGAAATGCAAAAACGTGTTGCTAACGCCATTCGTGGATTAGTAGAAAGCGACAACAACCCAATTGTATCGATTCACGATCACGGAGCTGGAGGACACTTAAACTGTCTTTCGGAATTAGTGGAAGATACAGGTGGATTGATTGATTTAGACAAATTGCCAGTGGGTGACCCTACCCTATCGGCCAAAGAAATAATCGGTAACGAGTCTCAAGAAAGAATGGGATTAGTTATTGGTCAAAAAGACATTAACACTTTACAACGCATCGCTGACAGGGAGCGCGCTCCCATGTATCAGGTAGGTGACGTTACTGGAGATCATCGTTTTACTTTCGAATCAAAAACCACTGGTGCT
This sequence comes from Flavobacterium frigoris PS1, assembly GCF_000252125.1. GTDB lineage: Bacteria > Bacteroidota > Bacteroidia > Flavobacteriales > Flavobacteriaceae > Flavobacterium > Flavobacterium frigoris_A. Next base: position 140,171 of record NZ_AHKF01000020.1, on the reverse strand, counting down.
AAACCGATGGATTATGCTTTGGAAGACTTTTTTGGAAGTTCTCCAAAAGTGGTAATGACTGACGCAACTATCGACAGGAATTATGCTGATTTACATTACGATAAAAAGAACATATCAACCTACTTAGAGCAAGTATTGCAACTAGAAGCAGTGGCTTGTAAAGACTGGTTAACAAATAAAGTAGACCGTTGTGTGGGTGGAAAAGTAGCCAAACAACAAACTACTGGACCTTTACAATTACCATTGAATAACTGTGGTGTAATGGCCTTGGATTATTTAGGTAAAGAAGGTGTGGCGACTTCAATAGGACATTCTCCGGTTGCGGCATTGATCGACCCTGTTGCAGGAAGTAGAACTGCGATTGCAGAGGCATTATCAAATATCGTTTGGGCACCTATCAAAAACGGTCTGGAAGGAATTTCACTTTCGGCTAACTGGATGTGGGCTTGTAAAAATGAAGGCGAAGATGCTCGTTTGTACGCAGCGGTAGAAAGCTGTTCTAATTTTGCAATCGAATTGGGAATCAATATCCCTACTGGAAAAGATTCACTTTCGATGAAACAAAAATATCCAAACGAAGAAGTGATCGCACCGGGAACGGTTATCATTTCGGCAGGTGGAAATTGTATCGACATCAATAAAGTAGTGGAACCTGTTTTACAAAGAGACGGTGGTTCTATCTATTATATCAACCTTTCGCAAGATGATTTCAAATTAGGTGGCTCTTCATTAGCACAGACTTTGAATACTATTGGAAAAGATGCACCGACAATTAAAGATGCCGCTTTTTTCAAAAAGGCCTTCAATACGATGCAAGAATTAATTCTTGACGATCAAATCCTTGCCGGACACGACATAGGAAGTGGTGGATTGATTACAACCTTATTAGAAATGTGTTTTGCTGATTTGAACTTGGGAGCCAAAATTGACTTCTCTGTTTTTGAAGAAAAAGACATCATCAAATATCTTTTTGCCGAAAACATAGGAATTGTTTTCCAAGCTAAGGACGATGCTACTTTAGAAAATAAATTAAATGCAAATGGAGTTCCTTTCTATAAATTAGGGACTGTTACGACTGATGAAAGGTTAGACTTTGGACCTTGTGCATTAAGTATTCCAAAATACAGAGATATCTGGTTTAAGACTTCATTTTTATTAGACCAAAAGCAATCTAAAAACGGAATGGCGCAAGCGCGTTTCGACAATTATAAAAACCAACCATTACAGTTTACTTTCCCTGTACATTTTACAGGAAAGAAACCCGTAATCGACTTCTCAAAACCACGTCCAAAAGCGGCTATCATCCGTGAAAAAGGAAGCAACTCTGAGCGTGAGGTTGCAAACGCCATGTATCTTGCCGGTTTTGATGTTAAAGACGTTCACATGACCGATTTGATTTCAGGTCGTGAAAACCTAGAGGACATTCAGTTCATAGGCATCGTGGGTGGTTTTTCTAACTCGGATGTTTTAGGTTCAGCCAAAGGTTGGGCAGGAGCGTTTTTATACAATGAAAAAGCAAATAGCGCATTGAAAAACTTCTTCAAAAGAGAAGACACACTATCTGTTGGTATTTGCAACGGTTGCCAGTTGTTTATGGAATTAGAATTGATTAATCCGGAGCATGAAGTACACGGAAAAATGCTTCATAACGACAGCCATAAACACGAAAGTATATTCACCTCAGTAACGGTACAGGAAAACAAATCAGTAATGTTGCATACACTAGCTGGATCGACATTAGGAGTTTGGGTTTCGCATGGTGAAGGAAAATTCAATTTGCCGTTAGCCGAAGAAAAATACAACATCGTAGGGAAATACGGTTATGAAGGATATCCAGCAAATCCAAACGGATCTGATTACAACACTGCTATGCTATGTGATGCTACAGGTCGTCACCTGGTGATGATGCCACATATTGAGCGTTCTAATTTTCAATGGAACTGGGCGAATTATCCAGCAGGCAGAAACGATGAAGTTTCTCCTTGGCACGAAGCTTTTGTCAATGCCAAAAAATGGATTGATAAAAAATAATATTTTTGATCTACAATATTGAAAGCGTTCCTGAAAAGGAGCGCTTTTTTTATGGGAAGGAATTAGAGTGCTCTTGATGATTTGTAAGAACATTTTTACTATATTTGAGAGTAAATAAAGCGAAACAAGACTTCGTATATACACCCAAAAAAGGGTAGATTGGCGACGTTTTATTTCGCCTATATACCAGTTAGCAACAATTTTAATAGTAACTGCCTATATCGAATGACGAATCTTTTTGAATGCATAACAAAAAATGATTTTTTAAAATTCATAAATAATCCTTACAAAAAGACCAGTAGAAATTTTAGAAAAGATTTTATAATTTTTATTTTTCTTACAATTTTAAATTTCTTGGTTTTATTTATCAAATCTTTTTATACTAATGAACCATTTATCGAAGAAAGTGATTTGACATTATATAATATTGAAAAAATTTTTCCATATCTAATTTTAATTCCGTTAATTGAAGAATTTGGTTATCGAGGATTTTTGAGATTTAAGAACAAAAAGATTTTTATAATTAGTGTCATCGCTACAATAATTTTATTAGCAACAGTTATCAAAGTCGACATTTATCGAAACTCATCGATAATAGTATTAATCATCTTAACATGCTTTATTTCCTTTCAAAATCAACTCTATGAAAAATTTTTGCTTTTTATTAATGAAAATTTAAAATATTTAATCTGGATTTCTTCAATTATTTTTGGTCTTATGCACTTATCAAACTTCCATAATTTCGAATATATAAATTTATTAGGCATAACAGAAAAAATAATTGCTGGTTTATTTTTCTGTTATATTACCCGAAAACATAATATTTTTTATTCTTATTTTTTTCACGCATTAAATAATAGTTTACCATTTTTAATTATTATTGCTTACAAACTAATAATATAAAAAACTATTGCTAACAGCCATTTTGAGCTAGCTGGAGTTTAGTGGAATTATCGTTTCGCATCAAGTTTTTGTTAAACCGAAAATTGAGCTGTTACGATTTTCCAGCCATCTCAAAGTGGCATAACGTTACAGGCAAGTTGAACCAAAAAACCGCACAGAAAACAGAAATATTTAAAATGAAAAAAATCATTATTATTTTACTAATATTAAGCTTTAATTTAACTTTTTCTCAAGATTACTTTGAAGGTAAAAACTTGTATTGTAAATCTGAAAATCCCGAAGCGATGAAGCTCTATAATTTAGGTATTGAAACTTTATATTTAAATAAATCTTTAAACCCAAAATATCTCAAAATAACTTCAAATATTTTCTTTAAGGCATACAAAACCGACACGACATTTTGTGATGCAATTTTTTTTACGGGATACACTTTGAGATTATTAAATGACGAAAAGGCAATAGCTTGCTATATAATGGCTGACAGTCTATCAAAAAAAACATTAGAATTTAAAATAAATTTAGCTTCTGAAGGATTAAGATTAGGTCAAGATAGATCATTAAAAATTGCTAGAAAAAAGTATAATGAATTAATTACTTTATTTCCTGAAAATCCTGAAGGTTATTATGGTTTTGCATTAACTTCTACTATTTTTGGAGATGTAGATAAAGGATTAGAAAATATAAATATCGCAATTGAAAAATACAAATTATCAAATCTAAAATTAAAAGACGAAGTAATATTTCTAAAAGGCGTTTTATTATCTCAAAACAAAAATTACGATGAAGGTTTAGAATATTTAGAAAGATGCTATTCAACTTATAAAAGAGATGAGAACTTTAAAATTCACTATTCATTATGTTTACTCAAAGTTTCTGAAATTAAAAATGACGAACAAATGAGACAAAAAGCTTTAAAATTTTATGGACAAATAGAAACCAAACAGCAGATTCCGGAAGACATAAAAGCAGAACTGAAATTTTAAAAAGAAATGACGTTGAAACGTAAATTGGAATAGCAAATAGAAAATATAAAAGTCGGAATCTGCCAACATAAATTTGAAAAGTTTGCAGTTAAAATCATAATTTTGACAAAAAACAACCAGCTTGTAACAACTGTTTTGAGCTAGCTGGAATTTAGTCGAATTACCGTTTCGCATCAAGTTTTCGTTAAGCCGAAAACTGAGCGGTTACGAACTTCTAGCCATCTCAAAGTGGCATAACGTTACCTGAAAACACAATCGCAATGTATAAAACAATACTATTACTTGTCACAGTATTATGCCTTTCAAAAGTAGTTGGACAAGAGATAAATTTCCCTAAAGACCCACAAGAAGTTATATTTGATACTTCAGATATTCAAAATTTTTGGAAAGCGTTTGATACGATAGAAAACTTAGATGCAAACCCATTCGAGACTTATATCAAAAACGGAACAATTGGACTTCAACATTTTATTCCCTATAGAATAATTAGTGCAGACTCTTTACTAAATATGGTAAATAGAAGAAGACAAGATTACGAAAAAATCAGAGGTATTGCGGTAAAAATCAAAGAAGAGGAAAAAAAGGTTAAACCATACTTTTATGCATTGGAATATTGGTATCCAGCTGCTGTTTATCCACCAGTTTATTTTGTTGTAGGGCGCTTTAATAGTGCAGGAACTAGATCTCAAGACGGATTACTAATTGGAGCCGAAAAACTTACAAGTCTAGACCATCTTCCTGGATTGGTAATTCACGAATCCATACATTTCCAACAAAAATGGAATGAAGATGGAGAAAGAAATTTACTGCAACTCTCTATCATTGAAGGAGCGGCAGACTTTATAGCGGAACTAGTCACAGGACAAAAGGGAAATAAAGAAGCAAACAACTACGGAAATGAGCACAAGAAAGAGTTATGCAATGAGTTTGTGGAAAAAATGCATGGAAACAATATGCAGGATTGGCTTTATGGAACTAGTGGAAAAGATGATAGACCCAATGATTTGGGATATTGGATAGGCTACGAAATTGTGAAGGCCTATTTTAACAAAGCAAAAGATAAGAAATTAGCTGTAAATCATATTTTAAATATTGAAGATTATGACAGATTTTTAAAAGACAGCGGAATTTTAGAACAATATATAAAATAAAGCCAGCAGGTAACACCGCTGGTGCTCGATTGCATCGAGTACCTTCCTCAATTAAAAAACAAAAACTAGCGTTTGCAACGTGTCCCATTGCGAAAAAGAGAATCTTGATCGAAGATATTGCTTCGCCAGCTCCGCAAAGTATAGCTGCTGCGCAATTTTATTACGTTATTAAAAAAGAAATTGTCATAAAAGTCTCCTGAATTTTAAAAAATAACTTTTTTACTTGTTTGATTCATAGTAACCGAGCATTTGCAAATTTACTGGAACCACCATTTTTATTCGTATTTTCGTATCGTGAATACAGTCGTTTCCAGAAGCTGTAAACTTCTTGAAAATCAGAAACGTTGGTGGTCATTAAAAACGAAATAGTTCTATACTTAAATTTAAGCAATGAAAACACTATTAATCATACTTGCAGTGGTCCTTTTGGCCTTTATTATTGTACAGCTTTATGCCATAAATGGACAAAGAAATATTGAAACCTATCCGTATGTAGTCAATAAAGAATATAATACTTTTGAAATACGCAGCTATGAAGCAACTTTGTTTACTTCTGTGCAACTGTCAGGTAATAAATATAAAGATGCTTCAAGTAAAGGATTTTCCATTTTAGCGGGATATATTTTTGGCGGAAATAAACAGAATGAAAAAATAGCGATGACTTCGCCTGTAGCTATGTCTTTGGAGGATTCCATGACGATGATGTTTATGGTTCCAAAGAAATTTAAAAAGGAAACCCTTCCACAGCCTGACCAATCAGAGATTGAATTTCGGGAAGAACCTGCAAAAACTGTCGCTGCTATCAGCTTTGGTGGTTGGGCTAATGATGAAAAAATAGAAAAGTACAAACAGCAATTAAAATCAGCTTTAGATGCTGAAGGAATAACTTATACAAACCGCTTTTACTTTTTAGGATACAATCCTCCTTTTGAATTCTTTAATCGTAAAAATGAAATTATTGTCGAGTTGGAAAGCGCCACGCCTGACATAATAAAATAATTATGCTCCCTCTGGCCCATGGTTGCAACGCTGATCTTCTAACTATGGAAAACGAACCCTATAACCAAAATCATTTCTATAGCGGCTGTCCCAAAAACAATCATAATATGATCTATATATTTGGTGAAATCATCTCGTCAGGGTTTTTAAATAATAGCAACATACTTTTCTAAAATCAAAACACAAAAGGAGCCACATTTCAATAATATGACTCCTTTTGTATATTCATTCAAAGTTTTAAACTTCCAGCTTATTTCATCCAGGAATCAACTAATACTTTATTAGCTTCATACCATTCTGTTGCTCCTGCTTCTTCTCCTTTGTCTTTAATAGCTGTCATTAATTCAGCCAATTGCCCTTCATCAAGGTTAAAGTTTTTGAAAAAAGTAGCCGCTTCTGGTTGGTCTTCTTTAAATCCTCTTCTTGAAATAATTGTACAGGCATCTTTTGGATAAACTCCTTTAGGATCTTTTAAATATTTCAGGTCATTTTGAGACCATTTGAAATGTGGTTTCCATCCGGTTACTACAATCCACTCTTTGTCCCTGATTGCTTTCTCAAGACTAGCCACCATTGCAGGTCCGCTTGATGTAATCTGTTCATAATCTAAACCGTATAAATCAATTGCTTTAACCGTGTTAGCATGAATACCAGCGCCACCGCCAATACCAATAATTTCACCTTTGAATTTATCTTTATTGGCGTTCAACTCTTCAATAGAGTTAATTGTAACATAAGTAGGAACAACTAAACCAGTTGTACCCTCGCTAAATGCTTCACCTAATACTACCAGTTTATCACCATAATCGGCCCAGTAATCTTTGTGTGTATTGGGAAGCCATGCATCAAGAAATACATCCCCTTTTGAGTCGTCTTTCGACAATTCTCCGTATATCAAACCTGGTGCCAGATTGGTTAATGTCACCTCATAATCGTGTGATTCAAGTGCTGCTTTTGCTAAATAAGTAAACGCAACTCCTTCAGACCAATTGGGATAAAAGATGCTAACTTCTTTCTTATTTTCGCCTTCTTCTTTTTTCTTCTCACCGTTCTTGCATGAACTAACTGAAACAGTTAATAGTGCAACTCCAAGTAAGATTCCTAACTTTCTCAATTTCAACATAATTATATTTATTTATTATTATTCTTATTACTCTTATTTTTTCTTTGCGATAGCTTGTGTCGTTCTGTCTAAAATTATCGCCAATATCACAATGCCCAATCCAGATTCAAAACCTTTTGCAATGTCGTTCTGCTGAATTCCCTGGTAAACAATACTTCCCAGTCCTTTAGCTCCTACCATCGAAGCGATTACCACCATCGATAAAGCCAATAGTATAACTTGGTTGATTCCCGCCAAAATAGTTGGTTTTGCCAAAGGCAATTGTATTTTAAATAAAATTTGTCTCTCGGTTGCACCAAAAGCGCGTCCTGCCTCAATCACATCTTCTGCAACATTTCTAATTCCTAGACTAGTTAAACGAACAGCGGGCGGCAGCGAGAAAATCACAGTAGCTACAACTCCAGGCGTATTTCCTACACTAAAAAAGAAAATAGCCGGAATCAGATAAACAAAGGCTGGCATGGTTTGCATCAAATCAAGTATGGGTCTGATAATAACGTCAGCTGTTGTGCTTCGGGCGGCCACAATCCCTAACGGAACTCCAAAAAGTAACGCAATCAGGGTGGAAACAATAACCAAGGTGGTTGTTTGTATGGATTCTTCCCAATAGCCCATCGCAAAAATCAACAATAATCCAAAAACGGCAAATACTGCTAATCCTGCTCCTTTTTTTAATCCTTCTATTTTAAAGGCACTTTTTCCAGCATTAGCATAATAAGCCCCCAAGGCTACAAATGCAATAATGATATAAAAAGGGATGCCCAGCAATACGTCATTCATACTGTCAACCGTCCAGGAAATGACACCATCAATAGCTTCCCACAATCCGGAAAAGTTCTTTTCTAACTTATTAATTCCTATTTCTATATATTTACCAAGATCAATTAACTTTTCCATATTACATTTCGTTTGCTCGTTCTTTTAGTTCACTTATTTCTTCTTTTTCAAATCGCGTAGCTTCAATAATCAGAGAAGTTTGAGATATCAGACCAAGTAATTTCCCGGTATCTTCCTCTATAACAGCCAGAGGGTATTTAGTCCCTATAATCAGGGGCAGCATATCTTCTACAGAATAGGATTTATAGACACTAGGGACATTTTTCTTCAGTGCCTTCTCGATAGACATTTCTTTTTCTTTTTCTAATTCTAGCAGGTCTCGCAACCAGACATAACCAAGAAATCTTCTTTTTTCATCCTCTACAGGAAGAATGTCAACTCCAATGTCGCGCATTTTACGAATCGATCCTTTAGGTCCATCTTTGGCAATTTGGACTAGCGTAATCTTTTTAAACATCAGCGATTCAGCTGTAATAATAGTTTTTCGATCTACTTTATTAACAAAGGCTTCAACATATTCAGTTGCTGGGCCAGTTAGAATATCTTCCGCAGTTCCAATTTGTTCCACAACCCCATCTTTCATAATAGCGATACGGTCACCTATTTTCATAGCTTCGTCTAAATCATGAGTAATAAATACGATTGTTTTTTGCAACTTGTTTTGTATGGCCAGTAATTCATCCTGCATATCCGATTTTATCAGTGGATCAAGTGCAGAAAATGCCTCGTCCATTAGCAAAACTTCCGGATCATTTGCCAGAGCACGCGCTAAACCTACCCTTTGTTGCATACCTCCTGACATTTCCGATGGATATTGATATTCATACCCTTTTAAGCCCACTGTTTCAAGTGCCTGCAAGGCTTTTTCTTCCCGTTCCTGCTTTTCGTCTCCCCTGATCTCTAGTCCAAAAGCAGCATTCTCAAGAATAGTTCTGTGTGGCAGCAGACCAAACTTTTGAAATACCATACTCATTTGTGTACGTCTGGTCTCCAGCAGTTCTTTATTTGTCTCGCGGGTAATATCATGATCATCGAAAAAAACTTTACCGGATGTAGGTTCGTTAAGTCGGTTCAAACAGCGGATTAAAGTAGATTTCCCACTACCGGACAAGCCCATAATAACAAAAATCTCTCCTTCTTTAATTTCAAAGCTAACTTTGTTGACCCCAACAGTACATTTAGTTTTCTTCAGGATTTCTTCTTTTGAAATCCCTTTTTCAAGTAGAGCAAGAGCCTCCTGTTTACGTTTACCGAAAATCAGTGTTAGGTCCTCAACCTTAATTTTTATTTTTCTTTTCTCCTCCATAATATCTCTATTTTCTAATTAAAAGTAATAAACGATATTAAGATTGAAGCGCATTTCCCAATCAGCATCAATGGTCCTGTTAAATAAGGTATTCCCCTAAAACAGTCCTAACCAGGGTTGGTTTTTTCCTTGCGCTGCATTAATGTAGTTCTCAACATGTCCTGCACTACCTAATATTCCTTTAAGTTCATAAAAGAATATTCGACTCTATCATCTGATCTCTGAGATCAAATGCAAAGCCGTCAACTTTTTCGTTATTTTGTTTGTGAATTTTATTCTTGATGGGGGGCAAACGTACAACTAAAAGCTCCCCTAAACAAATGTTAACGCATAAATCGAACTTTAGTGACCGTTGCGCTGCCCATTTTTATTTCAAAAACCAAGATTTATTTTTTGGAAATATTTAATTTAATATTATTTTAAATAACTAACAGTCAAATATATATGTTTTATAATTAGATTTTAATTAGTATTAAAAGAACTCCTTTCTCTAAAGAGTGACTCTAAAAAACAAATCGATCGCGTGAACTGCGCAAAAACATGAGACTTTGAGTCGCAGGATAAAAGTTCATACCCTGCGCCAGTGTTATTTGAATATGGACAAACAATTACTTCAAATGGAGAAAATATTTAAGAAGATTGAAAATAACTGCAATTATTCACAAATTAAAAATCGGAAAGAAAGTCGCTTATTTGCACTAATTAAAATCTGTCGCTATTAGTCCATTTGGCAGTATTAGCGCTTTTCAACTATGTGTAGATGTAGAATAAAACATTCGTTTTAATAATCTAAAAAGTACTTCCTTGGCGAGGTTCTTTTTATATTTCATGAAAATAAAAATTCGCTAATAGCGGATTTTTGAAATTAATTCTAAGCTTTGATTTACGCTCTCATATCTTTCTTAAAATGCAAAAATAACAAAGTATCTAATACAGATTTAAACACCTTTATTTGAGCGACAGCTCGAATAGCGAGCGATATCAAATAAACAGATGTCATACAGAATACTGTTTTTCATTTATTTTCTTATCAAAACACCATCAGCCATAAGCGAATACTTTGTTTTTGGCGCAACGATACTGTCAATAGCAGCCTGAGACTTACCTCCATCTTTTGCATAATGTTTTAAATCCTCAACAGTTTCAACACTTACATAGGCTTTTCCACTAATTACAACTTCTGCATTCCCTGAATTTTTTGGAACAAAAAAAGCATAATCCTTAAATTTAACAAACACTTCTTTATCGTTCGTTAAATCCAAACTCATCCAACATCCTTTCTGCTGACAAACTTCTTTTATTTTAGACTTAAATTTTACATCAATCGTATCTCCTTGAGATAACTTATTAAATTTGGCTAATATCTCTTCTTTTGACAAGGCGTTTTTATCTGAAATACTATCTCCAAAAGTAGCATATGCCACTTCCGTTGTTATTTCCTGAACTTTATCCTCTTTTTTACAACTCAGTAATACCAGAACCGAGCACGCTATTACAATTGACTTCTTCATCATTACCTTTTTTTTGTTACTAATTTATTTTGCTAACTAACAAAAATAGTTAGAAAATTGAAACATCAAAATAATAATTCAGCACTTTTCAATTCTAAAGCATAAAAGTGCTTCAGTACAAAAGTGTTTTTATTACCTCAACAAAAAAAATCCGCCAGTAGCGGATTTTTTTTGTTGCTTCTAAATTTAAACTACTTAGGATTTAGAATAAGTTCAATTCGTTTAATACTGTCTTCATAATGGTATTTCGTTTCGGTATTTAGGGCTTTGCTTTTTGCAATCACGAGCATTCCCTTTAAAACATTAAGTTCTCCTCTTACCAAAGATCTTAGATCCGATTGCGATACATTATAATATCCCTCTGATTTATCTGATTTTATTTCTTCGGTCATTAAATAGTTCATCCTTTCAATATAAGCGCGTTGTAAATTTCTGCGGTAAATGACCACATTTGTACCAGTAACTGCTTCTTTCCAGATCCCTTTTCTCATATCACGGAGCAAATCAAGTGCTTTATAATTAGTAGTCCCCATTATTTCAGCATCCATCAATCTACCAATACGGCCAAAACTTAAAACATTATTTAAATGGCGCGCTTGCAGGTTTCTGAACAGTTCCGTGTATCCCGCATAATCTATGTTTTTTAATGTAGATACATTTACTAACCAAGTTGGTGAGTTAAATGCATTGTCCTGCAACCATTGCATCGCTTGTTGCTGTTGTGCTTTGGGAACAATTTCATACACATTCCCTTTTTGGTTAGGCTTTTGAAGGTTTTCATGCACTCCACCCACATTAGTCACAACATGTCCTACATACCTGCTCCAAACATCCAACATTTCCTTATACAACTCATCTAAATCTTCATAATTATTGGTTACATCACTGGTCCACTCAGACAAATGAGCCGCAACAAACTGTAAATTTTTCAGACCATAGGTACTGGCTTTCATCGAATTGTCACCTATATCTTCTGTTTGTGAAGTTGGATCAAAACTACTGCTCTGTTTCCCGAATTTATACATTGGATCACCCGTTTTTGCCAAAATCCATTTATCCAATGTGGTACTCTCTGCTTGAGGAGATTTTGAATTTGGAATTACCCTATATCCCCAATTAACAGCATAATGATCATAGGCTCCCATTTGGCGTATAAAACGAATATTCTTATCTCCAGGTTGCGCAATGTAATTGAATCGCGCATAATCCATTATACTGGCTGCAATACCGTTTTTTTGCGTAAACGCACCGTTTCTATAGCTTTCAGTTTCATAGGCACAACTAGCCCCCATATTGTGTGGAAAACCAAGGGCATGACCTACCTCATGTGCAATTACCATACGCATCATATCTCCCATTTCCTCGTCACTGGTATGTAAAGTTCGTGCGGATGGATTTGCAGCTCCAGTTTCTAATAAATACCTATTTCTGTAAGAGCGCAAATGATTGTGATACCAAATCACATCACTCTCGATTATCTCTCCCGTTCTAGGATCAGTAACACTTGGTCCTACCGCATTTCGGGTTGTGCTCGCAACATAACGAATCACAGAATAACGAATGTCTTCCGGACTAAAATCAGGATCCTCTTCTTTTGTTGGTGCGTCTTTGGCTATGATGGCATTTTTAAATCCAGCTCCTTCAAAAGGCTTTTGCCATTCTTCGATTCCCATTTTGATGTATTTACGCAGCTTTTCAGGAGTCGCGGGATCTAAATAATAAACGATTGGTTTTACAGGCTCTACTAATTCTCCGCGGGCATAAGCTTCAGGATCTTTGGGCTCCAGCCTCCAACGACGGATATACGTTTTGCTGTCTGATTTTAATTCATCACTTCCGTAATCAAATTGGCTTATGGTAAACCATCCTACTCTTGAATCGGCTAATCTGGGTTGCATCAACTGCTCCGGAAGCAAAATCATCGATTGGTTCATCTGGATGCTGATCGTTTCAGAATCTTCTAAAACTGGTGGTTTTGAAGCGTTATAGGTAAAATCCTGAACAACCTCGATATTCATTGGAAAACTGCGCATCGCATTAATAAAGCTTCTCGAATCATCTAACCCTTTCACCTTATATGTTTCTCTCATAGCTGACGACAATCCGCTAATAGACTTCACATCTGTACTATAAAATTTAGTCACATCAATTACGGTGTTAGCTGAATCTTTGCTAAATGCGGCAATATCAAAGGCAAACAAGGTAGGCTCATAATTATTTGATTTCACCGAAATACTGATGGGTAAACTATCGTTAGCTATTGATTTATAAGATTTTAGCTTAATGAGTATTTTATCCTGAAAACGTTGCCATACAATTAGTTGTTCATTAGTTTCTGAACCCGCATTTACATAACCACCACCTAAATTAGAAGGTAGTTTTGAAAATCTACTTACCAAAAGCATGTCTTTGTTTAAGAGGATATTCGGGATTTCAAAATAATATTTCTTATCCACTTTGTGAACCGTAAACAATCCCTTATCAGAAATTGCGTCTTTTGTAATTACCTTGCTGTATTCTTTGATAGTACTTTCTGACTTTTTTTCTGCAGGAGGCGTTACAGCCGCTTCCGTTTTCTTATTTTTTTTGCGCTTAGACTGCGCAAATTGTGGTGTTGGCGCGAGCATAATCGCGGCGACAGCGGTTAAAATGAGAATTTTATTCACTTACTGGTTATTTATAGTTTTAAAAATCAAAAATATCTTTTTAAACGGCAATATATTGATTGCAGAAGATTTGTTTAACTTATTATTAACAATTATTCAAATGAAAACTATTATTCACAAAAAAAGTCAGCTCTTTCCATTTTATATCTAACAAACCTTCCTAGCTGCGTTACACAATTTCTGTTGATGTACCATTCTCTATTTAAAAACTGTTAATTCAAACGTACTAAGGAAATCGGAGCGGAAGGAACGGAGTGGAATCCTATATCTAAATTGACAGTACGGCAGACTAACAAAACCGCGCTAGATTACATGCCGTTTTGCTATCATAACAACTAATAAAAAAAGGATTACGGCTTTAATCCTTAAACAAAGAGTATTTTTGCAGGGTGAAGAAATCAGTCTCAATTATTGGAGGAGGACCTGCAGCATTTTTACTCGCCGCATTTCTTGATCCGCAGAAGTTCAATGTTAGCATTTACGAGAAAAACAAAACCCTTGGAAGAAAATTCCTTGTGGCCGGAAAAGGCGGATTTAACCTCACCCATTCTGAACCCATAGCGCAACTGATAGAACGTTATACTCCATCTCATTTTATCCAGGAAGCCTTACTCGATTTTGACAACGCCGATTTTCAAAAATGGATTGATCTAATGGGAATCCCCACATACATAGGCAGCAGCAAACGTGTATATCCTGAAAGCGGAATCAAGCCTATTGAAGTGCTTAATGCAATTCTTGATGTCCTCAACAAAAGAAATGTAGCTATCCAATTTCAACATAATTGGACAGGCTGGAATGCGAATGATGATCTTGTTTTTAATTCTGATATAGCTATCAAATCTGATCATACTATTTTTGCCATGGGCGGAGGAAGTTGGAAAATAACTGGGTCTGACGGGACTTGGCTCGACCTTTTCCATAAAAAAGGGGTCGATGTTGTTCCTTTTAAAGCCTCAAATTGTGCATACTGTGTTGACTGGAATACCGATTTCATAAATAGCTTTGAAGGAAATCCGTTGAAGAATATAGCCCTAAGCTGCGGAAGTAAAACTCAAAAAGGCGAAGTTGTGATTACACGTTTTGGTTTAGAGGGCAATGCCATTTATGCAGTTAGCCCACAAATTCGGGATGAGCTTAACAGCAAGCAAAAGGCTACTATCTTTTTGGATCTAAAACCAACATTAAGTTATGATGATTTGCTTCAAAAGATCAGAAAATCAAACATAAAAAAGACGAGCGAAAAATTACAAAAAGAGCTCAAATTGACTCCTGCGCAAATTGGACTTCTGAAAATCTATCTTTCGAAAGAAACCTACCTGAATTCGGAACTTTTGGCACAAAACATCAAAAAACTCCCTGTAGAAATAACTGGAGCTGCATTATTGGATGAAGCCATATCAACAACTGGCGGTATTAAATTGAATTCCGTGGATGAAAATTTTCAATTAAAAATGATGGACAATCACTATTGTATTGGAGAAATGCTAGATTTGGATGCACCTACTGGCGGTTATCTCCTTCAATCTTGCTTTAGCATGGGCGTTTTCCTTGCACGTCACCTGAACTCCATTCCATAATTTTTATAAAAAAAACTGCTTAGCGGTACCATCCTTAAAACTAATCAATGGGTATCAAGCTCGTGTACCATTTCGTTGGTCATAGACGGAAGGTCGGAAAACCTCTATGTACTTGATGCCATTTTGCCAACCTGTCAAATTAGTAGCAGCACTACTAAACAGAATTTATACATTACAAAAATACGACATATACAACTTCTGGCTTTTATATAATTTTTCATTTTAGTTTCAGAATTCACGGTTTGTAAAGGAATTGCAGTAACAAGAGAATCGTTTTAAGTGCATTTAGATCATTTTATGCTTCGAATCATTGATGAAGTACATCTTCATCATTCCTCTGTTTTTAACTTCAATTTCGCCTCTATAATCACAATCAAAGGCGTCTTTAATCAACTCATAAGTGTTTTCAGATATATTAATTTTCCCGGACTCTGAGTTAGACTCCATGCGGGAAGCGATATTGACTGAATCGCCCCAAATATCATAAGCAAATTTCTTCGTTCCCACGACACCGGCAACAACTGGGCCTGAATTAATTCCGATGCGGATTTCAAAACGAGTGTGATTTAGTGGATTGTTATTTTTTGAATCCCTAACAAATTCAACCATTTCAAAAGCAGCAAGCACCATTCTATATGCATGGTCTTTTGTTGGAAAAGGCAATCCCCCCGCACACATATAACAGTCACCTACCGTTTTGATTTTCTCCAGATTATATTTTTCTATAATTGCATCGAATTTGGAAAAATAATAATCTACAATTTCGACTAATTTCTCTGGCGAAAGTTTTTCTGCATAATGAGTAAAACTCTCAAAATCAGTAAACAATACCGTAACTGATTCAAATTTTTTAGCCAACACTTTTCCGTTTTTCTTTAATTCAAAAGCGGTCTCTACCGGAAGAATATTAAGCAACAAACTGTCAGATCGATTCTTTTCTTCTTCAATAATGACATTGGTTTTCTTGATGAATTTGTACCGTCTATACATTCCCAATGCAAGTAAAAAAACAAGAAGTAGGGAAATAAGGGACGAAGTAGCTAAAATCTGCCTATTTTTTTTTCCTTGATTTAGTAAATCGACTTCGGACTGTTTCTTTGAAACTTCAAAATTAGTTCTCAAGTCAGCCATTTGCTGTACTGATTTTAGATTGGTGACACTATCCCTGTATGCAATATGATCTTTATAGTATTTTAATGATTCGCTGGCATTCCCTGAGTTTTGATATAGTTCTGAAAGTTTAAGATTTGAGCTGCTGATTTGCTCCTTTAAACCATATTTTTGCGCTAACAATAAGCTCCGCTGAGCGTAGTTGACTGCAATAGCCCATTCATTTTTCTTCAAATAAATATCTGACATATAGGTTAGATAATCTGAAATCGCATAATAATCTTTCAGGTCTTCCAGAATTTTTATGGCTTCAGTTATGTAGCTTTCAGCTAAATCATTTTTCCCCTGCTCAGCATATACCATCCCAATGTTTCCTAAATTATAAGCCGAGCCAATTAAGTAATCAGCCTGCTTGAAAAGAACCCCAGACTCTTCAAAGTAAGCTAAGGCCAAATCATATTTCTTATCTTTTAAATATTCGTCGCCTGCGTTTAATAGTGCTGAAGCTAAGCCAATAGTATTAGTCGTTTTTCTCAGCAATCTGATTGCCTTATCATAGTATTCCCCTGCATTTTTGGAGTTTCCCATCACCGAATATACATCTGCAATAGAAGAAAATGCAATTCCTTGTCCAGCAATATATTTTGCTTTGGTAGCAGCTTGTTCACTTTTAAAAAAAGCATCTAAGGACCGCTGTAAATCTCCTGTAATTCTCAGTTTAGTTCCTTTTTGAAAATACCCTCTGTGTAGGTATAAATAGTTATTTTCTAACTTTGATAGCCTAATTAGCTCTTCAGCATATCTTAGAGATAAGTTGAGATCGTTTACTTCATTAAAAGATAAATTTCGTAGTAATTCAAGCTTTTCAATATTTCCAAGGTTCCCTTGCCTGTAAATTTCAACAAGACTATCAGCCACTTTTTGCTCTTGGGCAAACATAGATAAATGAAAAGAAAGAAAAAAAAGGGAGGCTTTGAAGTAATATTTAAAAAGACTCGGTTCCATTATGGATTGATTGCTAGTTTGGGATCTATATGGTACTGACCTCCACGTTTTACTTCACCATTATAAACGGTAAAAAACAAAGTATAGGTTTCATGGTCCCCATTTGTGTCCTTTTTAACAGCTGCAGAAACTTTTTCAGGGTGGCCATGCCCTTTTAAGTCCTTATCTTTAAAAACATTATTACCACTGTGATGATGTACTTTAGTAATATTGACTAGGTCTTTTTTTGGTGCATTACTGGATACTCCTTTCCAGATGATAGTATCCCCAACCTTTGCCGAAATTGAAAAGTTTTCGTTGCTAATTCCTAGTCCTTGCCCAAAATTGCTGCAAGAATCCACGTTTTTTTCTGAAATTTTACTGGTGTCAACATGTAGCGTTACGATTACATCTGCCATGATTACTCTATTTAAAGGTTAATAAATTCTACTATAGAAAACTATTAATTTAAAAAATGGCTGGGGCACCAAAAAACTAAAAAAAAAAAAAAAAAAACAACTCAACTATCTAATTATTAGGTAAATATACTGTTTATTTTTAAAATAAAGTGGTACATTTATTGGATTTTAATCCAAAATAATCCTCATGAATATTGCCCATCAATCTATAGACTGGAAAGAAATATTTCATCCAAAAAATATTCTCCTAAATTTAGTGGGTGTAGCGTTTATTACCTTGGCGTTAAAAGGCTTTATGATTCCTAATAAATTTCTTGATGGTGGCATAATAGGCATTTCAATTCTTGTACATGAAATCACACAATTACCATTTGGAATTCTGGTATTAGGCTTTAATTTACCGTTTTTATATTTAGGTAAAATGCTGCTGGGTAAAACATTTGCTATACAAAGTTTGATGACTTTTTTACTAATAGCTGCAGGTATGACTTTTATTGATATTGATGCTGTGACCACAGATCGGCTTTTAATTGCGCTTTTTGGTGGTTGCTTGATTGGCATCGGAATGGGTTTGTGCATCCGCAGCGGATCAACTGCTGATGGTGTAGAAATTCTGGCCATGTTAACGACGCGGAAAATTGGACTAAACGTATCTGAAGTTATTTTTGCTATGAACACTTTGTTGTTTTTGGCGGCAGCCTGGTCCTTTGGTATTGCCACTGCCTTATATTCAATAGTTACTTACTTCTCAGCCATTAAATCGCTTGATTATATAGCCCACGGTTTAGAACAATACACATCCTTAAATATCATTTCGTCTAAAAGTGAAGAAATTAAAGCTTTGATTGTGAAAAAATTTGGAAAAGGGATTACCATTATAAAAGGTGAGCGCGGCTATTTACCTGACAACTTCGACCAAAAAGCAGACTGTGATATCATCATCACTGTAGTAACCCGACTTGAATTACTGCGCATCAAAGATGAAATAAGAAAATTAGATCCCACCGCCTTTATGTTTATTCAGTACATCAAAGAAGCAAGTGGAGGAATTTTAAGAAACAGGCAGAAACATTAATCATTTTAATAATCTGGCAAATAGATAAAGTAACTCTTGGCGTTTCGCTTTTTACCCTCTTCTAATACTATCAAAACATGAAAAACTGGAATGCATTGTACTGTAACGTTTTGGATGATCTTAAAAAGCAATTGTCACCCTTTCTAATGTACCATCGCTGGAAACATACTCAACATGTGCTAGAATTAGCAGAACAAATTGCATTTTATGAGCATATCACTGAAGAGGAACTCCTACTTCTTAAAACGGCAGCACTACTCCATGACGCCGGATTTATTAATGGATTTTATGAGGGACACGAGGAAGAAGGTGTTCGAATGGCTGAAAATATATTACCTGAATACGGATATAGCAAAAAAGAAATTGAAACTATTGCCGGAATCATTAGAGCCACTATTATTCCGCAAAAACCCAAGACCAAATTAGAATGTATTCTTGCAGATGCTGATCTTGAATATCTGGGAACAGATAAATTTGAACACCTTGGGAACATCCTGTATTTAGAATTGAGATATTTCCATCCGAATCTTAGCTTGGATGACTGGAACGAAATGCAAATTAATTTCCTGCAATCTCACATTTATCATACGACCTATTGCATTCAGAACAGAGCACCGCTAAAAAAAAAGAATCTTAATCGTCTGATTAAAAACTTAAAAACACAAGAAAAACGGCAAGCAAATACTAGGAAACGAACCAATTAGTCATGTCGACTGAATCTCATATCAAAAGCAATAGGTAGAAAATTAGATAAAAACAGAGTACGATATTAAACGACCAAAACTTCCTTTTCACAGTTATTTTATGCGATAATATTTGCTCAAAAAAATAGCTTTACCTAGATTTGATTCGGTCTTTAAAATCAAATCTAGTATGAAACACCTTAATTTTCTCATTGCAGCCTTAGTTCTTTCTAATGTTGGCAGTTATGCTCAAAAAGCAGAAAAAATCACAACCAAAGACGGCGTACATTACATCACTACAACTATTGATTATCCCATAACGGGAACCTATTTATTTTCAGGAGAAGCAGAGCCAATAGTCCAACTCAATCCTGATGGAACAGGGGTTTTTCAACTGCATGATTTGTCAAAAACAAATATAGATTGGGGAATGGAATGTTTTGAAAACGGCACTCCCAAATACCAGAAGGGCTTTAACTATGGTGTTTACTCACTTTGGTATAAAAACAAAAGCGAAAATGATGCGCAATGGACTTATGCACACTTCTCTATCCACTTCCAAAAGAAGAAAATGTTCATTTCAGGAGAAAGAAGTAAAGACTATACAGATTCGTTAACAGAACTAGCTAATTGGTCCAAAATCACATATAATATCGTATTATCAACCACTTAAACAGTTCTAAAAGAAATCGATTTCGTTAATTTTTAATAATGTCGTTATTTTTTACAATTATTTTTTGAAAAACAAAAAATTTCACTATTTTTTATTTAATTTGCGAGTCAATTCAACATTTTGATTAATGACTTCTATAACCAGACTCTTTGATTTTCCTTATTATCAGCAAGATAAATTCACTTCAATTCCTGACGCTTTAGTAACAAAGCAAGATGGGGTTTGGGTAAAGACTTCGACACAAGAATATATCGCAAAAGCGAATGCCGTCTCGAGGGCACTTTTGAGAATGGGCCTTCAAAAAAACGATAAGATAGCTCTTATATCATCCAATAACCGAACGGAATGGAACATCATGGATATTGGTATTTTACAAACTGGAGCGCAAACTATTCCTATCTACCCTACTATTGCTGAGGATGACTACGAATACATTCTAAATCATTCTGAAGCAATTTATTGTTTTGTATCTGATGAAGAGGTGCTTAATAAAGTAAACCTAATCAAACATAAGGTTCCCAGACTAAAAGAAGTATATTCTTTCAACACCATTGAAGGTTGTAAAAGCTGGAATGAGTTACTTATTCTTGGTCTTGACACAAGCAACCAAGACGAGGTTGAAGCTCGTAAAAATAACGTTAAAACAGACGAATTAGCAACTATCATTTATACTTCAGGAACAACAGGGAAACCGAAAGGAGTCATGCTTTCACATAAAAACATCGTTTCTGATGTGCTAAACAGTGCTCCAAGAATTCCATTTGAGGCCGGAAGCAGTAGAGCTTTAAGTTTTCTACCTGTTTGCCATATTTTTGAAAGAATGATTTTGTATTTATACCAATATTACGGTGTATCCATCTATTTTGGAGAAGCGATTGACAAAATTAGTGACAATCTAAAAGAAGTACAACCAACGGTTATCACTGCCGTTCCTAGACTTCTTGAAAAAGTATACGACAAGATTTACGCAAAAGGTGCTGAATTAACTGGAATTAAAAAAGCGCTATTCTTTTGGGCTATTGATTTAGGATTGCGATTTGAGCCTTATGGTGCTAATGGTACTTGGTATGAAATGCAACTTAAAATTGCACGAAAGTTAATTTTCAGTAAATGGAAAGAAGGCTTAGGTGGTAATTTAGATTTAATGGTTTCAGGAAGTGCTGCACTACAACCACGATTAGCACGTATTTTTGCTGCTGCCGAAATTCCGGTAATGGAAGGTTACGGATTAACAGAAACTTCTCCTGTGATCTCCGTAAATGACATGAGAAATAAGGGTTTCAAAGTAGGAACTGTAGGTAAAGTAATTGACAGCGTAGAGGTAATCATTGCCGAAGACGGCGAAATCCTTTGCAAAGGTCCTAACGTGATGATGGGCTACTATAAAGACGAAAAACTAACCAGTGAAGTAATTATTGATGGCTATTTCCATACTGGTGATATAGGTGAATTTGACAAGGAAGGCTTCTTGAAAATTACCGACCGTAAAAAAGAAATGTTTAAAACCTCAGGAGGAAAATACATTGCACCACAACTTATTGAAAACACGATGAAACAATCGCGTTTCATTGATCAAATTATGGTTATTGGTGATGGACAAAAAATGCCAGCCGCTTTTATCCAACCCAATTTTGATTTTGTAAAAGAATGGGCTGCAATTCACGGCATCGATGCGGGAGTGAGTAATGAGGAAATCATTACTAATGAAAAAGTAATCGCACGAATCCAAGAAGAAATTGACGGCTTAAACGCAAAATTTGGAAACTGGGAAAAAATAAAACGATTTGAACTCACACCAGATGTCTGGTCAATCGAAGGTGGACAATTGACTCCTACTTTGAAACTGAAACGAAAAATAGTGATGCAGAAATACATTGACTTATTCTATAAAATTTACAACTAAGTAAAAACCAAATGAAAAACCACGAATTGCGATTCGTGGTTTTTTTATGTCTTTTTTTGAAAGTTGGTTAATTGTTTTTTTGGGGCTTTCGAATTATTTTGAGATGCTATGAATAACTTTTGCAATACATACCCACGAAAGCGACCGCAAAATTTATCTTCAAACTTTCCATAATTACGAAGCGATCATCCCATAAATAAATTTGCAACTATATTATAATACCGATTCCTTCCTCAATATTATTTCAGACTAAAACACTTTTATCATTTTTTAATTTAATCGACAAATCCTACTCTTCTTTCCATAATGTAGCTGCATGAGGGATGGAAGTGGCATCCTTTTATAGCACGATAGCGATATAAAAGATACAACGTACAGCCCGACCTGCCCTCCGATAACAATCGGGGTTAAGGAAGGACATGCCCTAAAAATACCTTAAATAACCAATCAATTGACTCTAATTCAGTGGTATTTTTCTATATTTAATACTTTTTATGAAAAAAAAATTGAATTTATTATGCGTGCATAGTATTTTTTTTATTATATTTGAAATCGATATAGTTACCTATGAAAGACAAAACAATAGATTACATCCTTCGCGCTACTTGGCAAGCGGTTGCACGAATGTATAACGAGGAAGCTTCAAAATACGATGCCAGTATGGCTACTGGTTTTGCATTGCTGAGCATTGATAAAGAGGGAGGAACTCCCTCGACAGCTTTAGGACCAAAAATGGGGATGGAAGCCACGAGCTTGACCAGAACATTAAAATCAATGGAAGACAAAGGACTCATCATCAGAAAGAAAAATCCAGAGGATGGTCGCGGTGTTTTAATTTACCTAACTGATTTTGGTAAAGAGAAAAGAGAGTTATCTAAGAATACCGTTTTGAAGTTTAATGAAACTGTGAAGCAGCATATCTCTGACGAAAAACTAAAACATTTCATTGAAGTAGCTGAGACGATCAACGAACTGATTCAAGAGAAAAACATATTTACTCAAACTGAGATTTCAGAGAGTGATAGTATTATCAGTCTGAAATAAAATTAAGAATGTCAATATTCCCAATAGCTTTTGGGATTTAATATAAAATAAATATAAACCACGTATGAAACGCACAATTAAAAAAGTTGCAGTGATAGGATCCGGAATTATGGGTTCAGGAATTGCTTGCCATTTTGCCAACATTGGAGTTGAAGTTTTACTTTTGGACATTGTTCCAAGAGAACTTACGGATGCCGAAACTAAAAAAGGTCTGACTTTAGAAAGTAAAATCGTTAGAAACAGATTGGTAAACGAGCATTTAGCGAACTCCTTGAAGTCAAAACCCTCTCCTATTTACAGTCAGAAATTCGCTAACCGAATTACAACTGGAAATACTACGGATGACATGGCAAAAATTGCTACTGTTGACTGGATTATTGAGGTGGTAGTAGAGCGTTTGGACATCAAGAAAATGGTTTTCGAACAAATCGAAAAATTCAGAAAGCCAGGAACTTTGGTTACTTCAAACACATCTGGAATTCCGATTCACTTTATGAGTGAAGGAAGAAGCGAAGATTTCCAAAAACATTTCTGTGGAACTCACTTTTTCAACCCTGCGCGTTACTTAAAATTATTTGAAATTATTCCCGGACCACAAACTTCAACTGAAGTTTTGGACTTCCTTACTATATACGGAGAGAAATTCTTAGGTAAAACTTCAGTTGTAGCCAAGGATACTCCTGCATTCATTGGAAACCGTGTTGGTATTTACGGAATTCAAAGTTTATTCCATTTGGTTAAAGAATTGGGATTAACCATTGAAGAAGTAGATAAATTGACTGGACCAGTTATTGGCCGACCAAAATCAGCTACTTTCAGAACAGTGGATGTTGTTGGACTAGATACTTTGGTACATGTTGCTAATGGAATTTATGAAAACTGTCCAAATGACGAGCAACACGAATTATTCAAACTGCCAGACTTCGTCAATAAAATGATGGAAAACAAATGGCTTGGTAGTAAAACGGGACAAGGTTTCTATAAAAAAGAAGGAAAAGAAATTCTGACTTTGGATTTAGAAACTATGGAATACAGAGCGGCTAAAAGAGCATCCTTTGCTACTTTAGAACTAACAAAAACAATTGATAAACCAATTGATCGCTTTAAAGTTTTGGTAAAAGGAAAAGACAAAGCGGGTGAATTTTATCGCAAAAGTTTTGCCGGTATGTTTGCTTATGTTTCGAATAGAATTCCTGAAATCTCAGATGAATTATACAAAATCGATGATGCTATGAAAGCTGGATTCGGTTGGGAGAATGGTCCATTCGAAATTTGGGACGCTATAGGTGTCGAAAAAGGAATTGAAATCATGAAAGCAGAAGGCCTTGCTCCTGCTGCTTGGGTAAATGATATGCTAGCTGCCGGAAGCAAAAGCTTCTATTCTATTAAAGAAGGGGCTACTTATTTCTACAATATCCCTACAAAATCACAAACTAAAGTTCCTGGTCAAGATTCATTTATCATCTTGAACAACATTCGCGAAAGCAAAAAAGTATGGAGCAATAGCGGTGCAATTATAGAAGACTTAGGAGATGGAATCTTGAACTTAGAATTTAAGTCTAAAATGAATACCATTGGTGGCGATGTTTTACAAGCGATCAATAAAGGAATCGATTTGGCTGAAAATGAATATCAAGGTCTGGTTATTGGGAATCAAGCAGCGAATTTCTCTGTTGGTGCTAATATCGGGATGATATTCATGATGGCTGTTGAGCAAGAATATGACGAATTGAACATGGCTATCAAAATGTTCCAAGACACCATGATGCGTGTGCGTTACTCTGGAATTCCAGTAGTGGTTGCGCCTCACGGAATGACTTTTGGTGGAGGTTGCGAAATGAGTTTACATGCTGATAAAGTAGTCGCTGCAGCTGAAACCTATATGGGATTAGTTGAGTTTGGAGTTGGAGTAATTCCTGGTGGTGGTGGTTCGAAAGAACTAGCCTTGCGTGCTTCTGATTTATTTCACAAAAATGATGTGGAGCTGAATGTATTGCAAGAGTATTTCTTGACGATTGCTATGGCTAAAGTATCTACTTCTGGATACGAAGCTTTTGACTCTGGACTTTTACAAAAAGGAAAAGATATCATTGTAGTGAACAAAGACCGTCAGATTGCTGAAGCCAAGAAACATGCATTGATTATGGCTGAAGCAGGTTATACACAACCTATTCACAGAACGGATGTTAAGGTATTAGGAAAACAAGCATTGGGAATGTTCTTAGTAGGAACGGACCAAATGGAAGCTGGAAAATACATATCTGAACACGATAAGAAAATCGCAAACAAACTGGCTTATGTAATGGCTGGTGGTGATTTATCTGAACCAACATTGGTAAGTGAACAATATTTATTGGATTTGGAACGTGAAGCTTTCTTGTCACTATGTACAGAAAGAAAAACACTAGAAAGAATCCAGTTTATGTTAACCAAAGGGAAACCTCTTAGAAATTAAGAGCCCCCTACCCCCCAAGGGGGAATTTAGAAGGTTTAACCATAATATTAACTTAAAATCCTATTCACCCCTAATAGGAATTCCCCCTTCGGGGGTTAGGGGGCTAATATGAAAACAGCCTATATAGTAAAAGCATACAGAACAGCCGTGGGGAAAGCCCCAAAAGGAGTGTTCAGATTTAAAAGACCTGATGAATTAGCTGCAGAAACCATCGAATTTATGATGAATGAGCTACCTGATTTTGACAAGACTCGTATCGATGACGTGATGGTAGGAAATGCCATGCCGGAAGCAGAACAAGGATTAAACATTGCTCGTTTGATTTCCTTAATGGGATTGAAAATCGAAGATGTTCCGGGTGTAACGGTTAACCGTTACTGTGCGTCGGGATTGGAAACAATTGGGATGGCTACAGCCAAAATCCAATCAGGAATGGCACATTGTATTATTGCAGGTGGTGCTGAAAGTATGAGTTTCATTCCAATGGGAGGTTACAAACCGACTCCTGATTATGCTGTTGCAAAAGCAGGAAACGAGGACTACTACTGGGGAATGGGTTTAACAGCCGAAGCAGTAGCACAGCAATTTAAAGTGTCAAGAGAAGATCAAGATGAGTTTGCTTACAACTCTCATATGAAAGCCTTGAAAGCGCAAGCTGATGGTAAATTTGACAAACAAATCGTTCCAATTACTGTTGAACAAACGTTTATCAATGAAAATGGTAAAAAAGAAACAAAGTCTTACGTTGTAAACAAAGACGAAGGACCAAGATTTGGAACTTCAAAAGAAGCATTAGCAGGTTTAAGACCCGTTTTTGAAGCTGGTGGAAGCGTAACGGCTGGTAACTCTTCACAAATGAGTGATGGTGCCGCTTTTGTACTTGTAATGAGCGAAGAGATGGTAAAAGAACTAAACCTAGAACCTATCGCTAGATTAGTAAACTTTGCATCTGCAGGTGTTGAACCTAGAATCATGGGAATAGGACCTGTAAAAGCAATACCAAAAGTATTGAAACAAGCAGGACTGTCTATCAATGATATTGACTTAATAGAATTAAACGAAGCTTTTGCCTCACAATCACTTGCCGTAATAAGAGAACTTGATTTAAATCCTGATATCATCAATGTAAACGGTGGTGCAATCGCAATGGGACATCCACTAGGTTGTACAGGTGCTAAACTATCCGTTCAATTATTTGACGAAATGAAACGTCGTGGTAACAAATACGGAATCGTTACTATGTGCGTGGGAACAGGTCAAGGAAGTGCTGGGGTTTATGAACTCCTTTAATTTATTTTAAATGATGAATTCTAAATTTTAAGTGAGATGAAAGAAAATATAATCGCTACAAAAACATTTGATTTTGCACTGATTATAGTAAATCTTTTCATCTCCTTAAAAAAGGAAAACGAATTCATAATTTCTAAACAAATACTAAGGTCTGCAACAAGCCTTGGAGCAAATGTTGAAGAAGCTATTGCAGCCCAATCTAGAAAAGATTTTGTTCACAAAATGGCAATTGCCTCTAAAGAAGCGAGAGAAACCAAATATTGGTTGCGTTTATTGGACAAATCTAATCTAACAACAATTTCGATGACCAATTATTTAATTGAGATTGAGCATATAATAAACATAATAACAAAAATTATTAAAACTTCTCAGGAAGCGAATACAAAATAATTTAAAATTTATAATTCAAAATTTAAAATAACAAAGTCATGAGCGACGTAACCAGAGGGGGTCAATTCCTTGTAAAAGAAACCAAGTGTGAAGACATCTTTACACCAGAAGATTTCAATGAAGAACAATTAATGATGCGTGACTCTGTAAAAGAGTTTGTAGACAAAGAATTATGGCCTTATAAAGACCGTTTTGAAAAGAAAGATTACGCCTTAACTGAAGAAACCATGCGTAAAGCAGGTGACTTAGGTTTCTTGAGCGTTGCAGTTCCTGAGTCTTACGGTGGAATGGGAATGGGATTTGTAAACACCGTTTTAGTTTGTGATTATATCTCTGGAGCAACGGGATCATTCTCGACTGCTTTTGGAGCACATACAGGAATTGGAACTATGCCAATCACTTTATACGGTACAGAAGAACAAAAACAAAAATACGTACCTAAATTAGCTTCTGGCGAATGGTTTGGTGCTTATTGTCTTACTGAGCCAGGTGCAGGATCAGATGCGAATTCAGGAAAAACAAAAGCTGTTTTATCTGAAGACGGAAAAACATATTCTATCACAGGTCAAAAAATGTGGATTTCGAATGCAGGTTTCTGCAGCGTATTCATCGTTTTTGCACGTATTGGAGATGATAAAAACATTACTGGTTTTATCGTTGAAAATTCTGACGACAATGGAATTTCAATGGGTGAAGAAGAACACAAATTAGGTATTCGTGCTTCATCAACTCGTCAGGTCTTCTTCAACGAGACTACGGTTCCTGTTGAAAACATGCTTTCTGAAAGAGGGAACGGTTTCAAAATTGCAATGAACGCTCTGAATGTTGGTCGTATCAAATTGGCTGCAGCCTGTCTTGACGCACAACGTAGAGTGATTACTAACGCTACTGTATATGCAAACGAAAGAATCCAGTTTAACACTGCAATCTCTCAATTTGGAGCGATTCGTGCCAAATTAGCTGAAATGGCAACTTCTTGTTATGCAGGTGAAAGTGCTACTTATAGAGCAGCAAAAAATATTGAAGACAGAATCTCTGCTCGTGAAGCAGAAGGTGCTACGCATCAAGATGCCGAATTAAAAGGGGTTGAAGAATATGCAATTGAATGTTCTGTCCTTAAAGTAGCAGTATCTGAAGATGTACAAAACTGTGCTGATGAAGGAATTCAAATCTTTGGTGGAATGGGATTCTCTGAAGACACACCAATGGAAAGTGCTTGGAGAGACGCTCGTATCGCTCGTATCTACGAAGGTACTAACGAAATCAACAGAATGCTTTCAGTAGGAATGTTGATCAAAAAAGCAATGAAAGGTCATGTTGACTTACTAGGACCTGCTTCAAAAGTACAAGAAGAATTAATGGGAATACCATCTTTTGAAACTCCTGACTACTCTGAATTATTTGCAGAAGAAAAGGAAATGATCGCTAAGTTGAAAAAAGCATTCTTAATGGTTGCAGGCGGTGCCGTTCAAAAATACGGACCAGACTTAGATGCACACCAACAGTTATTAATGGCAGCTTCTGATATTCTTATCGAAATCTATATGGCTGAAAGTACCATTTTAAGAACTGAAAAAATGGCCAAAAAAGAAGGTGAAGACAAAATAGTGGAACAAATTGCAATGGCAAAATTATACTTGTACCAAGCGGTTGATGTTGTAACTCTAAAAGGAAAAGAAAGCATAATCTCTTTTGCTGAAGGTGACGAACAACGTATGATGCTAATGGGCTTGAGACGTTTCACAAAATATACTAATATGCCAAATGTTGTTGGACTAAGAGAAGCTATTACTACTAAATTAGTAGCAGAAAACCAATATTGCTTCTAAGCAATAAGGTAGTTTTTAATTGAATTTATTTGTTAAAAAACCGTCTTGTTCTAACAAACAGGACGGTTTTTTTATTTAATTCAAATTTCTAATTATATTTCTTTAGAATATACATATCTGCTAATAAACCCGTACTTGCTTTTCCATCCAAATCCAATTGCGTCAACGTATTTTCTCCCACTTTATATTGATAAGATATTCCTTTTAAAGAGATAATGGAGCCAGATGCATTCCAAGTAAAATCACCTTTTTCTTCAAAAACATTTTCCTTTTCTTTGCCCAAATATTTTGTTTTCAAAACAAAAGTCAGATCTTTATTCAAGATTAGTTCCGTTTCAATTCCCTCACAATCTGCACAAGGAGTCATTCCTTTGTAGGTTCCTGGCCAATCTAAAGCATTTTGAGAATTATGCATATCTGTTGTAATTGTATCAACAACATCTGCAATTGTATCTTTTTTTGCTTCTACCGTTTTTATTTCTTTCTTACAGCTAAAAAAGGACAATGAGACAATTACTAATGTAACTATATTTTTTTTCATAGTGTTACTTCTTATCAAAACGCATCATTGCGATGTCGTCCATTATTAACGTTAATGTTTTTCCATCTTCTGAAACAGAATAAGAATCTATTTTCTCGAGTGTCGTCATATAAACATTCTCACCTTCGCCTGGACAAAACATTTTTGTAGCTCCCATTGGTCCTTTGAAATCAATTTTGTTGCCATCAACAGCCAATGGTCCGAAGTAACTGTTACAACTATTTTTCCCTAAGACTCTGTTCTCTTTCAAATCAAAAGCAATAGTTGGCTTATTATTGGGATACAAACCATCAAAGACTATACGTGGACCAGATATGTAATTTAATTCCCAAGAACCTTCAAGTGAAGTCATTTTACTGTTGGCTGTTTTTACAGAATTACAAGAAATAAGTACCGAACAGAAAATGGTCAGTGATAACATTAGTTTTTTCATGAGATTTATTTTTAGCATTTAACGCAATAACATTGCCAAAATCATAGCTGTCGTAAATTATTATAAAAGAATAAATATTTTAATAGTAATAACATCAAAATTAGTAGCTAAAAATTAGTTTTACTTTTAAGAAAAAAAAATAATTTTTAGTTAAATTTATTTGTTTAAAAAAGCCGCAATCAACGAGATGATTGCAGCTTTTAAATTTATTTCAAAATATATTGAGAGGCTATCCCAAGTTTTAATTTTCTACTTTACAATCCATAAAGGCACTTCCAGATCTTGGTTGAAAAGCTCCTCGGTAACACTTCCTACTAGTAAAGAAGAAAAAGTGTTTCTGCCTTTGTCTCCTACAATAATAAGATCAACCTTAGCAGCTGCGGCTTTTGCACGCAGTTTTTCTGCAACCCCGCTATCTCTTCCTGGAATAATTTCTGTAGTTAACTCCCCTTTATATCCCACCTTTTTTATGAATTTCTCATATTTTTCCTTCAGATGATTTTCAATCTTCGCATCAAGGTGCTCCTTTGGAATGTAAGGCGAAAATTGTAACGGCACATTGTAAACGTGGACCGCTTTTACTTTAGCATCAGTGTTTTTTTGTAAATTTTCAGCCACTTCAAAAACCTTATTAGAAGCACTTGAAAAATCTGTTCCAGCCCAAATATTGCTAATAACAGGTTTCGCATTTTTAGGGATAGACAGAATATTACATTTAAGCAAACGCAATAATTTTCCGCTAACGACTCCAGTACCTTTTATCTTATTTTTATTACCAATTAAAGCCAACTGAACTTCGTATTTGTTGACAATGTAATTGATCAAGGATTCAGAATAAGGGTCTTCAGAAATAAGCACTTCCCATTCTACTGAAGATTTAAATTTCTCTTCTACCTTTTCATTCAACTCATCCCCTATTATTTCGTCAAGGTTAATATCCTTTAACTGTTCTTCAAATAATTCCGATATCTCGTATTTTTTTATATTATGTACAAAGTACACTTTTTTAACCTTAAGCGTATCTGCAATAAATGATGCATATTCAATAAGGGTGTTATCAATATCCGAAAGGTCTAATGCGACCAAGATGTTTTTAATTTCAGTCATTATTGGGGTTGTTTAATTTTGTTTTGCTAATAATACTTTGTTTTTTAACGATGTCAGAAACGATTTCCTCGTAATTTTCGAGGTCTTTTTGTGATTCTCGTTTTTGCAATTTCTTCAGGTCTTCACTTAAGCCTTTGTAAAGTGAAAAACACATGACTATTAAAATCACGGCAAAAGGCAATCCAGTAACTATGGTTGCTGTTTGAAGCGCCTGTAATCCACCACCTATTAAAAGTACCGCAGCAACACCACCTTCAGCAAGAGCCCAAAATATTCTTTGACCTACTGGAGCATCAATTTTACCTCCGGAAGTTAAATTATCAACCACTAAAGATCCAGAATCTGAAGAGGTAATAAAGAATCCTGCAATTAAAATTATAGCAATTATGTTAAGATAAAATGCAAAAGGATAATCTTCCAAAAACACAAACAGTGCAGTGGCAACGTTATCATTCACTGCATTTGCAATGGTATCATCTCCCAGAAGTGTCATATGTAAAGCTGTGCT
This sequence comes from Flavobacterium frigoris PS1, assembly GCF_000252125.1. Lineage (GTDB taxonomy): Bacteria > Bacteroidota > Bacteroidia > Flavobacteriales > Flavobacteriaceae > Flavobacterium > Flavobacterium frigoris_A. Next base: position 108,637 of record NZ_AHKF01000020.1, on the reverse strand, counting down.
TCCAAAAGCTGTAATCCAGAAAAAAGTTACAAGGGAAGGCACTAATAAAACTCCCAAAATAAACTCACGCACGGTACGTCCTTTAGAAATACGAGCAATAAACATCCCTACGAAAGGAGACCAAGCAATCCACCATCCCCAGTAAAAAACGGTCCAGGCATTTTGCCAGTTAGAACCAGTATAGCTTTCTGTCCATGTTGAAAGTTCTAGAATACTAGATAAATAATTTCCTGTATTTTGTACAAACGATTTAAAAATAAAGATCGTCGGTCCTAAAACCACAACTATCAAAAGAAATAGCAACGCTATTCTCATATTCCACTCACTCAGGATTCGCACCCCCTTATCTACTCCTAAAACAACTGAAACAGTAGCAATTGCTGTTATTCCTGCAATTAGAAGAATTTGAGTCTGTACGCCGCTATCTATTCCCCAGAGGTGATTTAATCCTGCAGCAATTTGTTGCACTCCCATTCCTAAAGATGTAGCAAGACCAAATAAAGTCGCAATTACCGCAAAAATATCAATAGCATCTCCAATTTTCCCGTAAATTCTATCTCCTAAATAAGGATAAAAAATAGATCTTATAGTAAGTGGAAGTCCGCGTGAATAGGTAAAATACGCTAGTGATAATCCTACCAATGCATAGACTGCCCAAGCGTGAAAGCCCCAGTGCAAAAAGGTAAACCTCATAGCTTCCTTAGCCGCTTCAGCGCTTCCGCCTTCTGCCATTGGTGGACTCAGAAAATGATAAACTGGTTCTGAAATACTCCAAAACAACAATCCAATTCCCATTCCCGCACTAAAAAGCATCGCGAACCAAGAAAGCGTTTTAAACTCGGGTTTTGCGTTTTGCCCTCCAATCCTTAAGTGACCAAATTTACTGAAGGCCAGATAAACCATAAATATCAGAAAAATATTGACACTTAATATAAAAAACCAACCTGCTTTGTTAGCGACAAAATTCTGAATTGCGGTAAAAACGTGTTCCGCTCCGTCTTTAAACATCAGCGTTAGTGCTATTATGATGATGATGATAATCGCCGATGTAAAAAACACAGGCCCATTAACATCCAATCCAAAAATGGATTTCCTCTCATCACTTCTTATAATCTTCTTAGCCATAAATCATTTTGTTATTTAATGTAATTTAATTTCTATGAGAGCATCTAACCCTCCATTTATATATAAAACCTAATAATCGTAACCACCCAATATTAATCTTAAAGCAGAAATAACTGCCTTCCGCGATATTCAAAAAAAAAAAAAGGATATATACTTCCCGCGGAGACTAATTCCCCGATTACATTCCTATAAAAATCAGTAAATCTGAAGGCTTTTTTCTGAATAAAAGCAAAATTACAGCATGTACTAATGACTAAAGCCATAGCGTGTATATAGAAAAAACTTAAATGAGTAAATGATTAAAGATCTCTAATCAATGTCAACCTGATTAATTAAAAACAGTCTTAAAAAAGCAAAATATTGGACTGCAAATTTAGTGAAAAAAGTAGCCTAAACCGCCATAAATGCGCAATAGGAGTTATTTCAGAGAATATGACACTAATAAAAACCTAATTTTATGTAATTTACATTTTTATTACTAAAAAAAGGCATTAATAAAGATCAAAAACTTCAAATAGAGGCTATTATACTAACTATTGTCAAAAAAAAACTGCTATACTACTATATATACGTACTGTATCATTCTAAAACTACAGCTAATTTCCTTGCGCTAAATACATAATTAAAAAAAGAATTCCTTGCTATAGTCTTGTTCCTTACTACTCAGCAACATTTTTAAAGAATTCAATTAATTTACCAAATCTTCCTACTACATATTTTAGCTAAAATTATACCTTATGATGCTGATTTATATGTAATTTTATATAAAATTCTAAAAAAACAAAAATCATGAAGAAAATCATACTTTCAACAGCACTTATCATTGCGGTCCTTATTGGTTGTAAAACTAATAGTAACTCTAATGACTCTAAAAAATTAGAAATTACTTTTGAACCTAAAAGCGACAGTAATGTTTCTGGCACAGCTACTTTTATAGAAAAAAACGGTAAAGTTACTTTCGTTGCTAAATTAGCAGGTCTACAGCCAGGAATTCACGCCATCCATATTCATGAGAAATCAGATTGCTCAGCAGCAGATGGAAGCTCAGCTGGAGGACACTGGAATCCTACCTTCAAAAAACACGGAAAGTGGGGTATTGGCGAATATCACAAGGGAGATATTGGTAACTTTACCGCTGATGCAAATGGAAACGGAACTATAACTTTAACAACTGACGAATGGAATATAGGATCTGGAGATCCTACAAAAGACATTCTTGGTAAAGGATTGATTGTCCATCAAGGAGCAGATGATTTTGTTTCTCAGCCCTCGGGAAATGCAGGTGCAAGAGTAGCTTGTTCAGCTATTATTAAATAAAACATTTCAAGGAAAAACCGGTCTGGAGGAAAAACAACTCCATTATTTCAAAAACTTGATAGAATGGTGGAATTGCCTTCATGAAAACCATTCGGATGCAATAGGTATTTATTTACTTATGAAGTAGATAGTCCTTTGAGAGTATGCGTTGGGAAGAGGCCGTTCAAGCAGCAGTTTGCTAAGGCTAAATTGATTCGACTGTAAAAAGATTAGATTCCGAAAAGAGAAAGCAATTATTTACACCTAGAAAAGATAGAAGTACCTGGAATAAACTAGATGAATCGTAAATTTAAAAACTGTTGCTTGAAAACCTAATGCATCAAAGTGGATTAACCAAATTTGAAACTGCCAAAACAAATAGAACTTGGACTTCAGTAGATGAAGTAGCAGATTTAATAGTTCCATCAGATTTACAAATCGCATTTGAAGACAACAAAAAGACTAGCAATACTTGGCTTTGAGCCCAACCTAAAGGAAAAACTAACTCTATTAGCTCAATCAAGCAAAACGAGGAGCAACACGAAACAATAAGATTACAGAAATAATCAATTGCTGCCAGAAGAACCTTAAAGCAAAAAATTAACAGCAATTTAATTATTAATTGAAGCTTGCGTTTTAAATAAATTCATAAATAAACTTAGCTTTACATTTTTAAAATAGAACAATGATTAACCCTTCGGCAACAGGTTGGATAGACAAATATTTTCTTAAACAAAAACTAACGGAACAAACTGTCTACCAGATTCCGGAACTTTTTTATCAGAATATCAGAAAAACAGGTTTTATATATGGTCATATTGTGTCATTCGAAACAAATGTTCCTATTGAAACCAAAGGTTGGGTTCAAAATGAGATTCCGAAAGTTGCATTACTAAACACCTTAAATGCCATTTATGGTCTAACTACACAGGAAATTAATTCCGCTGCCTTTATATCTAAAGTTTTGGGGTTTTATGACGAAATGAATCCACAGGGATTCAACTTGTTTAAGAAAGTATTGCCACATGGTTCCCCCTCTTTAAATTTGGAAAAAATAATTGATGAAAGAGTACAAACCAATATCGATATAATCAGTAAAAACTTTTCACATATCGTAACCAATGCGTTACTATTTATTGATGTTTTGGCTTTTCGCCAATATTTGATGCATGGCGAAATTCCAGAAAAATATCTAAAAAAAATTGAAGAAGCTGTCATCAGTATTGTTTCGCTCGCATTGAAAACTAAAACCAATAAATCCAATTATGACGATTTACTGATTAAACTTTTTGAAGCATCAGTACGATACAGTAAATTTTCAAAAATAAATACCCAGAATTTAGAAGAATTAGACTTAAGCTATTTCACTTCTGATTTGGAAAAATTTTATCTGATAGACATTGCAGGCATGGCCTTGTGGAGTGATGGAAAAATTGAAAATGAAGAAGTCTACTTTTTACATAAATTAGCTGAACTAATTTCAGTTTCTGACGATTTTGTAGCAGATAGTATAAAAAGTACAGATGACTTTATAGTTAAGCATAAAAAAGACATCCCCTACTTTAATTATTCTAATCCTGTTAAGCATTTCTATGACCAGACTACACAAAGCGTTATCACATTAATAAGTCGTAATAAAAACAGATTAGTTAAAGAAATTATTCAAAGTAAAGAATTGATGATTTTACTCGCCATTTCGACACGTCGTGATTTAGACCCTAAAGAAAAGAAAAAAGTAAAAAAACAGTTGTTAGATATTTGTAAATCTGTTCCTTCACTAACCATTTTTTTATTACCTGGAGGAAGCCTTTTGTTACCAATATTAATTAAGTTTATACCCAAATTACTCCCCTCTGCTTTTAACGAGAACTTAGATATAGAATAAAAAAAAAATCCGCTTTTCAGCGGATTTTTATATTTTAAAACTGTAATTGAAACACTTCGTCTAAATCTTTATTAGAACTAATATTAACACCTAAGTCGGTTACAAAACCAGAATTCAATCCGTATACCCAACCATGAATGCTTAATTCCTGGCCATTTTTCCAGGCAGCCTGTACGATCGACGTCTTTGACAAGTCAAAAACCTGTTCCTTAGCATTAATCTCAACAAAAGTATTAAAACGCTCCGTTTCATCTTCAATTGAATCTAAATATGCATTATGTAAGCGGTAAACATCCTTAATATGACGAATCCAGTTATCAATAATCCCTATAGATTGGTTTCCCATTGCAGCTTTTACACCACCACAACCGTAGTGACCACATACAATCACATGCTTTACTTTCAGAATATTAACTGCATAATCTAGTACACTCAACATATTCATATCAGAATGTACAACCATGTTAGCAATGTTTCTGTGTACAAAAACTTCACCTGGCTTTGCGCCAATGATTTCATTTGCAGGCACACGACTATCAGAACATCCTATCCACAATAATGGTGGTGTTTGCCCTTTGGCTAAGTCTGCAAAAAAATTAGGGTCTTTTGCTAAAGCATTCTGAACCCATTCCTTATTATTATCTAATATTTTTTTATAAAAATCACTCATTTTTTTATGTTTTATAAATAATCAATTCTATCTCGTCTTAAAAAGCATTGTAAAGAAAATTCTTTTTAAGCTCCAAATTACATAGAAATATTCTTATTTTAATTAATTATCAAAATTTTCTTTAACCACTTCTTTTTTAACTATTACTCTTTTAGCAACATCATAATAATGTTCGAATGATACATGATTTGCTGTCTCTGGTGAATTATCTAAATCATATGCCTTTTTAAACCCTTTCAGTTTAACTTTGATATTTTCATCAATTGCTCGAGTTTCTTTAAATTCACGTATTAAGTCTAAGATATCATGGGCTATATAAACAGTATCTTGGGCATTTATTATTACTTTAGAGTTTTCAGGAATATCATTAAGTGTACTTTTTATCGCAGCTTTATTCAAAAAAGAAACCTCCTGAGCTAAATCGATATGAATGATATCTCCATCCTCATATTCTTCCTTTTTAAAACTATAGGCTCTTTTTAGATTTCCTCTAAGAACAAAAATGATACTAATTATAATTCCCAGTGCGACACCTTTCAATAAATCCATAAATACAACGGCTAGTAAGGTCGCGATAAAAGGAATGAATTGATATTTTCCTTTTTCCCAAAAATGTTTAAAAGTTGCTGGTTTAGCTAATTTATACCCTACTAAAATTAAAATTGCGGCTAAAGTAGCCAGCGGGATTTTATTCAAGATAAACGGAACTACCAAAACACTAATCAATAATAAAAGACCATGAATCATTGCAGACATCTTAGACTTAGCGCCTGAACTCGCATTTGCTGAAGAGCGAACAATTACAGATGTTAATGGTAAACCTCCCAATAATGAACTTATAACATTACCAACTCCTTGTGCTTTCAACTCAATATTAGTGTTTGTATACCGTCTTTGCACATCCATTCTATCTGCAGCTTCAATACTTAAAAGTGTTTCAATAGAGGCTACAATAGCGATGGTCATAGCTACAATCCAAACCTGAGGGTTTAGAATACTCGAAAAATTTGGGGTAACAATTATTGATTTAAACTCATCCAAAGACGTTGGAACCGGTAAAGAAACTAAATGTTCTTTTGCAATAGCTAATGAACTCCCTGAAGTAATAAAAAGTTCATTCAAAACAACCCCCAATACTACCGCTACTAATGCTCCAGGAATTAATTTTATTTTTTTAAGAAAAGGGAGCTTATCCCATGAAATCAATATTATCAATGATATACTTGTAACCACGATTGAGCCTAATTGGATATGATCAAAAACCCCTAATAATGAAGAAAAAGTATTCGTCCCATCAGATTGTAAAAAGGATAAATCACCTTCAAAATCATTATCATAACCAAATGCATGAGGCAATTGTTTCATAACGATAATAATTCCAATTCCTGCTAACATTCCTTCAATAACATTTGTTGGGAAATAATTAGAAATACTTCCCGCCTTAACAAACCCTAATATCAATTGCAATAAACCCGCAATAAAAACGGCCAATAAAAAGACATCAAAAGCGCCTAAGTCACTGATTGCAGTTAAAACAATTGCAGTTAAACCAGCTGCAGGACCTGCGACACTTATGTGAGATGTACTTAAATATCCCACTACAATTCCGCCAATAACTCCAGCAATAATTCCTGAAAATAACGGCGCACCAGAAGCCATTGCAATTCCTAAACATAAGGGTAGAGCCACCAAAAAAACCACTAAACCAGATGCAAAATCAGATTTAAGGTTGGCAAAAAGATTAATTTTTTTTGTCATAATACTGTAATAAATTATACGTAAACCTCTTACATTGAAAAATGTAAACAGTTAATTTTTTTTTAAAATATAATCGGAAGTATTATGCCAAATCTGGCGGAGGGGAAAATATGCTAGCAGTAATATTATCGTGTTTAGACAAATTTTCTGAAAGTATAAGACTTGATTTATTGTTTTTACCTATTAAGAATCCTACTTGAATCTCTTCGTAGCGGGTAAAAACTTTGATTTCTTTTTGAGCGTGCTCTTCTTCTGAGAGACTAAAAAATCTTGAAGTATCGCATGACTTTTTTACCATCGTAACAATCGTAGGAGTTGTTAGAAAGACAATAAATAAGAATAAAAATATGCGAGCTATTAATTTCATTAGCACAAAAGTAAATTTTAACTTAGACAACCAAAAGGAACTCCAATAAAATTCATAAAAGTTTAACATTTAAAAAAAACAGCAGCTTCCTAATTTACTAGTATGCTGCTGTTTAATTTTCATAAAACGATCTCTTTTATTCTTCAAGCCAAGCTTGCATCATCCATAAGGTTTTTTCTTGTTCTACTATAAAATCGCTCATCATCGAGTTTGTCCCTTCATCATTTATTGCAGATGCCTTGTCAAGAATTTCTCTTTCCATTCTTAATAAATCAGATAATGAACTTACAATTAAATGAATTGCTTTTTCATCATTGGAAATATTCTTACCCACAGCTAATTTATTGTTTTTGATATAATCCTCAAAAGTATGTAGTGGTGTCCCACCAAGCGTAAGAACACGTTCAGCTATCATATCGACCTTTAATTGCGAATCGTTATAAAGCTCTTCAAACTTAACATGCAAATCAAAGAAACGTTTCCCTCTAATATTCCAATGAATCCCTCTCAGGTTTTGATAGTACACTTGATAGTTTGATAATAAAGTATTTAATTCCGTTACTATTAATTCTGACTCTTGAACTGGTAAACCTAAAATATTTGTTTTCATGTGATGTATTTTTAACAAATTTAACGAACAAAATAGGATTTTACACTATAAAGCAAATTGATTGTTTTTATATTTGCATCATAAAATACTATCCATGACTATTACTCAATTAAAATATGTCTTAGCGGTTGCGGAACATAAAAACTTCACTTTGGCAGCAGAAAAATGTTTTGTAACTCAACCAACATTGAGCATGCAAATACAAAAAATTGAAGAGGAATTAAACATTCTGATTTTTGACAGATCAAAAAAACCGATCCAACTGACCGATATTGGAGAAAAAATAGTCACTCAAGCCAAAAACATAGTCAACGAAGCTGGAAGAATACAAGATATTGTTGAACAACAAAAGGGATTCGTAGGCGGGGAATTTAGATTAGGGATAATCCCAACTATCATGCCTACTTTACTACCAATGTTTTTAAATAATTTTATCAAAAAATATCCAAAAGTAAAACTCATAATTGAGGAATTAAATACTGAGGAAATAATTACAAAACTAAACAACGGTCATCTTGATGCAGCAATAGCTGCTACTCCACTGATGGAGGAGAAAATTAAGGAAGTAGTTTTGTACTTTGAGCCCTTTGTTGCTTACATACCAGAAAGTCACCGCGATTTTCAAAAAGAAGAAATTGAAGTAGCCGACTTGAACTTAGACGAAATCCTCCTATTGCAAGACGGACACTGTTTCCGAGATGGAATACTGAATTTGTGTAAAAATAATCCTAAAAATGAGTTTAGTCATTTTCAAATAGAAAGCGGCAGCTTTGAAACTCTAATAAAACTAGCCGATGAAGGATTGGGCACTACGCTATTGCCTTATTTGCACACATTGGACTTAAAAGAAGCAGATAAGTTGAAATTAAGACACTTTAAAGAGCCTAAACCTGCTCGAGAGGTGAGTTTGATATTTCCGAAAAGCGAATTAAAAATCCAGATAATTGATGCGCTTAGAAGCACAATAGCAGGAGTAATAAAAGGTGCAATCGTTTTTCAAAATGTACAAATAGTTAGCCCAATCCAAAAAAAATAGACTTTAATATTGCTTTATTTATTCACAGATTAAAGAAATACATTTTTTTAACTCTGGTTTGCTGTCAGTATAAAACAGTAGCCAATTTTTTAAATGTTCCATTTCATATGGCAATAAGTTTCTTATTGCTTTTTTTAATTCTTTACTGAATAATTCAGGATTCAGGCTGACTCTCTCAAGAGAATCTTTGGTATGAAAATAAATTAATCTGGACATAACGCATTATTTAAAGAGTTATTGATCTAATTATACAATAAATATAATGACCCTGATTCCCTGTAATGCAAAAGCTGAGCCAAACTGAAATAAATATTAGTCCCGCGCGTTAAAATCAACTACGCTTTTCACTTATCGCATTCCTATAATTCATTGGTTTCACAAAACTTTCTCTTTAAAAACTCATTTATAGGCATAAAAAAGGAACCCACAAAAGGTTCCTTTTTATTATTCATTGATAATAGACAAACATTTTTTTAATTCTGGTTTTTCACTGGTATAGAACAAAAGCCATTTTCTTAAATGGTCAATTTCATAGGGTAATAAAATTTTAACTGCCTTTTTTAATTCCTTGATAAAAAGCTTTTGGTCAAAACTAACTCTTTCGAGTACCTCTTTTGTGTAATCATAAATCATTCTAGACATAACTAAACGGTTTAAGAAGGTTTCTTATTAAAATACAATATAAATTTAAAGATTTAAACTCTTAATTCCATAAAAAAAGCCTACTAAGTACAAAAAACACCGTCTAAAAACTCTTTTGTTGATTTATTTTATTAAAAATCTTACAAGCAATTTAGTCCTTTTAAAATTTTTAGAATAACATAAAAAAACAAAATAAAAAAGGAACCTTTTTAGGGGTTCCTTTTTCTATTTATTGATTTACAATTAGTAAACATTGTTGTAATTCTGGTTTTTCAATTATAAAAGTAGATAGCCATTCTCTTAATTGTTCCATTTCATAAGGTAATAATGATTTGATGGCTTTTTCTAACTCCTTACAAAAAAGTATCGGATCGAAACTTACTCTTTCTAGTATTGATTTTGTGTAATCAAACATGATTTTCGACATAATAAACTATAGTTTTTAGGTTAAATTATCATTCTTAATGTTCAGTAAAAATACATTTATTATAATTACAATCTATCAAATTAACGTATATTTTTGATTATTATTTCATCCCTGCTAACTATTTTTGATAAAACATAAAACACCAAAAACAATATCTATTGGGATTTACTCGCACGAAACATTTCTCTTTTCCCTGGAGGCCCTGCTAATTTTTCGACGGTAAATCCTACTTCAATCATGCTCCGTTTTACGACACCGCGAGCCGCATAAGTCACCAATACCCCCTTGTCTTTAAGGGACTCATACATTTTTTTAAAAATGGCAGTACTCCATAATTCGGGCTGGACTCTATAGCCAAAAGCATCAAAATAAATTAAATCATATCGATTCAAATCATCAATTTCTTCAAAAAACTGTTTCCTTTTTGTTAGAGTAAAGTCCTTACTCAATACCATTTTTTCTTCCCAATTGCACTGATGCATTTTTTCAAATTGACCTTTATCATCCGTAGCATTTAATTCTTCCACGTAGTTCATCGAAATCAACTCCTCAGCCGATATAGGATACGCTTCCACTCCAACATATTCAATGGACTGATTCATTTTTCGTCCTTCTAAAAAAGTAATAAATGCATTTAATCCAGTCCCAAATCCTATTTCTAAAATTGAAACTTCCCTGTTTTGAAAAAGGGAAAGACCATTCTTTATAAAAACATGTTGTGCTTCTTGTATAGCACCGTGTTTAGAATGGTAACACTCATCCCATTCCTTTATTTGTATCGTGGTCGAACCATCGAGCGTTTGTATAATTTCTCTTTCCAAAATACTATTTTTGATAATGATTACTATTTTATCCTTCCTCTGCACGCCAAAACTAATCAAAAACTAATATAGAAAGTTCAAAACACTCCAAATTATACAGATTTCATATAAATTACACTCCTTTTTTTAATATAATTAAATCACAATTAAAAGCTATATTTAATGATATTTTCACAAGGAATCTATTGATTTTTATTTAATTTTGCATCAATTAAAGTTCAATTTAAAATAAACTGAATTTTATAGGCTTTTACTTAATTCTCAAACAATAATAAAAATAAAACCAATATAGTATTATGAGCACAACTCACACCAACAAAATTGACATAATAAAAGCGCCAACTTCTAAAATAAATGAAGTTGATTTTGAAAACTTAAGCTTTGGCTCCGTATTTACAGACCATTTAATGGAATGTGATTATACAAATGGAGAATGGCAAAAACCAGTCATCAAGCCTTATGCCCCTTTTTTGTTAGATCCGTCAGCTCGAGTTTTTCATTATGGTCAAGCCATCTTTGAAGGTATGAAAGCTTACAAAGATGATGAAGATGCGGTTTGGCTTTTTAGACCTGATGAAAACTATAGACGTTTCAATAATTCTGCTGTAAGAATGGCTATGCCAGAAGTTCCAGAAGCTGTATTTATGGATGGTCTGAATCAATTGTTACAGTTAGACGAAGCCTGGATTAAAAAAGGAAAAGGAAACACTTTATATATACGCCCATTTATGATTGCTACCGGTAGAGGTGTAATTGCAAACCCATCGGATGACTATAAATTTATGATTATACTTTCTCCTGCTAAATCGTATTATTCAGGAGAAGTAAAAGTGTTGATTGCTGAGCATTTCAGTAGAGCCGCAAATGGCGGAATTGGAGCTGCAAAAGCTGCAGGTAACTATGCTGCTCAGTTTTACCCAACAAGCTTGGCTAATAAGGAAGGTTTCCAACAAGTAATTTGGACTGATGATGCTACTCATACTAAACTTGAAGAAGCAGGAACAATGAATGTGTTTTTTAGAATAAATGACACCTTATACACTGCGCCAACAAGTGAAAGAATTCTTGATGGTATCACTAGAAAGAGTCTGATTGAAATGGCCAAAAAAGATGGTATTGCTGTAGAAGTTCGTCCTGTTCTGGTTTCTGAATTAGTTGAAGCATCTAAAAATGGTACTTTAAAAGAAATTTTTGGTGCAGGTACTGCGGCTGTAGTTAATCCTATCATTGGATTCTCATATCAGGATGTATATTATGAATTGCCAAAAATTGAAAACTCTTATGCTTCTCAATTAAAAGAAGAATTAACAAACATGCAACACAAACTAGCTGAAGATACTTTTGGTTGGACAGTTAAAGTTTAGTTCTAATAATCCCAAATAAAAAGGTGATTTTCAAATTGAAAATCACCTTTTTTTATACTCCTATTTTTAATTTGCAAAAAGAAAATTGTTTGAGCAAAATCTATATTTTTCTTCAAGGAGTTAAAGATATTATAATTGAACAAACGATTTCAGAACACTATTTGAGTATTTTGGAGAAGTTAGGCTTAAAATAATTGGCCCCCTTAATTATCTTTCCGTCTTCACGAGAAATCGGATTTCCTTCTTCATCTAATTTACTCATATTGCTTCTTTGGATCTCGTCAAAAATCGCTTCTATTTTGTGCTGTAGTCCGTGTTCTATAATGGTTCCTAATAGAACGTACATCATATCACCTAAGGCATCGGCGATCTCGACTAAGTCATTGTTTTGAACTGCCTCAAGGTATTCTTCATTCTCTTCCTTCATCAAATGGTAGCGAAGCGTACTTTTACTTTCACCCAAGTCCGCTACTGGAGTTTCACTATATCCTATTTTAAATGCTATATGAAATTCCTTAACTGAATCTATTTGTTTTTGCATAATTAAATTATATTAAATGAAAAGACAAAGTAGCAACTATTTCTAAACAATTAGCTAAATTTGCTGAAAAATAATTCAAACTATGTTTAGTCAAGGACAATTAGGATTTGCAGGCTTTTTTTTCATTGTATTTGTTATCGCAATGATATATGCCTATCGAAAAGACCTGAAATTACACAACCTATTTTATAAAGGAAGTTATAAGATTCTGATCGCTTTCGTTCTTTTTATTGGGATATTATTTGTGATAAAAGTATTTTTTAAAAGGTAGTTTTTCTTTTTAAAATAAATAAAAGGCCACTGAAATTGGCCTTTTATTTGCACTTTAGTCTAAATATTCTTAGTTCTCAAGAGGTAAAAAAGAAAAGTTTTTTGAATAGTACAACATTTGTTCCACAAAGGAATTCGGTTGCTTCACCTCTATCGAAATGATTGTCCCTTTTGCATCTAATTTAGGAACTAATAAAGGGTTTACAAATCCACTATATGCCGCCGAAGAGAATTGTTTGTTGCGCTCTAAAACTTCAGCATGTAATTTTTGATCCACTTTTACACCATAATTTTCGACTAAAGCTTTACCCGATTCATAATCTCCTTCGGACTTGATACGTTGAACTTCACGTAACAATTCTCCAAATAAATCATGTAGTTTTTCATAATTGGTAATATTGAAATATGTTTTACCATTACGGTTTACTTTTTCAATTACATTGTCTTTTAATCCTTTTTCGAATGCCCAAGCGCTCACCCATTGACGGTTTCTCATATGGGCTTCTTCAATGTTAGCACCCAACTCTAAACGGAATAATTGAGTCATCAATCCATTTCGGATGTAGCTATCGTAAGACTCCATTCCTGTTTTCTTCCAATCATCTACTAGACCTAATTCTTGAATTTTAGGATTGTATAAGTAGTACAAACCTACTAAGTCAGCTCTTCCCTCTTCAAGAGTAGAAGCATAACTTTTCAAGGTTTCTTTTGGTGTTCCTACACCGGGATTAATTTGCCCTGAAGCATGACCTACAACTTCGTGCAGTGCCGTGTGTAATTTATCGCCTATCTCGCCATATTGTTCCGCTAAAGCAACTTCTTCTTCATCGTTTGCAAATTCCTGCAACTTCCCTTTTCCACCTGCCTTAGAATACGAATCGATAATATTTCCTAACGAAACTGACTTTGATCCATGACCGGCACGGATCCAATCTGCGTTTGGAAGGTTAACACCAATTGGAGTACTTGGTGAAGCATCACCCGATTCACCTGCAACAATTACAGTCTTATAAGAAACTCCCACTACATTCTTCTTTTTATGTTGTGGCATTAGCGGAGAATTGTCTTCAAACCATTGCGCATTGCCGGACACTACTTCCATTTTTTTAGACATGTCAAAGTCTTTAATCTGCACAATTCCCTCATAAGAACCTCTGTATCCTAAAGGATCATTATAGACTTCGATAAAACTATTGATATAATCAATATTGCCTTCAGTAGCTGCTAACCAAGCGATATTGTAATCATCCCAAGTCTTCAAACTTCCTGTTTTATAATAAGAGATTAGTAACCCTAAAGCATCTCCTTGATTCTTATTTTCTGCAACAGATTGGGCCTTCTCTAACCAATAAATGATTTTATCTATCGCTTTTCCATACATCCCATTGCTTTTCCACACTTTTTCTTCTAATTGTCCTTTTGAATTGCGAACTAATTTAGAATTTAAACCATAAGAATATGGTCTTTTAGCATCTGGACTTGTTTTTTTAGCATAAAAATCTTCTGCTTCTTTCAAGCTAATACCCTTCTCATAAAAATTGATAGCAGAACCAGCCAACAATCCTTTAGATTCATCCAAATTCACCTTTTTTGTATCGATGTCATTAAATAAAATTGCAGCAATACCTGGCTCTAATTTCGTTTTTGTCGCTTTCATCAAAATCGCGAGATAAGCTTCCGAAAAATCAGGCTGAATTTTCTCGTTTGAATAATGATGGTGAATCCCGTTTGAAAACCAAACCCTTTTTAGGTAAATTTCAAAATTCTTCCAATCTTCAGTAGTTTTATCGCCTTCGTAATTTTGGTATATATTCTCTAATGCTTTTCTGATTGTCAGGTTGTGCCTATAATTTTGATCCCACATGATATCGCGTCCAGAAGTTCCAGCTTGCGTAAGATAATAGACCAGCTTTTGCTCCTTAAGCGTTAGGTTTTCCCAGCCTGGAATTTGGTATCGTAGCACTTTTATGTCGGAAAATTGCTCGACAACGTATTCAAAAGCAACATTTTCTTTTTTAACTACGTCTGCTGCTTTTACCACTTGCGCATTACAAGTAGCAGAAACTGCAAGAGTCATGAAAATGCCTGTGATTCTAAGTAATTTCATTATTGTGTTTTTAAAGATTAATAAATCTATTATTCAGCAAATATACATATTCTGTAAACAAACAATAAAAAACATCGCCTACGGTCCTTCAAAAATAAAGAAAATGCAAAATACACATGCTAAAAAAATCTTTCGACATTCATTTGAGACCTTTTAAATTCCCATTATTTAATACAAATATTGAAGCTAAAACCATTTTTTAAAAAAATAAATGCCTTAAAAACTAGTTTGCCTATAATTTTTTTATGAATCGTCTTAGATATTGATAAAAATTCTAACTTTACCACCGAAAACAACCAATTTATTATGAGGATTTTAAAATACATATTTCTTTTATTATTGCTGAGTTTAGTGGCCCTTTCCATTTTTATGGCTACACAAAAAGGTGATTTTAATGTTGAGAGAAGTAAATTTATCAATTCAGCAAAACCAGCAGTATATAATTATGTAAATGACTATAAAAACTGGGAAGATTTTGGGAGTTGGACTACGGAAGATCCAGAAATAAAAATATCATATCCTCAAAAAACAATTGGCAAAGGGGCTTCCTATTCTTGGGACGGGAAAGATGGTGACGGTCAGATGCAAACCCTCTTTGTAAAAGAAAACGACAGTATTTCTCAAAAAATGAATTTTAACGGTACATCGGCTGATGTTTCCTGGAGATTCAAGGATACTATTGGAGGAACAAAAGTTAGTTGGAGATCAATTGGAAAAATGAGTTTTATGTTTAAAATCTATGCTGCTTTAAATGGTGGCGTGGATAAAGTTATAGGCACCATGTATGAAAAAAGTCTGTCTAATTTAGACAAGGCTCTTGATTATGAAATAAACACATTTACCATAAAATTAGATGGCGTGGTTAAAAAACCGCAAATCTTTTATTTGAGCCAGACTTTCACCTCTGAAATCGTAAAAATCAATAAAAACTTTAAAGTTGTAATCCCTAAAATCGAAGCTTTTTGCCAAGAAAACAATGTCCAAATTAACGGAAAGCCGTTCGTGATTTACCACACTTATGACCTAACTACCGGACTAGCAAAAATATCCATTTGCATTCCCATAAAAAGTGAAATATTCACCAGTTCTGGGAGCGATATCCTATCTGGAAAGCTAGAAGCATTTGAAGGCGTGAAGACCACTGTTGTTGGAGATATATCGCATACCAAAAAGGGGTATGACAAAACGGTAGAATATAGTGTTAAAAACCAACTTATAGTAAACCCTATATTTTCACATATTGAAATCTACATTACCTCTAGAACTGATATAAAAAACCCTTCAAAGTGGGTTACCGAAATTTATGTACCACTAATTCCAAAAGTTGTACCTGCAAAAGCGTACATCCCAGTAGTAACAAAAGCTACCGAGCCTTCTGCAGAACAACCGCTGCCAAGCGCAGCTGAACCGGCAAAAATTATTAAAACACCCCTAAAAACCAGCGAGCCTAAAAAACCAGTTGTACCCAAAGTTAAAGAAGAAGAACCATCTGAATTTTAATTATTATTTTTTTGATTAAACCAATTCGATAAATTCTATTCTAACTCCATAAATAATAGCTTTGCCAGAAGAAGAGGAATTTATTCAACAGTTATTGAATCCTAAAACGCAAAATGAGGCGTTTCAAAGACTCTTGTTAGCTTATCAAAAACCATTGTACAATCACATCCGTAACATCGTGTTAAATCATGACGATACTGACGATGTTTTGCAAAATACATTTATAAAAGTGTTTCAACATTTAAAAAAGTTCAAAGGGGAAAGCAAGCTTTTTTCATGGATCTACCGCATAGCCACAAACGAAGCAATTAGTTTTTTAAGTCAAAAAGCAAAAAAAAATGGGGTTTCATCAGAATCGTTGCAGAATAAAACGATAGACAATCTTAAATCCGATCCATATTTTGACGGGAATGAAGTTCAAATTAAATTACAAAAAGCAATTGCGGCCCTTCCTGAAAAACAACAATTAGTTTTCAAAATGAAATATTTTGAAGAACTGAAATATGAAGAAATATCAGATATTTTAGGAACTTCGGTAGGCGCACTAAAAGCTTCCTATCATCATGCAGTAAAAAAAATTGAAGCATTTGTCATGGCCGATTAAACCTTTTATCAATAATTAAGTCTAACCATTGTTATGAAAGCATTTAAATTAGAAAACAAACCGAAAATCGAATCTGGGTTTAAAACTCCGGAGCATTACTTTGAAAATTTTTCAGAAAAGTTAATGCAGACTTTGCCTGCAAATGAACCAAAGGTAATTTCTATTTTTCAGAGAAGAAAAAATGCATTTATGGCTGCAGCTGCCATATTAATTATTGCACTGATGGTTCCAATCTTATTCGACACTACTACTACTAAAGAATTAGACGAGGCTACCTTGGAAAACTACTTAAGTTATCAAACCAATATGACTCAGTTTGATTTGATAAACGCATTAGAGTCTGAAGATATTGACCATATAAACACTACGGTTGCCTTGGAGGACAAGACAATTGAAGACATGCTGGCTAGCGATCCTGACTTGGAGCAGCTCCTCAATGAATAATAAAAACACAAAGAAAATGAACATTAAAAAAATCCTACCGATACTTTTGCTACTTAGCTCTTTTAATTTTTACGCTCAAAGCGAAAGCATGAAAGACAAAAAGGAACAAATTAAAGCTTTAAAAGTGGCTTTTTTAACGACCGAACTAGACTTAACAACTAAGGAAGCCGAAAAATTCTGGCCTGTTTACAACACCTTCGATGATAAACAATTTGAAATAAGGCATCTAAAAATGAAAGCGTATAAGCAGAGAATGGGTGAGGCTGATTTAAATAGAATGACTGAAAGTCAAGCAGTCCTATTATTGACGCAAATGGAAAACACAGATGAGGAGTTATTTTTACTACGTAAAAATTACACTAAGAATCTAAGAAAGGTATTACCTGCGGTAAAAATCATTAAACTTCGAATTTCTGAAGAAGGTTTCAATAGAAAATTATTGCATCAATACAGAGACAGAGGAAACAGAAAATAACATCTTATTCTCTCCTTGTGAACTAATAAAATCCCAATCCAATAATGAAATTATTAGATTGGGATTTTATTTTATTTCAAAAATTTAATCCGAATCACTTTATTTTTCCCTGCAGCAATTGCAGTTTGCCTATCTACAAAACGAATAGTAAAGAGATTTGGATCACTAGCCAGCTGTTTCCATGAATTACCCCCATCACAAGAATAATGAATTCCGGATGCCCCTACACTAACAAGTGACTTTCCATTGCTATGAGGTATGTATTGAACACAAGAAGCGTATCCAAAACCTTGGTTCTCTGAAATAAGCTCCCAATTTTTCCCTCCATCATAGGTAACCGCCTTATTTCCGAAATTTTGATTTGGAGCCTCATAGTCTCCTCCTGCAATAAATCCTTTTTCCGAATCATAAAAATCAGCAGTAAAGATACCTGCCATCGCTTTGCCTTGAACTATCGGTGTATTGTAAACTCGCCAGCTCTTTCCTTTATCAGAGGAATGGAAAACCCTCGCTTTTTTACCTCCAGAAACAATCCAGGTATTATTTCCCTTTATTACAATATTAGTGTTACTTGCCGCAAAAGCTGCTTCGCCTTCAGCAATTTCAGGTAATTCATTTGCTGGTATTTTGTTCCATGTATTTCCTCCGTCTCTCGTGATGATAATAGAAAGAGAGCCCGCTATAGGGTCCCCCATTGCAATTCCCTCTTTGTTATTCCAAAACTGCATGCTATCATAAAACACCTTTTCATGGCTTTCCTGATATACTAATTTAGTTGTAAAATCTTTTTTAGAAACCTTATAAAGTAAAGCTGGATTAGCAACATTCAATATAAAAACAGCATGAGCCGTTTGTGCATTACTTCTGAATTCCAACTTTAAACTGTCCTTAAATATGTTTCTTTCAAATTTCAGTTTAGTTTTCAAATCATAAAAACCAAATCTTGAATTATTTGCAGAATACCAGATTTTATTCTCGTCAATTAATATCGCCCTGATACTGATATTATCCTGAAACAGCGTGTCAATTACAACTGTCTTATAAATAATCTTATCCTTACTTATTTTCTCATACAACGCTGTTTTACAAGAAATTAAAATAAGCACCGTTAACCCTACTATAATTTTTTTTTTCATCCTTATCCGTTTATTTAAAGCTAATTTACAACTAATTATAGGAATGACAAATCAACTCAAAATTTATTGGCACAGTAATTGGATATCCAAAATTGTTATATTTTAATACACTGATTATGAAAACTAAAATACTATTATTGAGTCTTATGACTTCCGTTTTTGCACTGCAAATGCAGGCGCAAAACAGAACTAGGGTAAATGCAATGAACGACGAAATTAGTGATAATTTAGACTTAAGAGCTGTTACCGATATTTTTGGGGATTCCAGAAATCTTCAAGATTTTGAAAGACGCTTGAACGATCCTGAACTTCAAATATCAAATTTGGATCTGAATTACGATAATGAAGTTGATTACTTGCGAGTTATCGAAACTGTTGATTATAACACTCACGTTATCATCATTCAGTCTGTACTTGATCGAGATGTATATCAGGACGTTGCTACAATCGAGGTAGAAAAAGACAGATACAATAGAGTTCACATACAAGTTGTAGGTAATGAATACATGTATGGTCCAAATTATATTTATGAACCTAATTATTATAGCACTCCAGTAATATATGCCTCATTATGGTCTAATAACTATCGTCCATATGTTTCAAACTGGTACTGGAACTTTTACCCATCTTATTATTATGCATGGAATCCTTTTCCTGTTTACAGATATAGAAACAACATCCAACTTAGCTTAAACATACACAACAACTATAATTATGTAACTTCAAGAAGAAGTAACCAAGCGGTTGTTTTATATAGCTCAAGACGTTCAAATGGATATGAAAAACGTCATCCTGATTATGCATTTTCAAGAAGAAACGCAACTGTTTCTAATCGTTATGAATTAGACCAAAGAAGAAACTCCAGAAGTGTTAACTCACGCAACGACAATGGTAATTCTAGAAATAGAACAAGCCCTTCAAGAGAACAAAGTGGAAGAGTTGGAAATCAAAGGGACTATTCGCAAAATAGAGCAGGTTCATCTAGACAAAGTGCACCTCAAAGAACTGAAACGCAGAGCGACAATTCGCAAAACAGAACTAGTCCTTCAAGAGAAACTGCGCCTCAAAGAACGCAAACACAGAGAGACAATTCACAAAACAGAACTAGTCCTTCAAGAGAGACTGCACCTCAAAGAACGCAAACGCAGAGAGACAATTCACAAAGCAGAACTAGTTCTTCAAGAGAAACTGTACCTCAAAGAATGCAAACGCAGAGAGAAAATTCACAAAACAGAGGAAACTCAGCTACACAAGCTGCGCCACAAAGAACGCAAACACAGAGAGACAATTCACAAAATAGGGCTAGTTCTGCTAGACAAGACGCACCACAAAGAGCTGAAAGTCAAAGAAGAAACTCTTCTTCTAACGAAGAAGGAAATAACTCATCAAGAGGAGGTAATAGAAGAACATAATCCCTTTTTTAACGAAACAGAAAACACGGTTTTAACGAACCGTGTTTTTTTATGTCTTATTTCGAGATAAACAGTTCTAATTTATTTTAAAAGAGTAAATTTGACGAGTTTTTTAAAGATAATTCATGAGCACAAGCACATCGCATAAAAACCTACATTCAAAATTAACGCTAGGTGGTTTATTAATTACGTTGGGAATAATTTACGGTGATATTGGAACCTCTCCATTATATGTAATGAAAGCCATACTTAGTAATAATATTATAAATGCAGATATTGTCCTAGGAGGTATTTCATGCGTTTTTTGGACTCTTACCTTACAAACCACCATCAAATATGTCCTCATAACCTTGAGTGCAGACAACCATGGTGAAGGCGGAATTTTTGCCTTATATGCGTTAGTCAAAAAAACAAAAATTAAATGGTTAATCGTCCCCGCCATTATTGGAGGAAGTGCCTTGCTTGCTGATGGTATCATAACCCCTCCTATATCCGTTTCATCGGCCGTGGAAGGAATTAAAACCTATTACCCACAAATAAATACCGTCCCCATTGTTATTGGAATCTTATTCGTATTGTTTACAATTCAACAATTTGGCACAAAACTAGTCGGTAAATTTTTCGCTCCCATGATGCTAATTTGGTTCAGCATGCTTGGAATCCTTGGATTAATCCAAATTACAAAGCATCCTGAAGTTTTTAAAGCTTTCAACCCATACTACGCCTACCACTTACTATCCATTCATCCTGACGGTTTTTTTGTACTTGGTTTTGTATTCCTCTGTACAACAGGTGCCGAAGCATTATATTCAGACATGGGGCATTGTGGCCGAAAAAACATTAGAATTAGCTGGATATTCGTAAAAACAACATTAGTACTTAATTATTTTGGGCAAGCGGCCTATTTGATACATCATGAAGGAGAAACGTTACAAACTTTAGGTGGTGTTAATGGCAATCCATTCTACCTTATAATGGCTGACTGGTTTCAACCTATAGGGATTGTAATCGCGACACTTGCTGCAGTAATAGCATCTCAAGCGCTTATTAGCGGTTCATTTACTTTAATAAATGAAGCCATGAGATTAAATTTCTGGCCAAAAGTAAAAATAAAATATCCTACGGAATTAAAAGGACAGCTGTATATCCCGTCGATCAACTGGTTGCTGTTTTTTGGATGTGTTGGAATTGTACTTCACTTTGAAGAGTCCAGTAATATGGAACATGCTTATGGGCTTGCAATCATATTATGTATGATAATGACAACAATCTTGCTTAACTTTTACTTAATAATGAAAAGAGTAAAATTATACTTTATCATACCATTGATCTCGATATATCTAGCAATTGAGTTAAGTTTCCTTGTCGCAAATATCACTAAGTTTTCTGAAGGAGGTTACGTAACCCTTATCATAGCTGTATTATTAATCTCTGTAATGACAACATGGTATCTCGCTAAAAAAATAAGTAAGACCTACACTAAAATTGTAAAAATTGAGGACTACAGAAAAGTACTAATGGAGTTAAGTGCTGATTTATCCATTCCAAAATATGCAACTCACTTAGTTTACATGACCAATGCAAATCGCGCTGATGAAATTGAAGAAAAGGTAATGTATTCTATATTGCAAAAAAGACCTAAAAGAGCTGATATATATTGGTTTGTCCATGTAAATATTTTAAGTGAACCTTATAAAACTGAGTATAAAGTAAGTGAAATAATCAAAGATGATTTATATCGTGTAGACTTCAATTTAGGTTTTAGAGAACCAACAAAAATAAATCTAATGTTCCGAGAAGTAATCAAAGACATGGTTAAAAAAGGTGAAGTCGATATTACAAGTCGATATGAATCATTAAATAAGAACAATATCATTGGCGACTTCAAGTTTGTTTTATCTGAGAAGTTTCTATCTAATGATAGTGATATGAGATGGCATGAGAAAATAATCATGAACTCTTATTTCTTCATTAAAAAATTAAGTCTGTCTGAAGAAAGTGCTTTTGGTTTAGACAGTAGTTCTGTAAAAATAGAAAAATTTCCAATGGTCCTTCATGCTCCTGAAAACATCGGGCTAACAAGGGTTAAATAAGGGATTTCAATTAATAAAATTCAAAAACACTGCCCTTATAAGCAGTGTTTTTTTTATGCTGAAAATTTAAAATCAACATTCATTATTAAAAATTTAACTTTCAATCAATTAATAGTACCTTTGCACCTCAATAATTAAAAATGAGATTACACAGAAATTTAGTTTATACCACTATTGATTCCCTAAATGCAATATTTAATGAAGGGGAATATGCTGATAAAGTGGTTGCAAGAGCCTTAAAGAAAGACAAACGTTGGGGAAGCTCTGACAGAAAGTTTGTTGCCGAAACCATCTACGAAGTAGTACGTTGGAAACGATTATATGCAGAAATTGCCGAAGTAAAAGAGCCATTTGACAGAGATAATCTTTGGAGAATGTTTTCAGTATGGGCTGTATTAAGAGGTTATCCTATTCCAGATTGGCGTCAACTGGAAGGAACTCCAGAAAGAAAAATAAAAGGTCGTTTTGACGAACTTTCAAAAGTAAGAGCCCTAAAAGAATCTATTCCAGATTGGATGGATGAAATGGGAGTAAAAGAATTGGGAGAAAAAGTATGGGCTACTGAAATAGCTGCTCAAAACCAACCTGCCAAAGTGGTTCTTAGAGTCAACACCCTCAAAACAACCAAAGAAAACTTAAGAGCCATATTGATGGACTTAAACATTGAAACAGACACTCTAAAAAACCAACCAGATGCGTTAGTTTTAAAAGAAAGAGCCAACGTTTTCATGACTGATGTTTTCAAACAAGGATTCTTTGAAGTTCAGGATGCTAATTCTCAACTTGTAGCCGCTTTCCTTGATGTAAAACCAGGAATGCGAATTGTTGATACTTGTGCTGGTGCTGGTGGAAAAACATTACACATTGCCGCTTTGATGGAAAACAAAGGACAATTGATTGCTATGGATTTATACGAAAGTAAACTGAAACAGTTAAAAATAAGAGCAAAAAGAGATGGTGCTTTTAATATAGAATACCGTATAATTGACACCACTAAGGTTATCAAGAAGCTACATCAAAAAGCAGATCGTGTTTTGATTGACGCTCCATGTAGTGGCCTTGGGGTTCTTAAAAGGAATCCAGATGCCAAATGGAAATTGAGACCAGAATTCATCGATAACATACGTAAGATTCAGTCGGAAGTTTTAGAAAGTTATTCTAAAATCGTAAAACCGGGAGGAAAACTGGTTTATGCAACTTGTTCTGTATTACCATCTGAAAATCAGGAGCAAGTAGAGCGTTTTTTGACAACAGATATTGGAAAAGAATTTACTTTTATAAAAGACCAAAAAATTCTTGCTTCAGAATCTGGTTTTGATGGGTTTTACATGGCACTTTTAGAAAGAAAAGAAGAAGTAGCAAAACCACCAAAAGAAATAAAAGAAGCTAAAGCATAACAGCATAAGCTAATAAATAACAAAAAAACACCTTCGATCGAAGGTGTTTTTTTAGCCATAGCATAAAATAGAAAATCCTCGAAAAGTAAGTACATTACTTTTCGAGGATTTTTTTGATAGAAAACAAACTACTCTATTTTCTTTATTCTATTGTCTCGATCTTAATCATTCATCGAGATTAAAAACTCTTCATTGTTTCTAGTTTGTCTGAAACGGTCGTTTATAAAACTCATCGCTTCCACTGGGTTCATATCAGAAAGATACTTTCTCATAATCCACATTCTTTGCAAGGTTTTTTCGTCTAATAACAAATCATCACGACGAGTACTTGAAGAAGTTAAATCAATTGCTGGAAAGATACGTTTATTAGCTATTTTTCTATCCAACTGCAATTCCATATTACCAGTACCTTTGAATTCCTCAAAAATAACTTCGTCCATTTTAGAACCTGTTTCAGTCAACGCAGTGGCTATTATACTTAACGAACCTCCATTTTCAACATTACGGGCCGCTCCAAAGAAACGTTTTGGTTTCTGTAACGCATTTGCATCCACACCACCACTCAATACTTTACCTGAAGCAGGCTGCACTGTATTGTAAGCTCTGGCCAAACGTGTAATCGAATCTAATAAAATCACCACATCATGTCCACATTCCACTAAACGTTTTGCTTTTTCAAGAACGATATTAGCAATCTTAACGTGTTCCTGTGGTTCTCTATCAAAAGTAGAAGCGATTACTTCTCCACGCACACTACGTTGCATATCTGTAACTTCCTCAGGACGCTCATCTATCAATAAAACGATAAGATAAACCTCAGGATGGTTAGCCGCAATTGCGTTTGCAATTTCTTTCAACAACATTGTTTTACCCGTTTTTGGTTGGGCTACAATCATACCACGCTGTCCTTTTCCTATAGGAGAAAACAAATCGATAATACGTGTAGAAATTGTGCTTTCACGTGCAGCCAAATTGAATTTTTCTGACGGAAAAACGGGGGTTAAATGTTCAAAAGAAACCCTGTCACGAACCACTTGAGGGTCGTGTCCGTTTATTTTCAGTACTTTTACAAGTGGGAAAAATTTCTCCCCTTCTTTTGGAGGACGTACTACACCTTTAACGGTATCTCCGGTTTTAAGACCGAATAATCTAATTTGAGATGTCGATAAATAAATATCATCTGGCGAAGCCAAATAGTTATAATCTGAAGAGCGTAGAAAACCATAACCATCAGCCATCATTTCTAAAACTCCTTCACTTTCTATAATTCCATCAAATTCAAAATCAGAATCCCTAAAATTACTTTTTTTAGCTTTAAAAGTAGGATTTTGGTTTTGTTTATTTAACTGGTTTGGGTTTACTTTTTTAACAGGAGCACTAACTTCTGGTGTTGCTTTTATTTCAGTATCCGTGCCTTCTTCGCTTTCTTTTGAAGCTTCTTTTGCTTCTTCTTTATCTTTTTTTAAAGCAATTTTCTTTTCGTAGGCTGATTTATTAAATTTAATCTCTTTCCCTACTTTCTTACCTGATACTGGTGCTTCATCTACCGCTTCAGCCTGAGCATTTACGGCTTCAACCTGAGAAGTAACTTCTGCCGGCACCTCAATTGTAGCCTGTAATTCTGTTTCAACAGAATCCTCTTCCTTTGTGAATAATGGTTTGACTTTAGATTTTTGAATGGCCACCTTTTTTACAGGTACAATACGTGCCCTTTTAGGCTTATCATCTTCGGATTTAGTTTCCGCTTGCTTATCTGATGTTGTATCAACAGTGCTATTTTGATGTTCCAAAATTGCCCCTATTAAGGTGTCTTTTTTTACACCATTAAATTTTATGGTTTTAGCTGATTTAGCTATTTCTTGAAGCTCAGCAAGCTTCATTTCTTTTAATGCAGAAATATCAAACATGAATGTTCTATGAGTTTAATTAAATTGGTGACACTATAAAAAGATAGGTAGTAATTTTTTACTTCGAATTGACCGCAGTATGAAGTGCTTACGGTATTGTCATGCAATAATACGAATAAAATTTAATGATACAATAGTATTTTAAAAAAAGAAAATATATTTTTGTAAAACAAAATTAAACAATGATACAGAGAATACAGACGATTTATTTAATTCTTGCTTTTGTAGTTACTGGTATTTTACCGTTCTTATTTCCTTTGTGGACAATGAGTGACGGGAAGGAATATTACTTTATGCAAAACCAATTTTATGTGATCTTATTGGGATTAAGCACAACGCTTACCGTTTTTAGTATTGTTTCCTATAAAAAAAGACAGAATCAATTTGTTGTTGGCAGATTGAACATGATATTAAATTTAATTTTATTAGGATTGTTTGTATATCGTTCACTAAATGTATCTGGAGAAACAATTCTTGTTTCTGAGAAAGGTATTGGGATGTTTCTACCTATAGTTGCTATCGTATTATTAGTCTTGGCTAATAAGGCCATCAAAAAGGATGAAGATCTTGTAAAATCTGTGGACAGATTGAGGTAAACCTATAAACTTAGTTTATTAGTGCGAAGAAAAACCGAATGGAAACATTCGGTTTTTTTTGTGACTTTAAGTAAGAATAACTAAACAAATAACACCAATTAAATGATTAATTGGTTTATTTTTTTATAAATTTGGAAGCAGCATTAAACTATATGAACGATAAAATACGAATACATCTTGCAGATGATCATCAAGTCCTTATTGATGGAATGAAAACGCTTTTGAACACTGTCTCTAATTTTGAGGTGGTTGGCTTTTCTTTGGACGGAAGTACTCTATACGACGATGTAAAATCTAACAACACCAGCATTCTGATCCTAGATATCAGCATGCCAAAAAAAGATGGTATTGAAGTGGTTAAAGAGTTTGCAAAAAAAGGGTTTCCCTGTAAAGTGATCATTCTGTCCAGCTATGATGATTTAAAAATAATCCAAGAGGTCATGAAGCTTGGTGTAAGTGGGTATTTAACAAAACAGTGTGCCGGAGAAAACATTGTCGAGGCCATAAATGCAGTTTCAAGCGGTGAGGATTATTTTTGTACTGCCGTAAGGGAGAAAATTTTCAATTCAGCAACTAGAAACATTCCAAAATTAAACAAATACAAACCCACAATCGACTTACTGTTGACAGCTAGAGAAATTGAAATTATTACTTTAATCGCATTAGAATATAGCGGAAAAGAAATAAGTGAACAATTATTTATCAGTTCAAATACAGTCGAAACACATCGCAAGAATATCATGAAAAAACTAAAAGCAAAAAACACCATCAGTCTGGTTAAGTTTGCCCTTAAAAACAAATTGATTAAAGCCTAAATCGGCGCGCAATCGACTACAGTTCCAAAAGGAATACAAGCAAAAAAACAAGAACTGTCTAATTCTTATTAATTTTTCATGATTCACAACCGATTCTTTTTATTACTGCTACTTACAGTTTTTTTTGGTCATGGCTTGCTTTCCCAAACCGTAACCCTTTCAAAAAAAACAATGACTGAGCTGACAACAGAGGCTACTAATTTGATGAAAGAAGGGAAATTTGAAAGATCTTTAATAAAATCTCGATTTGCTTTAAAATATGCCATTGCCGCCAAAGATGACGATGCTATTGCCACCTGCTACAATACCATTGCGGCCAATTTTGACCAACTAACCGAGCCTGATAAAGCTTTCTTTTACTATAAAAAAGGACTTATCTATGCTAGTAGAACCACTAACAGCCAACTCAAAAACTGGCTGTATAACAATCTAGGCAACATCTATTGCTTTAACAAAAAGGAATATGCAAAAGGCATCTTTTATTACAAGAAATCGCTCGATTACAGTACCAAAATTCATGATTCATCAGCTATTGTTTTTACAAAACTCAATATTACTTGGGCCTATTTTGATATTGGGCATTTTAAAGATGGCCTACCCTATCTAGAATTCGTTAATAAACACCACGCTGCATTTGGGGACAGTTCAACAATTGCTGCCTTAAACATGCTTAACGGCATGTATTACAACTATAATAATGAAAATGAAAAAGCCAACACTTCCTTCAATAATTCTATTAATCTTGCCATTAAAGAAGGCTTCAAATCTGACTTGGCATTTGCCTATTTAGAATACTCAAAATTTCTATTAAAAAATGGAGATCATCAAAAAGCCTACCAAAATCTGTCTCTTTATAATACTATAAATGAACAAGTTGTAGATGAAGACAAGCTCAAAAAAGTAAACGTTGCGGGAATCAATCTAGAACTAGATGAGTACAAAAGGGAGATTGATATTATTGAAACTAAATACAAGACAAAACAGCAAATCCTTATAGAAAAGCAGTCTAAAAACAAACAAATCAGCATCATAATCATTTCACTATTACTCTTAATTATCATCTTGTTTTACTTTTTCTTTCAAAATACACGATTGAAACAAAAAAACAAACTCAAGGACATACAAAGTAAAATTCAGGAGAATATCATCAATGCCTCGGTGAATGGGCAGGAAATAGAACGAAAAAAAATAGCCAATTTTTTACATGACAACATTAGCGCCCTACTATCGACAGCCGGACTACATTTAAGCGTTTTCAGCGCCAAAAACCAATTGGAATCCGAAGAAATCACTAAGACGAAAGCAATCCTAAGAGAAGCGCATGATAAAGTTCGTGATCTATCACACGAGCTTTTACCTTCATTGTTAACCCGTTTCGGCTTATATTATGCGATCCACGATTTGTGCGAAAAAAATTCAAACTCCAGCATCAGTTTCGAATATTCTAGCACAACGGAAGCATCAAAACGCTATAACGAGGATTTCGAAATGAAAATCTATTTCATTATTACAGAACTCCTTAATAACGTTACAAAACATAGTAATGCTACAAATGCATTTGTTGGAATCGAAGAGAAAAACAAAACACTATTGATACATGTTAGAGATAACGGAAAAGGTTTTGACTCTAATAAATATAATATAATTGAAGGTTTTGGTCTCAATCAGATCAAAGCGAGGATAAATAATATTGATGGAGAAATATCGGTACAGTCCAAAGTAAAATTAGGAACTTCAATTCACATTAAAGCGCCTATTTCCTATAAAAAAGCTTAAACTCGCTTCTCTATCTCAATAATTTCTAAGTCTCTGATTTTGTCCCCATCAATCACAAAACGCAGCATGGTACGTACCTGATGAAATCCACTTTTACCGCAGGCCCCAGGATTCATATGTAAAAGATCGTGTTTCTTATCAAACATCACTTTTAGAATATGAGAATGCCCACAAATGAACAATTTAGGAGGGTTTGATGCCATTTCCGCCTTTATATTAGGGTTGTATTTGCCCGGATAACCACCAATATGCGTAATCCACACATCAACCCCTTCACATAGGAAACGGTTGTGCAACGGGAATTCAAGACGTGCCGTCGCATCATCAATGTTCCCATAAACTGCTCTTAATGGCTTTAGTTTTTTTAAAGTGTCAGTAACACTCAAGTCGCCAATATCGCCTGCATGCCAGACTTCATCAGCTTGGCTGACATATTTTAAAATACTGTCATCCATATGACTATGGGTATCTGAAAGGAGTAGAATTTTTTTCAAAACTTATTTTTTGGAGCTATTTCCTGATTTCCACTGCGATCTTTTTATACTCGAAAAGACGTATAAAAGGATTTTTACTTCAAACGAAGTTCATTGAACTCTCATGAAATTAAATGCTTAGTGGAATAATCAGGGCTAGAATTTTGTGGTAAAAATAACCATTCGGATTCCAATTAAAAAATCTAATTCAATAGAACAAACTTTAGAGCTTAGTCGTCTCACAAAAAAATTAATAAGTATCTTTGCATCTTGAAAAAAACAACTTGAGGTATTTTATAAAATTAGCATACAACGGAACCCAATATCATGGCTGGCAATACCAACCTAATGCTTCCACTGTTCAGGAAACCATGAACAAGGCGTTTTCTGTATTACTTAATTCAGATATCAGCCTTATGGGAGCAGGACGTACGGACACTGGTGTTCACGCTAAAGTAATGTATGCACACTTTGATTTCGAAACTTCTTTTGAGATCCCAAAATTAATACACAAACTCAACTCCTACTTGCCAAAGGATATTGTTGTTTATGACATTATTCCAGTTGCTGATGAAGCGCATACTCGTTTTGATGCGACCAAAAGAACATACGAATACCACATCAATACTTTCAAAAATGTATTTTTGCAGGAACAAAGTTGGTATTTCCATCAAAAACTAGATGTTGATTTGATGAATGAAGCAGCGAAAATCTTATTTAAACATACTGATTTTCAATGTTTCTCAAAAGTAAATACGGATGTCAACACCTTTGATTGCACAATATTTGAAGCGTATTGGAAACAAAAAAATAACCAATTGGTATTTACCATATCAGCAAATCGTTTCCTTAGAAACATGGTGCGATCTATTGTGGGAACATTAGTTAACATAGGTTTACATAAGATTACGCTTGATGATTTTAACATTATAATTGAAGCCAAGAATAGAGACAAGGCTGGTTTTTCGGTACCGGCACACGGCTTGTATTTAACCGAAATTGATTACGATTACATAACAAAATAGCCCTGATAGCAGTGAAAATCCTTTATGTTTTTATTTTTAAAAAACATAAAGATTGTAACGAATAGCAGGAAACAGCTCCTAAAACTGAACTAAATTCAGCTGAAAATAAAATGAAAGCAAAAGCATTCGATACCCGATTATTCAAACGAATATTACAATATACAAAACCGTACCAATGGCGTTTTAACGGCGTTATTGCCTTCGCGATTTCCCTGTCTATATTTGCGGCATTGCGCCCGTATTTATTGAAGCAAACCGTTGATGGGTACATCCAGACTAGGGATGCTGACGGACTTTTGTTTTACATTACCCTGATGGGAGTGGTTCTTTTGTGCGAAGTTTTTTCGCAGTTTTACTTTGTCTTTTGGGCTAACTGGCTGGGGCAGGACATTGTAAAAGACATTCGAACAAAACTTTTCAAGCATATCTTGAGCTTCAGAATGAAATATTTTGATCTTGTTCCAGTAGGCCAACTGGTAACACGTTCCGTTTCGGATATCGAATCAATTGCTCGTATCTTCAGTCAAGGGCTTTTTATGATCATCAGTGACTTGATGAAAATGGTCGTGGTACTGGGTTTTATGTTCTATATGAACTGGAAATTGACCTGGATTGTGATCGTTGCCATGCCAATTTTAGTCTTTATCACCCGAATATTCCAACGAAAAATGCAAGTTGCTTTTGAGGATGTACGTAACCAGATTTCAAACATGAACACTTTTGTACAAGAAAGAGTTACAGGAATGAAAATTGTACAGCTGTTCAACAGAGAAGAAATTGAGTCTGAAAAATTCAAAAATATAAACGACAAACATAAAAAAGCTTGGATAAAAACGATTCTTTATAACTCGATTTTCTTTCCCATAGCTGATATCATATCGTCTCTGACACTTGGTTTTATAGTATTGTATGGCGGACTAAAGATTTTGAACGGCGATACTTTTACCACTTTTGGTGATTTATTTTCATACACTATGTTTATTGGAATGTTGTTTAATCCTTTGCGTCAGATTGCTGATAAATTCAACGAGATGCAACTGGGAATGATTGCTGCTAATCGCGTTTTTGAAATCATTGACACTCAGGATCAGATTCAGGATACAGGAACAATCGAGGCGCCCGTTTTTAAGGGAAATCTAAGCTTTAAGGATGTGCATTTCAGTTATATTCCTGACGAAGAAGTAATCAAAGGCATCGATTTGAACGTTAAGGCTGGAGAGACCGTTGCTATTGTGGGTTCTACAGGTGCCGGAAAATCAACAATTATCAATTTACTAAACCGTTTTTACGAGATCAACAGCGGGGAAATTTATATCGATAATCAAAATATCGAAAATTACACTTTAAGTTCATTGAGAAAACAAATTGCGGTGGTATTGCAGGATGTTTTCCTTTTTGCCGACACGATTTTCAAGAATATTACGCTAAATAATCCAGAAATTACTAGGGAAGATGTTTTGGCTGCAGCAAGAGAAATAGGCGTGCATGATTTCATCATGAGTTTACCTGATAATTATGATTTTGACGTCAAAGAGCGTGGAGTGATGTTGTCCTCTGGACAGCGTCAATTAATCGCTTTCTTGAGAGCGTATGTCAGTAATCCAAGTATTCTTATTCTGGATGAAGCAACTTCATCTATCGATACCTATTCAGAAGAATTAATACAGCGTGCTACGGAAACCATTACACAAGGCAGAACATCTATTGTGATTGCCCATAGACTAGCTACTATTGTCACTGCAGATAAAATTGTGGTGATGGACAAAGGTTTGATTGTTGAACAAGGAACGCATCAGGAATTAATCAATCGTAAAAGCGGGTACTATAAAAACTTGTATGATTCCCAGTTTTCAGTGGCTAATTAGCAGCTTAACCATTAAGGCCCCTAAGCTTTAGCAAAGAGCGCAAGGGTTTTTTAGCTGCAAAGGTTAAACGGTTCTTTAAATACACTAAAAAAATAAGCGGAAACTCGGTTAATCTGTATCATCTGTGTGCTCTTTTCTAACCGCAATTAACACTAAGTTTTCACAAGGATCACAGCGATTATATTAGAGGCATAGAGCGGTCGTAGCTGAACTTATTTGATTAAAAATAATAGTGAATTTTATAAAATTTGTTACTTTACCACTTTATCACTTCTAAGCTTTCCAAAAACAGAATAAATCCTTAAATTCGCAAAATCATTTAATCGAAGAAAAACAAATACAATATGAAATACGATATCATTGTTTTAGGAAGTGGACCAGGCGGATATGTTACTGCCATTAGAGCATCACAATTAGGCTTTAAAGTTGCCGTGATTGAAAAAGAAAACTTAGGTGGAGTTTGCTTGAACTGGGGTTGTATCCCAACCAAAGCATTGTTGAAATCAGCGCAGGTTTTTGATTACCTAAAACACGCTTCCGATTACGGATTGACTGTTTCATCATTCGACAAAGATTTCCCTGCTGTAGTTCAACGCAGTAGAACTGTTGCAAGCGATATGAGCAAAGGAGTTCAATTCTTGATGAAAAAAAATAAAATTGATGTTATCTATGGTTTTGGGAAACTAAAAGCTGGTAAAAAAGTTG
Source organism: Flavobacterium frigoris PS1 (assembly GCF_000252125.1). Lineage (GTDB taxonomy): Bacteria > Bacteroidota > Bacteroidia > Flavobacteriales > Flavobacteriaceae > Flavobacterium > Flavobacterium frigoris_A. The sequence continues at coordinate 75,495 of NZ_AHKF01000020.1, read as the reverse complement.
ATGTTACTGACAAAGACGATAAAGTTACTGAATATAGTGCTGACCATATTATTGTTGCTACTGGAGCTCGCTCTCGTGAATTACCAAACTTACCACAAGATGGTGTAAAAGTGATTGGATACAGACAAGCAATGACTTTGCCTACCCAACCAAAATCGATGATTATCGTAGGCTCTGGAGCGATTGGGGTTGAATTTGCACATTTCTACAATTCAATGGGAACTGATGTGACTGTTGTTGAATTTATGCCAAATATTGTCCCTGTTGAGGACGAAGACATTTCGAAACAAATGGAACGTTCTATGAAAAAAGCGGGTGTGAAAATTATGACTAACTCCTCTGTTGAGAAAATCGACACTAATGGAGCTGGTGTAAAAGCATACGTTAAAACAGCAAAAGGAGAAGTAGTTCTTGAAGCTGACATTTTACTATCGGCTGTTGGTATCAAAACAAACATTGAAAACATAGGTCTAGAAGCAGTAGGAATTGCAACTGACAAAGATAAAATATTAGTAAACGAATACAACGCAACTAACATCCCAGGTTATTATGCTATTGGTGATGTGACTCCAGGACAAGCTTTAGCTCACGTAGCTTCTGCCGAAGGAATCAACTGTGTGGAGAAAATTGCAGGAATGCACGTAGAGCCTATCGATTACGGAAACGTACCAGGTTGTACTTATGCTACTCCAGAGATTGCTTCAGTAGGTTTGACTGAAAAACAAGCTAAAGAAAAAGGATACGAATTAAAAATTGGTAAGTTCCCATTCTCAGCTTCGGGAAAGGCAAAAGCCTCAGGAACTCCTGATGGTTTCGTAAAAGTAATCTTTGATGCCAAGTATGGCGAATGGTTGGGATGTCACATGATAGGTGCTGGAGTTACAGATATGATTGCTGAGGCAATTGTAGCACGTAAACTAGAGACTACAGGACACGAAATCCTAAAAGCGATACATCCGCACCCTACAATGAGTGAAGCGGTTATGGAAGCTGTTGCTGATGCTTATGGAGAAGTGATCCATTTGTAAATATAAAATGCGTAGTAGAGAAGCACTGCAGTACATCTCTAAGGTGCGTCTACAATTTAATAAAATCCGATTTGCTCACGCAAATCGGATTTTTTATTTAAAAAAACTGTTCCACTAGAATTAGATTCTCATTTTAACAAATAAATATTTATTAATTCGTAAATTTGAGAATGCCGATTGTATTTATAAGTAAATATGTTAAAGTTCTAACCTTTTAAACTATTTGACTATGAAAACCCTCAAACAATTCAGTATGGAACCGCTATTAATAATGGTCACTTTTTCCATTATTCCTGAGCCAAATTCCAATTCAGATATTTCCGATAGTCCAGAAACCAAAACTACTCCTCCAGAAGAGCACGATATTATTGCTATCATTGTGACCAATGGAAGCTGGAAAATAAGCTACTACTGGAAAAGTGAACGCGATGAAATGGTGAATTTCAATGGATTTAATTTTAGTTTTGGAGCTAACGATGCGCTAACAGTGACGGATGGCACAAACACCTACAAGGGCAGTTGGTCCATGCTCGAAGCCAACAGTAATAACAAAATCATAACTGATTTAAAGTTCAATATCTATCTGTCCTACCCCATGCATTTTGTAAAAATAATTGGTGGTTGGGAAAATATTGAAAAATCATCCGACTTTTTTGAACTAAAAGACCAAAGCTTCAAAAATGGAATAACTGATTTTTTAACCTTCAGCAAAAATTAGAAATACAGTTATCAAAGCAGATAGCCACCCAGAATTAAAATGCAGAATCCGTTTTGGTCTTATTCATTAAAATAGACTAAAACGGATTTTTTGGGCGTTCTTGTCGCGAATAATAAGGCTGCAAATTTCAATCTTTTTTTCACTGCGCTACAAAAAAGGATTTTCACTACTCTTTTTCATGTATTTCCCCGAAATTAGTACTCCATACAATAGTAAAGCACGAGAAATATGCCGCTGTCTAATTAACAAAAGCATACCAACCAACTAGCAGTCTACTACATTATTTATTAGATAATTGTTATATATTTGAGAAAGTATAAAGTATGGTATTTACCAGACATAGCCAGCCATTTTAGGATCATAAGTCTGATATTGTCGTTAGTATTAAGCTGAAAAAAACTGAACTGAAAATGAGATTTAAAAGTAGAAAAGATATATTGTTTCAAATAGTAACATTTGGATTGAGCGGACTATTCATTGGAGTAATTTTGTTTCGAACATTTTCTAATAAAACTGTAAACTATGAATTTATTTGGCCTGATACTTTAATGCTGTTAGTAATTGGATTTTTATTATGGTTGAATTTCGGAACGGAATACGAACTCACTCCAACGGAATTAAAATATAAAAGTGGACCAATACGCGGGAAAATTGAAATCGAACGGATAAAAGAAATAGTGAAAGGAAAAAGTTTATGCTCAGGTTTAAAACCTGCAATTGCAAGAAACGGACTGATTATAAAATATGACAAATATGAAGAGATTTATATTAGTCCAAAAACTAACAATACTTTTATAGTTAAAATTTTAGAATTAAATAAAGACATAAAAATAACAACTGACTGAAATGCAGAACGCAAAAAGCCAATTGACAACACACGTTTGTGGCTACCCCAGAATTTAGTGGAATTATCGTTTTAATTCGTGTTTTAGTTATTATAACTTACAAGACAGCTATAGCAACAATACCGTTGTATCCCACATAAAAGAACTAGTAACATTTCAGACATGGACATCCTTAAAGACTTCACGAGCCAAACAATTAATTTACAACCAGATGACGAAGGTGAAGTAAAAGCAACACTTATAACTTCAAACTTTAATATAGGAAACAGGAGGAGTGTATTGTATATCCATGGTTATATTGATTACTTTTTTCAGGCGCATCTGGCAGAAAAGTTCAATACGCATGATTTTGATTTTTATGCATTAGACCTTAGAAAATACGGACGCTCACTCCTGCCCTATCAGCATCCCAATTATTGCAGGGATATTAGTGAATACTTCGAAGAAATCACAATAGCAATTCGCCAGATTCACGAATCTGGTAATGCGGAGCTCTTTCTATTGGGCCACTCAACGGGAGGTTTAATAGCTAGTAATTATATGAATTTTGGACAGGAAAAAAATTTAATAAAAGGGCTTATTTTAAATTCTCCTTTTTTTGATTTCTACCAGACTAATCTTCAGAAAACGCTTGTTTATTTAGCTGCTAAAGTAATTGCCGGAATCTTTCCTTATGCAAAAGTCAATGGAGCCTTGCCTACGGCTTACGCAAAAAGTTTGCATAAAGATTTTCATGGTGAATGGGACTATAACTTAGATTGGAAACCTATTGCAGGCTTCCCTACCTATTTCGCTTGGCTCTTAGCCATTCGATCAGCACACCAAAAATTAGAAGACTCTAATATAAAAACCCCTGTTTTAGTCATGTATTCTAGTGCTTCCTCTAATCTTTCAAAATTTTCAGAAGAAGCTATGGTTAAAGATATCGTATTAGATGTTACTGATATTAAAAGAATTGGAGCAAAACTTGGTACGCATGTTACTTTGCTAGAAATTAAAAATGCCCAACATGATATATTCCTATCACGCAAAAATGTGAGAGAAAAGGCATGCAATGAAATGTTCTTTTGGCTAAATAATCTGGAATCGGAAAAGTAAATCCCTCTAATAGTACACCAAATAATAACTAATATAACCGTATTTTGGATCTAAAATGGTTTTAAAGTTGGTCAATTTGCTAAAAAATGAAATCCTAATATAACGATAAGGAATATCAAATTACAGCTTTTGAGAAATACTTAGTAAAGTATCAAAAACGAAAAAGGTGGTCTGTTTCCAGATCACCTTTTTAATTCATAATTATGCAACAATTGTTGCTATATTGTTGGCCTTGTGACTTGCTTTAATCAGAAATTAGGCCAGATCAAAACGATCTGCATTCATCACCTTATTCCAAGCCGCAATAAAGCTGTGTACAAACTTGTCATTAGCATCTCCAGACCCATAAACTTCAGCGATTGCTCTAAGTTCTGAGTTGGAACCAAAGATAAGGTCTATACGAGTACCAGTCCATTTTAATTCGGATGTTGTACGATCACGACCTTCAAATACATCTTGAGAATCTGATACTGCCTTCCAAGTCGTTCTTAAATCTAGTAAATTAACAAAGAAATCATTGGTAAGCGCTTCGGCATTCTTAGTAAACACTCCGTGTTGTGATTGACCGAAGTTGGTATTAAGAACACGCATACCTCCAACAAGTGCACTCATCTCTGGGGCTGTTAGTGTTAGCAATTGTGCTCTGTCAATCAACATTTCTTCTGCTGAAATAGTGTATTTAGTTTTCATATAATTACGAAACCCATCTGCTTCAGGCTCTAGAACTGCAAATGCTTCCACATCTGTTTGTTCTTGCGATGCATCAGTTCTTCCAGCTGTAAATGGAACGACTACATGTTGACCAGCATTTTTAGCTGCTTTCTCAATTCCTACGTTTCCACCTAGAACGATCAGGTCAGCAATCGAAACTGCCTTACCATCAGTCTGAGAATTGTTGAAGTCGGTTTGAATTCCCGTCAATGTCTCCAAAACTTTTGCAAGTTCAGACGGATTGTTAACTTCCCAATCTTTTTGCGGTGCTAATCTAATACGTGCGCCATTTGCTCCTCCACGTTTGTCAGAACCACGGAATGTTGATGCTGAAGCCCAAGCGGTAGATACTAGTTGAGGCACAGATAGTCTTGAAGCGATTATTTTATCTTTTAATGCAGCAGTATCAATATCGTCTATAATTTTGTGCGTTACAGCCGGAATAGGGTCTTGCCAAATCAATTCTTCTTTTGGAACTTCTGGTCCAAGATATCTTGAGATTGGTCCCATATCACGGTGTGTCAATTTAAACCAAGCACGAGAAAATGCATCTGCAAAAAGATCTGGATTCTCAAAAAAGTGTCTTGAAATTGGCTCATAAATTGGATCTACTCTCAATGCGATGTCAGATGTAAGCATAAATGGAGCATGTCTTTTTGCAGGATTGTGTGCATCAGGCACTGTACCAGCCCCAGCCCCATCTTTCGGCTGCCATTGATGTGCGCCAGCAGGACTTTTTGTTAATTCCCATTCGAATCCAAAAAGGTTTTCGAAGTAATTGTTACTCCATTTCGTTGGCGTAGTAGTCCATGCGCCTTCTAAACCACTGGAAATAGTATCCTCCCCAGATCCGGTACCAAATGAATTTTTCCAACCAAGATTTTGATCCTCAATAGCAGCAGCTGCAGGTTCCCTACCGACATACTTATCTGGGTCAGCTGCACCATGGGTTTTCCCAAAAGTGTGCCCTCCGGCAATTAGTGCTACAGTCTCTTCATCATTCATCGCCATACGGGCAAAAGTCTCCCGAATGTCACGAGCGGATCCTAAAGCATCTGGAACTCCATTAGGACCTTCTGGATTTACGTAGATGAGCCCCATCTGAACGGCAGCAAGTGGGTTTTCTAGCTCACGGTCGCCCGTATAACGATTGTCATCCAACCACTTTCCTTCAGAACCCCAATAAATATCTTCTGATGGTTCCCATACATCTTCACGTCCTCCAGCAAAACCGAAAGTTTTCAGACCCATAGAGTCCAAAGCACAGTTTCCTGTAAGAACCATTAAATCAGCCCATGAAATTTTCTTACCATATTTCTGTTTAATTGGCCATAATAACAAACGAGCCTTGTCTAAGTTTACATTGTCAGGCCAGCTGTTAAGTGGTGCAAAACGTTGGTTGCCCTGACCCGCACCTCCACGCCCATCAGCGATACGGTAGGTTCCTGCACTGTGCCATGCCATTCGAATAAAGAACGGGCCATAATGCCCGTAGTCAGCAGGCCACCAGTCTTGTGAATTAGTCATTACATCAATGATGTCTTTTTTAAGCGCCGCCAGATCCAGGCTCTTAAACTCCTCTGCGTAATTGAATGCTTCACCCATCGGATTAGAAAGGGATGAGTGCTGACGCAGTATATTTAACTTCAAAAGGTTTGGCCACCAATCACTATTACTTTGACCAGATGCTACACTCTGTTTAGGAGCGCCAGCTGAGAATGGACATTTGGCTTCCCCGTTTGCATTATTACTATTTTCCATAATTTTTTTTATTTTAATATTATATAAATTTCTATTGCTAATTTACACAATTTTTACAATCGAAATTATCTTTTTAATAGATAAAAACTATAACAGTAACGATCTATCGCAATTTCTCAAAAAAAATTTTGGTTCTACTAATTTGTGAAATATGCGTAACGTACTATATACTAATTAAATAACACGAAAATTAAGTGTATAGCTTAATTTAAGACAAACTAAGGGTGATTTTATTTGAACTGAAGTACTGTTGGTGATTCTAAGAAAAATTTATGGACGTCAAAAAGTTTAGTCTATATTTGTGCTTCAAAAAACTATAGTAATAGGTCTAGTTTACGGTCAATAAAACAAGCTGAAAGTTATTCCTATTGCAATTTTACCAGCCCGATACTATAAAGTGTCTTTTTTTTGGTAAAAAATAAACATTACAGCTAATACTATTTTACAAATATGAATATCTTAAAAAAAGTAAATTCAGTCAGAAGGAATTTGATGCAGGGAATGACTAAGAAAATTAGTGGTTCAACAATCAATCAAAACCTGCCAATGATCAATAAAGATGCGGTAAAGACTGTATTGATTTGCAGACCCAATCACCGGTTGGGAAATCAATTATTAATTACGCCACTTGTCCAAGAGGTTACAAATACATTCCCAAACTGTAAAATAGATCTATTTGTAAAAGGAAATGTAGCTCCAATTATATTTGAAAATTATGAGAATGTTGACAGCATCATTAAATTGCCAAAAAAACATTTTAACGATTTACTTCCTTACCTTAACGGTTGGTTAGCGCTTAAGAAAAAACACTACGACCTTGTTATAAATGTAGATAAGAACTCTTCATCAGGCAGACTTTCTACCAAATTTGCAAAGTCAGACTATAAACTATTCGGAGATGAAGAAACTGATTTTGAATCGAAATACACAGATCACAGACACATTGCTAAATATCCGGTGTACAGTTTAAGAAGTTATTTATCTAAACTAGGAATCCCAAATAAAGAGAATCCAATACCGACATTAGATATTAAATTAAGCCCTTCAGAACTTGCAGAAGCCAAGCTTGAATTAGAAAAACTAATCGATAAAGATAAAAAGACAATCTGTCTGTTTACTTTTGCCACGGGAGCAAAATGCTACTCAGAGACTTGGTGGAATGAAATCTACGACAGACTGAAAAGGGATTACAGCGACTACAACATTGTTGAATTATTACCTGTTGAAAATGTATCGCAAATAGGTTTCAAAGCGCCTTCCTTTTATAGCAAGGATATTCGGCAAATAGCAGCCTTTATTGCCAATACAGACATCTTCATAGGAGCGGATAGCGGCATGATGCATTTGGCCAGTGCTTCAAAAACACCTACTGTGGGATTGTTTTCGGTAACTGTTGTAGATAAATACCTCCCTTATGGAAACAATAGCGTTGCCGTGGACACTAATACCATGAATACTGATGATATCATGAATCTAGTTGACAGCATTCTCGCAAAAACTAATTAAGAAAATCGAATGTTTTTATTGCATAATCATGCCTTCAATCAACTTGCAAAGCATGTTACAATTGCTAAATTGAGACATCATACTTTACATGCTTTCGAAAAAAGAAAACATTCAAGAAATGATGCTTCATAAGTTATAGATGCCATCATTTTTTATTTCCTCCATTACAAAGGAACTTTGAACGTTAGAAATCCCTTTTATAACAGATAGTTTGTCGATGATAAACTTCTGGTACTCATTCATGTCGTTAACGGCGATTTTTAATAAAAAGTCGTAGTTCCCTGACACATGAAAACAACCCATAATTTCAGGTAATTTAGCTATTTGCGTCTTAAAATCATCTATCAATTCTCTAGAATGAATGGCCAAAGTCACTTGACAATACACATTAATTGATTTCCCGATTTTTTCGCCATCCAGTAGAGCAACGTACTTTTTGATGTACTTTTTTTGTTCCAATTTCTTAATGCGCTCAAAAGTTGGAGACACAGATAAGCCTACTTTATCGGCGATTTCCTTGGTGTTATACTTTGCATTTTCCTGCAGCAGCATTAATATTTTTTTGTCTATTGCATCCATATCAGAAAATTTTCCTTTTAAAAAAACCAAACTACAGTTATTCAATATTAAAATCCTGTAATTATATTCAAAAATAGAATTATATTTTGAATCTTGTTATACAAACAGAATATCATTTCATTAAAAGTACTTTTGTAAAAAAAATTAAAGAAATGAAAACAATTTCGGAATCATTGTCAGAACAAGATAACCAACGCTTAAACACTTTAGAGCAGTATATAGAAAATGCCCGCGATAATTTTCTAGGTTATCCTGTCTCAAAAGATTTTGACTATTCAGAAATTGCCCATTTTTTAAAATACCCAATTAATAACCTTGGTGACCCTTTTGAAGATTGTACTTATAAAGTGCAAACGCATGAATTGGAAAGAGAAGTAGTGGGTTTCTTTGCCAAATTATTCCGAGCCAATCCAAAAGATTATTGGGGTTATGTGACCAATGGGGGATCAGAAAGTAACTTATATGGTTTGTATCTGGCTAGAGAATTGTATCCCAAAGCGATGGTGTATTACTCTGAATCTACCCATTACAGCGTCCGTAAAAATATCCATCTTCTAAACATACCAAGTATTGTAATTCGATCTCAGGAAAATGGAGAAATCGATTATTCCGATTTTGAGAACACACTAAAAATGAACCGACACAAGCCAGCTATTGTATTGACGACTTTTGGCACTACCATGAAGGAAGCTAAAGACGATGTTTCAAAAATTAGAGGAATCTTAAGAGGTTTGGCCATACAAGACAGCTACATTCATTGTGACGCCGCTTTATCTGGAACGTACGGTGCCTTTATGGAACCTCGCTTTCCGTTTGACTTTACTGATGGCGCAGATAGTATATCAATCAGCGGACATAAATTTATTGGCTCACCTATACCTACAGGGGTCATTATCACCAAACGCTCCAACAGGGACCGAATTTCAAAAGGCATTTCCTATATAGGATCGCTGGACACCACCATCACTGGTTCTAGAAACGGGCATTGCCCTTTATTTTTATGGTATGCCCTAAAAAAAATGGGGGTCGAAGGTCTGAAAAAACGCTACTTAGACAGTCTAGAAGTGGCTGAATACTGTGAACGAAGACTAAAAGAAATAGGAATCGCCGCCTGGAGAAACCCAAATGCCTTAACAGTTGTATTTCCAAAGACATTCGAGGAAATTAAACTGAAGTGGCAACTGGCCACTGAAGGAGACATCTCCCATATTATATGTATGCCTAATGTTACCAAAGAACAAATTGACCACCTAATTCACGATATCGAAAACTGTATAGAAAGACCAGAAGAAGCTTCCGATTTTGTGTTTTAAAAAGTATAATCTTAATCTAATAGTTCATTAGCGTATAGATTAAGGATAGTTCCATAAATTTGACTGAGCAAAGGTTAGATAGAAAACAGGAGTTTAAGCAATTTGCCAAATTTAAAATAAAATGACAATAGAAACCATAGACAAATCAACATTAAAATTCCTTACTGATATTGCCGCAAACAATAACAGGGATTGGTTTCAAACGAACAAACAGTTTTATGTTGAGGCACAGCAAAACATGCATTCCTTCATCGAAGGGTTAATCTTGAAAATCAACAAACATGACCAACTAGAAAACAGATCTGCAAAACAAAGCCTTCACCGGATCTACAGTGACATGCGATTCAGCAAAGATAAACTACCTTATCACTCAAAATTTGACTTTAGTTTAAAGCGATTCGGTAAACAAAGAAGAGGTGGCTATTATATGAACATTAAGCCTGGAAATAGCTATTTAGCCTGTGGCTTTTTTGCTCCAAATCCAGAAGATCTAAAAAGGATTCGTTTAGATATTACTAAAAACTACCCCCAGTGGAATGAGATACTTCAATCAAAGGAAATCAAGTCTAATTTTGGTGATTTAAAGGGAAATGCCGTTTTGACTACGCCCAGAGGATTTCAGAAAGATCATGTGGCTATCGAATTAATCCGTCACAAACAATTTTATTTAAGACATGATTTTAGCGATGAGGAAGTACTTTCAGACAGTTTTTTGGCACAAGTGAATTCAATCTACACTGCGGTGATGCCCTTTTTTGATTACATGAGCGAATTACTGACCACCGATTCTAATGGTGAAACCATAGTTTAACTTGACTGAACTACCCTATTTTCACAATCTTTTTAAGTCCATAAAATCATAATCCTTTTATGGGGGAGACTAAATGCACGTACTATTCTCTTTCTTATATTTTATGTATATTTGATCACTCAGCTACAACGATTCCGTGCGCTTATTTTGATGAATTGGCACCATTTATTGTAGTATTTCGAAAAAATCACGAAAAAATTTAGTAAATTGAAAATTAAGATTTTATTTATTTGTTTTCTTTTAATAGGTTTTGTTGCCTGTAACGACCAAGAAAAACAGTCGCGTAATACTGCCAATAGGAATCTTCAAACGTCCACAGAACAAGAAATTAAAAGTGGTGCCATAAAATCAGCTGCAGACTCAGCAAAAACAGTAGAATTAAAGTACTCTCTTGAACAATTAGACAACACTAAAGGACTATCTAATAGCTCCGTGAATACTATTTTTCAAGACTCCGAAAATTTACTTTGGATTGGTACTTGGGACGGACTAAACCGTTATAATGGAAACACTTTTAAAATTTTCAGACCCGAATTAAATAATGAAAATAGCTTGAGCAATCAGGTAATCCTTAAAATAGATGAAGACGATTTAGGCCGTATTTGGATTTTGACAATGCACGGGATAAATCAATATGATAAAAAAACAGACCATTTTAAACGTTTTTATTTTTCCAGAAAAAACACCCCCCCATTATCTGAATCTGAATTCAACATAGCCCTTGACGACTCAAAAAAAGTATTTTGCGCCGTAAAAGATTGGGGAATTGGTTATTATAACGGCACCGATTTCCAATTGCTAAAATCCAAAACTCTTCCCTCAAAAGCTATCAAAAAAATGGAGTTTAGTTCTACTGGTGATTTATTAGTTCTGTTTGAAGACGAGCAGCTTTATTGCTTGTCTATTGCAAATAGTAATGAAACCGAAAAAACAATTACAAAATCAGAGTTGATTTCAAAAAACATTCGAACATTTGAAACCATCTCAAATGAGAAAATTTGCATTATACCAACTTCCGGAAATGCCAGTATATATTCCGTATTCGATAAAAAAAAACAAGTTCTTTCAGAAAAAAATATCGATAATCTTGTAGGCCATATTCCTGAAGGCCTCGTTATTTCAGGAAAAGAAGGTTATAGTATTATTGATAGCACTGGAAACCTAATTAGCAGATCTTGGTTAAAACATCTGAAAAATCAGAAGATAACCGCTTTAATACAAGGTAGCGAAAATGTGATCTGGACGGGAACAGATGGAGACGGAGTTTTTAAAATGTTTCCACTTAAAAAGTCATTTAATCTTATTTCAAAAGCGCAAATTCCCGAATTGGATGGCGGTATTATTAGGGCTTTTCTAGAAGTAGAGGGGAATTCATTCTGGGTGGGAACAAAAGGAAAGGGTCTTTTTAGATTTTCTTCTAAATTTTATCAAAGCGAACAATCTTTAAAATTTGTGAATTTCAATGAAAATAATAGCGTCATTAATAATGCCGTATTTTCATTGTGCAAAGGAAAGAATGAATTGTTATTCATTGGTACAGATGGAAACGGCATCACTATTTACGATTTAAAAAACTCGAAACTCATTAGTTGGCCTGAAATTATAGGAAGCGAACAATGCGACTATTTTAAATCTATTTATTCCATTTATCAGGATGAACAGGGCTTTATTTGGCTTGGAACTAATGGTTATGGTATGATTCGATGTAAAATAGAACGTTCAGGTAACAAACTAAAGTTATCCCAATACAAAAAATACATTGCAGATAATGAGGATGGAAAATCCTTAAGCAGTAATATTATTTTTTCTATCGTCCCAAAGAATCAAAACCAACTTTGGATAGGTACCCGATTGGGAGGTCTTAATCTCTTTGACAAAGAATCAGGTTTGTTCCGTACTTATAAAAACAAAAAGGATGATTTTCAAAGTCTGTCTAACAATGATATACTGTGCCTGAAAAAAGACGCCAAAAATAGGCTTTGGATAGGTACCAGTTTTGGTCTGAATTTACTAGAAGACCTAAAAAGTGATGGCAGTGCAACATTCAAAAGCTATACTGTTAAGGACGGTCTTCCCAATAATACCATTCACGGAATTGTCTCCGATAAAAAATCAAATCTGTGGATAAGCACTAATTTTGGTTTATCAAACTTTATCCCAGAACAATCAAAATTCATTAATTACACAAAAAACGAAGGACTGCAAAACAATGAATTTGCAGACGGAGCCTTTTATCAGGATCCAAAATCAGATTATATTTTCATGGGTGGAATAAAAGGATTCAATTACTTTCTTCCTCAAAAAATAAAGGAATCGGCAGTAGTTCCTGATCTATTAATTGATAAAATTAGTGGACAAAATCAGGCAGATCCCTATTATCAAGGATTGGTTATTTCTCCAGATTCAAAAGCGCCTCCTGCCATTATATTGGACCACGATCAAAACTTTTTTGATATTGAACTATCTGCATTAACTTATATTAACAGTGAAAAATGCCAATATGCCTATAAGTTAGAAAATTTTGACAAAGATTGGAATAACATCAATAATCGAAGAAGTATTTCATTTACCAATGTACCAAGAGGCAAGTATTCTTTGTGGATAAAATGGACTAACAGCGACGGCATATGGAGCGATCCCGTGCACGCGATTGACATCAGGATAAAACCAGTTTTTTGGCAATCTAACCTTTCTATTTTCATATACTCCATATTGTTTTTCTTCTTTATCCTATTTGTTGTTAGCTACTATAAAAAACGTCAATCTTTAAGCCAAAACATTCTTTTCCGTCAAAGAGAAGAAGAGCTGCATGAGAACAGACTTTCGTTCTTTACTAATATTGCGCATGAATTCTTGACTCCTTTGACATTGATTGTTGGACCCATTCAAAAATTAGCAGAAGCAAATAACCTTAGCGACAAAAACCAGAAGTTCATTCAAATGATTGAGCGAAACTCTTCGCGATTGCTTTTTCTAACACAACAATTACTGGAATTCAGAAAAGCGGAGTTTGATTACTTAGAAGTTGTCGTGAAAAAATTTGATTTGGTCAACTTAGTCGAACAAATTGCTGAATTATTTGATGAATGGGCATTGGATAAAAACATAGAATACAAGCTTGAAGTTACCTCCAAACTAAATGGCTGGTTTGATAAGGATAAGATTGAAAAAATAATATTCAATTTATTATCGAATGCTTTTAAATACACTCCTGAAAACGGCAAAATTGACCTTAAAATAGCCATTGACAAAACCAATTCTAAAAAATTAATTATTACCGTCGTAAATACTGGTAAAGGGATTCCACAAGAAAAACTAGACTCCCTGTTTGATAAATTTTTATTAACGGATACGAATTCCAGTGCTGACAATGATTTGTTTAGAACTGGTATTGGATTGGCTTTTATAAAAAAACTAGTGACTGTACTCAAAGGTGAAGTACAAGTTTCGAGTGTCCCTAACGAAACGACAACCTTTACAATCCTTATACCTTGCGGCAAGAAAGCCTTTGTTGAAAAAGAATTTGAAATAGATGTTGATGCTGAGACGAACCAAGTGTTCATTTCTCAACACCTCAAAAGTATTTTGGAAGAAATACCTACTATTGATGCCGTACCTGAAAAAATTTCAACCCTTGACGCAGTTATTGATCATAGAAAAACAATATTAATTGTTGAAGACGAAAAAGAAATCTATTCCTTTTTAAATGAATTATTATCCGAAAAGTATAAAATAAGTATTGCCTACAATGGTATTGAAGCTTTGGCGAATATTAAAAGTGAAACTCCTGATATCATTATCAGTGATGTAATGATGCCTTTGATGGATGGAATCGAGCTTTGCAAAGAAATAAAAAAAGACATTCAAACTTGTCACATCCCTTTTATTATGCTTACCGCAAAAGAATCTGTACTGCACAGAATTGAAGGCATTGAAAGCGGTGCAAATTCGTATATCCCGAAACCTTTTCATCCAGACCACCTATTAATAAGAATTCAAAAATTACTGGAAGAAAAGGAATTAATACTAAAGCACTTCGCGCAGGACAGTCTTGTCGAAAACCTGTCTACTCTTCCTATAGAGAATGAGGAAAAGGAGTTTATTAAAAAGGTGATTGAATTAATACGAAAGAATATAGATAACGAGAACCTACAAAGTCTTTTTATCGAAAAAGAATTGGGCATCAGTAATTCCCAATTGTATCGAAAAACCAAACAAATTTTTAGTTTGACTCCAGGCGATTTGATACGTACCATAAGGTTAAAACATGCTGCTGAACTATTGCGGAAAAATGTTTTGACTGTATCAGAGATTTGCTATTTATCAGGTTTTAACAACCGATCATACTTTTATCGCGAGTTTAAAAAGATGTACGACATCACGCCAAAAAATTACCAGCTTAAGTACAAACCTAAGCACTAAACACCTAAAAACAAAATACATACATCCTTGTGTACACCTTTGATGAAATAGTGTACACAATTTCTTGTGCCCTGTAAGTAATTTTATAAACTGATTATTAAATCTAATTAAAACTCAAAAAAATTAATTTAAATCAATTAAACTATTTAAAACCATGAAAACAATTAACCAAATTATTAATCAATCTAACACTTCCTTATGATGAAGAAAAGTATTATTTATAAATTGTTCTTACTAGGAACAATACTATCAGCAAGCATCATGAATGCGCAAACCGTTACAGGTATTGTTACTGATATTAGCGGTCCAGTACCACAGGTAAATGTTATTGTTAAGGGAACGAATACTGGTACAATAACTGATTTTGACGGGAAATACACATTAAACAATTTAGGCCCTAAAGCTGTTTTAGTTTTTAGCTATATTGGTTATATTAATAAAGAGATCGCGGTAAACGGCATGAGTACTGTTAATGCTTCTTTAGCACAAGATTCACAACAACTGGATGAAGTAGTACTTATAGGATATTCATCAGCAAAAAAATCATCCCTTTCAAGTGCTGTAACCACTGTTAATGTTGATGATTTATCAAAAACAAAGGTAGCAGATGTTGCACAAGCTCTTCAAGGGCAAGTAGCTGGTGTTTTTGTTGCTGCTAATACTGGAGCTCCTGGTGACGGAATCAAAATACGTATTAGAGGAGAGGGAACACTTGGAAACAATGATGTATTGTACGTCGTTGATGGAGTTTCAACTCGCGATATTTCTTTCCTTAATCAATCAGACATCAAATCTTTGACTGTATTGAAAGATGCTGCTGCCGGAGCAATTTACGGAGCAAGAGCTGCTGGAGGTGTTGTATTAATAACAACCAAAAGTGGAAAAATTGGAAAAGCAACTATTAGTTCAGAATATTATACTGGGTTTCATGTGGCTACAAATCTTCCTGATATGTTAAATTCAGACCAATATTTGACAGTAAAAGATCAAGCTTGGCATAATACAGCTGGGAATTCAGCATCTGCAATTAGTCCTTATGCATCAGACAGAAACAGAACCGGTTTAGCCGACACAGATTGGCAAGATGAATTGTTCACAACGGGTATTTCTAAAAACTTCCAAACTTCAGTAAGTGGAGGTTCAGAGAATATTCAATATTTAATTTCTGGAGGTTATTATGGTATCGATGGAATTGTAACGGAAGACCACGATCAATACCAACGTATTAATTTCAGATCAAACATCAACGCTAAGGTCTCAGATCGTTTTCAAGTAGGAACGAATCTTCAGATCAGTTACGAAAAACAAGACAAATTATCTTCAAGCGGTGATGCGCCAGGGATTATACGTCACGCTTTAATTCGTCCTCCAGTTTTAGCGGTTTACAAAGACATAAATGACCCTACTTATTCAGCAACTAATCCTTACACTGATTTGCCTTTCTATACGGGACCTGATAATGGATGGAGCAAAAATTATGAGTATACATCAAACCCAATTGCTATTGTACATTTTACTGATGACAAACGAAATACTTATAAAACTTTTGGAAATTTATATGGTGAATATGCTTTACTAGGGGATAAATCTTTAAAATTTAGAAGTAACCTTGGGGTAGATATTAGTTTCAGTCATAACAAAAACTTTGCTTCAAATTATGGAGATGCCGACATTAGTGATGTTGCAAACCAATATTACGGAATGGGAAGAATTAACAGACCCAATGGATTAGATGAAAATAGAGGTCAAAACATGACCTTCACTTTCAGTAATACCTTAAACTATATTAAAACAATCAACGCCGATCATAGTTTAGACTTTTTACTTGGAATGGAAAACATCAGTAGTAAATCATCTGCTATAGGTGGTAGCAGACAAAATTTCGATAACACCTCTAACTCGTTTAGGTACCTAGACTTCGGTAGTACAACAAATGCCTACAGTTCTGGTTCTGCTAATAACTGGGCGCTACAATCTTTCTTTGGATCAGGTACATATGGTTATGCAAGTAAATATTTTGCCACAGCCACAGTAAGAGCAGATGCAAGTTCTCGTTTTGGACCAAATAACAAATGGGGATATTTCCCTTCCGTTTCTGCAGGTTGGTTAGTTTCAAGAGAAAACTTCTTGGCAAAAGCAGACTGGATTTCCAACTTAAAATTAAGAGCAAGTTGGGGACAATCAGGTAATCAGGAAATACCAAATAACGCCTACGAAACTTTGGTTTCTACATCAGGCGGTGTGGTTAACATCATTCGTTACGGAAATCCAGATTTAAAATGGGAAACTACGACACAAACGAATTTTGGTGTGGATTTGAGTACATTCAGCAATAAACTTTCATTTACGGCAGATTACTTTGTTAAGAACACAACTGATATTTTATTGGGCGTGACCCTACCTGCAGTTTCTGTGGGAGTAATTAATCAGACTATTGTAAATGCTGGAGAGGTAAGCAACAAAGGGTTTGAATTTGGACTTAATTTAAAAAATTACGGCCACGAATTCAAATACAGCGTAAATGCAAACATAGCAACATTAACGAATAGAGTTGATAAACTTCAAACTTATGTAAAAAGCATTATTGATGATGGTACACATACAAAAACGGAGGTTGGACAACCAATCAGTTCTTATTACGGACTTGTATTCGATGGTATTTACCAAAATGCCGGAGAGGTAAGCACACAGTTATTTGCTAATTCGAATAATGCACAGCCAGGAGACATTCGATTTAAAGATATAAATGAAGATGGACAAATTAATGCCGATGACAGAGCAATCATTGGAAGTCCTATCCCGAAATTAACTTATGGTTTTTCCTTTAGTGGAGAGTATAAAAGCTTTGACTTTTCTTTCTTACTACAAGGGGTAAATGGAATCGATCGATATAATGATTCGAAACAAATCTTAAACTACGATAGCCGCCCTTTTAATTCCACAACTGCAGTATTAGACAGCTGGAATGGCGAAGGTTCTTCTAACACTAGACCTAGACTTACTTTTAATAATAATGGCGGTGGAAATGTATCAAGCGTATTTGTTGAAGATGCTTCTTATTTGAGATTGAAAAACCTTGAAATTGGATACACTTTTAATGCAGAAACAATTGGTGTTAAAAACCTACGTATTTATGCTTCTGGTCAAAACCTATTTACCATTACTGATTACACAGGATTAGACCCAGAATCTACCTCATTGATTGACAAAGGAACGTATCCGCAATCAAAAGCATATTTATTGGGAATCCAAGTCAAACTATAATTAAACATCTAAATATTTAGTCATGAAAAATATATTAAAATTGTTGCTATTAATGAGCATACTGTTTTTAACAAGTTGCCAAGACGAACTTACTTCTGATCCAATAGGCGCAACAACTTTGGAGCAGGCGAACACTACTCCTACCCTAATTGCAGTAGAACTTTCAGTCAACTCATCTTACCAATTATTATCTAACAGATTGAACATTTTGGCCGAATGGGACTGGAACGGAGGGCTTGTATTTCAAAATGATTATGTTATGCAAGACATAGCTTCAGACGATATGGAGAAAAAATGGAATCCAGATGGCGATCAGGTTTGGATGGATGACATCAATAATTTTACATTTACTTCAACAAATGGTGGACCAAACGGACTTTGGAAATACGATTATGAAGGCATCAAAAGAACTAATATAGCCATTGGGTTTCTAACGAATCCAGACATTGAGACCATTACAGGAATCAGTCCAGCAAGAAAAAACCAATTGTTAGGAGAAGCTTATTTCTTAAGAGCACATTATTACTTTTCTTTGGTTACTAATTTTGGCGATGTACCATTAATTTTGGGTTCTGTTCAAACTTATCAAGAAGCCTTTGATTTTGCAGTACGAGCTAACAAAAGTTTAGTTTGGGATAGTATAAAGTCAGATTTAGTTTTAGCAAAAGACCTGCTGCCAAATTCAAAATATTCTTCCACAACTGAAAAATGGAGAGTGTCTAAAGGAGCTGCAATTGCACTTCAGGCAAAATCCGCTTTATACACTGAAAAATGGTCAGAAGTTATTACTTTAGTTGATGAGTTAGCTCCACTAGGATATAGTTTAAACGCGAATTATTTTGACAATTTCAGTACTACAAAAGAATATACAGATACTGAAGTTATTTTTTCTTATAACCACCAATCTGAAACCAATCCAAGAAGTGGTAATGGTATATGTGCACCCTTAGGTTGGGGATTTTTTGCACCGAGCACCGATTTCCTCAATTCGTTTGAACCAAATGATCCAAGAAAATTATATACTGTAGATGGTCCTAATCAAAATGTAAATAAAATATTAGGAACACTTAACGGTGCCAACAAAGGAAATGATGATGCTCCCACAAACAAGGTTTATTTGCGTTATGCAGATGCCTTGCTGTGGAAAGCTGAAGCGCTTAACGAAACTGGAGATTATCCGGGAGCGATCGCAATTATCAATAAAATAAGAGCCCGAGCAAGAACTACAGTAACTGCTTTAGGAACAATTCCGCCTGTTGGAACTTTAATAGACAGAGTAGCTTCTACAGATAAATCCACTATCAAAGCGTGGTTAATATCTGAACGAAGAGCAGAACTTGGTTTTGAAAACCAAAGGATGTTAGACCTAAAAAGATGGGGAATTGCAAAAACAGTAATGACAGCCCATGGAAAAAACTTTCAAGACAAGCATTTGTTGTATCCAATACCACAATCAGAAATTGATGCTTCAGCAGGTCTTTTACTACAAAATCCTGGATATTAAATATTTAAAATACGTTTGTTTAATTTGATTAATACCATTGAGAAGTAGTTAATTGGTAATTGCTACTTCTCTCTTTTTAAACCAATCGATATTACATTTTAGACTTTTGATTTATCAAATATAAAAAAATTACATATGACAGATATTGCGAATCGACATAAGAACAATCCCATATTATCACCTAAAGATTTAAAAGCAAGTGATGGGAACATGATTATCGAATGTTTACTGAATCCAGGAGCATTTGAATTCAATGGCAAAATAGGATTACTTGTAAGAGTAGCCGAAAGAACAGTCCAGAAAGAAGGTCTTCTATCTGTTCCAATATATAATAATATCGGAAAAGTTGAAATTTTAGATTTTAAGCTTGACGATTCAAAATTGAATGCTTCAGACTCTAGAGTAATCCAGTATGATGGCGTTGATTACCTCACAACCATATCTCACTTACGATTAGTCTGGAGTGATAATGGAGTGGATTTCAAAGAAGATCCTGCCTATTCTTCTCTTTTTGGAGAAGGAGAATACGAATCCTATGGTATAGAAGACTGCCGTGTATCTAAAATTAAAGATACCTATCATCTTACCTACACAATGGTTTCTTCAAATGGTGTTGGTGTTGGACTTAGAACCACAACCGACTGGAAATCATTTGATAAAAAAGGGATGATTTTTAGTCCACACAATAAAGATTGTGCCATTTTTGAAGAAAAATTCAACGATAAATTCTATGCTTTGCATCGTCCAAGCAGCCCTGAACTAGGTGGTAATTATATTTGGTTAGCCGAATCTCCTGATGGCGTACATTGGGGAAACCATAAATGTATCGCTAAAACTCGCGAAGGAAAATTTGACAGCAAGCGATTAGGTGCTGGTGCAGCACCCATAAAAACAGATAAAGGCTGGCTAGAAATTTATCACGGCGCTACAAAAGAAAACAGATATTGCTTAGGCGCTCTTTTATTAGACCTTAAAGATCCTTCTATCGTTTTAGCCCGTTCAGAGGAGCCAATTATGGTACCTACAGAAACCTATGAAAGAACAGGCTTTTTTGGTGAAGTAATATTTACCAATGGGCATATCGTTGATGGCGATAGCATACAAATGTATTATGGTGCGGCAGATGAATATGTTGGCTTAGCCACATTCTCGATTTCTGAAATCTTAAAAACACTAAACGTATAATGGGAAAATTATCAAGAATAGGCCTCAAGGATTTTTCGAGGAGTACCAAGATTTTAATCCTTACCAATTTAATTTATGCCTTCGTTTTACCTGTAATTGACATTTTTGTGGCATCTTACATCATGCGAAATTCTAATGACCCCTCTAAAGTAATGATGTATCAATTAGCGATTTACACCGGTATTCCAATCACTTTTTTTATTAATGGTTTTTTACTGAATACGGTTAACATCAAAAAATTATTCTCACTCGGGATGCTGTTGAGCGGGGTTTCTATGGTATATATGATGTCCTTAGACGAAATCAGTTATACTGGATTAATTTCAGCTGGATTGATAATGGGAATGTCTTTTGGTTTGTATTGGGCTAACAGGGATTATCTAGTTTTGGCTACGACAACTGATAAAACACGAAATTTCTATTACGGACTAGACACCTTTTTCTACACTTTAACCGCCGTAATTGTACCCATAATTATTGGGTGGTATCTAATGAATGGTAATGACTCCACTTCAAATGAAAGTGTAAATTCAGGATATAGAGTCGTTACTGGAGTCGTTTTTATATTCACTATTCTGGCTTCAATAGTATTTCATTTTGGTGATTATGACAAGCCCAGGAACGAAAAGTTCCTCTATTTCAAGTTTCATAAACTTTGGACAAAAATGCTTCAAATGGCTGTATTGAAAGGTCTGGCACAAGGATTTATCGTAACAGCTCCAGCTATGCTTATGATGAAGTTTTTTGCTTCTGAAGGCGCATTGGGAACGGCACAATCTGTAGGAGCCATTATCGCTGCGGTAATTATGTTGATTCTGGGTAAACTATCGTCACCTAAACATCGATTGGTGATTTTTAGTATCGGGCTTATCTTTTTCTTTTTAGCCTCCTTTTTCAATGCCTTGATGTTTAATTCAACCGGAGTAATTATCTTTATATTTCTATTGTTAATAGCAAGACCCATTCTTGATATTGCCTACTTTCCTATTCAATTAAAAGTCATTGATATATTATCTGTAATCGAAAACAGAAATGAATTTTCATATATCTTAAATCATGAATTCGGATTATATGTGGGACGTCTATTAGGAGCAGGTACTTTCTTAGGTATTGCCTATTTCGGGAATGCAGATGATGCCTTGAGATATGCCTTATTAATCATCGCCGTAATTCAATTACTCTCAATCTTAATTGCCAAACAACTTTTGGAACAACAAACTAAACTCGAAAATAAAGATGCGTAAAACAATTCATTTAATAGTTCTCTTTCTCTGTATCAGCTTAAGTTCTTGTAATACAACTCAATCTACGGTTGCGGTGATTCCTGCCGTAAAACAAGAATCAATACAGCGTATTACGGATATGCCCAACTTGCCAAAACCATTTAAAATACTTGATTTTAACCAATTGGCAAAAGACTATGATGCAAAAGTGTATGATGTCAGCCAAACTGGGAAATATTGGCCATTAATCTGGAAAGATGACTCTCGTAAGAACTTTGATCAGGAAACCTTCGGGATTTACACTGCTATGGGAGATGTAAGACAAGGTGTTGAAAATCATAAAGGAATTTTTCATGAATCATTAGCTAGTATAGGGTCTGTAATGGGTGCCAGTTTAGTGGGAATTGACAAGTCTAACCAAGAAGGAAAGAACTATGTTGGGATGCTGAAAAATTACTACAACAGCGACACCAAATGGAATATCATCATGAATAACACTTCTCCTGAAGTAGCCCTTCTTGGAGGCGGTTACGCTAGAGACTGGTGGTATGATGTCTATCCTAATTTGATGTTTTATGCTGTTGCTGATTTTTATCCAAATGAAAAAGACTATTCAGATATTCAACGTTCTGTTGCGGATAAATTCTATAAAGCTGATTCAACCATGGCAGGGAATTACCAACATTCATTTTTTGATTATTCAACATTAGAACCTAAAGACAATTGGATTTGCAAACAAGAAGATGTCGCTGCAGGTCATGCTTATGTCTTGTACTCTGCATATCAAAAGTTCAATGACCCTAAGTATTTAAAGGGTGCTGAATCTTCTTTACAAGCACTTTTAAACCAAAAAGACAATCGTTATTATGAAATATTGATGCCTTTTGGAGCCTATGTGGCTGCTCGTTTAAATGCAGAAGAAGGAAGAAAATACGACTACTCAAAAATTCTGGATTGGACATTCAACGGCACGCCAGAATGTAGAGAAGGATGGGGAATGTTACTTGACAATTGGAACGGATACGATGTTTCTGGCTTAATGGGAAGTACGGTAGATCATGGAGGTTTTGCCTTTTTGATGAATACCTATGACTCTATGTGGCCCTTGGTTCCCCTGGTTCGTTACGATCCAAGATATGCCAATGTTGTTGGGAAATGGATGCTAAATGCCAGTAATGCAATCAAATTCTTTTATCCTTATGAAATCGCAGATGAACATCAGACGATACCGGAACAAAAACAATATACCAAAGGAGTAATTGCTTATGAAGGCCTGATCAAAAAATCACACCTTAAAAAATATGAAAACCTAGAAGCTCCTGTTGCCATTGGTGACGGTCCAAACTGGATAGAAGGTAATCCTGATGTTTCCCAATTTAGTGTGTACGGAAGTGGCCATGTAGGAATAGCAGGTGCCATCATAGAAAAAACAGATGTTCCTGAAATTTTAAAGCTAAATTGTCTGGCTACTGATTTTTATCGTGGGGAAGCCTACCCTACTTTTCTAATGTACAATCCTTTCGATGGAGAAAAAACGGTGACATACCAGACTCAAACTACCACAAACGTAGATTTATATGATGCTATATCGCATAAAGTTCTATTGAAAAACGTTTCTAAAGTGGGCAAAATAACGATACCGGGGCTCTCGTCAAGGTTAATTATTGAAATCCCTTCCCGTTCCAAAATTGTATTAAAGGATGGAAAATATTACGCTAACAATATTGTGGTTTCTTATTTGTAAATTACTCTTTCAATAGAAAGTAAA
Source organism: Flavobacterium frigoris PS1 (assembly GCF_000252125.1). GTDB lineage: Bacteria > Bacteroidota > Bacteroidia > Flavobacteriales > Flavobacteriaceae > Flavobacterium > Flavobacterium frigoris_A. Next base: position 51,759 of record NZ_AHKF01000020.1, on the reverse strand, counting down.
ATAAAATTACTGAAAGCGGTAATCCGTTTCTTTACTTAACAGCAAAAATGGACGATGACTATAGTAAGTTACTCGTCCATTTTCTATAGTACATACAATAATAAGAAAACTATAATAATTGAAACTATGAAACCAGCGATACTACTTTTACTTATTCTCCTACTATTCTCTTGCAATAAAGAGAAAAAAACTTCGTCGGATAAAGTGTGGTGGAAAGAAACGGTATTCTACGAAATCTATATGCCTAGCTATAAAGACTCAAATGGAGACGGATATAGCGACTTTAAAGGGCTAACATCTAAACTAGATTATATAAAAAATTTGGAAATAAAAGGGATTTGGCTGACTCCTTTCCTGGAATCTCCCAAAGTAGATAATGGTTATGATGTTTCCAATTATTACAAAGTGGATCCCACTTATGGCACACTTGAAGATTTTAAATTCTTCTTGAAGGAAGCGCATAAAAAGGACATAAAAATAATTATGGATTTAGTGGTGAACCATACATCAACCGATTCTAAATGGTTTCAGGAGTCTCGAAAATCAAAAGACAATCCGTATCGGGATTATTACATATGGAAAGATAAACCGAACAATTGGGAATCATTTTTTGGAGGTTCAGCTTGGGAATTAGATAAAACGACTAACCAATATTACTACCATCAATTTAACACTAGAATGGCTGATCTTAACTGGGGAAACCCAAAAGTGGTTGCAGAAATTCAGAACGTATTGCGATTCTGGCTGGATTTGGGTGTCGATGGTTTCCGCTTGGATGTGATTAATTTCTTGACTACTGATGGAATAACTGAAGATAATCCAATGAAAGATGGAAATCAAGAACATCTGAATGACATTGATCAAAAGGGCGTGAAAACCGCCATGAAATCGATTAAATCCGTTGTAAACGAGTATGAAAACCGCTTTATTGTGGGAGAGATAGGCAGCGATAAAATAGAAGTTTTAAAACAATACCAATCTCCCGAATTATTAGATGTGGTGTTTAATTTCAATTTTGGAAGCATCAAGGAATTCTCGGCACAAAAAATATACGATGAGTTGCAAAGCATGGAGAAAAACATGCAGAGCTACCCTACCCTATTTTTCGGAAGCCATGACATGCCACGCCTTGTTGACCGTTTGGCAAAAGACAATCCCGAAAGAGCTGAAGCCTTGGCAGCATTAATGCTTACTGCAAAGGGGGTTCCATTTATATACTATGGTGAAGAAATTGGTATGGAAAATATTGAAGCTAATACTGTTTCTGAAATGATGGACGTGCAAGGACGAATTAACTATGATTTAGCGATAAAAGCTGGCAAATCTGAGACGGAAGCGCTTAAAATTGGAAACGACCATAATCGGGATAAATCAAGAAGTCCAATGCAATGGAATGCTGAACATTTAGCAGGGTTTTCGGATAAGTCTTCATGGATAAAAGTGAATCCAAACTACACGAAAATAAACGTAGCCTCTTTAGAAGCGCAAAACAATTCTTTGCTGAATAGGTATAAAAAGCTAATAGCATTACGCAATACAGAACCCGTGTTACAATATGGAAAATATTCTCAATTATCCTTTTCGAATAATTGCATTTCTTTTGTCAGGAATCATAATGGTAAATATATCAAATGTTACTTTAATTTCAGCACTAGACCAATAGAAATTAAAATAAACCCAAAGGAGAATATTTTAGAAGGCAAAACAATAATTCAGCCCAATACCTATTTAATCATTAAAGGAATTACTGCCATATAAAAACCGAAATTTGGATAAAAATGAAAAAGGACCTGAAAAATTTCAGGTCCTTTTTTTTATTTAATCTGCTGCTACCTTGTAAGTAGGATCTTCAATTATATTGATATCTATAACATCATTAGCATCATGCAGTAGTCTACGACAATCAGCACTTAAATGACGCAAGTGAATCTTTTTCCCTTCTTTAGCATAGCGTTCAGTAAGTTTGTGAACCGCGTCGATTGCACTCATGTCGGCAATTTTGCTCTCTTTGAAATCTATAATCACTTCATTTGGATCATTTAAGACATCAAATTTCTCTGCAAAAGCAGTAGTGGAGGCAAAAAATAACGGGCCATATATTTCATAATGTTTCACTCCATCAGCATCAACATATTTCTTGGCGCGAATGCGTTTAGCGCTTTCCCATGCAAACACCAAAGCAGAAATAATAACTCCAATCAAAACAGCCAAAGCTAAATTGTGTAATAATACAGTAATAACCGCCACCAACATTCCTACGAATATATCTTGTTTCGGCATTTTATTAATAATCCTAAAACTAATCCATTCAAAAGTACCAATAGCAACCATTACCATAACCCCTACAAGTGCAGCGATAGGCAATTGCTCAATTATAGGCGCTCCAAATAAAATAATCACAAGAATCGTTAATGCTGCAACGATTCCTGACAAACGAGCTCTAGAACCTGCAGATAGGTTTACTAGTGTTTGAGCAATCATAGGACAGCCTCCCATACCAAAGAAAAACCCATTAAGTACATTAGCACTTCCCTGCGCAATACATTCTCTATTTCCTTTTCCTTTAGTCCCAGTCATTTCATCAACAAGGTTTAAAGTCAATAATCCTTCCGTCAATCCTACTGAAGCCATAATTAAAGCATAAGGAAAAATCAATTTTAAGGTTTCAAAAGTTAATTCAATATTTGGGATATGAAACGGTGGAAACCCACCACTGATAGAAGCAATATCTGATACTGTTTTGGTATCAATTCCCAACCATAAAACCAGTCCAAAGACTACAATAATAGCCACTAACGAAGCTGGTATGGCTTTGGTGATTTTTGGAAAAAATAATACAATTGCAATTGTCAAGAGTACTAAACCTAACATAATAAATAGCGGATTTCCAGATAACCATACGCTCTCGCCGTTCACCATTGTCTTAAATTGTTCGAGCTGCGACATAAAAATAATGATGGCCAATCCATTAACAAAACCAAACATTACGGGCTGCGGCACGAGTCGGATAAATTTACCCAACTTAAATAACCCTACCAAAATTTGCAGTATTCCTGCTAAAGCAACAGCTGCAAACACATATTCAAGTCCACTGGATTTCATTAAGGCGATTAGTACAATCACTGTTGCTCCCGCTCCGCCAGATACCATACCTGGTCTTCCTCCAAAAATAGCGGTAACCAAACCCATAATAAATGCCGCATATAACCCTACCAAGGGCGGAAAACCCGCTAATATAGCAAACGACAAAGATTCTGGAATCATCGTCATAGCGACCGTTAAACCAGCCAAAATTTCGGTCCTGTAATTAACTTTTTGCGTAAAGTCAAATAAATTTAAATACTGTTTCATTCTTTTTTGTAAAAATTTGTAAAATATATGGTTTTGGAAAGATGAATAAATCTGCAGCTGACCTAAACCAATAAAAAGCAGGTGCACTCACTTAAACAAGACCTAGAAAAAGTAAAATTACTTTAGGAAATAGGCTGAATTTGCCTTTTTATAAGAATTGCAAATGTAAATCTTTTTAGCCGATGTCCAATAGAAATGTAAAAATGCTGAAATAGTGAGACTCTAGCAGGCTTAACGCAGTCTAAATTTAAATAATAAGGAAGCTGGCCTAGTGAATATACGCTTTCATTCACTAGAAGTACAAAACATAAAAAACCACTCCATGATCCTTTCAGGCCATAGGGTGGTTATTGGTATTAGTAACAGAATTGTTTTTAATGTGATATATTTAAGCTAAGCACTATACCGATATCAAAAGCCTTCTAACTCTTACAATTAATTCATTTGGGCTAAATGGTTTTGTGATAAAATCATCCGCACCAAGATCAAAAGCTTCTAAAACCGTTTTCTCTAAGCCAACTGCCGACAAAACAATTATTGGAATATTCATTTTTAATTCAACTTTGACCTTTCTGACGATATCAAGCCCCGTTATAAAGGGCATTCTGATGTCCGTCACAATAATGTCAGGATTTTCAGATACAATTTTTTCCATGGCTTCTTCACCATTCGAACATGTAATTACTTGAAATCCTTCTTTCTTAAGCTTAAACTCCATTGTTTTAAGCATCATTTCTTCATCTTCGGCAATTAAAATTTTCATCTCTCGTAGGTTAATTATTATTTGGGGAAATAATCATTTAACATCAATGAGTACAGTATTTTCAGGGGAAAAAACACTTCCCAAAAATGTTATTTAATAGTTTAAAAACTAGTATTTAAAATCATAAGTATTACTTTTTCAGTTAATTAGTTATGGCGTACCTACACCCTATTATACTATAGAAAAACCATGCGTGATTTCCAATTCGTTGAAACAGCATTCACAAATATCGTTAAATTTTTCCACTTCTGCTTTTCTTTTTTGTCCTAAAGGGCTAATTTCAATTTCATTTTCGATAATTTCAATACATTTTGATCCTTTTGATATCCCTAACAAACTCATTGAAGATTTCAACTTATGGACTTCAGATTTTAAAACTGCTATGTCATCCATCTTATTTGCTTCCAGTATTAACTGTAGCGAAATTGGTGTATTATGTAAAAACATAGATACCATTTTTTTTATAAAAGAGGCATCTCCATCTGCAAATTCGTTTAAATAACTGAAATTAATTAAGTTTTCAGTTATGATTTCTTGTTCCTGTGAGTCAGCCGATGTGTTTCTATCAATATTCATTAAATTGTCGTGTAATTTTTCAAGCAATACGTTGAAGTGAAAAGGTTTGGATAAATAATCATTCATGCCGTTTTCTAAACATCGTTTTTCTTCCGCTAACGTGGCATGTGCGGTCAATGCTATAATTGGCACATTGGATTTAGCCCCCATATTCTTGCGTATATATTTGGTAAGCTCGTTCCCGTCCATTTCTGGCATTTGGATATCCATTAAAATCAGATCATAATCATTCTTTTCAATTTTATCTATAGCTGTTTTTCCATTATCAGCTACTGTGATTTCTTTATCCCATCTTTGAAATATTTTTATTGCTAAAAGCTGATTTAATTCATTATCTTCTACTAAGAGTATGTTAATATCTTTTAAGAACTCAGGAGATAATTGTTCTCTTATTACGGCAACCCCATCAGGTCTTCTCTCTTCTGCCTTTTTATATTGTATTGAAAATGTAAATTCACTTCCTTTTTCCACTTCGCTTTTTACAACTATTAAACCGCCATGTAATTCGATAAGCTTTCGGGTAATAGTAAGACCTAAACCAGTACCACCAAACTTCCTTGTTGTTTCATTTGATCCTTGAGTAAAACTTTCAAATATCGAGTGAATCTTATTTTCAGGAATACCAATACCCGTGTCAACTATCGTAAAGCGAATAAAAGTATCAGAACTAGATTGATTCTCTTGAGAAACGATCAATTCGACATATCCTTTTGCAGTAAATTTCAAAGCATTACCTACCAAATTTATTAAAATTTGTGACAGTCGTGTTGGGTCACCAATCAAAAAATCCTTTATGTTTGGATCAATTTTGAACAATAATTTCACGTTTTTCTCTTCCGCAATTGTAGAAAGTAATTCTATTACCGTTTTAACAGTTTTGGATAAAGAAAATTCAAACTCTTCCAGTACTATTTTATTGGCTTCTATTTTAGAAAAATCAAGAATGTCATTAATAATTACCATCAGGTTTTTCCCTGCCGTTTTTATGGCCTTTACACTTTGCTCCTGGCTACTGTCTAAATTTGTACCTTCTAGGATCCTTGCAAATCCTATGATTCCGTTCATCGGTGTCCGGATTTCATGGCTCATGTTTGTCAGGAACTGCTCTTTTACCCTTACCGATTGCTCCGCTAAATTTTTTGCAAGTATCAACTCCTTCTCTATTTGTTTTTGCTCGCTTATATCCTGAATTGTTCCTAAAATTTTAAAGGGCTCATTGTGCTCATCATTTAAACATTTTATGTATTCATTGATGTATTTTAATATTCCGCCTTTAGATAACAAACTATGACTAAACTGGATCTCCGAATTACTGCTTTTTACATAATTAAGATTTTTTTCAAACAGTTCTACATCATCAGAACTAATAAAGCGCGATTTTAATAATCCTAAGGAAGGCGTACAATTTTCATCTATTTCAAAAATAGAGTAGAATTGTTCCGAAAAAAACACATCGCCATCATTTAAATTTATTTCCCAACTCCCTATCTTGGCTAGTTTCTGGGCCTCAAACAGTCGGTTCGCATTTATACTTAACTCCAGTTCTGTTTTTTTTCGAAGCAGGACACTCTCATGAATTTTAAGTACATTTCTGATACTTTGTGAAATACCATCAGGAGTTAATAATGTTTTGGGAATATAATCCGAGGCTCCACCCAAAATAGCCTGACTGGCTATCTTCTCGTCACCTTGGGAAGTGACAAAAATAACCGGTGTTTCGATTCCTAAATCACGTAGTTTTTTTAGGAAAGAAATTCCATCACTATCTGGCATTAGATAATCTAGGAAAATTAAATCATAATTAGCTGTATCAAGTTTTTTTATTGCTTCCTTGGCAGAAAAAGCATTCTCAACATCTGCTACTATACCTGATTGAGAAATTGATCTATTTATAGTTATTAAATCAACTTTATCGTCATCAATTATCAAAATTTTTAAAGCTGTGGCCATGTTCTTTTATTTTTTTTCACTTGCAAATTCAATAATATTCCAATAATCATTTAGCCTTGAAAAAAAATCGATATTACTTCCGTTTTCAACAGGTTTCCTTAGATATCCTGCTATATTTAAATTTAAAGCGGCAACTTTATTTTCTTCATTATTTGTTTTTGTTATCACAAACACCAATATTGATTTTAGATCGGGATGATTCCTTATTTTATGTAATAACTCCATTCCGCTGCTACCATTCTGATTGATATCAATCAGAATAATTTTAGGGGTCGGGGATATTTTATGATCACCCTGAAGTAGTGACCAAGCTTCATTTTCGCTTTCCGCAAAATGCAACATAGCTCCTATACACAGTGTTGAAAAAGCATTTTTAGTACTAACAACATCAATTTTATCACTATCTATCAACAAAATGTTTGAGCAAATCATATCTTAATTTCTATTAATTGTTACATTTCACATAATTGCCAAAAATTCTTTAGCGTTGCCACAGATGAGATGAATTTTTCAAAGGACAATGGTTTTAGGATATATCCCGCTACGTTCAAATTATAGGCTTCAATTTTATCGCTGTCCTCATTTGAGGTCGTCATCACAAATACCGATATGTTCTTAAGTTTCTCCGTCTCCCTCAATACTTTAAGAAATTCGATCCCATTCATCTTAGGCATATTAATGTCCAAAATAATGATTCTTGGCAAGGGAACAATGGAAGTATTTAGCATCTCCAATGCTTCGACCCCGTTACCAGCGACAAAAAGTGGATTTTGAATGTTGTTTTTTGAAAACGCCCTTTTAACATTCATTACATCAACCTCATCATCTTCAACCAATAAAATATTTACTAATCTATTTGTCATAACTTTAATTTTTATCTGCTTATTGTTTTAGGCCAATTAAATTTAAAAAGGGACCCCTTATTTATAGTTGGAGCATACTCTAATGTTCCTCCAACCACTTTTAAAATTCTGTTCGAAATTGTTAATCCTGCACCAGTTGTATCAACCACATCTTTTGAATTTACGGTGTAGAATATAGAAAAAATCTTATCCTGCACCTCTTCTGGTATCCCGGGTCCATCATCAGAAATTGAAAATATATAGTCTATATCATTTTCGATTACTTCAATAGTCACATTCTTCTTTTCTTTATCATGGAATCGAATCGCATTATCCAACAAACTAAATACCACTTTTTCCAGTTTTTTCCCTAAGGTAATGCATTTTTCGTCTTTAATATGATAGGCAATGTGAAATTCTACATTTGACCTATTATCTAACATTTCCACGCAATCATTAACTAATTTTGGAATATTGACTTCATATACTTCCATTTTAGTACTATTAATTCTTGAGATCTCAAGTAGAGCATTCATCATGTTTTCAAGACGTCCTACCCTATTCTTCAACAAACTAAAATTATCTAAAATATCCTGATCTACATTACTACCTAAGTCATCTTCAATCCAATTTGCAATGTTAACAATAGCCCTCATTGGGGTTTTTATATCATGTGACACTATATAAACAAACTCTTCATATTCCTTTTTAAGAGCATTTAACTCTTCCTCATAGTTACTCTTTAACTCCTTCATATCCATTTATTTGGGAAGCGTAAAAATAAAACTTGCTCCCTTGTTTTCTTCTGATTCGATTTTGATACTTCCTCCTTTTTCTTCGATTATCTTCTGAACGATTGATAATCCGATACCTGTACTTTCCTTTTTATCTCGAGCTTCGATCGTTTGAAAGACTTTAAATACTTTCAAATGGTACTCTTCAGCAATTCCTGGTCCATTATCTGTAATGGTAAATTGATGAAAATTAGGCAGAGAATCATAATAGCATTTTATTATTCCATGTGTTTTGTCATTGTACTTGACTGCATTGCTAATTAGGTTACTGAAAACCTGATACAATAAAATATTCGCTTCGTTAATTATAGGGAAATTTTCAGCTATAGTAATTTCAAACTCATTCTTTGGCACTAATGTTTCTGCAATTTGATGTAACATCAATTTTACATTTACTTCTTCTGTCGCGATTTCTGTTCGCCCAATGCGAGAATAATCTAAAACCCCGTTGATTAGATTTTCCATTCGTTGCACACGTCCTCGCAAAAGGCCAAAATTATCGCTAACCATCTTTGGCATTTCTGGCATATCTTCGACAATCCACTCTGAAAGGTTATTTATGGCTCTTAGCGGAGCCTTGAGATCATGCGATACAACGTAGGCAAATTGATCTAGTTCTTTATTCTTTTTTTCAAGATCTACTAATACATTATCTAAATTTTCTTTGGCTAATTTTTGATCCGTAACGTCAGAGCTTATAGCAATATATTGATATGGTTTCCCTTTATTATCCAAAAATGGAACAATCGTTGAATTCACCCAATAATAGGAACCATCTTTCGCTCTGTTTTTGATATCTCCTTTCCAGACGTTCCCACTGGCTATAGTTGACCAAATATTTTTTATGAATTTGTTTAATTGATACTCAGGGTTGTCAACATAGTGGTATCTCCCGATAAGTTCGTGCTCTGAATACTTAGATATGGAACAAAAATTTTCATTAACAAAAGTAATTACACCCTTATGGTCTGTAACTGTAACGATGGAAGATTCGTCTAGTGCTGCTCTGATATCATTTACTTCTTTAGACTTTTCTTTAATTTTTCGTTCAGCTATAGTTTTTTCTGTAATATCCTGAATAGAACCTTTAAGTCCAATCACTTTTCCTTGCTCATTCTTAAAAGGTCTCCCTATTTCTGCTATATACTTTATTCTACCATCGGGAAGTAAGATTCTATAATTAGTACTAAAGTCTTTGTCTCCTTTTATATTATCTAAAATCTGCAAATCAGCGGGAAATATTCTTGCCCGATATGCCTCAAATAGTTTATCAGAACTTAATTCTTCTAGTTCAAATATGCTATAATGTCCTTTAGACCATACAAGATCAGTGGTAGCTAAATCAAACTTCCAACTTCCTATTTTTGCTATACTTTGCGATTCGTCTAATAAGGTATTGCTATTTATTAAATTTTGCTCCACAAGCATTTTCTCAGTAATATCCTGAGTACTTCCTTGTGCAGCAACTACTTCCCCAAATTCATTTTTAATAAGTTGGCCTAATGTTAAAACATATTTCACCCTATTGTCTGAAAATTCGATATCGGTAAGAAACTCAAAATTCTGACCTGAAGCAACACTTTTTGCTATTGCTGCATCAAGTCGAGTCAGTGTTTCGGGGCGAAGTAGTTTTCTATATTCCTCAAATAACTTATTGGCAGGCAATTCGTCAAGTTCGAAAATTTTATAATTCCCCTTGGACCAAATTAAATCCTTTGTGACTAAATCAAATTTCCAACTTCCCGTTTTGGCAATACTCTGAGATTCGTCTAATAAATGATTACTATTTATTAAATTTAATTCTGCTTCTTTTTCTTTTGTAATATCCTTAGCAATTCCTAAATACCCTGTAACATCTCCTAAAACACTCTTAATGGGCGTAACCGATAATTGTATTGGAAATATACTACCATCTTTTCTTACATAAGTCCACTCATTCACATCAGCTAGCCCAGTCTTACATGCTTTAATAACGAAGGTTTCAAATTCAGGCTCCACCTTTTCTCCAAGCTCAAGAGTTAAATCTTCAGACCGTTGTATAACTTCATCTAAAATATGAAAAATAGCGGGAGAGGTCTTCCCTACCACTTCTGCGGCCTTATAGCCCAGTAATATTTCAGCCCCCCTATTAAATTCTTTAATAGTTCCATCTAACTCAGTTGCTATCATAGAAAATTCAGAAGCGTTTAGAATAGCCGTTAAATCTGCAGTAACTTCTAGAATTTCATTCTCCCTTTGTTTTTCAACCGTCATGTCCCTCGCAATACAATATAAATTTCCAGTAGCCGGATCTGGAGAGGTATTCCAGCTTAACACAATATATTCTCCATTCTTACATCTGTAGCGATTTTCAAAACTGATGGTCTTGTGTCCTAATGACAATTTCTCCACCTCTTTATAAGTGTCTTCTAAATCATCAGGATGGACAAAATCAACAAAAGCGGATCCTTCTAATTCTTCTTTTGAATATCCTAATACGGCCGTAAAAGCAGGATTTACTTTATGAAATAATCCACTCACATTAGCTATGCAAACCAAATCCTTTGAAAGTTCAATAAAATTCTGAAATTCTTTTTGGGTATTATATAAATCGACATTCCTCTTTCGTAGTTCCAATAATAAAACCACTTGATCTGCCAGTATTTTTAAAGACTTTCTTTGTTCTTCCTTTAATATTCTTGGCACTGTATCAATAACACAAAGTGATCCTAAATTAAATCCATCCGCATCTTTTAGAGTCGCACCAGCATAAAATCGAATGTCAGGATTCCCTGTGACTAATGGATTATCTGCAAACAATATATTTTCTAATGCATTATTTACCTCGTAAACCTCATCTTGCAAAATGGTAAATTGACAAAAAGAAATATCTCTGGCTGTTTCTTCCACCCCCAACCCTATACTTGACTTAAACCATTGTCTGTCTTTATCAACTAAACTGACTAAGGCTATTGGAGTTCCGCAAATATAAGAGGCCAACTGCGTTATTGCATCATACTCACTTTCCGGAAAAGTATCCATAATTGAATAGCTTTCAAGTGCCTTTAGACGGTCTTGTTCTTTAGAAGTAGTAGGAATTTCTTTCATGTAGAATGTTTTTTATATCCAATTAGAAAACGGGTAAATTCCTAATTAACAGTAATAATAAACTTTAATGTAGTACAAAAATAATTTTTTTTTATTAAATTAACAACTCCCTTTCCACTCATAATATTATTCAAAAATGAAATTAAAATAGACCAAATAAAATTAACATCAGATAATACTCAAAATTTAATATCTATTTTGTTTTAAACATGTCAAAAAATCCATCCTTTAAAGAAACAAAAAACAACAAAGCTTTAAAAACAAGCAACTTAACTACTTAATAATATTGACTTTCGGTTTTATTTTACTAAATTTATTAACCTCCTTAACCTATGCCAGCCAAAAACCAAAACATCCTTGTGAAACCATAGGTAGTCTTGCTATAAATATTTTAAACGAATCCTTATGAACAGTCATATTGTTAAAGTGATAAAAGCAGTGTATATCACCCATGATGTAAAGTGCTTTACAGTTGAAAAACCTGTTGACTTTGATTTTATACCCGGTCAGGCAACAGAAGTATCCATAAACCAACCCTTATGGAAGAATCAATTACGCCCTTTTACCTTTACCTGCCGAAGGGATCAGAGCCAACTTGAATTTATGATAAAGATTTACCGAGATCATGAAGGCGTCACCAATATGTTAGGTAGAACGAATGCAGGTGCTGAACTGATTTTACATGATGTATTTGGGGCTATTCAATACAAAGGTCCAGGTGTTTTCATTGCTGGAGGTGCAGGCATCACCCCATTTATTTCAATCTTCCGTGACTTGTTCCATAAAAACAAAATTGAAAACAACAGCCTTATTTACAGCAATAAAACATCAGAAGACGTTATCATGGAGGACGAACTCCAGGAAATGCTAGGAGATAATTTCATTAAACTCTTTACCCGTCAAAATGTTTTGGGGTTCAGAGGTCGACGAATTGATCGTACCTACCTGATTGATCATATTTCCGACTTTGGACAGCATTTTTATGTATGCGGTCCAGCTAACTTCGTAAAAAGTATTACTAAAGACTTGCACGATCTAGGCGCAAACATGGATATTATAATAATCGAAATGTAAGTAAATTGCCCTTTCAAAAACGAAATTCCCTACCTCAAATCAAAAATTAAAACAAAATACTATTAACCAATTACTTACAACTAAAAAACGCGTAAATAAATAGTTTTTTTGTTTCCAAAAAAAATATATTCACTAAATTTACTATAAAGCGGACATCAAGAAGAAAATCCTACTACCTTCTTTTACAAATACCTACGGTCAAGTCGACATTGAAAATACTATTATTTGCCCTTTAGAATCCATTTACTATAATTCATCGTTTGTTCTCACTAATGCGTAAATTAAAATAAGTCATGGAAAATTCAAGACACATCCTATTTTTTAATAAAATTAATATAAACGACATCGAAAAAGTGGGCGGTAAAAACGCCTCATTAGGTGAAATGTATAATCAATTAAATCCGTTGGGGATTAGCGTCCCTAATGGTTTTGCCATAACTGCCGATGTGTACCGATTGTTTCGAAAAGAAAATAATATAGAATCGATTTTAACTAAATTACTACTTTCGCTCGATTCAGAAAATTATTCTAACCTTACGGAAATCGGAGAAAAAACACGGAAATACATTTTATCGGCCAGACTATCTCCCGAAATAAAAAAAGAAATCCAAACAGCCTACCAATTTCTTTGCAAACAAAGTGGCATTAAAAATCTAGCGGTTGCAGTGCGCAGCAGTGCCACAGCCGAAGATTTGCCAACAGCAAGTTTTGCTGGGCGAATGGAGTCCTATTTGAACATTAGCGGAGAGAAGCAGCTCGAGGAAGCCATCCATCGCTGCTATGCCTCTCTGTTTACGGACCGGGCCATAAAATACCGCCATGATATGGGATTCGCAAAGATGGATATTGCCATTTCTGTTGGTATACAACAAATGGTGCGAAGCGACAAAGCCTCCTCCGGTGTTGCCTTTACCATCGATCCGGATACTGGATTTCAAAACACAATCATTATTAATAGCAGTTGGGGGCTAGGCGAAAATATCGTAAAAGGAACCGTAACTCCTGATGAGTGGATGGTATTCAAGCCTACTTTGCAAAATAAAAACTTCAACCCCATACTGAAAAGGCATTGTGGCAGAAAAGAATTTACTATGATTTATGCAGGACAATCAAAAGAAACCTCTGCTGAAGAAACCACCCTAAATAATGAAACACCAATAGAAAGACAAAACCAATTTTCCCTACAGGACGAAGAAGTCGTCCAACTTTCAAAATGGTGTTATGCCATAGAAAAGCATTATAAAAAACCCATGGATATTGAATGGGCAAAAGACGGAATCAACAACCAGCTGTATATTGTTCAGGCACGCCCGGAAACGGTTTATGGAAAAGATAAAAAACAAGTTCGGAAGATTTACAAACTCAAAGAAAAAGGACAGCTAATTACCCAAGGAATCGCATTGGGAGACAAAATAGCATGTGGAAAAGCTAGAATACTTCATAACCCCCAAGAAGGAAACCAGCTGCTGGAAGGAGAGATTCTCGTAACAGACTTAACGAACCCCGATTGGGATCCTATACTAAAAAAAGCGTCCGCCATCATTACCAACAAAGGAGGACGCACTAGTCATGCTGCCATTGTTGCACGGGAACTAGAAACTGTCGCAGTGGTAGGATGTGGAGAAGCCACAACATCTATCAAAAATGGACAACAAATTACGGTATCCTGTGCCGAAGGTAAAGACGGAAACGTTTATGACGGCAAACTAAAATGGGAAATCACAGAACAGGATTTTAGTCAATTAGCTTTGCCGGAAACAGACCCCATGTTTATTTTAGCCGACCCAGAAAGAGCATTTGAATTGAGTTTTTACCCCAACAAAGGCGTTGGTTTAATGCGAATGGAATTTGCCATTTCTAATAGTATAAAGATCCATCCGCTAGCTTTGTGTGAGCCGGAAAAAATAACTGATTCGGATGTAGCGACCGAGATACATAATTTAACCAAAAGCTACGAAGACGGCAAAGACTATTTCATCGATAAATTGGCGGAAGCCGTATCCATCGTAGCAGCCGCTTTTTACCCTAAAGATGTCATTGTACGCATGAGTGATTTTAAAAGTAATGAATATGCTAATCTTATAGGAGGGAAATATTTCGAACCCGATGAGGAAAACCCCATGATTGGTTTTCGCGGTGCTTCTCGTTACTACAGTGATTTTTACAAAAAAGGATTTGCTTTGGAATGTGAGGCTATGAAAAAAGTACGCAACGAAATGGGGCTTCAAAACGTAAAACTAATGATTCCGTTTTGCAGAACTATAGAAGAAGGGAAAAAAGTAATAGCAGAAATGAAAAAAAACGGATTGACTCAAGGCGAAAACAATCTTGAAATATACGTAATGATCGAAATTCCGAGTAATGTGATTCTGGCTGACGAATTTGCCCAACTTTTTGATGGTTTTTCAATTGGCTCCAATGATTTGACACAGCTCACCCTTGGCTTGGACCGCGATTCAGCATTGGTAAGCTATTTATTTACCGAGGAAAACCCAGCTGTAAAGAATTTAATTCGAGAAACGATTCATGCAGCAAAACGTAACAAAATAAAAGTAGGTCTGTGCGGTCAGGCACCTAGTGATATTCCAAAATTTGCACAGTTCCTAGTAGAGGAAGGAATCGACAGCATTTCCTTTAATCCGGACGCTATGATAAAAGGAATTGAAAACATATTGGAAGCAGAAAAGAAAAATACGGTACGGTTGTAACCACCTAAAACAAATCAATTATGGAATCTGAATTCAAAAATAAAGTGGCAATCGTGACGGGTGGTTCCTTTGGGATTGGTAGGGCAACAGCTCTGGCTTTCGCCAAAAAAGAAGCCAAAGTCGTTGTGGTGGATTGGAAAGAAAATACCGAAACAATAGACCTCATTACAAAATCCGGCGGTGAGGCCCTGTTCATTAAATGCGATGTTTCTAAATCCTCTGATGTCAAAGCGATGGTAGAAAAAACTATTGCGACTTTTGGACGATTAGATTATGCTTTCAACAATGCTGGAATTGAGGGTGAGTCAGCTCCCGTGCAGGATTGTTCAGAAGAGAACTGGGACAAAACTATTGGAGTCAACCTGAAAGGAGTTTGGCTCTGCATGAAATATGAAATCCCCGAAATGATTAAACAAGGAAAAGGAGTTATAGTTAACTGCTCCTCGGTAGCTGGATTGGTAGGATTTTCTAGTTTACCTGCTTATGTAGCGTCAAAACATGGCGTTATAGGTTTGACAAAAACATCCGCATTAGAATGTGCTAAACTAGGAATACGTGTGAATGCAGTTTGTCCAGGAGTAATACAAACCCCTATGATTGATCGACTTACCGGAAACGATAAAGAAGCTATAGCACAATTTACTAATTTAGAACCTGTAGGCCGATTTGGCCAAGCTGAAGAAATCGCCAATGCTGTCATTTGGATGTGTTCTGACGGAGCTTCATTTGTGACCGGACATGCAATGGCTGTGGACGGCGGCTTTGTCGCCCAATAATTCATTAACTAATTTCATAACTGAAAACTATTTTATATGAATACTTTCGAAGTAAATTTAAGGGCAAAAAGTAAAAGAAAAGGTTTTTTAATTGAATCTATATTTCCACAAGATTCAGAACAAAAAGCAGTACTGGATTTGCAAAAAATAATGGAAGAAACCTGCTCACCAGAGCATTTACTTCTTGCTTCTATAAATAGTTGTCTAATGGCGAGCTTTTTAACCGCTATCGAAAACTCAACTATTCAAATTATAAGCTTTGAAAGTAGCTCCAGCTGCACAATTGAAACGATAAAAGGAACAGATACGATAACTGAAATTATGCTAAGACCAAAAGTAGTAATTCCCTATTTTCAAAATCCAGAACGAGTCAGATACATATTGGAAATGAGTAAAAATTCTTGTTTGATTCTTAACACTCTTAAAGCAAACATTCATTTAGATCCAGAAGTAAGTATTGAACTGACACTAATTTCTAAAGATGAGAAATATGATCATGCCGAAAAATAAAATAGCCTATCACTTATAAAATAACAAATTATGAAAATTCTAATGTACAGCGTTTATGACTTTGACAGACCATTTATCGAAAACGCGATACATGGCAAGCATCAATTAGAATATACTCAACAAGCTTTAAACGAAGATACTTTAAAACCAGCTGAAGGCTACGAAGGCATTTGCGAAAACGAATTAAACTAAATGTTCCTTTGCAAAATTTGTCCTTAATACCAGACATTAGGGTCAATTATAATTTTGTAAAAATGGCTCGTCGTTCGTTTCCCTATCTTATAATCCTATTAAAATTGAAGAAAGAGGGAAAGAAATAACTCTTAAAATAAACTCAAATGAATTGGCATTTACTTCCACTTTCCGAAGTATCCCGTTTACTAGATACAAGTTCGTCTGGACTTGAGCAAACAAATGCCTCAAAACGCTTGGCCGAATACGGGAAAAATAAGATTGTTGACAAGAAAACTAAGACCGTGATAGGTATTTTATTTAGACAATTGACCAGTTTTATGATTCTCATCCTTATTGTCGTAGCTATTATATCTGGTTTTATAGGAGGCATAACAGATACTATTATAATTCTAGCCATAATTCTAGTCAATGCGGGAATCGGTTTTATACAGGAATTCAAAGCCGAAAAAGCAATGCAAGCCTTAAGAAGTATCATACCAAACAAGACAAGGGTTATTAGATCCGGAAATACGATTGAAGTCCCTTCTGACAATTTAGTGCCTGGCGATCTAATTTTGCTCGAAGCCGGAAATAGAATTCCCGCTGATGTCCGTTTTGTTGAAACGCATCAAGTAAAAGTGGATGAATCGACTCTTACAGGTGAATCACATTCGGTAGAAAAAATAGTGGAACAATTAGCAAAAGGGGATTACCCCTTAGGAGACCGAGTAAACTTAGGTTTCAAAGGTACTTTTGTAACAAATGGACGCGGTTCTGCCTATGTAACTGCAACCGGTATGAAAACGGAACTCGGCCACATTGCTGAAATGATTCAAACACACGAAACATTAACCCCTTTACAAATCAGACTAGCCACTTTTGGAAAGCAATTATCCATTGTAATCCTCCTAATTTGTACTTCTATTTTTCTAATAGGCTGGCTAAGCGGTGAAGATATTCTGGCCATGTTATTAACTTCTATCTCACTAGCGGTTGCAGCCATCCCTGAAGCATTACCTGCTTTAGTTACCATTGCCCTAGCCTTTGGAGCCAAACGGTTAATAAAAAGTAATGCAATCGTTCGAAATCTTCCAGCAGTTGAAACATTAGGTTCGGTTACTTATATCTGCACCGATAAAACAGGAACGTTGACTCAAAATAAAATGACGGTACAGGAAATTTATGTTGTAACCGATATAAAAACTAAATCAGCCTTTTTCCAGCATAATGCATTACTCAATGCCATGGCTCTCAATAATGATGTCACACAAAAAAGTGATAATAAATGGTTTGGAGATGCAACGGAAATCGCGCTAGTCCAATATGCATTTAATGAAAAGGTGGAAAAAATTGACTTGGAAAAAAAGTTTCCAAGGGTCGCAGAATTTCCATTCGACGCATCCAGAAAATGCATGACTACAATTCATCAAACGGAAAAAGGATATATAGCCATTACTAAAGGGGCTGTAGATGCTCTATTACCCAATTTAATTAAAAATCAAAAGACTCT
Source organism: Flavobacterium frigoris PS1 (assembly GCF_000252125.1). Lineage (GTDB taxonomy): Bacteria > Bacteroidota > Bacteroidia > Flavobacteriales > Flavobacteriaceae > Flavobacterium > Flavobacterium frigoris_A. The sequence goes on along the minus strand of NZ_AHKF01000020.1, from coordinate 33,644 downwards.
CCTTTATGAATTTGAGCAAAAAGCAGATAAAATGGCTAACAAAGGGTATCGCGTACTTGGATATGCAATAAAAGAAATCGATGAATTACCGGAGGTTCTAGACGTCGAAGTATTAGAATCCTCACTGCTATTTGTAGGATTAGCGGGAATGATCGATCCACCAAGGGAAGAAGCGAAACAAGCTGTTGCACAATGTAAAGAAGCAGGTATTATTCCTGTGATGATTACTGGTGATCATAAACTTACTGCAAAAGCAATTGCCATGGTACTTGGAATTATTACTTCTGAAGAAGACATCATATTGAGTGGATCCAAATTAGCTTCTTTAACGGATCAGCAGTTTAAAGACATAGTTGATAAAGTGCGCGTTTATGCCCGTGTCAATCCGGAACAGAAATTAAAAATAATCAAAGCTTTACAAGGCAAAGGCCATTTTGTAGCCATGACCGGTGACGGGGTAAATGATGCCCCTGCTCTTAAAATTGCTAATATTGGGATTGCTATGGGAGTCAATGGAACGGAGGTTTCCAAAGAAGCGGCCGACATGATATTATTGGACGATAATTTTGCCACCATCGTAATTGCTGTTAAACATGGACGAATGATCTTTGACAATATCTTGAAATTTATAAAATATATTCTCACGGGAAATTTCGGGGAAATATGTGCTATTTTTCTAGCGCCATTTTTCGGGTTGCCATTTCCTTTACTGGCAATCCATATTTTGTGGATAAATCTAGTAACGGATGGCCTTCCTGGATTAGCTCTGGCCTCTGAGCCGGAGGAATTGAACATTATGAAACATCCACCAAAAGATCCAAAACAAAATATTTTTACAAAAAGGATGGCCTATCACATTTTTTGGGTCGGATTTCTAATGGGCATGGTAACCCTTGGGACACAAGCATGGGCGATACAACAACAAATTCCACATTGGCAAACCATTGCGTTTACAGTCCTCTGTTTTAGCCAAATGGGACATGTGATGGCCATTCGTTCTAAACGGAATTCCCTTTTCACAATAGGTTTACTGTCAAATAAACCTCTCCTATGGGCATTACTAATTACCATAACATTGCAGTTACTGATTATTTATATTCCTTTTTGTAATGTTATTTTTAAAACCCAACCACTTACTGTTTTTGAATTAGCAGTAACCATTATCGCATCAACGGTCGTTTTCTGGGCAGTAGAAATAGAAAAATGGATCATTAGGCGAAATAGCAAGTATTATTAAGTTGCTATATTGCCAAGGAACAGAAAATATTCTAAACTTTATTTTTTTGAGTTTTGTAAAAAAAATGTCGTATTTTAGTATAGATAAAGAGAAGCCTCAATCTCTGCAGCCAACTTACAATTTATTGATTTTTAATTAATTGTGTGTTTTATTGCAATCCCTTTACAACTAACTGAATAAAAGATGAAAGGATCAATCAAACTGGGGACAATAGGAGGCATTGGCATATTTGTACATTGGACATTCTCATTACTCATCGCATTTATAATTTACATCAACTATAGGACAGGCTATTATGCAATACAAATCGTCTGGTCTATTGTGTTCATCCTTTGTATTTTTATAACCGTGTTTTTACATGAGCTTGGTCATTCTTTTGCTGCAAAATTATTTAATATAGGAACAAAAGACATTACCCTACTACCCATAGGTGGAGTATCCCGATTAGAAAGTCTTCCTGAGAAACCCAAAGAGGAGCTGATTGTCACTTTTGCTGGGCCGTTAGTCAATATTGCGCTTGCATTCATAACGGGGCTATTTATCAGTTTTCCAGCTACTTCAGAAGAATTTGCTCAAGAATTATCAACTGGTGTAAATGCTAGTAATTTTTTCCTTAATTTTTTTATCGTTAACATCATACTCGCTATTTTTAATTTAATCCCTGCCTTCCCAATGGATGGAGGAAGGATACTCAGAGCATTATTATCCTTTAAATTTGAAAGGCATATAGCAACAAAAATAGCCGCTAGGATAGGGCAATTTTTGGCGATGGGTTTTATACTTCTCGGTTTTCTATATAATCCCTTTCTGATTTTTATAGGCTTATTTGTCATTATGGGCGCCCAGATGGAAAGTAAACATGCCGATTCCAAATATTCCCTCCAAGGCTACAAAGTGAGAGATGTATTAATGAAGCAATATAGTACCATTGATGCTGGCGAACCCATAAAAATAGCAATCAATTTATTATTAGATTCCCAATCGAAAATTTTTTTGATTACTGAAAAAAATGAACCGATAGGAACATTAAATCGAGACCAAATTATAATGGCTCTTTCTGAAAAAGGAGAAAATAGTGTAATTCATTCTGCCATGAACAAAAACTTAATTTATTTGGACGTGGAAACACTTTTGGAAAATATCTTCGAATTGGTTTACAAAAACAAAAATAATTTAATGCTAGTCATGGAAAACAATGAACTAGTAGGTACATTAGACACCGAAAACCTTTTGGAGTTCCTATTAATAAAAGGGGTTAAATAAAAAAAGTCGATGCCAATTAATAACAACTTTACTGCTGCTCTTGAAAGCGTAGAATTAGTTCACAGTGGAACTGACTATTTTTCACGATTAGAACATATTATTCAAAACGCCAAATATGAGATTCACCTACAATTCTATATTTTCAGCAATGATTCTATAGGTACTAAAATTTTAGAAGAATTAAAAAAAGCAGCCAGCCGCCGGGTAAAAATATATATTTTGCTGGATGGTTTTGGTTCTTATTCCTTTTCAAAAGAAGTGATCGTTGATCTAAAAAAACTTGGTATCAACTTCCGATTATTTTCCCCTTTCTTTTCGGCAAACTCTTTTTACATTGGCCGAAGATTACATCACAAAGTAGTTGTAGCTGATGCAGAAGTAATCTTAATAGGAGGGATAAATATTTCGGATAAATATCATGGCACTCCTGCCAAAAAACCTTGGCTAGATTATTCCGTGCAGATAAACGATATAAAAATGGCAAAAGCGCTTCAATTAATTTGTTGGGATCTTTTTTTCAAGAAAAAATACCTATTCAAAAAAAAATTAGAATCCATTATACCTAGTCAAGAAGAAACGGTCATTCGCATTATTCAAAATGATTGGTTGAAAAGAAAAAACGAAATTTATGATTCTTACATCGATTCCTTTAATAATGCACAACAAGAAATAATCATAGTGGGGAGTTATTTTCTTCCCGGCAGAAGAATGACCAATGCACTTAAAAAAGCAGCAAAAAATAAGGTCAAAATTAAATTAATCCTCGCTGGCATATCAGATGTTACTCTTTCAAAAAGGGCAACCTACCATATATATTCCTCACTTCTAGAAAATAATATTGAGTTATATGAGTGGAATAAAACTATTTTACACGGAAAAGCAGCAGTTGTTGACGGTAGTTGGACTACTATTGGTTCTTTCAATCTAAATAATTTGAGCTCTTATGCGAGTCTTGAAATGAATGTTGAAATTAAATCTTCAGCATTTTCCAGCAGCTACATAAGGCATCTCAACGAAATAATAGCACAATGTCAAAGAATAACTCCGGAATCTCTTAAAAAAAGAAATACCATACCTTCTGATGTCATTAATTGGTTATCCTATTGGACCGCAAGAATGATCTTAAACATTGCGACCTATTTCCCTTATAAACGACTCAAAAAACTTTATTAAAATCCACAAACTGCGTAGCCAAAAAACTTAAATTAGATTGAATGGTTTTGCGATAAATTCAATAATTATTCAAGTAACTCACTTTTGTTAAATAATTGTGTGCTATTTTGCTGATTTTTTTGACAAGAATAACAATTTGTTAATATTATTTTTTGTAAGAAATTAGTAATATTTATATTTTTGCTTTTTTAATAAACTTATAAATATATGAAACACTTTTACTTAAGACAGCAGCTGCTATTAGTCGCAGTATTTTCTTTTTTAAGTCTTTTATCATTTGGTCAGGTTCCTTCCTATTACAATGGAACCAATATAAACCAAACGGGAAATGCCTTAAAAACAAGTCTTGCGACTTTAATTAGTAGTAATACCACTAACTTGAGTTATACCCCAGGAGTATGGGATGCGTTAAAACAAACAGACTTAGATCCGAATGACCCAAGTAAAGTTTTGCTTATTTATGGTTACAATGATTCAGATGCGGACATTACAAATGACAGAACTCGTTCAAAAGATCTAAACGGTGGAAATCAAGGAAACTGGAACAGAGAACACGTATTTGCAAAATCATTGGGTAATCCAAATTTAGGAACTACAGGACCTGGAAGTGATGCACATCATTTAAGAGCCTCAGATATAACATTAAACGCTACAAGAAACAACTACCCTTTTGGTGCTGGATCAGGTAACGCTACACTAGTTAACGGAGCCTACTGGTATCCGGGGGATGAATGGAAAGGTGACGTCGCTCGTATGATAATGTACATGCATTTGCGTTACGGAGACCAATGTGTACCAAGTGCAGTTGCTGTAAGCTCACAAAATTACAGCGCAGACATGGCAGATATATTCTTACAATGGAATGTTGAAGATCCAGTATCTCAAGTAGAAATTAATAGAAATACAATTTTAGAGGGAGTTCAGGGAAACAGAAACCCTTTTATTGACAATCCTGCATTTGCAACAACAATTTGGGGCGGACCACAAGCACAAAATAGATTTGACGGAAGTGTTACACTAGATACTGAAGCGCCAACTACTCCTGCAAATTTATACGCTACAAATACAACACAAACTGAGACTACATTATCATGGACTCAATCTTCTGATAATATAGGCGTTTTAGGATACAGAGTGTACAACGGTACGGCTCAAATTGGGTCTTCTTCAACTGCAAGTTATGTATTATCAGGGCTTACTACAAACACAAATTATAATTTGTCTGTAAAAGCATTTGATGCCGCAGGAAATGTTTCAAATTCAAGTAATAGTGTTTCAATTACAACAGTTGCAGGAACACCACCAGCTACTTCTGTAGTTTTTATGAATGAAATACATTATGATAATGCAGGAACTGATGTTGGTGAAGGAGTTGAAGTTGCCGGTACTGCTGGAACTGATCTTACTGGCTGGAGTATTATCCCTTATAATGGAAACGGCGGAGCACCATATACTCCAGCGGGAAGTTTATCAGGTATAATTCCAAATCAATCCAACGGTTTTGGAACCGTATTCGTTTCTATAAACGGGCTGCAAAACGGAGCTCCCGATGGTCTTGCATTAGTCAACAATCTAGGTAATGTAATTCAGTTTTTAAGTTATGAAGGTACTTTTATAGCTACAAATGGCCCTGCAAACGGAATGACAAGTACTGATATTGGTGCTTCTCAAACAGGGACAGAAGCAACAGGATTATCTTTACAATTAACTGGTTCTGGCACAAACTATACTGATTTTATATGGCAGAATGGTACTTCAAGTACATATGGAAATATAAATAACGGACAAGCATTCACAACTACTGCAGTTGTGTTAACCGCTCCTACAAATTTAGTTGCTAATAACATTACTAAAACAACAACTGATTTGTCTTGGGATGCTTCGAATGGAGTTTCTTATATAATTTTGAATGGAGCGACAGAAATTGCTGCTACAACGGCAACAAGCTTTTCTATTACAGGTCTAACAACCAATACAACTTATGCCTTCACCGTTAGAGCGTTAGACTCAGATGATAACACGTCTGATGCTAGTAATGAAGTTAGTGTAACAACACTTAATAATGACGTTACACCTGCACCTACTGGATCTGTATTTATCAATGAAATCCATTATGACAATGCGAGTTCAGATATTGATGAAGGAATTGAAGTTGCTGGTCTTGCTGGAACCGACTTAACAGGATGGAAAATCATCCCTTACAATGGTAATGGTGGCGCTTCTTATACTCCAGTAGGAAATTTATCAGGGACTATTCCAAATCAATTAAATGGTTATGGAACTGTTTCAGTGAGTATTTCAGGGCTACAAAATGGGGCACCTGATGGAATCGCATTAGTGGATGCTTCAAATACTGTAATTCAATTTTTAAGCTATGAAGGTAGTTTTACTGCTACTAATGGTCCTGCTGCAGGAATGACCAGTACTGATATTGGTATTGCTGAAGCAAGTACAGCTACAGTAGGAACTTCTCTTCAATTAGTAGGTAAAGGGACTCAGTACACTGACTTTATTTGGGAAGCTGCAGTTAGCACTTTTAGTAAAGTAAATGTGGGACAGAAATTTGGAGATTTAGTGTTTATCAACGAAATCCATTACGACAATGCAGGAACGGATGTTGGTGAAGCAGTTGAGATTGCTGGATATGCAGGAACTGATTTAACAGGATGGAGTATTATTCCTTACAACGGTTCGGGCGGGGCAAGCTATACTCCTACTGGCAACCTTTCAGGAATTATCCCCGACCAATTAAATGGTTATGGAACGGTATCTGTGAATATTCCTGGATTGCAAAATGGAGCTCCTGATGGTTTAGCATTAGTAGATGCTACTGGAAAAGTAATTCAATTTTTAAGCTACGAAGGTAGTTTTACTGCTACTAATGGTCCTGCTGCAGGAATGACAAGTACTGATGTTGGTATTGCTGAAGCAAGTACAGCAGCAATTGGAACTTCACTTCAATTAACAGGAGCGGGATATACTTATGCTGATTTTATCTGGCAAGCTGCCAACACTACTTTTGGAGCAATAAATTCCGGACAGTTTTTTGGAAATGCGGCTGATATAGTAGTCGTAATCCCAATTGCTGAGGCTAGAGCAAAAACAGAAGGGGAAATAGTGACCGTAACTGGTGTTTTAACTGTTTCTGATCAATTTTCAGGATCCGCTTATATACAAGATGCAACTGGAGCAATTGCTGTTTTCGATAAAACAGTTCACGGTACAGGACTTTTCAAAATAGGAGATTCAATTACAGTTACCGGTACAAGAAGTAACTATAGCGATCAAGCTCAAATTAGCCCAGTAAGCGCTGTTACCAATAATGGATTAGCCAATCAGCCTATTCAACCAATTACAATCACCTTGAGTGAAATGGTAAATCATCCTGCAGAATTAGTTCGTATCGAAAATACAACTTTCCCAAAACCAGGAGCAATAATGTTTGGTAATTCAAATACTGATATAACTGATGCAAGCGGTACAGCACAATTAAGAATCGATGCTGATGTGAATGAGCTAGTTGGTCTCGGTCAACCAGAAACTTGTTCTGAAATTATTGGTGTTGTGGGTAATTATTTTACTACACAACAACTATTACCAAGAATGAGAACCGACTTCCCTTGTGCAGATAAATTTCAACAATCAGGAAGTGATTTGAGTATTTCTAAAGATAAAACTTTGGATATCGCAACTTGGAACGTAGCTTGGTTTGGAGATGAAACCAATTCACCTGCAGCTGGAAAAACGGACTCAGATGCGATACAAAAAGAAGCTGTCAAAAACATATTGCAAACTTTAGATGCAGACATTTATGCTGTAGAAGAAGTTTCTGATGATACTTTATTAGCACAAATGGTAAGCGAAATGAATGATTACAGTTATGTATTATCTGAAGCTACTTCTTACCCCAATGATGCTTCTGGTCCTAAACAAAAAGTAGGATTCATTTATAAAAACAAAACAGTTGAAGCGGTTAGCACTAAAGTTTTATTAGAAACAATTCACCCTTATTATAATGGCGGAGATAATTCGGCTTTAGCCAATTATCCAGATGCTGATAAATCTCGCTTTTTTGCCAGCGGAAGATTGCCCTTTATGTTAACTGCAAATGTTACTATTGATGGTAACAAAAAGCAAATTAATATCATTGACTTACATGCTAGAGCAAATACTAGCGGTGATGCTCAAGGCAAATACGACATGCGTAAATTTGATGTTGAGGTCTTAAAAGACACATTAGATGCTCAATATCCAAATGCCAATTTAATTTTACTGGGAGATTATAATGACGACGTTGATCAAACGGTATCTGATGTTCCTACAACCATTTCATCTTATGCAGCGTATGTAAATGATGCTACAAATTATTTTATTCCTACAAAATCATTAAGTGATGCTGGATTTAGATCGTACGTAACGTATGAAAATATGATTGATCACATTACACTATCTAATGAATTATCTGATTTATATATTCCTGAATCTGCAAGAGTTCATTATGAATTTTACTCTAGTGACTATACAAAAACGGCTTCTGACCACTTCCCAGTTTCAGTGAGATTACAAATGAAACTAATGAATGTTGATCATTTAACTGTAACCAATGTTACTTGTAATGGTGAAGAAAATGGTACAGCAAGTATCGATGTTTCTGGAGGGATTCCTCCTTACACTTATACTTGGAGTACAGATGCTACTACAAATAACATTACAAATCTTGCAGCTGGAAATTATTCTGTTATTGTTAAAGATGCTTTAAACCATACAATATCAAAAGAGATTACACTTACTGAAGCCCCAGCAATTCAGATTCCAACAGCTGAAGATGTAACTGTTTATCGCGGATACAATGAAAAATCTTGTACTACGCTTACTGCTGAAGGAATTTCGGGTGGTGTACAACCTTATTCTTATGCCTGGAGCAATGATGCGACAACAAGTACTATCAAAGTGTGTCCAGAACAAACTACAACTTATACCCTAACAGTAACTGATGCTAATGGTTGCATCGCCCTTTCTGAAAGAACGGTAAACGTCGAAGATGTGCGTTGTGGAAATAACCCTAGAAATCCTAAAGTCGAAATTTGCCACAATGGAAAAGCTATTTGTGTTGATGAACATGCGGTAAAATGGCATTTAGCTCATGGGGATGTTTTAGGTAGCTGTTCAATAAATAATACCCCAATCAGCATTACAAACGTTAATGTGTATCCAAATCCATTTGTAAATGATGTAAATGTTAGCATTAACAGTTCTACAAATGGCAAAGTAGACTTCTTAGTTTACAATTTCTTTGGGCAATTAGTTAGCCAAACAACCCAAGAAGTAAGTGCTGGAAAATCAGTAACGAATTTAGAATTATCAAAATTAAGAAAAGGATTCTATTTCTTAAAAACGGTAGTGAACGGAAAAGTCAAAAACATCAAATACTTAGTAAAAAGATAATGGTTCCTACAAAATAGAGAAATAATATACTTTTTGTCTGAAATTAAAGCCTCCAAAATAATTATTTTGGAGGCTTTTTATCTTAAACTAACACTGTAAAAAAATCATTTAAAATAAGGGTTGTAAATATATTTTTTCGTAACTTTATTAAGCAGTAGTCAAACATAAGTAATTGATATAAAAATACTTATAAACAAAATACACTTAAACGAGACCAATTATACTTTCTTAAAATGGAAATAAATAAGCAGTTGAAACGAAAAAAAAAAGAAGAATGGATTTCAAAGGATTTGAAGAGTAAAATCCCAAAATTGGATAAGAAAACCATATACATCCCTCTTCAGAAAGAACTGCCTTTCTAATTCGTTTTTGACAATTTTGTCAGCCCAGCTAACACCGGAACGGTGAGTCACTGTTCTGTAATTGAATGCTTTTTCAAGCACTGGATTTAAAAGGCTCTCCGCAGAGCTTCGAACCTTTTAAACCCGTATTCCTAATTGGAGTGAGTGACAAAAAAGTCCTCACTCCATTAACGATTTTAACGTTATGGATTTTTCACACTACGAAGATACTTTTACAAAGGAAGCCACCAAAATGGGGTACAGTTCGCAGAAGATAGAACGCTGCTTGGATTATGCCGAAATATTATTTTCTAATGATGTCCCAGTGATTTATAATTCCTCCCATCTTGCGGGACTAATAGGATACAAAAAAGAATACCTAAAAAAAGCTGCTCTCCATACCAAATATTTTTATCGTGATTTTGAAATCCTTAAAAAGAACGGTCAAAAAAGAGCAATCTCGGAGCCCTTACCCAGTTTAAAAGAAATTCAGCAGTGGATTCTAAAAAACATACTATACAAACGTGCGGTCAGTGCTTTTGCCAAAGCCTATAAACCCAATGTGAGTCTTATCGAAAACTTAAAATTTCATAAAAACCAACCTAAAGTCTTCACCCTGGATTTAGAAAACTTTTTTCCCTCCATTGGCATCGAAAGTGTTGAAAAAGTCTTCACCGATTTGGGCTATACCAAAGGCATTTCCGATTTATTATCCAAATTATGCACTCGTGATGGAAGTTTGCCGCAAGGAGCTCCAACAAGCCCTTATCTTTCAAATCTCATTTTTGAAGACGCTGATAAAACCATTTCTGAATATTGCCTTGAGAAAAAAATAAGATACACCCGATACGCAGATGACCTGAGTTTTTCTGGAGATTTTGACGAAAAAGAACTGTTTAATATAGTGAATGAAGCTGTTGAGAAACTCAGACTAAAAATAAACCAAAGCAAAACAAAATTGATGACCCCTGACTCTAGACAAACCGTAACAGGAATTGTTGTAAATGAAAAGCCACAAGTCGTATTCCACAAACGCAACGCACTGAGACAAGCAATGTACTACATCCAGAAATTTGGTATTGATGAACATCGCGAATACAAAGAAATCAATCAAGCTAACTTCCTAGAACACATGATCGGAAAAATAAATTTTGTCCTTCAAATCAACCCAAAAGACACAGAGTTTATTGGTTACAAGTCCTATCTCAAAGAATTAAAAAAGAAAAGAGATGCAAGCGACAATAAAGCGGCCTCTTTGCTGATGTAATGTTATTTTTTCAATAGATAGAAACCAAACCTCCAAAACGTGCCCACGCGAGACTTTTCCGTTTTAAAGCTCTTGGCATTTTAGTTAGAAAACCAACATAAAGAATAGCCCCAACAATGAAAACAAAACTGGTACTTATTAAGATCTTACATACTTTGATTTGGGTAGTTTTCAATTTTGTGATTTTCTACATGCTGTATGCCGTAATTATAAACAAAGTAGACATTTGGCTCTGGATTGGATATGCATTAATAGTCTTGGAAGGCATCATCTTATTAATCTTTAAATTCTTTTGTCCATTAACCATTATAGCGCGCAAATATTCCGATTCCACAAAAGACAATTTTGATATTTATCTACCCAATTGGTTAGCAAAATACAACAAACGCATCTACTCAAGGATAATGATTCTTATAATTATCCTAACTATCTTTCAAGTTATAAAATGAAGCTTGAAGCAAAAAGAATTTTACTCTTTAGCTTTGAATCACACTATTTTATTACAAATAATTGAAGATTTTCAATACGAGCTAATTTAAAAATTCCATTTAATATGAAACCAAATAAACAATTACTTATTGAACTTTGGCAAGAAACCGGAGCTCACTTTACAAATAAGTGAAAACAAATTACAGAAAATGATTTAACAAAGAAACTAATTCCTTTTTCTTATAATTTTGAATTTCTTACACGTCATATTAGGGATGTGGAATTGCTATTTGCAAAAAACGTATTGGGATCTATTAATCTTAAGCTAATTATAAAAACAGATATTACAGAAAAAGATACTAGAGAATGGACTAATATCGCTGAATTAAAAGAATATTCTGATTATGTCTTCAAAAGCGTATTGGCAATTATCGAACAACAAACTGATGAAAATTGGGAATCCACAATTACAACAAAAGAATTTAGCTGTAAAACAAAAGTCGAAGCTTTTGGAATAATTATTTCTCGTACGGCATACTATTCCGGACAAATGTCTATCATAAATAAACACGGGAGCGTATGAAATTCGCATTATTTGATTGAAGTGATAAACTCAATTCTTTTAACATCTAAAAGAGTATAAACCCAAACAACCACCCTTATAACTTATTGAAATAAAACTATTTATTCTGTTTTATCCGTTAAAAATTGATTAAATTTGATAGTACATTTGTTCGAATTGGGCTATATCCAAGTATCAAAAAAACTGATATGTACAGCAATCATCAAACAATCTAAATGACATGGAAAACACAAAAAATAGTAATAGCTATTGACAATAAATCTGTCATTGAAAAATCGTGCTATTTGCTTTCAACTTTGAATAAATCACAAATCAAGATGGTCTTTTTATATGCTGATTATTTAAGCTAACCTATAGCTGCAGATTCAATTAAATGTCAAAAATTTACATAAACCAAGAAAACTTAAAATATCAAATAATAATTATAAAAAACATCATAAATGGCATTTATAGACTATTACAAAGTTCTTGAGGTGGACAAAAAGGCCACAGAAGCTGAAATAAAAAAGGCATATCGTAAGATGGCCCGAAAATACCATCCTGATTTAAATCCGAACAATAAAGAATCAGAAAAAAAATTCAAGGAACTAAATGAAGCCAACGAAGTATTGAGCAATGCCGAAAACCGCAAAAAATATGACGAATATGGGGAAAATTGGCAACATGCGGAACAGTATGAACAATCGAAAAGGCAGCAACAGCAGCAATATCAAGGAAATGGCCAACAAGGCGGTTTTGGAGGCTTCAGTGGCGGTGGCGATTACTCTGATTTTTTTGAATCTATGTTTGGCGATCAATCTGCTAGAGGAGGCAGTGGGCGACGCAGTCCTCAATTTAAAGGCCAAGACTTTAATGCTGAACTTCACCTTGACCTAAAGGAAGTCTATACTACACACAAGCGTACCTTAACCATTAATGGCAAAAACATTAGACTCACTATTCCGGCAGGGGTTGAAAATGGTCAGGTAATAAAAATTACCGGTCATGGTGCTGCAGGATCTGGCGGCGGTCCAAAGGGAGATTTGTATATCACCTTCACCATAGAAAATCACACTAATTTCAAGCGAGACAAAAGTAACTTATACTCAACAATAGCCCTAGATCTATATACCGCGATATTAGGCGGTGAAATTACAGTCGATACTTTTGACGGAAAAGTAAAACTAAAAGTGGCTATGGGAACGCAAAATGATACAAAAATAAAACTGAAAGGAAAAGGCTTTCCTATTTATAAAAAGGAAGGCGAATTTGGCGACTTATACATCAGCTATCAAATACAAATACCCACAACCCTTTCTGAAAAAGAGAAGGAACTATTCACCGAACTTTCAAAGTTAAGAACCATATGAGCACAGAAAACTTCATTCCCCTAGAAAACTTATGTACCCATTATAACGTGGAACTATCTTTTTTCTCTAATTTAAACGAAATTGGATTGATAGAAATCCAAATGGTTGAGCAAATCCAATATATTCATCAGGATTCCATTTATGAAATTGAGAAAATGATTCGAATGCACCAAGAACTAGATGTCAATCTCGAAGGTATCGATGTGGTATTTAATTTACTACAAAAAATAGATTCTTTGAAAGAAGAATTGACGGCTGTTAGAAACAGGTTGCGTTTGTATGAAAATTGAAAAAATAATTCCTTAGGTGTTAATTGAATAAAGAAATAGTTGTCATTTCTTTTAAAGCATACTGAAACAATTAATTCGAAGACTTCGCTAAAGTCTGATTTTAAGAATTAATATCATACCATTCTTTTAACCACTTAGCACTGCCTTCTTTTATTTAAACTTTAATTCTTATTTAAATTAATTGGAATGGAAACTAAATTCAATAGCCTAAAACTGGTTCATCTTGGTATTGATACCCAAAAAGAACATGTTGTATTCATGCGTAAGGACTGCTACATCTGCAAATCCGAAGGTTTTGAGGCACTTAACAGGGTATTAATAACAGTAAAAGAAAAATCTTTAATAGCAACTTTATATATTATTACAGATGGAATTCTGAAACCTGGGAAAGCGGGGATCTCTGAAAGTGCATGGAACGATTTAAATGCAAAAGAAGATGATGAAGTCAGTTTTTCTCATGTACAACCTGTCATTTCTATGCGTAGCATTCGCGCTAAAATGTACGGGAAACAATTAAACTATGAAGCCTTCCAAAACATTATTGATGATATTGTCAAGGGACAATATTCCAATATTGAAATTGCCGCTTTCATAACTGCTTGTGGTGGAGACAACCTCAGCATTCACGAGATAATTGGCCTTACAAAAGCAATGGTTAATTCAGGTAAAAAGTTGTCTTGGAATAAAAAAATTGTTGTTGACAAACATTGTGTGGGTGGCCTTCCTGGAAACCGCACAACACCAATTGTTGTCGCAATCATTGCTGAATTTGGACTTACTATACCCAAAACTTCTTCTCGTGCCATTACTTCTCCAGCTGGAACGGCTGACACTTTAGAGACTATGACAGAAGTAAACCTTTCGATTAAAGAAATCCAAAAAGTGGTGAGAAAAGAAAATGGTTGCTTTGTATGGGGAGGCTCAATAAAATTAAGTCCCGCCGATGACATTCTAATTCGTATTGAAAGAGCTCTTGATGTAGATGGAGAAGGGCAAATGATTGCTTCCGTATTATCAAAAAAATCAGCGGCAGGTTCCACTCATGTAGTTATTGATATTCCAATTGGAAAAACAGCCAAGGTGAGAACAGAAGAAGACGCCGAAAAACTTAAATACTACTTCAATGTGGTCGGAAAAGCAATTGGTATAGAAGTAAAAGTACTTTTTACTGACGGTTCGCAACCCATAGGTAGGGGAATTGGTCCCTCATTGGAAGCCATGGACGTGCTAAGCGTATTGCGAAATGAAAAAAATGCTCCCCAAGATTTAAGAAAAAAAGCATTAGATATTGCGGCAAGTATAATAGATCTCGTACATAATAAACCAAATGAAAATGGGTTCGATCTAGCCGAAGAAATACTTTCCTCAGGAAAGGCATACGAAAAATTCATGGCTATTTGTATCGCCCAAGGTGGCTTCAAGGAACCTGAATATGCCATTTATAAAATCGATATCCATGCTGAAAAATCAGGAATCGTAACCGAAATTGATAACCGGAAACTTGCTAAAATCGCAAAGCTTGCAGGTGCTCCGCATGATTGCATGGCAGGCGTACTACTTTATACCCCTTTGAATACTATGGTCAACAAGGGAGATGTGCTTTTTTGTATCTATGCAGAAACAGAAGGAGAATTAAAATACGCATTAGAGTATATGAAAACCGAACCGGATATTATTTTATTAGAATCAGTGTCATGAAAAAGATATTTTTTGCTTTACCAGGAAACGAAGACCTGACTGATATACTTGTTCAAAGAGAAAATGCGGACAAAGGAAACGTTGATATCAGACAGTTTCCCGATGGAGAAACCTACATTAGGATATTATCAAGTGTAAGTAATAAAATAGTCGTTTTAGTCTGTACCCTCCATCAACCAGACGCTAAATTACTCCCTCTTTATTTTTTGTCTAAAACAGCAAAAGAATTGGGTGCGAAGAGTGTGCAGCTAGTTGCTCCATATCTTTCCTATATGCGGCAAGACACCATTTTTAATCCAGGAGAAGCAGTTACTTCTACTTATTTTGCCCATCTGCTATCAGGTTTTGTAGATTCTTTAATCACGATTGATCCACACTTACATCGAAGACCTTCCTTATCTGAAATTTATACCATTCCCTCCAAAGTAGCCCATGCGGCAAATCATATTTCAGAATGGATAAAAAACAATATTGCCAGCCCCCTATTAATCGGTCCTGATAGTGAAAGTGAACAATGGGTCTCAGAAGTGGCTAGAAATGCCAATGCTCCTTACATAATTTTGACAAAAATTAGACATGGCGATCGCGAAGTGGAAGTTTCTATTCCTAATTTTCATACTTACAAAAACCATATCCCCGTTTTAGTAGATGACATTATTTCTACCGGACGTACCATGATCGAGACCATCGGTCATTTAAAAACTGTAGGAATGAAACCTGCTATTTGTATTGGCGTACATGCCGTCTTCGCAGGAAATGCTTTCCAAGAAATTAAAAG
This sequence comes from Flavobacterium frigoris PS1, assembly GCF_000252125.1. GTDB lineage: Bacteria > Bacteroidota > Bacteroidia > Flavobacteriales > Flavobacteriaceae > Flavobacterium > Flavobacterium frigoris_A. The sequence continues at coordinate 17,791 of NZ_AHKF01000020.1, read as the reverse complement.
TTCAGGTGCAAAGGAAATCATTACCTGCAACACTATTCCTCACGAAAGCAACCAGATCGACATTAGTGATTTACTGATCGATCCTCTGAATTAAAAAACAATCTTATTTTTAAAATAAAATTACAAAACATAAAACTAGCTTCTTACCACAGTGTTACCTACTCCTCTCCGTAAGTAGCTCCTGTCTTTTTACAGAAAAAATCTCTTGCAATACTAAAATCACTTTACTTCTTTATTCCTTTAATTTTTGAGGGAATTTATTTAATAAACTTCAAATTACCCTTCCCTTAAACTCACTTTATCGACAAAACTATCAAAAAAATGGATTAACAACAGCAGAAATATCTGATATTCAACATAATAGTACGTATATTTGAGTAGCCACTTTACTATTAAAAATTTATTCATGATGCCTATGAATGCTATTTTTAAAATAACCGAAGTTTTCAAATCTTTTTTACTTGAAATTGGTGAGCTCTCTTTTTTTGCCGCCCGCTTTTTCAGAGAATCATTTAAACGTCCTGTAGAATTTAAGGAATTTCTTCGCCAATGTTATAATATGGGAAACCGTTCTCTATTACTTGTTGCTGTTACAGGATTTATTATCGGATTGGTTTTTACCCTGCAATCACGTCCCACACTTCAGGAGTTTGGTGCGGTTTCTTGGATGCCTTCAATGGTGAGTATTTCTATCATAAGAGAGATTGGGCCCATTATAACAGCACTTATTTGTGCAGGCCGGATAGGTTCAGGCATAGGTGCCGAATTAGGTTCTATGAGAGTAACAGAACAAATTGATGCCATGGAAGTGTCTGGTACCAATCCATTCAAATATCTGGTTGTCACTCGAATTATGGCAACTACATTTATGCTACCCATACTGGTATTTTTTGGAGATGCAATAGCACTATTTGGCTCCTATCTCGTTGAAAACGTAAAAGGAAACGTCTCCTTTTTATTGTATTTCAATCAAGTTTTTAATGCCTTGGAATTTGGAGATTTGATGCCAGCAACAATCAAAACTTTCTTTTTCGGTTTTGCAATAGGACTTGTAGGTTGTTTCAAAGGGTATTACTGCAAAAAAGGCACAGCGGGTGTTGGTGTTGCTGCTAACTCAGCGGTAGTTTTCACCTCCATGCTCCTCTTTATTATTGACTTTATAGCTGTTTTCGTTACCGATATTTTTTATGATTTATAACTAATTATGAGTACAACCATTCCAAATAATAAACCCATTATAGAAATCAAAGACTTGAGAAAAAGTTATGGTGACAATCATGTATTGAATGGTTTTCATATGGAGTTAAATGAAGGAGAAAACTTGGTAATCATGGGAAAATCTGGTTCCGGAAAATCTGTAATGATAAAATGCTTGATTGGATTAGAAAGACCTGACAGTGGTACTATAGAGGTTATGGGAGAAACCATCGCAGAGCTAAGCCGGACTGCACTAGATGAACTCCGAACGGAGATTGGTTTTCTATTTCAGGGAAGTGCACTTTATGACTCTATGACCGTTCGCGAAAATTTAGAATTCCCATTACGCCGACATACCAAAAAATTTGGAGTATTAAAAGACACGACGCCCTTAGTAATGGAGGCGCTCGAGAGCGTAGGATTGGCACATGCAGTTAACTTAATGCCTGCGGAGCTTTCAGGAGGAATGAAACGAAGGATCGCCCTTGCCAGAACCTTAATCCTCCAACCCAAAATTATACTTTATGATGAGCCAACAACTGGACTAGATCCCATAACGGCCAAAGAAATATTGATCCTTATGAAATCAATCCAAGATAAATACAATACATCAGCAATTATAATTACCCATGATGTCGATTGTGCTCGAGTGATTTCAAATAGAATGATTTTACTCGTCGACGGCATCAATTACGCAGAAGGCACTTTTGAAGAACTATCAAAATATGCTGACCCTAAAGTTCAGGCTTTCTTTAAATAACTACAGACATGGAAAAAACAACATCACAAAAAATAAGACTAGGCCTCTTTGTAATAATTGGGCTATTAATTTTCATTTTAGCCACTTATTTAATTGGCGATAAGCAAAAAATGTTTGGAAATACTGTACACCTAGCAACTAGTTTCAATAACGTTAATGGTTTGCAATTAGGCAATAATGTACGCTATTCTGGCGTCAATGTAGGAACGGTACGAAACATTGAAATGATTGGAGATACCAATATTCGAGTAGATATGATTATCGACGAAGACATATTTAAACACATTAAAAAAAATGCAGTTGCCACCATAGGTTCAGATGGATTGGTGGGAAGCATGGTCATAAATATCTTACCAGGAAGTGGAACGGCAGCTTTAGTTGAGCCAGGATATGAAATCAGTTCCCTAAATCGGATCCGCACAGATGACCTTTTAAATACGTTTAGTAAAACGAATAAAAATGCCGAACGGCTTACAGAGAATTTACTTAAAATCACAAATGAAATTAACGAAGGAGAAGGAACTGTGGGCTTACTTATCAATGATATGGCCATGGCAAAAGACCTAAAAACAACTATGAGCTATTTGAAAACATCAAGTCAAAAAACCTCCGAATCGATATCAAATCTGAATCGACTCATCGCTTCCTTAAACAATAAGGACAATGTCATCGGTATTTTAAAAGATACGGCTGTAGCCAATAGGATGAAAGCTATAGTAAGCAATTTAGACAAGACAACTGTCGAGATTAATAAAACGGTTGGCAATGTGAATAAAACTATTTTAAATATAAAAGACGGTAAAGGGGCGTTGAACTATCTTTCAAATGATCCTGGATTAGTGCGAAAAATTGATTCTACAATGACCAACCTGAACGAAGCAAGCATACGTTTGAATGAGGATTTAGAAGCCTTAAAACACAATTTTCTATTCCGAGGATACTTTAGAAAATTGGAAAGAGAAAAATTACGTGAACAGAGAAAATAGGGCAAGGAAATAGTACACAAAAAGAAACCCCAAATACCCAATTACGGTTACTATAGAAAAGCTTAGTGCGATACTAAATCCTTGGAATTTCGAATTTGAAAACACTACTTTCTTAAATCCAGCGGTGTATAAAGACAGAAACACACTTCATATTCTATTCAGGGCAGTTCAAGATGGAAATTTATCCTGCATAGGCTATGCCAAGACGGATGGCCCAATGAATATTGTCGAGAGAATGGAAAAATATTCATAATATTTAGCAATGCTGTATATGATAAAAAAGAACGTACGAAAAAAATGACTCATTGACACACAGCTAAGTGAAGGAAATGAAATTAACAAATGGCAACTATTTTTTGATATTTAAACTAATTTTTATGTTTTAACAATCAAATGTATTATATTTCGGGTCGGCTGAATCCATTACTATTACTGGACACCCAATAAAATTTATAAAAAAATAAAATTTTCTATGACAATAATAATTTCACTTTGTCTATTGTTACTGGTTGCTTATTTATTTGATCTTACTGCGGCAAGGACTAAAATACCTTCTGTAATATTATTACTTCTTTTGGGCTGGATAGTAAGGGAAGCTACATACTTATTCGGTATTGATGTTCCTGATCTTTCCTCTACCCTTCCAGTATTGGGTACCATAGGACTTATTCTTATCGTACTCGAAGGTTCATTGGAACTTGAACTTAACAAGTCTAAAATTGGACTTATAAAAAAATCATCATTAGGAGCATTTCTTCCTTTGATAATTTTGGCCTTTTCCCTAGCCTACCTATTGCATTATTATGGAGGATATTCGTTTAAAGACAGCTTAACAAATGCAATCCCTTTTTGTGTAATAAGCAGCGCCATTGCCATTCCTAGCGTAAGAAACCTATCTTCAAGTCAAAAAGAATTTATTATCTATGAAAGCAGTTTGTCTGATATTTTTGGGGTAATATTTTTCAACTTTATTATCTATAACACTAGTTTTGGTTTAGAAACTTTTGGGTATTTCTGTCTAGAGATCTTAATTATTATTGCGATTTCATTTGTAGCAACTATTTTGCTTTCTTTTCTGCTAAAGAAAATTGACCATCATATCAAATTTGTACCTATCATCTTACTTATCATACTTATTTATGAAATTTCAAAAATATTCCATTTACCAGCGCTAATTTTCATCTTGGTGTTTGGATTATCAATTGGGAACTTGGATGAGCTAAAGCATTTCAAATGGATCCAAAATTTCAGACTTGATTTATTGTTATTAAATAAGGAAGTTTCTAAGTTTAAAGAACTTACAGTTGAAGCCACTTTTCTAGTTAGAGCCTTATTCTTTCTTTTATTTGGATATTTGATAAAGACTTCAGAAATAATAAACTTAGATACTTTAGTGTGGTCTGTTGGTATTGTGCTAGGCGTTTTTGCTCTGAGAATAATTCAACTAAAAATTTCAAAAATCCCACTTTTCCCTTTACTATTCGTGGCACCAAGAGGACTTATAACCATCCTATTATTCCTTTCGATTGCTCCTGAGCATAACATATTATTGATTAATAAATCCGTGATTATTCAAGTTATCCTATTAACCGCCTTGGTCATGATGGTTGGACTGATGGTCACTGCCAAAACTAGAGAATCAATTCTGTTAAAAAGAAAAAAGGCTAAAGAAGATAAAGAAGCAAAAGAAGGCGTTGTAGAATAAAACCGAACCTTTATCATCTAAAAACAGAAAAACCGCCATATGGCAGTTTTTCTGTTTTTAGATATTCTTTAAGCCTTCTATCAGCAAATCGATATCTTCCTTGCTGTTGTAATGGCTAAAGGAAATACGAAGGCTTGGCTTTTTTAAATCCTCTCGGGAGAGCATTTCCGCTAAAACATGCGATGCTCTAATGCTACCACTCTGACAGGCGCTTCCTCTGGAAACTGCAATTCCTTTCATATCCAGATGAAATAAAATCATTGCCGTTTTATCAGCTGACAAAGGCAACAAAACATTTAGTATATTATAAAACCCGTCCTGATTTCCGTTTATAGCATAGCCCGGAAACTCAATTTCAAGCTGCTCTATCAAATATTTCTTTAATTCGGATATATGTATCCTTTCTGTGTCTAAGTTAGCATACGAAAGCTCTAATGCTTTTGCCATGCCTGCAATTTGATGTACCGCTTCCGTTCCTGCACGCAATCCCTTTTCTTGTTCACCGCCATAAAAAAGAGGCTGTAATCCTGAATTTTTCCTCACAAATGCAAACCCAACACCCTTAGGCCCGTGAAATTTGTGGGCGCTGGCAACAAGGAAGTCAATAGGAAACGCTTGTACGTCCAATTCTATTTTCCCTATGGATTGTACCGTATCACAATGAAACAAGACATTGTGTTCTGCACAAATCACCCCTATTCTCTTTATATCTAATACAGTCCCTGTTTCATTGTTCACATGCATCAGGCTCACTAACGTTTTATGATCCTGCCTTAACAACTCCACCAAATCCGTTATATCGATGTCACCATTCGGCTTGACAGCAACATAATCAACCTGAATACCAAATTCTTTTTGCAGCGCCTGCACTGTGTATAAAACAGCATGATGCTCGGTTTTGCTTGTTATAATGCGTTTTACCTTCAAATCTACAACAGCTGAACGAAGAATCCAATTGTTAGCTTCTGTTCCGCAGGATGTGAATATAATTTCTTGAGCCGTTGCATTCAGTTGCTTGGCGATTGATTTCCTAGAGAGTTCCAAAACGCTTTTTGCATTGCGGCCAAAACTATGAGTTGAGGAAGGGTTTCCAAAATCTTCCGCCATTACCTTTGTCATTTCTTGAATGACTTCGGCGCGAATGGCTGTCGTTGATGCGTTATCGAGATATACTTTTTTCATTACTGCAAAGTTATGAAATATCAATTGTGTATTCTCACTTATCAATTGTCATTTTTTTCGCTATTTTTGTAAAAATATATTTTAAGATGAAAAGAGTTCTAAGCCTATTGGTTTTTGCGGTACTATTGAATGGTTGTGATGACGGTAATTTAATTCAAGAAGATATCAATTTTGAATCTGCGACGATGCAAAGTTGTAATACTAATAATATTATTTACAAGTTAAACGACAAAGAAGCTTTACTTCTTGAAATTCCGGTAACTTCATTTACAACAGAGCCATCTTTGACTAATACCCCAAAAGAAATTAGCATAAGCAGCAGCAATCGGGTAGTTTATCGCTTTTTTAATGGTACCGTATCAGCAGATAACATCTGCGAGACAATACCAGCAGCAACACCCATTGTAACTGATCAATGGACCGCAACTGATGGCACAATTCAAATCCTCACTACGGCGATAAAAACAACAAATACTACTGACAATAGCACTAGAATTACAGGATACAATCATAATATTGTTTTCAAGAATATCACTTTTGCCAAGAGTACTGGCACACAAGTATATGAGACATTCCCTTTTGGAGATTACGTAACTACAACAACAGCTTTGCCTTTCCTTTTTGATGAAACGGTAGAAAAATGCTCTACTTCAAATCAAATATATAACTATACCAGTAGCGAAGCTTTGATGCTAAATATCGATCCAAGTTTAATTGTTAATGAAGTAACTCCATTAAATAGTCCGCGAACAGGAATTATTGGAACTACTACAAATATCCTTACCTATCGTTTATTTTCGGGACTACTTACGGCTGCTTATTTTTGTAATGCAATAACACCCACTACTCCAGCTTTGAGTCAAGAATGGAATGGTGTAACTGGCGTGACAGGAATAAGTGGTGTCGTTGAGGTAACCACAACAACTAACGGACCAGGCAGCTTCAAGCATACAATCGTACTTAAAAAAGTATCTTTAAAGAAAGCAAACAACAGTTTTTTACTAGGTGATAATTTTATTTATGGCGAACTTTTGACGACAAATTAAGTCTAAATATTTACCTAAAACACCTCACAAAAAAGCTCCCTTTTACAATTGTAAAAGGGAGCTTTTTATTTAATATCCAAGACTTTTATTTGCTGTTTTGCTTTATAAAAACCTCCGTAGCACCTTGTCCATATTTTTGATAATTGCCTTCCTGAAAAGCAATATTATCATATCGTCCTAATAAAAAATCAAGCTCTGCTTTAAGCACTCCTTCACCAACTCCGTGAATAAAAACAATTTTAGGGATGCGATTTCGAATGGCAAATTCGATGTGACGTTTTGCCGTTTCCGATTGTAAAGTCAGGATATCATAATTTGACATTCCCCGTTTGTTAGGCACTAGTTTTTCGATGTGCAAATCGAACTCAGGAGCCGAAATTTCGTGTTTATCCTTGCGCTCTTTAACGAAACTACGCGGTTTTGGTATCGCTTTCTCCTTTGCAATTTCATCTATATCAATTCTTCTAATAGAATCCATTAAATTACTGGTTTCGTTTACTTTAAGTAATTCGTTGACAAAAAATGTCATCACAAATCCATCTTCCGTTTCTATCGTTACCTCCTTATCTTTGCTTGACAACACCACTCCATTGATGGCTTCGTCGAGCACTGTCACCTTGTCTCCCTTATTGAACATCTTTATCGTCTTTTTCTTGATTTTTACTTGGTGTTTTTGCACTTAACCGCATCATCCCATACATAAATATAACGATTGCAATAACCGTTATATACACGTTTTTATCGTCACTCACCTGCTCAAAAAAAGCAACCACTATCGCGACAATCATAATTGGAATTATAATTTTTTTCATTTCTTTACATATCAGATTCCAAAAGTAATAAATTTAAAATAGCCTTCCTTTTTTATTAATCACGATTGCTATTATTTTGTAAATTGCAAAAAAACAAAACCATTGAATTTAGAAAAATACATGTTCCCCTGCATTAGCAAAACACTCTTTGGAGTGGAGTGCTTGGGCTGCGGTTTTCAGAGGTCATTGGTCCTGCTTTTTAAAGGAGAATACGCAGCCTCTTTCCAGATTTATCCCGCCTTATTTACGACCCTTTTATTTTTAGGTTTTATTGGATTTCATTTTATGAACAGCCGCTTTTTTTCTCAAAAATTAATTTTTATAGTTGCTATCATTAACGTCCTTTTTATGATTGCTGGCTATATTTACAAACACATTTGATTTGAATATCGTAGTTAAAAAACAGACTTACTTATTTATTCTACCCAATATATCATTCATCATTTCGATTTGTATCTTCTGAATTTCTATTAATTCTTCCTGCTGATGCCTCACCAAATGATCTAGTTTTTCATGCAGCATTCGGATTTCGAGTTCTGATTTTAAATTAATCATATAGTCCTTCCTGGCCCTTTCTCGATCTTTTTCCTCCTGACGATTTTGACTCATCATAATCACCGGAGCCTGAAGTGCGGCAAGGCAAGATAATATCAGATTTAGTAAAATAAAAGGATAGGGATCAAATCCTTTATTGTACAGAATGTAAATATTAGCCAAAATCCAGAGTACGATGAACACGCCAAACAGCATTATAAATTTCCAACTTCCACCAAAATCGGCTACGTTATCTGCTACCAATTGCCCAAAAGTTCTCACTTCCAGCTTTTCTTCCATTTTACTGACCGTGGAGCTAGATTCCGTAAATTCTTCCGAAACGGTATCTTCTATTTTAGACAGCTCTCCTATTTCATTGGATAAATAGTTAGAAATATATCTTTCCCTATACAAGTTCAGCTCCGTGATCGATAAGAACTGATCGGTGGTGAAATCTGGAAAATCGGCTTTCAACAAAGCTAAAATGGGTTTGCGAATGATTTTCCCAGAAACCTTATCAGTCAATGGAAATTCATTCTTTGATAAATCACTGATAAATGTTGGAATCCGCTTCATTTCTACTATTTTTACCTAGCTAATTTACGCATTTAAAATTATTTATGTTAAAATAATAGTGTCGACATGCTTAGCTCAAATTGTTATTTATAAAGCTATTAGTAGACTCTATAGGATCTTACCCTATTATTCGAAATAGTTCAATATATTTGTTTCATTTTTTATTTGAACCAAAAAAATACAGTCATGAGCAACAATCACCTATTTTCCAACATTACCTTTTCGATTTCCTCTTGGAATTGTTGTTGCCCCTCTTAAAAACACTTTTTTTCAAGTCCTTTTCTACTAACAATTCAATCCCGTAATCATGACAAAAGATCTGATTATCAAAAATATTGCCTCTTTAAAGAGTCACACGAACATTAATTACGGAATCAAAACAAAAACGGAAGTTTTCACAGAAAAACTCTTCTACACTTTGTTTGATTCGAATGCCCCTTTAAGTGAAAGCATTGACGAACTGAAGTTTCTTTTCAAAGAAATATCAGTAATTGCCTGTAAAAAGCCCAAAGGCATATGCGATTCCATTTGGGATAATTTTCTTGAAAAATTACCCTCCGTCCTCGAAAAGCTAAATCAAGATGCCAACTTCTTTATGGAAAATGACCCTGCCTCAAATAGTATTGAGGAAGTATATCTAGCCTATCCAGGATTTTATGCCATTGCGATCTATAGGCTGAGTCACGAATTATATCTTTTAGATCTGCTGCTGTTTTCCAGATTGATGAGCGAATACGCCCACCGCATCACCGGAACAGACATTCACGCAGGCGCTCGTATCGATTCGCCTATTTTTATTGACCACGCAACTGGTATTGTAATTGGAGAGACCACCGTGATCGAAAAAAACGTAAAAATATATCAAGGGGTAACCTTGGGGGCACTGAGCGTCAGCAAAGACATGAAGGATAATAAAAGACATCCTACCGTAGAGAAAAATGTATGCATTTATGCCAATGCAACGATTTTAGGAGGAGAAACAGTCATTGGCAAAAACAGTATTATTGGAGGAAACGCATGGATTACGAAGTCCATTCCGCCAAGATCACTGGTTACCAATACCACAACGACAGAAGTAAAAATAAAAGAGCTAAAATAATATGGAGCCAAAAAAACTATTAGATCTGATTGGGAATACGCCTTTAATGGAAAGTGTCAATTTGATCAAAAACAAAAAAGTAAAACTTCTATTGAAGCTTGAAGGGAACAACCCAGGAGGAAGCGTCAAAGACCGTGCAGCATACAACATGATTGCAGCGGCCTTAGAACGAGGAGACATAAAAAGAGGGGACAAACTGATTGAAGCCACCAGTGGAAATACAGGAATTGCATTAGCAATGATAGCACAGCTATTCAATATTGAAATAGAATTAGTCCTACCAGAAGATTCTACCAAAGAACGTACTCAAACCATGCGTGCCTATGGTGCAACAGTCATTTTAACCTCTGCAAAGGAAGGAATTTTAGGATCTAGAGATTATGCAGACAAGAAAGTGGCCGAAGGCGGTTATGTGATGCTAAACCAGTTTGCTAATGATGACAACTGGAAAGCCCATTACAAAACTACCGGCCCAGAAATTTGGAACGATACTAATGGGACAGTAACCCATTTTGTTGCGGCAATGGGAACCACAGGAACGGTTATGGGGACTTCAACTTATTTGAAAGAGAAAAATCCAGCCATACAAATCATCGGAGCACAACCCAGTGACGGCTCTCAAATTCCGGGAATCAGGAAATGGCCTCAGGAATATTTGCCTAAAATATTCGATGCTTCTAAAGTAGATCGAATCGTTGAAGTAAGCGAGCAAGAAGCGCGTGACATGACCAAACGACTGGCAATTGAAGAAGGAGTATTTGCAGGAATGAGCAGTGGTGGATCAGTGGCTACGGCCTTGAAAATTGCAGAAGAACTAGAATCAGGTGTAATTGTTGCAATAATCTGCGACAGAGGTGATCGCTATTTATCATCAGATTTATTTGATTAATATGATACAAATTACAAGGACTTCTCCTGACAACGTTGATTTCGTTACCTTAATACAAGATCTCGACATCGATATTGAAAAACGAGATGGAGCGGAACACCCCTTCTTTGCGCAGTTTAATAAAACAGACAGCATCAAACATGCGATAGTGGTTTATGAAGACCAAAGAGCCATTGGTTGTGGCGCTTTTAAAGCGTATAAGGACGAAGTTGCCGAAATAAAAAGGATGTTTGTTAATCCAGAGGATCGTGGAAAAGGGGTTGCCTCAAAAATACTGAAAGAACTAGAATCATGGGCGAGAGAAGAAAACTTCAAAAGTTGCATTTTAGAAACTGGTAAAAAATATCCTGAAGCTATTGCTCTGTACAAGAAAAACGGATACGGCATAATAGCTAATTACGGACAATATGAATTGATTGAAGACAGTGTTTGCTTTCAGAAGACAATCTCCTAAAATCAGTATCATTTAAATTATAAAAAGGGCGCTACTTAGCTAAGTAGCGCCCTTTGTTTATAAATTTTCAGCCCAATAAGGGCAATTTAATTTTAACCTTTGTTAGTTCGAATAACTTTCTAAAGAATATCGTATCAAAACTAAAACAGGAATTATGATACTAAAGTCGCAGTTGTAGAGATAGCGGCATTCAACACTTTAGAAATTGGGCAATTCTTCTCAGCTTTGGTCACCTGTTGTTGAAAATCATCATCTGAGATCCCTTTTATTTTAGCACTCACCGTCAAATGAGAAGTGGTAATTGTACCATCTACCAATTCGATATCGCATTTGGTTTCGATACTTTCAATTTCAAAATCCAATTCGCCAATAAAAGCCGAAAGCTGCATTGTAAAGCAACCTGCGTGCGCTGCTGCGATTAATTCTTCTGGGTTTGTACCCACTCCTTCTTCAAAACGGGATTTAAATGAATATTGTGCGTTTTCGATAAGTGTACTTTGAGTCGTCAATTTTCCTGCTCCCTCTTTTAGGGAACCGTTCCACACTGCTGTTGCATTTCTTTTCATAATGAGTTCTTTTTTAGTTTTCTCAAAGCTAACATTTTTAAAATGTAAGTTTTTCAGTCCATACTTTTTTTAACTAAAATTTAGTTTATGCTCCGGCAGAGATTCATGCCTACTCTTTCATAAATGATCTCTAGTTTATTGTTTCTGTATTACTAAGTTTGTTTTCAACCACTTAATCTGATTGCGTATTAGGGTTTACAGATTATTTTTAGAAATACTACTCATACCCTCTTTTATCGGACAAAAACTATAGCCACAAAACTGGCCTAATTTAAACAAGTATCAAAAAGACGATTTCTTAATGCAAAATAAGGAGCCTACTACTAATAAAGTGATACTCTTAGGCGATTCTATTACCCCGTTTTAGGTTACAATAAATCAAGTATTCGTTATTTTTCCCTAATAAATAACAATCTGCCCTTTTTACAATACGCTCTCAACCAACTATTCTATTGATTAAATTTACTTCACTCATTAAAAAGTAACCGTAAAAACAGCTCCTTTATTATGACCGGCACTTATGCAACTAAGTTGACCTCGATTTTTTTCAACTATCTTTCTACACAAGTACAAACCAATTCCGGTTGAAGCTTCATTTGAAGTTCCAAGGTGACTCATTTTCGTGAATTTTTTAAATAATTCTTCACTTTGATTTTGATTAAATCCAACTCCATTATCCAAAACACTAATTATTGTCTTTGTATTTTCTTGATAAATTTTTAACTGAATTTCACTATTGGGATATGAAAACTTAATAGCGTTGTTTATTAAATTCATTAGGACACGAACTAATAACTCTTCTCCAATTAAAAGCTCTATTTCTTGAACCTCGATTGATACTGTTAGTTTTATCTTTTTTATTTCTAATAACTGTTTCACGAGTTTTTCAACATTTGCAATCATAGGTTGAAACTGTAGCAGTTTTAAATCTGTACTCGTTTTTACTACCTCATCCTGATCTTTAAGCAACTTTAAAAAATTTCCAATATACATGAATTGCTGATTAGAAGACAGGTAAATTAGTTCTGCCAATTCTTTAATTGTATCCGTGGGCTTTTCATCTAGTATTAACCTTGCAAGTGACTGTGGTTGGCCCGCAAACGTTTTTAAATCGTGCGATAATAAATAAATTAAGTCTTGTTTCTCGACTATGAATTTTTCGTGCTCTTGAATAGACTCTTGAATATTGCGCATTAAAAAACCGGCTTCGTCATAGTAATTCAATGGTAAGTCTGGTAATTGTCTTTCATCTCGATAACTTCTTAACGCTTTTGACGCAATCTCTATAGGTATAATCAATTGTTTTAAAATAAAAAGTGTAATCCCTGTTGCTAATAAGGTTATAAAAAGAGCAAAAATTAAAATGGTATTAGGCGCGATCGAAAAATCTCCATAAAGGACAAAAAATAACAATCCAATTAGAGGCATATGAATTCCGATAAAAGCTACAAAAAGAAACTTAAAAACATACCTCTTACGAAGAAAACTAATTTTGGATAATTTTTTATATAAAAGCATAAATGTTACCGATTTTAAAATATTGAGTATAAAAGGTAATTTTGATTTCAAAAACTTTACTTTCCTATTACTTTATAAATGTACTATTCCATTTTTAATTTTTAATTCACAAAAATAAAAAGTATTAACAAATACTTTTTTTATGTAAGGTGAAAAATATAATTAAAATGGAGTTGTTTTTAGCTAATCATTTTTAGTTATTTGTAAGATAGCAATTGGTTTTGCTACTTTAACAAACTCATTTTAAACAATAATCCTAATGCGCAATTAGACTATTAAAACTCATTTTTAGTATTCCTTTATTAATCAATTTTATGGGGACAAAATCAATAGCCCAAGACTGGCCTAATTTACACAAGTATCAACAAGTCAACCTCGCAATACAAAATATGGCGCCTACTCCTAACAAAGTCGTATTCATGGGTGATTCGATAACCGAATTTTGGAGCCGTGAAGCACCAGAATATTTTCAAACCCACAAATACATTAATCGTGGTATTAGCGGACAAACAAGCCCGCAAATGCTATTGCGTTTTAGAGCTGACGTAATTGCTTTAAAACCAACAATTGTTGTTATCCTTGCCGGCGTAAATGATATCGCGGGCAATACGGGACCTTCAACAGTAGTGATGATAACAGATAATATTTTCTCCATGATTGATTTGGCGAAAGCCCATAACATCAAAGTAATCCTATGTTCTGTTTTACCTGCAGCTGATTTTCCTTGGAAACCCAAGCAAGATCCTGCCAATAAAATCATTGCCTTAAACAGGGTATTAATGAATTATGCTGATGATAACACAATCCCTTTTGTTGATTATCACACAGCAATGGCTGATCACCAAAATGGGTTGCCACTCGCCTATTCACATGACGGAGTCCACCCGAATAAAGCAGGATATGAAGTAATGGCGCTACTACTCGAAAAAGCAATAGCGCTTACACTCGCAAAATTATAATTCCCAAATACCTAAAAGCAAAAACCCAATCACTATTACTAGGATTGGGTTTCTGCTTAACGAGAATTTCTATTATTTCAAAATAGAAAACGATATTTTAGAGTCGGAATAAACGCGATGTGTTTGCTTTTTAAAATCTTCTGATTTTGCATAAAAGATATTATCTACAAAAGTTTGCGGATTCAAGTCAATCAAAGGAAACCAAGTACTCTGAACTTGAATTTGGATTTTATGCCCTTTCTTGAATGTATGCATTACATCCTGCAGTTTGATATTCACCGCTGTTTTTTGATTCGCTACAAAAGGTTCCGGATTGATAAAACTGTTTCTAAAACGGCCTCTCATTACCTCGCTACGCACCATCATATGATAATTACTCATCTTTAAATACGGCGCAACCTCGGTAGTTTCTGGCTCTTCATTAGGAAACACATCAATTACTTTTACAATCCAATCCGCATCAGTTCCAGAAGTCGAAACCTGCAATTCTGCCAAAATTTCTCCTGCCAAAGTAGTGTCGTCCTCTAATCGTTCCGTTTCAAAAACCAAAACGTCAGGACGTCTCGCAGCAAAACGTTGGTCATCGGTCATGTATTTACGTGGAGTAATCCCTCTTTGGTTGATATCTTCGGTAAAAGGAACTGGTTTTTTAGGATCGCTGATGAATTCCTGAAATTCACCATTATTTTGGGCCGTAGTGGTTAATTTGTCTTGTGCCAAATAAAAGCTCTCTTTTACGACGTTTTTTGGAGGCCAAACATCATAGGTTTTCCAATCTTTAGCACCAGTATCAAAAACATAAGCCTCTGGCAATTTGTTCTCTCCTTTACCATTGTCTTTTAAGAAATGACGGAAAAAGTTAGCCTCAATATTTTTTTGGTAAAAGCTAGAAATGCTATCTCCAAATTTTATATTTCCAATAGTAGCCGTTGCCGAATTCCTAGCCCAATCGCCATGACTCCAAGGCCCCATAACAATCGTATTGTAGTTTTTACTGCTTTTTTCAATCGCTTGGTAGGTATTCAAAGGACCGTATAAATCCTCGGCATCAAACCAACCGCCTACAGTCATTACTGCAGGTTTAATGTCTTTTAAATGCTGTAGAATCCCTCTTTTTTGCCAGAAATCATCATAGCTGCTGTGGTCTTTTAGCTGTTGCCAAAATTCATTGTCTTTACCGTAAAATTTATCCAGATTAGACAAAGGGCCTGCATCCAGAAAAAACTGGTAGTCATCCTTAGCACCTACATCAGGAAGTGTGTACCAAGACTTTGTTGTTTTCTCTGTTTTTTGAATACCAAATAAAGGTGTTGCTTTCCAATAGCTCAACAAATAAGCACCATTATGATGAAAATCATCAAAAAAGAAATCGCTGATACAAGCCTGAGGCGAAACCGCTTTCAAGGCAGGATGATTGCTCAACAAAGAATAGGTAGAATAAAATCCAGGATAAGAAATTCCCCAAACACCTACATTCCCGTTGTTATTTGCTGCATTTTTCACTAACCAGTCAATGGTATCATAAGTATCTGAAGCTTCATCAACTTGGGTTTTTCCTTTTTTATTGGGGATAAAAGCGCGCATGTTGTCATACAAACCATCACTCATCCAGCGCCCACGCACGTCTTGGTAAACTACAATGTAGCCTTCTTTCATCATTGTCTCGCTGGGACCAATGCTCTTTTTGAACTCAGTTTCTCCATAAGGCGCACAACTATAAGGCGTACGTTGCATGATGATAGGATATTTTTTTGAAGTGTCTTTTGGCGAATAAATGGCAGTAAATAAAGTAGCGCCATCACGCATTTTAATCTGCACTTCCTTCTTAGTGTAGTTTTCACTAACAGTACTTGCACTGTTGTCTTGGGCAAAAACGCCTGCAGTAATTGCGAAAAACGCAATAAATAAAAGTTTTTTCATTTGAATAATAGCTAATTATAGAAGCGTAAAGATATTTAGAATAATATCATTATTAAACATTGTTTGACAGAATTTACATATATCACTAAAAGTGGGTATTGTGGTTATGGTTTTTAAAGTGTCTATTTACAGTTACGTAAATAATGTACTAAAACAGGTACGCGTTCTTGGTGTTATTTACGAGTTGTAGGCAATTTTAGCGAAAACGAAAACAGAACAACATAAAACAAACAAAAAATGGCAGTAAATTTACCTTACATGGTTTCATCGGGAACGTTATCGAAAATCTTGCAAAAGATTTGTGATGCTTCCATACCAGAAAATTTTAATGGTGATTTCCTAGGAACAAAACTTGGTTTTCCTGGTGGTAATCAAAGGGCTTTTATTCCATGGGCAAAAAGATGTGGATTATTAGCTGAAGATGGAACACCAACTCAACTTTACAAAGATTTTAGAAATCCTCAATATAGAGGAATATCAATGGCTAACTCATTAAAAAAAGGATATGCAGAGTTGTATGTCAGAAATGAATACGCTCATTTACTTACCAAACCTGATTTTACAAAACTAGTAACTGACACAACTGGATTAGCTCACGATAATCAAACAGTTAAAGCAATAGTTAATTCATATTTTAATGCTAAAGAGTTTGCTGATTTTGAAGCGAAATCCGTTAAGAGCGAAGTTAAAGAAACAAAAGAAAAAAAGGAAATAAAAGAAGTTGTAAATGAAGTAGTATCACACGAAGAACCTATGCACAATCCAATACATAGGAATAAAAAAAATAGTATTGGAATTAATTACACAATCAATTTAGTATTACCTAAAACTGACGACCCAGCAATCTACAATGCTATTTTTAAATCCTTGAAAGAAAATTTATTAGATGATTAATCAAGATATCCTATCAAAAATAAAGCTTTTTACACTTGCTAATTCACTAACAGAAAATGAACTAGATAAAGTTGAATCCGAGTTAGAAATTGATTTAGGAAGAAAAGAAAAGCTAGAAGTACAACACAAAAGTTACTATTTACAATTTAGCTCTAATTATAGAAAGGAAGCTAAAATGATGGCTCATCATTATGAAGTGTTTTACTGTTTAGAAAAATCAATTAGGAGTTTAATTGTTGATTTGATGAATGAAAAATATGGAGAAAATTGGTGGGATGAAAGAGTGAGCGAAGAATTGAAAAAGAATGTTGAGAAAAATATTAAACGTGAAGAAGATTCAGGTTTTACGATTCGATCTGTAGAAAAAATAGATTATACGACATTCGGTGAACTAAATGTTTTGGTTACTTCAAATTGGGAAGCTTTTGAAAGTTTATTCAAAAGAGGAATAAGAGCTTTTCAAAAAATAATGAATAGTTTGAACCAATTAAGAGGTCCAATTGCACATTGTAGTCCTTTAGCAGAAGACGAAATCGTTAGACTTGAATTAACTGTCAAAGATTGGTTCAGATTAATGGAATAAAAACTGCCTACAACAGCTGTTTTGATATAGCTGGAGTTTAGTGGAATTGCCGTTTCGCATCAAGTTTCCGTTAATCCGAAAATTGAGCGGTTACGAACTTCCAGCCATCTC
>NZ_AHKF01000021.1 GCF_000252125.1 Flavobacterium frigoris PS1 | reverse complement strand
TTTTGAGCTAGCTGGAGTTTAGTGGAATTATCGGTTCGCATCAAGTTTTCGTTAAGCCGAAAATTGAGCGGTTACGAACTTCCAGCCATCTCAAAGTGGCAAAACGTTGTAAGTAATTTCAAAAAAAACATCACCCCTAAAATGAAAAAAACATTAACATTATTAATTATCACTATTCTCTTTTGTAGTTTTAATATAGAAAACCATAAAAAATCTATCTTAAAAAACAGAGAGAGTATAGTTGTGAAAATTGATACTATTTTAACTGTTGAAATTGGAGGAGTCAAACAATTTGTCGAAATTAAAACAGATGATAGTACAAGACCTGTTTTATTATTTCTATCTGGAGGGCCAGGTGGGTCAATGATGAACTCAGCTAGTAAATATACCAACAAGCTAAAAGATAAATTTACAATAGTGCAATGGGATCAAAGAGGCGCAGGTAAAACTTTAGAATTAAATCCCTCTCCTATTCAACCTTCAGTTGTCCAAATGGAAAACGACACTTATGAAGTAATTCAATTTATTTCTAAAAAACTAAAAAAGAAAAAAATATATTTAGCTGGATGTTCTTGGGGTAACATTTTAGGTTTTTACATAGTTGAGAAACATCCTGAAGTTTTACATTCGTATTTAGCTATAAATCCAGTTGTCAGTCAAATGGCAAGCGAAAAACTATTATTAATAAGATTAAAAGAAGTTTATGAAAATAATGAAATTGCACTAAAAGAACTATCTACTGTAAAGATTCCATTTGAAAGAGCTGAAGATTTATTTTTCATTCGAAAATGGCTTTTTGATATGGATGGAAAAGATTACGCAATTAAAGATAACTTTAAAGATTTTTTTCTTGAATGGACTAAAACTTGGTTTCCTGTATGGCAAGAAGTAATGAATATCAATTTACCGAAGACCTTAATTGAAGTAAAGTGTCCAGTATATTTTTTTGTTGGAAAAGATGATATTCAAACATCTACTAAAATCACAAAAGAGTATTTTGAGAAAATGAAAACACCAAAGAAAGATTTGTATTTATTTGAATACTCTAAACATTCAATCCAAGAATCAGAACCGGAAAAATTTCAAAATATTATAATTGAAAACATATTATCAAAAAATACAATTGATTAGAAACTACTTACAACAGCTGTTTTGATATAGCTGGAATTTAGTGGAATTATCATTTCGCATCAAGTTTTCGTTAAGCCGAAAACTGAGTGTTTACGAACTTCCAGCCATCTCAAAGTGGCATAACGTTGTAGGCAATTTTAAAACCGAATCGCTAAAAACAATTAAAACCAAAATATTATGAAAAAAATTGTCATCTATGGAATTCTTGCTTTAATCGGTTTTTTTATGAATTCTTGCACTAAAAGTGAAAATGAGGAAATTATTGGAAAATGGGATGACAATATTAAATTATCTCAAAAGACAGCAACTCTAAATTCCAATGAGAATTCTATTACGATTACAACCGAATCAACATTTTGGTGGTTGGGTGGTATTTCTCTTAACAATAAAAATATTGAATTAGCAGACGTTGAAAAACTTTCTAAAAATTTTGTGATTGCAAATTCAGATTTCCAAGTTGAACGAAAAGAAGATGGAAAAAAAATTATTATTACTTTAAAGCAAAACAATACTAATTCTGAAAGAATTCTAGTTGTAAGTATGCAAAATGGTGATTATTTTGATGGAGTGAGAATAATACAAGCCAAATAAAAAAACTGCCTACAACAATTGCTACAATTGATTTGGGCAATAGGCTTAATTTGAAAATGAGTTTGTATTTGGGATGTTTAAGCAAATCCGAACACAAGGCTTAATTTAATCCCAAACCACTTGTAGCAAAGGAACGTTACATGCTAGTTATGCCGAAATTACGCAAGTAATTCGATTTGAAAATAAGCATTTGTTTCCGCAGAAAGTTTACAAAGCAGCTGGCGGTAATTTTAAGAAATACGAGAGAATTTAATGATATTTTAAAAATATAAATTATGATAAAGTTTTGGTTAATTGCCATTTTTATTTTTATTATTTCAACATATATATTGTCGAAATTAACTTTGAAATCAAACAGAGAAGAAGCTGGTGAAAGAATTTGGAGATTTGGAAATGGAAGATCCGTTTATTGGCGTATTCTTACTTTGTGCAGTTTTGGAATAACTGTTGTAATAATGCTTATTATGCATTGGATAGGAATTTCTATTCTGTAAAAAATTAAAATATTTTAAATAATCAATTTTAGCCCAAACCAGCTGCAGTAAGAAAACGAAGCGTGAAAATTGGAACTTTCCAGCAGAAACTTGAAAAACTAAAACCTCAAAAACAGAAGGGTGAAAGTTGGAACTTGCCGATAGAAACTTGAAAAGTTCTGCGCAGAAAATAAAAAGTGAATAATTAAAAATAATACTTCGAAAATTACAAACCGAAAGCAGACCAGAGCAATAGCGAACAGACGAAGAAAACGTGAAAGTTGGATTCTGTCAACAGAAGCGTGAAAAGTTTGCGGTTTAATTGTAATTTCAACAAAATAACCAGCCACCAACAGCCATTTTGAGCTAGCTGGAATTTAATGGAATTACCATTTCGCATCAAGTTTTCGTTAAGCCGAAAATTGAGCGGTTACGATTTTCCAGCCACCTCAAACTGGCATAACGTTGGCAAACAGTCTGGTAGAACTGAATAAGAAAATTATTTAATTGAAAAATTATGAAGAATCAAATTCTATTTTTAATCACTTTCATTCTACTTTCTTGTTCAAAAAGACAAGAAAATTTTGATTTATATATTTCCAATTCAAATTATGAATTGAATTTGAAAACTGGAGATTTTAAAATTAACTGGTATAATGATTATAAGGATAAAATAGAATTATCTAAAAATGAGAAAAACCAAATAAGAAAATTGATTTTTAAATATAATGTTGACACTTTTAAAGGCGAAAAAAATGTTTTTGGTGAAGAACCGCTAATAATGCCAAATTTTAATGACAAATTTACTCTAGCTATAGATAATAAAATAGAAAGCGAAATTTCTATCTCAACACAAGTAAATTTAGAAAAATCAAAACTGAATAAAATTGATACAGATATCTATAATTTTAAAACAGAAATTTTTAAATTGCTAAGTGAAAATAAAGACTTTGAAAGAAATATGGACACTGTAAAAATTGCAAATAAAAAAATAAAACGATTATTTCTATAAATTCAAAATGTTCTGAAATTGAAAAATTCCTTTCAAAAGAAAAACCGATCTGCCAACAGCCATTTTGAGCTATCTGGAATTTAGTGGAATTATCATTTCGCATCAAGTTTTCGTTAATCCGAAAATTGAGCGGTTACGAAGTTTGCAACATCGCTAAGTGGCGATCCGTTACCAGCAATTATGAAAAAGATTATTATAACATTACTATTTTTATTTGTAAGCTTTAATGTCAAAGCTCAAAATCAGAATATCCCTTTTGAAGATAAAGTCATAAAAGTCAAACTTGTAAAATCAATTTCTTACGATGCCTGTGACAAAAAAGACTCAAAGAAAAATGCAGTTATATTAGAATTTGACGTTCTGCTACCAGAAGATAAAAAAATCTTTGGTGACAAAATATATGCAGCCACTATTTGCAACGATTTTCCAGGAGAAGGTGTATTTGACAGAACGTATGATTGGGATTTACAACTTTATGAAAGCAAATACTATCAATGGGAAATTTTAATTCTCAATAAGGACTTATTTGAGAAAAACATCAACAGAAAGAAGTATTGGGTCAAAGATATCCGCCGAAAACACACTATATATTGTGGTCTCGCAAAACAATAACTGCTCGTAACAGCCGTTACACAAGATTTGGGCATTTGGCTGAATTTAAAAATGGTTTTGTATTTGGGAATATTTGGCAAATCCGAAGAATGGGCTTAATTTAGTCCCAAACCCGCTGTAGTCCCAGAACGTTATGCCTTATTTTGAAATGAAAGAAACTACAGAAAAATATTCGACAGAAGAAGTTCTTGAAATTTTCAAAGAACAACATAGACTTTGTAGTCCACTTGACTGCGAAGCAGACCCGTGGGCAGAAATAACAGCAGAAATGACAATAAGAGAATGGAGATGGGCTAACGACTTATTAGAATGGAAGAAACTAGGTGAATTTCTTAATCAAGAATTCCGAATTGACATAACCGAAAAAGAATGGTTTGACAATTTAGAACCCGCAAAAAGCAGAAAACTAATTGATGTTTGTGAACTAATTTCCAATCACGCAGTAAAAGAAGGTTACGAACCAAAGAAACTATTTGGACAACCTTGTATTAAAGCGGGTGTATTTTTGACGATAAAAAGAAACTTAAAACAAAAAGGTGTTGATGTTTCGGAACTCAAGCCTTCTTCAAGTTTGGTTGAATATATGGATAAATATTTTTCACCAGTTTTGGAAGAAATTACTTTGACAGGGACAAGACCAATAGAAAAAATTGAAACGAAAATAAGAGCCAAAACAAGAACAAAAGGATTTTGGAAATCAATTAACATTTTTGAACCTGAAATACAAGAATTACTAATCGGAGAAGTGAAAACGTTCCGGGATTTAGTGGAAAAAATAATTGAGGAGAAAAAGAAAAACAAGGCATAACAGCCACTACAACTGATTTAGGTATTTGGCTTAATGGAAAGTTGGTTTTGTATTTGGAAGTTTTGCAAATCCGAAAATAGGGCTTAATTTAATACCAAACCCGCTGTAGTGCCAGAACGTTAGCGGTCATTGTGGAACAAACGAGCAGAAAAAGAAATGAAAAAGAAATGAAAATTTTAAAATTGATATTTATAGTATTTGGACTTTTGCTTTTCGGGTGTAACCAACCGAGAAATAAAAACACGTCAGCAACAGATAAAAAATCGGCTGACACAACAAACAATAGGATGCCTAAACAAGAAAAGTCTGAAGACAATGAAAAACTTGAAGACTACAAAATAGACAGTATAAATAATGTTATTACTTTATTCAAGGCGAAAAACATTGAAAAAATTTCAAGTATAATTAATTTCCCGTTATACAGAGCATATCCAATACCACCTATTAAGAACCAAAAAGAATTTAAGAAAAGGTTTAGTGAAGTTTTTGACCAAGTTCTAATTGACAAAATTGCTAATTCTGAAATCAAGCAATGGTCAGAAGTCGGTTGGAGAGGTATAATGTTAGACAATGGTGTTTTGTGGATGGCTAATTCTGACGGAATAATAACAGCGATTAACTATCAAAGCGATTTTGAAAAAAAACTAAGGAAAGATTTAATAGACAGAGAAAAAGAATACTTATACAATTCACTAAAAACTTTCGAAAGCCCGACTTACAAAATAAAGACGACAAATTATCTAATTAGAATTGATAAGGTTACTAATCACAAATACAGATATGCTTCCTGGAAAATAAGTGAAAAAGAAACTTCAAAACCAGACATAGTCTTGAACGATGGAGAATTAGAGTTTGATGGAAATGGTGGAAATCACTCTATTACTTTTGTTCAAGGAAAGTATACCTACATAATTTACAGAAATATTATTGTCGAGGAAAATTCGCCAGACATTACGCTTGAAATTGAAAAAGCTGGTAAAATAATTTTATCAGAAGACGGAACATTAATACTTGAATAAAACAACGAACCGCCAACCGCCATTTTGAGCTAGCTGGAGTTTAGTGGAATTACGGTCTCGCATCAAGTTTTCGTTAAACCGAAAACTGAGTGGTTACGAACCTCACACCATCTCAAAGCAGCGGGAAGGTATGTGCTATTTTCGAGCGACAGAAATACAAGGGGAAGATTGTAACAAATTTAAAAATAATAGACATATTGAGTAATATTAAAATATTGTGTTTAACATTTTTAATTAAATATTATGAATAACCGAAGAAATTGGTTAAAACAAACTGCATTAGCATTTGTAGGTATTGGAATTATACCATTAGAGAATTTTGCAATTCCAAAATCAGAAAACATAATTGATGATAAAAATAATTTAATCCCAATTCGTTTAAGGTCTAATGAAAATCCTTATGGTCCATCGACATTAGCAAAAAATGCTATGTTGAAAAACATAAATATAAGCAATCGTTATAATTGGGAAATGTTAGACGAACTAATTGAAAAAATTGCCGTAAAGCATAATTTAACCGCCCAAAACATATTATTAGGTGCGGGTTCATCCGAAATTTTAAATTTAGTTGCCTTGTATTGTTCTAAAAAATCAGGAAATTTAATTATTGCGGAAACTACCTTTGATTATTGGACAATAACAGCTGAAAATGCAGGTCTTAAAAAAATTGCAATCCCATTAACAGCAGATAAAAAACATGATTTATCTGCAATGTTACATGCAATTGACACTGATACGAAAATGATTTATATATGCAATCCTAATAACCCAACGGGAACAATTTGTGCAAGTGAAGAACTTCTAAATTTCATAAATGAAGCCACAAAAAGGACGAAAGTTTTAGTAGATGAAGCGTACCTAGATTTTACCGACCAACCCTCACTTGCAAATCTTGTAACGGAGAATAAAAACTTAATTATTGCCAAAACCTTTTCAAAAATATATGCCTTAGCAGGTTCACGTATTGGATATGCAATAGCACATCCCGATACCATTAAGGAAATAAGTCAATTGCAATTTGCCACAAATGGTAGTGTAAGTGTTGTCTCGGCTTCAGCAGCTTTAGCGTCATTAAAGGATGATAAATTTGTAACAGATACTATTACATTTAATAATGAAGTACGAAAATTTACAGTTGATCAATTGGAGAATTTAAAAATACGTTGTATTCCGTCGCACACAAACTTTGTTTATTTTTCATTAGAGAATTACAACAAAGACCTTTTTGAGCAATTAAAAAAGAATAATATTCTAGGAACTAAAATTTATGAAGAAAAAGGAAAATGGTCAAGAATTACAATTGGTACAATGAAAGAAATGAAACAATTTATTAAAGCATTAGAGTAAATATAAAAAACAGCAAACAACAGACATTTTGTAATATGGTGGATTTAGGCTTAATTTAAAGATAGTTTTGTACTTGCAATTATTCATTAACCGAAAGTTTAAGCTTCCTTAATACGCTACATAGCCAAGCCGCAAAACTTTAGCGGTAAGCACATACAAACACTACAACAAACAAAATGAGACTTCCACCGTACGACAATTTTCCAAGTATTTCGGACGACAAAATATTGTTGCGACAAATTCAGTTTTCCGACATCAATGACATTATTGAAATTTCATTCTACGACTCTATTCAAGCTACAACACTGACACAAGCAATAGAAATGCAAGCCGAAATAAATGTGGACTATAGCAACGGAAATTCAATACACTGGGGTATTGTAGACAAATTAACAAATAAAATTGTTGGAACTTGCGGTTATTATCGTGGACTTGACAAAGGCGAAGGAGAAATGGGTTGTGTTTTATTAGCTCAATACCGTAGACAAGGTTATATGACTTTTGCAATGTTATTAGCAATTCAATTTGGACTAAATAATATTGGACTAAAACGCATTTGGGCTATAACAACTAAACAAAATCAAAAAGCAATAAAACTTATTGAGAAACTTAACTTTATTAAAATTGCAGATTTGGACGACAATGAAGTTGAATACGAATTAAGAAAAGATTTAAATCTAACAGACTAATGGAAAAAATGTCTACCTCCAACAGGCTTTTAGCAAAATTGTGGGCTTAGACTTATTTTAAAGATAGTTTTTTACTTGTAAATTAGTACTCACCCTACCGCATTGTAGGATAACAAACAAAATCAAAACCAATTGTAATCAAAATACAGGATGCCATTGCTTTCCCCAACTGTGAACAATTCGCAATGACAAAATGCTTACATTTTGATTTCTGCCATATTTAATATTTGTTATCTACAAGTTAAAATTTAGCATCTCTTTGTAGTTATCATTTGGGTCTCTCTGCTAAATGAACTAGTAGAACTAAGCGGATATCCGTTGCAAACAAGCTTTAGGTTTAACTAGATCTGCTGGACTTCTCGACTTAAATTCCAAATATTTACTACCTTTCAATAAAATAGTAATTCCATATAAAATGAACTCTAAATCGAGAATAGCGTCAATTTTAAAAGCGGATAGTTTGGACTCTTCAGTTACTGCTTTACCTACTTTTGATTTGTCAGTATTAATCCTTCCAAATGAGTTGGATTTCCAATTACCAACTAATATAAGATTAGGGCATTTAGCCGAAAAAATTGTTTCTGAATTGATTCAAGCCTCCACAAATTACAAAGTAGTTTATGAAAATTCTCAAATAATTGAAAAGCAAAAAACCATAGGAGAAATTGATTTCATCATTGAAAACGTCAAAGAAAACAAGATAATTCACTTGGAACTAGCTTATAAATTTTACCTTTTTGACCCTACAATCTCTTCGGAGGCCATAAATAACTGGATAGGTCCCAATAGAAACGATTCGTTAAGCGAGAAATTAGAAAAATTAAAAACAAAACAATTTCCTTTATTGTACCACAGCATTACAGCTGTAAACTTTGATAGTATCGACATCAACCGCGTTTCTCAATCCTTATGTTTGCTAGTTTCATTGTTTGTTCCCTATGCATTTAAAACAAAAGTAGACCCCGCTTACGAGAAAGCTATTAAAGGCTATTATTTAGATTCAAAGACTTTTATTAGCCTTGATAATGTAGAAAAAGTGTATTATTTACCTTCAAAAAAAGAATGGGGAATGGATCCTTCGCAAAATGAAATTTGGACCGATTATAAAAGTATCGAAAATAAAATTGCTACAAGCATACAAGAAAAACAAGCATTATTGTGCTGGCAAAAATATAAGGAAACCTATTTATCTTTTTTTATTGTTTGGTGGTAGATTCGTTTAATTATCATAATGCCGCGCAACTTTAAAACAAGAATAAATAAAAAAGGGTAGACTAAAAATAACAATATTCCTATCTTTGAGCGAAACGACAACATAATTGAAATACATATCCTTTCGATTAAATAAAAAAGTAACAAATGAGATTTAAAGGAATAATTTTTGATTTAGACGGAACATTAGTTAATTCGCTTGAAGATATCGCGGATGCTATGAATAATGTATTGCAAAGCCTTGACTACTCTACTCATAGTTATCAAGATTTTCAATATTTTATTGGTAGCGGCCTTAGGAATTTGGTTAGTAAAGCCTTGCCTGGAAACCATAACGATGCAAACCAAATTGATCGTTGTTACCATTTGATGGTACAAGAATATCGAACTATTTGTACACGTAAAACAAAACAATATGACGGGATTTTTGAATTATTGGATCAATTAATTGAGCGTGATATTAAACTAAGTGTATTTTCAAATAAAGCGGAGGATTTAACTCAAGAAATTACTACTGCTCTATTTCCTAACTATTTTAATCCAATAGTTGGTTTGACTGATGAACCACTTAAAAAGCCCAATCCATTTAAAGCTATAGCAATAAGCGAAAAGTTAAAATTGAAACCCGAAGAAATCATTTTTGTAGGAGATTCAGATATTGATATGCAAACAGCTACAAATGCCAATATGTATGCCGTAGGTGTATCCTGGGGATATAGAACTAAAGAAGAATTGTTATCCAATGGCGCACAAAAAGTTTTAGACCATCCTTTAGATTTAATTTCGATTTTATAAGAACTATTGCATTTCGATAGTAAACTTCTTCTGCACTAAAAATTTTCAACAAATCAACGCGTCTTAAACACATCTGAAGTTACAGGAACTTTAGACAAAATGCTACAAAAACATCTTGTTACATTTTTAGAATAAATGGAATTCATGTACCTTGCAGGTCTATCTAAAAGTGAAGTTATGAAAGAGAATAAAATGCTAAATTATATTAAAGAAGTTTTAAAAAACAAGCCAACTGGCTGGTTAAATATAACCACCCATCGCCTAGATATTTATGACGAAAAATTGGCTAAAACGCAATTTTTAGACCAGTTTGAAACTTTATATAATGACAATAATGCTACAATATCAGCACTGAGCGAATTGCCTACTGCTTACGACTATATTCGACTAGGTCATCCTTTATCTTGTGTACTAGAATGGGCAATTGCTCACATGCAACATATTAAACCAGAAAATGCAATCAGTTTTTCATCAAAGACGATTCCTGTTTTGGCAATTTTAAGAAAAAACTTATTAGACAATAAAAACACCCAAATCGCATACACAGGTGAGTTACCTCATGCTTTTGATAAAGAAGTGCTGCAGCATGTTTATGGTTATAAGTTTGAATTAAACAAAGTAGAGAGTGTAGAAGCCATTTCTGCTTTTGAAGGAAGTACTATTTTTATTTCACAACAAGAAAATATTAGTACAATTGATCTCGATCCAAAAATCGACTTTTTCGTTAGTATTTATGGTCAATTGGGAAGCGTTTTGTTAGTAAATGGCAAAGAAAATGAAAGTTATATTCCAGAAATTCAGCATGTAAGAAGAAGAGAGAGCATCGCTATGACACCAGCCAATAGTCTTGTTGCCTTAGAGTCTTTAATAGGGCAATCTACTATAGACACTAGTAAAAAAGAAGTCGCCACCAACAAAGCACTTGTTTTAAATTCTATTACAGAAATTACCTGTGCACATACAAAGCCATTAGTTGCTTCTAGTGGGTTGTCTATTCAATACGCGATTTTAATGGGGCTAATAGATGACGCACTCGAAAAACACAAAGGAAAGGCAATTAAAATTATTGTTCCTCCCAATTGTTATGGTGGAACAAATGACCAAGCAAGGCGAGTAGCTGCTAGCGTTGATAATGTTGAAATTGTCGATCTAGCCGTAGATGGTGGTAACGATATGGTGCAAAGTATTGCTATAATTTTAGATAAAATAGCAAGCGAAAATGCTATCCCCTACATCATCGCTGAAATTCCAACAAACCCTAGAGTTGAAGTGCCAAATCTTACACAACTAAAAGAAGTATTAAGTAAAATTCGCAAAACGACAACTGGTACAATTGCGATAGACCCTGTTTTTATTTTAGACCAAACTTTTTGTCCTAATGTGCACTTTTTAGGTGAAGACGACGTACTTTCAAATGTTAGGACAATTTCATTTGCCAGTGGTTCGAAATTTCCAAGTGGCGGGCAATGTACTGCTGGCTACTGTGTAGGAAATAAAAAAACTGAAGCTTTAATGGGCAAAATTGAAAAGCACCTACTACTTTGCGATAATGAAGCTACCCCTCTTCAATATGAAATATTGGCTAAGCAATTGCCTTCAATGAATCAAAGAATTAAGGATGCGTATAAAAACACCCGTGAATTTGTACATTTTATCCACGAAGTTTTGCCGGGAGCAAAAATCAATTTTGTTTCAGAAGAACTGGCGCAACAAGGCTTTACTCCATCTGTGTTTTCATTAGATCTTCCTACTAAAGGGAATACTCCCGAGGAAAAAGAAGCTCATAAAAGAGAATTAAATCTGAAGTTAATTCATTTAATGATTACAGAAATCCCTAATGAAAGTAAGTTCTGCGTGAGCTACGGACAGTTAAATGGTGTTTACTGGACAATACCAGCTACCTCTACTCAAGGGACAACTAAAGAAGGTGACAAAGATTACATTGTTCGGGCATCACTATCTCCTACTATGGATTTGGAACTACATAAAAAAGTCTTTTTAGATTTTGTCAGAACAATATAGAATCATTGGGGAGGTCGTAAGTCCTCCCCAATTTTTTATGCCAACTTTTTTTTAAGAACAAATCAATGCGCTTGCCAAATGGTCAAGCACACAAATTATCCAAATAGCACTCTATTGTCAATCGTTATAACAGGATTTTTTTCTGTAGCCGAAAAAAAACAATTAATATAAACCTAAATCGTAATAAAATCGTTTCTAAAAAAAGGGGGATTTACGAAATCGTTTTCAATCGATATTCTGAAAACAAAATAATTAATCGGTATTCTTCCATTTCCTGTTTTGGATATATTTTAAGAAATTGTTTAGTATATTTGGAATCATTACTAACAAAATTAAGATTATTTAATCCAAGGACTGCTCAAAACCCGATGAATTTGTATTTAGGCAGTAGGCAGCTTAT
The DNA here is from genome assembly GCF_000252125.1 of Flavobacterium frigoris PS1. GTDB lineage: Bacteria > Bacteroidota > Bacteroidia > Flavobacteriales > Flavobacteriaceae > Flavobacterium > Flavobacterium frigoris_A. The sequence goes on along the minus strand of NZ_AHKF01000021.1, from coordinate 38,810 downwards.
TCTAAAATTCCAATTCCATAATTTTTAATAAAAAGAAATGACAGTATTAAACGATAATAAAAACGGTCTAACAAATAATAGCAATGGGGTAATGTTAAATGCGTATCCCGATAGTATTGGAACTAATTTGAGTGATATTGTTAGCATGCTAAAAATGCCTCAATTCAAAAATACATTTTCCCAGTTTTACGTTTTGCCTACCTTTTTTAATAGTGACTTAGATAGAGGGTTTTCCATCATAAATTATGACATCAATGAAGAGCTAGTTTCAAAAGAAGATTTAGTGGCTTTACGTGAATTGAATATCATGCTAAAGTTTGATATTGTTTTAAATCATTTATCGGTTGCTTCTCCCCAATTTAAAGATATAATTAAAAATGGGGATCAGTCTAAATTCAAAGACTTTTTCATTGATTGGAATGAGTTCTGGGAAGGAAATGGAGACTTAAACGCCGACGGTATAATCGTTCCTAAAAAGAATTTTTTAGACAAGCTTTTTATGCGAAAATCAGGACTTCCTATTTTAAAAGTTTTGTTTCCTGACGGAAAAGAAAAACCATATTGGAATACCTTTTACCAAAAAATTACTTTCCAAAAAATCACAACAACTGACTTAAAATCGATACTGAATTTAAGTCCCGAAAATGCCTTACTTATTTGTGATACAGTAAATAATGCTATTGATGAAGCTCAAGATTTACAAACTTTAGATTTGAGAGATCAATCAACTTATAAAGACGAAGTACTAGAAATAGTGAATCGCAATCGTACTTATTTAGGTCAAATGGATGTCAATGCTAAATCACCTTTAGTTTGGGAATTTTATGAAGAAGTATTGGCCAAAGTGGCAAGCTATGGCGGTCAAATTTTGCGATTAGATGCATTTGCTTATTTACATAAAGAAGTGGGTGAAACTAACTTTTTTAATAAACCAGGAACTTGGGATTATTTAGAGAAAATAAATCAGATTGCCAAAAACAATAATTTAGTTTTGCTTCCTGAAATTCATGCAGAGTTCGGAATGCACCTTCATGATGAGGTTGCTAATGAAGGATATTCTATTTATGATTTTTTCCTACCTGGACTAACTATACATGCGATTGAAAAAAACACGAATAAAGCGCTAATGACTTGGGCTAAAGAAATAATTTCTAAGGGCTTCAAAACAGTTAATATGCTTGGTTGTCATGATGGTATACCAGTGTTAGATTTAAAAGGTAAAGAAGTAAATGGCTTGTACCAAAAAGGACTCCTAGAAGATGCTGAGATTTCAGATTTGATGGAATTGATCATTTCACGTGGTGGCCAAGTAAAAAATCTTTATGGAGCAGATGGTAAAAAAATATCTTACTATCAAGTAAATGCAACGTACTTTAGCGCACTAGGCGAAAGCGAGCAAAAACTACTATTGGCAAGAGCTATTCAACTATTTATGCCAGGTATTCCTCAAATTTGGTATTTAGATATTTTTGCCGGAGCCAATGATCATGAAGCAGTTGCGAAGGCTGGAAAAGATGGACACAAAGAAATTAATAGAACCACTTTAACTATAAAAGATATAGAAGAAGGTCTGAAGAAAGAAGTAGTTACAAAACAATTAGACATCATTCGATTAAGAAATACTTCAAAAGCGTTCCTTGGAACTGTTACTTTTAATGATACAATTGAAGAAGAGATTAATATTCTTTGGAAAAATGAGGGCGAATATGCACATTTAATAGCCAACCTTAAAACATTAGATTTTTCGATAAAATATACAGAATCAGGGGAAGAAAAACGTTTCCAGTTTTAAATATTCGGTTTTTCTGATAAGCAGCAAAACTAAAAACTAACATTGTGAAGTAGCGTTCAATTGCTGCAAACAAAAAAAGCTCCAGATAGTTCTGGAGCTTACAGTAACCGGCTTGCTAAGATTTTAATCCTGATTAACAGTTAGTTAAATATAAATAAACCAGTGCGAACGCAAAAGTAGCTAAACTTTTTTGAGTTAAGTATATCTATCAGGACTTATAGTATAGCCTTACATTAAGAAAAAGCAACAAAGGATTATTTAATGATATGCTTGCTTGCAAAATGTTTGATGACTAAAAAGGAAGCAACTCCCAATAGAGTTTGGGTTGTAGTTAAAGGCTACTAACGTCTTCCCTAGCCCTGATGGAAGCGATATCTCGCGATTTAGAAAAACAAGGCTTTTTTGGCCGTAGTTTTTGTTATCGAGAATATAGCGCACAGCAGGACAAAACGTTTTTCAGCGTGCATTTTCTCTGCTCCTAAAAATAACAAAATCTTACTCTATAAAAGTAATTTGAATCTGTTTCTATTGCATTTTACGATCCAGAATTACACGAATTGCAGTTTCGAATAAATGTAGTTTACGACCTACAATTATATCCTTTTTAACAAAATAAGACTTCATTAATACGTTTATTTTCAGTAAGTTTATCTTTCCTTTTTATAAAGTACAATTATGAATCGCAATTACATTAATCCACCACATTTATCGAATGAAAAATCACTAAAAACTTTAGTCGAAAATAGAACCGTTTACAATCTAAATCACTGTGAGCTAAATCTGTTTGAAACCTATAAAGCTTCAGAACTAGTTCCTTTGAAATTTAACGATTTAGTAGTGACCAGCATGCTGAGAGGCAAAAAGGTGATGCATCTTTTTGATGATCCTGGTTTCGAATATTTGCCAGGAGAAACGGTTGTTATTCCTTCTAATGTAGAAATGAAAATTGACTTTCCAGAAGCCACAAAAAACAATCCTACCCAATGCTTGGCTTTGGCGATAGACCAACAAAAAATAGCGCAGACCTTAGATTTCCTCAATGAACGTTACCCTAAGGAAGGCAATAAGCAGTTCTGGCATTTAGACTATCAAAATTATTATTTCTATAATAATGTAGAATTAGCCTCAACTATCAATAAACTAATCAAGGAATGCATGAGTACATCACTCACAAAAGATGTTTTGGCTGATTTGACTTTGCAGGAACTGTTGATTCGGATTATTCAGACGCAAACGACAAAATCTATCGATGACGGTTTATATGCGAACCCAAATTCACCAATAACACAGGTTCTGGAATACATTCGCTTAAATCTAAGGGAAAATATCAGCCTTAAAAATTTGAGTGATATCAGTTGTATGAGTACCACATCATTCTATCGCTTTTTTAAAAGAGAGTTAGGCATGAGTCCAATTGAGTTTGTAATCAATGAAAAAATGCGATGCGCTAAAAAACTGCTCAAAAACCCTAGCATACAAATCAACGAAGTATGTCATTTATCTGGTTTTGAAGACAGCAATTACTTCATTCGTTTGTTTAAAAAACACGAAGGAATTACACCAAAGCAATACCAGTTATTGTATGTGAATTAAGTTATTCAATATATTTTACAGGTTCTAAATCAAGCTCCTCCTCTGGAGTAAAAATGCGATATTCAATTTGAAAAGTCTTTTTCAACGGTGTTTCTAATGAAAAACCACCAACTCCAAATGCGTCAATTACTTTTAAAGTAAAATGGGCGTGTTTCCAATATTCAAACAAATCTTTATCAACCCAGAATTCGGTTTCTTCAATGGTTCCAATACATACGTCTCCCATTCTTTGATAAAAGCCTCCTTTTTCAAAGCATTGTGGCTGGGATCCCTCACAACAACCTCCTGCTTGATAAAACATTAGGTCTCCATGTTTTTCTTGCAATATTTTGATTAATTCTATTGCTTTTTCTGTAGCATCAATTCTTTTTATCATCGTAATGTATTTATTTTTAAGGTAAAAACAGAAAACCTGCTAAAAGTCAGGCTTTCTGTTTTAGTAATTTCAATTATGGTTTTGCAATTTCAAGCACTACTCGTCCATCAATTTGTCCTTTTCTCATTTTATCAAAAACTTCATTAACATCCTCTAATTTTGCTGATGTAATGGTTGCTTTTACTTTCCCTTCTACTGCAAATTGTATTGCTTCTTTCAAATCTTTTCGTGTTCCTACAATAGAACCACGAATTGTTATTCTATTTAATACGGTATCAAAAATTGGTAAATCAAAACTTCCAGGAGGAAGTCCATTCAAAGCCATTGTTCCTTTTCTTCTCAATGTTTCTAAACCTTGTTTAAAAGCAATTGGAGATACCGCAGTAATTAATGCTCCATGCATTCCTCCAACTTCTTTTTTCAGAAATTCACCCGGATTTTGATGCTTGGCATTGACAACTATATCAGCACCTAATTTTTTTGCCAGTTCTAATTTATCATCTGCGATATCAATGGCTGCCACATTCATACCCATCGCTTTTGCATATTGTACTGCAACGTGTCCTAAACCACCAATTCCTGAAATAGCAACCCATTCTCCAGCTTTAACTTCAGTTTCTTTCAATCCTTTATAGGTAGTAACACCGGCGCACAGTATTGGTGCCATTTCCATAAAGTTCACATTTGAAGGTAAAAGTCCCACATACCTTGCGTCAGCAATTACATATTCGGCAAAACTACCATCAACACTATAACCACCATTTTGCTGCGTGTCGCACAGCGTTTCCCAGCCAGTAATACATTGGTCACAACCGCCACAAGCGCTATATAACCAAGGCACACCAACTGCATCTCCTTCTTTTACGTTCTTTACATCTGGACCTACTGCCACAACATAACCGACACCTTCATGACCTGGAATCAAAGGCATTTTTGGCTGGACAGGCCAGTCGCCTTCCGTTGCGTGTAAGTCAGTATGACAAACACCACTTGCTATTACTTTTACTAAAATTTCATTTCTTCCAGGACGTTTCACTTCTACTTCTTCAATTTTTAAAAGTGATCCAAATTCCCTTATCACTGCAGCCTTCATTGTTTTTGGTAACATAATATATTTGTTTTATAAAAAAAAGGTAAGTTTCGCAACTTACCTTTCAAATTAATAATTCATTCTAAAAGAATCCTAATTTCTTTTTATCATAAGAAATAAGCATGTTTTTTGTTTGACGGTAATGACCAAGCATCATTTTATGATTTTCGCGTCCGATACCTGATTGTTTGTAGCCTCCAAAAGGAGCACCTGCAGGATAAGAATGGTACTGGTTGATCCATACACGACCTGCTTGAATTGCTCTTGGCACCTGATAAATTTCATGTGCATCACGTGTCCAAAGTCCTGCCCCTAATCCATACATTGTATCATTTGCAATAGCAATAGCTTCTTCAGTAGTTTTAAAAGTAGTAACGGCCAATACTGGTCCGAAGATTTCTTCTTGAAAAATTCTCATTTTGTTATTCCCTTTAAAAAGTGTTGGTTGGATGTAATATCCTCCGTCTAAATCACCTCCTAATTTCTTAACATCACCTCCTATTAATAACTCGGCACCTTCTTCTTTACCCAGTTTTATATAAGACATAATTTTTTCTTTTTGTACTAGTGAAGCCTGAGCTCCCATCATAGTGGTTCTGTCTAATGGATTTCCCATTTTTATCGCTCCAGTTCTTTCAATCACTCTAGCAATAAACTTATCATAGATATCCTCATGAACTAACAGTCTAGAAGGACATGTACAAATCTCACCTTGATTTAAGGCAAACATTACAGCACCTTCAACCGCTTTATCAAAGAAATCATCATCAGCATCACCAACTGATTTCATAAAAATATTAGGCGACTTCCCTCCTAGTTCCAATGTTACTGGAATAATATTTTCAGTAGCATATTGCATCACTAAACGGCCTGTAGTTGTAGAACCGGTAAAAGCAGCTTTTGACACTTTTTTGTTGGTCACTAGCGCTCTACCCAGTTCAGCTCCAAAACCATTCACAATATTGATTACCCCTGGAGGTAAAATATCACCTATCAATTCCATCAAGACAAGAATCGAAATTGGCGTGCTCTCGGCTGGTTTTAAAACGACAGTATTTCCTGCAGCAAGTGCAGGAGCCAATTTCCAAACAGCCATAAGTATTGGGAAATTCCACGGTATAATTTGCGCAATAACTCCCAAAGGCTCGCTTAATGCAATAGAAACAGTTTGCGAATCAAGTTCAGCAATTGAACTTTCCTCAGCTCGTATAACTCCAGCAAAATACCTGAAATGGTCTATCGCCAAAGGAATATCTGCAGCCAATGTTTCACGGATAGCCTTACCGTTATCTACCGTTTCCACTGTGGCAATATATTCAAGGTTATCTTCTATAACCTGTGCAATCTTATTCAATAAATTACTTCTTTCAGTAACTGATGTCTTCCCCCAACTTTGAAATGCATCATATGCCGTATCCACAGCCAAATCCAAATCTGCTTTAGTTGAATGTGCAGCCCTTGTAAATACTTTACCATCAATGGGTGAAACCACATCAAAGTACTGCCCCCCAACTGGTGCCACAAATTTTCCACCTATATAATTATCATACGTTGCCTTAAATTCAGGTCTTTGTGCTATGTTGCTCATAATTATTTAATTTTAGTTTTCTCAAATTTACCCTTCATAAAACAATACATATAGCATTATTCGGTCAACTAGTAGCATAAAATTTCCATATCTATTTATTTAACAATATATTATTATTTTATTCGCAAATATTTATAGTTTACATTGCCAAATAATCATTTTTAAAGCTTTTTAAGTAGCACAATTAAGTCCTAAAAAACCAAATAAATTGTTTCTTACTACAAACTGCAATCCTTATATTTGCAACCTTATTAAAAATGACAGATGAAAATATCTTACAATTGGTTAAAACAATTCATTAAAATAGACTGGGATTCCGAAGAAACGTCCGCTTTACTTACTGATTTAGGTTTGGAAGTAGAAGTTGTCGAAAAATACCAATCTGTAAAAGGCGGATTAGAGGGGATCGTGGTTGGACATGTCCTTACTTGTGTTCCACACCCTGATGCTGACAGACTAAAATTAACGACAGTTGATATTGGTACGGGCGCCCCTATACAAATTGTATGTGGAGCCGCCAATGTAGACTCAGGGCAAAAAGTACCTGTAGCCACAATAGGTACTGTCTTGTATGATAAAGAAGGTGGCTCTTTTACCATCAAAAAAGGAAAAATCAGAGGACAGGAAAGTCATGGAATGATTTGTGCCGAAGATGAATTAGGTCTTGGTGAAAGTCATGACGGAATTATGATTCTTGATGCTGCTTTAGTTCCTGGAACAAAAGCATCTGAAGTTTTTAAAATAGAAAATGATGAGGTATTCGAAATTGGGTTAACACCTAACCGTGCCGATGCCATGAGTCATCTAGGTACCGCGCGTGATCTAAGAGCTGGTTTACTACAAAGTGGTGTGAATGTCGAACTGATTACTCCTTCAGTGAGTAATTTCAGAGTAGATATGAGAACGCTAAAAATAGACACTGTTATTGAAGAGTCGCAATTAGCGCCGAGATATTGTGGCGTAACGATTTCTGGTATTAGCGTAAAACCTTCACCAAAATGGCTACAAGATCGATTAAAAGCAATTGGATTAAATCCAAAAAATAATATTGTTGATGTTACTAATTATGTTTTACATGATTTAGGCCAACCTTTACATGCCTTTGATGCTTCTAAGATCAATGGAAAAATCATTGTAAAAACACTTCCATCAGGAACTAAATTTACAACCCTTGATGATATCGAGCGTACTTTACATGAGGAAGATTTAATGATTTGTGATGAAAAAGGTCCGTTGTGTATCGCAGGAGTTTTTGGAGGTAAAAATTCTGGAGTTTCAGAGCATACTACTTCTATATTCTTAGAAAGCGCCTACTTCAATCCGGTAAGCATAAGAAAAACAGCAAAAAGACACCAATTAAACACAGATGCTTCTTTCCGTTTTGAAAGAGGAATCGACCCTACAATTACAGCATACGCTTTAAAACGTGCAGCTTTATTAATTCAAGAAGTGGCTGGTGGAGAAATCACATCAGACGTTAGCGACATATATCAAAAGAAACTGGAAGATTTTTCTGTTTTTCTAAATTTTGCAAATGCAGCAAAAATTATTGGACAAGAAATTCCAAAAGATACCATTAAGCAAATTTTAGTTTCATTAGACATAAAAGTAAATAGCGTATCTGAATACGGATTAGGATTAACTATACCTTCTTACCGTGTTGATGTACAAAGAGAAATTGACGTTATTGAAGAAATCTTAAGAGTTTACGGATACAATAATATCGGCTTTTCTAAAAAACTGAACGCTACGGTGTCAAACTCTCCTAGAAATGAAGATTACAAACTTCAAAACATAGTTGCTACACAGTTGAATTCACAAGGCTTTCATGAAATGATGGCTAATTCATTGACAACAGCCTCTTATGTGAAGTTGTCAGATAACCTGAAGGAAGAACACAACGTAACAATGCTTAATCCTTTAAGCAACGATTTAGCCACGATGCGACAATCTTTATTGTTTTCAGGACTAGAGGCGATATCCTATAATATCAATCGTAAAAATGGCGATTTAAAATTATTTGAATTCGGAAAATCATACCATAAGTTTCTTTCTGGATTTGAAGAGCACAAACATTTGACTTTATTAGTTTCGGGAAGCAGAAATAAAGAGAGCTGGACAACAGCTCAAAAACCCTCTGATTTCTTCATGTTTAAAGGATATGTGGATGCTGTTCTTGCTAGATTTGGCATACAAAAAACGCAAAATAGTCCAGCTACCTCAGATATCTTTTCGGAAGGAATTGCGATTGGAACCGGTCATAATGCATTAGTGGAATTTGGAGTGGTTAAGAAATCAATATTGAAACATTTTGGAATTAAACAAGAAGTGTTTTATGCTGATTTTAATTGGGACCTAATTATAAAAGCAATCGCAGGTAAAATAAAATTTACTGACATTCCTAAATATCCTGAAGTGCGTAGAGATTTAGCCTTGCTAATCGATCAAAACGTAACTTACGATAGTATCTATACTATCGCGAGACAAACAGAAAAAAGTCTATTAAAAGGCATTAATCTATTTGATGTATATGAAGGTGAAAATCTACCCGAAGGTAAAAAATCATATGCCTTAAGCTTCACAATTCAAGACAGTTCAAAAACACTGACTGATGCACAAATTGACAAAATCATGAGTAAGCTACAGAAGAACTTTGAAACAGAGCTTGGAGCAAGTTTAAGATAAAAATACCTTATTATAAAACCAGAAATCCCAATTCTAAAATTAGAATTGGGATTTCTGGTATAAAAAAAGTCCCGTAGATATACAGGACTTTTCAATCAACAAACAAACCAACCTCTTATAATTATTGTTTTGGCAATAAAACTGCATCAACTACGTGAATCACGCCGTTTGATTGATTTACGTCAGCAATAGTCACTTGTGACATACCTCCTTTTTCATCCGTGATATACAGTTTTTTACCTTTCATCCAAGCTGTCAATGTTCCACCACTTACGGTTTTCATCATTGCTTTTCCATTACCCATTTTGATCGCTTTAGCAATATCGGTAGCATTCATTTTACCTGCTACAACATGATATGTAAGTATTGTTTGTAACATTTTTTTATTCTCTGGCTTCAAAAGAGTCTCTACAGTTCCCATTGGTAATTTTTCGAATGCTGCATTTGTAGGAGCAAAAACAGTAAATGGACCTTTTCCTTGTAGAGTTGCAACCAAGTCTGCTGCTTTAACCGCCGCCACTAATGTTGTATGGTCTTTCGAATTAACCGCATTTTCAATAATATTTTTAGAAGGATACATGGTGGCTCCACCTACCGTAACTGTTTTTTGAGCGAAAGATGTTGCTCCAAATACTAATGCGAATAATGCTACTGATAAAAATTTTCTAGTTTTCATAAATCTATTTATTAAAGTTATATAAAAGCATTTACGCTAAGAAAAGAGATCTGGTTTTAAAAAAGTACAACTATTTTTCAAATACCTTAAAATCAGCTATGTAAAATAAAAAAAACTAGATTTCAAATAGAAAACTAGCTTTACTCCTTTTAAAAATTCTAATATATCTTAGCTAAGAAAAGCGATGCCTCCAATAAGGATCGTAAATAGAAATATAAATCCATATAGTATTACAAATACCAAAGCTAAAATCCCCATGAACTTATAATGTGATTTCAAGAAACTGAAAGACTCATTCAGCTTATCGTTATCATCATTTTTAAATGCAGCTTTCATTTTTGATGAAAATTGAAATAAATAATATACAGGAAAAAAATAAAGTACCGCGATAGCAATATAAATTAAACTTATAAATCCCCCACCCATTCTTTGTAACATCGCCGCGTCTCCTCCCATGCTATCTAATTTAGAGAATATAGTCCCTATAAAAACAGCCAATAAAAGCATGAGACCTACTCCAACAAATCCTAAAATTGATAAAAAATAGGCCCACTTAGCTGTTTCTTTTAAAAACCCTTTTGATTCTTCATTCAAATAAAATTTTGAATTTTCCTGTAATGTAATTTCTTCCATATGATATTCTTATAAAGTTAGATATAAATATAACAAAAAAAGTAAGAAATTACAACTCGAAAAAAAAGCCCCACATTACTGTGGGGCTTTACTATTATAAGAAAGATGGAGAATTATTTTTTCTCTGTCTTTTCCATTTTAGCTTTCAATGCTGCAAGAACATCATTACCGTCTCCTAAAGTAGAGGCAGCTGCATTTGCAGATGGAGTAGAACTGTTAGAAGTAGCAGCTTTAACATTTTTCTCTTCTTCTTCACGGAAGATAGCAGTGTGAGACGCAACAACTCTTTTGAATTCTTTGTTAAATTCGATTACTTTGAAATCAGCAGATTCTCCTTTTTTCAATTTCTTACCATCTTCTTTTTCAAGGTGACGAGTAGGAATGAAAGCAACGATATCATCTCCAAATTCTACAGTAGCTCCTTTATCAACGATCTCAGAGATTTCTCCGTTGTGGATAGTTCCAACAGCGAATGAATCTTCATACTGATCCCAAGGGTTAGCAGTAGTTTGTTTGTGACCTAAAGATAATTTACGCCCTTCAACATCTAATTCTAATACTACAACGTCTAGTTTTTCACCAACATTTACAAATTCTGATGGGTGTTTGATTTTCTTAGTCCAAGAAAGGTCTGAGATATAAATCAATCCGTCGATACCTTCTTCAAGTTCTACGAAAATACCAAAGTTTGTAAAGTTTCTAACGATACCTGAATGTTTAGAACCTACAGGATATTTACTAGTAATATCAGTCCAAGGGTCTTGAGACAATTGTTTGATACCTAATGACATTTTACGGTCATCTCTGTCTAATGTTAAAATTTGAGCTTCAACAATATCACCTACTTTTACGAAATCTTGAGCAGAACGTAAATGAGTAGACCATGACATTTCAGAAACGTGGATCAAACCTTCAACACCTTCAGCAACTTCAATAAATGCACCGTAATCAGCGATTACAACTACTTTACCTTTTACTTTATCTCCAATTGCTAAGTTAGCATCTAGAGCATCCCAAGGGTGAGCGTTTAATTGTTTCAATCCTAATTGAATTCTTGTTTTCTCATCATCGAAATCAAGGATTACAACGTTTAATTTTTGGTCTAATTCAAGAACTTCAGATGGGTGATTAATTCTTGACCAAGAAAGGTCAGTAATGTGAATCAATCCATCAACTCCACCTAAATCAATAAAGACACCATAAGAAGTAATGTTTTTAACAACACCTTCTAATACTTGTCCTTTTTGTAATTGACCGATGATTTCTTTTTTCTGTATTTCAATATCCGCTTCAATAAGCGCTTTATGAGATACTACAACGTTTTTAAATTCGTGGTTGATTTTCACAACTTTGAATTCCATTGTTTTGTTTACGTATACATCGTAATCTCTAATTGGCTTAACATCAATTTGAGATCCTGGTAAAAACGCTTCAATTCCGAAAACATCAACGATCATACCACCTTTAGTTCTGCATTTTACAAAACCATTAACGATTTCTCCTGTTTCGTTAGCCGAAATAACTCTATCCCAAGATTTGATAGTACGAGCTTTTCTGTGAGATAAAACTAGTTGTCCAGTTTTGTCTTCACGGATGTCGATTAATACTTCAACAGTATCACCTACTTTTAAGTTTGGGTTGTAACGGAATTCGTTTAATGAAATAACACCTTCCGATTTTGCGTTGATATCAACGATAACGTCTCTATCTGTAATTCTTACAACTGTTCCATCTACTACTTCTTCTTGATCAGTAGAAATAAATGTTTTTGAAACTAATTCTTCGAATTCTTTTAAGTTTTTTTGATCAACTGCATCAATACCTTCTTCAAAGTTGTGCCAGTTAAAATTTGCTAAAAACTCTTCTTGTGATTTTACTTGTTCAGACATGCTGATAAAAATTTGTATTCTGTATTCTCTCGAGTTTCATAAAGTGATAGAAAACAACAGAAGTTGTTTGTATAATTAGTTGAACCCCAAAGGAAACTCTTATTCACCTAAAGGACTGCAAAGGTAATACATCTAAATCTAATTTTCAACTTTATTTTAACATGAAAATAATTAAGCTGAAATTTATAACCTTTTGATTACCAGTAACACATTCATCATGCGCTTTTAAAGACATCCTACTTAATTGTCATTATCTGTCTTATCTAACAATAAACAAAAAGACCCGATGCCATTTTTTCTGGAATCGGGTCTACTGTTTTTACTTTTAAGGTTAATGACCTACTACACTAGCCACATCTTCTGGATGATGTTTGTGCTTAAATAAAATTGCAAAAGCAATCGCTATAATTAAAGAGTAAATTGCAAAAGCCAGCCAGATCGTATGCCAGTCCTTCATAAAAATAGTATTACTCAGCATGCCATCTGTCGAAATTGAATTTCCTTGAGCTGTAATAAACTCTAACATCTTTTGATTCGTTTGTTCTGTTTGTAAGAAACTCGCTAAATCAGTTGTATTATTAAATGATTTGGTAAAATATTTATCAATAGCCCATCCCGAAGTAAAACTTCCAAAAACAGCTCCAAAGCCATTAGTCATCATCATAAATAAACCTTGTGCTGAAGAACGATTCTTTGGATCCGTATTGGTTTCAACAAACAATGACCCTGAGATATTAAAGAAATCAAACGCCATACCATATACCACACAGGACATTACAATCATCCATAATCCATTTGTTGGATTTCCGTAAGCAAACAGTCCAAAACGCAATACCCAGGCCATCATGGAAATTAGCATTACTTGTTTGATTCCGAAACGTCTTAAGAAAAAAGGAATCGCAAGAATAAACAAGGTTTCTGAAATTTGAGAAATTGACATGATAATAGTTGAATATTCTACAACAAATGAATCAGCATATTTTGGAAAATGCTTGAATTCATCTAAGAAAACATCTCCGTACGCATTTGTCAACTGTAAGGCCCCTCCTAAAAACATAGAGAAGACAAAAAACAAAGCCATTTTATAATCAGCAAACAACTTAAAAGACTCTAACCCTAATGTCTCAGTAAGAGAAGCGTTTTCAGTAGACAAACGTTGTGGTTTACACTTTGGCAAAGAAAAAGAATAGATCCCTAGAAGTACAGCTGCTAAGCCTGCTATATAAAACTGATATTCTGTTGCTTTATTTCCAGTTAAATTAGTAATCCACATTGCAACAATAAAACCTATAGTCCCCCAAACCCGTATGGGAGGAAAATTTTTAATAATGTCTTTATTATTTAATTTGAGTGCAGTGTAAGAAATAGAGTTACTCAAAGCGATCGTTGGCATATAAAAACACATTGCCAATAGCATTATATAGATAAAGGTTTCCGGTGTTGTTACTTGCGGTATATAAAATAAAACTCCTGCGTATAAAACATGAAGTACACCATATAATTTTTCTGCATTTACCCATCTATCGGCGATAATTCCAGTTAATGTTGGCATAAATAAAGAGGCAATTCCCATCGTCCCAAAAACCAACCCAAATTGAGTTCCATCCCATTGCATTGTGCCAAACCAGTAATTAGCAATCGTAATCAACCAAGCTCCCCAAACAAAAAACTGGAGAAAACTCATTATTATCAATCTGTTTTTAATTCCCATAAAATGAATTCTTTAATTTCAAAAATTAACAAGCCGTAAAACTAGTATTTAAATTGAAATATACAAACATTTAGTTTGCTTCTGTAGTTTCGTTCACTAAGCCCAATACAACGTCGAATTGTTCTTCTCTACTAAGATATGAATTGTCAATTTCTATGGCATCATCTGCCCGCACTAATGGAGAGTTATCTCTATGGGTATCAATGTAATCACGCTCTTCTACGTTATGTAAAACTTCTTCAAAACTTACGTCACCTCCTTTTTCCGTTAGTTCGTCAAAACGTCTTTGCGCTCTGGTAGTAGCGCTTGCGGTCATGAAAATCTTTAGTTCTGAATCAGGAAAAACAACCGTTCCAATGTCTCTACCATCCATAACGATTCCTTTATCCTTGCCCATCTCCTTTTGTTGCTCCACTAATTTAGCACGCACTTCAGATATTTCGGCTACTTTACTCACGAAACTAGATACTTCAATAGTTCTGATTTCATTTTCAACATTAGTATCATTCAAATACATTTCAGCAAAACCCAAATCAGTATTAAATTTGAACTGTAATTTTATAGATGATAAACTGGCTATTAATGTTTCTTTATCAAAAAACTCGTTGCTTATATACCCGTTCTGCATTGCAAATAATGCAATAGCGCGATACATAGCTCCAGTATCGACATATACATATCCTAAATGCTTTGCGAGTTGTTTTGCCAAAGTACTTTTTCCTGTAGATGAAAATCCGTCAATGGCGATGGTAATTTTTTTCAATTTTGTAATTTTAATGTTCCGTAATTAATTCTCTATTTTACCTTGTATGTATTTATAAAACCAATTTCATTTACTATTATTTTTAGTAGTAAATACTCATAATAATATTCGAATTTGAATTGTCTATTATAGTAGCAAGCCTTTCAAAATAGCGTTCGTTAACAGCGGGACAGCCAAAACTTTTCTCTATTGATCCATTTTGCTCTTGATCCGGAATACTGCTCATTTTATGCAAAACTATATTTCTCTTGAATGCATTGCTATTCGTTTTGTCTAATCCATATAATTTATAAGCTTTCCCGTAAGACCCCAAATAGGATTTGCCCACCGAATATTTTCCTAATGAAGTGCATAGTGAATTACTGACATTACTAAATATCAGCTCTCCACTTGATCTTTTTTCTGACCCAAATCCATGAGTAACTAAACCTCCATCTATAATTTCATTGGTTTTCAAATTATAAATAAAAAACCGAAACTTCCCAGACTCAATACCCATATCTATAAAAAAAGCAATTTCTTTATTATATTTTGAACTAGCGTCAACCACTTTTTTTACTTCATATATTTGAATAGCAAGTCTCACTTCTGCCGAATTATTTTCTGGCTTTTCCGAAAAACCAGAAAAAACAAATCCTACAAAAACCAATAGTATAAGCAGTACTCTCATCTCTTATTTGCCTTTAAATTAGTACTCATCGATATTTATATTAAACAGTAACCCGCGCGACAATTAAACCATTTTTGTCTCAGAAACTACTACTGAAAATTTATAGTCAACCCAAACAGACTTGTATTGCCTGCTAAAGTATAACGCGAATAGGAATAATTAAATTTTAATTTATTCATTTTTAATCCAAAACCAAGCGAAACTCCCGAAAAATTGCGCTGTTCCAGAATCCGTAATTCCTCTGCCCTTCTAAAATTATACCCAAACCGCAGGTTAAATGATTTTTCAGGAAACAATTCCACTCCAAAAATCACATGACGCAATGCGTTATTTGTAAACGAAACCTTCTCTTCATTTGCATTTCCATCAATTGAGGATTCAGCCCTTTCAGGATTAGAAAAAGCAATATTCCATTGCTGCAAATTCTCTAAGGTAAGATGCCATCTTAATGGCACATGTTCCAATTCCTGCGAAACACCTACTAATATTTCCAATGGTAATTTTTCATTCACTCCTGAATAAGTGGTAAACTGCGTTCCGACATTTCGAATCACTAAACCCCAATTAACATCATTACTTTCATCTACAAAAATAGCGCCAATATCTATGGCTCCGCCAAAAGACGAATAACTTTCAAGTGAGGAGGAAATCAATTTTGCATTTGCCCCTATATGTATAGTAGTATAAGGTATGTTATAAGCATATCCAAAAGAAAGCGCTATTTCGCTTCCTGTAAATTCACTTGTATACTGGCCGTTTTCATCATATCCTTCAAACTTACCGTAATTCACATAATTAACCCCAGCTTGAAATGTTTGCAAATGCCGATCGTAAGTATACGCATAAGAAGCCGTACCGTAGGTAACCTCATTAAAATAATTACCATAGTTCAATGCCAAATGGTTATTCATCTCGACATTTATCGTCGCAGGGTTAAAATTAACCTGATTAACATCATCATCATAGATAGTTATCGTTTTCCCGCCTAACGCCGCCTGTCTGGGCGAAGTAACCAAATTCAAAAACTGATAAGTATACTTGCCCCCTATTTGACTGTAAGACACAGTACAAATAAATATTGACAAGGATAGAAAAATGTTTTTGAACATGCTTTTGGTCTCTGTTTTCGTAAAATAAAACGCAAATGCGAAGATAAAATTATAATAGTAAAAATACTCATTATAAATCTTCAAATACCATTTAAATAAAATTCCAAAATCATTGCCTAATTATCTTAAGTTTTGATTTTGGAATAAATAATTAGAAATCAAAAAAGACTACTTATAAGATTTTGGCATTTTTAACCTTTTGATCCGTAATTGCAATTTTCAAAACTTCACTCATTTCTTTAACGTAATGAAAAGTTAAGCCTTCAATGTATTCTGGTTTTATCTCGTCGATGTCACTTTTATTTTCATGACAAAGAATAATTTCTTTAATATTTGCGCGTTTTGCAGCTAATATTTTTTCTTTAATTCCACCTACAGGCAATACTTTACCTCTTAGCGTAATCTCACCAGTCATCGCCATATTTTTCTTCACTCTTTTCTGAGTAAATACAGATACTAGTGAAGTCAACATTGCTATCCCTGCACTTGGACCATCTTTTGGTGTCGCTCCTTCCGGAACGTGCAAATGGATATTATATTTTGAAATAATATCTGGATTCAAGCCTAGTAATTGCGCATTCGCTTTTATGTATTCCAATGCTATTGTAGCTGATTCTTTCATTACAGTACCTAAATTCCCTGTAATAGTCATGCTGCCTTTACCTGGAGAAATTAGAGACTCTATGAAAAGAATATCGCCTCCTACACTTGTCCAAGCTAATCCTGTAACAACACCTGCTACATCATTACTCTCATATTTATCTCTTTCTAATCTAGGAACCCCAAGAATTCGAACAACATCTGCATCCGTTACTTTTTTATTGTACTCCTCCTCCATAGCAACAGATTTAGCTGCATTACGGATTACTTGTGCAATTTTAGCTTCTAAGCCACGAACGCCAGATTCACGAGTATAGCCTTCCACAATCTTTTCTAATTGTTTCTTACCGATTGCTAAATCCTTAGCGGTTAATCCGTGTTCTTTTAATTGTCTTGGTAATAAATGCTGACGAGCAATCTCTACTTTCTCTTCAATAGTATATCCAGACATTTTTATGATCTCCATACGATCTCTCAATGCAGGTTGAATCGAAGACATTGTATTTGAAGTGGCTATAAACATCACTTTCGACAAGTCATATCCCATCTCTAGGAAATTATCGTAAAACGAATTGTTTTGCTCTGGATCTAATACTTCAAGTAAAGCTGACGAAGGATCTCCTTGACTGCTTACTGACAATTTATCAATTTCATCTAGGACAAAAACGGGGTTTGATGTACCTGCTTTTTTTAAGCTTTGGATAATCCTACCGGACATAGCCCCAATATATGTCTTTCTGTGCCCTCTTATTTCTGATTCATCTCGCAAACCTCCTAAAGAAATACGAACGTACTCTCTACCTAAAGCTTCTGCAACAGAACGGCCAATAGAAGTTTTACCAACACCCGGAGGTCCTGTCAAACAAATGATAGGTGATTTCATATCATTACGCAATTTCAAAACTGCCAAATGCTCAATCATTCTTTTCTTAACGTCTTCTAATCCGAAATGATCTCTATCCAAGATTTTTTGCGCTCGTTTTAAGTCAAAATTATCCTTTGAATATTCATTCCAAGGAAGCTCTAAAAACAGATCTAAATAATTTCTCTGAATTCCAAAATCAGGCGCTTGTGGATTCATCCGGCGCATTTTTGACAATTCTTTTTCGAAATGCTTTTTGGTTTTTTTATCCCATTTTTTAGACTTCGACTTAAGCAACATCTCTTCCATTTCTTCTTCCTGCGAAGAGCCACCCAATTCTTCTTGGATCGTTTTCATTTGCTGCTGAAGAAAATATTCTCTTTGCTGTTGATCTAAATCAAAACGAACTTTAGATTGAATGTCGTTCTTCAATTCGAGTTTTTGCAACTCAATATTCATAAAACGAAGCGTTTCTAATGCTCTATCTTTCAAACTACTGATGGCAAGTAAGTCTTGCTTTTCTTTAACTGATAAATTCATGTTAGAAGTAACAAAATTAATCAGGAAAGATTGACTCTCAATGTTCTTAATAGCAAATGTTGCCTCACTTGGAATATTCGGACTTTCCTTTATTATTTGAATTGCTAATTCTTTAACAGATTCAAGAATAGCTAAAAATTCAGTGTCTTTACTTTCTGGTCTGCTTTCTTCAAACTCTTTGATACTTGCCGTTATATACGGCTCTTCAGAAACTACAGTGTCTATTTCAAAACGTTTTTTCCCTTGAAGAATAACTGTCGTGGTACCATCAGGCATTTTTAAAACCCTTAATATTCTAGCCACAGTTCCTATGTTGTGAATATCATCCTTTGTAGGCTCCTCGTCTTCTTCATTTTTCTGAGCAACAACACCTATTATTTTTCCTCCGGCATTGGCATCATTAATTAGTTTAATAGATTTATCGCGTCCAGCGGTAATCGGAATCACTACACCTGGAAACAGGACCATATTGCGCAAAGGCAAAATCGGTAATGAAGGCGGTAATTCCTCGTTAATCATTTCTTCCTCATCTTCAGGAGTTAATAATGGAATTAACTCAGCTTCTGAATCATATTCCTGAAGTGACAGATTGTCTATTGTAAGTATTTTATGATTTGACATAATTATATATAAGTCTTTTTGTCATTAAAAATTTTGAATTCATGAACAAATATAGGGTTTCGCTACTTTAAATATCGATAAAATTGACTTTATCCCACAGCATTCATTAAGTACTTAAAAGGGACAATCATTGTGCCAAAAGAAAATTATTGATCAATATTTTCGTAAAAGTACTTCAAATATCCCTAAATGAAAAAATCTGAAAAAGTAATATTTACATCACATGAAAAACAAATAGAAGTCGTCCTTAAGTGTAGTTTACATCGATTTAAATATTGCTTGAAGAGCCTAGGTCTCTCACTAAAAACACTTCTTTTAGCACTATTACTCCATTTTCTTTTCATTTAGAATAAAAACAACTTTATACACCTTTCTTCTTTTTCATAAAACTAAGAACAAGATATCCTAACAGAAAGAAGATTGCTAAGATAAAAAAGGAATTTCGCATCGAGTTAGTAATTGAGGCTACAAAACCAAAAATAAAAGTTCCAACAACGATTGCAATTTTTTCTGTTACATCAAAGAAGCTAAAGTAAGTTGCATGGTCCTCTGTGACCGGCAATAATTTTGAATAAGTAGAACGCGACAAAGATTGTATCGCTCCTAAGACCATTCCAATGGTTCCTCCAAGAGCATAAAACTGAATATCTATATATTGATTCTTAGCATCTAATAAATAGGCTGCAAGGCAAATAAGACACCAAATTGCAATAGTTAATTTAAGTGTTTTTATATTTCCAATTTTTTCTGATATCCTTGAAAACACATAAGCTCCAAAAATAGCAACTATATTTATTAATAAAATAATGATGATCAATTTACTAGTTCCTATTCCTAGTTCTTTTTTACCGAAAATTCCAGCTAATAATATTACTGTTTGAACACCAATACTGTAAAGAAAAAAAGCAGTTAGAAATTGTTTAAGGTCAGTTTGCTTATTTATACTTTTTGTCACGCCTTTAAGTTCTCTTAAACCTTTGAAAATAAAATCTTTTTCTGGTTTTTTATGAAATACATTATTAGGCAAATGGTAAAATGTAACTTGTGCAAAACCTACCCACCAAATACCAACTGATAGAAATGAAATTCTTGCAGGCAAAGAACTATCAACAATTCCAAACCATTCTGGCTTCATAACCATAGTCAAGTTAAAAACTAACAATATTAAAGAGCCAGTATAACCGTACATAAAACCTTTAGCACTCACCCTATCATGCTGCTCAGGAAAAGCTATTTCTGGCAAATACGAATTATAAAAAACAATACTACCCCAAAAACCAATACTTGCTAAAACGGTACCTAAAATACCAATCCACAAAGTGTCAGGACCAGTAAAAAAGTATAAACTCATTACCGAGAGCGATCCTAAATAACAAAAAAACTGCATAAATCGTTTTTTATTCCCCGTGTAATCAGCTATTCCAGATAAAATAGGTGACATAAACGCTACAATTAAAAAAGAAAACGATAAAGAATAAGAAAGTAATGAGGAGTTATTAAAATCAGTACCCAAAAACTGCACAACATCATTATTACCGCTCGTTACACTTTCATAATAAATAGGAAATACTGCTGTCGCAATAACTAGACTATAAACAGAATTAGCCCAATCATAAAAAGCCCAAGCATTTATTAATTTCTTATCCCCTTTTTGCAGTGTTTTCATATTTGTAGTTTTATACGAATTTATTTATTTTCATGACATAAACGCTATAAAAACGCGGAATATTCAAAGCTTAATCTTTATTTAAACAAGAAAAGCCAATTCGATGAATTGGCTTTTCTTGTTTATGCAAAAACAATAATTACTTTTTAGTTATAAATCATTCCAAATTTAGCCGCAGTGGCTTTCGCTTCAGGAACTAATTTTTTTAAATCTGCAATTCTCGCTGCATCAGATGGATGTGAACTTAAAAATGGCGGCGGCGCTTGACCTGCCGAATTCGCTGACATTCTCATCCAAAAAGCAATAGCCTCATCTGGATTATATCCTGCAATTGCCATTAGTGTTAACCCAATTTTATCTGCCTCAGTTTCATGACCCCTACTGTAAGGTAGCATGACTCCTACTTCTGAACCAACACCATAAATTTGTTGCCATGTTTGTTGTGTTTCTTCGCTTTTTCCTCCCGTTGCAACGGCAACCCCTACAGCACCTAGGCCCTGAAGTTGAGATGCACTCATTCGTTGCGCACCATGATTAGCTAAAGCATGAGAAACTTCATGCCCAATAACCGTAGCTAAACCAGCTTCATCCTTCGTTATTGGTAAAATACCTGAGTAAACAACTATTTTCCCTCCAGGCATACACCAAGCATTAACATCCTTACTTTCAACTAAGTTGTATTCCCAGCGATAGTCCTTTAAATATTCAGGTTGACCAACGTAAGCGACGTATTTCTCAGCGGCTAATTTAATTTTCGCTCCTACTTTTGCTACTCTATTTGCATCAGCAGTACCTGAAATTATTTTGTTTTCCTTTAAAAAAGTACCATATTCTTGAAATGAGGAAGGGAAAAGCTCGCTATTTGATACAAAATTCAAAGTTTTTTTTCCGGTAATTGGATTAGTTGCGCAGGAAAAAAGTAAGCCTATCGTGCAAACTCCTAGAAGTATTGAATGTTTTTTCATGATTATAATTTTAAATATTAACAAAATTACGAATATTACCAACTCAAAGTTTATAAAATTTAACTCAAAAGTATCATTTTTTTTGTTTTAATTATTAACCTGTAATATGCAAGGCATTAAATTCTTTGTCTACAATAAGATAACTATCTCTTTCAAGAGCCTCAATATCAAGGTCAACCTCTTCATTGTCAATTTCAATCCTTTTGATTTTAAACGGTAGCCCAATCAGATTAATTTTATACTTGGAATATGGAGTGTCGTATTTACCTTCTTTGTGTAATTGTATGTTAAGTTCAGATACTTTTCCAGTGATCTGAAATGTTAAGAAACTGTATCTGCCTTTTTTATAATCATAACCATCTTGCGCATCTTCATAGACTACTGACTTTTCTTTACCTTCTTTATAATATAAATCTAATATTAATTCATCAAACTCTAATTCGCCCACATATTGTTGAACTGGGTATTTTGGAATGATAGAACCTGCTTTTACAAAAACTGGTATTTCATCATATTTCGTATCCACCCACATTTCTTTTCCACCATTTACTAATTTAGCTGTCCAATAATTATACCATTGACCACGTGGCACATACATCCTCCTACCTATAGCGTTGGGTTCTAAAATAGGACAAACTAATATTTGATTTCCAAATACAAATTCATCATTTCTATAATGCGTTTGCGTGTCTGCTTGGTCATAATACACCAAAGGTTTAAGCATAGGAATACCTTCTTCTATATATTGCCAAAACATAGTGTATAAATAAGGTAATAATTGATAACGCAGATTGACAAATTTTCTTGTGATATCAATCACTTCTAAATCAAATGCCCAAGGCTCTTGATCACCATGATCCCCTGAAGAGTGTGTTCTACAAAAAGGATGAAAAACACCCAATTGAATCCAACGTGTATAAAGTTCTCCTGACGGCTGTTCGGCAAATCCACCGATATCAGATCCTGTAAATCCCATGCCCGAAATTGACATTCTTTGCACTTGTATGTTTGCTATCCATAAATGTTCCCAACTAGCAACATTATCACCTGTCCAAGAAGACGTGTAACGTTGTGCCCCAGCATAAGCAGATCTCGTTATAATGAATGGTCTTTTTGGATATGCAAAACGTTTCACCCCATGATAGGTAGCTCTAGCCATTTGAGTTCCATAAACATTATGTGCTTTTCTGTGACTACAAGGATTCCCATCATAATCATGTCGCACATCCATTGGAAATGTTTTATTGGGAACTTCCATCACCGCTGGCTCATTCATATCATTCCAAACTCCCTTTACACCAATATCAGAAATCAGTTCTTTAAATAATCCTGCCCACCATTCTCTGACTTCGGGATTGGTATAATCAGGAAAATTGCATTCTCCCGGCCATACTTTTCCTTTCATATATGGGCCATCAGCTCTTTTACAGAAATAATCTTTTTCTAAAGCCTCTTTATATACTGAATATTCTTTGTCGATTTTTATACCTGGATCAATGATTACAACCGTTTTAAAGCCATTCTCAGCCAGTTCAGCCACCATTCGTTTTGGATCTGGGAAATATTCTTTATTCCACGTAAAACATCTAAAACCATCCATGTAATCAATATCTAAATAAATGGCATCACATGGAATCTTTGATTCTCTGAATTTTGCAGTCACTTCCTTCACATTACTCTCCGGAAAATAACTCCATTTGCATTGGTGATATCCCAAAGCCCATAAAGGTGGTAATTCTGGTTTACCCGTAAGGTCAGTATAACTGGCGACAACATCCTCCATCTTTGGACCATGGATGAAATAATAATTCATCTCTCCTCCTTCTGCCCAAAAACTCGTTACATTTCTTCTTTCATGACAAAAGTCAAAAAAAGTTCTGAATGTATTATCAAAGAAAATTCCATATGCCTGTTTGTGCTGTAGTCCTATATAGAACGGAACCACTTTGTATAATGGCTCCTGCTCTTTTTGAAAAGCATATTGATCAGTTGCAAAATTCTCTAATCTTTTCCCTTTCAAATTCATTTGAGTCGCTTTGTCTCCTAAGCCATAAAAACATTCGCCATCCTTTGAAGCTTTACTCATCTTAACGATATTACCGCCAAACTCATAACTTTCTTCCCAATGGAAACCCAATTCATCTTCAAGCAAGATATTGTCTTTCAAATCAAAAACAGATATTCTCATGTCTATTTTCTGAATGATACATTTTACTTTACTAGTTTGTATCTTAAAAAAATCAAACTCCTCTATTACTTCTAGGAAATTATATCCATGCGAATGACTTTTGTCTATCGCATATGAAAAATCGTTACTAAAATATCCTTTTGTCGTATATCTAAAACGAATTAGACTATCGCGTACTATGGTAACTTTTAATATTACGCTATTGCTACTATGAAAATAGACTGAATCAACATCATGTTCAAAAGAAACTATTTTTGATGGATATAGATCCCCTTTAAATTCTAATTCTGTATTTGTAATCATTATCTATATTATTAAAAAAAGGCTTTTATATGATTGCAAAAATATAAAATAAAGACAGTTCAATATTCTATCTAATTATTTATTTACGTAGACCTTTTAATTTTCCTACCAAAAAGAAACAGTATTAATCCATGGAATCAATACTGTTTCTTTAATCTTATTAGTCAAGAGAGCTCTATTTCCCCTTTTTTTATGAAATTTTAAATACTGTCACACTCAAAGGAGGCAATTGTAATTCTATAGAATAATCTCTACCGTCATATGGCGACGCATCAATCCCTAATTTACCATAATTTGTAATTCCGCTACCTCCATATATTTCGGCATCACTATTGAAAATTTCACTAAGCTTTCCTTTTCTTGGAAGTCCAATTCTATAATTCTCACGAACTATTTGCGTGAAATTACAAACTACTATTAGATCATCTTTTGGCTTATCCCCTTTTCGAATAAATGACATAACTGCATTTTGATGATCTGAATAATTGATCCATTCGAATCCTTCAGCACTAAATTGCTTTTCATGTAAAGCGGGTTGCTTTTTGTATAATCCATTTAAATCGGTAATTAATTTCTTAACGCCTTCATGAAACGGATACTGTAATAAATGCCAGTCTAAACTTCCTTCAAAATTCCACTCGGCACTTTGACCAAATTCACATCCCATAAACAATAATTTTGTACCAGGATGGGTAAACATATAACCATAAAGTAGTCTCAAATTTGCAAATTTCTGCCATTCATCTCCAGGCATTCTTCCTGCAATTGATTTTTTCCCATATACCACTTCATCATGAGACAATGGCAGCATAAAATTTTCGGAAAAAGTATACGTCATAGAAAACGTCAAGTCATTTTGATGGTATTTTCTATAAACCGTATCCTTTTTAAAATATTCTAAGGTATCATGCATCCATCCCATCATCCACTTCATTCCAAATCCTAGGCCTCCAACAGATGTTGGCCTTGAAACCATCGGAAAAGAAGTACTCTCTTCAGCAATGGTCTGCACTCCATCAAAATTAGAATAAACCGCCTCATTAAATTCTTTTAAAAAACTGATGGTATCCAGATTTTCATTTCCGCCATAGATATTAGGTTCCCATTCTCCTTCTTCGCGTGAATAATCCAAGTAAAGCATTGATGCTACGGCGTCAACACGAAGTGCATCGGCATGGTAATTCTGTAACCAAAAAAGGGCATTACTAATTAAAAAGGAACGCACTTCGTTACGCCCATAGTTAAAAACCAGACTTTTCCAATCTGGATGATAGCCTTTTTTACGGTCTGGATGCTCAAAAAGGTTCGATCCGTCAAAAAATCCTAATCCATGAGCATCATCAGGAAAATGAGATGGAACCCAATCCAGAATTACTCCTATACCAGCTTGGTGTAATTTATCAACCAAAACCATGAAATCCTGCGGTTCTCCAAAACGGGAAGTGGGCGCAAAATACCCTACTAATTGATATCCCCAAGAAGGATCATATGGATATTCCATTATTGGCATGAATTCAACATGAGTGAATCCTGTCTCCTTTACATAACTTACTAATTCTTCTGCAAACTCAAGGTAAGTCAAAAAACGATTGTCTTCAGCATGACGTTTCCAAGATCCCAAATGAACTTCGTAGACAGAATATGGCTTGTCTAAACCATTATGGTCCTGACGTGATCTCATCCATTTCGTGTCCTTCCATTTATAATCAAGATCCCAAATTACGGAGGCCGTATGAGGTGGCTGTTCACAGTAAAAAGCGAATGGATCTGCTTTTTCAGTAACAATTCCTTTATTATTAGATTGTATTCTATATTTGTAGGTCGCTCCTTTTTCTATATTTGGAATAAAACCTTCCCAGATACCTGAGGAATCCCAGCGTACTTCAAGCTGGTGTTCTCCCTGTTTCCAAAAATTAAAGTCACCCACAACAGATACTGAATGGGCACTTGGAGCCCATACAGCGAAATAAACGCCCTTTACACCATTTAATTCGATCAAATGTGCACCAAGCTTTTCATATAATCTATAGTGCTTTCCTGCTTTGAACAAGTCGATATCGAAATCAGTAAAAAGGGAATGTGAAATAACTGTACTCATATGGTATTTGTATAATTCTAAACTATTAAAGTAGAATATTAATTTAAAAAATAGTTCTGATAACTTTAACTAATCTTATAGTTATCTGGTAGTATAGCACCCTTTTTTATAACAACGATTCCTTCTTTAATGGCATACAGTTCATTTGAAAAATCGGGCAAATGTTTTCCACCATTAATATAAACATCGTTCCCTATTCTACAGTTTTTGTCGACAATTGCATTACTAATAAAACAATTCTCACCTATACCAATTAATATTTTACTTTTTTCAACATCGGCATTCATATCATCTATATTCTGATAGAAATCATTTCCCATTATATAACAATTCTGAATAATGGTTCCATCTCCAATCCTAGAACGAATACCTACTACTGAATGATTAATTTCTTTGGCATTTAAAATACAACCTTCAGAAATTAAAGACCTGTCTACAAGTGTTTTTTGGAATTTTGATGGAGGCAATAGTCTTGGCCTAGTGTAAATTTTATTGTCGTTGTCAAACAAATTAAATTTTGGGATATCATCAGTCAAGCCAATATTAGCTTCAAAAAAAGAATCAATATTACCAATATCTGTCCAATAACCCTCATATTGATAACTTAGAATCTTTTTATTACCCACCGCTTGTGGAATAATTTCTTTTCCAAAATCTTTAGTTTCCTTGTTTGACATGATATCAACTAACAAATCTTTATTGAAAATGTAGATTCCCATTGAAGCTAAATAATGCTTTCCTTCAGACTTCATCTGTTCACTCACATCAGATTCCCATTCGGATAAAAGTTCCTTAGCAGGTTTTTCAATAAAAGATTCTATACAGTTTTCATGATTTGTTTTAAGAATGCCAAATTCTGGTGCGTCCTTGGCGTTAACTGGTAATGTGGCTATTGTTATATCTGCTTGATTTTTAATATGTTCTTCTATCATATCATTGAAATCCATTTGATACAATTGATCTCCAGAAAGTATTAATGCATAGTCAAAATCATGATTTAAAAAATGAGGCATACATTGTCTAACGGCATCGGCAGTGCCCTGAAACCAAGTCGGGTTATCAGGAGTTTGTTCAGCAGCAAGAATATCAACAAAAGCGTGGCTAAAAACACTAAAGTTATAAGTATTCTTAATATGAGCATTTAATGAAGCCGAATTGAATTGTGTCAATACAAACATTCTGTAAATATCTGAATTCATACAATTTGAAATTGGAATATCTACTAATCTATACTTCCCTCCTATTGGAACAGCAGGTTTAGACCTGGTTTCAGTCAACGGGTATAATCTGGATCCTTGACCTCCTCCTAAAATAATCGCAATCACATTTTTCTTTTTAGCTTTCATACTTTTTTAATTATTAAATTATACACCTCTATATATTCTTGACAAACTCTCTCCCAAGAGTGGTCTGTAAGCATTCCTTTCTCTCGAATTTTATTTAACTTTTCTTTATCCTGATATAAGTTAATTGCTCTTTGAATGGAGTAGCAAATATCTCCCACCGAGGATTGATCATGACAAATTCCGTTTCCATCATCTCCAAAATCAATTACGGTGTCTTTCAAGCCTCCTGTTCTTCTGACAATTGGAATCGTTCCATATCGCAATGAGTACATTTGATTCAATCCGCAGGGCTCCACTCTTGATGGCATTAATAAATAATCGGCTCCTGCATATATTAGATGTGCTAATTCCTCATTATACCCTATGAAAGTATTGTAATTCCCTTTATAATCAATCAATAAACTATTTAATTGATTTTCAATATCAGTATTTCCGGAACCTAAAATCAAAATATTGATTTCCTTGTAATTCTCAGACATAGCTAAAGCAGCAGCATGTGGTAACAAGTCCCCTCCCTTTTCTTCTAGTAAGCGGCCTATAAAGCTAAATAATGGTTTGCTAGGATCTAAATTAAAAAGCGTGCATAGTATCTCCTTATTCTGCTGTTTACCAACCTCAAAATTAGTTACAGAATAATTTTTCTCTAGCATTTTGTCCTTTTCAGGATCCCAAACTTCAGTATCAATTCCATTTAATATTCCTCTTGATTTATAGCGAACAAGGTTGAACAATGTCTCAAGTCCATTTGCCGAAAAATTGATTTCATTCAAATAGTTTGGAGAAACGGTAGTTACTGACCAGGCACATTTTATACCAACCGCCAGGGAGTTTATACAGTTGTCCCATTCCAAAATGTTCACATGGGACAAGTCAAACTCTGGTAAATAATGAAGTTTATCAAATCCAAATTGCCCCTGATACAAACCATTATGTATGGTAATAATAGAGGGAATGTTTTGCAATTTTTGATATTTATTAGAGTACAACATCATAAAAGGAATCAATCCCGTATGATGATCATGACAATTAATTACATCCGGCATTTCATCCCTTCCAATTATCCAATCTAAAGTGGCGATTTGGAAAGATAAAAATCGTTCAATATCATCCTCGTATCCATAGACGTTCTTTCTGTCAAATAGTTCTGGTATTTCAATCAGATACAGCTCAAAACCTAATTTATCAGTAGTTTCCTTCAGAACACTAAAAGAAAAATTAAATCTCCCTAATTTAACGGTTCCCCAATGGACACACTCAAAATCATTATCCTTTTTAAACTTCGTATCATAACAAGGTATTACAACCCTTGCAAGATGTCCGGCATTATTTTGGTATTTTGGTAAAGCTCCAACAACATCTGCTAATCCGCCAACTTTTGCCACAGGATAACACTCTGCACTTATATGAAATATTTCCATTTATTAATTATATTATTCATCAATTATTTACAATTATATAAGACAGCTCATTTATTAATAAGGCTACTCTTCCCTAAATGTAATTGTCAATTAAGAGGTTAATATTTTACTAATTATATTACTTTTATGTTTTTCTAAATTTAGTGAAAAATAAATAAAATAAAAGCACTCTTACAAATTTATCAATATGACAAAAAACACTTCTATTCATACACAATCATTGAAAATTCCTAAGTTTATACTGCTTAGCAGTAAGTTTATCTCCTATATTTCTCCAAAACTAACCACATTATATGCCGCTAAATTATTTACAACTCCTATAAAACATAAAGTTCCAAAAAGAGAATTGCATATGGACCGTGATAGCGTGCAAAATTTAATCACTGTTCCGAGCCTAAATAAAGACGTCGTTGTCTATGAATATGGTCAAAATGAAAAGAAAATTTTATTAGTTCATGGATGGTCTGGCCGCGGAACGCAATTAGTAAAAATAGCTGATGAATTACTAAAATCGGGCTATTCTACAGTGAGTTTTGATGCAACAGGACATGGAAAGTCACCTGGTAATAATAGTATAATGACAGATTTTATTGCAGCTATCATCGAAATAGACAAACAATACGGTCCTTTTGATGCAGCCATTGGTCATTCCCTTGGTGGAATGTCAGTATTAAATGCCATTAATAAAGGACTTAGACTAAAATGTGCGGCAATTATTGGAAGTGGAGATATTGTACAAGATATCATTGATGATTTTGTCGCGAAACTTGAATTAAAACCAGAATTTGCTACTAGTTTAAGATTGCATTTCGAAAAAAAATATGGAGGAAAAATGAATGACTATTCTGCTTATAAAGCCGCCAAGGATACTGATATTCCTATTCTGGTAATCCATGATAAAGACGATCCAGAGGTTTCCGTCAAAGCTGGAATTAACATACACAAACATTTGAAAAATGGAACATTGATGCTAACTGAAGGATTAGGACACCGTAAAGTTTTAGGTAATCACGAAGTCGTTCATAAAGTCATTCAATTCATTACTAATAACTAATAAACAAAATACAAATCATGAAATACCCATTAGAAAAAACAGAAGAGCAGTGGAAAGAGGAATTAGGTGAAGAACGTTATAATATCCTTCGCCAAAAAGGAACAGAGCGTCCTCATACAGGAACCTACAACCTACATTACGAAAAAGGAACCTATTGCTGCGGTGCTTGTAACGAACCCTTATTTGAAAGTGACTCTAAATTTGATGCTCATTGTGGATGGCCTTCATTTGATGATGCCATTCCTGGAAAAGTAAAAAATATTTTAGACAAATCACATGGAATGATTCGTACCGAAATTGTTTGTGCAAATTGCGGCAGTCACTTAGGACACGTATTTAATGATGGTCCTACTGTTACAGGACAACGTTTTTGTGTGAATTCACTTTCAGTAGACTTTAAATAATGATGACGTGGATTTATTTGAAAACTCAAATGATTGGGATATAAAGTTAGAACCAATTCTAGAAAAATATAAAGCAAGAAAGCACCCTTTAGAGTACCACAACTTATACCAACTTTTGGTAATGGTTGTTTTATCTGCCCAAGATTCTGATTCCAATATAAACAAGATTGGTCCAGAACTGTTTATTACTTTCCCTAGTATGGAAATCTTGGCCAAATCGAATTTAGAGGTGTTAATTCCATATATCGCTAGTGTCAAGAATTTTGGAAATAAAGCCAAATGGTTATTAAAAATTGCTAAAACCATCCAAAAAGATGAAAATATTCCATTAAGCATGCACGCTTTAGTTGCGCTGAAAGGAATAGGACGAAAATCAGCGAATGTAATTATGCATGAAACTAAAGTTCCTCCAGCAGGAATAATAGCTGACTTACACGTCATTAGAGTAGCTCCTAGAATTGGGTTAATCCCAGAAACTAAAGACGGAATAAAAGCCGAAAAACAACTCATGCAAGTACTTCCAAATGAGATCTGGGATGAAATTGGAATGGCCATTTCTTTCTTGGGAAGGGAAATTTGTCGGCCTCAACCTAAATGTCCTGAATGTCCTATAAATTCGATTTGTAAATATTACAATGAACCTTATAAATAGTAAAAGAATACTGTAGTACATTACTTTAAAATCGCTATCAACTTCTCTCGAAAATAGCCAATAACAATTTGTGCAACGTTTTGATTATCTATACATTTACAATTAAACATAACTAAATAACCTTCCATGAAAAAAACTTTAGCCCTTCTATTAATCCTTTTTGTATTTGTTCAATGCAAAAGTGTACAATCACCCACTAAAGACAATTTTGCAATAGTAATTCATGGAGGTGCTGGAACTATTTTGAAAAAGAATATGTCTCCAGAATTGGAGGCAGAATACAAAGCTAAACTCGAAGAAGCTGTAAAAGTAGGTTATGCGGTTTTAAAAAATGGTGGTTCAAGTATAGAGGCGGTAGAAAAAACTATTAATGTAATGGAGAATTCCCCATTATTTAATGCAGGAAAAGGTGCCGTGTTCACTAATCAAGGGAAGAATGAATTAGACGCATCAATAATGGATGGAAAGACTTTAAAGGCAGGTGCAATTGCTGGGGTTACTACAGTAAAAAATCCTATTAGTCTGGCAAGGGCCGTAATGGAAAAATCAGAACATGTACTATTAGCCAGAGAAGGAGCTGAATATTTTGCAAAAGAAAACGGACTAGAAATAGTAAACCCCGCTTATTTTTATACAGAAAACCGATACCAATCTTTACTTAAAGCGCAAGAAAAGGAAAAGATTGAGCTTGATCATTCTGGAAGCACCTCTTTTTATGACCCGTACATCAAAGACAATAAATTTGGAACTGTAGGTTGTGTAGCCTTAGATAAAAACGGAAATCTAGCAGCAGGAACTTCTACTGGTGGAATGACCAACAAAAAATGGAGTCGCGTCGGTGATACGCCTATCATTGGCGCAGGAACTTATGCCAATAATAATACCTGTGGAGTTTCTTCAACCGGATGGGGAGAGTTTTTTATTCGCAATGTTGTCGCTTACGATATTTCCGCTCTAATGGAGTATAAAGGATTATCTCTCGACAATGCCGCTAAAGAAGTAATTCAAAAAAAGTTAAGCAAACTTGGTGGTAACGGCGGAATCGTAGCAATGGATAAAGACGGCAATATCACAATGGAATTCAATACTGCCGGTATGTACAGGGCCTCAATAGATACCAAAGGAAAATTGAAGATCGCAATTTACGATAAGGAATAAACAATGCTTACCAGTTAAAAAAGCCTTTTAACTCCTAATTATAGGACTTAAAAGGTTTTTTTTGTGTTTAAATATTTACAAACACAATCTATCAACTATCTTAGATACCGAACTTATTTCGGTTGTATTTTCAATTGTAGGTCCAGCGACCCAAACCGTTTTATAAGTAACTTCAGTAGCGGCTTTTGTAACCGCATTTGATCCTATCATATAACGTATCATTTTAACCCACTTTTTTAAGGTTTTGTTTTTATTTAAAGTTTGTTCTATCCAACTTTGCTTAGTTCCCACTTTTTGAACATAAGGTGTATTAATAACCGTGCAAGGTGTCCCAGAAATTTTCTCAGTCAAAACAATATCTTTTTCTCCATAATCGACACAAGCTTGTTTGTATTCCTCCGAAACTCCAGATTCAAATGACGCTATAAAAGGACTACCAACAGATACACCAACAGCACCATAAGATAACATCTCGTCCAGTTCATTTTTAGTACTCACACCTCCTGCTGATATAACAGGCAACGTTGTCTTTTCATTTAATTCTTTAATCAACTCTTTGGGACTAATATTCCCCCTATGACCTCCCGCCAGATTATTGACAGCTATTAAAGCGTCAGCTCCCAAACTCTCTACCTTTTTGGCGAATGCCAAGTCCGTAACATCACAAAAAACTTTAATCCCTACTTTATGCGCTTGATTGATTGTCTCCTCAGGTGAACCTAAAGAAGTAATTATGAAATCTACTTTCTCCTCACACAATACAGCCAGTTGATCTTTGTATTTGATATTCGATTTATTCACAATTAAATTATAGCCAAAACTCCCACCAGCAACTTTAGCTTCTCTAAGCTCGATAACTGACGCTCGTAATTCATCTAATGTGCGATAATTTAATGCAGGAATACAACCCGCCACCCCAGATTTCATTCCTTCAACTACCATTTTAGTATTTGATACCAGAAACATAGGCGCCATAATCAAAGGACGATCAATATGCAAAAGGGATGTTAGCGTAGGTTTTACCATGATTTTTTGTTTTTATTGAAACAAATATAGCGAAATATACTATGCATGCCTACTATATAAAAACTAAATCCATGACACATTAACAATCTCTCCTGCTTATTGAACAGCATCTGTAAAACTCATAATACCAGATTTAGAATTAATAAAACTCTTTTTAGAATTGATATATCAGCACAGTGATAGATAGTACTTCGGCATCGTACTTTTATTTATTCAGTTTACTTGGTTTAGCTCTCAATACTGCCTCGGTTGTATCATAACTTCTATTGTCTTTTGATAAACTCGAAACATTTATTTAATAATTACCCTACTAACATAGCACAACGCTTATAAGTTAATTTATTATCTGTAAATTTCAAACCGTCAGTAAATATTACAAAAATGATTTCTTGAAACTAGGTTTTGTTCTTTTCCTTGACGCTTGTTCATAAGCGTAAGCTATACTTATTAACTTAGGTTCTGAGTAAGCTATTCCAAAAAATGAAAAGCCAACAGGTAAATCATAAACCACTCCACAGGGAACAGTGATATGTGGATATCCACTAACTGCTGCTGGCATTGTTAAGAAAACATCGCCCCAGCGATCTCCATAAATCATATCGATACTACAAGCCGGTCCCATCGTTAACCCACAAATAGCATCCAATTTATTTACTGTAATAACTTTGTCAATTATTTCCTTTGACCCTAAATGGCATTTTTTAAGTGCTTCAACGTATTTTTTATCAGTAAGGCTCCCTTTTTCATTTGAACTGATTAGGGTTTCCTGTTTGAAGTATGGCATTGCTTTGTCTTCATTAGCATTGTTGAAATCAATAACTTCTTTCAAGTTTTTCAGCTTTGCATTAGAAGAACTTAAATAAGAGTTTAGTCCTGCTTTGAACTCAAACTGCATTACTTCGAACTCATCTTCCCCTAATTTACTAATTTCATCGAGATAATCAATTTCGATGATTGTAGCACCTTTACTTTTCAGTAAATCAATAGTTTTTTTCTGAAGTGCATGCATAAACTGATTCTTGCCCTGAGGTTTTCGCTCTACTCCAATTCTTTT
Source organism: Flavobacterium frigoris PS1 (assembly GCF_000252125.1). Lineage (GTDB taxonomy): Bacteria > Bacteroidota > Bacteroidia > Flavobacteriales > Flavobacteriaceae > Flavobacterium > Flavobacterium frigoris_A. Next base: position 4,280 of record NZ_AHKF01000021.1, on the reverse strand, counting down.
TCCATTTAGGGCATCATGGTCCAGGAACGCCGTATAATCGCTATGGGCCTTTCCTTTACTTTCCATAGTCACAAGATCCTGATCATCAATGCCTGTCATTGCTCCTAATAAAATGGCTGCATCAGCAACTGTCCTTGCCATAGGCCCGGCTGTGTCTTGAGTACTTGAAATTGGGATAATACCAGTTCTGCTAACCAATCCAACCGTTGGTTTAATTCCTACTATTCCACTTACAGAAGCAGGACAAACTACAGATCCATCTGTTTCTGTTCCTATGGCAACAACACAAAGATTAGCGGCAACAGCCACTCCCGAACCTGCACTTGAACCACATGGATTATGATCCAAAATGTAAGGGTTTTTAGTTTGACCACCTCTACTACTCCAACCAGAACAAGAAGAAGTAGATCTAAAATTAGCCCATTCACTTAAATTCGTCTTGCCAATTAATACGGCTCCTGCCTCTCTTATTTTCTTGATAACAAAAGCATCATTACTTGCAATGTTGCCTACTAATGCTAATGAACCCGCTGTCGTTTGCATTTTATCGCCTGTATCAATATTGTCCTTTATCAGTATTGGAATACCATGCATAGGTCCTCTACTCTTTCCTGATTTCATTTCTAAATCCATCGTTTTAGCCAGAGCAATTGCATCAGGATTGATTTCAATTACGGAGTTTAATTCGTACCCATTTTTATCTATAGATTCTATCCGATCTAAATACATTCGAACTAATTCCTCTGAACTATATTTACCGGAAGATAATTTCTCCCTTAAGCTGCTAATTGTTTCTTCATTTAGTTCGAACACAGTACCGGAATTCCCAACTGCTTCGGTTACTTCATCATTTTTTATACTGTTCGGATTACACCCAGAAATTAAAAAAGTGCTAAGGCCTGCAGACCCTAAAGTTGCAGTTGTTAAAAAGGATCTTCGCTTCATAGAAAAAAATTTAAAAAAAATAATGCTCTAAAGTACCCTTTTTTAAACACTTTTAGTAAAATATTAAATTGAACAATAGTTAAAGTCAGTTCTAATTCTAGAAAGGCCATCAAAACGATATTTTTTCTTATTGTCACTCAAGGAAAAACTTATGCATTAACAAATAAATGAATAGTAACTGTTGTTCCATTATCATCAGTAAAGTGAATATTTATAGGGTCTAAATTATTTTTTTGTAACAAAATAATGCGTTCCCTGGCTAATGCAATCCCCCTGCAAACATGAAATTTGGATTGTTTGACCGCTTTTAGACCCTTACCATTGTCAATTATCTTACACTCTAAAATACTGTCATTAAACATTTTAAATGAAATATTCAGTTTTGGCGAAGGATAAAATTCATCAAATGCATGTGCAAAGACATTTTCGACAAAAGGCTGTATTAGCATTGGGGGGATTTCAAATAATGATTGCTCAACCGAGGGGTCAATATAAACATTACATAAAACGCGATCTTTAAATCGCATATTTTCAATGTAGATATAACTGTTTAAATACTCGACTTCATCTTTAATTGAAATGGTCTGTTTAGGCGAATTTTTTAAGGTCTTTCTCATCAAACCTGCAAATTCACTAATATAAAGTGTCGAATTATATTCATCATTTTTACCTACGAAATATTGAATGGAGTTCAAAGCATTGAAAATGAAATGAGGATTCATCTGATTTGACAGAGCTTCAAACTTAGCTTCTGTTATTTGTTTTTCTACAATCGCTTTGTCTCTCGCATTAATTTTCTTCCGTACGATTAAATAAAACACAATTCCCATAACAAATAGGACAGTCAGGGTAATAAACCACCAAGCGAACCAAAACGGTGGCGAAATATAAATTTTAAGCAGTTTAAAAACGGTAGATTTCCCCGCATTCAAATCTAACACTTCCACTTCAACTAAATAGTTGCCATAAGGCAAATAAGCTAAAAACAAATTCGTTTTATCGTTGTAAGGACTCCAACGATTCGCGCTTTTTAAACGATATCGAAATTTCAATTTATTGGCAATGGTATGCCCTTCAGGAATAAAATCAATAGAAAGAGAATTCTGATTATAATCAAGACTCAATTCATCCGCAGCAAATCTGAACCAATAGAAGTTCGATTTAGCCAATGGAATATTATTGACAGCTATTTTACTGATGTATAACTTTGAAACCGTTGCTTGTTCTTTTGTAAGAGTAGCTAAATCAATAATATAATAACCTTTTTTGCTACCAATCCACAATTGTTTGTTAAAAATTTGTGAGGTTGTGAATTCACAGTCTATTAACCCCAATTGCTTATCAATTAATCGGACTTGGCCGTTCTGATAAATATTAATTCCTTTTTCGGTACCAATAAAAATGTAATCCTTATAAGACTCAAGAAATAATATGGTCTTTCCTATAATTTTGTCTTTAGCAATAGTTTCTACTATTTTGAATGATTTTGTATCATCTACGACAAAAACATTACCAAACTCTGCAGATAATATCAATTGACCCTTATCATTCTTTGTGATATGTTTTAACTTTTTTTCCTTCCAAATACCTTCGGCTAAATAAGAATGAAATTGACCGTCATGATGTACATACAATCCATTAAAAACGGACAGTAAATAGGTTTTTCGATTATGATTCAGGATGTTTACTATATCGGTCGTCTTTTCATCTAGAGAATTTACTTTTAAATTATAAATATTATCATATACATGAACACCACCGTAAGGATTGGTTTCAAAAAACTTTTGGTCTCCAGTGAAACCAAATTCATACGTGTGAATGGGTATATAGTTAATGATTTTATCTTCTAAATTAATTTCAAACAGTCCTATATTGCTGCTGACCCAAAAAGATTTTTCATGCTTTACGATTTTATAAAATTCGATGTCTTTGGAAGGAATCCTATAATTCAATTCAAAAAAATCATCGGCATGCGTCGGCAAACGATTTTTGGAATCGCGTATATAATTGAGTTCCTTATTTTTGAAATCTGACAACGAAATCGTTCTTATAAGCTGTTGTGAAGCACTTAAAATAGAAACTCCTTTATTGTGCAGAATAATTTTTTGATCTCCTAATTCTTCAAAATCAATGATTGTTTTTCCATCAAAAAAATTATACCTAATCATTTTGTTTAATCGCACCTCATAAACCCCTTTGTCTTTAGAGCCTACATAAAGAATATCATTTGCTTTATCATAAACGACATTTAGTAAGCCTTGGGAATCAATACCGTAGTAATCGGAAACATTATTCATTTTACCATCAGCTATCTCATAAAGTCCGCCGCTGTTATCAAAAACTCCCCAAGCCGCAGCGTAAATAACATCACGTTTGTCCTTGGCATATTGCCAAACAATCGATTGTCCAAAAGGGGGAGTCGCTGAAATGACATCTTTACCATTATCTAAAATAAAAGTATTGACAAAACCTTTGTTACTGGCATAAAGTACAGAATCAAAATAGCCTAAACTATAAGCATGTTCATCAGTATCCTTACCTGTAATAGTATATTCTAAAACAGCAACTATTTTGGCGACAGCCCCAGATTCATCCAACTTGAAAACTCCTTCATTAGTGGTCGCAAAGTAAACCTCTTTATCGTAAACAAAAAAACCGGTTACAATGAACACCCCAAAATGAGGTTTAGTGTCTTTTGGGGTAGCTATTTTACCGGTATTAATATCTAAAATTGAAACTCCTAATTCTGTGCCCAGATATATTTTGCTTCTGTAAGAAAAAACTTTACGCACCCTATTGGACGGCAATCCATTTTTGGTAGTAAAAACAGTGAATTTTTTACCGTCAAACTTACTTACGCCCCCTCCATAACTGGCAAACCACATATTTCCCTTACTGTCTTGGGAAATACCCCAACAGCTGTTATGCCCTAATCCATCAGATTCATCAAAATTAGAAAAGGCTCCATTTTCCATTTTGGAAACTCCATTCTCTGTTCCTATCCATAAAATGGCGCTGGAATCCAAAAATAAGGACCGGACCGCATTATTAGGTAAACCATCGGAGGTCGAATAGTTTTTGGATGGTAAGTATTGTCCAAAAATCGCGTATGTAAAAATAAAATATATAAAAAAACAACTGTTTTGTAATTTCATTCATACGCATTTAGCAATATTAAAAGGCACGTCTTCCAAGCAACCGATAATTCTCTGCTACTAAAAATACAGAGCTAAAATAATATTAATAAAACAAGAAAGCTGTGTTTTGTAGTACTAATAATGGATCTATAGCCAATATTATTAATATATAAAACATTACGCACAAAAAAACCCTAT
>NZ_AHKF01000022.1 GCF_000252125.1 Flavobacterium frigoris PS1 | reverse complement strand
CAGGTGACGATACCCAAGAATAAGTATATCCTGTTTCTGAAGCTTCTCCTATTGCACCACCTGATATATTAGTCAGACAATTTTTAGTAAAAGCAGTCCCTGCGTTCGCGGTTGGCTTTGCAAGCAATCCGTCTAATGTGATGTTACTCACGACTGAAATGCAACCTGCTGCATTTTTAGCTGTAACAGTGTGCGCTGAGCTAGCCGCAAGTCCGCTATAAACTAAATTTGTACTATATGGTCCTCCATCGAAACTGTAAGTCTCTCCAGTAATCCCTGTTATTGTAACACTTCCAGTGTCAACAGTGCAAGTTGGTTGTGTTGGTGTAAGCGTTGGTTTTGTACCTAATCTATAACCAAACCAAACTACTACATTTGGTGTTGTTGGCGTTGGTGTAATAGAGATATTTCCGAAAGTACAATATAGTTGATATAATGAACTGTTTGAATTATATAATGCTTCAGGTGAAACCGTATAATTTTGGTTGACATCTAAGGCTGTACTTCCATTATATTCATAGTATTTGCTATTTCCAGGAATTATTTTTACTGCATTTTCTTTTGGCACAACGACTCCATTACTATTTATAGGGTTTCCATTTTCATTAACAGTATAATAAATAATTTCAATGGATCCTTTTCCGCCACTTACTTTTGGGATCGTAAAATCAGTTGGTGTTTCTTGATGTGCATTAATATTACCATTTACATCAGTATAATCCATATAAGTTTTCTCATTGGCATCATATAAAATGGTCGGATTTGTATTAGGAGCCATAGTGACATAATAATACATTGTATCACCTATTTCACTTATAGTACCTATATTCCAAATTATTTTCCATTTAATTAAACTGCTGTTTCCACTTGCAGGATTATCAGGGTCATTTAAAACATAGCCATTATTAACAAATGTTACTGTCCCTTTAGAGACTACGACGTTACCTGTAGTACTTGGGATTACCGAATAAGATGGAACTGCTCCAGCTTGCAGGACAATGTAAGTACTCATTGGATCAGTTAATACAGCATTAGTTGCTGCATAAGCAATATTAGATCTTATTTGTGAATAAATATTTGATATGTTGGCAGTAGTTGCCGCAAAATATCCTTTGTTTTGCGAACCTGACAAGGTGTTTTCAGCATTTCCTCCAGCAGTAACATCAAAACCAATTGTATAAACGTCTACTCCAGCATTTATAAGTAAACTAGCTTCATATTTAGTAGGCATTCCGTGATTACCAGCTTCAAAGTTATTACAGTTCCTAGAGGTTGCTGTATATAAAGCATAATTAAAAGAACTTCCGTTTCCTACAACATTTCCATAATTACTTGAAGTAACTGTCATGCCAGCTTCAAAACTAGATCTAGATATATTCCAGTTACTATTTGAACAAGAAGGAGCGGAAGGAGTAATTAACGTTGTTGTTTGGTAACTATAAGTGGGATCTCCATCAGATAATAATATCACTACTTTTTTATCAGCACTACTGGTGTTGACCAATTGTCTGGCTGCATAAAAACCTCCTTGTATATTTGTACCTCCACTAGCACCTATAGCATCAATTGCTGTATTCAAAGTCGATGTACTATTTGTAAATGTTTGGTCTAATTGAGGACTTCCAGTACTACTGGGAGAATTTAGAGTCACAACAGCAATTCTAATTCCTGTTGAATTGTTTAGTAATTCGCTGACAAAAGTTTTTGCCGCACTTCTGGCGCTAGAAATTTTATTTCCGCTCATACTCCCTGAGTCATCAATAACTAAAACAACATCAGTAGTTTTAGGAATGTTTTTTCCCTGCGTTAAAATATTAATTTTCCATTTACCAGGAGTAGTAGTAGCCTCAGCTGTTTTTTCAATTTGGACAGCACCGGGATTAGGCCATTCCAAACGAGGAGCCACACTAGTTTTTCCAGTAATTGATGTGTTTTTTGCCAGTTTTGCGCTCGGTTTTTGCTGTACACCCGTAATATCAACTGGTACCGTAAAAGGAGCTACACTTCCAATATAAACAGCACCACCAAGATGATCAGGATCTGTTTCGATTTGGGAATAGGTATTACCAACGAACATAAAGAAAGCTAGTAAAAGAAGAGTAATTTTCGTTTTCATATAATCCATTTTATTATGGTTGTGGCTCAATGTTATGTTGAGAACATTAAAATTTAGGTAAACCTAATTTTATACGAATCTAATTACATTTGATTTGTTTAATAAATTTTCTCTTTGAATAACCTAAAAACTCGTTAAAAAGCATTTTTTTTACGATTTTTCAGCTAAAAAGAATAATAAATTGCGTTCTGAATCTTACATCTAAATAAAGATTTTGTTAAAGTATATTGCTTATTGTAGAGTAAATATAGTAATTATGTTAAAAATTAGACGAAATAGCTATTTCCAATAAGGGTTTAAAGTCTTGTTTTTCAGTACCTTATTTTTTTTCAAATATCTGCAATGTATTGTTAAAATTACGGATTGGTGCCGTATATGAACCTTAACATTAGTAAAAAGTAGAATAGATTTAATTTACTTGATAGAAAAACTAATTCTTTAATGATCTTAATTAAAGGAATAATCGGACTAAAATATTTTAAAAAAAATTGCTGGTTTATTTTAACAAAAATAAAATATAAAAAATAGAAACACAATAAAGGATAATTTATACTTTTTACCCTACATAATATTTGTCTGTTTGGATAAATTTCAATAAAAACAAATACAGAATAATAATATATTATTGTATCTTTCTAAACCAAAGTAATCTTCTTGAAATTAATATGAAAAATTCCAAATATGAAAAATCTAATATTAATAAGACATGCAAAATCTAGTTGGGATGCACCTTTGCAAGATATTGATAGACCATTAGACCAAAGAGGAATGAAAGATGCTCATTTAGTATCATTAAATATTCACGATTTTATTCCTAAGACATATATCATTTGGAGTAGCGTAGCTAAGAGGGCTTCAGACACTGCTCGAATTTTTGCTCAAAACATATTATACCCCTTAGAATGTATCGTTTATAAAAGTGAACTTTATACTTTTGACGAAAAGAACCTAGAAGATATCGTTAAATCGTGTGACAATTCTATTGACAATTTGATTATTTTTGGGCATAATGCAGCAATGACGAATTTTGTTAATAAATTTGGAAATGTTGTAATTATTAATGTCCCTACCTGTGGATTTGTATCTTTACAGTTCGATACTCAATACTGGGAAAAAATAGAAAAAGGCAAAACAAAAAAAATAATAGTTCCAAAAGATTTAAAATAATAAATATAGTGCCAGAAATAAAATATATAGATAGAGAAAAAAGTTGGTTAGCATTTAATGCCAGAGTACTTCAAGAAGCAGCAGACGATTCGGTACCACTTTTAGATAGATTGAGATTTTTAGGGATTTTTTCCAATAATTTAGATGAGTTTTTTAGAGTTCGATTTGCAGCAATACGGAGATTAAGTCTGTCTGGAAAATCAGGAGAAAAAATTCTTGGTGGTATTTCAGCTCAGCAATTAGTTAAGGACATTACAGAGATAGTTATTAGGCATCAAACCGAAAGTTTATTGATCCTAAAGGGGATTGAAAATGAACTTCAAACAAAAAATATTTTCATTATCAATGAAGATGAAATTTCTGAAGAGCAGGAAATATTTTTAAAAGATTTCTTTATTCAACAGCTAAGTCCAGAATTGGTTACGATAATATTAAATGACTTATCAGAGTTTCCATTACTGAGGGATAATATTGGTTATTTGGCCATAAAATTAGTGATGAAAAAGGATTCGGAGGTTCGTTATGCAATTATCGAAATTCCAAAAACGATGAATCGATTTGTTGTTTTACCATCATATCTAAATAAACAATACGTTATTCTCATCGATGATGTAATTCGACATAATTTAAAAAGTGTATTTAATATTTTTGACTACGAAAGTATTTCGGCGCATATGATAAAAATTAGCCGTGACGCGCAGCTAGATATTGATAGTGATTTAAGTAAAAGTATGCTCGAAAAAATATCTACCAGTGTAAAGGATAGATTGATAGGTGAGCCAGTTCGTTTTATTTACGATCAAATGATTGAAAAAGATACACTGGAGTTCTTCTTAGAGAAGATGAAAATTGTTTCTACAGATAGTATTATACCAGGCGGTAGATATCACAACAGGAGAGATTACATGAATTTTCCGAATTTAGGTAGACACGATCTTTTATATAAAACTAATGATCCATTGCCTATTCCGGGATTAAGCCTAGAGGGGAGTATACTAGAAAAAATCAGCAAAAAAGATTACTTATTAAATGCGCCTTATCAATCTTTTTCTTATCTGACTAAGTTTCTGCGTGAAGCTGCTCTTGATCCCAAAGTAACTACGATCAAAATTACACTTTATAGATTGGCCAAAAATTCTCAAATTATTAGTTCACTTATTAATGCCGCAAAAAACGGAAAAAAAGTGACAGTTCAAATAGAATTACAAGCCCGTTTTGACGAAGCTTCAAATATTTCCTATGCTGAACAGATGCAAACAGAAGGAATTGAACTAATATTCGGAATAAAAGGATTAAAAGTACATAGTAAAATATGTGTCATCGAAAGGATTGAAAGTGCTAAAGTAAAACGCTATGGTTTTATCTCGACAGGAAATTTTAATGAGGCAACCGCAAAAATATATACAGATGTAACTCTCTTTACAAGTCATCAGCAAATCTTAAAAGACATTTCTAAAATATTTGATTTTTTTGATATAAATTACAGAATTCATCGGTATAAACATCTTATTGTATCGCCGCATTATACTCGTATGAGATTCTATAAATTAATAGATCGAGAAATTCTACATGCACGTGCTGGAAGAAAAACACATATTAAATTAAAAATGAATAGTCTATCTGATTTTGCTATGATAGATAAATTATATGAAGCCAGTAATGCAGGAGTGAAAATACAATTAGAGGTTAGAGGTATTTGTTCTTTGATACCCGGTATCAGGGGTATGAGTGCTAATATTGAAGCGATAAGTATCGTTGATAATTATTTGGAGCACGCTAGGATTTATATTTTTGGTAACGCTGGTCAAACGGAAGTTTTTATTTCCTCAGCTGATTTTATGACTAGGAATCTAGATGGCAGGGTAGAGGTGACTTGCCCTATTTATGATCACGATATAAAAAACGAATTAATAGATAATTTTGATTTAGGATGGAAGGGTAATGTAAAAGCACGTTACCACTCTTATAAATTGGACAATAGATATAGAGAGCGAACTGGAGAACCTATTTTTAGGGCACAAATAGAAACCTATAAATACTATCAAAACAAAGTTGATTTATTAGACGAAAAATTTTAAAAATTTCAATCATAATTTTTTTTTTTAATATTGTAACCAATACCCTAAATATAAAATCATAATAAATAATGATTAAAATAAAGAAATATGCAGCTATAGATATTGGATCAAATGCGATGCGTTTATTGATAGTGAATATTGTTGAGCAAGACGGAAAAGAACCTCAATTTAACAAAAGTTCCTTGGTACGTGTTCCTATCCGTTTAGGGCAGGATGCATTTACCGTGGGGGAAATATCAGAAGAAAACATTGATAGGATGTGTGATGCAATGACAGCATTCAATCTTTTGATGAAAGTGCACAAAGTTCAGAGTTATAGAGCTTTCGCAACATCGGCTATGAGAGAAGCGTATAATGGTAAGGAAGTAGTAGATATAATTAAGGATAAAGCTGACATTGAAATAGAAATTATTGACGGTAAAAAAGAAGCGGCTATAATTGCATCTACTGATTTGCTTCATTTATTAAATACCGATGAAACATATCTCTTTGTTGATGTAGGTGGAGGAAGTACTGAGTTTACCTTATTTTCGAACGGAAAAATAGTGACTTCAAAATCCTTTAAAGCTGGAACTGTTCGTTTATTAAATGAGATGGTTGTTGATGCTGTTTGGGATGAAATAGAAAAATGGATTAAGACAAATACGGAGGGTTTTGAAGAGATAACACTAATAGGTTCAGGTGGAAACATCAATAAACTTTTTAAAATGTCAGGAAAAGCACAGGAAAAACCGCTGTCATTTATCTATGTGAATTCTCAGTACGCATTCCTTAATACATTGACCTATGAACAAAGAATATCAGAGCTAGGACTTAATCCAGATCGTGCCGATGTAATTATACCAGCTGTGCGTATCTATCTTAATGCTATGAAATGGAGTGGCGCCAGACAAATTTATGTTCCTAAAATAGGACTTTCAGATGGTATTGTTAAAGCGATGTACTACGGGAAAATATAAAACAATCAAATATATTGTAAAGTAATTTTAAATTTTACACATTTAAATCCAATCCAAATGTTGTCCTCAACAGGTCGATATTTGGATTTATCTCATGAAGTCTATTGTAACGATCTTGGTCGTTAAAATTCTTTTTACTTTGAATACTTTCGTTAACAATTACTTCTATCGTAATGTCATGATTATGTAAATGTCCTTTCAAATGACCCAATAGTCCATTCAATTCTTTTTCAAAATCTAATTTTGAACCTTGATTTGGTAATTCAAGTGTAATGGCAACACCATTTAAAACGGGATCATTAATTAGTAATAATGATTCCATTATCCTAAAACCTTTTTCCCCCAGTCGCTTTGCGTATTTTGTCCAATGTAATAACATTTCAGTTTCAGAAAAGCTTTGAGTTGGCAATTGAAGCTCCTCTTTGACATAAGATTTATTGCTTTCTTCTAGTGCTTTTTTGGCACGAATACTTGCTAGTGAAAAGGCAGAAACTTTAGGTCCGTCTGAAATTGAAGTATCTGCTTTGATCTGCTCGTTGGAAACTGGTTTTGACTCAGGTTCTTTGTTAGCAGAAACTTGCACTGTGTTTATAGCAGGAATTACTGCAACAGGTATTGATTCAGTAGCCTTTGTTGTATCGGCTATTGAATAATCATTTTTTCTGAAATAAGTTGGAGGAATTATGTATGAATCAACTTTTTTTTTTCTCCATCAAAAGTGATAGAGGCTAGTTGCATCAAACAAAGTTCAACGAGTAATCGTTGATTTTGACTGAGTTTGAATTTTAGGTCGCAATCATTTGCAATAGCGATTCCCTTTAACAAAAAATCTTGACTGCATTTTTGAGCTTGCAATCCATACATTTTTTGAGCTTGTTCTCCAACTTCTAACAAGGATAAAGTGGAAGGTGTTTTACTTACTAATAAATCTCTAAAATGAGAGGCTAAGCCTGATACAAAATGATGGCTGTCAAATCCTTTAGCAAGTATTTCGTTGAAAGTAACCAATAATTCAGGAATTTTATTTTCAAGAATTAAATCGGTAACGGTGATATAGGTTTCGTAGTCAAGAACATTTAAGTTTTCAGTAACTGCTTGGCGTGTTAAATTAGTACCACAATAGGAAACCACTCTGTCAAAAATGGACAATGCGTCACGCATAGCACCATCTGCTTTTTGAGCAATAATATGTAAAGCATCATCTTCATAAGCGATACCTTGATTGGTAGCTACTTCTGCAAGATGCTCTTTGGCGTCCTTTACTGTGATTCTTTTAAAATCAAATATTTGACAACGAGATAATATCGTTGGAATGATTTTATGTTTTTCGGTCGTTGCCAAAATAAAAATGGCATGTTTTGGCGGCTCTTCTAATGTTTTCAAGAAAGCATTAAATGCTGCTGAAGATAACATGTGCACCTCATCAATAATATAAACTTTATATTTTCCGGTTTGCGGGGGAATACGAACTTGATCGATCAAACTTCGAATATCATCGACAGAATTGTTTGATGCTGCATCGAGTTCGAAAACATTAAAAGCAAAATCTTCAGTAGGATCGTCGTAGCCCGGCTGATTAATTTTTCGAGCTAGAATACGAGCACATGTCGTTTTTCCTACTCCTCTAGGTCCTGTAAATAATAGGGCAGAGGCAAGATGATTGCTGTCTATGGCATTCAATAAAGTATTGGTAATGGCTTTTTGTCCCACTACATCATTAAATGTTTGAGGACGATATTTCCGCGCCGATACTACAAATTGTTCCATAGAATTTTTATTCGATAGCAAATATAGGAAAAGCGGTTATATTATGAAAAGGATAATTTGTTTAATTCTAAAATTAACATCGTTGTTGAAGACATATCTAAGTATTACCGAGGACTAGATTCTTTTGGTTTAAAAAATTCACGCCGATTAAATATTTATTGCCTATTGGAAAACAACGATGGTATCTACAACGCTATTTTCATATAATTCTTAATTAGCCAAAGCGCTTTCCTTTCTAGTTCGTCTAATAATTATTCAGTAAGAAAGATAAGACTCAGATTTTAACTTAGTTCAAAATAGATCCTTTAGGGAAATAAAAATACGGCGAGAAATCGTATCAAATTTAACTATTGTATTTTTTAGCTAATGACTATTCTTTACTTTATATTGTCTTTAATACTTATTTGTATTAATGTTTGCGCAGCTTCAGAAACTGAATTTGCTGAAAATCCAGTAACAAATACCCCTTTTTTTCCAGATTTTGATTTAATACCAAAGACCATAGCCTCGTCATCTGGGTTAGAATCTCCCTCATAACGGTAAACATGAACTATTTCATACTTATCAGGGTTCTTTGAAATATCCTCTTCATGAAGGTTGAAATCAAAGTTAAAACCTTTTTCACTCAAATCATCTAGAGCTTTAGAAACGGAATCATAATGATATATGCTTTTCATATTTTTTTATATTTAAAGGGTGTAAATTTTATGGTTGTTGATAGTTTAGATTTTACATTGTTCACTACCTTCAATGCATATTTTGTTTAAAACTCGAGCAGCCTCGCTATTTGTATTAGCTGAAAAACCAGAAACAAAAACTCCTTTTTTACCTGAGGTCGACTTTATACCATAAACGACGGCTGAATCTCCAGGGTCAGAATTGCCTTCATAACGATAGACATGTTTCACTTCATGTACACTAGGATCATTTACAATTTCGTTTTCGTGAATATTAAAATCATAGGCGAAGCCCATTTCTTTTAAATTATCCAGGGCTTCAGAAACAGTCGAGTAATGATATATAGGTCTCATGATTACGAAGTTTTAATTATTACTTAAAGATAACCATTTTAAATCTAAGTATTTATAAAAGACATGTTAAAGTAAATTATGAAAACTTGACTTCGTTGATATATTGTCGTAAATTCGCGGCACAGACCGCCTTATCGCCGTTTTGAGTGATCAAGAAGGAGGAAAGTCCGGACACCATAGAGAAGCATAGCGGGTAACACCCGTCGGTTTTGTCTGAAAGGATGAGATTAGGACAAGTGCAACAGAAAGTATGTACAGGTAATGCTGTAGTGAAACCAGGTAAACTCTATGCGGTGAAATATCAAGTATATCAGCATTTAAGGGCGTCTCGTCCGTTGTTGAAGGGTAGATAGTTTGAGCTTATGAGTAATTGTAAGCCTAGATAAATGATAAGGGTTCGCCTCGGCGAATACAGAATCCGGCTTATAGGTCTGTTTTTTTTATTTTTTATAAAAATGCAATAAAATAAGGATTTTAAAATCTAAAAGAGAACCATTAAGAAATTATGTTTCATTAAGTTTAAGACTTAATTTTCTGATTCTCTTAATGGTTTACTTTTATGTTAAACGGAAAGTTATGCAAACAAGAATAGGGATTTTAGGATTAGGTGGCGTAGGTGGTTATTTTGGCGGACTTTTAGCCAAAGCGTATGCCGAATCGGATGAAATTGAAATAATCTTTATAGCTCGTGGAGAAACTCAAAAAGTGGTATCAGAATCTGGTTTAAAAATCAGTACTGATGAAACTGAAATGATTGTATTTCCAAGTATTGTTTCTAATGACCCTAAAGTTATAGGCAAACTAGATTATCTTATCTGCGCAACAAAAACGTATGATATTGAAGAGAGTCTTCTTTCTATAAATAAATGCATAAACAAAAACACGATTTTTCTTCCTTTATATAATGGTGTTGATGCTCCGGATCGAATTAGCGATTTATTTCCTGATAATCAGGTTTTACAGGGATGTGTCTATATTGTTTCAATGATTAATACTCCAGGAGTTATAAAGAAAGTGGGACCATATGAAAAACTGTTTTTCGGATCCAGAACTGCCTCTATTTATAAATTGAATGCACTACAATCAATCTTCCAAAAAGCGGCTATCGACAGTAAGCTTGTGGATGCAATCGAAGAAACGGTTTGGGAAAAATTCATATTTATTTCGGCGTTAGCATCAGCTACTTCCTATTTGAATCAGAATATAGGTGAGATTCTGGAAAGCGCATCTAGCCGAAAATTTTATGCTGATTTACTTAACGAAATTACCATGATTGCAGCAATAAAGGGATTAGAATTGCCCAATGATATTATTATGCAAACCATTCTAAAATTAGAAAAAATGCCTCATGCAGCCACTTCATCAATGCATCGTGATGTGTTGGCGGGAAGGAAATTTGAGCTTGGTTCATTGACAGAGTTTGTGGTCAATGAAGGAGTAAAATATGAAATGGAAACACCAACTTATAAGCTGGTATTAGATAAATTGGCTAAAATAAATATAGCTATTTAAGTTCTCAGTTAAAATTCTAAAACCAATAATTTTAGATTTAGATACACATAAAAGCCCTTGCAGACGCAAGGGCTTTTATGTATTATTGAGTTTGACTATTCATCTTCGCTGTTGCTTTCCATTAAGTCTTCATCTAATTCTTCTTCGCCTTTAGCTAATTCGAAGAAACTAAATATAGAACCACCATAGCTTTTCTTGAATGAAAAATGAATCATATGATCGAGTTTGGTATATTTAGAATGTTCAATAACCATCATGCCATCCTCATTAAGTGTGTTTTTTTCGAAAACTAGTAATACGATTTTTTCAAATGTAGTTTGGTCTAAAGCATAAGGAGGATCTGCAAAAATAATATCAAAAGTGGCATTGTTTCTTTCTAAAAATTTGAAAACATCACTTTTAGTAGCGGCAATATTAAAATCATATTCGGCAGCGACTTGCTTGATAAACTTTACGCAACCAAAATCGCCATCTACAGAGGTGATTGGAGAACTTCCTCTTGAGGCAAATTCGTAGCTTATGTTCCCGGTACCAGCGAATAAATCCAATACTTTTAGTCCTTCAAAACTAAAATGGTTGTTCAATACATTAAATAATGCCTCTTTAGACATATCGGTAGTAGGACGAACGGGCAGTCCCTTTGGCGGAGAGATTCGTCTCCCTTTAAATTTTCCTGAAATTATTCTCATGAGTTGAAAAGTATAAAATGTTTTCTGTTTTCGGTCTCAGAAAAATAATTGTTCCATCGTAAGGCTTCAACGTCTATCAGTGAAACGTTACGGATGTATTTGTATGCTATTTTGTAAAATTCATTTTCAGAACTGATATCTCCTATTAATTCCAGATAAAATTTCTCTGGATTCAAATTCAGTTGCTCTGCGGTAAATAGGACGTAATAAATGAAATCTTCAGGTGTCTCATAATCGAAAGAGTTGAATAGTAACAATTTTTGATTTTGGATGACTATGATTTCAAAATGACCTTGGTGAAAATGAACAGTCATTTTTTTTTCGTCATTATTTTTGGATGCATCCAAAATGGTTGACAAAAGAACACTGTTTGCATGCTTATAATCAAAAGTGCCAAACTGGTCAATAAAAAAATTATTCATGTTGACATAAGGAATGTAAACCGAATTGATCTGGTAATTACTGATTTCATCAAAGGCAAAAAAATCCGTTTCAAAAACTTTAGTATTGTACTGTAAATAGCTTCCCATGAAATTTTCGTCAAAGAGAGGAGCAGGGACAAATGTGGATAGATTGTTATTGTGCAAAACAAGCACATCGTCATATTCCTCAGTTAATTCCGGATAATCTCTGAAAGCATTCAAAAATAAATCCTCGATTTTTATCGCTTTATGAAAGCTATCAAACTGCACTTCATTAAAGGAAGTAATCGTATTGTTGAGTGTGTCAAAACAACAAAAAGAAAGTCCGGTCAAGGAAACTTGAATGGACAGTTTTTTATATTTCTTTTCGGTAATATTTGTATTTTGTGTAGACATATTCAGATTTGTAATCCATTCTTTCTATACAATCAAGAAAGGATTTAATGCGATGACAAACTTACAATTTTTTTTTATTCTAATGCTATTTAATGTGCTTCCCTCAATTTTGATTCCTATATTTGAAGTTCATTTTACAGTAACCATTCCACAATGAATTCCTCCCTGTTTTATAGCCTTTTACGCAAAAGTTTTCCTTTTAGTCCCACATACAATCAGGATATTTTTTTTCAGAAAATAGCTATTTTTTTGACAGAACCAGATAACGACACCATTTTTGTGCTTAAAGGATACGCGGGAACTGGAAAAACAACGGTTATCTCGACAATTGTAAACAACCTTTTAAGTATCAATAAAAAATATGTTTTGCTTGCGCCAACAGGTCGCGCCGCTAAAGTAATTGCTAATTATTCAGAGAAACCTGCTTTTACGATTCATAAAAAAATCTATTTCCCTAAGAAATCCTCGAGTGGAGGCGTATCTTTCACCTTGCAACAAAACAAACATAAGAACACTATATTTATTGTCGATGAAGCCTCGATGATTTCGGATACCAATTCTGATTCTAAGCTTTATGAAAGTAGTTCATTACTAGACGATTTGATTTCGTATGTTTATTCAGGAACTAATTGCAAAATGATTCTCTTGGGAGATACCGCCCAGTTGCCTCCGGTTAATTTAGACATCAGCCCGGCATTGGATATCCAAACTTTAGGTTTGAATTACAATAAAGAAGTAGAACATATAGAACTCGACGAAGTTATGCGTCAGGAAGAAGATTCGGGAATTTTGTACAATGCCACCGAACTCAGGGAATTACTGAAGGATTCCTTCATTACCGATTATCAGTTTGACGTCAAGAAATTCAAAGATATTGTCCGTCTAGTTGATGGATACGATATACAAGATGCGATAAATTCTGCCTACAGTAATTATAGTATAGAAGATACAGCTTTTATCGTGCGTTCTAATAAAAGGGCAAATCAATACAATGAACAAATAAGAACTAAAATCCTCGATAAGGAAAGTGAACTCTCAACAGGTGATTTCTTGATGGTAGTAAAGAATAATTATTTTTGGCTTAAAGATTCTGATGAAGCAGGTTTTATTGCTAATGGAGATATTATCGAAATTCTAGAAATTTTTAATATCAAGGAATTGTATGGTTTTAAGTTTGCCAAAGTAAAAATACGAATGGTCGATTATCCAAAACAGATTCCGTTTGAAACCGTCTTATTATTGGATACTATAAAAAGCGAATCTCCGTCCTTAACCTATGATGAATCCAACCGCTTGTATCAGGAAGTCTTGAAAGATTATGAAGGCGAAACCAAATACAAGCAATTCCAAAAGGTGAAAGCCAATGAATACTTTAATGGTTTGCAAGTAAAATTCTCGTATGCTATTACCTGTCACAAATCCCAAGGTGGACAATGGAACACCGTTTTTATAGAGCAACCGTATTTACCAAACGGCATTGATCGGGATTACATCCGTTGGCTATATACCGCGATGACCCGAGCTAAAAACAAATTATATTTGATTGGTTTTAAGGATGATAATTTCGTGGAATAAATTTAATAAATAATGAAACAAAAAATAGCTCATATTGCTTTGGTTGTTGCTGATTATGATGAAGCAATTACTTTATATACTCAAAAATTACAATTTGATTTAATTGAAGATACAGTTTTAAATGATGCAAAGCGATGGGTTTTGGTTGGTCCAAAAGGTGCAATTGAGTTCAGTTTGCTTCTGGCAAAAGCGGTAAATAAAGAACAGTCAGAAAAAGTTGGAAATCAAACAGGTGGGCGCGTTTTTCTATTTTTAAATACTGATAATTTTGAAAGAGATTATCAAAATTTACTGGATAATAAAGTTAAAATTATTAGAGAACCAATTCTGGAAGAGTATGGTAAAGTAGCAGTATTTGCAGATATTTATGGCAATCTTTGGGATTTGATAGAACGCAGATAATTAAGAGTAAATGAACTTTATGCAATATGAACACATTAAACGACTTACATAAAATATCAGGTTCATTTTCGAATACTGAAAAAATGCCGGTTCTGTTTCTAGGACACGGCAGTCCGATGAATGCAATTGACGAAAATGAGTTTGTGGCCGGATTTCAAAATCTAGCCAAAACTTTACCGCAACCCAATGCTATATTGTGTATTTCAGCACATTGGTTTACAAAGGGTACTAAGGTTACTGCAATGGAAATGCCCAGAACGATTCATGATTTTGGTGGGTTTCCCCAAGAGTTGTTTAATGTAGAATATTCAGCGAAAGGAAGTCCTGAATTGGCATTAGAAACAACAAAATTATTACTTCCATTGGAAGTGGAACTCGATGAACATTGGGGATTAGATCATGGAGCTTGGAGTGTGATTAAGCATTTATATCCTGGTGCAAATGTCCCTGTAATTCAATTAAGTATCGATTATACAAAACCGGGACAATTTCATTTTGAATTAGCAAAAAAACTAAGTGCATTACGTACTAAGGGAGTCTTAATTATAGGAAGCGGAAACATTGTTCATAATTTAAGATTGGTCGATTTTCAGAATTTTGACAGAGACAATTATGGTTATGATTGGGCAATTGAAGCGAAAGAAACAATAAATGATTATTTGCTTGATGGAAATTTTCACCCGCTTGTTAATTTTGAAAAACAAAGCAAAGCGTTTCAACTAGCGATTCCTACACCGGAGCATTATTTACCTTTGATTTATACATTAGGATTAAAAGAAAAAAATGAAGAACTAAAATTGTTTAATGACAAATTATTGGGAGGTTCGTTGAGTATGACTTCGGTCAAGATTATGTAGTATTGATATAATTTATCAGAATCATTAAATAAAATATATCTTATATTTGGGCTGTGAAAAATGAAACTAATTTTGGTATAAAGAAATGATTAAGCCTCTTACATCGCTGCGATTCTTTTTTGCATTTATTATATTTACCCATCACCTAACTTTCTTAGGTAAAAGTAAGGCATCTTATTTGAGATGGATTCATGAATTTATCCTAAAAGAGGGATTTATTGGTGTGAGTTTTTTCTTTATTTTAAGTGGGTTTATATTAGCTTATAATTATCGTGATTCCATCTTAAATAAAAGCATTTTAAAATCTGATTTTTACATTGCAAGAATCGCAAGAATCTACCCCGTTCATTTATTATGCTTACTTATTGCCGTTCCCATAACACTTAAAGATGTTTCCTTTAATTTATCAACTTGGCTGGCTCAGCTATTCTTTAATGTAACGTTAACCCAAAGTTTTATACCGGTAAAGTATATCTATTTTTCATTTAATTCTCCCTCCTGGAGTATCTCAAATGAGCTATTCTTTTATTTATTATTCCCTTTTTTAATAATTTTAGGTTCTAAAGTTAAAGACAATAAATACAAGAAAGGGTTATTAACAATGTCGATATTGCTAATTCCTTTACTCATGCTAATTATTCCTGCACCATATTATAAGAATCTCTTTTATGTAAATCCATTTTTTAGAGTTTTTGACTTTATTATAGGTCTCATTTTGTTTGAAATCTACTTAAGAATTAAGAAACAACAAAGTACAACCAATAATGATCTACTTGAAGTTGGTTCTATTTTATTATTACTGATTTTCTTTATTTTCCATGAATGGGTGCCATTAGTGATGCGTTATTCAGTTTATTACTGGATTCCAATGTGCTTATTGATATTGATTTTCTCTTTTCAAAATGGAATAATTTCAAGGTTTTTATCGAATAAGTCACTTATGTTTCTTGGAGAAATTAGCTTTGGGTTTTATATGTTTCATCAGCTCGTATTAAAGTACTTTATAGATTTCAATCAACATTATTTTCATATTAAAAACGAATATTATATTATAGCTATCATATTAGCACTTTCTTTGATTGTAAGTTATATTAGTTTTATTTGGTTTGAAAAACCTCTAAATAAATATTTCAAAACGATTTTAAAGCAAAAAATGGGCAGTAAGAAAATAGCATAAATTTAATAATAGCACATCATAATAAATAGTTACCTTATACATTTATAATAACCGAATAGTCCAGCAATCTAAAATACATCCATGAAAATAATAGCAGTTATTCCCGCCCGTTACGCTTCAACACGATTTCCAGCAAAACTGATGCATGACTTGGGAGGTAAAACAGTGATTTTAAGAACCTATGAAGCCGCCATGAGTACGCAATTATTTGATGATGTTTTTGTAGTAACGGATTCGGATTTAATATATAATGAGATTGTTTCGAATGGAGGAAAGGCCATTCGTAGTATTAAAGAACATGAATCGGGGAGTGACCGTATTGCAGAAGCAATTGAAGATCTGGACGTGGATATTGTGGTGAATGTGCAAGGGGATGAACCTTTTATCAACGAGGAACCTCTGGCGAAATTAATCGAGACTTTTAGGAAAGATTCGGCAAAACAAGTTGATTTAGCTTCCTTGATGCGAGAAATCAAAGACCAAGACGAAATCAATAATCCTAATAATGTAAAAGTTGTAACGGATCAAAATGGATTTGCACTGTATTTCTCCCGTTCGGTAATTCCGTACGCACGGGAAAAAAATGTAGGAGTTCGCTATATGCAACATATCGGGATATACGCTTTTCGCAAACAAGCTCTATCTGACTTTTACAGTTTACCAATGAAATCATTGGAGGCATCCGAAAAATTAGAGCAATTACGTTACCTAGAATTTGGAAGACGAATCAAAATGATTGAAACTACTCATGTCGGAATCGGAATCGATACGCCGGAAGACTTGGAAAAGGCCAGGAGAATGCTTTAGTAAGTCTTGAAAACGAATGAAGGAGAAACTATATACCAACAATTACAAAAGTTGAAAGTCAATAAATATTTTAAAGGTAGGCAGTAAATTTTATTTAGGATCTAACTTGTAACCAACCTCAAGGGACAGTGGAACACTGTTTTATTGAACAACCATATTTGCTAAACTTTATTGAAAAGAGGACTGCAGGGATAACCCTGAAGCAGTTAGTTTTTTTTAAACCTTGAAAACTAATTTATTTTTGGAAATAAATTAGTTTATGGGCAGCAACTTTAGCTGTGAATCTTTTATTACATTGAAGTTTGTT
This sequence comes from Flavobacterium frigoris PS1, assembly GCF_000252125.1. Classification (GTDB taxonomy): domain Bacteria; phylum Bacteroidota; class Bacteroidia; order Flavobacteriales; family Flavobacteriaceae; genus Flavobacterium; species Flavobacterium frigoris_A. The sequence goes on along the minus strand of NZ_AHKF01000022.1, from coordinate 162,631 downwards.
ACAGTAGAGAAGTAGATATTCTACTTTAAATTTTGCTGATGCGGAAGGATTTAACTATCAAGTTAATTATAAAAATAGCATTTTACAAAAACGTAGTTTTCATTAACATATCTAAATTAACTGCTGCTACTTGTGGCATCTTTATCGGTTAAGAATAATAATTCTCCATCTAAAGGTTTAATTAATTGAGTAGGATATTTTTCAGGATTATAAGCTCCATGTAAAACTTCGTTTAGGGCATGAGCTTTATTTTCCCCGAAAGTCAATACTAAAATCTGCTTTGCTTTATTAATGAGAGGTGCAGTTAGGGTAATTCGAAACATAGTTTGTGGCTCTAAATAATAGGCCGATACCCACTTATGCTGTTCTTGCAATACGGCTTGCCCTGGAAAAAGAGAAGCAGTATGGCCATCATCGCCCATTCCTAATAAAATAAGGTCGAACTGTCCGTCCTCGCCAGTTATATTTTTAATAGATTTTTCATATTCCAAAGCATAATCCTCAGGAGTAACACCTTCTCTATACATGGGAAATATATTGTTTTTTGGTATGCTTACATGACTTAAAAGACAATCGTATGCCATTTTCGCGTTGCTGCGCTCATCATCAAGGGGTACCCAGCGTTCGTCGCCCCAAAAAATAAATATCTTTTCCCAATCTATTTTTTCCTGATAGGCGGGTGTTGCTAAGAGTTTGTAGACAGCTACAGGCGATGAACCTCCGGTAAGAGCTACCACAAAGCGGCCCCGCTCCAGTATCGCATTTTGTGCAGCAGCTACAAATATATTGGCTGCATTAGTAGTTATTTCTTCTTTATTATTAAATATACGTACCATCTAGTGCTTCTTTTTGTTTTTGCTCTTCTATTTTTTCTACTTCTTCATTTAGGGTATTTGACGCCCAAGAATGACCCTGACGGGCTAGTAATTCATTTGCTGCTTCAGGACCCCAGCCCCCGGCCTCATATTTGTGTAGACTTAACGATTGATCATTTTCCCACGCTTCCTGAATGGTTGTTACAACATCCCAGGCTTCTTCAACCTGATCGGAGCGCATGAATAGAGTAGGATCTCCTTGCAAGGCATCTAATACTAATGTTTCATAGGCTTCAGGTGATTGAGTAGAACATGAAAAATAATCGAAAACCATCTCTGCAGGTTTTAGCGAAAGTGACAGACCAGGCTTTTTTGTCATAAATTGCAATCTAATATCCATTGCAGGCTGAATATTTATAATTAAGCGGTTTGGCATCATACCTTCTTTTCCAAAAGAAAAAGTAGAATGGGGTACTGGCTTAAACTGTATGACAATTGAGGATTGCTTTTCTTGCATTCTTTTGCCCGTGCGTACATAAAAAGGAACACCTTGCCAGCGCCAATTGTCAAGATAAAACTTCATAGCCACAAATGTTTCTGTATTAGAGTTTTCATCAACTCCCTTTTCTTGAAGATATCCTGATATCGTTTTCCCCTTTACCAACGCTTTTTCGTATTGGCCTCTCACCGTGTAATGTTTTACTTCTTCTGGTTTTATTCGACGTATCGCTTTTAAAACGTCAGCTTTACGGTTTCTGATCTCATCTGCTTGTAATGATGTAGGTGCTTCCATTGCTACCATAGTCAAAATTTGCATCAGGTGGTTTTGTATCATATCTCTTAAAGCTCCGGCGCCTTCATAAAAACCACCACGGTCTTCAACACCTACTTCTTCCGCCACAGTAATCTGCACAGAATCAATGAAGTTACGGTTCCAAAGTGGCTCAAACATGGAATTTCCAAAGCGGAAAGCGAGAATGTTTTGCACTGTTTCTTTGCCTAAATAGTGATCTATACGGTATATCTGTTCCTCATCAAAGGTTTTTGATAACAGTTTATTTAGCAACTCTGCAGAATTTTTATCGTAACCAAAAGGTTTTTCAATAATAATACGATCTTGATCCGGATTAGCGGCAAGGTTTAATTTTTTAATATTATTGGAAATCGTTTCAATGAAAGAAGGCGCTATTGATAGGTAAAAAAGTCGGTTGGCACGTTCTCCAAAAGACGAATCTATGGCATCCAATTTTTGTTTCATTAGCAAGTATGATTCTTCTTTGTCGATATCATTTTGCAAATAAGTTATATGTGAAGCAAATTGCTCAAATTCTTTTTTGGAAGCTATTTTATTTCTGGAAAACTCGGTCAGATTATCGCTCACATGACTTCTGTATATTGCATCACTGTTTTTTGCCCTTCCAAGCGCAATGATCTCAAACTTTTCTGGCATACGACCATCAAGGTAAAGATTATAAAAGGCGGGGAAAAGCTTTCTTTTTGCTAAGTCACCCGTAGCCCCAAAAACAAGAATGATGGTAGGCTTTATAGTATTGAGATTATCCATTATGTTCCATTTAAAATTTAGTCATTCCACTCAGTGTGGAATATACCATTAGTATCTGTACGTTCATAGGTATGAGCCCCGAAGTAGTCGCGCAATGCCTGTATTAAGTTGGTCGGAAGTTTTTCTGAGCGGTAAGCATCAAAATAGGCTAAGGAATTCATTAGACCTGCTATAGGTATACCTTTTTGCACTGCAAATTGCACTGTAGACCTTATATTGGTTTGATTCTCGTTTAAAGTCTTAGCAATGCTATCATCGAGAAGTATGTTTTTCAGTTCCCCATTTTTGGCATAAGCCTGACGGAAATCTTCCAATAGTGTGGACCGAATAATACATCCACCGCGCCAAATCTTAGCTATTGTCTCCAGATTCAGCTCATAATTGTACTCTTTTGAAGCTTTGGTTAATAAGGCTAATCCTTGGGCATAGGTAATTAAAATAGAAAAATATAAAGCCCCTTTAAGTGTTTCTATGGCCGAAGGCAGGTCAGTATTGGTTTGTTCCGCATTCCAAATTAATTTTGAGGAAGCCTCAATTCTTTCTGGTTTGTTTTTAGACATTTCCCGCATTGCTAAGGCAGCATCTACTGTTGAAAGGGGAACTTCTAAATCCATGGCATTTTGAGAAGTCCATTTTCCTGTTCCTTTGGATTTCGCCCAGTCAGAAATTAGATTTATTAATAGCTGACCGTCGGTATCTTTTTTCTTTAGAATGTGTCCTGTTATTTCAATCAGGTAGGATTCGAGTTCGGTGTTATTCCAGTCTTCAAATACTTTTTGAATTGTAGTATCGTCTAATTTGTATCCGCGTTTCATAAGATCATATGCCTCTGAAATAAGCTGCATAATTCCATATTCAATTCCGTTATGAGCCATTTTTACGTAGTTCCCCGCAGATCCGTTGCCTAAGTATTCTACGCAAGGTTCCCCATTAACTTTTGCTGCTATGGATTCAAAAATAGGGCGTAATCTTTCATAAGCTTCTTTATTACCACCGGGCATAAGACTCGGACCAAAACGTGCTCCTTTTTCGCCCCCTGAGATTCCCATCCCAAAAAAGTGGATTCCTTTGGCCGATAATTCTGTAAATCTTCGGTCGGTATCCGTAAAATAGGTGTTTCCGCCGTCGATAATAATATCCCCTTTATCTAGGTGAGGCAGTAGATTGTCAATGACATTATCTACAGGTTTTCCTGCAGGTACGAGTATCATGATAGCCCTTGGCTTTTTAATAAGTGCTACAAACTCTTCTACAGCTGTTGTGGCTCTAATTCGGTGTTGGGAATTTGCTTCCTCTGTAAGAGAAAGAACTTTATCCGCATCTAAATCTAATCCAGCTACAGCATATTTTTGGTCGGCCATATTTAAGAGCAAATTACGTCCCATTACTCCAAGGCCAACTATACCAAAATCGAAAGTATTCATAATTAGTATGTAAATTTATTATTAGAAAAAAAAAGGCTGGACTCTATAAATAAAGTCCAGCCAAAATTAATCAATTATTAGGCTACAACAACACTATTTATAGCTTCTTTTAATGCCTTTGCAGCAGCAGCAGGATCTTCAGCACCGTAAATGGCACCGCCCGCAACAGCTACATCTGCACCAGCAGCTACAACATCCTTAATTGTACTAATGTTTACACCACCTGCTACAGAGAAGGGAACTTTTGCTAGTCTACCTTCACTAATAAGTGTTTGTACAGAATATCCTGCTAATGTTTGTTCGTCAAGACCAGCATGTAATTCTACAAAAGCAACTCCAAAAGCAGTTACTTCTTTAGCTCTTTGTACTCTGTCTTTAACTCCAATAGTATCAACTACTACTTTTCTACCATATTTTGCTGCAGCTTCTACCGCGCCTTTTACAGTTGCATCATCTACAGCACCCATAACGGTTACTAGATCTGCTCCAGCTTTGAATGCAATCTCTGCTTCTAGGAAACCGGTATCAGCAATTTTCATGTCTGCAAAAATTAATTTGTCAGGGAAAGCTGTTTTCATTGCTGTTACCACACTAAGTCCTTCCGATTTAATAAGCGGAGTACCTAATTCTATAATATCTACGTAAGGTGCTACTTTATGTGCTAGTTCTAATGCTGCTTCTGTAGTAAGTAAATCAATTGCGACTTGTAATTTTGTCATGTCTAAAATGTTTAAAAAAATTAATAATATAAAAAAAAAATCGTTATTCCAGGTTGGCGTGTTTGGGCCATAAATCTTCTTTGGTCAATTCTGATTCTTGCCAAAGCGACATAAAGACGCCTTCTAGGATAAATAATGTAAACTGTTCAAAAAGGCTGCCTGCATACTGCTTGGAGACCGAAACTCCAAAGTCTGTTTTTGTTGCCGCTTTTATGAATATGATGTGGTCTGCCACTTCTGCTAATTTGCTTTCTGCATCGGCAGTCAGCGCAATAACTGTGGCTTTTTGTTTCTTTGCTTTCACCGCTGATGAGAGTACTGAAGAAGTAGTGCCGGATCCTGATGCCAGCAGTAACAAATCTCCTTCAAGAATGGCAGGTGTATTTGTTTCTCCTACTATGAATACCGTATAGCCTAAATGCATAAACCTCATGGCTGCCATTTTTAATGCAAGTCCGCTTCTCCCTGCTGCCATTACAAAAATTCGTTTGGCTGCTTTAATTTCGTTAACCAAAACCTTTATCTCTTGAGGATTAATCTCATTTGCTAATTTTAGGTTTTCCTCTAAAATAACATGTAGATTTTTGTTTGTCAAAGTATTAGTATTCATTTTGTTTTATTTTTAAATAAGCGATGCGCGCACCCTATCATTCAAATTAGTACACCAATGAAATTGGGTAATTTTGATCGATTTTTTTTTGAGTGTCTGAGGTATTGCCTGATTGAAATTACAAGATGCCTTTATAAATTTAATTTTTTCTATTCAAAATTAAATGGAATAATAAAGCTGTAATCGATTTTTTGCCTCAGTAATTAACCTCTATTTTGAATAGTATTAATTACTGAGGCAAAGATAGATCAGAAGGGAAGGAGGGGTGTTATATATACAAGACTATGCGGTATAAATTTGCGCCAGGCCGTTCTGAAGGTCCGTTGGTGTTTCCTTTAGTTTTGCTTTTACAAATTTATTAAGTGCAGATGGGGAACTGAACCCAAGGTCAAATGCGATTTCTTTGTGAGAGAGATCAGAAAATAATAGTTGTCGTTTAATTTCTGTAAGGATTCGATTATGGATAGCATTTATTGCAGTTTCTCCAGAATATTTTTTATTTAGTGCATTGAGCTTTTTAGTACTGATAGCCAATTTTAAAGCATAGTATTGTACAGTACGCTCGGTTTTATATTGATGGTTCAAAAGTTTTTTAAAGGCAATATAATTGCTTTGGTCCGGACCTTGAGTCTCTGGATGTAAAACAGGATGTTGGCCGTGTATAGACTCTATGAGTCCTAAAAGGAAAATTTTGATGTAAAAACGAGCCTGTTCTTTTTTAACAAGACTCGGGGCGTTGTAAATATCCTGTATATTGTTAATAATAGGGAGCACCTTCTCAAATTCAACACTAGAAAGGGCGGTGCAATTAAGGTGGACTGATAGGTTAACATTGTAAGGACTAAGTTCATTTTTCAATATATCAGAGCAAAATAATACTTCTTCAAATAAAATAATTTTACCAGACAAATCAGTAGTCATATGTGACAAAAAGTGGATTTGATCAGGAAATATAATAGATATTTTTCCTGATTTCAATACATATGCTTTGTCTTCGATATGTACTTTAATATTTCCAGACTCCACTATAATAATACAAAAATGATCCTTTTTATGTGGTTTCAAATAATCTTCAATGCTTTCCGTACCAAGATCAAAAGCACGAAAGGACAAATTTTTATCATTCTCTTTTTTTATATTTTTCTTAATTTCAAACCTTTTTAAGTACATAGGATATTTTTTATATAACTGCTAAGCGTGCTAAAATTAGCAACTCTAATGCATCAAGTTCATTGTAATTTAATGTTCAATAATACTCGTCACCATATTTTATTAAATTCAGTACACCTATTTTTTTAATAGACTCGTAATAAGAAACCAGAGTGTAAAAAAAAGTAAGAACAAAAACAGTTTGTAAATGTACTCTTTTCATAATTTTAAGAGAGAAATTTAGCTTAAAATTTGGCTTAAGTTAGATTCAATAGTATTTTTAGATGATTAGTTAGGAAATTTAATTTTTAAATGTTGGGTAGTAAAACGGTCAAACTGACTACTTAATTCCTGCGTAAATCAACTAGCTGTTTCACATCAAAAGATATTTGGTCAGTTCATATATAATAAAAAGTAGCAACGGACAAGTTGGAAATCATAAAAAAAGCGAAAGGTGCAGCCAATAATAAAAAAACAATTAAAGTTTGAATTGTATTCTTACTTTTAAGGCTTTGACAAAATATTAAAAATTAACTACAAGAGAGTTAAATTTTATTTTGACATTTAACAAAAGCAGCTGTTTTTTATTCGTATTCCGGAGTTGAAATAAGATAATGGAAAAATTTATTATTTAGAGCAAAGAAAAATTCCATTAATTGATTGACCATTTGAAGAAGTAAATAAAAGCGACAGTTTAAATCAATTTAGCTGAAAGTAATTAGTTATTAATTTAAAAATAATTTTTAACTATAATATATTGGTACACCTATTTCACTTGTTATAAAAAAAGAGCTTGCTAATAGATAGGCCTCAACTCATAAATCAAAGGATCAAATTGATGACAGTTTTTTCATGAATTCGTAATAGCTGTGTTGGAAGATAATTGATTAGAAAATAATTTAAGCTTTAAGCATAGTGTTATGGTATTAAAAAAACATACTTGCAATCATTCCCACCCGTTAAGTATCGTCACGATTTTTCGCAAAATTGATGCAAGATTTAGTAGTGGAAACACTAGTGTTATGTAGCAATGAAGCGGCAAAGAGGACTAAGTTGTTTGATAATGTTTTTGTATCAAGATAGTCGCATTGTATTTTTCTCTTGTAGTAATCCCATATCCAAGATAAAAAATGCAGGAGTTCGCTAAATGCAACACATCGGGATATATGCTTTTCGCAAACAGGCTTTATCTGACTTATACAGTTTACCAATGAAATCATTGGAGGCATCCGAAAAATTGGAGCAATTACGTTACCTAGAATTTGGAAGACGAAACAAAATGATTGAAACTACTCATGTCAGAAGTGGCATCGATACGCTTGAAGACTGGAGAAAAGCAAGAGGAATGCTTTAAGACTGCTTTCATTTTTTTATTGATTACTTCAATGACCAGAAAAATGCTATAAATACACTTCTTAAGTAAGTTTAATCTTGTGAATTTTAAAATACTCAATTAAATTTATTAGTTTTATCGGTAACTAATTTATTTACCGATGAAAAAAATAATGTTCCATCTTTTTCTTTTGCTACCCTTAATAGGACAAGCACAAATGAAAGCAGATGATGTAAAAACGTTTACCTTGACAAATGGAATGAAGTTTCTTGTAGTGGAAGACTTTTCTATCCCAAATGCCAATATGTATTTGTTCTACAAGGTGGGAAGTCGAAATGAGTATCAGGGCATTACAGGTCTGTCCCATTTTTTTGAACACATGATGTTTAATGGTGCGAAAAAATACGGTCCAAAACTCTTTGATCGCACGATGGAATTTAATGGAGGGGCAAATAATGCCTATACCACTGAAAATGTGACAGTTTATACTAATTGGTTTCCGGCATCAGCTACAGAAGTTATATTTGATCTTGAAGGCGATAGGATTTCTAGTTTAAGCATCGACTCTACGATGGTAGAAAGTGAAAGAGGCGTTGTGTTAAGCGAGCGTCGTACAGGTCTTGAAAACTCTCCTTGGAGACTTCTATCTCAATCTGTGCAAGCAACAGCATTCCAAGAACACCCTTATCATTGGCCCGTTATCGGTTATGAGGATGACATGAAAAACTGGACACAGCAAGATTTAGAACGCTATTTTAAAACATATTATGCACCTAACAACTGCGTCGTTGTGGTATCTGGCGCAATAAAAATGGAGAAAGTCAAAGAGTTTGCGAAGAAGTATCTTGAACCAATTCCGGCTCAAATTGCACCACCTCAAGTTCACATTGTTGAACCTGCTCAAACTGGTGAACGAAGAATTACAGTTAAAAAAGAAGTAGCAACTCCTTACCTTATGATTGGCTACCACACACCTGAGTCAAAAAGCGAAGATTACTATGCTTTGAATATTCTTAGTTCTGTTCTTTCTAGTGGTAATTCATCACGTTTGTACGCATCATTAGTAGATCAAAAACAATTAGCCACGCAGGTATTTACTGATTTTGGAGACAGTTTTGATCCTAGTCTTTTCAATGTATATGCTGTTGCTAATAAAGACGTAAAGGAATCAGATTTAGAGCAAGCAGTTTATGCGGAGCTTGAAAAAATCAAAAAAGATGGAATCAGTGAAAAGGAGCTTCAGAAGATAAAAAACCAGAAATTAATGGAGTTTTATGACCAAGTAGAAACCATAAATGGAAAATCAAATAATATAGGTACTTACGAAGTGTTTTTTGGTGACTATCGAAAAATGTTCAATGCTCCGGCTAATTACAATAAAATCACAACGGCGGAGGTGCAGAAAGTTGCCAATAAGTATTTTACGAAAAGTAATAGAACGGTAGGTATTTTAAAAACAAATGTAGAAGAATAAAATTATGGAAGGAATCAAGCACAAAATAATGATATTCAGCCTACTGCTGATAACTAGTATTACCGTTTCGGCCCAAAGCTTTAAATTACCTGATTACAGTAGCTTTAAATTAGCCAACGGTCTGACTATCTATTTGATGGAACAACATGACGTGCCTGTAATTAGTGTTTCGGCTATATTGCCTGCAGGAGCAATTTATGACTATGATAGGTCAGGTGTAGCATCACTTACGGCTACCGCACTTAAACATGGAACTAAAAATTTCACAAAAGAAAAGATCGACGAAGAGTTAGATTTCATAGGGGCTAATGTTGATACTTACGCATCTAAGGAATTCTCTGGTCTTTCGTCTAAATTTGCCGCTAAGGATAGGGATAAAGTACTGGTAATTATCAAGGAGTTATTACTTAATCCAGCTTTTGATGCAGCAGAGTTTGAGAAAGAAAAAAGTCGCCTTTTAGTTCAGTTAGAGCAACAAAAAGAAAGCCCAAGATCAGTTATAGGACCTTATTTTGATACTCTTTTGTATGGGAATCATGCCTATGGAAATGTGATTAATGGTAATAAGGCTACCGTTGGAAAATTGACTGTAAATGATTTAAAAGATTTCTATAAAACAAACTATAAGCCTAATGGTGCTGCAATCACTGTTGTAGGAGATTTTGTTAGCAGTGATATGAAAGTAGCATTAAGCAAATTGTTTTCTGGTTGGGAAAAATCAGTTGTTGAAAAAGAAAACCCTGCATCAAATTCAATTAAAGTCCCAACAGAAAACAAAGTGCTTTTAGTAAATAAAGGGGACGCAAAGGAGACTACATTTTATATTGGATCAGCTGGAATTAGTAGAAATAATCCTGATTATGTTGCTATTGAAGTTGTTAACACACTTTTTGGAGGACGTTTTACTTCAATGTTAAATGATGAACTAAGAGTAAATTCGGGTTTAACCTATGGTGCTAACAGTAGATTTAATGCTTTAAAGAATGGAGGTTCATTTGTAATCAGCACATTTACTGCTGTTAAAACTACTGAAGCCGCTATTGATAAGGCATTGGAAGTTCTTAATAAATTACATAGTAATGGCCTCGACGAAAAGTCTTTGAGTTCAGCTAAGAATTATGTAAAAGGACAGTTTCCTCCACGTTATGAAACAACTGGACAATTATCCAGTTTGTTGTCGCAAATGTTTTGGTATAATTTTGACAAATCATTTATCGATAATTTCGAAAAAAATGTTGATGGTCTTGATTTGGCGAAAGCCAATCAAATAATAGCTAAATATTTCCCTAAGGATAAGCTGCAATTTGTGTTAGTAGGTAAATCAGAAGACATAAAGAAAATAGCTGAAAAATACGGTAAAGTATCAGAAGTGCAAATAGACGATGATATTAAAAAAAGGAATTAATAAATAAAAGTTAATAGCAGAAAAAGAGAGGATTAGTCCTCTCTTTTTTTGTTTATATAGTTTCGCATCTGAATAAAAAAGACTTTTTATTCCTTATTATCTTGATCAAAATAGCCTTTAGATTTTATTTTGGTTGAAAAAAAATTTAAAAATAAAACTACATAAAGCAAGACAAATAAAGCTTGCATACTAACTAAAAATCTGCCAAAAGGTTTAACGGGATAAAAATCTCCAAACCCTATTGTTGATGAAGTAGTAGCACTAAAATAAATGGCATCAAACCAATGCGTAAAAGGCTTATTTAAATAATTATCACAGCTGTACAAAACTGCAAAAGCAAATACCATTTCGATGTAATTAAAAAACAATAAAAGCATTGATCTTTTATACGAACGGGGTTTCGAAAATAAATCGGATGCGAAAATTAAAGTGGGGATGTATAAAACAGTTTCCAACATCACATAAACCATTACCGCAAGAATAAAAAGGTTGTTTTGCCATTGGTTAATCAGCATCAGTAAAGGCAGTGCCACTTTGAGTAGGACATAAAAATCTAAAGCCAAATCCTCGTATTCAGGCCCTTTTTTGGTAGACAGATATTTAATGTAAATTCCAGGGAAAAACAATACGGAAGAGGATAGAAATAAACGCACAATCTTTTCAATGCCATTGTCATCCTGATGGTCATTATTCCATATTGATTTTATATTTTGAATTCGCTTTTGAAAAGGATTGAATTTTGGTTTCTCTACTTTGGTGATATTTCCCAATAGAAGCTTACGTATAATTTTTTTCATCTGTTTAAGCTAAAGTTCAATCTAATTTACATCTAATTTTCTTTTATATAAAAGGAATATCTATTTATTGGTGTTTTTCAATTACTATCAATTCATTATGTCTCTCCACTCTTGGAATTGATTTAATAGCATAATCAACTTTATTAAATTCAGTGATGTATTTTGAATTCCTACTGTTGTGCTCCTCATTCAAAAGCATAGTATTAAAGAGAACGACTCCTTTACTCCGCAATAGGAAACATATTTGATCGGTAAAAAAAGTTTCATATAAAAAATTAGGCATCGTTGTGTCCTGAAAAACATCAATAATGATCAAATCGTATTTTTCTTTGGTTTTTAAAACAAATTCAAAGGCATCATCAATTACAACTTCAAGTTGTTCCACTTGATCCAAGTTAAAATATTGATTGGCTATCTTTATTATATTTAGATCGATTTCTACTCCGGTTATTTTCCCTTTAAATTTGATTTCATCAACTAATGTTTTTATGACGCTGCCACCGGCTACTCCTAAAACTAAAATATGTTCCATAGCCGCTATTTTTTCATAGCCAACAGTTTTTAATCCTAGTCTTAAAATTCGCTGCAAACTACCGTAGGAATAATTTGTGTTTTCTGAATCTATAACTAATTCGCCATTTGCCCAAGTCACTTCAATCGATTTACTAACTGCGGATTTAACGGTGTGAATTTTAATGGGAATAAAATAACTCAATATTTTTTTTATCATCAATAGCAGTTTTTATCAAAAATAAGTTTTAAATTATATATTTGACCCAAAATTGCCAAACAATGAAGAAACAAATTTATAAATGGATATTTTTCAAGCTCATGGGTTGGAAGATTGTGGGAACTATCGATGCGGACATTAAGAAATGCGTTATGATGGTTATGCCTCACACAAGTGCGCATGATTTCTATCTAGGTATATTTACAAGAGGCATAACAGGTTTAGAAATGAATTTTGTAGCTAAAAAGGAATTGTTTGGTTTTCCATTGGGTTATTATTTTAAATACATGGGTGGCGAACCATTAGATCGATCTGGTGGAATGAACAAAGTAGACGTGATTGCAGAAATTTTTAATAGAAGAGAAATTTTTCGTTTGGCAGTTCTTCCTGAAGGCACGCGAAAAAAAGTGGGAGAAATTAAAACGGGATTCTATTATATCGCCTTAAAAGCAAATGTTCCTATAATTCCAGTCGCATTTGATTTTGGTAAGAAAGAAGTTAATTTAGGAAGGCCTTTAATGCCATCTGGAGATATAGAAAAAGAAATGCCTATTTTAATGCAACATTTTGCAGGAGTAAAAGGTAAGGTTCCTGAAAAGGGATTTCAATTTTAATTTTTTATTGTAATAAACTCTAAAATTGCCCAAGAGCCTAATTTGGTTTAAATTCTTTAAAGGTTCCATCTTTATAAAAAAATACAATTTTTTCCACTTCCTCGGAAAGAGGTCTGCCTGCAACATTTTGAATTTCCTCTTTATTAGGACTTACTTTGTTTTCCTTATTAGTATCATTTTCTTTTGAAAATAAATTTTGAGGAATTAAAGGTTCGCTGATTGCATCAGAAGAAGAGGGTGTAATTTCTTTTTCCTGTTTTTCTTCCTGTATCTGAATTGTCTTATTATTTTTCGGAAAACTTCCCTTGCCGTTCAGAATCCAATACAAATCTACATCTGGAAATACATCTAAAATTTTAAGAATAAAATCTAGACTAGGTTTGTTTCTCCCTGAAAGGAGATGGGACAAACTGGATCGCTGTACCCCAATTTTATCGGCAAATGCAGAAGCGTTAAGACTGTAATAATCTAGTATTATTTCGAGACGTTTAATGAATTCTTCTGTGTTTACCATTGTAAATTGTAATTAAAAATAAGCTATTTACAAATGTAATTAAAATAGTCGTTAACACCAAAATTACAACTGTAAATAGTAAGTTACAAACAAAAATAAGTCAAGTAAAAGATTATTTGATATGACTTAATATACTGATAAATAATATTTTAACTGTTAAAAGAAAAACAGGTAACATTTGTTACATAAGCTAACATAATAGGCCCTTTTGATTAGCTTGATCTTGGTTACATTTATAATTTATGCACCAAAACAAGTGTTTACAATTGTAAAAATAAAGTTGTTTACTTTTGTAAATCAAATAATGTAACATGGATTTAGAACAATTATTCATTGATAATAAAGAAAAGTCTATCTCAGGTAGATACCTTACTTTAGAATCGATTGAACCTTTATTAGAGAAAATGAATACCAATAATCAACTTACGATTATTGGAAAATCAGTACTTGAAAAACCGATTTATAGATACCAAATTGGAGAAGGAAAAATAAAAATATTGCTTTGGTCTCAGATGCACGGAAACGAAAGTACCACCACAAAAGGCTTAGTTGATTTCTTGAATCTGTTAAACAGTGGCACTGAACTTGCAAAACAATTGTTAACTAATTTTAGTTTTTACTGCATACCAATGCTAAACCCTGATGGAGCAAAACTCTATACTCGTGCAAACGCAAATGGAGTAGATTTAAACAGAGATTCTCAAGATCTTAGTCAACCGGAAAGTAAAGTATTGAGAACGGTTTTTGAGTCTTTTAAACCGGACTACTGCTACAACCTACATGACCAGCGTACTATTTTTGGTGTGGGAAGTACTGGCAAGCCGGCTACAATGTCTTTTTTAGCTCCTTCGTATAATGAAGAAAGAGAGATTAATGAATCTCGATTGAAAGCTATAAATCTTATCGCGGGTATTAATACTGTTTTGCAAAAGTATATACCAAATCAAATAGGTCGTTTTGATGATTCTTTTAATATAAATTGCATTGGAGATACTTTTCAATATATGGGCGCGCCTACCTTATTATTTGAAGCAGGACATTTTCCTGAGGATTACGACAGAGAAAAAACGAGAAAGTATGTGTTTATGGCTTTAGTTTCTAGTTTTGCGATACTTAGCGAAAACGATATAGTTGACAATAGAATTGACAATTACTTGAGTATTCCTCAAAATAAAGTCGTTTTTTATGATTTTATATACAAAAATGTCAAATTAAATTATGATGGTGTTGAAAAAATCACGAATTTTGCTGCACAATACAAAGAAGAATTAATTGAAAATGAAATTTATTTTAATGCTTATATTGTAAAAATTGGAGATTTGGAAGGTTATTACGCTCATTTTGAGTATGATGCAAAAGAAGCAGCATATAAAGATGAATTTGGTAGGTTTCCGGAATTAAATCAAAAAGCCGATTTTTATTTAGAAAACAGCATTAAAATTGTTAACGGATTGATAAAAAAATAATTATTTATATCATTTTGTTATTTTTATGTATATTTTTATGCTTTGTTATAGCCATTAATAATGTTAATTAAAGAAATATGAGTAAGTTCCGTTTAGATGAAGTAGATCACCAGATTTTAGATATGTTGATAGACAATACAAGAGTTCCGTTTACGGATATTGCAAAAAAATTATTAATTTCTGCAGGAACTGTTCACGTTAGGGTTAAAAAAATGGAAGATGCCGGTATCATTATGGGCTCTTCATTAGTACTTGATTATGATAAATTAGGTTACTCTTTTATCGCTTATGTGGGAGTTTTTCTTAATAACACTTCTCAGACGAAGTTTGTTTTGCAACGCATCAATGAAATCCCTTTTGTAACGGTAGCTTCTGTGACAACAGGTAAGTTTAATATTTTTTGCAAGATTAGAGCAAAGGATACAAAACATGCTAAGGATGTTATTTTTATGATTGATGATATTGATGGAGTATACAGAACTGAGACTATGATTTCACTTGAGGAAAGCATTAACGATAAAAAGCGTTTAATGCACACGATCTTTAAAAACATGTAATACACTTGAACGCTATATTTTATATAACCTCAAGTTAGTTCTTGAGGTTATTTTTTTATAACTATTTTTCGTTAAACCAAACCAACTATAACAAAATTATGTATACACTACCCAAAATTGAACGTTTTAATGAAAACGTCCTTTCTAAATATAATATATACAATAGTGTTTTTATTACTTTACCCTTTCAATCGATAGATAATACAGGAGCTTTACTTCCTTTATTTACAGATGTTTGTGAAAGTGGCTTCAAGAAACTGGAAACACCTAAAGAAATCATAGAGTCTTTCTCTAAAAAATACCTACACAGCGATGTTGAGGCTGATAAAATTGATTTGATGTTTCGTTTTATACAGTATATTGAGCGTCAAATTGTTTTATTTGATGCTGTTGAAGATGCCGCTTTTCCTATTGTGAATAATATGGAGGGCAGAGGGTCTTTAAGAGATATTAAAGAGAAAGCAGACGCAAAAGGAAAGAGAGAAGAGCTAATAGGTTTCTTGGAAGATTTTAATATAAGAACTGTACTAACAGCTCATCCTACTCAATTTTATCCAGGTTCAGTTTTAGGAATTATCAATGATTTGACTGATGCTATTAGAGATAATAATCTACTTGACATCAAGGAGCTTCTAGCTCAATTAGGAAAGACTCCTTTTATAAAACAAGAAAAACCTAATCCATTCGATGAAGCAGTAAGCTTGATTTGGTACCTTGAAAATGTATTTTATAGCACTTCAGGTGATATGGTTCATTATCTTCAAAAAAATGTTTTCCATGGCAATTCGATTCAAAATTCATTGATTAAACTTGGTTTTTGGCCAGGAGGCGATCGTGATGGTAATCCATTTGTTACAACAGAAATTACTTTGAATGTAGCGGAGCGTTTGAGGACCTCTATTATGAAATGTTATTATATAGAAGTAAGAGGTTTAAAAAGAAAGCTAACGTTCTCAGGTGTTGATGTTTTGGTTGCTGAACTTGAATTTAAACTTTATCGTTCTGTCTTCTATTCAAAAGGTGAAATATACATTACTTTAGAGGAATTTAAAGCGCAATTAAACAAGATTAAAACAATAATAATCGAGCAACATCAATCGCTTTATTTAGACGAATTAGAAGCGCTTCTTATAAAAGTCAATTTGTTTGGATTCCATTTTGCAACTCTAGATATTCGTCAGAATAGTAGAATACATGATGCAGTTTTTAAAGACGTCCATGAGTTTTATTCGAATTCGAATACGGATGTTTTTCCGGAAAATTATTATGACCTAACAGAAGAGGAGAAATTTGAAGTATTGTCTAATGTAAAAGGAAATCTTAATTCAGCTGATTTTGAAAATGAAATCACAAGATCAACTATTGAGTCGATCCAAGCTATAAAGGTGATCCAAGAAAATAATGGTGAGCTTGGAGCTAATCGATATATTATTAGCAATAATGAAAGTGCTCTCAATGTTATGGAAACTTTTGCTTTAATCCGTTTAAGTGATTGGGAAGCCCCTACTGTTGATGTAGTGCCTTTATTTGAGTCGGTTGACGATTTAATGAATGCCCACAATATTATGGAGCAGTTATATACTAATCCAATGTATGCTGGTCATTTGGTTAACAGGGAAATGAAGCAGACTATAATGCTAGGTTTTTCTGACGGAACAAAAGATGGAGGTTATTTAATGGCTAACTGGAGTATCTACAAGGCTAAAGAAGAGCTTACCGCTATTTCCAGGAAATACGGTATTAAGGTTATCTTTTTTGATGGTCGTGGTGGGCCACCAGCACGTGGAGGAGGAAAAACACATAAGTTTTATGCTTCGCTAGGGCCAACAATCGAGAATAAAGAGATTCAGATTACTGTTCAGGGACAAACTATTAGTTCTAATTTTGGAACTTTAGATTCCTGTCGTTATAATTTAGAGAATTTACTAAGTGCTGGTGTTACAAATCAGGTATTTAGTAAAAATAAAAATGAATTATCGGACGAAGAGAAAGTAGTGATGGGTCAATTAGCTGATTTTGGATATGAAAAGTACTTAAGCTTTAAGAATCACCCAAAATTTATTCCCTATTTGGAGCAAATGAGTACTTTAAAGTATTACGCCAAAACCAACATAGGAAGCCGCCCTTCTAAAAGAAGCAAGTCGGCAGAATTAGACTTTAAAGACTTAAGAGCGATTCCTTTTGTGGGTTCTTGGAGTCAATTAAAGCAAAATGTTCCCGGTTTTTTCGGAGTGGGTACTGCACTCAAACATTTTGAAGATATGGGTCAGTGGGATAGAGTTCAGGATTTATATGATAATTCTTTGTTCTTTAAAACATTGTTAGAAAACAGTATGATGTCTTTGGCAAAATCTTTCTTTCCGCTAACAGCATACATGAAAAAAGATCCAGAGTTTGGTCCTTTTTGGCAAATAATATATGATGAATTCTTAGAATCTAAGAGGTTATTATTGAAGATTGCGGGTCATAAAGAACTAATGGAAAACTATCCTGATGGTAAAGCTTCAATTCAAATAAGAGAGCGTATTGTATTGCCATTGTTGACAATACAGCAATATGCTTTATTGAGAATTAATGAGCTAAACAAAGAAAGTGTTGCTAACGAAGAGTTGATAAAAGTATACGAAAAAATAGTAATGCGTTCTCTTTTTGGGAATACAAACGCAAGTAGAAATTCAGCATAAATAACATAAAGATGAAATCAAACCAATTACCTGTTACCGAATATGCGCCTTTTTATAAGAGCTATATTCAAGCTTTAGAGGATGTAGAATTGATAGAGGAGTTAGAGATTTGTGTGCATGAATTTATCAGATTTGTGCAGAATATTCCCATGGATAAATTTGATTACCGTTATGCGGAAGGCAAATGGACTATAAAGGAAATTATTCAGCACCTTATTGATGCGGAACGCGTTTTTAGTTATCGTGCAATGCGCATTTCTAGAAATGATATGACGCCATTACCTGGTTTTGAAGAAAATCATTATGTAGACAATACTAATGCAAATGCTAGAAGCCTTCAGGAGTTATTGACAGAAATGGCAGTTGTAAGACAGTCTACTTTGTCTCTATTTAAAAGTTTTTCAGCAGAACAGCTAAACATAATCGGAATAGCTTCTGATAGTCCAGTTTCTGTTCGTGCGATTGGTTTTATTCTTATTGGACACCAAAAGCATCACCAGAGAATTTATCAGGAAAGATATTTGTAAATTACTGAAAGTAGCTTGACCAAATTTTAAGCTTATTTTCAAAAGACATAGTATTTGCAGGACTTGTAGAAGGCATCACGTAATAAGTGATGCCTTCTTTTTGTCCAAATTTCTTTAAAAAGTACTTATGACTGTCCTTGCCGTTAAAGATTATTTTATTAATTGAAGGGTATTGTTCGAATAAGGATTCAAAATCATTTTCAGTTTGGTTTTTTATATGAACGTCTAAACTTCCTTTCCTCTCGCAGTTTTGTAAAACGTCCCATAGTCCAATTCGATTAAGTTTTAAAAATTCTATTTTTTCATTAAAAATTAGAGGAATAGGCATGTTATCAAACAGTGTATATATAATTTTCCAAAAATGATTTCTCGGGTGTGCATAATATTCTTGTTTCTCAAGAGAAGCAATACCTGGTATGGTTCCTAAAATTAGGATTTCGGTATTTGAACTTACAAAAGGAGTAAAGGAGGTTATCATAGTAATTGCTTAAGTTGGTCTATTTTCTTTTTCTATGATTGCCAAGGCTAACCTTATCTTGTCATATCCTAGTTTTCCTTCAAGATAGTCAAAATACGGCTTTAAGATAGTTGGATTTTCTAATTTTATACTAGCTTTGTAAACGAGTTCTACTTCCTCCTTGGATACAAATTGATTTAAATCTATTCTTTCACCGTCTACATATAATTTGGCTAAATGGGACATTATCGTTCCTAGTCCCAACTTTCTTTTCATTGCAATTTCATTCACAGATATTCCGCTTTGAAATAGAAGTAGTGTTTCTTTATAGGTTCCAGCTTCTTTTTTAGGTTTTACTGCTTTGTTCTTTTGAAATTCGATAATCGCATTTATAAATGCATCTCCATATTTCTCTAGTTTTGCCTTCCCAACACCGTCAATAGCGATCAATTCGACATCACTCATTGGTCTTTTAGTTTCCATTTGACGTAAAGCCGCGTCACTAAAAATCACATAGGCTGGAACGCTTTCCTCCTTGGAGATTTCGTAGCGCAATTTTCTTAATTTTTCGAATAGAGAGTTGGTTGCCGATTTGCTTTTTAGCTCTTTGGTATCTGTTTTTTCAACAGTATTTTTTTGTACAGTTGTTAATTGTACTTTGTCACCTTCAAATAAAACTTCGCGGGCTAATGTGGTGAGTCTTATTTTGTTTTGCTGATGAAACGCAATTTCGCAATATCCTTGATTAATCAGTTGGATAATGTATTGATTCCAGTCGTACCAAGATATATCAGCACCAACGGCATATGTTTTTAGATTTTGATATTCTTTTTCGAAAATATAGGCATTCTTTGATCCTCTGAGGAAATCAACAATTACGGGTAATGGCTCCAATTCCTTCAAACGCATAATGGCTGATAATGCTTTTTGGGCTATAATTGTACCGTCGAAAAAGGCGGGCGGATTTTTGCAAATGTCGCAATTCCCACAATTTTCGGTTACTAATTCTCCAAAATAAGATAGTAAGATTTTCCTGCGACAACTCAAAGCATCAGCATACTGCTTCATTCTTTCGAGTTTTGCTAACTGCACTTCGGCGTTTAAGCCTTGTGAAGCGAATTTTTGCAATTGAATTACATCACCATAACTTTCAAACAATATAGTTTCTGACGGCAATCCATCACGACCTGCACGTCCAATTTCTTGGTAATAACCCTCAATGTTTTTTGGTAAGTTATAGTGGATTACCCAGCGTACATTTGATTTGTCGATTCCCATTCCAAAAGCTATAGTGGCGCAAACCACCTGGCAGTCATCATTGATGAAATCATCTTGTGTTTTAGATCGGACTGTACTATCTAAACCTGCGTGATAAGCTTTAGCATTGATACCCGCTTTCTGAAGTTTCTCCGCAAGCTCCTCGGTAGTTTTTCTACTTAAGCAATAAACAATTCCAGATTCACGTGGTTTAGCACTAATGAAATCAACGATCTGTTTAACTCTGTCGAGTGCTGGACGAACTTCTAAGCTTAAGTTTTTTCTATCAAAAGAGGATATAAATGACTTAGGTTCTTTTAAGTTTAATTGTTTGCTAATGTCCTTACGTGTAGCCTTATCAGCTGTTGCAGTTAAAGCTAATATTGGAGTAGAAGGGAAGCGCTTTTTGAGATACCCCAAATTAGTATACGCCGGACGGAAATCATGTCCCCATGATGAAATGCAATGTGCCTCGTCAATTGCAATAAGACTTAAGGTTATTTGGCTAAATACATTTTCTAAATAGGATAAACTTTCAGGGGCAACATAAACAAGTTTGACTTTGTTGTTTATTAGATTCTGAATGTGCGATTGCTGTTCGGCATCTGTTTGAGAACTATTAATATAGCAAGCTTGAATTCCATTTGCTTTTAAACTGTCTACCTGATCTTTCATCAAGGCAATTAACGGAGAGATCACTATAGTTATTCCAGGAAATAGTAATGCTGGTAGTTGAAAGCAAATAGATTTTCCTCCACCTGTAGGCATAATCGCCAAAGTATCTTGGCCCGACAAAATTGCATTTATTACTTGTTCTTGATTTATTCTAAATTTTTCAAAACCAAAATTTTCCTTAAGTGTTTCATGTAATTTTTGAGATGTAATCATAAGGAATTATTGGGACATTAGGGGAGGTGCTAATTTAAATATTTTAGTACTCTATTAAAAAAAGGAACTCATTTGTGAGTTCCTTTTTTTTAAATCATATAAGTTTAATCTTCATCATCTTCTTCTTCGTCAGAATAGTCAGCGGTATCAGGATCTTCATCATCCTCATCAATATCAGGCTTGTCGTGATTGTCATCCTCATCATCGTCATCATCATCATCATCCATGTCATCATCAGTCATTCCTTTCATTGGCATGATTGGCTCAATAACGTCATCGATTTCTTCATCTTCATCGTAGTTTTCAATTCTATCAGCAAGTTTCATACTTACTTTCACTAAGTAAATAGTGTCTTCAGTGCGTACTTCAACCGCTTCAATCAACTCATTTTTTGCATTTCTAAAACGCACAATATTCGAATCGTCATAACCATCAGGAAATTTTTCAACCAAAAGGTTTAAGATTTCATTGGTAAGTTTTGCATAATCAACAATTACTCTTTTCATAAGGAAATTCTATAAATCTAATAAATAAGCAAAAATTAGAGGTGCTACAATTGTAGCATCCGACTCAATAATAAACTTAGGAGTTTTAATGTCTAACTTACCCCAAGTAATTTTTTCATTAGGTACTGCCCCCGAATAAGAACCGTAACTGGTAGTTGAATCTGAAATTTGGCAGAAATAGCTCCAAAAAGGGGTTTCTGGCATTTCCATATCTTGATACAACATCGGAACTACACAAATTGGGAAATCTCCTGCTATACCACCACCAATTTGGAAAAACCCAACTCCATTAGCGGAATTTTTAGGATACCAATCTGCTAAAAATGTCATGTATTCTATTCCAGATTTCATAGTGGAAACTTTTAAGTCTCCTTTAATGACATAGGAAGCAAAAATATTTCCCATAGTACTGTCTTCCCATCCTGGACAGATAATTGGTAAGTTTTTTTCCGCTGCAGCATACATCCAGCTGTCTTTCAAATCGATTTCGTAATATTCTTCTAAAACGCCTGATAAAAGCATTTTATACATATATTCATGCGGTAAATAACGTTCCCCTTTTTCATCTGCATCTTTCCAAATTTTGTAAATGTGCTTCTGCAAACGACGGAATGCTTCATGCTCAGGAATACAAGTATCTGTTACTCGATTTAAACCTCTTTCAAGTAGATCCCATTCTTGTTCTGGAGTCAAATCACGGTAGTTTGGTACTCTTTCGTAATGTGAATGAGCTACCAAGTTCATGATGTCTTCTTCTAAATTTGCACCTGTACAAGATATAATTTGTACTTTGTCTTGACGAATCATTTCTGCAAAAATCTTTCCGATTTCGGCAGTACTCATTGCTCCAGCAAGAGTTACCATCATTTTAGCTCCATTAGCAAGCTGTTCTTCATAGCCTTTTGCTGCATCTACTAAAGCCGCAGAATTGAAATGCAAATAATGCTTTTCTATAAACTGACTTATAGGTCCTTTACTCATTTTATTTGGTTTAAAGATTTAAAAATCAATTAATTGAATATATTCAAATATAATAAATTTTTAAGTTGACTAATTGTGTGTTAAATATTTATTTTTTATTGTACCCTAATATTTTTAAAACGTCATCAGAAGTTTGTTGCTCTGAAAAGACTTCGGTAGCGATTATTCCATTTTCATCTCGATCAATCAAAATGTGTTTGGGTTGTGGAATTAAGCAATGGTGTAAACCACCATATCCGCCTATTGTTTCCTGATATGCTCCAGTATTGAAAAATCCAATATATAACGGTTTTTCCTTGTTGTATTTTGGCAAATAGATAGCATTCATATTTTGCTCAGAGTTGTAGTAGTCGTCGCTGTCACAAGTCAAACCACCGAGTAATACTCTTTCATAGGTTTCATTCCAGCGATTAATAGCTAGCATGATAAAACGTTTGTTTATTGCCCATGTATCCGGTAAAGTAGTAATGAATGAAGAGTCAATCATATTCCATTTTTCCCTGTCATTTTGTTGTTTTTGATACAAAATTTGATAAATGGCGCCACCACTTTCACCTACAGTAAACGAACCGAATTCAGTAAAAATATTAGGAACTTCTACTTCAGCTTCGTCACAAGCAATTTTTATTTGATTGATTATTTCATCAATCATATATTGATAATCATATTCAAATGCTAAGGAGTTCTTGATTGGGAATCCACCACCAATGTTTAAACCGTCCAATGTTGGACATTCTTTCTTAAGCGCTATGTATACTTTGATACATTTCACTAATTCATTCCAATAGTAAGCAGTATCATTGATACCAGTATTGATGAAAAAGTGCAACATTTTCAGTTCCAATTTATCGTTTTCCTGAATTTGTTTTTTGTAAAAACTAACAATGTTTTTATACCCAATTCCTAGTCTGGAAGTGTAGAACTCAAATTTTGGTTCTTCTTCGGCAGCAATACGGATACCAATTTTAAATTTCCCTTTTATTTCAGCTTGAAGTAAATCTAGTTCTTCATAGTTGTCAATAATTGGAATGGTATTCTTATGACCGTTATTGATTAAGCGAGCAATGTTTTCGATGTATTGATCTCTTTTAAAACCATTACAAATTACAAACGTGCTTTTGTTAATTTTACCGTTAGCCATCAAATTCTCAACAATATTGATATCAAAAGCAGAAGAAGTTTCAACATGAATATTGTTCTTGAACGCTTCGTTCATTATGAATTCAAAGTGAGAACTTTTGGTACAATAGCAGTAATAGTATTTTGCGTCATATTTGTTTTTTTCCATCGATTTACGAAACCAGCTTTTGGCTTTGTTAATGTTGTTGGAAATTTGGGGTAGGTAAGTAAACTTTAAAGGTGTACCATATTGTTCTACCAATTTCATCAAATCAATATTATGAAACTGAAGGTTATCTTTGTTTAATTTAAATTCCTCTTGAGGAAAATAGTAAGTTTGATTTATTAAGTCGGAATATTTAGTATTCATTTAGCTTTTAGTGTTTTATATTAATTAAATTGAAATAAAATAAGCTAAAATTCAAACTCTGATATTTGCATATATAATCTGAAGCTTTTCGTGATCTACTTTTAAATATTGAGACAAATCAAAACTGAAGTTCTCTTTAATCGAATAGAAACGCTTCAAGATCCTTTTAAAAGATCGATTGTTTCTATTCTCATACGAGCTATAATTCCTTTGGTTATGACTGTTTTTCATTGAGGCAAATGTAAAAAATAATTTATACGTAATCCAATCCTTTTTGCTAAAAAATATTTAAGATTTATAATCGTTAAATGCTCTAAGAATTAATTCATTTTCAACAGATTGATTTATTTTGATATTCCCAATACCTTCTATCAAGGCAAACTGAATTGTTCCATACTCGTTTTTTTTGTCATGGATTAGCAACTCTAAGATCGGTTGAATGTCATTATCTAAAATTGTGACATCTTCAAAGATAGATTTTATGGTGGTCTTTATAAGGTTGTATTCATCAGCATTTATTAGTTCTTTGTCCAATGATATGTAGCTTTCTAAAATCATTCCTATAGCAATCGCCTCACCGTGTAATAATGTTGTTTTATTCTCATTTTCTAAAAAATAACTCTCAATGGCATGTCCTAGGGTATGACCAAAGTTCAATGATTTTCGGATGTGTTTTTCAGTAGGGTCTTGCGAAACGATTTCGTTTTTTATGGCTACAGATCTGTGAATAAGTTCATCTAAGTCAACAAAATCAATAGCTTTTAGATCAAGAAATTGCTCCCAATATGCCTTGTCGTATATTAATCCGTGTTTTAGCATCTCAGCAAGACCAGAACGCATTTCGTTTTGCGGAAGTGTTTCAAGGTATTCAGTATCAATTAGCACCATGTTTGGGGTATTAATAACTCCAATTTGGTTTTTTAAATTACCTAAATCAACACCGTTTTTTCCTCCCACAGAAGCATCTACCATTGAAAGTAGAGTGGTAGGAATATGAATAAAGGCTACCCCTCGTTTAAATGTCGAAGAAACAAAGCCACCTAAATCAGTAACAACACCACCTCCTAGATTTATTATCAAGGTTTTTCTGTCTGCGCCAAGTTCTGTCAAAACATTCCAAATTTGGACACAAGTTTCGATGTTTTTATTCTCTTCTCCATTTTCAAATTCGATTATCTCAATAGTCAAATCGGTTTCTATAAAGGGTAGAAATTTGGGTAAACAGAACTCATTTGTATTAGTGTCTACTATAATAAATAAATTAGAATACTTATTTTCTTTTAAATGAAGGTTAAGGGCTTCGTATCCTTTTTCATTAAAATGAATCGGATAATTACTGGCTTGTATTGATTGCATCATTGTAGATTAATTGAATGCGCAAAATAAGGTAATTTTTGGTAAATAATATTGAAAAGTCTGTCTATATTTGTTTAAAAATATCACAATAGATGGAAAAATTATTTAATAATACACAAGTTGCCTTTTCATTAAAAAGCGACACCGAACTTGATCGAGCTTATTTTCTTTTTAAAATGATTGCAAACCAACCCTTAGTAAGAATTGGAGCAGCAGTCACTAATTTTGCATTGAATGTAAATTTACCTGTTGAAGGTTTAATTCGTGCCACTGTTTTTGATCATTTTTGTGGAGGTATTAATGAAAATGACTGCCTTTCTGTAGTTGATAAAATGTACACCAAAGGGGTTTCATCTGTATTAGATTATTCAGTTGAAGGAAAAGAAGAAGAAGATCAGTTTGATGCTGCTTTGAGAATGACTCTAAAAACGATTGATTTTGCCAAAGAACGTGAAGCAATTCCATTTGCAGTTTTTAAACCCACAGGTCTTGGTCGTTTTGAATTGTATCAAAAAGTAGGAGAGAAACAAACACTTACTTTAAAGGAGCAAGCAGAATGGGATAGAGTAGTAGCTCGTTTTGATATAGTTTGTAGTGAAGGACATAAAAAAGATGTTGGTTTACTAATCGATGCTGAGGAAAGTTGGATGCAAGATGCAGCTGATGAAGTGGTGACTGAAATGATGCGTAAATACAATAAAAACAAGACTATTGTTTTTAATACCCTTCAAATGTACCGTTGGGATCGCTTAGATTATTTAAGAAAACTGCATGATCAGGCTAAAAAAGAAGGTTTTTTTATAGGAATAAAAATAGTTCGCGGGGCTTATATGGAAAAGGAGAATGTACGTGCTGAAGAAAAAGGATATCCTTCGCCAATATGTTCTACTAAAGAAGCCACGGATGTTAATTATGACGCGGCAGTTAGTTATATGGTTGATCATTTAGAGAGTATGTCTGTTTTTGCAGGAACACATAACGAACAAAGCACTTATTTTTTGATGGACTTGATGAAAGAAAGAGGAATCGAAACAAATGATAGCAGAATTTGGTTTGGTCAATTATACGGAATGAGTGACAATATTAGTTACAACTTAGCCGAACAGGGTTACAATGTCGCTAAATACTTGCCTTTTGGTCCTGTAAAAGATGTTATGCCTTATTTAATACGTCGCGCCGAAGAAAATACCTCTGTAGCTGGGCAAACCAGTAGAGAATTATCTTTAATAAAAGCAGAAAGAAAAAGAAGAAAAGGAAAATAGAATAGATTAAGTATATTTCAGAAAATACTTACTGCCATTTTTGAATAAAAAAAACTCCAATTAATACAATTGGAGTTTTTTTTGCGGGCTACTTATTCTAATGTTTAAGAGTTGCTAAACTGTAGATTACTTAAGTTTTTATAAATCCCGTTCTCTAAGATTATCAATTCTTGATGTGTCCCTTGTTCTGAAATTACGCCATTATCAAGTACTAAAATTTGATCTGCACTACGAATGGTTGATAGTCGGTGTGCGATGATGATACTCGTTCTTCCTTGCATCAAAATTTCTAATGCTTCCTGAACTAATTTTTCACTTTCACTGTCTAAAGATGATGTGGCTTCATCAAGAATTAATATACTAGGATTTTTTAGAAGCGCACGTGCTATCGCAATACGTTGCCTTTGTCCTCCAGAAAGCTTGATTCCTCTTTCTCCCACAATTGTTTCGAATTTTTCAGGGAAACCTTCGATGAAATTAAATGCGTTCGCTTGTTTTGCTGCCAAAAGAATTTCATCTTCAGTTGCATCCGGCTTTCCGTAAGCTATATTTTCCTTTATGGTTCCACCAAATAAAATCACATCTTGGGGAACAATACTCATATTTCCTCTTAGGGTTTCCAAATCAAAATCATAAATGTTTTGTCCGTCGACTAGGATTTCGCCACTATCAATATCATAAAAACGAAGTAAAAGGGAAGCAATAGTTGACTTTCCTGTTCCACTAGGACCTACAATGGCTATTTTTTGTCCAAAGTTTGCGGTAAAATTCACGTCTTTTAATACTTTGATCTCTTTTCTAGAAGGATAGCTAAATGCTACATTTTTGAATGTGACATTACCTCTAATTTTTTCAATTGGCGCTGTGTTCTGTTCTGAGTTGATTTTTTCAGGAGTTTCATCCAATAATTCAAAAACACGTTCAGTAGCTCCAATTGCTTTTTGGATTTGGGCATACAATTCTGCAATTCCACCAAAAGAGGCACCGACAAAAGTAGAGTATAGGACAAATGATATTAACTGTCCCACGCTCATTTCGCCACTGATGCTCAACCGAACACCAAACCAAACCACAGCAACAATAGCTCCAAAAAGACAGAAAATGATAAAGGAAGCGAAGTATCCCCTATATTTACCTCCTTTAATGGCTATTTTAACTACTTCTTTGATTTTTCCATCGTAACGAGCAATTTCGTACCATTCATTGGCGAAAGCCTTAACAATACTAATTCCTTGCATGGTTTCTTCAACAATAACCTGACTCTCGGCAACTTGATCCTGAACATTTTTAGAATATTTACGAATGAAGCGGCCAAAAATAACGGCAGCCACCGCTACTAAAGGAACAACTGATAGCATTAATAATGTTAGTTTGATACTTTCAGTGGCCAATAAGGCAACACCACCTATGATTAGAATAAATTGTCTCAAGAACTCTGCAATGGTAGAGGTTAAAGTGTCTTGTATTTGTGTTATATCTGAGCTTATTCTACTATTTAATTCACCAACTCGTTTTTGAGAAAAGAAAGACATCGGAAGCTTTACTAAGTTACTATACAAAGAGTGTCTCACATTGGCTAAGGTATGTTCGGTGAAATTGATAAATAAGGATAATCTAAAAAACGAAAAAATAGATTGCATAAAAAGAATACCAATCAATAATAATGCAATATTGTTAGCTTGGGTGTAACTTTTATTCTTCACGCAATCAATCAACATCCCCATTAATTTAGGGAAGGCTAATGCGGTAGCACCAGTAAGCAATAAAAAAATGAGACCAACATAAAATTTCCAACGGTGATTTCCCGCATATTGAAATATAAGCGTTGCTTTATTGAGTGAAGTAGCTGTAATTTTTGATTTTGGTAAATCATTTTCTTTGAACCTTGCCATTATATCTTGTTTATATCGCAAATGTAATACTATAGCGATTCATTACAAAAAAATAGTAGTCCTAGAAAAAACTATTAATTCGTTGTAACAGAGTATGAAAGGATTTAGAGGTGATTTTTTATTAATTTATTTTTAATTTTTGCTTGTAAATACCAATTCTAGGTGTATATTTGCACCAGCAATAAGAGACAATAAAACATCTTTAATTGGTAAAGTGGGGCGATTAGCTCAGCTGGTTCAGAGCACCTCGTTTACACCGAGGGGGTCGGGGGTTCGAACCCCTCATCGCCCACAAAACTTCTCAAGAAATTGAGAAGTTTTTTTTTGCTTTAGTTTTTCTAGACAATAATTTGGGATCAATCTTAATCAATCCCAAAAAAGTGTGCCTGTGTTATTGATTTATGAATTTTAAATTTTTATTTTAATTCCAGCATTTACTACGAATCCGTCTAATGGAGCATAGATGTCTTTGAAAACAGGATTTGAAATTGTTCCGGTGTATATACTACCAAATTTGGTTTGTCTTGTATCTGTATAGTTTTCGAAATTGCAATAAACTGAAAAATTCTCCCATAACTTTTCGATCATTAAACCAAAAATCCAATACTCTCTTGCTGTAGTGCCGTCATTTAATTTTTGTGGGCTATAATAATATCCTTCTAATCCAATTTTCCATTGATCTTCCATTTCATACATTAAAACATTATTTAAGCGGTGTTTAGACGTTAATGGATTTTCAGATTTTACACCAGAATTATCTATCGATGCATCAGTGTAGGTGTAACCAAGAAATAATTTAAAATCCTTATATCCCAATTTAACATTTGTTTCTGTTCCTTTCGTATCTAAATAACCGTCAATATTGACGAACTGATAGTTATCATCTGCAAGAGGTGTTAATACAAGTGGATTATCAACATTAGTAAAAAAGAATAACTGATTGATAGATACTGATATATCATTAGTTATATAAGTCTTATAATTAACATCGAAATTCACGCCATAACTCTTTTCAAGGGTATTAAAATCGCTATCTATAGGGCGTACATTTTGGTATTGAATACGCTCGCTTTCCTCAGTAAATACGGTTGGTGTTTTATAACCCAATCCTCCACCAATTCTAGAAGTAAGTTGATTATTAATTTTAAATAAAGCTGAAACTCTTGGTAAAAGAGAAAAGCCATAATCAACAACATAATCTCCTCTAAGCCCTGTTTCTATATCCAACCAATGGTTCGCTTTTACAGTGTTTTGGACAAAAGCGCCATACGTTATTTGATTGTAATTTCGCAATGGAAAAGCAGTGTTACCGTCTTCAGTAAAATTATCAGTATATAAGTTAGCTCCCACAACCCATTCAGAGATAGCACCATTATAAGAATATGCCAATTCAGAAAAGGTACTGTTCTGCAAACCGTCAAAAATATAATCTGGAATAGTTACGACACGGTTAAAATTATTAAAACTATTTTTAAACATCACAGATTCCTTTTCATTGAATTTATGTGTAAGAGTGAATTGCGTACTAATTCTCTGTGTTTTATTCTTTTCAAAATAACTATTTGGATAGCTGTTTTGATCTTTGATATAATCAATGTTTCCACCAATTCGATTTTCAAAAACCGTATTGATACCAAAATCAAGATTTGTATTCTCATTAAAATAGACAAATAATTTTGGATTAAAATTAAAACGTTCAAACTTCGGGATAGCGGTAAGCTTGATATCTGCAGGATCATAAGGTGCATTTCGATCATGTGATGCAAAAACAGTCAGTCCAATTTTATTAAATCTTTGCGAATAAAACCCATTAATATCCAGTCCAAGAGCGGATGTTCCATTAAGTAAAAAACGTAATTCTCTTTCTTTTGTTGGAGTTTTAGAGATAAGATTTACCAATCCGGCAATTGCTCCACCGCCATATAAAGTAGAAGCAGATCCCTTAATTATCTCTACTTGTTTTAAATCTAATGGAGGTGTTTGCAGTAATCCCAGCCCACTTGAAGCGCCAGAAAAAACAGGGAAACCATCTTTTAATATTTGCGTGTATCTACCGTCTAATCCTTGAATTCTAATAGATGAATTTCCTGAAGTGCAGATGTCTGTTGCGTTTGTATACCTGTACTTTCATTAAGCATCATACGGATATCGCCTGGTTTCATATTCCCTTTTTCTTCTAATTCTTCTCCGGCAATAAATTCCACTCTGCTAGGAATGTTACTAATACTTCTGGTTCCTCTGGTTGAAGTGATAACAATTTCATCCATCTCTTCAGCTTCACTTTGTAATAAAACTTCTAAAAATTCGCCTACAAAAGGTATCGCAAATGTTACTTTGTGATTGCTAAAACCATCAATAGAAAAAGAAACAATATGTGTTCCTTCGAGAAGATTTTCAAAAACAATAGCGCCGTTAGTATCTGATTTAGAGACTAAATTAGTTTGCTCAATTTTAGCTGTCACAGCATTTATAGGCTGATTTGTTTCAGCATCTTTAATAAGGACTTTGATTGTATTTTGTGCTTGTGCCGTGCCAATAGTTGCTATTGCCACAATCAATAAAATATATTTAAACATATAAATTTTCTTAATATTAATAAACATAAGGTGTTTGCGTGATCTCAAAATCAAGCAAGTCAAAACTGTTCTATATTAAGTGCTTTTGGGCGGTTGCCAAATGTTACAAATGAAAGAAGAGTATACAAATTTATCATACGATAATGGTTGTACCATTTCATCTGTAGAAAAATCTGTTTTTTCACTAATAGGGGTGAAAGTGAAGTTTATTGCGAACCCAATGCAACTGCCACAAGAGTAAAATGGCGAACACTTTCCGTTGCAATCATTACCGCAATCGTCAGAATCATTCTCACAGTTTTTCCCTAAAGCACATTCTGATTGTTTAGTATATGCAGAGCAAGGTACTGTTGAAAGAAACAGCACAATAAACGATAAAATTGTTACCCATATTTTCACATTGCAAAATTAAAGATAAAATTTACGATTAACTTATGATGTTACAATTTTCTTTAAATCAAACTTAAAATGATTTTCAAATAGTACACGATTTTAAATAACCATATGGACTTTACTTGATTTTTAAGAAAAATTTATTCTTAAACCCTCATAAAGCAGTAAATTTGCGCTATGATTACTAAGAAAAAAACAAACTGGTTCAAAATGCTCTTTGAGTGGAACGGATCGGTGCTACCGCAACTTTTGCCACGTTTATCTATCCTTTTTATCTATTCTATGTTAGTTGTCTATTTTAGAGAAGATTTACTGAGCTACAATATCTATATCAATCCTGCCATTTTTACTCTTTTCGGAATAGCGCTAGCCATATTTCTAGGATTCAGGAATACCGTAAGTTATGATCGGTTCTGGGAAGGAAGGAAATTATGGGGCGCTCTATTAAATGATACGCGTTCTTTAGCAAGGCAGGCTCATACACTAGTTGAAGGAAATGATTATGATAAGGAGCGAACTCATTTTATTCATTTGTTAACCGCTTTAGTACATGCTTTAAAACACCAACTGAGACAAACTGAGGCCGATGGAGATTTAGAAAGATTACTACCTAATTCAGCTGACGATAAATTTAAAACGTTTGTTTTTAAACCAATCATGATTTTGAAAGAATTAGGGGTTTGGGTTAACAAAGCGAAACTTTCTGGTAGGATAGATCCGATCACTCAAGCTAATTTTGATTTAAATTTGAATAAAATTTCAGATATTATAGGTGGTTGCGAAAGAATTGCAAGTACTCCAATTCCTTATACCTACAGCATCTTGTTGCATCGTACTGTTTATATTTATTGTTTTTTGCTTCCTTTTGGTTTTGTTGAATCAACAGTTTGGATTACACCATTTGTAATTGTTTTTATAGCTTATACTTTTGTTGCTTTAGAAGCAATTGCCGATGAACTCGAAGATCCTTTTGGTATTCAGCCTAATGATTTGGCTTTAGAAGCAATGTCAGATATGATTGAAAATACTTTAGCAGAAATAGATAATAAAAAAATAGATGCAATTCCTTCGCCACAGGGTTATTATATTATTTAGTTTAAGGTTAATGCATAAAAATTTATTTAACACATCAATTTAATTAACTATTTATGAAAAACGGTAATAAAATTATAGTTATAGTGCTGATATTCCTTAATATTGGTTGCTCATCCCGAAAAAAAAATATTCTTGCGGAAACTTTGAATTCCCAAAAAGAAGAGATTAAAAGAGTTATGGATAATCCAAATGCTTTTGAACTCCAGATTATTTATACCCATATTAAACGTAATCAAAAAAACGAGGTAAAATTTAAAGACTATACCTATAATCTTAATGCTAAAAACTATTTTTATCCAGCAAGTACTGTAAAGCTTCCAATTGCTATCTTAGCCTTGGAAAAACTAAATACAATACAAAATACGTCAATTAACACCGAATTCTCAATAGGCGATAAGCCACGTAAATTCAAATTTTCAGAGGAAATTTCGAAGATTTTTGCCGTCAGTGATAATGATGCGAGTACTAATTTATTAGAGTTTATAGGGTTTGATTATTTAAACAATAGTATGATAAAAAAAGGATTGTCTCCTTTTAGAGTAGTACATCGGCTGTCATCTCCAGATTCTGCGAATCCAATTACAAAACCGATTACGTTGTATAAAGAGGATAATTCTACCATGAATCTACCACCACTAATTAGTGAACCAAATAAGCCATTACTATTAAAGAAATTAAAGAAAGGAATTGGATACAAATATGATGGTAAAGTCATAAAAGGTCCGTTCGATTTTTCAAATAAGAATTATTACCCAGTAGAAACGTTGCATAATACTTTGAAAAGAATCGTTTTTCCTGAAGTTTTCAAAGAAAAGGAGCGTTTTCATTTGACAGAAAAAGACAGAGAATTTATTCTTTTTTCTATGCAGAATTTACCAAGAAATGCAGGTTATGATTCAAATCAATTTCCAGATAATTATTGCAAGTTTTTTATGTTTGGCGATTCCAATGTATCAATTCCTGATGATATAAAAATTTATAATAAAGTGGGAGATGCCTACGGTACTTTGATTGATTGTGCTTATATCGTTGATGTTCAAAATAAAATTGAGTTTATGATTTCGGCCACAATTTTAGTGAACAAGAATGAAATTTTTAATGATGATAATTATGAATATGAAGAAATTGGCCTTCCCTTTTTAGCAGAAGTAGGCAGACAGTTGTACCAGAGGAACAAAAAAAATAAATCCAATTAATCTAATCTTAATGCACCCAGGATTTCTTCAAACATGAATGGTCCGCCGGGATATTTAGCGGTATAGTCAAGATTAAGCCACACCTGTCCACGTTCGTCTATGTGATAGTGGAGCTGTTTTTTGTAGCTTTCATTTATAAACAAAACATTTTTGATCAAATAATTTACCGTTTCCAGATCATTTAGAGAGCCTATTAATATTTCGGGATAAATGTGTCCCTTGGTGTGAATCAGCCTTGGTGTTCCTCCAATAGCCCTAACTGCTGCAGCCATTAAAATAGAATGGTCGTCGCAATCCCCAGAAAAGTAATTCAATGATTCGCTTGCTGAAGCGATGTAGTCAGTGTCTTTTGGATCACTTACATAGTTCCAACGGCTGTTTATTTCTTTAAAAACAGCAAAGCATTGTATGATAGTTCTGTAATCAGAATATCCTTTTATGTTTTTGAAATTTTTTGAGGTGGCCATAATGGCAAAATTTCTAACTTTTGGGTTTTGATACTCAATAGCACTAAGAATCTTTGACTTATTGGGAAATGGAA
Organism: Flavobacterium frigoris PS1; assembly: GCF_000252125.1. Classification (GTDB taxonomy): domain Bacteria; phylum Bacteroidota; class Bacteroidia; order Flavobacteriales; family Flavobacteriaceae; genus Flavobacterium; species Flavobacterium frigoris_A. Next base: position 128,360 of record NZ_AHKF01000022.1, on the reverse strand, counting down.
GTAATTTTGCAATTATTATATCTTGAGGATATGGATTGTCAGACATGGTGTAAATCATCGAGTCGTAATCCTCATAAACACTATTGAAACCATAATTTCCAGATGCCGTACCATAAAACAAAAGCAATAGATATAAAATAATACAAACAATAATTACAGTTCGCAACAGCCTTAATATTAGCTGTATAATTATAATTATCAGTAAAAAAAGGAGGATTCTGTCTATGTTAAAAAACCAGTTAAGCTCTATTAAATTTTGATGGGCAATTATAAAAACGGGGACAGCTATTAAAATATTCAGGACAAAAATAATGACATCATCCCAGGGTTTGTTGACCTGAAGTTTTTGTTTTATATTTTGAAAAGAAAATTTTTTGTTGTTTATCATAGAAACCAAAAAAATGTAGAAACTAGACTGTCTTTACAATTTCATCAAAAGTACCTTTTTTATCGATGATTTTCAGCTGAAATAACTGATTTTGAACTTTGTTTAACATTTCTTTAGCGAATGGTTTTTGTGACCATTCTGTTAGTGACAACCATTGTTGAATATCCTCGGTTTTTTGATTAAATTTTGTTGCTAATGTTTTATCAATATTAAGAATATCCTTAAAGGTTTCCGTTCTTTTGTTGATTACTTCGAGAACCGTTTTAATGATTTCAGGATTTTGTTCTAAAACTGTGTCGCGAACAGCGATTACAAAACAAGGCCAAGGCGTAGGGCAGTCGCCAATTCTTCTAAAAATTCCTTTGTCGACTAAAGGTTTAGTCATGAAGCGTTCCCACATAAAGTAATCAGCAGTTCCATTTGTAAGTGCTTCAACAGCGCCATCAATAGTATTTATTATTTCGAATTGCAAATCATCAGTTTTCCAACCTTGGTTATCGGCATTTACAAACGCCATTAACTGTGATCCGGAACCCAATCTTGAGATAGCCACTTTTGTGTTTTCTAAATCAGATACTGTTTTATATTTAGAATTAGCCGTCACATGGATTCCCCATATTAATGGAGATTCTACATAAACCTGTACAATCTTGCTCTGATTTCCAGCAGCAATATCTTTAACAATTCCCTCTGTTAGGATTACGGCTATATCGGTTTGTCCAGAACGAAGCATTTGACACATTTTACCAGTTCCTTCGGGAACATCAGTCCAGTTTAAATCAATATTTTGAGCTTCAAATTCTTTGTTTTCTATGGATAAATGCCAAGGTAAATTGAAATGTTCTGGTACTCCAGCAATTTTTATTGTTTTCATTTTACAAATTTATTGCTAAGGTAGTAAGAGAATGGAGGATTTCAAATAAAAAAAATACCTAAACATAGAAAAATGGATAGGGAATCAACAAATTATAAACTAAAAAATATAGATTTAGTTAGATAATTCAATTGCTTTCTTTTGTATCATACTTCCAGTTTTGGCAAATCGGGTGTAAAAAGAAAAAGCTTCTTCTAGTAGGTGAGGAGTCTGTCCACCACCTAAACAGGCCCGATTATAATAATCAGTTAGTTCCTCTTTGTAATCTGGATGAGCACAATTTTGAATTATCACTTTTACGCGTTCTCTTGGTGCTAAACCTCTTAAATCAGCTAAACCTTGTTCGGTAACTAAAATATCCACATCATGTTCCGTATGGTCTATATGAGGAACCATAGGTACGACATGTGATATTGCATTGAATTCTTTAGAAGCTGACTGCGTGACAAAAATGCTTAAAAAACTATTTCGGGCAAAATCTCCAGACCCACCAATGCCATTCATCATTTTAGTCCCTGAGATATGTGTAGAATTTACATTGCCATAAATATCAAACTCGATAGCGGTATTAATAGCTATAATTCCTAATCTCCGTATTACTTCTGCAGAATTACTAATGTTTTGAGGACGTAGAACCATTTTGTCTTTATATTGATCAAAATTTTTTAGTACTTGTTTGTAACAGGCTTCGGAAACTGTAATCGATGATGCCGAAGCAAAATCCATTTTTCCAGAATCGAATAATTCAAAGGTACTGTCTTGCAATACTTCAGAATACATGACTAAATTTTCAAAGCTTCCTCTTGAAAATCCTGACATCACTGCATTGGCAACTTTTCCAATACCGACTTGTAAGGGCATTAATGATTTTGTCAGTCTACCAACTTCGATTTCATTTTCGAAAAAAGCTAAAAGATGATCGGCAATCGCAGTTGTTTTTTTATCTGGGGCACATACTAAAGCAGCACTATCTGGAAGTTCTGTAAACACAATTCCCACTACTTTTTTAGGATCAATAGTTATATAATCGACTCCAATTCGATCATAAGTAGATTTGATATTAACAACATCTCTATTCGGATATTTTTCGTGCATAAAAACATCATGTAATCCTTTAAAATTTAAAGGCATAGAGATGTTTATTTCAATTATAATTTTATCTGCTAAGTGTGCGAAAGTGGCTGAATTTCCCACAGAAGTCGTAGGTATTATATTTCCTTGTTCGTCCACGTAAGTGGCTTCAAGAATTGCAAAATCAAGTTTTGGTAGATGTTTATTTTCTAATAATTCAGCAGTCTCACTTAGATGTTGGTCTATGAACAACACCTCGCCTTCGTTAATTTTATTTCTAAGTGAACTATCAGCCTGGAACGGCATTCTTTTATATAAAGCATTATTTTTGGCTAGATTAGCATCCGTATTATGTCCTAAAGAGGCACCGGTTATAAGTGTAATAGCTACATTTTCAAATTCTGCTTTTTTTGCAAATGCAGGAAGCACCGCTTTGCTATCGCCAGCTTTTGTAAATCCGCTTGTACCTACGACCATTTTATCTTTTAAAAAATTGGCAGCTTCTTGTGCAGAAATTACTTTGTCTTTGTAACTTTGAAATCGAATTCGCTCTAAGTGCATAACTTTTGTTTTTAGTAAAGAATTTAATAATAATAGGTGAGTTTTATTAATGAATTAAAAACAATTGACATTTTAAATTATTAATATTACAATATTACTGAAATTTATAATTGACAAAATATCTTAAAAAGACAAATATATATTCATTTCGGACACTATAAGATCGATAAATGACAGAAGAAAAATATTATATAAATAAAGTTGACACTGATAAAAAAAGTATTTATTGTCATCATGATTTGATGGGTGAATTATTAATTCCAACCCATAAACATGACAAAGCTCAAATGTTATATACTGAAGGTGGCATCGTTTATGTGATTACACAAACCAATACTTATTTCTTGCCCGCCCGCCATTTTATGTGGATTCCGAAAGGTGTAGAGCACAGTATTCATACCAATTCTGAAAATGTAATCATGAGAAATTTATATTTTCCTGTTAAAAAGAATGAGCATACTTTTTATGAAAGTGAAGGGATTTATCCAGTCAACGATTTGTTGCTTCAAATGATGCTTTTTACCAATAGATGGGACGGTAATTTAATAAAAGGAAGTCGAAATTATGATATCACCAAAGCAATTAAAGCAATTTTACCTACCATTTGTTTAAATAATTTGCCGTTATCATTACCTTTTTCAAAAGATGTTCGACTAACGAAAATAGTTAATTACTTAGATGATAATTTAGGAGAAACCATTTTATTTTCTAAACTAGCGATTCAATTTGGATTTAGTGAGCGTTCCTTATATCGATTATTTCAAAAAGATTTAGGAATGTCATTCATACAATATCTCACTATTCGAAGAATTTTGAAAGCGATTGAATTGTTATTAGAAAAAAACCTTGCAGTTAATGAAGTGGCGCAAGCCGTAGGTTATAACAGTGTACCAAGTTTTAGTAATACTTTTTACAAAATCCTTAGACAGCGACCATCAGATTATATAAACGGAGAACAAATTCTAAAAAAAAGTTAGCCAATTGATTTGCTAACTTTTTTAATTTATTCCAATGTCCAATTTAAATTACTGTGCTAATTTAACCAATGTATAGGCAATTAATTCATGCACTTCTTTGTATGGATCTTCCCTGAAAGTTCCCGAAGCGCGATTAGCGCATTAAGTGACAAGGCATTATGACCTAAAAGCGCTGATAGACCGTAAAAACCTCCAGCAATTTTTATTTTTTTCATTTTAAGTAATCTGTTTTAGTCAATTCTAGCCAAACGCATGCTGTTCCTTCATCATCAAACTCTGAAATTTGCTGCAGTCCTATTTTTTCTAATATTTTCCTAGAACCTTTGTTTTCGATATCAGCATAGGCACATATTTTTTGGATCTTTAGTTGGTTAAAGCCATAGTCAAGCCATGCCTTTGCCGCTTCTTGTCCATATCCTTTGCCCCAATAATCCTCTATGAATCGATATCCTATGTCATAAAAATTTTGACGTTCGTTTACGGGTTCCGTAATGAATTTGAGTCCAGCCCAGCCGATAAACTCATTAGTTTCTTTGAGAATCACTGCAAATCGACCAACTCCATTTTGAATATATTGGATTTGGATGTTATTGATGTACTCTCGACTTTCTTCAATGGATGTGACTGGCTTATTACCAAGGTATCGGTGCACATTTTGATTGTTGTCCAACAAAAACATTGCTTCATCATCAGAAGGAATTAGTTTTCTTAAAATTAATCGTTCGGTTTCAATAGTTCCTATTTTCATTTTATTTAAAATTTTATAGTGACCAGATTATAGCCCCGATAGCAGTGAAAATCCTTTTTATTTTTCTTTAAAATAAAAAGATTGAAACGTATAGCGGGAAATAGCTCCTAAAACAATTAATTAGTAGCTAATTTTTCTAAGGTATAAGCAATCAATTCATCCACTGCTTTGTATGGATCTGAACTAAAAGTCCCGTTAGCACGATTGGCAATTATCGCATTAAGTGATAAAGCGTTGTGACCTAAAAGCGCCGATAGACCGTAAATTGCAGCCGTTTCCATCTCTAGATTGGTGATTCGGTTTTCTTTAAATTTGAAATTATCCATTTTAGAGTTCAATTTTTCATCCTGAATATCCAAACGTAAAACACGTCCTTGAGGGCCATAAAATCCTCCAGCAGTTGCCGTAATTCCTTTATGCATTTTGTCGCTTTCTATGATTTTTTCTAATTTTTCAGAGCAGGAAATCACATAGGGTTTTCCTTTGCGCAAATCCCAGTTGGTATGCTGTACAAAAGCATCTTCCATTTCGATATTCGAAACCTCGTCAATCAAGTAGGAGCGAAGCATGTTATCAAGTCCTAAGCCAAATTTAGACATCACAAAACTATCTACGGGAATGTCAGCGTGCAAAGAGCCTGATGTCCCAATTCGGATAATGTTTAACGAAGTAAGTTTTTCTTTTGGTTGACGAGTTTCTAAGTCGATATTCACTAACGCATCGAGTTCGTTGATTACAATATCAATATTGTCAGGACCAATTCCTGTTGACATCACTGTAATTCTTTTTCCTTTGAATATACCTGTTTGGGTTTTGAATTCTCTTTTTTGAGTAGAAAATTCTATGCTGTCAAAGAATTGGGTGATTTTTTCTACACGGTTCTGATCTCCTACAAAGATGATATCGTGTGCAATATGTTCCGGTTTTAGATTTAAGTGATAGACACTTCCGTCTGGATTAAGTATTAATTCTGATGATTGTATCATTTTTATTTTAATTGATAGTTAATAATTGACAATTGATAATTGAAAAAATAATTATTAATTATACATTTTCAATTATCAATTTGTTAACCTCCCACGCGTTTTACTTTGAAGCCCTTAACTTTAAGTATTTCCATGATTTTATCGCGGTAATCACCTTGAATAATAATGGAATCATCCTTAAAAGTTCCACCAACACTTAGTTTTGTTTTGATTTCTTTGGCTAAGATCTTAAAATCTTCGTCGGTACCTTCATAACCTTCTATAATAGTGGTGGCTTTTCCTTTTCTTTTCTCGAATTTACAAATCATAGGTTCTTTTTGAACGTATAATTCATGGGCAACTTCTTCAGTGGCTTCCTCTGGAGCTGCTTCGTGGTCTGGGAAAAGGTTTTTTAATTGGTCTTGTAAGTCCATATTGCTTTAAATCTTTTAATTGTTTTTTACCACATAGAATCATAGTCATTCTTTACGTTAATAAGGCGTTTCCCTTATTTACAGTAAAACATAGCTATGAGAAACCAAGAATTGGTCTCTATCTTTCTCCATTTTCTATGTTTCTATGTGGTGAAAACGTATATTTTTTATAATGTAAATATTTATGTTCTATAAAAAGAAAAAAGACATTAAGTAAACTCAATGTCTTTTATTACTAGAAGTAAAATTAGGAATTATATTTTGATTAATCCTAAATCTACTAAACGTTCGTACAAGTAATCACCAGCAGTAATATCGTCAAATTGTTTTGGATGTTCGGCATCAATGCAGTTCTCTAAACAATTCAATGGCATATCACTCACAGGATGCATAAAAAACGGCACTGAATAACGTGAAGTTCCCCATAATTCTCTTGGTGGATTAACCACTTGGTGAATTGTAGATTTCAATTTGTTGTTCGTATAACGAGATAACATATCACCTACATTAATAACTAATTCATCTGGTTCAGCAATGGCATCAATCCAATCTCCGTTGTGGTTTTGAACCTGAAGTCCTTTTCCTTGCGCACCCATTAATAAGGTAATTAAGTTGATGTCACCATGAGCTGCAGCGCGAATCGCATTAGCAGGCTCTGAAGTAATAGGTGGATAGTGAATTGGTCTTAGAATAGAATTTCCGTCTTTGGCAAAATTGTCAAAATGGAATTCATCTAAACCTAAACGTAAAGCTAAAGCACGCAAGACATAAACACCTGTTTTTTCAAGCATTTGATACGCTTCCTTACCTACTTCATTAAAACGAGGTAATTCTTTTACTTCAACATTTTCAGGATACTCTGAAGCGTATTTTGAGTTTTCACTCACATACTGGCCAAAATGCCAAAATTCTTTCAAATCCCCTTCTTTTCTGCCTTTGGCATGTTCTGTTCCAAAAGAAACATAACCTCTTTGACCTCCAATACCCGGAATCTCATAGCTATGTTTTGTTTCTAGAGGTAAAGCGAAAAAATTTCTTATTTCACTATACAGTTCATTTACCAATTTGTCATCTAAAAAATGACCTTTTAATGCTACGAAGCCAATATCTTCAAATGCACTTCCGATTTCATTTACAAATTTTTGTTTACGTTTCGGGTCGTCCGAAAGGAAATCACGCAAGTCAACACTAGGAATGTTTTGCATACTATTCATATTTTTTAATAACTTAGAACGCCTTAAGAGCCTTCCAATTACAAAGGTATTGAATATATTTAAATTAGAATTTTAAAAGTTATAAACAAAACAAAATAATATAACAATTTCAATCGATACTGTTATATTTTTTTATCTTTGAAATGCGAATTAAAGCCCACCACATGAAATTTGAAAGAAAAAATCTTACTGACGAAACTTTATTAGATTTATACAAAAGAATACTAAAGCCGCGGCTTATAGAGGAAAAAATGCTAATCCTAATTCGTCAAGGAAAGGTATCTAAATGGTTCTCAGGAATAGGTCAGGAAGCTATTGCAGTAGGAGTGACCGCTGTTTTAGATAAAGATGAATACATTTTGCCTATGCACCGTAATCTAGGTGTATTTACAGGAAGAGATATTCCGCTTTATCGTTTATTCTCTCAATGGCAAGGAAAAGCCAATGGTTTTACTAAAGGGAGAGATCGGAGCTTTCACTTTGGGACACAACAATATAAGATTATTGGAATGATTTCGCATTTAGGCCCGCAATTAGGTGTAGCTGACGGAATAGCATTAGCCAATAAACTTAAGAAAAACGGAAAAGTAACTGCAGTTTTTACTGGAGAAGGAGCTACGTCTGAAGGTGATTTTCATGAGGCACTTAATATTGCTTCGGTTTGGGAATTACCAGTTCTATTTGTTATTGAGAATAACGGTTACGGGCTTTCAACACCTACAAATGAGCAATATCGTTGCGAAAACTTAGCCGATAAAGGTAAAGGATACGGAATGGAAAGTCATATTGTTGATGGTAATAACATCTTAGAAGTATACAATCTATTATCACAATTGAAAGCTTCGATGAAGATTAATCCGCGTCCCGTTTTATTGGAATTTAAAACCTTTAGAATGCGAGGACATGAAGAGGCAAGCGGCACTAAATATGTCCCTCAAGAATTAATGGATCAGTGGGCAATTAAAGATCCTGTAGAAAATTACAGAACATTTTTAAAAGAAAATAAAATCCTTACTGAGGAGTTTGATGAAACTTTGCGAAGCGAAATTAAGAAAGATATTGACGAAAGTTTGGCTATTGCTAATGCAGAACCTGAAATCGAAGCTTCATTAAGTGAAGAATTAAATGATATTTATAAAACTTTTGTCTTTGAACAAGTTAAACCTACAGAGGAAAAGGAAAAAATACGTTTTATAGATGCTATTTCCAGCAGTTTAAAGCAATCGATGGAACGTCATGATAACTTGGTTATTATGGGGCAAGACATCGCTGAATACGGTGGTGCTTTTAAAATTACTGATGGATTTGTAGCGCAATTTGGAAAAAAGCGAGTTATTAATACTCCAATTTGTGAAAGCGCCGTAGTCTCTGCAGCTATGGGATTATCTATAAACGGATATAAAGCAATTGTCGAAATGCAGTTTGCTGATTTTGTTTCGACTGGTTTCAATCCTGTTGTGAATTTATTAGCCAAATCACATTACCGCTGGTTAGAAAAAGCGGATGTGGTGGTTCGAATGCCATGCGGTGGCGGAACCCAGGCAGGACCTTTTCATTCTCAGACCAATGAGGCCTGGTTTACCAAAACTCCTGGTCTGAAAGTAGTTTACCCTGCTTTTCCTTATGATGTTAAAGGCTTGTTGAACGCATCAATTAACGATCCGAATCCAGTGATGTTTTTTGAGCACAAACAATTATACAGAAGTGTTTACCAAGAAGTACCAAAAGACTATTACACTTTGCCATTAGGGAAAGCAGCTTTATTGAAAGAAGGAAATGAGGTAACTATCATATCTTTTGGAGCAGCAGTACATTGGGCTTTGGATACCTTAGAAAAAAATCCAGAAATTTCAGCTGATTTATTGGATTTAAGAACCCTGCAACCATTGGACACTGAAGCCATTTTTGCATCTGTCAAGAAAACAGGAAGGGTAATTATATATCAGGAAGACTCAATGTTTGGTGGGGTTGCGAGCGACATTTCGGCTATGATCATCGAGGAATGTTTTAAATATCTCGATGCTCCAGTAAAAAGAGTAGCCAGTTTAGACACGCCAATTCCATTTACAAAAGCACTAGAAGATCAATACTTGCCGAAAGGCCGATTCGAAATAGATTTGCGGGCACTTTTAGCCTATTAATAATTTAGAATAAGAAATGCCGTTCACTGAGCGGCATTTTTTATATCTTTATTTTTCTGAACTAACTACACATGAAAAAAATATTTGTTTCGATCTTACTGTCCATATTACTGTTTTCATGCAATAAAAAGGCGGAAACGATTGACACCGTAACTTTAAATGAAAAATTTGGAAAATACAAAGAAGGTTTTGTAATCGAACTTTGGAAGCTAAATCCTGACTGGGCCGCTAGTCAAGGATATCATAAATTAGATAGTTTGTTAGTTATTTCAGATTCCATTGGGATAAAGAAACAACTCGATTTTTCTCATGCGCAATTGGATTCATTGCAACGCTATTCTATCGAGGATCTTTCGGATAACAATATTATTGACTATTATATTATCAAAAATCAGTTGCAGAGCTCTATTTTTAGAATAGATAAGCTAAAATCATATATATGGAACCCATCTGAATATAATGTTTGTGGTGCTTTTGCTGAATTATTAAATGGAAAATATGATGCTGCAGATGCGCGCTTGCATAGTTTTTACTTAAAAATGAATGCAATTCCAGCCTATTACGAGGCTGCAAAAGTAAATATCAAGAATCCTACCTTAGAACATACTGAACTTGCTATTGCGCAAAATTTAGGAGGATTATCTGTTTTCGAAAAAGATTTGCCTAAAGCTTTAGCAAAAAGTAAATTGCCGGAATCAGAGAAAAAAGCAATAAAAGATAGAGCTAAAGTAGCCATTAATGCAATTACAACTTATGCTAATTGGTTAAAGGATTTAAATAATGCCACGCCGCGTTCCTTTAGACTGGGAGAAGATTTGTATCGAGAGAAGTTTAACTTAGACATTCAGTCGACTTATAAAGCTGATACAGTATATAAAAAAGCTGTCGATCATAAAAAGGAACTGCATGACAAAATGTATGTTTTAGCAGATAAATTATGGCCTAAATACATGAAATCGGAGCCTAAACCCGTAGACAGTTTAGAAGTCATTAAAATGGTTATCGATAAAATCTCTTTGCAGCATACCACAGCTCAAAAATTTCAATCAACAATTGAGAAACAAATTCCTGAACTGGTTGAATTTATAAAAGAAAAGGATTTGCTATATATTGATCCATCAAAGCCTTTAGTTGTTCGCAGGGAACCTGATTATATGGCCGGAGTTGCTGGTGCTTCAATATCAGCACCGGGACCCTATGATAAAAATGCAAATACCTATTATAATGTAGGGAGTATGAACGGTTGGAGTGCTGAAAAATCAGAAAGCTATTTAAGAGAGTACAATGATTATATTTTGCAAATTCTAAATATTCACGAAGCAATTCCGGGGCATTATACCCAATTAGTATATAGCAATCAATCACCAAGTATTATTAAATCTATCCTTGGAAACGGAGCTATGGTTGAAGGCTGGGCTGTTTATACAGAGTTGATGATGCTAGAAAATGGATACAAAAACTCAGATGAGATGTGGTTGATGTATTATAAATGGAATTTAAGAACAACTTGTAATGCCATTTTGGACTATAACGTTCATGTTAAAAATATGACTCAAGATGAAGCGATGAAATTACTTATTAACGAAGCCTTTCAGCAACAAACAGAGGCCGAAGGCAAGTGGAAGAGGGTAACATTGACACAAGTACAACTAAGTTCGTATTTTACGGGTTACACCGAAATATATGAATTTAGAGAAATGTTGAAGAAAGAGCAAGGAGCTAATTTTAAGCTGAAGCAATTTCATGAGAAATTCCTGAGCTATGGTAGTGCTCCAGTAAGATTTATAAAAGAATTGATGCTAAAAGAGCTCAAAAAATAATTGTACTTTTTGAGCTAGATTATTTATGTAATTCTAGAACTGCCCTAATATCCAGTAAAGGATTATAAACAGAAGAATTGTACCAAAGCATCCTCCGCCTAATTTTTTTGCGCCATAGCCTGCAATAATTGTTTTGAAAAAGCCATTCATATCTTTTTAGTTTTAAATATTTTCATAAAAATAATGATTTATTAAATACGAAAAAACGGAACAGTAAATCTTGAAACAAAATGCTATAATATTGATAATTATCGATTTTAGGAACTGATAAAGGAAGAAATACTAATTTTTACAAATGTATTCGTGTTAGATATAATTTTTTTAACTTCAATTACTTTAGGTTTAATTTAATTCGATGAAAATTTGTTTGATTCTCTGGATTTCTTCTTGATACATAGTTTTTTTTCTTGTTGCGAAATAGAGTGTATTTGTTAGAGGTGTTTTTCCTTCCCAAATGAGTTTTACTAAACCGTTTTCGATTTCTTTCCGGCATAAAAAATCAGGAACAACGGCTAATCCCTTTCCACTGCTCAAACAGCGGACAATAGAATTTAAATTTGGAACAATATAGTTAGGTCTAAAATCTGGGTATTTATTAAAATTTAACTGCCAAAAATGGCGTAAATGTTCCATGTCACCTGTCGTTCCGTACCATTTTTGCTGTTTTAACCACAGTTCTAATTCCGCGGTAGTTCCATTGCTTTCTATGTCATTAAATTCAGTTGTATCAATTTCATTACCACCAACAAGCACAATCGTTTCTGATGAAAATTCTTGGTATTCAATCCCATTTTTAACCACCATTTGAGGTGTAATAATCAAATCTAGGATTCCTTTCTCCAGATTTTCAACCATATCTGGATATTCGCCAAATTGAATGATAACGTTAAATGGCAAGCTTGAAATATACTGCTCAAGAGTGATTTGGAATGTTTCAAAACACATGCCTATACTGATTGTTGGCGTGTTTTTTTCTGTGCTTCTTTGAAAGTTTTTTTCGGCTTCTTCTAGTTTGGCTAAAGGCTCAATAATAAAATTGTAAAGTACTTTTCCTTTTTCGGTAGGAATCATTTTTCTCCCAGTTCTATCAAACAATTTATAGCCAACATAGTTTTCGAGTGCACTTAAATGCAAACTAACGCCGGGTTGCGAAATAAACAGAGCTGCTGCGGCCTTTGTCAATGTTCCTGTTTTATAGACTTCTTTAAAAGTCCGATACCATTCCAGATTTACCATAACTATTATATTTATGATACAAAGGTATGATTTATATTATTTTAATAATAGTATGTCGGGTTTTACCTTTGCAACATCAAATTAAAAATAAAAAAATTATGGCAAAAATATTTATAATTAATGGTGGACAAAAGTTTGGCCATTCAGGAGGTAGATTTAACGAAACCATTGCGATTGAAACTTTGAACTTCTTTCAAACAAATTCGGGTTTTGAAGTTAGAGCAACGAATATCAATGAAGAATATGATCCTGCAGAAGAAGTGGCTAATTATGTTTGGGCAGATGTTGTTATATACCACACCCCAATCTGGTGGTTTCAGTTGCCGCATGGATTTAAGAAATATATTGATGTTGTCTTTACCGAAGGGCATGCTAAAGGAATCTACAAAAGTGATGGGCGTTCTTCAGTAAATCCAGCAATCAATTACGGTACAGGCGGAATGCTTCTTGGGAAAAAATACATGGTAACTTCTTCTTGGAATGCTCCTAAAGAAGCATTTACTTTACCAGGGGAATTTTTTAATCAACGTAGTGTTGATGATGGTGCATTATTTGGTTTTCATAGAATGAATGCTTTTACAGGAATGGAGCCCTTAGAAAGCATCCATTTTCACGATATTGAAAAAAATGCTGATATAGAAAAAGACCTTGGTTTGTATCAAAAACATTTAACAAAACTATTTTTAAATTAATTATGAAAATACATTTGACAGTAATACTAAAAAGTAAGCTAGATAACATCGAACTCTTTTCAAGTAAATTAAAGGATTTAGTAGCTCAATCTACAAAAGAACTGGCTTGCTTGCAATATGATTTACATCAAGATAAAGAAGATTCTAGCATTTTTATTTTTCACGAAACATGGAAAGACAAAGCTGGTCTGGACAATCACAATCAACAAACTTACATCAAAGAATTCTTTGCAGCAGCAAAAACACTTTTAGAAGTAGAGCCTATAGTTTACAGCACTTCAAGAGTAGAATAAATATCTTTCAAAAATTAAAAAGCTCTTTCTTGCATTAGCTGAAGGAGCTTTTTTTATATTATCTATTATTCAAATTTGCTTTATCTCTTATGACATCACTTATTCTTCGGTTTTCGATTTTACTTTCGAGCCAAGAAATAATATCTAGATAAAGGAAAGCTCTTTTCTCATAGGTGTTTTTCTCTAGTTCGATAAAACGTTTCCTCATTTTTATAAATTCTTTTTTAATATCTCCAGGATATAAGGTATTTAAATTTTTCAAAAAGCGAATAATCTCTTTCTGTACCTCTTGTAAATCATTCATTTTTAATAGAAATTTATAAGTGCTTTTAAGTTGGGACTCCAAATTAAAATCTTTACCCATTTCATAATGTACAATTAAATAAAGAAGACGCGCAAAACACATTAGATCTTCACGCATGATAAGATTCTTATTGTTTATTATTTTTTCTAAATAATAGATCGACTCTGCGTACTTTTCTGTTCCAAAATAAATACAGGCAATTTTATAATAAAACATCATCTCATGATGCTCATCAAGGTGTTCGTTATGTATTTTTATTTTCTCTAAAATCTCTGGAATCAAATATTCACTTTCGTCAAATGAGCCGTCCAGAATATGATAGTTCAATTTATTATTGTACAAATAAAGAAAAGACAACGATGCAATATTGTCATTTACAGGAAAACGAGCGTCTGCAATGGTCTTCTCAAGCAGCAATAGGTATTTCTTAAATTTTGATTTGTATTTTAACATGAATAACGATTCTAATAAATAGTGATTCCCTTTTATGAAAAACACAGGGTTTAGAAAAATCATATTTGGATTGTCATAGAAAAGAGTCACCCATTTATAAGCGTATTTGTAACTCCCCAAAAAATCTTGTACTAGAAAACTGCGCCAAAGATTAGCGTTGTAAAACCAGTATTTTTCTCGGAAGCCAAACTTCTCCTCGTCAAATTTAGAAATGTGTTTGTTAAAATAGTCGTCAATATATTGATACTCTTCGTCGCTTTTTACATAACCTGTTTTTAACATGATTCCATACAACTGTAAGGATAAATTAGACAGTTTGCTCGAAATAGTGTTGCGGTAATTTAATTCTTTGGCTTGAATGACTAGTTCATCTGCACGACCCTGAATACTTCGGGTAATGTATTGTGATTCGATTAATTTCTCAAATTCAACAATTTCAAAAGCCATATACTTTTCGTCATTTTCTAACGCCAGTATCTTTGTCTTATCTAATATTTTCAGACTTTGTTTGTAAAGGCCTTTGTTGTACAAAATAGTTGCAAAATCAATTTGCTCTCTCAGCTGATAACGAATGTTTTGACTCGGAATATTCAGTCGAATACTTACTAGAATTTGCTTATACAAATAGTGTTTTAAATTAGATAATTGCACTTTTTTGATGATCCCACTTTTCAATATAAGTTTCTCATCATAGGCTTCTGATTTGTCTAAAATGTTGAATAATTCGATGAATTTTGTATTTGAACTAGTCTCAAGTCGGCTTGCAAAAATCTTAAACTGTCTTTTTTCAGATTTTGAAAGCGATTTTATTAATACAAATAAGAAATCTTTTTGATGGTTAGCCATTGTAGAATATAGAAGCTTAATTAGTTGTAAAACAAGTGTTTACAAAGTTTTTAGTTGTCTTATGAACAGTATATTTCTTTAAATTGGGTTTTATTTTAATCTAATGAAATATAAATTTGTTATTGAGACGTGAAATTACATTAAATAAATGAAAATGAATAGAGAGAAAGTCCAAATTTTTGACACCACTTTGAGAGATGGAGAACAGGTCCCAGGATGTAAGTTAGATACCAAACAAAAGCTCGTTATAGCAAATCGACTGGATGAAATGGGTGTTGATATCATTGAAGCAGGCTTTCCCGTATCTAGTCCAGGTGATTTTTTATCTGTTTCTGAAATAAGTAAAATTGTAAAGAATGCTACCGTTTGCGGATTAACAAGAGCTGTAAAAAATGATATTGATGTTGCTGCTGCAGCTTTGAAATACGCTAAAAAACCTCGTATTCATACAGGAATTGGTACTTCAAATTCACATATAATACACAAATTAAATACAACTAGAGAAGATATTATTGTTAGAGCAAAATTTGCTGTGGCACATGCTAAATCCTATGTTGAAGATGTTGAATTTTATGCAGAAGACGCTGGTAGAACTGATAATGATTTTTTAGCACGAGTCTGTGAGGAAGTAATAAAATCAGGTGCTACGGTATTAAATATTCCAGATACTACTGGATATTGCTTACCAGAAGAATACGGTGCAAAAATAAAATACTTAAGAGAGAATGTAAAAGGAATTGAAAATGTGATTCTTTCTTGCCATTGTCATAATGATTTAGGTATGGCAACTGCCAACTCTATATCAGGAGCTGTTAATGGAGCAAGACAAATAGAGTGTACTATAAATGGAATAGGAGAGAGAGCCGGAAACACAGCACTTGAAGAAGTGGTGATGATTTTCAAACAACATCCTTACTTAAATTTATATACTGATATTGATACAAAGCAATTAAACGAAATGAGTCGTTTGGTTTCTGAAAGCATGGGAATGATTGTTCAGCCAAATAAAGCTATAGTAGGAGCGAATGCTTTTGCACACAGTTCAGGAATTCATCAGGATGGTGTAATTAAAAACAGGGCTACTTATGAAATCATGGATCCTCTTGAAGTAGGAGTCAATGAATCTTCAATAGTGCTTACTGCCAGAAGTGGTAGAGCTGCTTTAGCATATAGAGCTAAAAAAGTGGGTTATGAACTTACAAAAGTGCAATTGGATATTGTATATGTAGAGTTTTTAAAATTTGCAGATATCAAGAAAGAAGTTGTAGATGATGATATTCATCAAATAATTGAAGTTTGTAAAATCGAAAGTGATTTAATTAGAAATTAACAGCCCTTACACGAAATTCTATGAAAAAATTAAAAATAGCCGTCTTAGCGGGTGATGGTATAGGTCCAGAGGTGATTTTACAAGCAAAAAAAGCGCTTGGTGCCATTGCATTAGTATTTGGTCATGAATTCACTTTTGAAGATGCTTTAATTGGAGCAGTTGCTATAGAAAGAACAGGAAAGCCCTTACCGGATCAAACTTTAAATTTGTGTAAAAATACCGATTCAATTTTATTTGGCGCTATTGGTGATCCAATCTATGATAACGATCCGGAGTCTAAAATTCGTCCAGAGCAAGGCTTACTTAAACTTAGAAAAGAATTGGGTTTATATGCTAACATTAGACCTATAAAAGCGTATCCAAAGTTAATGGACGCCTCTCCTATAAAAAAAGAAATACTGCAAGGTACTGACTTTGTAATTTATAGGGAATTGAATGGAGGAATGTATTTTGGTGAAAAACATTTAAACGAAGAAGGAACTTATGCTTCTGATCTTTGCGAATATAGCGAAGAGGAAATTTCCAAAATAACACACTTGGCTTTCACAGCTGCACAAAAGAGACGTAAAAAAGTGACATTGGTTGATAAGGCGAATGTATTAGAAACATCTCGTTTATGGAGAAAGGTAGTTCAAAAAATTGCTAAGGAATATCCAGAAGTCACTTTAGAGTTTTTATATGTAGACAATGCAGCAATGCAACTAATATTGAACCCTAGACAATTTGATGTTTTATTAACAGATAATCTGTTTGGTGATATATTATCAGACGAAGCTAGTGTTATTGCAGGTTCTAAAGGGTTGATGGCATCGGCATCTATAGGTGAAAAATATTCTCTTTTTGAGCCTATCCACGGAAGTTATAATGAAGTGAAAGATAAAAACTGTGCAAATCCAATTGCTTCAATTTTGTCAGCAGGAATGTTATTAGAACATTTCGGTCTGATAAAGGAAGCAGTAACAGTTTTTCAA
This sequence comes from Flavobacterium frigoris PS1, assembly GCF_000252125.1. Classification (GTDB taxonomy): domain Bacteria; phylum Bacteroidota; class Bacteroidia; order Flavobacteriales; family Flavobacteriaceae; genus Flavobacterium; species Flavobacterium frigoris_A. The sequence goes on along the minus strand of NZ_AHKF01000022.1, from coordinate 111,042 downwards.
GCAGTTGAAAAAGCTATAATTAATCACATTGTTACAATAGATTTAAAAGTAGATTCTAAGTTTGGAACAAATGAAGTAGGTGATTATATAGCAAACTATATATTAGAGAAAGGCGATTTGTATTTTAAAATGGATAATGTCAATTTAGGACAATCGACTATTGTTTAACCCTTCCTGAAGATTAGATAAAATTTAAAAAAAAATACTTACACAAATAGATACATAATGGAATTAAATAAATACAGCAAAACCATAACTCAAGACGAAACACAACCAGCAGCTCAAGCTATGTTGTACGGTATTGGTTTGACTGAAGAAGATTTAAAGAAAGCACAAGTTGGAATTGTTAGCATGGGCTACGAAGGAAATACCTGTAACATGCATTTAAATGATTTGGCAAAAGATGTAAAAGCAGGAGTATGGAAAGAGGATTTAGTTGGTTTAATTTTTAATACCATTGGTGTAAGTGATGGTATCTCAAACGGTACAGAAGGAATGCGCTTTTCTCTAGTTTCTAGAGACGTAATCGCGGATTCTATCGAAACTGTGATGGGTGCGCAATGGTACGATGGTTTAATTGCTATTCCTGGTTGTGATAAAAACATGCCAGGTTCAGTAATGGCTATGGGAAGAGTGAATCGTCCTGCTATTATGGTTTATGGAGGTTCTATTCATTCCGGTATATGGAAAGGAGAATCATTGAACATTGTGTCTGCTTTTGAAGCATTAGGAAAAAAATTCAGTAATACGATTGCTCCTGAAGATTTTAAAGGCGTGATTCAAAATGCTTGCCCTGGTGCAGGAGCTTGTGGCGGAATGTATACTGCTAATACAATGTCTTCAGCTATTGAAGCTTTAGGGATGAGCTTACCTTACAGCTCATCAAACCCAGCACTAAGTGCAGAGAAAAAACAAGAATGTGTTGACGCTGGAAAAGCAATCAGAATCTTGTTAGAAAAAGATATTAAGCCTAGAGATATCATGACACGTAAAGCATTTGAAAATGCGATTACGATGGTAGCTGTTTTAGGTGGTTCTACTAATGCAGTAATGCACTTGATTGCAATGGCGCATTCAGTTGATATCGAAATTACACTTAAAAATTTTCAAGATATCAGTGACAAAACGCCATTACTTGCTGATTTGAAACCAAGTGGTAAATACTTGATGGAAGATCTGCATGAAGCTGGTGGAGTTCCTGCGGTGATGAAATACTTATTAAAAGAAGGATTATTACACGGAGAATGTTTAACTGTTACCGGAAAAACATTAGCTGAAAATTTAGCTGCTGTTCCTAATTTAAATGATGGACAGGAAGTAATACACGAAATTCAAAAAGCATTAAAAGCCACTGGAAATATACAGATTCTTTATGGAAATCTTGCTGAAGAAGGATGTGTTGCAAAAATTAGTGGCAATGAAGGAGAGTATTTTGAAGGAGATGCTATTGTTTTCGAAAACGAATATGATGTAATAACTGGAGTTCGTAATGGTGATGTAAAACCTGGAAATGTAGTCGTCATCAGGTATTGTGGACCCAAAGGAGGGCCAGGAATGCCTGAAATGCTCAAACCTACTTCAGCCATTATGGGTGCAGGTTTAGGCAAGAGTGTAGCTTTAATTACAGACGGTAGATTTTCTGGTGGTTCACATGGTTTTGTTGTAGGACATGTTACACCTGAAGCTTTTGATGGTGGTGGAATTGCACTTGTGAAAAATGGAGATATTATTACCATTGATGCAGTCAAAAACACAATCAATCTGAAAATTTCTGATGAAGAGTTTGCAACAAGAAAAGCAAATTGGGTTCAACCCGAATCAAATATTAAAAAAGGAGTTTTACTAAAATATATCAGATCAGTTTCAAGTGCATCAACAGGCTGCGTAACTGATAAATAATTTACAAGAACTAAAAGAGTAGCTATTTAGATGGATCTTGGATTCCCTTTTGCTCTTTTAAAATAATATATATATAACCAATGGAAACAAATAAAATATCTGGTGCAGAAGCCGTTATTAGATGCTTATTAGAAGAAGGTGTAGATTTGGTTTATGGCTACCCTGGTGGGGCTATAATGCCTGTTTATGATGAATTATATAAATTTAAAGATCAATTACAGCATGTATTAGTGCGCCACGAACAAGGTGCAACGCATGCAGCTCAAGGATTTGCAAGAGCGACCGGAAAAGTGGGAGTTGCAATTGCTACATCAGGTCCAGGAGCAACTAACCTAGTCACAGGTATTGCTGATGCTCAAATCGATTCAACTCCCATGGTTTGTATTACAGGTCAGGTTGGAAAACATTTACTGGGTTCTGATGCATTTCAAGAAACAGATATTATTGGAATTTCGACTCCGGTAACCAAATGGAATTACCAGATTACAGAAGCTTCTGAGATTCCAGAAATCATGGCAAAAGCATTTTATATTGCAAGATCAGGTCGTCCAGGTCCAGTTTTAGTAGATATTACTAAAAATGCGCAGTTTGACGAATTAGAGTTCAGTTATAAAAAATGTACAGGAATCAGAAGTTATATTCCTAAACCAACGCTAAACCATGATAAAATTAAGGAAGCGGCAGAATTGATTAATAATGCTAAAAAACCATTTATAGTATTTGGTCAAGGAATCATTTTGGGTCAGGCAGAAGCAGAACTAAAAGCATTAGTTGAAAAATCAGGAATTCCTGCTGCTTGGACTATTTTAGGACTTTCAGCATTGCCTACAGATCATGAATTAAACGTAGGTATGTTAGGAATGCACGGGAACTACGGGCCAAATGTTTTGACTAACGAATGTGATGTGTTGATTGCACTTGGGATGCGTTTTGACGATCGTGTTACAGGTAATTTAGCTACTTATGCTAAACAGGCTAAGGTAATTCACTTTGAAATTGACTCAGCAGAAATTGACAAAAATGTAAAAACAACAGTAGCTGTTTTAGCCGATGTAAAAGAATCCCTAACAGCTTTGCTTCCGTTTATCGAAAGTAAATCACATGAATCTTGGCACAACGAATTCAAAGAATTATATCAAGTTGAATTGGATTCTGTTATTAATGATGAGTTAAAACCCAAGAAAGAAGGAATTTCTATGGGAGAAACTATTGAAATGATAAACAAACATTCAAAAGGAGATGCTATTATGGTATCTGATGTGGGACAACACCAAATGTTCACTTGTCGTTATGCCAAATTTAATTCTTCAAAAAGTAATGTTACTTCTGGAGGCTTAGGAACAATGGGATTTGCGTTACCAGCAGCTATAGGAGCTAAGATGGGAATGCCAGAAAGAGAAGTTGTCGCTATCATTGGTGATGGTGGATTCCAAATGACAATTCAGGAATTGGGTACTATTTTTCAAACAAAGGTTCCAGTAAAAATTGTGGTTCTAAACAACGAGTTCTTGGGGATGGTACGTCAATGGCAACAATTGTTTTTTGATAAACGATATGCATCGACGGAGATGACCAATCCAAATTTCTGTGCCATAGCAGAAGGTTATTATATTAAAGCTAAGAAAGTAATAAAAAGAGAAGATTTAGATGCTGCTGTTGCCGAAATGATGGCTTCAAAAGAATCCTATTTTCTGGAAGTTATGGTAGAGAAAGAAAACAATGTATTCCCAATGATTCCAACAGGAGCTTCAGTTTCTGACATCAGATTAAGTTAATATTTATGGAAAATCAAACATTCACTATTTCTGTTTACTCAGAAAACAACGTTGGCTTACTAAATAGAATATCAGGTATATTCTTAAAACGTCACATCAACATACTCAGTTTAAATGTTTCAGAATCAGAAATCGAAAACGTTTCTAGGTTTGTAATTGTAGTGCATACAACTGAAAAATGGGTACAAAATATTGTAGGTCAAATCGAGAAACAAATTGAAGTTATCAAAGCTTTTTATCATATAGATGACGAGACTATCTTCTTGGAAAATGCTTTATTTAAAATAGAATCAGGTTTGTTATTTGACGAAAAACAAATTCAAAACATAATTAAAGAAAGCAACTCCGAAATAGTTACTGTTTCCAGAGACTTTTTTGTTATTTCTAAATCCGGAAGGCGTTCGGAAATAGAAGAATTATATCAAAATTTAAAAACTTTCGGAATCATGCAGTTTGTCCGTTCCGGAAGAATATCAGTTTCCAAAGAAAAGATGGAAATTTCAGCATTATTAGAAGAATTAAAAAATAAACAAATATAACACGATGGCAAATTATTTCAATTCATTACCACTTAGATTACAATTAGAACAATTAGGCGTTTGCGAATTCATGGATCAAACAGAATTCACAAATGGAATAGCAGCTTTAAAAGGAAAAAAAGTAGTTATAGTAGGTTGTGGAGCGCAAGGACTTAACCAAGGTTTGAACATGAGAGATTCAGGTTTAGATATTTCATACGCATTGCGTGCAGAAGCAATTGCTCAAAAAAGAGCTTCTTTCATGAATGCTGCTGATAATGGTTTCAATGTGGGGACATATGAGGAATTAATCCCAACTGCTGATTTAGTTTGTAATCTTACTCCAGATAAACAACATACTGCTGTTGTAACTGCGATCATGCCACTAATGAAACAAGGTTCAACTTTAGCTTATTCTCATGGTTTTAATATCGTAGAGGAAGGAATGCAAATCCGTAAGGACATTACTGTTATTATGTGTGCTCCTAAATGTCCTGGATCAGAAGTTCGTGAGGAGTATAAAAGAGGTTTTGGTGTACCAACATTAATTGCTGTGCACCCAGAAAATGATCCAAATAACGAAGGATTCGAGCAAGCAAAAGCATACGCGGTTGCTACTGGAGGCCATAAAGCAGGAGTTTTAAATTCTTCTTTTGTTGCTGAAGTAAAATCGGATTTAATGGGAGAGCAAACTATTCTTTGCGGAATGTTGCAAACAGGATCTATTTTATGTTTTGACAAAATGGTTGAAAAAGGAATTGAACCTGCCTATGCTTCGAAATTAATTCAATATGGTTGGGAAACTATTACTGAAGCTTTGAAACATGGTGGAATTACAAATATGATGGATCGTTTGTCTAATCCTTCAAAAATTGAAGCGTATAGATTAGCTGATGAGCTTAAAGACATCATGCGTCCGTTGTTTCAAAAACATATGGATGACATTATCTCTGGAGAATTCTCTAGAAATATGATGATTGACTGGGCTAACGACGATTTTAATTTATTGACTTGGAGAGCAGCTACTGCAGAAACAAATTTCGAAAAAACAGCTCCAACAGAAGCAGCAATTTCAGAGCAAGAATATTTTGACAATGGAGTTTTAATGATCGCAATGGTAAAAGCGGGTGTAGAATTAGCTTTTGAAACTATGACAGAGTCTGGAATTATTGAAGAGTCTGCCTATTATGAATCATTACATGAATTGCCTCTAATTGCAAATACGGTAGCAAGAAAAAAATTGTATGAAATGAACAGAATCATTTCGGATACAGCTGAATATGGTTGTTACTTATTTGATCATGCTTGTAAACCATTATTAACGGATTTCATGAAATCAGTTGAAACTAACATTATTGGTAAACCATTTTCAACAGCAAATGGAGTTGACAATGCAGTACTTATTGCTGTTAATAAAACTATTCGTCAGCATCCAATTGAAGAGGTGGGGACTTGGTTAAGAGAGTCTATGACAGCAATGAAAAAAATAGGATAGATTAAATTTAGGAATTACCACACATGATAGTGTGTTGAGATTTGCGCTGTATCAATTGTTTTTCTACTATTTTGGATTAGTAAACAACATATTAAACTTGATAATCTATATGGTCGCATATTACATTCACTTAGCTTCATACGAGCATGAACGTTAAGTGAAGTAATTCCTTTAATAATAATGGAAGTATATTGTTGTGTTATTAATTACTAATCATAGAATGTTAATGACTTTAAAAGTATTTGCTGGTATAGTAGATATTCTACTACTATTTTATTAATTGTTATAATTATTGTTAATTTAAAAAGACGTGGGAGTTTATCTTCCCCGTCTTTTTTATTTTTATAGTACTATAGTTTTGTTTAAATTAGTTTGATAATGTGGAATAATTACAAATAAGCGTGATTTTGTGATAAATGTTTAATTTTTCATGCTAATTTATAAAACAAAACACTTTTGGAATCGAGAGAGATTTAATACATTTATAAAAAAAAATCGGATGAGTTACTATAAGATAGAAAATCTAGAGCAATACTTCAAACATTACAACAAATCTGTGCGTGAACCCCGAAAATTTTGGGGTAAGATTGCTGAAGAGAACTTTACTTGGTATCAACAGTGGGATAAAGTTGTAGATTTCAATATGGCTGATGCTGAGATAAAATGGTTTACTGAAGCAAAAGTAAATATGGCCAAAAACTGTATCGACAGGCATTTGAATAAAAGAGGGGAGAAAACTGCTATTATTTTCGAACCAAATGACCCAACTGAACAAGCATTACATATTACATATAATGATTTGCATCAACGCGTTTGCAAAATGGCCAATGTTTTACGTGAGCAAGGAATAGAAAAAGGAGATAGAGTTTGTATTTATTTACCTATGATTCCTGAACTTGCCGTTTCAATGTTAGCTTGTGCTAGAATTGGAGCAATCCATTCCGTGGTTTTTGCAGGCTTTTCTGCCTCAGCAGTAGCAACTCGAATTCTTGATAGCGACTGTAAAATGGTCATCACGTCTGATGGCGGATACCGTGGTAACAAGACGATAGAGCTAAAGTCAATCATTGATGAGGCATTGGAAAAATGTCCGTCAGTTAGTTCGGTTTTAGTTGTAAAAAGAACCAACACTGAAATAACCATGAAGCAAGATAGAGATATCTGGTTGCAACCTTTATTAGATGGAGCTTCAGATAATAGTGTAGCTGAAATAATGGATTCTGAAGATCCATTATTTATTCTTTATACTTCTGGTTCCACTGGAAAACCTAAGGGTATGGTACATACTACTGCAGGATATATGGTTTATTCTGCCTATACATTCAAAAATGTTTTCAATTACGAAGAAAATGACATTTTTTGGTGTACCGCTGATATTGGTTGGATAACAGGACATTCCTACATACTATATGGTCCATTATTAAATGGTGCGACTACTGTTATATTCGAGGGGGTTCCTTCTTATCCTGATTTTAGCCGCTTTTGGGAAATTATAGAAAAGCATAAGGTTAGCCAGTTTTATACCGCTCCAACCGCAATTCGTGCATTAGCCAAAGAAAACTTGGAATACATTCAAAAACACCATTTGAAAACATTAAAAGTTATAGGTTCTGTGGGTGAACCCATCAATGAAGAAGCTTGGCATTGGTACAATGATAATGTGGGTACAAAAAAATGCCCTATAGTTGATACTTGGTGGCAAACAGAAACAGGAGGTATCATGATTTCGCCCTTAGCATTTATCACTCCTACAAAACCGACCTATGCTACGTTGCCCTTGCCTGGAGTTCAACCCGTGTTGATGGATGATAAGGGTATTGAAATTGAAAGAAATCAAGAGGTAGGAAGTTTGTGTATTGCATTCCCATGGCCAGGAATAGCAAGAACTATTTGGGGCAATCACCAACGGTATAAAGACACCTACTTTTCAGCTTTTCCAGGAAAATTTTTTACTGGTGATGGTGCTTTACGTGATGAAGTAGGTTACTACAGAATTACAGGTCGTGTAGATGATGTCGTAATTGTATCAGGACATAATTTAGGTACTGCTCCAATCGAGGATGCAATTAATGAGCATCCTGCAGTTGCAGAAAGTGCCATTGTTGGTTTTCCTCATGATGTGAAAGGAAAGGCCTTGTATGGTTATGTTATTTTGAAAGAAACAGGCGAGATTAGAAATAAAGAAAACCTATTTAAAGAGATAAACCAACACATTTCAGATCACGTTGGTCCGATAGCTAAATTGGACAAAATACAATATGTTTCTGGCTTGCCAAAAACACGTTCTGGTAAAATCATGCGTCGCATACTTAGAAAAATTGCAGAAGGTGACTTTTCAAATTTTGGGGACACGTCCACTCTGTTAAACCCAGAGATCATAGAAGAAATAATTGCTGGTAAACATTAGAATACCATTTTATAACGAAAAGGGAGACTTGTAGTATCCCTTTTTAGTTCAAAACCCTTTCGAAAATTAAATTTCGAAAGGGTTTTTTAATTTAAAAACTTATTAATCAGACTGATATAAGTCATTTAAATCAAAAATAACACATATAGATAAATATTGTAGATGTTAATGTAAGCACAATAAGGACCTAGTCTTAGACTGCTTAGATTAGGAAACTTATATTTACAAATAAAGGTAAATTTCCTATGATTCAAATTGAAAAAAAATATAACATCGCGCTTTGGTTGGATAAATGGTTTATTGAAGATTTTGGTTTAGATCCAATGCTCGCTTTGTATTTAAAACTTTTGACACTTATTTTAGTATTATTTATAATTTGCCTTTTGTCTTATTATTTAACCAAAATAGTCATTGTTAACTTTGTTCATAAGATTTTTTTAAAGACAAAAGTAGTTTGGGACGATGTCTTAGTTGAGAAAAGAGTTTTTGAAAAAATGGCTTATTTGATACCTGCTTTCATAATTGTTTTAGTTGCTCCATATATCTTTGGAGATTTTCCAAAAGTTATTGAGTATGCTATTTTTCTATCCAATATTTTTATAATTATTGTGATAATTCGTTCTACTATTACTTTATTATCAGTCTTTGATGAAATTCTATCCCATATCGTAATATTAGCAGACAAACCTATTACCACTTACATCCAAGTACTTAAAATTGGAGTCTATTTTATTGGAGGGATTCTAGTTTTGTCTTTAATTTTAGGAAAAAGTCCTTTCTACTTTCTAGGTGCAATGGGAGCTATGACTGCTATTTTACTTTTAATTTTTAAAGATACCATTTTGGGCTTTGTCGCCAGCATTCAAATGTCCGTCTATGATATGGTGCGAGTAGGTGACTGGATTTCGATGCCAAAATATGATGCAGATGGAGATGTTATGTCAATCAATTTAAACACAGTAAAAGTTCAAAATTGGGATAAAACGATTACTACTATACCCACTTATGCCTTCATTACAGACTCTTTCAAAAACTGGCGTGGTATGAATGATTCTGGTGGAAGACGAATTAAGAGAGCTGTTTATTTAAAGGTAAGTAGTTTTAAGTTTTGTGATGAAAAAATGCTCTCACAATTCAAAAAATACAAACTAATTGAAGACTACATTATTGAAAAAGAAAATGATGTTCAGAAATTCAATTCTAAAATGTTTGATAATGAAATAGATTCTGTAAATAATCGAAGGATGACTAATATAGGTGTTTTTAGAATTTATGCCGAAAAATATATTATGGCTCATCCCAATATTAATGGAGAAATGACCTTAATGGTTAGGCAGTTAGAATCAACCTCGAAAGGATTACCACTAGAGATTTATTGTTTTAGTTCCGAAAGAGAATGGGTAAAATATGAGCGCATTGTTTCTGATATATTCGATCATCTATATACCATTACTTCTGAATTTGAACTTGAGGTGTTCGAAGAACCCACAGGAAATGACTTTAGAAGTTTGATTAGATAATTAGACTTATTGCGTTTACAGCAACAGATGCTCCAATCTTATTATTGGAAAATAAATACTTTACTTACATTTTTTATGAAGTGTTATAACCATAATGTCAAACTAATCCATAAATTTACTTCCATATGAGAGATAAAAAAGTAATAATTATTGGAGGAGGCTTAGCTGGATTGACTTCAGCTATACATTTATCTAAATTAGGACTTCAAGTGACGGTTATTGAAAAGAATAGTTATCCAAAACATAAAGTATGTGGAGAATACATCTCCAATGAGGTTTTGCCCTATTTTAAATGGTTAGATTTAAAAGTCTCTGAATTGGAGCCAACTGATATTAGCAAATTACAATTTTCAACCTTAAATGGAAAAGTAATTAATACTGATTTATCACTAGGAGGATTCGGAATAAGCCGCTATGCTTTGGATCTTTTTTTATATAAAAAAGCTATGGCTAATGGCTGCGCGATAGTGCAAGATACAGTCGAAAAGATAGTTTTTGACAATGATAGGTTTACCGTAACCACATCAAATAACACGATACTTGAATCCGAGATTGTTATAGGGGCTTTTGGGAAACGTTCTAACATAGATCAAAATTTAAGTAGAGACTTTATTCAAAAAAAATCGTCATGGTTGGCTGTAAAAGCACATTACAGCGGCGATTTTCCAAATGATTTGGTAGGCCTACACAATTTTAAAGGAGGATACTGCGGGGTTTCTAAAGTTGAGAATAATAAAATAAATATTTGTTATCTGGCAGACTACGATACCTTCAAGCAATATAAAAATATAGAGGAATATCAAGATAAGGTAGTTTCTATGAACCCTCATATGAAGACCGTTTTTGACAATTCCACTTTGCTTTTTGAAAAGCCGATTACGATAAGTCAAATTTCCTTCAGCAAAAAAGAAACTGTAGAAAATCATATCCTCATGATAGGAGATACCGCAGGATTAATTCACCCTTTGTGTGGAAATGGAATGGCGATGGCTATACATAGCGCTAAAATTGTTTCTGAATTGATTGGAGACTATTTTAATGGTTCAATTCAATCCAGAGAGGAACTAGAAAGAAGATACTTTAAGGAATGGAATCTGAACTTTAATAAAAGATTAAAAATGGGAAGGCTATTAGCAAAAATATTACACAAACAGAATTTATCTGGAGTGCTATTGCGTATATTAGTCCTATTCCCTTTTCTATTGCCTATCATTATAAAAAAGACGCACGGAAAACCCATTATACACTAACGCTAAATGTTTTTAAATACCAAATACAGAACGGATAAACCCGAAATCATGGATGATTTTGCCATGGAAGGCGAAATTTTACGTGAGGCATTGGATAAAATCGCCAAAATAAATCAGCTTTTGGGAGGAAACAAGCTAACTTTACTTGGAGTGAAAGCTTTGATAGCTGACGTTCCTAGTAACACTGAAATCACGATTGTTGATGTAGGTTGTGGTAATGGCGATATGTTAAGGAGTCTTGCAGATTACGGAGCGATAAATAACTTAAAGTTTAATTTAATCGGAATTGATGCCAATAATTTCACTAGTACGCATGCTAAAAAACTATCGGAGAATTATCCAAATATATCTTACAGATGTGAAGATATATTTGATAAACCTTTTAGAGAGTTGAAGTATGATATCGTATTATGCACCTTAACATTACATCATTTTAAGGAGACTGAAATTCTAGATATAATGAATGTATTTTACACAAACGCTTCTCGTGGGGTTGTTATTAACGATCTGCAAAGAAGCAGTTTAGCTTACCGATTATTTCAGTCATTATGTTTTGTTTTTCAACTAAACGCAATGTCCCGTGAAGATGGTTTAATCTCTATTTTAAGAGGGTTTAAAAAGGACGATTTAACTGATTTTTCAAAAAAATTAAATTTCAGCAACTATACCATTAAATGGAAATGGGCTTTCCGTTACCAATGGATAATTTCAAAAATATGAGTGTAAAAATACATACCGTAACAAAACAACTACCCAAATATTCAAGAACGACAGAGGAAATCATTCCGTTTTTGGATGCTTGGCTGGAAGGGCAGGACGAGCGATTTATCAGGAAAGTAAAAAAAATATTTGAAGGGGCAGCAGTTGACAAACGCTACTCCATTATGGATCCAATTGAAGTTTTTACAAAAACTTCATTTGAGGAAAGAAATGATATCTATATCCGTGAGGTTATTGATTTGGGCGAAAAAGTACTTCAAAAAGCATTGGTAAAATCAAAATGGAAACCAGAAGATTTAGATTACATTATTACCGTAAGCTGTACCGGAATAATGATTCCTTCGTTAGATGCCTATTTGATAAATAAATTAAAACTACGTCAGGATATTGTGCGACTTCCCGTTACTGAAATGGGTTGTGCGGCGGGAATTTCAGGTATAATTTATGCCAAGAACTTTCTGCAAGCCAATCCGGGTAAACGTGCCGCAATAATTGCCGTCGAAAGTCCCACTGCAACATTTCAGCTTAACGATTTCTCTATGGCTAATATAGTTAGTGCTGCCATTTTTGGTGATGGTGCCGCTTGTGTGCTGCTTTCGTCACATGAAGATGACGAAGGACCTGAAGTATTAGCCGAAGAAATGTATCATTTTTATGATAATGAACACATGATGGGTTTTAAACTCACAAATTCAGGTTTGCAAATGATTTTAGACATTGAGGTTCCAGACACGATAGCTTCTCATTTTCCGGCGATCATTCATCCTTTTTTGAAAAAGAATAACTTAACGATTGAAAATATTGATCATTTAATATTTCACCCAGGAGGAAAAAAAATAGTGCAAACAGTTGAAGCTTTATTCTCTGATTTAGGTAAAAATATCGATCATACAAAAGAAGTACTGCGTTTGTACGGAAACATGTCTAGTGCTACAGTGCTGTATGTTTTAGAACGATTTATGGACGATAAACCTGCCAAAGGAGAAAAAGCTTTAATGTTAAGTTTTGGACCCGGATTTTCGGCTCAAAGAGTTTTATTGCAGTTTTAGAAGCCAAAATTCAACTATCAACACGATGACACATCAGGAAATCATATCAAAATTACCATATTCCAAACCATTTTTGTTTGTTGATGAACTAACCGAAATTAATGAAAACGGCGTGAAGGGCAGTTTTACTTTCAATGAAAATTTAGATTTTTATACAGGACATTTTAAAGAGCATCCTGTGACACCTGGCGTTATTTTGACAGAAGTTATGGCCCAAATTGGTTTAGTATGCCTAGGGATTTATTTATTAGACAATACATTTAACAAAAACACTTCAATTGCCTTAACATCAACGTCTATTGAATTTATTAAAGCTGTTTTTCCAAATGAAAAAGTTACAGTTGTTTCAGAGAAAATATACTTTCGATTTGGGAAGTTAAAATGCAGTGTAAAGATGATCAATGAAAAAGATGATGTTGTTTGTATGGGAGAAATTGCGGGGATGATGATTAATTAAATAAAAGTAGTCACAACTAATTTTTAGGTTTCTTAATCTTTAAAAAGACAAAAAATGAATAGGAGAGTGGTAATCACAGGACTTGGCGTTGTCGCTCCAAATGGAGTAGGACTCGATGCGTTTACTATAGCCATAAGAAATGGAATTTCAGGAATCAAAAAAGATCCTGAATTGCAAAGATTACAGTTTTCCTGTCAGATTTCAGGAAAACCGGAAATTTCAAATGAAGACTCTTTAAAATATTTTACTGAGCTGGAACTTCGCAATTTTAATTCCTCTGGGATTTTATACGGTGTGGTTGCAGGAATGGACGCATGGAAAGACGCAGGCTTATCTGTAGGAATCACTGATGAACCAGATTGGGACAGTGGAACCATTTTTGGAACAGGTACTTCTGGAATTGATAAATTTCGCGAAAGCATCTATAAAATTGACGATTTACAAACCCGTAGATTAGGAAGTACCGCCGTAGCTCAAACTATGAATAGTGGAGTAAGCGCTTATATAGGAGGAAAATTAGGTTTGGGAAATCAAGTTACGACCAATTCCTCTGCCTGTACAACGGGTGCCGAAAGTATTCTAATGTCATACGAACGCATAAAATCAGGGCAGGCCAAACGGATGTTAGCAGGTAGCACTAGCGATAGTGGACCTTATATATGGGGAGGATTTGATGCGATGCGAGTGTGCACCTTTAAACACAATGATACGCCGGAACAAGCTTCAAGACCAATGAGTGTTAGTGCCTCTGGTTTTGTTCCAGGAAGCGGAGCAGGGGCTTTGGTACTGGAAGATCTGGAAACAGCTTTGGCTCGTGGAGCTCGAATCTATGCGGAAGTATTAGGAGGAAACATCAATTCGGGTGGACAACGTGGTTTAGGAACCATGACTGCGCCAAACCCAACTGCCGTTAAAAAATGTATTAAAAGCGCAGTAGAGAATGCTGGAATTGAAGCTAATGCTATTGATGCAATTAATGGGCATCTAACTGCCACATCAAAAGACAGCTTAGAAATCCAGAACTGGAGCGAAGCTTTGAGTAGAAAAGGAATTGATTTTCCCTATATAAACTCATTAAAATCAATGGTAGGTCATTGCCTATCTGCTGCTGGTAGTATTGAAACCGTAGCTGCAGTGCTACAATTGCATCAAGGGTTTGTATTTCCTAATATAAATTGTGAGGATTTGCATCCCGATATTAGCAGTGTAATTGATGCCTCAAAAATACCGAAGAAATTAATTGAAACAGAATTGAATATTATCGCAAAAGCCAGTTTTGGTTTTGGTGACGTCAATGGCTGTGTAATTTTAAAGAAATATACCTCCTAAATAAAAAAATAAAATAAAAAATGAACAGAGAAGAGACATTAGAGCAATTAAAAGAAATAATTAAGCCCTACACAAACAATGAGTTGGCCTTTGACAATTTCACGGCAGACACCGACTTTATTGCTGATTTGAATATTAATTCAGCCAATTTAGTAGACATCATTTTAGATGTAGAAGATGCTTTTAAAATTCATATCGATAATGAGTCGATGGAAAAAATGCTTGATGTAAAATCAACATTAGAAATTATTGAAACCAAACTTTCTGAAAAATGATCGGAAACGATATTGTCGATTTGGCTTTAGCAAAGAAAGAAAGCAATTGGAAACGAACTGGTTTTTTAGAGAAAATTTTCACCAGTAAAGAGCAAGTGCTAATTTCGAATTCAGAAAATCCGGAAATAATGGTCTGGAATCTCTGGAGTAGGAAGGAAGCTGCCTATAAAATCTACAATAGACAAACAGGAATCCGTGGCTATATACCCATACAATTAGAATGTAATTATGAGAATGCGGATTCTGGTTCTGTTCATTGTAATGGGAATATTTATTACACTAAAACAGAAATTACAAAAGAAAAAATATCTACAATTGCAGTTAGCCAAAAATCTGACCTTAAAGAAATAAAAGAACTTAAATCAACGGTGGAAATTCATAAAAAAAACGGCATTCCCTATATAAACGACATCAACAATGCTTCAAAGCCTGTTTCCATAAGTCATCACGGGCGTTTTATTTCTAGGGTAAGTATAATAGATTAAAGAATATTTAATTAATTCCCAATCTTGACTTTAATTTCAAGAATAACAAAGAAGCTTTGTAAGCATCTTCTGAAGCGGAAATCCTTTCACTTTTAGGAATTTTATAAATCTCAGATAGCTCATCTAAAGAAAATTTCTTATCAGTAATATCATGTAGTTTTCTATGCATGATATCAATATCCAAAGCCTCATTTTTAAGTCGACCACAATTCATTCTTTCTAATGCGGCATTAATCATCTCAACATGATCATCTATATGATGCCCTACTAATATTGCATTCCCAATAAATTCAACTAATTCAACAATAGCATCAGGTTCTCCTAATTTTTTCATTTTGCTCTCAATAATAAATGTATTGGAAAGCTTGTTGTCATGGAGGAATTTATATTGCAATAAAACGGTCTCAAAACTATCTCCAATAAGTATGCTGTCATCTAGTATGGCAAAAGCTCCTATAGAGTAAATAACATCTTTAGAGAAGTTTAAACCAGAATTTTGAGTAGATAAAATGACAAAGCGCTTCGATTTTTTATCGAATTTAGAAAGATAGTTTTTCCAGAATTCAGGAAACTCTTTATTGATGTGTTTTAACCAGTCTAGCATAACTATGAAAATTGAGTCAGTTGAAATTTGCTTTTTATTAATTCCTCCAATTCTTTCATTGGTAACAGCGCATTTTTTAGCTTTTCTTTATCGATTTTTGATAATTCTTCCAAATTTATGTACTGTCCTGAGTTCTCATTTTTGAGCCCCTCTAAGGTTCTAAATTTTGACAATGTCAAAAAGGCCTCTGCACAGTTCAGGTATATTTCAGAGTGTTTAGGATCAGAAATAGTTAATTGTTTGAATCGAACATAGGTATTGTTAATACCTTTTAGATCAAAATACAAAGTAAATAATCGAGCACCATCAACAAGTGGCATTATAGCACGGGTCTTAATATCAAACATATTTTTATAAAGCCCTTCTTCCTCTACATTGAAATTTTTGAAAAAAGTCAAAGGCGAATGTTTTCTTAAAGCATCGTTCCCTAAATAGTCAAAGAATAAAGTGTTATTTTTTACATTTTTAAAAACTACGGTACTAATCGCGTCTTCGAGTTTTTGGTCCCCAAAAATAAGTTCATAGTCAAAGAAAATACTACTTACATTATTATTCTTTTCACCTGGAGCTTTCATCCAACTGTCATATTGTTTAATCCAATCAGTCAATGATTTACACCAAATCATATTGCTTGCCATATGACCATTTGGACATAATTCATAACCTACTTTTTCAAGAGTCAAAGTCGTCCTTTTTCCTAAAGTAAGGAAATAGTCTTTAACATCCCTATATTTCTCATCTGCTACATCCTCAAATACTAAAATACTATCTTGATCTGTTAGTAATAACTGCTCTTTTCTTCCTTGACTTCCAATACTTAGCCAAGCAAATCGAGCAGGAGGTGAGCCCAAATCTAAAATTGATAATTCAATTGCACGTTTTAAAATGGCAAAATTGATTTCACTTGTTATATTACTGATATGGGTAAGAGGAATATTTTTTTGAATAGACGTTTGAACAAGATTTGTTAAACGTACTCGGATCTGTTTCAATTCACTTGCACTTTGGGAACGCTTTATTTCCTTGATCAAAACGCCTGGATTACTAGCTTGCGCAATGATCAAGTCATGTTCAGAAATTACCCCTTTTACCTCAGTTGTATCTGTACCGTCAATTGTGACACATAAATGGGTCACATTATTTTTCAACATCAAAAGTTGGGCTTCTGCTAAGGAAACATTTTCCAAAACCGTTATTACAGGCTTGGACATGATTTTATCGACAGAAACTGTAACAGGAAATCTCCCTGTAGCAATTTTAGATGACATATCAGTATCAGTGACAATTCCCAGCGGAATATTATTCTCACATACTATAGTGCTGTTAAATCGAGTTTCAGCCATCAATTGCGCCACATCTTTTACAATGCTGCCTGCATTAGTTATCAACGGATTGGTATTATATGATAGCGATTGGAAAAATTGCATTTCAGATTGTTGATCAGTATAGAATACCGAATCAGAAATTATATTTCCTCGTAAATTTTCACTGTCTTTAGAATTAGGTGTATTGTTTGCAAAATTCTCCAGCAAGAAGTTTAAAACCTCCGCATTATTAGCCAAAAAGGGTCTGAAAACTGCTATGGGAATAGCATAAACAATGCTTTCTTCCCGAGCTTTCGCTGTCATTCTGTAATTATTTTTTGCGAAAAAAGGGCGTAAACCAAAAAGAGCACCTACGTGACATTTGTTTAAAATAGTTTCTTCGGCATCAGCAATGATGGATAAATCGATAACTCCTGAAGCCACAACGTAAAAGCTATCATGCACTAGATCATTTATTTGAAATAAAGCTTTGTGCTTTTGCAAATTTACTACACGAATATTCACAGCAATTTCGGATAACTCTTGAATCGTCAAATGATCAAATGGTGAGTATTCTTTTAAAAAATCCGCAATATGCTCTGCAATTGAATTCATGTTTTCTTTGATAATATTTTCAGTAAAAATAATAAAATAAACATTTATAACAGAATCATATTTGTTGTAAAATTTCAGATTTGTGAAAAATGTAGTTTTGGAAGTATTTGATAAGCACAAAAGTAATTATGGGTTGGTAGCAATCGTTATTCGACGACAAATCAACAATGGTATATTTTGTATTTTAAGTATAATAAGGGATTTATGATAAATTCTATTTTACATAATATAAATTATAGTGCAAAATACGATGTATTACATTTTAGAGCTGAGTAGCCATTTTATCGCAATATTCCAATAATCAAGCTATCTTTGCTAAAAACTAAAATTCATAAAGTTATGAATGCTTCATTAGATGTTTACGGAAATCCCCTAGAAAACTGCTCCTGCGATCCAATGACTGGATATTTACGTGATGGATTTTGCAATACCATTTCAGCAGATTCTGGAACTCATGTTGTTTGTGCTATTGTGACAAATGAGTTTCTAGAGTATTCCTTAAAAAAAGGAAATGATCTAATCACTCCAAAACCACAATGGGATTTCCCTGGATTAAAAGCTGGCGATAAATGGTGTTTATGTATTTCTCGCTGGAAAGAAGCTGAAAAAGCTACTGTTGCTCCAAAAATAGATTTGAATGCAACTCATCAATTAGCACTGGAATATGTATCATTAGAATTGTTACAACAGTATTCTATTTAAAACGCTCAGCAATTAATTTAGCTACAGTTTCGCCGCTTGTCATAGCTGCATTTAAAGATCCATTTAGCTGTGTATCTCCGGCTAGATAAATATTATCCGAAAATTTAAATTTATCTAAACTACCATTGTAATCAACATGTTCTAAATCTGGTAAAGCTTTTTTTATAATGTAACGCTTTATAAAACGCTTCGCAACAATACCGCAATTGTTTTCCAACTCGGTTCTAACTTTATTTATTAAGTCCACTTCATCTAAATTATGATTCTTAACGATTGTTACCGAAAGTACTTCTGCTTTGGATGTGTTGCTATTCGCAATACTTGTTGTGTAAAAAATATTATTGCTTAACGCATCAGGGTCTGCTAGCAAACCTATAATTGGTTTTTTTAAGGTATTCTGCTCTACTTCGAAATAAAGATTATCACAGGATTTCCAAATAATAGGCTTTTTTAAATCTACTAATTTAGAAGAATCAGTGGCAATTATAATAATATCAGATGTAATAACGGAATCATCTTCTAAAACGATACGCTTATCTTCTACTATTTTTACTTTAGTATTAAATTTAAATATAGTTTTAGTTAGTCGCGCTTTTAACTGATTAGGAATGGCCTGAATACCATCTTTTGGAATAACTGCTAAACCTTCACCAAACATTTTGTATGTAAACTCAAACATAGCGCTTGAGGTACATAATTTAGTTTCTAAAAAGATACCGGTAAAGAAAGGTTTGAAAAAGTTTTCAATAATACGATCTGAAAAACCTTTGTTTTTTAAGTATTGTAGTGTGGTCAATTGTTCAGCAGAAAAAATAGCTTCTGTAGATTTGTTTTTAAGCTCTAAATTCAGCTTAAAAATAGCTAGTTTGTCCTTTATTGAACCAACATTAGCCAAAATTGTTGGCACCAAAAGTGAAAAATCTCGGAGCGGATCACCAATTAATGTTGTTTTTCCGTTTTTATAAATTACGGCTCCTGGCATTAATTTTTGGAGTTCTAACGTTTTATAATTTAGATATTTCTTCGCTTTTGGATAAGCTTCTAGTAGTACCTGAAATCCATGATCTAACTGAAATCCGTCAACAATATCTGTTTTAACACGACCACCAACACGATCACTAGCCTCAACAACTGTGGGATGAAAGCCTAATTTTTCTAGTTCTATAGCAGTTATTAATCCACTAATTCCTGCTCCAACTATTGTGATTTTCGTATTTATATCCATGTTTTTTGTCTTCAGTCTAAAGCAAAGATAACACCATTAATTTTATTTTAAAGCCTTTAAAACTTGTCGGTTTAAAATAATCCCAAAATAGGTTTTCACCGATTTTTACAAGGGATTATAGAAGAGTAAATAATATATGTTTTTTGTAAGTTACACCATGTATGTTGATAAAACAGAGAGAACCACGGGGAAATTTAACCACATAGAATCATAGAAAAAAAGACCAATTCTTGGTTAATCACAACTATGTCTCTATGTGGAAAAAAAAATCTTTTAAATTATGGGCATTATAAAAATCCCTGTTTACTTAATCCATATTGTTTTAGTATTCACAAATTCGCGGATTCCATAAACCGCTAATTCTCTTCCGTATCCACTATTTTTCACACCGCCAAAAGGCAATCTTGGATCAGAAACCACTAATTTATTTACAAAACTACTACCCGCTTCTAATTGTCGTGCCAGCCTTTCCCCTCTTTCATTGTTTCCTGTAAATACACCAGAACCCAAACCAAATTGAGAATTATTAGCTAATTCAATAGCGTGCGCATCATCCTTAGCCCGAATTACAGAGGCCACAGGACCGAATAACTCATTGTCAAAACCTTCCATTCCTGGTTCTAAATCAGCAAGAATAGTAGCTGGATAGTATGCCCCATTAGTATCGGGAATTTCCCCTCCTAAAACTAATCTTCCTCCTTGCGCAATCGTTTTTAGAACTTGCTCATGCAGTTCATCACGCAAATCTTTTCTTGCCATTGGTCCGTAATAGGAATCTTCAGCAGTAGGTTCGCCCATTTTTGCGGCTTTCATTTTCTTGGTAAATAAGGCTAAAAATTCAGCATAAATAGCATCAAGTACCACAAATCGTTTTGCTGCGATACAGGTTTGTCCATTGTTTTGCAATCTTCCAAATGTTGCCAAATCAGTGGCTTCTTCCATATCTACATCATCCAGAATAATATAGGCATCGCTCCCTCCTAGTTCCATTACGGTTTTCTTAAGATTCTGTCCTGCTATCGAAGCCACAGAACGACCTGCAGGATCGCTTCCTGTTAAGGTTACCGCAACTATATTCTTGTCTTCAATAACATCTTTTACCAGTTTGGAGTCAATATTCAAGTTGGTAAAAGCTCCTTCTGGAAATCCGGCTTTAGTAAAAGCTTCTTCTAGAGCAAAGGCACAACCTTGCACGTTAGAAGCATGTTTTAAAACGCCTGTATTTCCTACCATCAGAGCTGGAGCGGCAAACCGAATTGCCTGATAGAACGGAAAATTCCAAGGCATAACGGCTAAAACTACACCGATGGGCTGAAAAGTGACATAACTTTTTGTAGCCTCCGTTTTTACGATTTTGTCTGCCAATAAACCTTTGGAATTATCTGCATAGTACCGACATACCAATGCACATTTTTCAATTTCTTTACGGGATTGACCGATAGTTTTCCCCATTTCTCTAGTCGCTAGCTGCGCGTATTCTTCCTTATTCTCATCTAGAACATCCGCTAATTTGTGCATCAGTTGAGCTCGTTCCTCGTACGCCTTTTGTTTCCAGCTTTCGTACGCCTTTCTTGATTGAGCAATTTTATCTTTTACTTCATTTACCGAAAGACGATTGTATTCTGCTATTTTTTCTCCCG
Organism: Flavobacterium frigoris PS1; assembly: GCF_000252125.1. Classification (GTDB taxonomy): domain Bacteria; phylum Bacteroidota; class Bacteroidia; order Flavobacteriales; family Flavobacteriaceae; genus Flavobacterium; species Flavobacterium frigoris_A. The sequence continues at coordinate 89,773 of NZ_AHKF01000022.1, read as the reverse complement.
TTGCCGGATTTATAGTTGTAGTACTTGCCATTATTTTTATTTTTGAGTTCCATTGAACGTTACTTATTATAAAGCATAAAAATAAATAAACGCAGTTCAATAAAAGAATGCGTTATGATAATTAATTGCCAAATTTTATCATTTGTTATTAAATGATTCTCCTCATGCATCATATCTTTTGGTTTTAAAAAGAGATTGACATAATTCTTAGGGTGCTCCTTTTTTAGGAGCATAATAAGATGTTTTATAAGGGACGTTCCCTCCTGCTGTACGCTATATTCCCCATTAACAAAACTTCGGCTAGAAAAGCCTTGTTTTTCTAAATGGGGAGATGCCGCTGCCATCAGGGCTATTTATAATTAGTCCTTTTCAAAATAACGAGAGCAAAAGAAAAATCACTCCAAACGAGCAGCTTGTTTTTACTGAATATAAACTCATAGTAGTTGATTTACTATCTTTATGGCTTTAGACTGGTAATTTTTCGGACTATAGTATATTTTGGATAGGACTACCCTATTTTTGTAAACAGATGTATTTATTAAATGAGCATGACTATAAATTTGTCGGAAATACAAATGAAAATACGCGACCCGCGCTTGCGAATAGGCGAAGCAATTACATATTACCGTCAAAAAACAATAAATACCTACATATGAAACAGCAAGGGATATACACTGGCGCCGAAGGGAAACTAGCGAGCTATGACATTAACTATACAGCAAACCAAAAGCGACCTCTACTTGTATTTTGCCATGGATTTAACGGATTTAAGGATTGGGGTGCATTCAACTTGATGTCAGATTTCTTTGTACAAAATGGATTTCAGTTTATAAAACTCAATTTTTCTCACAACGGAACCTCTCCGGAACATCCTATGGATTTTGTAGATTTAGAAGCCTTTGGTAACAATAATTTCGAAAAAGAGCTCGAAGATATCGAGGCTTTGTTACTGAATCTCAAAAAGGAAAGTTTTGCAGACTGCTTAAATTTTGAGAAACTATTTTTTATTGGGCATTCTAAAGGTGGAGCAACAGCCCTAGCCTACACTTTGTCACATAGAGAAATTAGTGCTTGTGCTACTTTAGCAGCAGTTTTAGACCCAGTAGCTCGCTATGGAAAAGAGAACGATAAACTATGGAAAGAAAACGGAGTGAAATTTATCCTGAATGGTAGAACCAAACAAAAAATGCCGCTGTATCATCAATTGGTCGAAAATACAAAGAAAATAAAAGCTCAATTAGATCTCCGAAATTTACTGAAATCAGATAAACGAAAATTTCTTTTTATCCAAGGCGGAAAAGACGAAGCGGTTCCCGTTACAGAAGTAAACTTAGTGAAAAATCTCCCCAATTGTACCGTTTCTATTATCGAAGATGCCAATCATGTTTTTGGCGCATCACATCCTTATACAAATTCTGATTTACCAGATGATTTACAAAATGCATTGATCCAAATCTCAAATTTCTTTGAATCGGTCAAATAACTTAATTTATTTGATTTTTGATAGTACTTGTTTTCCTATTCAACAGTTCGAAGAGCTGGTATTGGTCAAATACGCTTTATCCATAAACATGTCAATACAAAAATCAAGGATTGCATCAGGTAGCGATAAACAAATTAGATTCAAGTAGCAAACGACCAATAGAATTCAATACTGTATCTTTATGCATGACAGAACTACCGTTTTAAGCTAAATGCTCTGAAAAAGCGCAAAAACCATGTTTTTTACTCGTTTTCAGTATATTTTAAGGTAAAATCTATACTTTTTTTGATGATTTAAAAGTTTTCTTTGTTGCTGGGACTCTTTGGCTTGGTTTTGGCGGTCAGTAGAGATATATGTTTAAACTAAAATATTTGCTGCGTAAAAATTATGCGAAGAATGTTTTTTAAAATTAAAAAATAAAACTATGAGTCAAGTTAAAGAGAATAACACGGTTAAAGTACACTACACTGGAAAATTATCTGATGGACAGGTTTTTGATAGTTCTGAAGGAAAAGAGCCGTTAGAATTTACTTTAGGACAAGGACGTTTAATTCCAGGTTTTGAAAAAGGCTTAATCGATATGAAATTGAATGAGAAAAAAACAATCACAATTGCTTCTGATGAAGCATATGGTGCTGTTAGAGAAGATTTGATACAAGAGGTTGCAAAAAGCGAACTTCCACAAGAAATCACTCCAGAAGTTGGAATGGGACTTGTTTCTAAAGCTCCTGATGGACAAGAAATGAATTTACTTGTTGCTGAAGTAAGAGAAGAAAGCATTGTATTAGATGGAAATCATCCTTTAGCAGGAAAAGATCTAACTTTTGACCTTGAAGTGGTTGAAATTAAAGATGCAGTGGTAATTGAATAATACCGTTTACCTAGCTTACATAATAAAAAACCTGACAGCTTTACTGTCAGGTTTTTTTGTGCAAAAAATGCCTACTTATTTTTTTAGACAGGTAGCACCGCTGTAAGCTAAATAGATTTTTAGACCCTTTTTTGCTATCTCCATATTTGTAGTATGAGGCTGCACATAATTTCCGCTAAATTCCAGTCGTATCGATCAAAATTAGTAGTATTCCTGTTCCCTTCATTAAACATTAAGCCATCGCTTTCACTTTATTTGTTGCTTTGTCATGCTATTGCAGGATTTAGAAGCCGCTATCGTTGTGTACAAAAAATTCCATATCCGAGCAATTAGACTAAATTAATCTCAATCTTGCGAATTCACTTTTCTTTCTGTACTTATTTGAGAAGATAATCCAGCTATTATAACCACAGCAGTAAGCAAAATAGTAGCTTTTCCATTTTTCTCATCGAATAAGATAATGCTTCCTACTACCCATAAACAAATAGAAAGTAATCCTATAATTTTCACAGTATTAGATGTTTTTTTCATTGTTTGTTTTTTTTTATATTATTTCAGCGCAATCCTTTTTTTTCGAGCTACAACAAATATAGAAACTAGAGTTTTAAATAACATTCGATGCAATATCATCCGACGATTTTTTCCCTAATTAATAGATAAATTCGCTACATAAACACTTATAAATATGATGCCTTGACAGCTCTTTTTTTTGTCTATCCTTAATTCAAAAAATTATAATGTTATCGCATTGGCATTTCTTTCCTGCTTCAATTTATATAGCGATACTTATTTTTTCCTTTTTACTAACTCCACTATTTTACTGTACAATAAGTTTTCGTTAATAGGTTTTGGAATATAATCGTCCAAACCAAATTCTTTACATTTGCTAACATCTGCTTTGGTTACATCTGCTGTTAAAGCAATTATTGGAATTTGAGATTTCATCGTTTTGCGTATGTATTCTGTTGCTTCAAACCCATTCATTTCAGGCATTTGTAAATCCATCAAGATAATATCATAGGTATTGGTTTTTAACTTCTCTACTGCCATTTTTCCATTTTCCACTATTTCATATAAAAATCCGAAATCGCTTAAAATAATTTTGATTAATAATTGATTCAATGGAACATCTTCGGCTACCAGAACGTTTATGTTTTTAATTTCGGAATCCTTATATAGTATTTCTGTTTCTTCTTCTGATTTAGCATTTGTTTTTCCAAAAGGTAGGATAAAACTAAATGTTGAACCTTCATTCATCTTACTCCTTACGCTGATACTTCCTCCTTGATTTTCTATTAATTGTTTAACTATAGCAAGCCCTAAACCTGTTCCGCCATAAGAATTTGCCGTACTGGATTCAGCCTGTTCAAAAACATTAAAAATTGAGTTTATTTTGTCAGCAGCAATACCAATTCCTGAATCAGTAATAGCAAATTGAATAGCCAGATTTTCTTTGTCTTCATTAATTAATTTGACGCTAAGTATAATTTTTCCTTTAGCAGTGAATTTTACCGCATTGCTTACCAGATTCAAAATAATCTGATTTAATCGCATTGAATCACCCAAAAGCATTGCTGGTATTTCGCTGTCGTAATCTTTTACAATTTCTAAATTCTTTTCTTTTATTTTCAGGTTGAAAGAATGTAGTATCGATGCTATAGATTGGCGTATCTCAAAGGGTTGCTTTTCAAATGTCATTCTACCTGCATCTACTTTTGCCAAATCAAGGATGTCGTTTATCAGTAGGTTTAAAGATTTACCACTTGTTTTTATAGCTTGTACAAATTCTTTCTGCTCAATCTCTAGTTCGGTTTTCAATAACACATTAGTAAATCCTAAAATAGAATTTAATGGCGTTCGAATTTCGTGGCTCATGTTAGATAAAAACTGTTGTTTTGATTTTGTAGCACTTTCTGCAGATTCCTTTGCTTCCATCAATTCATTTTCAAACAGTTTTTGTTCTGTTATATCGACGCTGACTCCGGTGAGCGTAATAGGTTCTCCGGTATCGCTATAGAAATATTGACCAGATGAGTTTATCCAGCGTATATCATCATTATCTGCCCGTTTTATGCGATAGCTGACCTCGTACAAAGTATTTGTTTTAAGAGCCTTTGCTACTGCATCAAATGCCAATTGTTTATCTTCTGAAAGAATCAGGTTGTGCCACTCTTCATAGGTAAGATTTGTTTCTAGATTCGTGTAACCCCACATTTTTTTATGCAAATCAGACCACTCCAATGTTTGTTTAGCAATATCCATAGACCATATACCTACTTCGGCTGCAGTAGTGGCTATCTCAAAATGTTCGGTAGTTTTTCGTAGTTGTTCTTCGCTTTCTTCCAACTTTTTGAAGTCAAGAACTTGTCTTGTTACATCATTTGCAAAAACAATTACACCAGAAACAGTTCCGTCATTTTCTTTATAGGGCTGGTAAACAAAATTGAAATAAACGGTTTCCTTTACTCCATTAGGACGCAAAAAATAAGCTGGTTCCTCATTACCATATTTTATCTCGCTACTGTGCAACACATCTAATAGCAAGCCCATAAACGGTTGGTTTTTCATTTCTGGCAATATTTCTAAAAACGGTTTACCAAGCGCTTCTTTTCCTATATTCCATATTTTATAGAGGGGTTCGTTCGCTAACTCCAACCTCATATCCTCCCCTTTAAAAATTAAGATAGGATAACTAGCCAGTTCCACTAAGTTGCGAAAACGCTGCTCACTTTCTTCTATTTTTCGTCTTGCATTTGCCTGTTCTGTAACATCTGAAATAGCGAGCAGAATTAATTCTTCTCCATGTCTTTTTTGAATAATGCGTCTTGCATTGAGCCTCATTGTTTTTTCGCCTATTTTCGGAAACTGGTGAGTGATTTCCAAATCGCGGAAGTCAGAGTTTTTTGGAAGGATGTCTTCAAGAGGTTTGCGCAGTCGAGGAATATCCCACTGTTTATTTCCTAAATCAAACAACAGCACTCCTGCAGTATCTTCTTCTTTAACATCAAATAATTTACAGAAAATTTTGTTAGCGGATTTAACCCGAAGATTTCCATCTAACACCAGCATTGGTTCATGTATAGTGTCCAAAACAGCCTCAGAATAATCGTAAGCTTCGTTTAGCAGGTCGTTGCGTGTTTGCAGTTCCTGATTGGTAGTAGTGAGCTCTTCGTTAGCAGATTCTATTTCTTCTTTTGAAGTTTCCAGCTCTTCATTCACAGTTTGCAATTCTTCATTGCTTGAAACTACTTCTTCATTGGCACTTTGCAATTCTTCGGCAAAAGCTTCCTGTTCCTGTGCAATTGCAAGCGCGTCAGCATGTGCTGCTGCCAATTCCAGTTCTAATTTTTTTATCCTTCGGTCTTTTGCAAGCGAATTATTTTTTCCATCTTGGGCATCGTGCGAAAAAATCTCTGTTGGCTCCTGCTCTGTAAAAAGAACTAAGAGTAGTGGTTCATCCCACCCAATAGTTATCGGGTCTATTTTAAGCGGAACAATTTCTAAACTTATAATTTTGACTTCGGAATTTACTTTCATTTCAATTCCGGTTTTGCGAATGCTTTGTTTTGATTTTATGACTTTTGAAATGGCACTTCGCAATTCAAAAGCAATTTCGGGTCGTGCCATTTTTAAAATATTAAAAGTGGCTTTGCCTTTTGGATGTGTGAGAAATAAATCGGTTGTGCCGCGAAACTGTACAATTTCCATTTGGTAATTGATGACGACGCTTGCAGGCATAAAATCAGAAATAAGCACGGCATCAATCGCGTTATCAAGTCTGTTTTGGTTGTCAGAAATAATTTGTTTTGTTTTTATTCATTAACGGAATATTGTTTTCGGAAAAAGATTGTTGCGCGTAACGCGGTAATAGAGCAGGCAACAAGCGTGTGCCCAAATTTATTTTGCGTGAAAATATTTTATAGTTTTTATTAAAGTCCGCAAAAAGATTTGCGGAGTGACTGATGCTTTCTGATTTACCTAACATTAAAAATCCATCTTCATTTAAAGCATAATGAAATGTATTGACCGCTTTTTTTTGTGCGGGGTTATCAAGATAAATAAAGAGATTGCAGCAACTCAGAAAATCGAGACGTGAAAAAGGTGGGTCGCGTAAAATATTATGGGTAGCAAATACGCACATATCCCGTAGTGCCTTGTTTACCTGCAAACCACGAGCTCCTTTGGTAAAGAAACGCTTTATGCGTTTTGGCGAAACGTTTTCTAAGTCTTGCTCGGTATAATTGCCAAGACGTGCCTTACTGATTGCCTGTTCGCTAAGATCTGTTGCGAAAATATGAACAGGTATATTAGTTCCTTTGCTTTCCTGAATTTCGAGCAAAATCATGGCCATGGAATACACTTCTTCCCCTGTGGCACAAGCGGGAATCCATATGCGAAGCGACTCTCCAGTATTTTTTCTTTTGAGAAGCTTTGGAAAAAGATTTTCTTTTAAATATTTGTATGTTTCAGGATCGCGAAAAAAACTAGTTACATTAATCAATAAATCTTGGTAAAGAATATCTATTTCTTCTTTTTTTTGCGAAAGCAGATTTGCATATTCATTGAGTTGCGTTATTTTATACAACAACATTCTGCGAATGATGCGCCTCTTGATGGTATTCATTTTATAGACGCTGAAATCAACACTAGTGGCTTTGTGTAATAGGTTTAGAATGATTTTTAAATCGGGATTGCTGTTTTCAATTAAATCTTCTTCACCGTTTTTTACTCCAATAGCTTTTATAAGAGGATGTTTACTTAGCCTCGATAATTCGAGTGCTATATCTTTTGGCGACAAAATAAAATCTGCCGTACCTGCCGCAATTGCTGAGTGAGGCATACTTGTGAATTTGGCACTATCGTCTTGCGCAAAAGTTAAGCCACCTTCGTGCTTGATAGCTTTCATACCTATTGTTCCATCACTTGCGCTACCGCTAAGAATAATTCCTATAACTCTTTCTTTTTGCGCTTCGGCAAGTGAGGAGAAAAGAATATCAATTGAAATTGCTGTACTGCTTTTTGAACGAGGAATTAATTTTATGTGACCGTCTGTAACTTCAATTCCTTTGTTGTATGGAATAACAAAGACATTATTGGGCTGTATTAAATCCATGTCATCAATCACCTGAACTGTCATTGTTGTTTTCTTGGACAAAATTTCAGTCAGCATGCTTTTGTGATCAGGGCTAAGGTGCTGTACATAAATAAAAGCCATGCCAGTGTCGGCTGGAAGATGTTTTAATAGCTCCATCATCGCTTCTAATCCACCTGCCGATGCACCAATAGCAACCACCGGAAAAGTATTTTCTTTAACTATTGCTTTTGCAGGTGATTTCGTTGTGGTTAAATTTGCTTTCATGTCAAATTAAGAATGATGAGATTATATGAAATTATTTTACGAAGTTAATAATGTACGCATTCAATAGCTATTAATAAAGCAATTAACTTCAATCAAAATTGGTGCTATACTGTTATCATTGCACGATCGATAACTTAAATATATTCGCGATTGAGTTATGATTTCTAAACAAACAAATACTATAATGCCGAATCTTAAAAAAACGTCTGTATTTCCTAGCTATTTCACCGTGTATTGCGTTACTACAATACTTCTTTCATATGCTTATAATTTGTTTTTACCATTTCTAGAACTTCATCCATTCTTCCGCCCAATATCATTTTACTCATTGATAAAGCATAGCCTTTCATTTGGTCAAATTCCATTTTTGGAGGCATGGCTAATGCTTGCGGATTGGTAAATACACTGACTAAAACAGGACCATCGTGAGCAAAGGCTTCTTCTAATGATTGTTTTACATTATCAGGATTTGTAACTGTAATTCCTCTAAATCCCATAGCCTGTGCAATCATTTCAAAATTAGGATTTACCATATCGGTTTCGTTATTAGGCAAGCCTTCTACTTGCATTTCTAATTGTACCATTCCCAAGGAACGGTTGTTAAAAACAACCAGTTTTATGGGAAGATTATATTGTTTGATCGTGGCCAAATCGCCCAATAGCATAGAAATACCTCCATCGCCACAAAATGCAATAACCTGCCTTTCAGGATAAGCTAACTGAGCTCCTACAGCCATAGGCATGGCATTAGCCATAGATCCATGATTAAAAGAACCTAACATAATACGCTTTCCAGTACCCTCAATGTATCTTGCTCCCCAAACGCAACACATCCCTGTATCTACTGCAAAAATGGCATCCTCATTTGCTAATTCATTGATAGTCGATGCGACAAACTCAGGACTAATGTGGTTTTCAGAACCTGTATCTTCTACATAGATATTTAAGTTTTCTTTTACTTTTTCGTAAAATTCCAGTTGAGCGTTTACGAAACTGTCGTCTTCCTTTTCCTTGATTAATGGCAATAAGGCTGCAATAGTATCCGTTATTTTACCGGTTAATCCCATTTCTAATTTTGCTCTTCTTCCTAATCGTTCGGGCTTTTCGTCAACCTGAATAATCTTATTTGTGACCGGCATAAAGTTTTCATAGGGAAAATCAGTACCTAATAAAATAACGACATCTGATTCGTGCATGGCATGAAAGGCTGACGGAACACCAAGCAAACCAGTCATGCCCACTTCATAAGGATTATTGTGCTGCATTCCCATTTTTCCACGAAAAGAATAACCGATGGGCGCTTTTAGTAAACCGGCCAGTTTTACAATATCATCGTGTGCTTCTCTTGCACCAATACCACAAAATATGGAGACTTTGGGATGCTTATTGACCAGATCGGCAAATTTTTGCATTTCAATATCCGATGGTCGTAAAACGGTTTCGCTATGATAGTTATACATCGATGTTACACTTTCTTCGGCAGGCATAGAAGATACATCACCAGCTAAACCAAATACGGCTACTCCTTTTTTATGAATAGCATTTTGAATGGCTGTTTGCAACATACGTGGTACTTGACTGGGCGTAGATGCAAGTTCGTTGTACACACTACAATCATCAAATAACTTATAGGTATTTGTTGCTTGAAAATAATCAACTCCCATTTGAGCTGTATTGATTGTTGAAGCAATGGCAATAACAGGAACTCCAGAGCGGTTAGCATCGTATAGACCATTTATTAAATGTACATGACCAGGACCACTACTTCCGGCACAACAGGCCAAGCCGTCCAACTCTGCTTCGGCAGCTGCGGCATAAGCGCCCACTTCCTCATGGCGAACATGAATCCATTTAATTTTTCCACTTCTTCTAACGGCATCATTTAGTTCGTTTAAGCTATCACCCGTTACAGCATAAATTCTTTTTACATTATTATTAACCAGCATCTCTACGATTTGGTCTGCTACTTTTTTTGACATGTTTACTGTTTTTTATTTTTAAAAATCGTCGTTAACGCTTTTTTGATTGTATTCTTGCTATTGCGTAATGAAACTAAGTTTTGATACGTTCTGTTTCTGTATTAGCCATATCATCCAATCACTTAAATAGTTTTGAAAGAATAATTGATCGTAACGACTACTTATTCTCTATATAATTACGGATTGATGATATAAAAAAAGCAACAATGTCAATTTAATGAAAATTTACCGTTTAGACGTTTTTTTAACGTTATCATTTTTATCAGAAATTACAGAGGTAATAAAAAAGCTTTAAGACATTATAATTAAAAGTATTCTTAAAAATTAGGTTCCAAAATCAGTTATTTTAGATGAATGTCTATATGATTTGTTTTTGCTGCCCATTCCAAATTGCCACATCTAATAATTTTTAATTTCTATAACTTGAATAATGACCTGCAGATAAGTATGAAAATCAACTGTTTTTTCAATAATTGATTGACTTTGGTAACAGCAATGCAGTGCCGAATAACAGACACGAATGGAACGCACAGAAAATGTAATCAGATCTCGTTAAATTACAAACAAAAAAACCGAAACAGACTGGGATGCCTGTTTCGGTTTTATATTTAGTTGCACTATTCTACTGAATTACACTGCGCTTTTTGACATTTTATAGGTGCTGTACCCGTATAGAGCTACAACAGCCAAGCAAATTAGAGGCAGGATGAAAGAGAAATTCACTTCCGGAATGTATCCAAAAAGTTTAATATCCGAAAATCCTGAACCGCCCATGTCTAATATGGATCCTTGCAGAACTGGCATTAATGCACCACCAACAATAGCCATAACCAATCCTGCGGAACCAATTTTAGCCTCGTCCCCCATGTTTTTTAAAGCTATTCCGTAAATGGTAGGGAACATAATTGACATGAATATAGAAACAGCAACTAGCGATAGTAATCCAGGAATTCCCGGTAATACAATAGCTCCTGCACAACAAATTACACCTCCCATTCCAAAAAGCATCAATAGCTTAGATGGATTAATTTTTAACATCAACGCAGTTCCAATCCATCTGCTAACCAGAAACGAAACCATAGCTCCAACATTGTAATAGGTCGCTGTTAAGTCTAAGCCTAAGCTTTCATTTATATAATCAACATATTGAAAAATATAAGTCCAACACATGATTTGTGCTCCCACATAAAAAGTTTGTGCGATTACTCCGTTTTTATAATTTTTATTTGAAAACAGTTTTTTAAACGATTCCGATAAAGACATTTTATCTGCTTCAGCCGTTTTAGGCATTTTAGTAAAAAGAATGACCACCATAATAAAAAGCACCAAAACTCCTAAACCAATGTAAGGAATACTGATAATGCTCAGGTCATTTTCCCTAATCGATGCCACTTCTGCAGATGACAAGGCGTTGTAGGCCGTTGTCGTAAAATCATCAGATCGCAAGGCACTCATTACAAAAGTTTGCGCCATTATCATTCCTGTAATCGAACCTATTGGGTTGAAGGCTTGCGCCAAATTTAATCTTTGCGTTGCCGTCCTTGGATCTCCTAATGACAAAATCAGCGGATTTGAAATTGTTTCTAAAAATGCTAGTCCACAGGTCAGAACCCATAAGGAAACTAGAAAGTAGTTGAATTGCTCGTATTCAGCAGCGGGATAAAATAAGAAAGCTCCTGTTGCGTATAAAAGTAATCCCAAGATAATTCCCGATTTGTAGCTGTATTTTCTAATAAATAAAGCAGCTGGCAATGCCATAAAGAAATAGCCAAAATAGAAGGCAAATTGTACTAAAGAAGCTTGAACATTTGAAAGTTCAGGCATTACTTTTTTAAATGCTGAAACCATTGGATTAGTCAAGTCATTAGCGATTCCCCATAAGGCAAATAGCGAGGTAATTATGATGAAAGGCAATAATAAATCCTTTCTCACTAATGGGATGCGTGTTGTTGTGCTCATTGGTTTTATAGTTGTTTTGGTTTGTTTATATAGAATTATAGTTAGCTACTTGCTTTTTCTTTGACTCAAAGCCAATTAAAAAAGAATCGATTTCCTGCTGTGTAATTACAGGGTTCGCACCTTCATTTTTAGCTACAATTGCACCAATAGCGCTGGCAAAATTAATCGCATGTTGGGGATCTTCACCACTAAGCAACTTAATTATTAAAGAGGCTAAAAAAGAATCCCCTGAACCTACAGTATCTACCACATTTACTCTAAAACCACAATTGTGGTAAAATTTATTGTTACAATACAACACAGCTCCGTGAGATCCTAAAGTCACGCAAATAGTCTTAGTATTCGTTTTTTCTGCAATGAATAATATATTTTGTTCTAATGATTTTTTGTCTGAATTTAAATCTTGGCAAATTTCATGTAATTCGTCATCATTAAATTTGATAAAATCAGCAACCTGCAATAATTCTAAAATATTAGATTTTGTATAATGTGGGACTCTTAAATTCACGTCAAAAATGCTATACTTGGCTACTTTCAACAGTTCTTTTAATGTATTATTTGAAACCAAGTCTCTAGAAGACAAACTTCCATAGACAAAAAAATCAGCGTCTTTAACCACTTGAGTACTTACTGGTGAAGCTTCGATTTTATCCCAAGCTGCTGGATAACTAATATCATAAGAAGCATTCCCTTTTTCGTTCAGAATTACGTTTACAACTCCAGTTCCGTAATTTTCTTTTATCTGGACCGTTTTAGTATTTATTCCTACAGTATTCAAATAATCTACTAATTTTTCTCCGTTGGCATCATTCCCTACAGCGCTGATCATCGAAATTTCTCCACCAAGTGAGTTTAGTCTTGAAGCTACGTTTAATGGGGCTCCCCCAATTTTTTTGTGTTCAAGAAAAACATCGAAAAGAATTTCACCGTAACATACCCCTTTTAGCATTTTTTTCATCTTATCTTTTTTTGTCTTTTTATTAAATCAGTTGACTATTATTGTACCACTTAGCCACCATTTCTTTCATGAAGAGCAGGCTGCCTTTTGCGAGTTCCTCAGAATTGTATTTTGAAGGTCTCCATAAAGATGTGGGGCCAACCAGAGCCGTAATTTCTGAAGAAAAATTCTCGAGAACTAATGGTCCTTGGTAATTGATTTCGCCCAAAGCCTTGAAAAAATCATCCCAATGTACATTTCCTTCTCCTGTCATTCCGCGGTCGCTTTCTGTGATATGAACGTGTTTCAGTTTCTCTCCGGAAGCAATAATAGGGTCGTAGAAATTTCTTTCTTCTATATTCATATGAAAAGTATCAAGATGCAAACCAATAGTATCGGTATTAATTTCTTCAATCATTTGCAACACTTCATTAGCAGCTGTAAAAACATAGCTTTCGTATCGGTTAATTGGTTCTATTCCCAGCGTTATCCCTTGTTTTTTGGCGTAAGCCGATAACTCAGTAAATACTTGCCGAACAATTATTCTTTCGTCAGCTGTACATTGCTTTCCAGTAAACGTCCCAATAGCAGAGTGCAAAACACCACCCAAAAAATCACCATTCATCTCCCCTACTTTATCAATCGCTTTAGTGATAAGTGCAATAGCATTCTCAGGATATAAAGGAATATGACAGCTTGTAGGTAAGTTTAAAGACAAACGCCCTTGAATTCCGTATTGATCCAATTGTCTTTTAGTTTCTTTGGCATCAAAATCTAATGTAGTAGGCAAGTTGATTTCGAGCATATCAAAACCATATTCAGCCGTTTTTTGTATGGCAAAACTTCCACCTTCTGCAGTCCATCTAGGAATGAATGATAAAATACTAGTTCCAAAAATTGGCATATTCGTACGTTTTAAGTTATTATTTCCCGATTGATTAAAACAACCACCATTCTGTTTTTACACCTATATATGAACCCCATTGTTTTTGGTTTGCCTGTAGGAAAGACGAGTAATTATTGTCTCTTGCAAAATCATTATATCTCGCAACGGTATAAACCAAACGAATGTGTGGACGACTCCAAGGATCACGTTTTCCTAAAGGCACGATTGTAGGCGCCAATGAAAATTTTACCATTCTCGCTTCTGGGTTATCACCATCTTTCCTAACGGCATAATGCAATTCCTGAAGAATGTGAAACCAATCAGTCACATAATAAAAGTTACGCATCCCCACTACAAAGTCGGTTTTTTGATTGTACAATTCTATTCCGTCAAAGTAAGTATCTTTATTAGTGCTACTAGATCCACCTTTACTTCTTGTAAATACTCCGTAACCGTTGATACTGATTTTTTTTGATACATTTAATAAAAAGTGCTCTACCATAGTAAAGGAGTATGCGCTATTGTACTTTCCTTGTTCATCTGGAGCACCATAAGTAGCCCAAGTAAAAGTATTACCGTTGTCACCACCGTTAGCAATTCCAGAACCATAACGAGCAGAAATTTGATTAAAAGATCCAGGCATAGCCGTTTTAAACGGACTATTATATTTGATTCCTGCCACCCATCCATTGTCAGCAGCGTATTTAATACTTGCTTCATCTGAACTGCTAGATACATGATGAAACTCTCCAAGAAGTTTAATTGTATTATTGTTTTTTAGCTTGAAACTGTGTTCTCCAATCCAAACCATTCTTTGACGAATAGCCGAGTTTGTAGCTCCTGCAACTGTAACTTCATAATTGTAAGGAAAAATAGATCCTGTGTTTGAAGATGCAGGCATTAACATCGTGAGTTCAGTATTTTTATGGCTTACACCAAAGCCTTGAGCAGAATGATCATCAAAATAAAAATAATCACTGATGTGTATATCGTCATAACGACGGAAACGAGAACCAGCCCAAGCAGACCATTTGCTTCCCATGATATTTGTAGCTTCAACATAAGCTTCAGGAAGGATAAAAGTTAGTCCGTTATCAGTACGTGAGCTTGCATTTCCTATAAACTGCCCATTATTTGAGTACATTCCCAAACGCATTTGAAACGTTATATTAGTACTGTCTTTATCCAATATCTTCGGTGAAAAATGAAAAGCGGGTAATATATCGATATAGTCCGTTTGTTCCATTCTACCTCCTAATGACCCTTGCCCAGAAAGGTTTAAAGGTCTCCATTGGTTCCCTTCTCCATTTGGCGAAAGCCCCACTCCAATTCTACCAGTAGTTCCCATAGAAAAATTAGAATTAGTTATAACCACCTGTGCGTTTGAAAACATAGCGGAGAATAATAATAAAATGGCAATTGCTTTTTTCATGGGTTTAGGCTTGTTAGTTTTTTAAGGTTAGAATAAATTCTAGATATGAGTCGGTTTTATGTATTTTGCTTTTACTTAATCGTAATAGTATTTCATTAATTAATAAACGTCAAATTGACTATTATTTTTCAAATGTATATTTAAATTATTATATATACTAAAAAAAGTAATTTATTTTTTACTATTACATAAAATAGAGGGAACTTACATCACAATATCACATCTTAAATTTAAAATTCAGTAAAAAATTAATAAACGTTATTTTGAATTTTAATCGCTTTTTTACAATTATGGCAAAACTGCTGTATTCATAATTAAATCATTAGATTTGCTTTTGGAAGTATTCTAACTTAGTAAAAAAACGTACAATCTTTTTATATTCTTGCTTATGCAACCCCAAATAATCTCCAATATATCTGTTGACTGTGTCATTTTTGGTTTTGATTTCGACACTAAAACATTGAACGTATTATTAATTGAACGCTTTTTAAAATCGGAAGAAAGTAGCGAGCCGCTTGTTAATGACTATGTATTAACGGGATATCACACTTATCAAAATGAAACTTTAGATGAAACTGCGTCAAGAGTATTGAAGGAGTTAACTGGCCTTGATAATCTTTATAAGAAACAGTTTAAAGTTTTTGGAGATCCAAACCGTTTAATGAATGATAGAGATATCATTTGGGCCAAAAATCAAAACTTCAACCAACGAACGATTACTATTGCTTATTACTTTTTATTGCAGACACATGAAGTTAATTTGGGAAAAACCGAGCACAAAGCGCAATGGTTTCCTGTAAATGAGTTGCCTGCACTTGGATTTGATCATAGGGCCATTATCAATGAAGCTTATGCTGATTTGAAGGAGAAATCAATGTACAAACCCATTGTTTTTGAGCTGCTCCCGGATAAATTTACAATCAAGGAATTGCAAGATGCTTATGAAGCAATATTAGGTACTGAGATTGACAACCGTAATTTTAGACGAAAACTAATCACAAAGAAATTCATCGTTAAGTTAGATGAGAAACAAGTGGGAATATCTAAAAAGCCGTCCCATCTCTTTATGTTCAGTAAGGATATTTATCAAAAGGCATACAAAGAGAATTACTTGATAAATATATAATTGGGTTTTAAACACCCGAAACATTTCACCCGCTTATTAAAGCAAAGGCAGGTATGACAACAAATGAGTTTTGTTCCTTGAATTATTTGCAGATAGACAAGTTAAATTATTTTAAGACAAATCAAAAGCTGGGTTTCATTTTTCGCTCACTACGGCAACAAAACCCAAGCTGTTAGATTTGTATTTATAAATTTCAATTCCGTTTTAGCACTTTAATAGTCTAATTCGGCTTTATGTTTTTCGATAAAATCAGCCCACTTTACAGGCTGTTTACCCGTAATTTGATAAAAAGTATCAAAGGTGTCGTCAGCTCCGGGGATAGTTCCTGCTGCATACCGCTTCCAATGGTCGTACACGCAGCCCATATAGGCCATCTCTGCCCCTGCTTCAATCATTGACTGCAGAAATATGTCGGGAGAGAGCGGTTCATAACGGAAAGGTTTCCCAACAATAGAAGTCATCAATGTGGCTATTTCGTTAAAATTCTTGGCATCATAACCAAGTCTATATGTTTTGCCCGCATGCACTTCCGGAAGCGCCAATGTTATTGCGGCCACTTCGGCTACATTATCAACATCTACCCAACTCATGCTGGCTTCAGAAACATAATGGTGCAGTATACCATTCTCAATTGCTTTTTTGCCACCATAGCCCAATAGGTTTTGCATGAAATCCTGGGGACGCAAGTGCGTATAAGAAAAGCCACACCACTCAATATAACGTTCTACAAACTGATGCCATGCCCAATGACCAATAGTCGTATCGTCTGGACCGCAAGCGCCAAGATGCACGATATGCTTTACACCAGCTTTTTTAGCATTATCCAGCAACGCTTTGCTTTGACGCAACATGTCTACTGTATACGCAGTGACAATAAAGACACGGTCAATGTTTTTGAAAGCGTCTATATGCGTGCTTTCATCATCAAAATCAAGGATAACCGTTTCTATTCCTTTCTCTGTAAATGGAATTGCTTTCTCTTGCGTACGCACAGCGGCAACAATTTCTATAGATGTATATGACGAAAGAAAATCGATCGTTTTACCACCTACCTGACCGGTGGCTCCAGTGATAAGTATTCTGGGTTTTACTATGTTTGACATATATAATTGAGGTTTTTAATTTATAAACTGAAATTATCTGAAACACAAAGGTACCAATCATTAAATTCTGCACCCTTGATCTAAGACAAGAAAATGAATTGATTCAACAAATTTTCCTCCAATAAAATTACCATATCTTTCTTTAAAAACTAGTTTTATAACATTACTCATATTTATTTAAATTAAACAATTGTAATCTGACCGCTATTTAAACGGTACAAACTGCCTGGCAAAGATAATTTAAGTATAAAGAGAGCTTGTTACGGAAAGCGTTCAAAAAGTTATGAAAAAAGGCCAAGCTTTATTTAAGCAAAAATTAATATTGCTAAAACCATTGGCATCAAAGATCTAAAAATAAATAACGCAGCTAATTAATTTATTTTGGACTTTTTCCGAATTTGTTTTTGAAGGCGGTACTAAAGTTAGGAAGGTTATTATATCCTAAATCTAAATAAATATCTGAAGGTCTTAATTTTCCTTCTTCCAAGGTTTCTTTAGCTTTTTGCAAGCGTTTGTCTTGCATCCATTTTCCAAGACTTGTATTGCATTCGCTTATGAAATTGCGTTTAAAAGTAGATATACTCATGTTGCATAAAAATGCAATTTCTTCTAATTTTAAATTCGAATGAATATTACTTACTAAAATTTTTTTGAATCGGGATGCTTCTTTTGCAATTAGAGAATGCAAATATAATTCAAACAGCTCACCATATTTATTAAAAAGATAAAGCATTATTTCTCCAAACTTTACCGATAGAAAATTTTCGGTAAAAGGAGTTAAGATTGAGCTAATGGCAGATAAAGAGATTGAAATATAAGCATCATTTTCAATAACAAAATACGGGATTTCATCTTTGTTATAAGCGTTAGTTTTTGAGTGTTTATTTAAAAATTCTTATAGTTTGCTTTCAGAGAAAAATAAGAGTTTACAGTAATAATCGTTTTCTATATCTAAGAGTTCAGTCCAAAGGCTGTTTCCTTTTTTGATAAGCAGCGATTGCTCTTTGCTTACGGCAATAGAAGTGTCTGCAAAATGGACTTGCTTTTTACCTACTTGCAAAAAGCTAAACATTTTCATGCTTAAATTCACCTTCGTTTTTACAGCATCATTATTCATTTTTAAATCATAGACAAATAAGTTAGGAGCTGAATTACTATTCCCTGTGCAAATTTGGGGTATGTTTTCTCTCGACATTTTTAAAATCTTAAAGTATATAAATAGTGTGTATATAAATGTTCTTACAATTTTAGAAAGAATAGCATTAACATAAATCTTGTTTTGTCCTCGCTATTCCAAAATGATTTATATAATCTTTAGTTATCTGGCTTCCGATTGCTATTCTAAATTTTTACATTTGCAAAAAATTTAAAAAATCCTTCAACAGTAATGACTAAAGCCAGATATTTCAAATTAATTCTTATTTTAGGTTCTCTAACGGCACTTGGTCCTTTTTCTATAGATATGTATTTACCTGGTTTTGCAGGAATTGCGAAGGACTTGAATACTACTGTTGCCAATGTTGCCATGACCTTATCTAGTTACTTCATCGGAATTTCAGCAGGGCAATTGCTTTACGGTCCTTTATTAGACCGTTATGGAAGAAAAAAACCGCTGTTTATTGGTTTGCTCGTCTATATAGCAGCTTCTTTGGGCTGTGTTTTTGTAAAAGACATCGATACTTTTATTGGTTTGCGCTTTATTCAGGCTGTAGGAAGTTGTGCTGCTACAGTGGCCTCGGTATCTATGGTTCGTGATTTATTTCCTGTACGTGATATCCCCAAAGTATTTTCCTTATTGATGCTGGTAGTAGGAATATCACCAATGTTAGCTCCTACTGTAGGTGGTTACGTTACAGATGCCTATGGATGGCATATGGTTTTCTTTATTTTGATGTGTATTGGAATTGTAATTCTATTAGCAGCACAATTTGGATTACCCAATAGCTATACTCCTGACACTTCTATTTCATTAAAACCGAAACCTATCCTGTTGAATTTTGCCACTGTTTTAAAAGAACCACAATTTTATACTTATGCCTTTACCGGTTCCATAGCCTTTTCAGGATTGTTTACGTATGTAGCAGCTTCCCCTATTCTATTTATGGACATCTTTAAAGTAGACGCCAAAACATACGGTTGGATCTTTGCTTTTATGTCACTCAGTTTTATCTTAGCGAGTCAGCTCAACTCAGTTTTGTTAAAATGGTTTTCTAGTGAAAATATGATTTTCGGTGCTTTAGTAACACAAACCATTGTTGTGACTACTTTTTTAATTTGCTCTATATATGGTCTTTTGGGAATGTATGAAACAATTGCAATGTTGTTTTTATTCTTGGCTTGTTTGGGTATTTCCAATCCAAATACTGCTGGACTTACACTTGCTCCATTTACAAGAAATGCAGGAAGTGCCTCCGCTTTGATGGGTGCAATTCAACTAGGTTTAGGTGCTTTTGCCTCGTTTGCCGTCGGTGTTTTCGTAAAAGATTCTATGGTGCCTATGGTTGTGATTATGACTGTTTCAACTATAACGGCATTAGTGGTTTTAATCATTGGAAAAAGAACCATTAAAATCAAGTATTAAAAAAAAGCCTCAAGAACTTAATTACAGTACTTGAGGCGTAAATTTATCTAATTAGCTTCTTTAGTTTTTATTGGGTCTAATGATCATTCGTAAAGATTGGTCTTTCGAAAAATAAGCAATTGTCCAATTAAAGAAGGTAGTGATTCTATTGCGATAAGTTATCAACGAAATTAGGTGTACAAACAACCAAATTAACCAGGCGATAAATCCATTAAAGTGCCATTTAGGATTTGGTAAATCTACCACAGCCTTATTCTTACCTATGATTGCCATCGAACCTTTGTCATTGTATTTAAATGGTAATAATGGTTTGTTTTTATGCATCAGTTTAAAGTTGGCCGCCAAATTCAATCCTTGTTGAATAGCTACTTGCGCCACCTGGGGATGTCCTTGCGGAAAATTCTCATCGGTAAGCTGAATACAAGTATCACCAATAGCATATATGTTTTCGAAACCACTTACCTTATTAAACGCATCAGTTGACATTCGTTTTCCACGACCATAACTTTCTGTTGGAATTCCCTCAAATGTTTTTGCCGAAACTCCTGCAGCCCAAATAAGGTTTTTGGTTTCCAATGACTTTCCGTTCGAGAAGAAGACAGTGTCATCTTTATAATCAATTACACGAGTATCTAATTTTATAACAACTCCCAAATCTGATAGCGCTTTGTAAGTATCTTCTTGTGAAGCTTTGCTCATGGGTGCCAATAAAACATCTCCTCCATCAATCAAATAGATATTACTTGCTGATGTAGCCAACTCTGGGTATTCTTTCCCAATGATGTTTTTTCTCATTTCGGCAAACATACCAGAGACTTCTACTCCAGTAGGCCCACCGCCAGCAACAACGATAGTCAATAGCTTTCTACGTTTGCGCATGTCTTTGCAAATAGCGGCTTTCTCAAGATTTTTTAGTATTGTATTTCGCATCTCAATGGCATCATTGAGTGTTTTCATTGGAATCGCATTTTTCTTAACATTTTCCATTCCAAAATAACTGGTTTCAGCCCCAGTTGCAAAAATCAATTGGTCGTAATGCAATTCTCCGTTATGCAGAATGATTTTGTTTTCTTCAGGAATAACCTTTTGCAAATCCCCAAGCCTAAATTGAAGGTTCTTTTTACCTGCAAAAAATTTCCGAAAGGGATAACTTATACTTGAAGGTTCCAGGAATGCCGTGGCTACCTGATATATTAGCGGTGGGAAGAAATTATAGTTGTTTTTATCTACAAGCGTTACATTAATTTCTTTTTGGTCTAGTAGTTCTTTAGCCAAATTTAGTCCGGCGAATCCTCCTCCTATTATTACAATTTCCATATATTAGTTTCCTTATTTATTAAAAAAAAATATCAATGATAAATATACAATAATTATGGGAGGCTATTAAATTTCCAGATAGTAAAAAACTATAATGTGATTATTTTAAAATTGCTTACCTATTTTATTCAACGCATCGCGTTGTAAAAATTATAACCTTGTTGCACTTGTAAAAATTTTATCTGCAATCACAATAATTGATCTGTACTTTACTATTTACTTGTATTTAAGATGATTAACTTTTAAAATGAAATTTAGTTTAGTCCATACTTTTAATACAATAGCCTGAGAAGTTGCATATTGGTTAGTGGGCATTAAAATCATTTGAAGATTGAAAAATACTCAGGTGCTGAAAATCAAGTTTTTCCAATTCGGCTTGTTTGTCTCTTTTCAGAAACTATTCTCTACCTATTTTTGAAGGTTAGTCCACACCTACTGTCAATTTTATTGCTATACCCAAATGATCTGGTTTGCTTTAGACGGTAGTTCACTTTATAAGGATTTGGAAACTTGTATGGCCTTTAGCATTCGGTTTGTAAAACTAAATTTCTAGGATGCCAGAATATTACACACTGGCAGCATTAAAAAAAGGACCGTCGATGCGTTTTCAACAGTCCTTTTCTAAATTATTAGTGTTTGATCAAAATCTAAGGTTTTCAGACCTTCCTCTTTTATGCACGAGGCAGAGTCGCAGAGAATTCCTTTTTCCTTTTATTCAATTCATCCTGTAGCCTTCGCATAGCTTTCTGTTCGCGTTCCAAAGCTTTTTCTTTATATATTTCAAACTCCTTTTCGGACTCTTTTAATGCCAGCTTGCTTTCTATGGTTATGGCATTGCTTTTTTTAAACTGGAAGATAAAAAATAGTAGCGTAGCAATCAATGCAAGTACAATAAGGAAAAACAATGTTTTAAAAAACGTTTTTTTTAATTGAATGCCAAAAAGTGAAATACTTTCTTTTTCAGATCTTAAATTGGAAACAACCGTTTTTGAGGCAGTTGATTTGCTTTGTAAACTGTCAATAAGTCGTTTTTGTGAATTCCTAAAATCTGCATTGGCTAAAATCTTTTGTTTTGAAACGGAAAGAGAGTCGAGGACATTTGATTGTAATTTAAGTAACGAAGTTGCTTTAATCACTTTATAACCCTGAAAATCATTTGATTTATCAATAAGGTTATCAAACTGATATTTTATAGAGGCAGAATCAATACGTTTATTTGTTGTTTGACTAAAAATGTTTGATGTAATAAAGAATAGGGCAATTGTTGCAATTGTCATTTTTTTCATGAGGCAAAATGCTTTGAATTCATAACTAAGTAAAAAACTAGTTATTGTTAGAGTAAATAACGAAGTATAAAACAAGTTATTGCTCTTAAAACAGATTTATAGCTCATTTAACTAAAATTATTTTTAGTTTTCATTCAATAAAGAATATTCAAAAGAATTTTCAGCCCGATCCAAAATCTACTTTGTTTGTGTCCGGAATATAAGATGCTAATCCATGTTGCAAACTGGAGCTTTGTCGAGCAGGGTTGCGCTTTTGTACTTGCTTAAGTATAGCTTTGCCAAGCTTTTTTATTTAGCATATTCTTGTACTTTTAAATGTATTCCCGAACCTTCATTTAGCATTCCTTTTTCATTTTTAAATAAATAAAAGGCAAAAAAAAACCATTGCAGCGCTTTATCAAGCATTGCAATGGTTTTTCATGAATAAATAGAAAAAATACTATTTCATTTTTTGTCTTTTAACCGGTTTTTCGGCCGGTTCATTTTTATTTTGCAACAAATAATTAGCTAGTAGTTTTTCGATCAATTCGTCTTTCGTCAAATGATGAAATACCGTTTTTATTTTTGTTTTTAATTCCGCATCCACTTCATGGTTGGGTTTGGTTTTAAATATTTGTTTTGCCCATAAAAGGGTATTATTTTCTTCAATACTTAAGGCGCTTGGTTTTTTAAACTCAGAAAATTTGATTCCAAGCTCTTTTTCAAAATCAGCAATTTCAGCAACTTCTTCAGGCTGTAAAACAGTCAAGGAAAGCCCATTTGCTCCTGCTCTGGCTGTTCTTCCGCTACGGTGCACATAAGCCTCGTATACGTCAGGTAAATGATAATTGACCACATAGGATATTTCCTTTACGTCAATTCCTCTAGCTGCTAAATCAGTAGCCACTAATATGTTAATATGCCCTTCACGGAATTGCTCCATGATACGGTCTCTAATCCCTTGCGATAAGCTGCCGTGTAATGCTCCCGATGAAAAACGATTGATTGCTAAGTTTTTGGCTAGTTTATTCACGGCCGCTTTTGTTTTACAAAAGATAATTCCACGTTCGCCTTCCTTAGAATTTAGGAAATGCATCAAAACATCCAGTTTCTCGATTGGATCAACCACAATGTATTCATGATCAATTCCTTGGTTGCCTATCGTTTCCATGCTAGCACTAACTTGCACCACATTTTTGTTTAGGTAATTCTGAACCAATTGTTTTATTGCTCCTGGCATGGTTGCTGAAAACAAAAAGGTTCTGTGTTCCTTAGGTAATTCAGCAACGATTTCGTCTAAACTTTCTTTTAGGATAGTCACCATTTCATCGGCTTCGTCAAGGACAAGAAATTTAGTTTCTTTAAGATTTATCGCTTTGCGTTGAATCAAATCTATCAAACGTCCTGGCGTAGCCACAACAATATGTGTTGGCGAAACTAATCGTTCCATTTGTGGTTTGATTGGGATTCCACCGCAAGTGGCCGCTATAGAAACTTCGGGAAGGTGTTTTGCAAAATCTTCCAAGTTTCTAAAAATCTGATGTCCCAGTTCACGTGTTGGAACCAGAATTACAGCTTGTACAGTAGCTATTTGTGTGTCTGTTAATTGTAAAAGTGGCAATCCAAAAGCAGCTGTTTTTCCAGTACCTGTCTTTGCAAGACCTACTAAATCAGTGGTATTTGCTAAAAGTAACGGAATCGTCTTTTGTTGAATTTCTGTTGGCACAACAATTTTCAATTCGGTAATCGCTTTTAATATTGGTGCTGAAATTCCTAAATCAGAGAATTGTTTTGGCATTTTTTTGGATTTGTTATTTTATAAAAAATAGTTGTTTTGTATTCTGCTTTTTAGCCCCGATGGTAACGATATCCTGTTGTGGTGGGGTTCACCACAACAGATAAAGTGTACAGCGGGATTAGCTCCTTATTTTATATCTTATTCTTCATCAGGTTCGTTCATGATTTTCTCACGATACTTTTTCCCAATTAATAAGGTCATTTTCAGTTTGTAATCATCAACAAGCCATTCGCGGTAGTTTTTACTACATTGACTTAGACATTTAGAATAGCGTTTTATACGGCACTCGATATCTTCGTCTAATTCTTTTGACAGTGATTTTGCTTCTTGCAACGTTTCTGTATTGTCTACACACATGGCTGCGTGTTGCTCTAATGATTTTTCCAAAACCACTTTTGAACGTAAGTTTTGAGCGATAATCAGTTTATGCTCTTCATCAACATCAAAAGACACTTCTGCCGTTTTGCTGAATTTGGCTCGCAATTCTGGCGACATTGTGTATTTAAAATACAATTCTATCTCCGTATCATCACGTAAATTTTCCAGGTAGAACTCCGGTGATTTGAAAATATGTTGCCAGTTAACCGGCTCACTCCACAGTCCGAAACGAGCTGCATTATTTCCCAAATCGATAACGGTAAACATATCTTTATTTGGTAATTTTCTTGAACCACGACCAATCATTTGGTAATATAACGTCAATGATTTTGTAGCTCTGTTAAGAATTATGGTATCAACAGTAGGTTCATCAAAACCCGTTGTCAAGATACCAACTGATGTCAAAATGGCATCAGGTGTTTTCTTAAACCATTGCAAAATATCCTTTCGTTCTTCAGTGCTGCTCGTATTGTCAAGATGACGAATTGGGTAGCCTGCCTCTCTAAATGTCTCGTAAACATATAAGGAAGTGTTGATTCCGTTATTGAAAATTAAGGTCTTTTTACCTAATGATTTCTCTGTATAGGCATGTAGTAATTTCTCCTGCATGGCCATATTAGTATACAGATCATCAGAAGATTTAACGGTGTAATCACCATTAATTCCTACTTTTAACGAAGTCAAACCTACGTCATAACTATATGTAATCGCTTTAGCCAAAAAGCCATTTTCGATCAATGAATTGATGGTGTCACCAACAATTAATTCGTCGTAGCTTTCGTGCATAGGTAACTTAATATTCGAACTCAAAGGAGTTGCTGTAACTCCTAAAATAAATGCATTGGTGAATGAACTAAGCAATTTTCTAAATGAATTGTAGTGCGCTTCATCAATAATCACCAAACCTACATTATCAAGATGCAGTTTCTCATCATTAATACGGTTTTTCAAAGTTTCTACCATGGCAACAAAACAAGAATACTCGTTTTGATCTGGAAGTTCTTTTACTTTACTGTTGATGATTTTATTTTTAACATCAAACCCCTTCAACATTTTGGAAGTTTGCTTACACAACTCAATTCTATGTGTCAATACAACTACTTTCTTCTCATTTTTTGACAGATATCGACGTACGATTTCAGAGAATACAACTGTTTTTCCGCCACCCGTAGGTAGTTGATAAAGCAAGTGGTGTTGTCTTGGCGCATTGTCTATGCGTTCAAATATGGCATCGATATCCCCTTTTTGATACGCGTAAAGTTCTTTTTTGTCTTCTTTTTCTATTTCTATAGTATTTTCAAACATTGTTTTTGTTGGGTTTTTGCAAAAATACACCTAAAAAACAGTAATTCTGTTATATTTAATTGAAAATATAGGACTAGATTTAAATAATTTGGATTAAGCGACCTATTAATACTCAAATCGCTCAATTATCGCATCAAATTCGGATTCGTTTTTCCATTTTTGGGAAATTGTCTCCTTATGAATGGCCACTATCCTTGCTTTAAACTCCTGTAAAATGCCATTTGCAATCATAAAAACCACAGCTTGCTCGAAGGAATTGAACATACTTTTATAAAACAACTCTTGTTTTATGGGATGCCCTGAGGAGAAGGTTTGTGCAATTTCAATATTATAAAGCATAACATCTGCAATTACAAAAGGGTCTACGCCCAAAACAATAAAGTGCTTAATGTACTTTTGAGCAACACTACGTCGCATTTTTGGTTTTTTGCCCCTTCCCGTGGTTTTTATCGGAAAATATTCATGCGAGATTTTAATTTTACATTCCTGCAAAAGAGTATCTTCCTTAGGATTGAAAACAAAATTATAGTAGACCTTGACAGTACTGAACTTTTCGTACAGTTCGATGATTTGCTCCTCGAGTTGTTCTTTATTTAGTTCGTTTAGGTATTTTTTTAAATCACGTTTACTCATTATAACTGTTTCAGATTTACAAAAGTAAATTACTTTGGGATTGAATACTTCAATCATAATACTTAATTTTGTAAATTATTACTTAAAAAAAATTAAATGCTCAAGATTTTTAAGATTACAGCAGTCCTAGAGGGAATTTCATATTTGGTATTATTTTCAAATATGCTTTTTATCAAGCCATCAAATTTCGAACTGTACCATACTTTATTATACCCTATTGGGATGAGCCATGGAGTCTTATTTATTGCCTACGTTTTATTGGCAATTCTTGTGAAAAAATCGCAAAAATGGTCACTAAAAACTTTAGCTATTATTCTAGCTGCTTCTTTAATTCCTTTTGGCGCTTTTTACGTTGAAAAGAAATACTTGAAAAATGTATAAATTCATCGAAAAAACATTTGGTTTCCTCTACCCTATTTTTCGAAAATGGGGAATGAGTTACAACTTTGCGTCCTATATAAGTTTGATTTTCAACATAGCTATTCTATGCTTATTGTCCTACGTTATGTATGTAGTGTTTCGTCTTATTTTGGTAACGGTTATGGTATTTATAGCCCAGAAAACCAAAACAAAATTCGATGATTTATTGGTCACCAATAAAACCGCTAAATACATCGCGCATCTTATTCCACTTTTATTTATTTATAAATCAGTTCCTATAATTCTGGCTAAATACGAATATTGGGAAGGTGTTTTTGGTAAGCTGGTAAGTATATATATCGTTGTTTTGGTTTTATGGATTATCAGAACTATATTTAATGCATTACGGGATTATTTAAAACTAAAGGCACGCTACAGCGACAAGCCCATTGATAGTTTCATTCAGGTTATCATGATTGTGCTTTGGATGGTGGGAATTACTGTAATCATCTCCCGACTTTTTGAGATCAACCATACAGAAATCCTAACTACTTTCGGAGCCGTATCTGCATTAATAATATTAATTTTCAGAGACATTATTCTTGGTTTTGTAGCCAGTGTACAGGTTTCGGTAAATGATATGATTCGAATAGGCGATTGGGTAACAATGGACAAATTTGGCGCTGATGGAGACGTAATCGAAATCAATTTAACCACTGTTAAAGTTCGAAATTTTGACAATACCACCACAACTATCCCAACGTATAGTTTGAGTTCTGATTCTTTCCAAAACTGGAGAGGAATGCTTAATTCTGATGGACGCCGAATTAAGAGACATATCCTTATTAAAACAAGCAGTATCCGTTTTCTTGAAGAAGAGGAGTTGTCGAAATTAAAGAACATAACCCTGATCAGTGATTATATTGATACCCAAAAAAAAGATATTGACACATTCAACATAAATAACTCTATTAATAAGGCACTTCCTATCAATGGTAGAAACCTTACTAATCTTGGTTTGTTTAGAAAATATATCACACAATACTTGCGCAGTCATCCGGCATTAAATCAAGAAATGATTATGATGTGCCGCCAATTACAGTCTACATCACATGGTGTTCCTATAGAAATTTACGCTTTTTCAAGTGATAAAAGATGGGAAAATTATGAGTACGTGATGTCAGATGTTTTTGACCATATTTTTTCATCGGTAAAGTACTTTGATCTAGAAGTATTTGAATTGCCATCAGAAAAAGAATATCTAAAATAAAAATTTGTATTACCATGAAGACGATAGAGTTGTTTAGCGAAAGATTAAAACTAAGGTTAATAGAGTCTTCTGATTTGAATGCTATCCATGCCTTACATTCCCTACTGGAAACCGATAAATATAATACACTGGGAATTCCAGATGATATTAAGGCTACTAAAAAAATTATTACTCCACAAATTACAGCTAATCAACAGCAGGATATTGTAAACTATACTTTTGCTATTGAAGAATTAAATACAGGAACATTTATAGGTTTACTTGGGTTCAACTTAGGTTCCAAAAAGTACAATAACGCAGAGGTTTATTACAAGCTGAATATAGATTATTGGGGAAAAGGATATGCAACCGAAGCCTTAAATTTAATTTTAGATTTTGGTTTTTATAACTTAAAACTACACCGTATTGCAGCAGGCTGTGCAATAGAAAACATAGGATCTATAAAAGTGCTTGAAAAAGTAGGCATGACACGAGAAGGCCATGCAAGACAAACGCTTCCTCTAAAATCAGGATGGTCTGATAATTATGAATACGCCATTTTAGAAACGGACGAGAGAAAAACAAGTAAACTGAAAGCTAATTAAACATTTTGAAATATAGCAACAGAAGAAAATTTGGAAACTTTATTAAAAACCATGAAACCCCAACATAATATTGGGGTTTCATGGTTTTTGTAGTATTCGTGACTTAAGGGATATTAAGCATGAGCAAGTAATTTTAGTTTTCGAGGAAAAAGAAGGAACCACTGTTGTCATCAAAAAAGAATTGGCAGATAATTTAAAATTAGACTATTCATTAATTTCTGCCTGGATTACTTTGACCGTCTAATCTTCCTTACAAGCAGTTGGGCTAACGGCGGATTTTTCTAATGTACTTGCTAAAAATGGCATTAGCTGTAATGTGATTGCAGCGTTTTTATCATGACCATATCTTTGTTGATCACAACGTCATCAATAAAGGAATGCAAATATTAGAGTAATTTTCTAATTAATTCGGTCTTTAACGAATTCAATCTGTGTTTTTCCATGAGCTTTTGGTTTTCCATCAGCTCCTAGGTTGACCATTGTAGTGCTGTCGATAGTAATAATCGTTTCACGAGTCATCATGTTTCGAACTTCACATTTAAGCGTTAGGGATGTTTTTCCAAACTTAGCAACAGCAATACCAATTTCGATAATGTCGCCCTGTTTTGCTGAACTTGTAAAATTAATTTCGGACATGTGCTTAGTAACCACTCTTGAATTTTCTAATTGGATAATGCTATATAAAGCCAATTCTTCGTCTATCCAAGCTAATAACTGACCGCCAAATAAAGTTCCGTTTGGATTCAAGTCTTCGGGTTTTACCCATTTTCTGGTGTGAAATCGCATATTTTTTATTTTAGTAATGCGAAAATAACACATCTCAGCTAATTTTTTTTTAATTTTAAAGAAAAAAATGACACAAAGAGATGTATTTTTAAAAGAATTCCGTGGAGAAACAATAGGTTCAGTAAGCATCCAATCCTCCTCTGATGAAAGCTTCCAAAATGAGGTGCTTCGTCCTATCCTCAAACTTCAAAATGATCTGTTCATTGCCTCTTTCAGGAACTATATAACCAAATATAAGAGTGATTTTTATTCCCAATCAACAGAGAAAAAATTAGCTGCAATAGAAAATTCAATCCAGAAAGATATTAAATATCGAAATGCTTTAAAGGGGATGATCATTGGATTATTTACTGCCGAAGAATACTCAGTATATATAAGAAACTCTTCCAGTCTTAACAAAAGAATGATGACCATGCTCATCGAAAGATTGCGAAGTCAAATACAATTGTTTGAAAGTAGCAGCGCTAAATAGTCTATTCCCATTATTATAGATGTTTACTAACTATTCCATAATTCTTTTGTTTAATAAGCTTAAAAACGGAATGTACTCGCTTTTTTATTACATTTATTAAATATTTTTTATTATAATTGTTAAAAATATATTATGAAAGAAGAGTATTTCAAATGGTATTCTCCTAACCTAAATAGAGAGATCGAAATGTTAGTTTTTGGACATTCCGGATACCCAGTGATTCTATTTCCCACTTCAATGGGAAGTTTCCATGAGAATAAGGATATGGGGTTGATAGATGCAGCTAAATGGTACGTAGAACAAGGGTTAATACAAATCTATTGTCCTGATAGTATCGACAAAGATAGTTTCTACAACAAGAACATTTACCCAATCCATCGTATAGAAAATCATGTGCGATACGATAAGATGATCTGCCATGAAATTGTAGAAAAGGTAAAAAACAATACCCCTGCTGGAAAGGTCATAGTTGCCGGAGCAAGTTTTGGAGGATATCATGCTGCCAATTTTGCTTTTAGACATCCTGGATATGTAAGTCATATGTTCTCGATGAGTGGTGCATTCAGTATAAAAAGTTTTATGGATGGTTTTCATAATGACGACGTATATTACAATAGTCCGGAGGATTATTTATACGGACTAAATGATTCCGAATTATGGAAAATGGATATTGTATTAGGAACTTCTAATTGGGACGTTTGTCTTGATTATAACTTGAAGCTCAGTAAAGTGTTAAACGATAGAAACATTCACAATTGGCTAGATATTCGCCAAGATAAAAAGCACGATTGGCCCGTTTGGAAAGAAATGTTTCCACATTACCTGTCAAGAGTCAAGTTTTTTTAGTCTTAGTCGCCAAGATCAAAAAATAAATAAAAGTATACATTAAGATAAAAATTTAAGAATGAAAAAAATTGGAATTTTATTTGGAATGGAAGACACCTTCCCGCAAGCATTTATAGATCGCGTAAATTCAAAAAACCCGAAAGGAATTATCGCAGAAGCGGTTTCAATTGACAAAGTGGTTCAAAATAAAGATGGTGAATACGCCGTCATCATTGACCGTATTTCCCAAGATGTCCCGTTTTATCGTGCTTACCTTAAAAATGCAGCTTTAACTGGAACCAATGTAATAAACAACCCTTTCTGGTGGAGTGCTGACGATAAATTTTTTAATAATTCATTGGCTGACACCTTAGGCGTACCGTTACCAAATACGGTATTGTTACCTTCTGCACAACACCCAACAGATACATCAGAAAAATCATTTAGAAACCTTACGTTTCCTATGGATTGGGAAGGGATTTTTGACTACATAAAATTCCCTGCATACATGAAGCCTTACGCTGGCGGTGGTTGGAAAAATGTCTACCGCCTTGAAAATAAAGAAGAGTTTTGGGAAAAGCATCAGGAAACAGGACAACTTGTAATGATGCTTCAAGAAGAGATCGTTTTTACGGAGTATTTCAGAGTTTATTGTTTAGGTCGTAAAGCGGTTCGAATTATGCAGTACGAGCCGAGAAATCAACCTCATTTGCGCTATGTATTAGATGGACCACCAACTGATAAGAAATTATTAGCTACGGTTAAAGACTATACATTGAAACTTTGCGAAGGTTTAGGTTATGACTTTAATACCGTAGAATTTGCTGTTCGTGATGGTATTCCGTATGCCATTGATTTTGGAAATCCTGCTCCAGATGCAGAGTTGACTTCTGTAGGTGCTGAAAATTTTGAATGGGTAGTTGAAGAATCAGCTAAAATGGCTATCGCTGCAGCAAAAAAACACAAACCTGGCAAAATGAATTTGACTTGGGGAACTTTTATGAAAGATGCAGTGGCGGGTAAATAAAATAACTAAGAGGAATCAGTGAGCCATAGCCCTGTTTGAAGTTCAAATGCCGCTTTTTACGCCGATTGAAACAGAAAAAAGGGTTCGAGCGTCACAAGCTGATGAAGTAAAAAGCTCCTAAAAAATTTAAAATGAAAAAACTACCTGCTTTCACACTTGGTGTTGAAGAAGAATATCAAATTATAGATCCTGAAACAAGAGACCTTCGCTCCCATTTGTCAAAGATTGTTGACGGAGCCAAAATAATATTGAATGAACAGGTGAAATCAGAAATGCATCAATCTGTTGTTGAAGTGGGCACAAACATTTGTAAAAATGTTGCTGAAGCCGAAAAGGAAATTAAGTTTTTAAGAACCAAAATTGTTGAATTAGCTGATAAGCAAAATTTAATCGTAGGTGGAGCTGGAACGCATCCATTTTCCAAATGGCAAGACCAACCGATAACTGATGATCCGCGTTACCATAATATCGTAAATGAATTACAAGATGCCGCGCGTTCCAATTTAATTTTTGGAATGCATTGCCATGTGGGAATTGAAAATCGCGAAATTGGTCTGCAATTGATGAATCAAGCCTGCTATTTTTTGCCACATATTTTTGCGCTATCCACTAACTCTCCTTTTTGGGAAGGGAGGCAAACAGGTTACAAATCTTTTAGAACTAAGGTTTTTGACAAATTTCCAAGAACTGGACTGCCAGAATATTTTGACTCGCTTGCCTCTTACGATAATTTCTTGGACACCTTAGTAAAAACGAATTGCATTGACAACCCTAAAAAAATATGGTGGGATTTACGTTTGCACCCCTTTTATGACACCATTGAATTTCGTATTTGCGACATGAGTTTAACGGTGGAGGAGACTATGTGTATTGTATCTGTAATACAAGCAGTTGTAGCTAAGTTATACAAACTAAATTTAAACAATATGAGCTTCAATATCTATCGATTAGCTCTTATAAAAGAAAATAAATTTCGCGCTGCCCGTTATGGAATCGAAGGACATATGATTGATTTTGGACTACAAAAAGAAGTAGAAACAAGAATGTTAATATTAGAACTATTGGATTTCGTAGACGATGTAGTCGACGAATTGGGAAGTCGAGAACATATTAATTATGTGCACCAAATCTTGAAAAATGGAACAGGAGCAGCCAAACAACTGTCTGTTTTTAAAGAAACAAATGACCTCACAAAGGTCGTAGATTTCATAACTGACGAATTTACCAAAGGGTTATGATATATTAGATTATATTTGCAATCCACTTTTATTAGAGAATATCCATGAATAACAAGACCTTAACAATCGCTATTTTAGACATGTACGACGGTGTGCCGAATCAAGGAATGCGCTGTATTATTGACATCGTAAACAGGTTTAATCCTTTTGTGAGCCTCAAAATATTTGATGTCAGAGGGAAGTGTGAATTGCCAGAAATTAACAAATTTGACATCTATATATCTACAGGAGGTCCCGGAAATCCATTAATTGGCGATGGTGATTGGGATATAAAATATTACGAATTTATTGATGCATTGAGCAAATGGAACATTGAAAATCCGGTGAAAAAGCATGTTCTATTTATTTGCCACTCTTTTCAAATGGCTTGTAAACACTTTGGTCTAGCTGAAATTACTAAAAGGAATGATACTTCATTTGGGGTTATGACAATGCACAAAACCAAAGAAGGACTTACAGATCCTCTTTTTGCAAGATTAGATGATCCTTTTTATGCAATAGATTCTAGAGATTATCAGGTAGTTCAGCCCAAATTAAGTGTTTTTAAAAAGAAAGGCGCAAAAATAATTTCTTTAGAAAAAATCAGGGACCACGTTCAATATGAACGTGCTATAATGGCGGTACGTTTTACAGACTATTTTGTAGGAACTCAATTTCACCCTGAAGCAGACCCTGTAAGTTTTATTTCCCATCTAAGAAATAAAGAAGTCAAAGAAAAAATAAGAGATATGAAGGGGAAAAGAAAGTTTCGCAATATGCTTGAGGACCTACTCGATGACGACAAAATATACCGTACTAACGAAACTTTAATTCCTAATTTTCTTCGCTCGGCAATAAATGACTTGCTGCAGACTAAGAAAACAATGTCCAATTAACAATTCTTTTTTTCTATGATTCCAAAATATCGAAAATTATTCAATGCCCAATTTACAGAAAAGAAATATCAGGAACTCAAAGATGATATTGCTTCCGATTTTGGTTACGAACCCACTTTTCGATTGGCGGAAACACCTTTTTTCATCTCTAATGCGTTAAAGTCACAGCTTATTGAAGGTTGTAATGAGGTTATAGCTTTAATTCAGAAAGACGATTTTAAATCACTTACTGACAAATCATTAGAATTAAATCATAAAGTACCTAATGAAGACGATCACAGTACTTTTCTAGCTATAGATTTTGGAATATGTGAAGAAGATGGTGGTATTATTCCAAAGTTAATCGAAGTACAAGGATTCCCTTCCTTGTTTAATTACCAGATGAATTTGTTCGAAAAATTCAAAAAACAATATCCCATTCTGGACGAGTTGACACCATTCATAAATGGGATTAGCCCAGAAGAATATCTCCACATTCTTGAAGATGTAATCTGTAACAAACACCCTAAAGAAAATGTCATTCTCCTTGAGATTGAACCCGAAAAGCAAAACACTAAAATTGATTTCTATTACTGCAAACGAGATTTGGGGATTCCTACGGTTTGCGTCACCGAACTAATCAAAAAAGGAAAACAACTTTTTTATACAGATAAAAACGGTACTGATATTCTTGTAAAGAGGATATACAATCGGGTCATTTTCGATGAACTAGATTTACGGAAAGATTTGAAACTAAACTTCCATTTCTCAGACGAACTTGAGGTGGAATGGGCAGGACATCCAAATTGGTTTTTTAGGATTAGTAAATTCATATTGCCTTTTTTGAAGGGGAAATATTTCATTGAAACCACCTTATTGAGCGAATTAACGGAAATTCCTGAAGATTTAGAAAACTACGTTTTGAAGCCCTTGTTTTCTTTTTCGGGAACAGGTGTGATTTTCCATGTTAGAAAGGAAGACATCGATGCAGTTGTTGAAAAAGAACTCTACATCCTTCAGAAAAAGGTAAAATATATTCCTATTGTACAATCACCTGAAGGGAAAGTAAAGGCAGAAGTCCGCGTCCTTTGCGTCTGGAAAAAAAATGATCCCGCACCTACTCTACTTTGCAACCTAGTTCGATTGAGTAGAGGCGAAATGATAGGCGTTAAATTCAATAAAGATAAAAATTGGGTTGGCGGTACTATAGGATTGTTTGAAAGATAGGCGCCAGTTTGTTTGTATGTGGATTTTCTTTTGCTTACTAGTACAATATTTTTCTTTTTTTAAACTATTTTCCTTCTGATTTAGTAGCTTTCTTTTAGACTATTTTCTGAGATCTTTTTTTTGCACTCCTTTTCAAGATTTCATATTCCTTATTGTTTCTTTTTTAAGCAATGAGATCCAGATGTCGCTTTTATTAAAAATTTTAACAAGGTAAATCTTAAATATATTGTACTTGTAGTGTGTGTTTTTGACGACAAAAGCAGTCATAAAATATTTTCCCGTTGAATAAATGATAATTTTAAACAATCTCACTTCAAAAAGAATAGAAATATGCATGTAAAACGTAATTATTTGTAATAATTTGATATTTATTTTAGATATTAACGTACAAAGCTAAGATTACAATACTAATTTTAGTAATATTGAAAGAATGTATGAATTACATATTTACTAAAAAAAAAACACATTTTTAATAATTTAGCAAATGGATAGAAGAAAAGCACTAAAAAACGTGGCATTTTTACTCGGAACTGCCCTCTCCTCCTCTACAATTGGAGTTTTATTCGAAAGTTTTACACTACCCGAGGATGAAAAAAATCAAGTGTTTTTTTCAGGTACTGATGAAGAGATTTTAGCCGAATTTGCTGATATTATTATTCCAACTACTAAACTCTCCCCGGGAGCTAAGGCAGCTGGTGTTGGGACTTTTATTCCAATGATGATAAGAGAATGTTATCCTCCAGTAATGCAGCTTGCATTCTCTTCAGGTTTAAAAGAAATGGAGTCAAAAGCTTTGAAAGACTACAATCAGAACTTTCTGTCCCTTGGTATCGATCAAAGACAAAAGTTAGTTGGAGATTTAAGAACAGAAACAATTGAAAAAAAAGAACCTTATTCTTTCTTTACTATAGCAAGAGATTTAACTCTTTTGGGGTATTTCTCTTCTGAGATTGGTTGTACTCAAGCACGTGAATATTTACCAATTCCTGGGAAATATGATGGAAATGCTGAGTATAAGCCTGGGCAAAAAGCTTGGGCCACATAATTCCTATTTCGACAAATAGAAAATCTACATATCAATTAAAAAAATAAGGAAAGTGAATATAAATACTAATTTAAAAGAACAAAATACCTACGATGCTATTGTAATTGGATCTGGGATTAGTGGCGGTTGGGCTGCAAAAGAACTAACTGAAAAAGGTTTAAATGTATTGATGCTCGAACGAGGCATGAATGTAGAACATATAAAAGATTACGACTCAGCAATGAAAGCTCCTTGGGAGTTTGAACACGCAGGGAAGTTAACTGAAGAGCAAAAAAGGACCCATCCGGTACAAACTAGAGATTATCCGTATCAGGAAGCTAATGAGAAATGGTGGGTAAATGATTTAGAATGCCCTTATACTGAGGACAAACGTTTTGACTGGTATAGAGGTTTTCAGGTAGGTGGAAAATCTTTAACATGGGGTAGACAAAGTTACCGCTTTAGCGACCACAATTTTGAAGATAATAAAAAAGATGGTCATGGAAATGACTGGCCAATACGCTATAAAGACCTTACTAAATGGTATGATTATGTAGAACAATTTGCAGGTATAAGTGGTCAGGCCGAAAACTGGCCATTACTTCCAGATGGTAAATTTTTGCCACCAATGGATCTGAATTGTGTTGAAAAATCAGTAAAAGAACGTATTGAAAAGCATTACAACAAAAGCCGTATCCTAACTATTGGACGTACTGCTAATTTAACTGTGCCTCACAAAGGTCGAGGAAGCTGTCAGTATCGCAATCTTTGTAGCCGCGGATGCCCATTTGGTGCTTACTTCAGTACACAATCTTCGACTTTGCCAGCAGCAATGGC
Organism: Flavobacterium frigoris PS1; assembly: GCF_000252125.1. Taxonomy (GTDB): domain Bacteria; phylum Bacteroidota; class Bacteroidia; order Flavobacteriales; family Flavobacteriaceae; genus Flavobacterium; species Flavobacterium frigoris_A. The sequence goes on along the minus strand of NZ_AHKF01000022.1, from coordinate 52,857 downwards.
TACCAAGAGACTAACTGTTAGACCCTATTCTATTGTTAATCACATCATCTACGACAAAGACACTAAAAAGGCAAAAGGGGTTATGGTTATTGATGCGGAAACTAATGAAAGTATCGAGTTTTATGCCAAAATCGTTTTTGTAAATGGTTCTACTCTAGGATCAACCTTCATTTTATTGAATTCAACTTCAGATGCTCACCCTAATGGATTAGGAAATGCCAGTGGTCAGTTAGGTCATAATTTAATGGATCACCATTTTCGTTGTGGCGCTTCAGGAAGTGCTGAAGGTTTTGAAGATAAATACACTTATGGTCGAAGAGCAAACGGAATCTATGTTCCAAGATATCAAAATGTAGGAAACGATAAAAGAGATTATTTAAGAGGATTTGGTTACCAAGGAGGTGCCAGTAGAGGTTCTTGGCATGAAGAAGTAGCTGAATTAGAGTTTGGTGGTGATTTTAAAGACAAACTGAGTTTTCCTGCTGACACTTGGAGTATGGGACTAGGTGGTTTTGGAGAAATGTTACCCTACTATGAAAATAAAGTATACATCGACCATTCTAAAAAAGACAAATGGGGTCAGTCTGTGTTAGCCATTGATTGCGAATACAAAGAAAACGAGAAAAAAATGCGAATTGATATGATGAACGATGCCGCAGAAATGCTGGAAGCATCTGGAATCAAAAATGTAAAAACCTTTGATAATGAATGTTATCCAGGTATGGCTATTCACGAAATGGGAACAGCCAGAATGGGTAATGATCCTAAAGACTCTGTTCTAAACAAATGGAATCAAATGCACGAAGTTAGTAACGTATTTGTTACAGATGGTTCTTGCATGCCTTCTATTGCTTGTCAAAATCCTTCTTTAACTTTTATGGCTTTGACTGCGCGCGCGGCAGATTATGCGGTAAGAGAATTAAAAAAAGGAAATATCTAGGAATTACAGGCTTATGAGAAAATTAAAAATGGGAATGATTGGCGGTGGAAAAAATGCTTTTATTGGTGCTATTCACCGTATCGCTGCTAACATGGATGGATTAATTGAACTTCATTGCGGTGCTTTTAGTTCTAATCCAGAAACATCTATAGAATCGGGAAGAGATTTATTTCTTCCTGAATTAAAATGTTATGGCTCATATCAAGAAATGTTAGTTACTGAAAGTAAGCTTCCATTAGGGGAAAGAATGGATTTTGTATCTATTGTTACGCCAAATTTTGCCCACTTTGCACCTGCTATGATGGCTTTAGCACATGGTTTTGATGTTATGATTGACAAGCCAATGACTTTAAGTCTTGATGAAGCCAAGCAAATACAACAAAGAGTAAAAGAAACAGGGCTTAGTTTGTGCCTTAGCCACACCTACTCAGGTTACCCGATGGTTAAACAAGCAAGAAAAATGGTTGCTGAAAATCAGCTTGGAAAAATCCGTAAAGTAATGGTCGAATACCCACAAGGATGGTTAAGTACTTTGACTGAAAAAGACGGAAATAAACAGGCAGCTTGGAGAACTGACCCTGAAAAAAGCGGCATTAGTGGTTGTATGGGAGATATTGGAACACACGCAGCACAACTGGCTGAATACATTTCTGGTTTGAAAATCACTCAATTATGCGCTGATATTAACATTGTTGTCGAAGGTAGAAAACTAGATGATGATGGAAATGTATTACTGAAATTTGACAACGGTGCCAACGGTATTCTGGTAGCCTCACAAATTGCTAGTGGAGAAGAAAATAGTTTAAAAATTAAGATTTATGGAGAAAAGGGTGGTTTAGAATGGCATCAAATGGAACCCAATACACTATTGGTAAAATGGCCCGATGCACCTGCTCAAATTTATAGAGCTGGTAACGGTTATTTATCTAATAATGCACAGTTCAATTCGCGCACTCCTAGTGGACATCCAGAAGGGTATTTAGAAGCATTCGCTAATTTATATAAGAATTTTGCTTTGACATTATCAGCAAAATTAAAAGGAAAAGAACCAACGGAAGAAATGCTCGATTTCCCTAATGTTGAAGATGGTGTACGTGGAATGGCTTTTATTGAAAATGTAATAGCCTCAGGTAAATCAGACCAAAAATGGTTTGAGTTTAAAATTTAAAATAAAAGAAATGACAACAATACAAGGACCAGCTGTATTTTTAGCACAATTCATTAGCGATGAAGCCCCTTTTAACTCTTTAGATGGAATTTGTAAATGGGCTGCTGATTTAGGATTTAAAGGGATACAGATGCCAACACTAGATTCTCGTTTTATTGATTTACAAAAGGCAGCAGAGAGCATGACTTATGCCGATGAATTAAAAGGAAAAATCGCATCTTATGGTCTAGAAATAACGGAATTATCAACTCACTTACAAGGTCAATTAGTTGCCGTTCATCCTGCCTATGATGACCTATTTGATGCTTTTGCTCCTGCAAATGTGCATGGAAAACCAAAAGCTAGGCAAGAATGGGCCGTACAACAATTGAAATATGCTGCCAAAGCCTCTAATAATTTAGGGTTAAATGCACATGCTACTTTTAGCGGATCTTTACTTTGGCAATATTTCCATCCTTGGCCACAACGACCAGCAGGTTTAGTAGAAGAAGGATTTGCTGAATTAGCCAAACGTTGGATGCCTATATTGAATGAATTTGATCAAAATGGTGTTGATTTATGTTACGAAATACACCCAGGTGAAGATCTATTTGATGGAGAAACCTATGAAATGTTTTTAAAAGCGGTTAATAATCATTCTCGTGCTTGTATTTTATATGATCCCTCCCATTTTGTGCTACAACAATTAGACTACATTCAATACATCGACTTTTATCATGAACGTATCAAAGCGTTTCATGTTAAGGATGCCGAATTCAATCCTACCGGAAAGCAAGGAACTTTTGGCGGTTACCAAAGTTGGTCAAACAGAGCCGGACGTTATCGTTCTCCTGGTGATGGCCAAGTTGATTTTAAGACAATCTTCAGTAAACTATCACAATATGATTTTAAAGGTTGGGCCGTAATGGAATGGGAATGCTGCATCAAAAATCAAGAAGATGGTGCTCGCGAAGGAGCTGAATTTATAAAAAATCACATTATAAAAGTAACCGATAAAGCTTTTGATGACTTTGCGTCGGTTAATAGTAGTCAGGCTTTTAATAGAAAAATTTTAGGATTGTAGAATTTAAAATAGAAACAAAATGAAAATAAAACATTTGTTATTAGCTCTTGCCATGATTGGTCTAACCTCATTCTCTAATGAAAAATTAGAAGAAACTTATATTAAGCCTTCAAAAACAAATAGTTTTAAAATTCAAATTTCAGATGGTGAGAAATTAATAGCTAAATCGGACTGTATGGGTTGCCACAATAAAGATAAAAAAGTGGTAGGTCCCTCCTATGTCGATATCGCCAATAAGTATGCAGCAAACGATAAGAATATCAATTATTTATCTGGAAAAATCATAAAAGGAGGTTCAGGTGTATGGGGAAGTTTACCAATGGGAGCTCATGCTTCTTTAACCAAAGAGGATGCTAAATCAATGGTAAAATACATCTTAACTTTAAAAAAATAAAACTAAGAATTGATTCATTTGATTTCAATTCCTTCATTATCGCATACATGTTTTTATATTATTAATTCTCTTAAGTAGCAAACATGAAAGAAGAACAAGAAAAAAAAACTAAAGTCATTCAAAATAGACGTGATTTTATAAAAACGGGCGCTATGGCGGCCGCAGCATTTATGATTGTTCCTCGTCACGTATTGGGAAGAGGTTTTGTGGCTCCCAGTGATCGGCTATTGATTGCTAGTATCGGTGTTGGAGGCAAAGGACAGTCAGATATTGCTATGTTTGATAAAAGTGGAAAGGCAAATATTTCTTTTCTATGCGATGTCGATGACAGAAGAGCTGCTAAAAGTGTAAACGTTTTTCCAAAAGCAAAATATTATAAGGACTGGCGCGAAATGTTTGATAAAGAACATAAAAATTTTGATGCTGTTTCTGTAGCAACACCAGATCATAATCATGCCATTCAAACTTTGGCTGCAATGCAATTAGGTAAACATGTTTATGTTCAAAAGCCACTGACTCATGATATTTATGAAGCACGCATTTTAACTGAGGCTGCCAAAAAATATAAGGTGGTTACTCAAATGGGAAACCAAGGTGCTTCAAATGATGGCACACGAATAATGAAAGAATGGTATGAAGCAGGACTAATCGGTGATGTACATACGGTAAATGCTTGGACTGATAGGCCTGTTTGGCCTCAAGGAATTCCTTGGCCCGGAACTAAAAGCAATGTTCCTGCAGCACTAGATTGGGACTTATGGTTAGGAACTGCTCCTTATAAAGAATATGTAGACAAATTAGTACCTTTTAACTGGCGTGGTTGGTGGGATTATGGTACAGGAGCTCTAGGTGATATGGGCTGTCATTTAATTGAAGCTCCGTTTAGTGTACTAAATTTAAAATATGCTAAAGATGTACAATGCAGTGTAGGATCAGTATATGTCGATGAATTTAAAAGAGGATATTTTCCAGAAAGTTGTCCACCTTCAAGCCATGTCACATTAACATTCCCAAAAACGGATAAAACCAATAGTGATGTTAGCTTGCATTGGATGGATGGTGGAATCCAACCGGAGAGACCATTAGAATTAGAGCCTAATGAAATCTTTGGTGATGGAGGTAACGGAACTTTATTTATTGGTACAAAAGGCAAAATGATGTGTGATACTTATGGACTTAACCCACGTTTACTGCCTCTTAGTAAAAATGAAAATCTAAAAATAGCTTCCAAATATAACAGAGTTCAAGATGGGGCAAATGGACATTACAAACAATGGATTGAAGCTTCTATTGCTGGCTATGGAAAACAAGAACTAAGTTCTCCATTTGAAATTGCTGGCCCACTAACAGAAGCTTTATTGATGGCCAATTTAGCCATAAGAGGTTATGATATTCAAAAAGAAGTGAATGGCAAAATTAAATATCCAGGTAGATCTGTAAAGTTATTGTGGGATAATGAAAACATGAAAATTACCAATTTTGATGATGTAAATCAATTTGTAAAAAGAGATTATCGTCAAGGCTGGAAAAATCTTGTACTTTAAAAAATCACTGTTAAATTTTAAAATAAATAAAATGAAACAATTAAATATTACCATAATCCTTCTTCTACTTATGATACCAATTGCCAATGCACAAAGTGAATTCAATAGTCTTTTTGATGGTAAATCCACTAGCGGTTGGCATACGTATGGAAAATCAACAGTAGGAGATGCATGGAAAGTTGAAAATGGTACTTTACATTTTGATCCAACAGCAAAAGAAAACAATCAAGGGGGAGATTTAGTAACCGATAAAGAGTATTCTAATTTTCATCTAAAATTGGATTGGAAAGTAGCAGAAAAATCAAATAGTGGAATAATTTTTTACATCAATGAAGATCCTATCAAATATAGAAATACTTATGAAACAGGTTTGGAAATGCAAGTTTTAGATAATGATGGTCATCCTGATGGGAAAATAGATAAGCATCGCGCAGGAAACTTGTATGATTTAATAAAAGGTGATGTAGAGCCTGTTAAAGCTGTTGGTGAATGGAACACTGCTGAAATCATTAGTAATAAAGGACAGCTAACTTTTATTTTAAATGGAATTGTAGTTGTAAAAACGACTCTTTGGGACAATGACTGGAAAGATTTAGTAGCAGGAAGTAAGTTTACTGCTTGGAAAGATTTTGGCACTTTTAAGAAAGGAAAAATTGCCTTGCAAGATCATGGAGATAATGTTTGGTATAGAAACATATCCATCAAGGAATTATAATCAAATTAAAGCAAATTATTAAAATGAATACATTAACTAACCAAAACAACAATGAATAGCAGCGTCCGTATTAAATTATCTATAATGATGTTCCTAGAATTCTTTATCTGGGGAGCATGGTTTGTTACTCTGGGAACTTATTTATCAATAAATTTAAAAGCTTCAGGTTCAGAAACAGCAGCTGTTTTCTCAACTCAGTCGTGGGGTGCTATAATTGCTCCATTTATAATTGGATTAATAGCCGACCGATATTTTAATGCTGAAAAAATATTAGGCATTCTACATATAGCAGGAGCTTTATTGATGTATCAAATGTATCATTCTCAGGAAGTAGGTATGTTTTACACCTATGTTTTAGGCTATATGATTTTATACATGCCTACTTTGGCATTGGTAAATTCGGTAGCTTTTAATCAAATGAAAGATCCTGAAAAAGAATTTCCAAATATCAGAGTTTGGGGAACTATTGGTTGGATATTAGCAGGACTATCTATCAGTTATCTTTTCAATTGGGACTCTTCAGAAGGAGTTACCCAAGGACTATTAAAAAATACTTTTCTATTATCAGGAATTGCGGCATTAATACTAGGAATTTTTAGTTTTATTTTACCAAAAACACCACCCAAAATAGTTTCAAATGAAAAAATTAGAGTTGGTGATTTACTAGGGCTTGATGCTTTAAAATTATTAAAGGATAAAAACTTTGCGATATTTTTTATCTCATCAATTCTTATTTGTATCCCCCTAGCCTTCTATTATCAAAATGCACATCCCTTTCTAACAAGTGCTGGAATTGAAAATCCAACTGGTAAAATGGCTATTGGACAAATTTCGGAAGCTTTATTCTTACTACTAATCCCTGTATTTTTTGTTCGTTACGGATTCAAAAAAACAATTTTAGTAGGTATGTTGGCATGGGCAATTCGTTATGCTTTGTTCGCCTATGGAAATGGTGGGGATTTAAGCTTTATGCTTATAATTGGTATTGCATTACACGGAATTTGTTATGATTTCTTTTTTGTTTCAGGACAAATATATACTAACTCAAAAGCGGGTGAAAAATATAAAAGTGCTGCTCAAGGCCTAATTACATTAGCTACTTACGGTGTTGGGATGTTAATTGGTTTTGCTGTCGCAGGCTGGATTACGGATAATTATAAAATGCTTGACGGTACTATTAACTGGCAAATGGTTTGGATTATTCCGGCAGGGATAGCATTCGCAGTGTTTTTATTATTTGCATTATTATTTGATTCGAAAAAAGAAAAAGAAATTCAAGCTATTTAAAACCACAACTATGAGTTTAAACTTAAGCAGAAGGTCCGTTTTGAAAGGGATACTAGCAGGGACAGTAACAATGGGAATCCCCATGCGTTTCTCTGATTTTGCATCGACTGTAAACGAAGAGGAATCAGCTTTAGATATTTTAAAAGGCAATATTAATCACTCTGTTGCGCGCTGGTGTTTCAATGATATAGACTTGGATACTCTTTGCAAAGAAGCTCAAAAAATCGGAATCAAGGGAATTGATTTGGTTGGGCCTAAAGAATGGCCTATCCTAAAAAAATATGGCTTAGACTCCCCCATGTGCAATGGAGCTGAAATTAATTTGGTTGACGGCTTTAATGATATTCAATTTCATGATACATTAATTAAAAACTATACTGAAATGATTCCTATGGTCGCTAATGCAGGTTTTAAAAACCTTATTTGCTTTAGCGGAAATAAAAGAAATAAAACAGACGAAGAAGGTCTACACAATTGTGTTATTAGCTTACAAAAATTGATTCCTCTTGCAGAAAAGCATGGAGTCATTTTAGTCATGGAATTATTGAATAGTAAAATAAACCACCCTGATTATCAATGTGATACTACTGCTTGGGGAGTAAAATTAGCAAAACGATTGAATTCAGAACATTTTAAACTATTGTATGATATTTACCACATGCAAATTGATGAAGGTGATGTAATTAGAACTATTAGAGACAATCATAATTATATAGGGCATTACCATACAGCAGGTGTTCCAGGGAGAAATGAAATTGATGATACACAAGAATTAAATTACAGTGCTATAATGAAAGTTATTCATGAAACTGGATTCAAAGGCTATGTTGCCCAAGAGTTTATTCCTACAAATTTGAACAAGCTTGAATCCTTGAAAAAGGCTATCGCAATTTGTGATATTTAACGATTATAAAAAATAGAACTCATGATAAAAAGAAGAGACTTTTTAATAAGTACCGGATTAGCTCTAGGTGCATTGGCCATTGCTCCTTCCTTTGCATTTGCTGCAAAAAAGAAATCCATTGGAATTCAATTATGGACATTGAGAGACACTTTACCAAAAGATGTCAAAGGTGTATTAGAACTTGTGCGAAAAGCAGGTTTCAATGAAGTAGAAACTTTTGGCTATTCAGTAGATAAAGGTTTCTTTGGCACTTCGGTAACTGATTTTAAATCAATCCTAGATGATAATGGATTAAAAGCCACAAGTAATCATTTTGATTTTAATTTGATGATTAAAAACGGTTCTACGGATCTTGTACAAAACTATATAGAAACTGCAAATCAGTTAGGAAGTAACTATATAACAGTGCCTTATATCGTTTCAGAATTACGTGGTACGACTGCTGATGATTATAAAAAGTTAGCGTTACATATAAATAAAGTGGGTGAGCTTTGTAAAGCTGGAGGTTTAAAATTAGCTTATCACAATCATGATTTTGAATTCACAAAATTTGGATCTACCAATGGGTATGAAATTTTATTAAATGAAACAGATAAAAATTTAGTTGATTTTGAAATGGATTTATACTGGGTAGTTCGTGCAGGGCATGATCCATTGGAATTATTCAAAGAACATCCAGGACGTTTTAAAATGTGGCATGTTAAAGACATGGATAAAGTAAATCCTGATTTTAATGCCCAAATTGGAACTGGCACAATAGACTTTAAAGCTATTTTTGCACAAGCTGAACTTTCAGGAATGAAACGCTTCTTTTTAGAACATGAAAGCAACTACATTCCTAATCCAATTGAATCCGCAGCTGCAAGTTATAATTACATTAAGAACAACTTAATATAATATTTATAAAAAAAAGGGGATACTTATTAAGTATCCCCTTTTTTTTATAAATGTTTTATTTCCAAAGATTTTTAAATAAATTCGGGCATATTTTCTCCATAGTTTGTGGCTCATCTACATTCCAATTGAATTTTAGTAACGGATAATTCTCATCATTAGTCACAAATTTGTCGTAATCAATAAAAGAGTACAAATCTTCGCCAGTAGTATTCTTGAATGCATTCATCGCCACATACCAAAAACCTTCAAACTCATATGATTCTTTACCTTCAACAACTTGGTTAATTAAACTATCAGGTTTAGCTTTTACATTATAGAACAGTTCTTTTCCTTGTGAGATTAACCAACATCTAAAATATTCAAATCCACCATCTGAACAGCCACCACTAACAATATAAGCCGCACACCATAATTCAGGATTATAGGAGTCAAAAAGAAGTTTATCTGTTCTTAAACGAAATCCAATCATTTCTGCTGGAGTAAGCTTTTCAATTTCAGCAATTAAAAAGAGTTCTTGATCTTCCTGATTGTCCGCTCCCATTATTGACTTCTCAATTATAGACCAATACATCTCTTCGTCTAGCATTTCGCTCGATTTTGAGAACATCAATGAATCAAATGTAGCTGCCGTGCTGTCTTCAGGTATTTCATTAGTATTTGTCCACTCTCCAGTATTTGAAGTGTTATTTTGACCAAAAGTAACTATACTTAAAAACAAAAAAGAAAACAGAAAAGTGTATTTATTTCTCATAAAACTGATGGAATACAATTCTTCATTATTTAATATTCCATTGTAAAATTAGCAAATTTTATTCTGTAATATCGAATCCGGCTACATAAAAATTCTTGTCAATTTCTAATTGAGGATTTTCGACAGAGATTATCTGCTGCTCCCAATTAGTTTTTGGTTTTAGCCACATTTCCTTACCGTTGATAGCAACTTTTAACGGCATATTGAAGCCGTATACACTATTAGTCCAACGAAAACCTAAAGTGTTACCTTTAAAATAATACTCTAATGTTGGAATCCTAGTGTCTCTTAAATACTGATTAAAAACTGTTGACAAATCGATACCAACTTCTGTAGTCAAATAGTCCTCTATTTGCTTCGTAGTTACGGTTTGATGGTAAAAAGTACTGTTTAACCCTCTTAAAATACTTCTCCATTTTTCATCATCATTTAGAATTTGGCGAATCGTATGCAGCATATTGGCACCTTTGTAGTACATATCACTGGATCCTTCATTATTAACATCATACTGTCCAATAATGGGTTTGTCATTCTGAATATTTTTTCGAATTCCTCTAACATATTCGCTACCGGCTTCTTTTCCGTAGTAATATTCTACAAAAAGACTTTCGGAATAATTGGTAAAGCTTTCATGGATCCACATGTCAGCAATATCTTTATGGGTGATATTGTTAGCAAACCATTCGTGTCCTGATTCATGGATAATTATAAAGTCAAATTTTAGTCCCCAACCTGTGCCACTCAAATCACGACCACGGTATCCGTTCTTGAAACCATTACCATAAGTCACGGAGCTTTGGTGTTCCATCCCTAAATAAGGAGCTTCGACGAGCTTGAAACTATCTTCGTAAAAAGGATAAGGACCAAACCAGTGTTCAAATGCTTTCAACATTCTAGGCACGTCTTTGAATTGTTCTTTGGCTTTCGCCAAATTGTCTTTCAATACATAATAAATACAATCCAAATTCCCTTTTTCGCCTTCGTATTTTTCCGAGAAGGAAACATAGTCACCAATGTTTATATTTATACCGTAATTGTTAATCGGATTAGAGACATACCAATTATAGGTTTTTGTTCCATCCTTTAACTTCTTTACACTTTGCAAACGGCCATTGGATACATCCGTCAAATTCCCGGGTACATTTACGCTAATAAGCATACTTTTGACCTCGTCATACATATGGTCTTTGTTTGGCCACCAAACACTTGCGCCCAGTCCTTGACAAGAAGAAGCTATAAATAGTTTACCATTACCGTCTTTTTTCCAAGTAATCCCTCCATCCCAAGGCGGATTAACAGCTACTTTGGGTTTTCCTCCGTAAAAAACAATCAACTCCTTCGTCTTACCCACTGTTTGTGGAGCAAGCAACTCAATAAAAAAGGCATTGCCTTCTCTTGTAAATTTTAAAGCTTTCCCATCCTGAATTACTTTATAAATATCCATGGGTTTTTGCAAATCAATTTGCATGCGATTGTATTCTTGCAGTACTTGATATTTAATAGTGTTAGATCCTGTAATCGTACTATCTGAAGGATTAACTTTTATATCCAAATGATAGTATTTTACATCCCACCAAGCTCTTTCTTTGGTTATACTTCCCCGTAAACTGTCCTGTCTGCTAAAATGTTCAGTATTGCCTTTTAGTAGACCTTGAGCTTTTGTGCTATTTAAAATAAATAATGATATAAAAATAAAACCTAATAATTTCTTCATGAATTTGTAACCTTAAATAATAAATTAATTCTCTAATATAAAACGTTCTACTAATGTAGCTTTGACACCTTCTCTTGCTCCACCACTACCGAATAATCAGCAACTAAACGGTCAACATAATCATTCAGTAACTCTAATATTCTGTCGTTTTTATCTGATTTTACGATTAAGCCCGCATGATATTCCAAAGGAACCGTAAAGCAAACTTCAGGATCTGAAAAAGAGGATAAGTCTGGGTGTTGATATTTAGATAGTGTCAACACTATGCCGGCGTAGCCTTTTTTTACTTTTGGCAAACTGTATTTTTTTCCTTTTACCAAAGCGTCTTCGATCGCTGCCCATTCCTTCCAAAGATTAATATTGGATGCTGCCTCTACCATTTCTGCCAAATGAGCACCACCAACTCGAGACGAAGTTTCCAAAAAGTAAATTTCGCCGTCTTCACTGTTTTTGATAAATTCAGTATGTGCAGCACCGTATTTCAATCCAAAGCCTTTCAACACCTGTTCATTTACCTTTCTTATTGCCTTGTCATCTTCTGAATTATACGGAATACTGGAACTGCGAAACACGCCGCCCGCTTGAGAAATTTCCATCGGCGTAGCCATATATTTTGAAGTCAGGCTAAATATAATTTTGCGATCCAAAATCAAACTGTCACAGTGATAAACATCTCCGGGCTTGAATTGTTCCAGCAAATATTTGAAACGGTTATTTCCCATTTCGTTTATATGCATCCACAAGCTTTCTTTGTCAAATACTTTTATAATTCCCGCGGCCGAAGCTTCAGATCTTGGCTTTAATACCCATGGAGCCGAAACAGTATCAGCAAAAGTATTAATATCATGGTCATTGAATAAAGAACAAAAAGAAGGACTGTTAATACCACAACTTTTAGCTCTCATTCGCATCGCTAATTTATCTCTGAAATAACGACCCGTAGTTTGTCCCATACCGTCAATTCTAAGATTTTCCCTTAGATAAGTGGCTTTTTCCACATCATAATCATCTAATGCTACAATCGCATCGACTTGATTTGATTTCATCAAATTACCGACTCCCAGTAATAAATGCTCCAAATTCCAATCGATATCCTGACCTTGCATGTAAAATATTTCGTCGATAGAATCATGTGGCCATGGCTTATCGCGCAATTTTTCGCTTGTTATAAGGTACACTTTGTTGCCTAAGTTTTTTAAATGAATTAAAAAGTCGGCACCCTTAAAATAATTTGAAATACAAATGAAGGTCTTAGCATTTTTCATAAGCTTATAAGTTTTCGATGAATTTGGTTAATAAATGGACTCCGTATGCTGTGGCATGTTTACTTTTGGCAAATTCATCATCTCCAAAAGCTACTCCTGCAATATCAAGATGTGCCCAGGCTGGGTGTTCTTGAGTAAAGTATTCCAAAAATTTTGCTGCACTTATCGCACCAGCGACAGGTTTTCCGCTATAATTCTTAACGTCCGCAATATCACTTTCAATATCCTGTTTATAAACATCCCAAAGAGGTAATTGCCATAAACGTTCTCCAATGGAGTTGCCCACTTCTTGCAATTTCTTTGACATTGATTCATTATTGGTAAACAAAGCACCGGCTTCATATCCTAAAGTTCCCACACTACTTCCTGTTAACGTGGCAATATCAACTATATATTCTGGTTCGAAGTTCTTAATAAGATACGATAATCCGTCAGCCAAAATAAGACGACCTTCAGCATCAGTATCAATAATCTCAATTGAATTTCCACTGTAACTTTTAATCACATCACTTGGTAGAAACGATTTACTATCTACCGAATTTTCGGCACAGGGAACAATCGCAGTTACTCTTACAGGTAATTGTAAATCAGCTATCAGCTGCATAGCGCCAAATACAGCAGCACCTCCAGCCATATCACATTTCATATGAACCATTCCTGCAGTTTTTATATTTAAACCTCCAGTATCAAAGGTAATTCCCTTTCCTACCAGTCCAATATGTTTTAAAGAAGCAACATCCTCTTTTGGACTATACTTCATAATTACGAATTGTGGTTCATTTTCGCTGCCTTTTCCAACGGCTAGAAAAGCGCCTAAATCTTCTATTTTACATGCCGCCAAGTCCAAAACTTCGACATCGAATCCATATTTATCACCTCTATCCAAAGCCCATTTTGCCATATATTTTGGGGTAACCCTGTTTGGTGGCAAATCAACAAGAGACAAGGTTTCCAGTTGTGCACGTGCAATCTTTATCGCTTTATTTATAGAAGTGCTATGATCTTTCTCCGATAAGATATCCAACTCAAAATTAGCATTCAAAAATGGATGATCTTCTTGTTTTTTAAAATGGCCTAAATTGTAGGTGCCTAAGAGCAATCCGGATATGGCGGCTTCCACTTCCTCAGGACTAAATTCTGAAGGCAGAGACAAAGCCACGCTTTTTGCAAACGTTTCTTTTTCCTTTGATGCTATCCTGCGGAATATCGTTTTTAACGTTTTATAATCTATTGACTTTCCTAAACCTATAAAAATAAAGGTATTGTCATTTTTTTCGACTAGATAATGAGTATCTTTTTTTCCATAAAAAACTTTCGCAGAAACCTCCACATCATCATATTTTATAGGAATCAAATTCTTAGCGCTCGTTTCAAAAACCGGAATTAAAACAGTTCCCGAAAATTCTTTTAAGTTGTCAATTTTTCTTGTTTTCATTTAATTGTTTTTATTGTTAAAAAACAGCCATTCAATTGCTTTAGGGAATTCATCACCCCAATAGGTTTCGTTGTGTTTTCCCTGTTTATTGATGCTTAAATTAATTTTCATTTTATCTTTCACAAATTCACTTGAAAGCATTCGGTTTTTAAAACTTTTCACATGCTCGATCATCGTTTCACTTTCATCACCGCCCGCATACAAATAAATTTTAGTGTCGTCAATACTTTCATCTGCGATTTTAATTTTCAGATCTGGCTTTACCCAAAGTGATGGGGAGAAAATCATTAATTTTCCAAATACGGCTGGGTATCGCAATCCACTAAAAATACTGATTAAGCCTCCCATAGAGCTACCGCCTATTCCTGTATTTTCTCTGTCTTTTTTTGTACGAAAATTGCTGTCAACAAAGGGTTTTAAAGTTTCCGTGACAAAACGGATGTATTTCTTTCCTTGTCCTTTGCCTAAAACTGTTTTACCTACATTATATTCTTTCAAACGATCCTCTTCGGCATGTTCTATTGCAATGACAATGATTTTACCTATTTTGTATTCTGACATTACAGCCAACTTCTTGTCAATTTCCCAATTGCCATATTCAGCACTTTCATTAAATAAATTTTGGGCATCCTGCAAATACATCACAGGATAACGTTCATCAGAGCTATCATAATCATGCGGAAGCAAAGCCCATATTTTGCGCGTTTTATTGAGTTGCGGAATTTCAAAAGCATCAGATATAAGCATCAGCTGCGGCAAAAAACTTTGCCTGAACGGCAACCAGTTTTTTCTCCATCTTGCTACATGTTCTTTCTGAACCCCGGTGTGTTTCATTGTTGATCTGTTTTCAGTACGATTTCCCGCACGGTCAATTTCTACTTCACTCCAATCTCCCTTGGTGAATTTATATAAAAGGTTTTCTGGATAATCAAAATCGTGGGTGAATTTATAGTGATACAAACCCATTCCAACTTTCTCCATCATAAACTCTTTATCCTGAGTAAGCCATTGGTTAAAATTACCAGAAAGATATACTGGACGTGCATCATCTTCATCAGTGGTTAATATGAAATGGAGTCCTGTTTTTATAATAGTATGATTTAAATCTTTAGCAAGCATGTCATTATCAAAATTCATAACCCAATTGTGGTATTTTTTTATATTAATAGTAAATATAAGGGATTGTCTTTTGATAAAAAAGAAAAAAGAAACCCCAACAGCAAATCAATTCACTATTGGGGTTTCCGTAATACGATTAATAACTAAATTTTTCTACTTCTGACGACTTTTTAGTACTTCAACAACATCATCAATTTTGAATCCTTTGGCTTGAAGCAAAATAAGGTAATGAAACAGCAAATCGGCACTTTCACTTAAAAACAAATCATCGTTGTCATCTTTGGCTTCTATAACTACTTCAACAGCTTCCTCACCTACCTTTTGAGCAATTTTGTTCATTCCCAATTTGAAAAGTGAAGCCACATAGCTTTTTTCAGAATCGGCGTTGTTTTTTCGAAGTTCAATAGTATCTTCCAATGCTGAAATAAATCCATAATCTGATTTATTTGACGTTTGCCAGCAAGTGTCCGCACCAGTATGACAAGTAGGTCCCACAGGTTTTGCCTGAATTAACAAGGTATCACCATCACAATCATTTTTAATATCAACCAAGTTCAGAAAATTCCCACTCTCTTCTCCTTTTGTCCAAAGTCTTTGTTTTGAGCGACTGAAAAAAGTTACTTTTTGAGTTTCAATTGTTTTTTGGTACGCTTCCGCATTCATGTAACCCAACATCAAAACTACTTTAGTTTCACTGTCTTGTATAATTGCTGGAATTAATCCGTGTGCGCTTTTTGAAAAATCTATATTCATTTTTTATTATTTTTTGTTTGAAAAATTAAAAGATTATCAGACCTGACTTCTTTTCTCTTTTTTTCTGTATTCTATAATCTCACCTCGATCTTATTGATCTTCAATTCTTGTTTTAAAGCCTTAATTTCAATTTCTTTAAAATGAAATACGCTTGCTGCTAGTGCTGCATCTGCTTTTCCTTCAATAAAACTATCTACAAAATGCTGCATATTTCCCGCACCGCCAGATGCTATTATCGGGATGTTTACTAATGTCGATAATTTAGCCAAAGCGGCATTGGCAAAACCGTTTTTAGTACCGTCATTATCCATCGATGTAAACAAGATTTCTCCTGCCCCTCTCTCAGCTACTTCCACAGCCCAGTCAAAAAGATTTAATTCAGTAGGAACTTTTCCACCTACTAAATGTACCACCCATTCGCCTGCAATCTGTTTTGCATCAATAGCAACAACTACACATTGGCTTCCGAATTTTTGTGCCAAATCATTAATCAACTGCGGATTTTTCACCGCCGATGAGTTGATAGAAACCTTATCAGCACCGTTTTGTAATAAAACAGCAACGTCTTCAACCGATGAAATCCCACCACCAACGGTAAAAGGAATATTTATAGTTGACGCTACTTTCCGAACCAAATCAATCAAGGTTTTCCTTTGCTCTTCAGTAGCTGAAATATCCAAAAACACCAATTCATCAGCGCCTTCATCTGAATATATTTTAGCTAGTTCTACCGGATCACCTGCATCCCGTAAATCTACAAAATTAACACCTTTTACGGTACGACCGTTTTTTATGTCAAGGCAGGGAATTATTCTTTTTGTCAGCATAATTTCTAATTTCAAAATTTGGAAATGGTAGCAATTTGAAAATTAATTATCTCCTCTTCAAATTGTCACATTTTCAAATTATTTACTTTGTAAAATATAATTTTCTAATTGTTTCAAAGATATTCGTCCTTCATAAATTGCTTTTCCAATGATTGTTCCTTCACAACCCAATTCGGCTAATTTAGGCAATTCATCAAAAGTAGAGATTCCACCTGAAGCTACTAATTTAATTCCTTTGGCTTCCGCCAAAATCTTAGCATATAAATCAAAAGAGGGGCCTTCTAGCATTCCGTCTTTTGCAATATCAGTACAAATAACGTACTGAATCCCTTTGGCCTGATAATCTTGAATGAAAGGAACTAAATCCTCTTTAGACTCTTCTAACCAACCAGAGACAGCTACCTTTTCATTATTCGCATCTGCACCAAGGATAATTTTATCAGCACCATACTCAACAATCCATTTTTCGAAAATCGACCTGTTTTTTACAGCAATACTTCCGCCTGTGATTTGATTAGCACCACTTTCAAAAGCAATCTTCAAATCGGCATCAGATTTCAAACCGCCACCAAAATCAATTTTCAAACTCGTTTGGGTCGCAATTTGTTCTAGTATTTTATAGTTAACGATTTGGCTTGATTTGGCCCCGTCTAAATCGACCAAATGTAAATATTCAATTCCGTGTGCTTCAAATGATTTAGCCACTTCTAGTGGGTTTTCATTGTATATAATCTTAGTGTTGTAATCCCCTTTTGATAAACGGACACATTTTCCGTCAATAATATCTATGGCTGGTATAATTCGCATAATTTGTTTCAGGTTTAAAGTTTTAGAAAATTCCCTAGAATCTTCTCTCCCACATCACCACTTTTTTCAGGGTGAAATTGGGTTCCGTAAAAATTGTCTTTTTGTAATGCTGAAGCATATTCTACTTCGTAATTTGTCGTTGCAATGGATTGAGCACAATCTGGAGCATAAAAACTGTGTACCAAATACATATATTCATTTTCAGAAACACCTTTAAATAAATCTGATTTAAGGTTGTAAATATTATTCCAACCCATTTGCGGTACTTTTACTTTTGATGAAAATTTGAGTACATCTACATCAAAAATCCCCAATCCTTTCGTATCTCCTTCTTGAGTGTGATTGCACATTAATTGCATACCCAGACAAATTCCCAAAACAGGTTGTTCTAAGGTTGGAATCAAAGTGTCGAGTCCACTTTCTAAAAGCATCTCCATCGCTGAACTAGCTTCACCTACACCCGGAAAGATCACTTTATCCGCTGCTTTTATCTCGGCTGGATTGTTACTCAAAACCGCTTTATATCCTAATCTTTCGATGGCAAACATAATGCTTTGAATATTTCCTGCTCCGTAATTTATGATTACTATTTTCATTATTTTTTGTTTCAAGTTTAAAGTTTAAAGTTGTTTTGCAGCAATCTGAAACTTTAAACAACTTTTTTAAAGCACCCCTTTAGTACTAGGCAAAATCATCTTTTCGGTATCGCGTTTTACAGCAACCTTGATTGCTTTGGCGAAAGCCTTAAAAATCGCTTCAATTTTATGATGCTCGTTTTGTCCTTCTGCTTTAATATTAATGTTGGCTTTAGCTCCATCAGAAAATGATTTAAAGAAGTGCAAAAACATTTCTGTTGGCATTTTACCTACCATTTCTCGTTTGAATTCGGTTTCCCATACTAACCAATTTCTTCCTCCAAAATCAATGGCTACTTGCGCTAAGCAATCATCCATTGGTAAACAAAAACCATATCGCTCAATCCCTAACTTATTTCCTAATGCTTTCGCAAAAACCTCACCCAAAGCAATAGCAGTATCCTCAATAGTGTGGTGCTCATCTACTTCTAAATCTCCTTTGACAATAATTTCTAAGTCCATTTGTCCGTGACGCGCAATTTGATCTAACATATGGTCAAAAAAAGCAATTCCAGTTTCGATTTTACTTTTTCCTGTTCCGTCGAGATTCAAATTGATATAAATGTCGGTTTCATTTGTCTTTCTTGAAATAGTTGCTGAACGTGCTTCGAGTTTAAGAAACTCATAAATTACTTTCCAATCTGTACTTTGAAGAGTAATTACTGAATCTAATTCTTCTCTTTTAGCTGAAATTTCAGTACTTCCCGCACCGTCAGTAGTATTCATAAAAATTGCTTGTGCCCCTAGGTTTTTGGCAAGCTCCACATCTGTCAAACGGTCTCCTAAAACAAAGGAGTTCGCCAAATCATAAGCTGGATTATTGATGTACTTTGTTAACATTCCGGTTCTAGGTTTGCGTGTAGGTGCATTGTCTTCAGGGAAAGAACGGTCTACAAAAATATCATCAAATAAAACACCTTCGTTTTCAAAAGCTCTTAAAATGAAATTTTGTGTTGGCCAAAACGTATCTTCAGGAAAACTTGCTGTTCCCAAACCATCTTGATTGGTTACCATTACCAATTCATAATCCAATTCATTGGCAATTTTAGCTAAATATTGAAATGATTTTGGGTAAAATTCTAATTTGTCTAGGCTGTCTAATTGGTATCCTTCTGGTTCTAAAACGATCGTTCCGTCACGGTCGATAAAAAGTACTTTTTTCATTTTATATCTATTTATTAAAAATGCTTTTTTATAATATTATAAACATTTTGTATCCTCTTCCATTTTTGCAATCTTTTGTGTGGCGGTATTTTCAGTTACTTCCTCACAGTAAATATTATTAACAAATACCCCCGTTTCAAACACAAGTTGTACATAAGTAATTTTTCCTGATTCTACTTGAACTTCAAATTTTTCTGCTTTTTCTTTTGATACTTTTCCTCCAAATTGTACAGAACACTCATGTTTACCTACAGGAACTTCATGAACAGAATATTTCTTATTATTCAATTTACAAACAAATTCTCCGTCTATAAATGTTTTAAATGCTGCTGCAGATCCAGCAAAACCTGTGGAACGTAGAAAATAAATTTTTCCAGTCTCCGTATTTTCCTTGTCTTGTGCTTTCACTAAAGAATTAAAACTTAATGAAATTAAAAGTGTCATGATCAATTTTCTATACATCTTTCTTTTAGTTAAAATTTATAATTAGCTAATTGCTAATAATGCCTCCATTAATTTTTTATTTTCTTCCGCTGTTCCAATAGTCAATCGCA
The DNA here is from genome assembly GCF_000252125.1 of Flavobacterium frigoris PS1. Lineage (GTDB taxonomy): Bacteria > Bacteroidota > Bacteroidia > Flavobacteriales > Flavobacteriaceae > Flavobacterium > Flavobacterium frigoris_A. Next base: position 32,921 of record NZ_AHKF01000022.1, on the reverse strand, counting down.
AGGTATTTTCGCACAATGCTTGCGTAGTCCTGTTTCTAATAACAATTCCTTTAGCAATTAATTCATTGTATCTTTTGCTAGCATCATCCACTTTTATCAGCACAAAATTAGCTTCAGTGGGATAAATTATGGACACAAATTTAACTTCTTGTAAAACTTTAAGTAAATCCTCTCTTTGTGTTATAATTGAGTCAATTTCGAGTTGGATATTTTCTTTGTCTGCTAATCTTTCCAAAGCCCTTTTTTGAGTCAGTTCATTAACGTTATAAGGTGGCTTTATTTTATTCAAAACACCAATTACCGCAGCAGATGCATAACAAATCCCTAAACGAATTCCTGCCAAGCCATAGGCTTTTGACAAGGTTTGTGTAATTATCAAATTAGGATATTCGTCAAGTTCATTTAACCAACTTTGCTTCTGCGAAAAATCGATATAAGCTTCATCAATAACTATCAATCCCTTAAAATTTTGCAATAAAGTTACCACACTTTCATCCGAAAAAGTGTTCCCGGTAGGGTTGTTTGGCGAACATAAAAAGATCATTTTAGTATTGTCATCGACAGCATCCAAAATAGCATCAATTTCCGGTTGAAAATCTGTAGAAAGCAGCACCTCTCTATTCGCTACTGCATTAATATTTGCCAAAACTCCGTACATCCCATAAGTGGGTGGCAAAGTGATTACATTATCCACATTTGGTTCGCAAAAAGCTCTGAACAATAGATCTAGTACTTCATCACTACCGTTTCCAAGCAAGATTTGATTAGTTTGCAGGTTTCTTTGTTTTGACAAAACTGCCTTCACGCTGCTTTGCTGTGGATCTGGATAACGATTTACCCCACTTTGATACGGGTTTTCATTGGCATCCAAAAAAATCATTTGAGCCACATCAAAATCCTTAAATTCATCTCGTGCCGATGAATACGGCTTCATGGTTTTGACGTTCTCACGAACTAAATTATTTAAATCGAAATTCATCTTTTTTTATTTTAAATTTTGAATGATAAATTTTAAATGATAGTTATGATTTAAAATTTATTACTCCAATTTTTTAATTTTCAATCTTTAAATCCTTCAATCTCAGAGTCACTGCATTCTTATGTGCTTGCAATCCTTCAGCTTCTGCCATAACTTCAATCGCTTTGCCAATATTCTGAATTCCGATTTCAGATATTTTTTGAAAAGTCATTGATTTAGTGAAGCTATCTAGATTTACACCACTATAATTCTTTGCATAACCGTTTGTGGGTAATGTATGATTTGTCCCTGAAGCATAATCTCCAGCGCTCTCTGGCGTATAATTTCCAATAAAAACAGAACCTGCATTTTCGATTCCGTCAATATAAAAATCATCGTTGGCAGTACAAACAATAAAGTGCTCTGGTCCGTATTCATTGATTAATTCTAAAGCTATCGCATCGTTTTCTACATAAATCAACTTTGAATTAGCTATTGCTTTTTCGGCAATTTCTTTTCGAGGCAATTGCTCTAATTGAATCTGAATTTCCTCTTCAACGGCATCAATCAGTTTTTTAGAAGTCGATACCAAAATCACCTGACTATCCGTTCCGTGTTCTGCTTGCGACAATAGATCTGAAGCTACAAATGCGGGAACAGAAGTATCATCAGCTACAACAAGTAATTCAGAAGGACCAGCTGGCATATCGATAGCTACTCCAAATTGAGTGGCTAATTGCTTTGCAACCGTAACGAATTGATTTCCGGGTCCAAAAATTTTATATACTTTCGGAATAGTTTCTGTTCCAAAGGTCATTCCAGCAATCGCTTGTATTCCTCCTACTTTTAAAATGGTAGTAACGCCACACAAATTAGCGGCATAAAGAATAGCTGGATTTATATTTCCATTCTTGTCTGGAGGTGAACATAAAACAATCTCTTTGCACCCAGCAATATTTGCAGGAACTGCTAACATTAAAACTGTAGAAAATAGAGGCGCTGTTCCACCGGGAATGTACAATCCAATTTTTTGAATTGGTCTTTTTTCTTGCCAGCATCGCACTCCTTCTACTGTTTCTACTTCTACTTTAGCCGTCTTTTGAGCCGAATGGAATTTTTCGATATTGCTTTTAGCCAATTGAATTGCTTCTTTCAACTCAGCTGGCACAGCAGCAACAGCAGTTTCAATTTCATGCTTAGAAACTTCTAGATTTTCAAAATTGACACCATCAAAAATCGAAGTGTATTTTGCAACAGCTTCATTACCTTTTTTCTGAACTTCTTTAAAAATTTCTTTTACAGTAAGTTCGATATCGTCAACCGTTTTAGTTGGTCGCTCTAAAATGGCAGACCAGCTACTGGGTTTTGGTTCGTATATTTTATTCATTTAATTTGATTTAAAGATTCAAAAATTAAAAGATTGAAAAATAGTTCAATAGCTAATTTAAGATAAATAATTAGACGTTATAGCACCATTTTTTCAATAGGGCAAATCAAAATTCCTTCAGCACCTACATCTTTCAATTGGTCTATTACATCCCAAAAAGTATCTTTATCGATTACTGAGTGTACGCTGCTCCATCCTTCTTGTGCCAAAGGTAATACGGTTAAACTACGCAATACAGGAAGGATTTTCCCTACGGCATCAATTTTATCATTAGGCACGTTCATCAAAATGTATTTTGATTTACGAGCTCTTAATACTGATTCTATTCTGAATTTTAAAGTGTCAATCAGTTTTTGAACTTCAGGAGTTACTTTTGGAGAAACAGCTAAAACTGCTTCACTTTTGTAAATGATTTCAACTTCCTTTAAATTGTTTTTAAACAAAGTGCTTCCGCTTGATACGATATCAACAATAGCATCCGCAAGACCTATATTTGGAGCAATCTCAACTGAACCTGAAATTTGGTGAATATCAACATTTACTCCAAAAGAATTGAAATATTCAATAACTGTATTAGGATAAGAAGTCGCAATACGCAATCCATCTAAATCCTGAATCGAATTATACTCAAATGTTTTAGGAACAGCAACGGAAACTTTGCACTTAGAAAAACCTAGTTTTTGAACCACTTGAATTCCCTTCCCTTTTTCGACTAATAAATTATCTCCAACAATAGCGATATCAACCACACCATCAATCAAATATTGAGGAATATCTGAATTTCTTAGATATAAAACTTCCAGTGGAAAATTAGAAGCTTCGGCTTTTAATTGATCAATTCCGTTGTTGATAGAGATTCCGCAGTCTTTTAGAATTTGGATACTGTCTTCGTTTAAACGTCCTGATTTTTGAATTGCAATTTTTAATGTACTCATTTTTTTGTTTTTTAATTTATTATGATTTTGTTTGAGTACAAAGGATTTATAATAAAAAAACCCGTTTGATGTACTCAAACGGGTTTTTAAATATGATGATTTACATGCATACCACTAACACTTCGCTTGAGAGCAATAATGAAAATGATGATGATGTAATTGAATTGATAACATATTTTGTAATTTTAACCTTTTGTTTTCTGAAGCAAATATACTCGATAATTTGATTACAAACCAATTTTAAATTTAACTTAACATATGTTTATTGTTAAATAATTGATTTGCTATAATTACTCGTCTTTTTCTCTTGATTCCGAATTTTCAAGTGTGGGCGTAGAATTTGTGCTATTATCTCTAATTTCTGTATGACGAATTTCACCTCCAGAGGTACCTACTTTTACCACCATAAACAGACTAACAAATGCTAATCCAAGAATAAAAAAAGACACTAATTTTTCTTTTGAATTCTTTTTGAAATTTAAAAACAAAGCTACGAGAGAAGATCCTGCCAAAACGTAAAGCATTATAGCTAATTTTTCTGCATATTCTTCATGTTCGTGGATAATTTGTTTGCCTACAGAAGGCATGTCTTCTACCAATTCTTCAGCCCCTTCTCCTGTACTCATGCTAAACAGAGCGAAAACAGCTGCAACAATAAATAACACATAAGCTGTGTTTTTTACCGATTGATTCTTTAAAAACAAACCAGCTATCAAAATCCCGAGTCCTAAAATAGTTCCTATAATTGGAAAATGGTTTACAACCATATGTAAGTGAGCATCATTCATAATTTTTGATTTTTATTTAAATAAATTTAATCCTATCTGTTTTTAACCTTGGTCTTAACTTTTTTTATCCCGCTAATGAAACCCCAATTAGAGAACCAATTCCATAGGTTACTGCGGCAGCACCTAAACCGAAAAGCACTTGTCTAAAACCCGAAAACAAAACACTTTTTCCGGTAAGTAAAGTAATAGCAGCACCAATACCAAAAAGCCCGATTACGCTGCTTCCAATACTCAATAATATAGCATTTTTTCCGTCTAAAAACATAAATGGATAAAGCGGGATAATAGCGCCTATTGAAAAAAGTATAAAAGAAGCGATTGCCGCTTCCCAGGCCGACCCACCTAATTCTTCTTTATCAATTCCAAGTTCTTCTTTTATAATAGCGTCTATTGCCGTTTCTGGATTTTCGAATGCTTTGTCTGCCAATTTCTTAGCCTCTTCTATGCTCATTCCTTTTGCCTGATACAATAAAACCAGCTCTTTTTTCTCCTCTTCCGGGGAAGCTTCTAATTCTTCGGTCTCTAAATCAATTTGGCGTTGATTTAGCTCCCTTGAACTCTGTACTGATAGCCATTCCCCCAACGCCATCGAAATAGCACCAGCCATTAATCCTGCAATTCCAGTCAATAATATAGTGTTGTTTGAGACTGCAGCTCCTGCAACTCCCATTACTAAACTCATATTAGAAACTAATCCATCATTCGAACCTAAAACTGCGGCACGTAATGCGTTACCGCCAACAGATTTATGTCGGCTTTCAAATTTCGATAAAAACCCTCCTGAAACATTTAAAGCTGCATTATCATTAACCGCTTCAATTATTTTGAGATGATTGTGCTCAAATCCTGTTGGCTTTTCACCACTTTGTAATTTATTTTTTATGGCATTGACTGCAAATTCCTTTTCGATATTAGACAAACTACTAATTATGGATCCGTAACCGAATATCTTCCCTAACTTCAACTGAAGCTTTGCCCTTGACGATGGCGATGGCATTTTGCAATTAGGATCTACCGTTTTTACTTTCTCCAGCATGTGCTTGGCATGCCCATTTTCAATTTCACCTAAACTCTGCAATACACGGACCAAATTATCATCAGTCTGTATGGCAGCAATACTTTTATACAAAAAAGCAGTATCCACTTCTGTTTGTAACTGTCCTTTTAGTTTGTTTAAGTCCATATTTTTATATTAATTAACTAAGTCAAAAACACCTTTAACCAAAATTTTAGATGAAGAATTAATTTGATTCCCTGAAAGAATTTCAACAAATTGCTCTAACCGCTCACCAACTTTCACTGGCACTTTTTTAAAGGAGTAATTGTTATTTTTATCTTCTTTCAATAAAAGTACGAAGTTTTTATTGTTTTCGGTTATCAATGCTTCTGTAGGAATTGCCATTGCCTTTTTTGAATCAACGACAATCGCCGCTTCAACAAACATTCCTGTTATTAATTTTTGTTTCATGTTTTCGTCTAAATGACCGTGAACATTGATAGTTCTATCATTCCCTTCAATAGATTTACCCACCAAGTGTACCTTGGCATGAAATATTTCATCTGTAGCTTCTGGAACCTTAAAATTAATATCTTGATCCACTTTTATCTTTAAAATATCTTTTTCAAAAACATTCAACTCTAGGTGCAAGTGCTCAGTCTGAATAATTTCAAGCATAACATCTGACGGGGCTACATACATACCTACATTTGCATTCATGACTACAATATCACCTGATATTGGGGAGAAAATTGTAATAACTGATGTTAATTCACCTTGCTCTACATTAGCAGGATTAATATTCAGCATCTTTAGTTTGGCCTTAAGACTTTGATACATCGCCTTAGCTCGTCGATAGTCGCTCTCGGCTTTCAGGTAGTTTTTTTGAGACGTTATTTTTTCATCAAATAAGGTTTTCTGGCGCTCATATTCTGATTTCAGGTACTTGATTTGTTCGGCCACCTCAAGATACTCTTTCTGAATATCCAAAAACTCTGTGTTTTCTAAGGTCAACAATGGTTGCCCTTTAGTTACTTTATCCCCAACTAATAATTTTGTTGATTTGACATTACCTCCAACAAAAGTGGTTACTTTGGCTCTGTTTTGCGGCGGTACATCAATTTTACCTGAAGTCTTTACTGTTATTTCAAAATCATGTTCTGTAGGGCTGGCAATTTCCATTGCTGCTGATTTAAATTGATCGCTGGTAACTGTAATCAAATTATCAACTTCAATTGGAGCTTCTTCTGTTTTAGTTTCCTTGCAGGAAAATAAAACAATTGACAACACTAGTAAGTATATCGATTTATTCATTTTATATTTTTTTAGAAATTAAGGTATTGTGAATCCAGTTGGGTTTTATTGAATTGTAGAACATTGTCAAGATACTCTGCTTGAATGGCAGTGGCGTTTTCTAAGCTTTGGATGTATTGAAAAAAATCAATTTCTCCGTGTTTATAACTCAAATTTCCTACCTTAATGATTTCATCAGATAACTTTTTCCCGTATTGATTGTAGTAATTTATTGCTTCTTGATATTTGGCTAATTCGTTCTTTTTTTGGTTAACAAACTGCTCCCTTTTTTGTTCTTCATTCTGTTTTTGCTGTTCCCAACTCTGTAACTCGAGTTGTGCCACTTTTGATTTTGAAATATTTCCGGAGAATAAAAGTGGAACTCCGATTCCGATCTGAAAACCATTTAATGATTGTGACAAGCCTTTATTTGATCCCCTAAAATATTCCAAATGCAAATCAGGTAACCAATGTTGTTTTTCAAGTTTAATTTGGCTTTTATAATTATTCGTAACACTCTCTAAATATTTGTTATGAATACTTTTACTTAATTCTTCAGTTGAATTAAATAACGGGCTAATCGAATTGTTTTTTATGACTATTCTCTCATCCGTTTGAATTAAAGAATACAACAAATCATACTGAGCTTTTTTATCATTTTCAATTTGAGAAAGGCTGGTTTTTATTTGTCTAAATTTGGCTTGTGCCGTGATTTTTTCGAGATAATTGGTTTCACCTAATTCAAAACGTCTGTCGCTTGCTTTTGAAAAATTTTGATATAAACTATCCAAATAGAAATATAATTTTTCCTGGTTTTGTAAATACACAATGTGATAATATACTTTAGAAATTTCTAACGAAAGTTTGTTTTTTTGAATTTCAAAGCTGGCTTTTTCCTTTTCATATTCCGCTTCATTTACTCTTTTTTGTGCTCCGTACACCGTTGGAAAAGAAAAGCGTTGCTGCGCTCCAAAAATCTTTAAAGGTTCATTATTGGAAGCCAAATTATTTTGATCATAATTATAGTAAATATTCGTTTTTTCAAAGGTATAGGCACTTTTTATATTAGCCTGATATTTATCGACCTGCAATTGAAGAGCTTTTAAACCTTTATTATTATTGACACCCTTTACTATCAGACTATCTAATTCTGAATTTGAGTTTTGTGAAAAAGCAAATGAAGTACTCAATAGTAATAAAATTATATAAGTTGTGCTACGATGTTTTTTGAATTTGGGTTTTTTGAATTCTTTTCCATCAAAATATTTATAAAGAATTGGTAAAACAACCATCGTTAAAATAGTTGCGGTAAACAAGCCGCCTATTACAACAGTTGCCAGAGGTCGCTGCACCTCTGCACCTGCTGAAGATGAAATTGCCATAGGTAAAAATCCTAAAGCTGCTGCAGCTGCCGTCAATAGTACGGGACGTAATCTATCGGTCGTTCCTTTTAAAATAAGCTCATCAATATTCTTCATTCCCTGATGTTTTAATTCTTTAAAATGCTCAATCAATACTATTCCGTTTAGAACCGCAATACCAAACAAGGCTATAAATCCTACTCCTGCCGAAATACTGAATGGTAATCCTCTCATCCATAAAAATAATACTCCTCCAACGGCTGACAGTGGTATAGCTGAATAAACCATTAAGGCTTCTTTTATGGAGCCAAAGGCAAAATACAACAAGATAAAAATCAAAAATAAGGCTAGAGGCACCGCAATCATCAATCTGGCTTTTGCGCTTTGTAAATTCTCAAATTGCCCACCATATTGAACATAATATCCCGAAGGTAGCTTAATTTCGGTTTCAACAATCTTCTGAATATCCGTTACTACACTTTGTAAATCTCTGTTTCTCACATTTATTCCTACTACAATTCTTCGATTGGTATTGTCTCTAGATATTTTGGCAGGTCCTTCAGTGTATTCAATGTTTGCTAATTCTTGCAAAGGAATTTGTTCTCCTGACGGAGTAGAAACATAAAGATTTTTTAAGTCATTTATATCTGTACGATTGGTTTTATCCAAACGAATAACCATATCAAAACGTTTTTCACCTTCAAACACATTACCTACAGTTTTTCCTGCAAATCCAAGGGTTATCATATCGTTTAAATCAGAAACATTCAAACCATATCTTGCAATTTTAGAACGGTCATATTTAACCATCATTTGAGGCAAACCTTCTGTCTTTTCAACAATAATATCAGACGCTCCTTCCACTTTTGCAATCGCCTTTTTAATTTCTTGCGCTTTTCTAGCCAAAACATTTAGGTCTTCACCAAATACTTTTACGGCTACATCTGAACGCGTACCTGAAATTAATTCATTGAAACGCATTTCTATAGGTTGTGTAAACTCGATTTCCATATTTGGAATTTCCTTCTCGATAGATGCTTTTATTTTATCAGCTAATTCATCTTTGCTTGATGCAGAAACCCATTCCGATTTTGGTTTTAGCTTCACAATTACATCACTTTCTTCCATGCTCATTGGATCAGTAGGAACTTCGGCAGCACCTATCCTACTGACAACCTGCTCAACTTCTGGAAAATTTTTAAGAATAATTTGCTCTATTTTAGTAGTCGTAGCAATCGTTTTTGTCAATGTTGTACCCGTTTTTAGAACAGGCTGAATAACAAAGTCCCCTTCATCTAGTGTAGGAATAAACTCTCCACCCATACTAGTAAATAAACCTACTGCCATCAAGAGTAATCCTACAGCACCGTACATTACCTTTTTAGTATTACTTAAAGCCCAAGTGATAACAGGCAGATACCAAGAATTTAATTTGTTGATTAATTTACTTGACAAAGAATTTGGATTTTCTTCTTTTGGTTTCAAAAACAAAGAAGAAGCTACCGGAACATAGGTAAAGCAAAAAATCATTGCACCCACCAAGGCAAAACTAAAAGTCATTGCCATGGGTTTAAACATTTTTCCTTCAATCCCAGAAAGAGAAAGAATAGGAATAAAAACAATTAGAATAATCAATTGACCAAAAATAGCCGAATTCATCATTTTTGAAGCACTCTTATACGTTATCTGATCAATTTCTAGTTGACGGTCTTCCTTTGAAAGCGGACCTAATTGTGAGGCTTTACTGGCTATTTGGAATGCAATAAATTCCACTATAATAACAGCTCCGTCTATTATTATTCCAAAGTCAATAGCTCCTAAACTCATTAGATTTGCATCGATGCCAAAAATATTCATTAATGAGATTGCAAAAAGTAAACATAATGGAATCACCGACGCCACAACCAATCCGGAGCGCCAGTTGCCTAATAATAAAACCACTACGAAAATTACGATCAAGCAACCCAAAATAAGGTTCTCGGCTACTGTAAAAGTTGTTTTAGCAACTAGCTCACTACGTTCTAAAAACCCATTAATGTAGACACCTTCAGGTAGCGATTTTTGAATCAAGGCAATTCTGTCCTTTACATCATTAATAACTTGTTTAGAATTAGCGCCTTTAAGCATCATCACTTGACCAAGTACTTTTTCACCTTCTCCGTTACCCGTTATGGCACCAAAACGATTAGCGGTTCCAAAACGGACATCAGCGACATTTTTTACATAAATAGGCAATCCATTAGCGGTCGTAACGACAATGTTTTCAATGTCCTGAAGTGATTTAACTTTTCCTTCAGCGCGAATAAAATAACTTTGATTTACTTTTTCGATATAAGCACCACCAGCAATACTGTTATTTTTTTCAAGTGCAGTAAAAACATCTGTTGTAGATATATTCATTGCTTTTAAACGCGATGGGTTTATTGCAATTTCATATTGTTTTAAATATCCTCCCCAAGTATTAATCTCTACAACTCCATTTACTCCAGAAAGTTGGCGCTTAATTACCCAATCCTGTATCGTTCTTAAATCAGTAACTGAATACTGTTTTTTAAATTCAGGTTTTACTTCTAAAGTGTATTGATAAATCTCACCAAGTCCTGTAGTAATGGGACCCATCTCTGGAGTTCCAAATCCAGGAGGAATTTTCTCTGAAGCTGATTTAATTTTTTCAGCAATTAATTGTCTAGGTAGATAAGTCCCCAAATCGTCATCAAAAACGATCGTTACCACTGACAATCCAAATTTTGAAATGGAACGGATTTCCTGAACACCTGGCAGGTTGGCCATTTCAATTTCTACGGGATACGTGATGTATTGCTCGATGTCTTGGGTAGAAAGATTTCGTGAAGTTGTTATCACCTGGACCTGATTATTGGTCACATCTGGAACTGCACCAATTGATATTTGAAATACGGAATAGACTCCAAATCCAAAAATACCTAGGGTAAACAGTAAAACAATGAGTTTGTTTTTAAGACTAAAAGCAATTATTTTTTCGAGCATTTTAACTTTATTTTATTCTTCAAAAATACAGCGAAAACAAAAAAGTTGTCTTAAGAACTACTTAAGTTCTTCTTCATGGAAGCTTAAAATAACTGAAGTCCCGATACTCTTTTGGCTGGAAATATGAATTTCAATTGCAAGCAATGCACATAATTTTTTAACGATTGACAATCCTAGACCTGTGCCTTTTATTTCAGGATGTTCAGTAGAGTCAGATCTAAAGAAAGAATTAAAAATTTTATCAACATCTTTTGAATCAATCCCAATTCCAGAATCAACTATACTACATTCTATTGAATTGATACCTTTTGATATCGTTATAGCTAATTTAGTACTTTTATCCGAATATTTTAAAGCATTAGAAACCAAATTATTAATTATTATTGAGAATAGATAATAATCCGTTTTAACATAGAAATCTTCTGAGAATTCAGTAAGTATTTGTATGTCTTTAGCCTGAATTGCACTTGAGTATCTTGAAAGGGTATCCAGAATTGCCCCATTTAGGTATAGGCGCTCCATTTTCAAGCTTTGTTTTTGGTTTTCAAAGCGAGCCAATAATAATAGCTGGTCAACTAAGTGATTTAAGCGGTCAACTTCGGATACACAAAAGTTTATTTTCTCCTCATACTCAGCAGGGTTCCTAGGCTTTCTTACTAACACTTCTAGTGTTCCTTTAATTACTGTTAATGGTGTCCTTAGCTCATGTGAAGCATCTGATGTGAATTGTTTTTCCCTTTCTATTGTATTTTCTATTCGATTTAAAAGATTGTTTATGGTTTTTGATAAAGTATATAATTCATCTTTTTTTTGCGGTAACGGAATTCGTGATTTAAGATTGTCTTTAGTAATAATATTAGAAGTTTCAATTATCGCGCTAATTGGTTTTATACTTCGTCCTGCTATAAATCTAGCAATAAGGAAAAGTATAATTAAAATTAATGGGTAAGCTATAACTAGAATTTCTGAAAGATTTTCTAGGACAACTGACGCACCTTCTAGAGACATGGCAATCACTAAATACCCCACTTTTTTATTTGGTGAAATAATAGGAACTTGAATTTGGCGAATCTTACTTCCTAGTAGTTTGGTATCAAACAGGGCATTATCTTCTATTTGGGCGTTAAAAAGTAATGTTTGTTTTTTTAGATTAGGCGATTTTTCTAAAAGTTTCCCATCTTGATCTAAAAATTGGATGAAAACTGGGTTTACATCAACAGTATTATGCTCTCTTTCTTTCCATTCATCTTCGTGGGTCAGGTGAAAGGAATTGTCTGCAATGTCTATTTCTTTCAAATGATGTGCTACTTCAATAGAAATATCACTATTGATGTGACTATAGACACTTAATTGCACAATGAAATAAATCACGGAAAATACTACAAAAATCAATAAAGCTGTAGTAATGATATAATTAAAAGCGATTCTATTTTTAAATGAAAATTGTTGCATTATTGATTAGTCATTTGCGATATATCCCACTCCTCGCACTGTTTTTATATAGTCTTCTTCGATTCTCAAGTTTAGTTTTTTCCGAATAGCGTTAATAAACACATCGATAACACCGGTATCATATTCGAAATGAATATCCCAAACATCTTCGATAATTTGGTTTCTAGTACATACTTTTCCTTTATTTTTTACTAAATAGCAAAGCAATTCAAACTCCCTTTGTGTTAACGAAACTTCATTTTTATTAACTAAAACTGTGTGTCTTGCCAAATCGATCACTATAGCTCCAAGACTGAGAATCTCTACCTCTTTCTGAGCTCTAAAATGAATTTTTATGCGTTCTACCAATTCTTCAAAACTAAAAGGTTTTTTGATATAATCATTGGCACCAGCTTTTAAGCCTTCTATCGTTTCTTGAATAGTGTCTTTGGCAGTCAAAAAAATAATTGGAATATTGATATCTTTTATTCTGATGGCCTTGCATAAATCCAAACCACTCATTTTTGGCAGCATCCAATCTAGTAAAATAAGATCGAAATTATTCTTTTGAACTAATTCAAAACCTTTAAGTCCATCTAAAGCTGTAGTGACTTCATACCCTTCTTCTTCTAGACCTTGCCTTAGGAATTGTACTATACCCACTTCATCCTCTACTATTAAAATATGCATTTTTATATATATTTATTCGACCACAAATTTAAAGCCTAATGTTGCAATATTTGCTGATAATCCATCGCTCCTTTCGTAATGATTCAACCGTAAATCTATTGCTTTCAATCCTAAAACAAAAATTTTTGCTTGAGCAAATATATCCGTATAAGTTACGCCAGCTCCGTATTGATTACTGTCAAATTTTGATAGATCATAGTCAGAGGTATAATATTTTTCGGTCGATAGATGCTTTTCATAGGGTGCAAAATAATCAGATGCTGTTTGTGTATAATAGCGATAGATAGGATATGCCGTGAATTTTGCACTGATTTTTACAGGCAATTCTATAGATGCAGTATGGGCTTGAATTCCCCAGTTATCCTGATAATACCTATAATAAGTTCTGGCTACCACATATTCATTAATGTAAAAATTAAGCCTTGCTCCTATGGGCACTTTAAATCGACTACTTGGCAATCGTTCCTTATCATCAGCTAATTGATAAACTCCAATATTAGCAGCAGTTTCGTAAACAGGAATATATTGTGCCTGACCTATATAGTAGTTTTCCTTATCGGCAAAATACACCCTTTGGTATGGCGTTCCTAATAATCCTTCTTGCTTTAAAACATCCATAAAAAGAGACAGTTGAATCTTCTTTGTCAAGATTTGTGAAAACGAAATGGATGCTGAGTAGGAGTTTCTATTCGAACTTGTGTAAGCTGTAAATGCTGATGGTAAATATGCTGTTGATGCAGTTCCATTTTGATCTAAAATAGATACACCAGAGAAGAATCCATTATTTTGAAAATTGTTACCGTAAGTTCCAAATTCATGTAATTCTGTTGGGTAAATAGGTCTCCATTGATCCAGATACGCATTTACTTTCAAGCTTATCTCTGTGTTTTTCTCATTGAAAAGTTTAGTAAAACCGCCACCAAAGCCTATGGATGTGTAGTCATATTCATTAGAAAATGAAACATCAGCATTCCACATTGTATTCCTACTATCTGAACTATGACTGTAATTTGCGGAAACGGAAGCGAGTTGATCACTGGCCGAAGCTCCAGAAGACGCCAGCCATGGTGTACCGTAAGGACTAGTAGCTGCTGTAGCTTTTCCGTTGACCTTTTTATCATCATTTTCATATCCGCCACCGCCAGATGCCCCAGTAGCATTAAAAGGATTTATATTACTTGAAGATGCAGATGTATAAGTCGATATCCCAACATCAAAAGTCAAAACATCATCATCATTAAGTGGAACTGCTATAACAATATTTGACGCAATGTCAGTTAATTTTTCAGAACCAATACCACCGCTAACTGGTGAATGCGTCCCTTCTTGCTTATAGTAACTTAGTAAAAAGTCTACTTCAGTATTTTCTAAAACCCTTTTTGTAAAAGTTTTTGAATTATTATCCTCTTGCGAAAAAGCAGTTAAATTGATCATTAGAACTACTACAATTAATATTTTTTTCATCTTTCTAATTAATTACATCCACAACCACCCCCTGTTTTTCCTCCGTTTGCTCCTGCAGCCGCTTCACGATATACTTGAAATGTAGTTTCGTATTTTTCTGCAGATTTTGCGGCTAATTTCATATCAGGATCATTTATATATAATTTATCATATTCCTTTACAACTACGCAGGATTGCATAACAAGCATCAAAACTAAAAAAAGGAACCATTTTTTCATTTTATAATTTTTGAAATAAATATTTTTTCATGAGAATAATATTCCCTAAAGACCTACAAATTCCTACTCCATTTCGAGCAATGATATACTAGCTATTCAATTTTTAACTATTAAAGCATATCTATTTTTCTTCTATTGAGCTAAAAATTTAAAACCAAGTGAAGCAATATTAGCTGATAACCCATCACTCCTTTGATAATGATTCAATCGTAAATCTATAGATTTTAATCCTAACACAAAAATCTTGGCACTAGTAAAAATATCAGTGTAAGTAAAACCTAATCCGTACTGATTACTATCAAATTTTGATAAATCATAATCTGAAGTATAATACTTTTCAGTGGAAAGATGTTTTTCATAGGGCGCAAAATAATCAGATGCTGTTTGCGCGTAGTAGCGATACATAGGATAAGCAGTGAAATTTGAATTTATTTTTACTGGCAATTCTATAGATGCTGTGTGTGCTTGAACTCCCCAATTATCTTGATAGTACCTATAGTAAGTTCTAGCTACAACATATTGATTTATATACAAATTAAGCCTTGCTCCTATTGGCACTTTGAAACGAGTATTTGGCAATCGCTCTTTATCGTCTGCTAACTGATAAACACCTATGTTTGCAGGAGTCTCATAAACAGGAATATATTGTGATTGTCCTATGTAATAGTTTGCTTTATCAGCAAAATAAACCCTTTGATATGGCGTTCCTAATAATCCTTCTTGTTTCAAAACATCCATAAACAAAGACATTTGAATCTTTTTTGTTAAAATTTGTGAAAAGGAAATAGAAGCGGAATAGGAATTTCTGTTCGAATTCGTGTATTCAGTAAATGCCGATGGTAAATAATTTGTTGATTTATTACCGTACCTATCCATAATTGTCACTCCTGATAGATAACCCTGATTCTGAAAATTAGCTCCGTAAGTTCCGTACTCATGTAATTCTGTTGGATAAATAGGTCGCCATTGATCCAAATAAGCATTGGCTTTCAAACTGATTTCCGTATTTTTCTCATTGAATAATTTAGTAAAACCGCCTCCAAAACCTACGGATGTATAATCATATTCATTAGAAAAGGAAACATCAGCATTCCACAAGGTATTCCTACTATCAGAGCTATGGCTATAATTTGCAGAAACGGACGCTAGTTCATCGCTAGCCGAAGCACCCGAAGAGGCCAGCCAAGGGGTACCGTAAGGAGCTGAAGTTACTGTCGTAGAAGTACTTTTTCCAGAAGCTCCAGAGTATGCTGAAGTTGATGTTTTACTAGAGTTAAACGGGTTAATATTACTAGACGATGCTGATGTATAAGTAGATATCCCAACGTCAAAGGTTAAAACATCATCATCATTTAATGGCACCGCCACAACGATATTTGAAGCAATGTCAGTTAGTTTTTCAGATCCAATACCTCCGCCAACAGGAGAATGCGTCCCCTCTTGCTTGTAGTAACTTAATAAAAAATCGACCTCAGTATTTTCTAAAACTCTTTTTTTAAAAGTGGTGATTGAATCATTATCCTGCGCAACGGCAGCTATACTTATCAATAAAGAAAATACAAATATTATTTTTTTCATCTTTTTAATTAATTACATCCACAACCACCACCTGTTTTTCCTCCATTTGCTCCCGCAGCAGCCTCTCGATATACTTGAAATGTAGTCTCGTACTTTTCAGCAGATTTTGCTGCTAATTTCATGTCAGGGTCATTGATGTATAATTTATCATATTCTTTTACGGCTACGCACGATTGCATAGCAACTAATAAAACTAAAAAAAAGGGCCATTTATTCATTTTTATATTTTTTTAAATCTATATTTTTTGATGCCGATATTTTACCGTTGTCCTCAACATATATACAGCCAATACCCGGAAGTTGATTGACTAAGTCGAGTCCTACATCAACTCCAAGAACAAAAATTCCCGTTGCCAATGCATCTGCCAGTTCCGTTGATTTTGCAAACACAGAAACACTAATTATACCTGCTGCAGGATAACCAGTGCGAGTATCTATGATATGTGAGTATCTTTTACCATTAAACGTGACATATTTCTCATAACTTCCAGAAGTTTCAACAGAGCTGTCTTCTAGGGGGAAAGTGGCAAAAATTTTATCCCTATTTAAAGGATTCTTGATCCCTACCTTCCATTGACTTCCATCTAATTGCTTGCCCCAAGTATTGATGTCTCCTGAAATATTTACGATTCCAGCTACAACACCTTTTTCCACAAGCATGGCTTTAATTTTATCGGCAATAAAACCTTGCCCAATTCCTCCTAAACCCAGTTTCATTCCCTCATTCTTGAGAAAAACAGTATTGTTTTTTGAATTTAGGATAATGTTTTGATAACCAACTTTTGAAACAGAATTTTTAATTTCTTCTGCTGTTGGCATATGAGTCATGCTTCCGTCAAACTTCCATATTTTATCCATTGAAGCATAACTGATATCAAATGCTCCCGAAGTTAATTCGGATATTTTAATGGCTCTTTGCACCAGATCAAAGACCTCTTGAGGAACTTTTATAGGCTTGATTCCTGCATTTTTATTTACCTCCGATATGGGTGTAGTTGGAATCCAATCGGATATTAAGTTTTCCAGTCGGGAGGTTTCGGCTACAGCCATATCAATATAACTATCCGCTTGTGGAATGTCTTTGGCAACAACCGTCATTTCGAAAGGACTTCCCAACATTGACAGCGTTCTTCTATGTGTAATTTGCGCTGAGGCAAACACAGAAATTAAAAAACAAATTAATAAAGCTGATTTTCGCATCAAAATTTATTTTAGAAAAGAATTTAATGTCTCGATATATTCATTAGGAGTCACATTTTTATAGCTCGTTTTCCCCAAAACTTTTCCTTTTCCGTCTATAACAACAACCAAAGGAAAAATTCCTTCTTTATTGTATTTTTCCGCTAAACTTTCATTTTGCTTTTTTATTTCCTCTGCCAATTGGTTTTGTTTCTTTTTAGGGAAATCAGCTCTTTCAAGAATATAATTTGTTGCTGCATAACTTTTAAATGCTTCAGATTGCCAAATGGATTTGTCTAATTTAATACAAGGAGCGCACCAATCAGAACCTGAAAACACCAATATAATTGGTTTATTTTGTTCTATGGCCGCGGTTGTAGCGTGAGTAAAATCAGTGTTCCAATTTTGAGAATATCCCATTGTCGCCATGAACAATAATAAGAAAGCCATTTTATTTTTCATTCACTTTTTTTTTAATATTATTACAAAATATCTTTTACTAATTTAACACCCTAATCTTCAACAAATTTAACTCTATTCAATGCAACTTATTGTTAAAAACAATTGTTCTTAAGCGAAAATTAAGAATACATCCAAGAGTAAGTTAGTAGGTCATCCTAACAAATTACTTAATTTTGCCACAAAAAAAACATATGTCAGTTTTAAAAAAACTATCCCCTTTCTATAATCTTATTATTTTCTACGTTATAGTCAGTTTTATTTTAAGAATTGTATTACTCTTTCATCCTATTACGCAAGCATCATTCTCTTTTATTGACTCCTTAAAAATTTTTACGTTTGGAATTGTTTCTGATTTCTTTGTATTCATTATCGCAAGTAGTTTTCTTTGGCTATACTTGATTTTCATATCAAATTCAAAATACCTAAAACCTTATGGCTACTTGATTTTTGGGCTTTTTGTGGCTCTATTTCTTTACATAGGTTCAGGAAAATCAATTCTTAATGAATACGGAGGTGCTTTACCTAGAATTGGTTTAATCTTCGTTGGGATCAAAACACTATTGTTTGGCTTACTCTTATTTCTGCCAAAATACCGTAACAAAATTAGGTTTTGGTTGTTCAGCTTTGTAGTGTTTTTGTTTGTCGTTTTGATCTTACAAAATGCAATTAGTGAATACTTCTTCTGGAATGAATTTGGAGTAAAATATAACTTTATAGCAGTAAATTATTTGGTTTACACCAATGAAGTAATAGGAAACATCATGGAGTCTTATCCTGTAGTTCCTTTATTTACAGGATTATTTATTATAGCTGGTATTGTTAGCTATTTTATTGTTGGGAGATCAAAATCGTACATTGACAGCATACCTACCTTTGTTGAAAAAGTCAAAATTTCAGGTTTGTATCTTGTGTTGTTTGGACTTTCTCTTTTGGCTATTCCTTCATTGGCAACCAATGAAAATTCCCAAAATATATTTTCAAATGAGCTGCAGGCAAATGGAGTTTATAAATTCTATTTGGCCTTTATGAATAGTGAGTTGGATTATTTCAAGTTTTACAAAACACTTCCCCAAAAAGAAGCTTACGCCTTGTTAGGCAAACAAATAAAATCACCGTTAACAGAATCTACTTTAAGGGATATTAAAAGTGCCGCGGCTGAAAATCATAAAAATGTGGTTTTAATTACTATTGAAAGTTATAGTGCTGATTTTATGAAGATCTATGGGAACGACAAAAATCTCACTCCATTTTTAGATAATTTGGCTTCAGAAAGTCTATTGTTTACTAATCTTTACGCCTCTGGAAACAGAACCGTACGTGGTCTGGAAGCTGTAACCTTATGCTTGCCACCTACGGCGGGCGAAAGTGTTGTAAAGAGGGAAGATAATAAAGATAAATTCTCAACAGGAAGTGTATTCAAACAAAAGGGATACAATGTAAAATACCTCTATGGAGGTGATTCTTTTTTTGATAATATGAAAGATTTCTTTTCTGGTAATGGCTATGACATTGTGGACAAAAAAACGTTCTCCCCTGACGAAATCACTTTTGATAATATTTGGGGTGTATGTGACGGAGACATGTATAATAAAGCTATCAAAATAATGAATGAAGAGGCTAAGGAAAACAAGCCGTTTTTTAATCATATAATGACGGTTAGTAATCATAGACCATTTACCTACCCAAATAATAAAATTGATATTCCTGGAGATGCAAAATCCAGAGATGGTGGTGTAAAATATACGGACTATGCCATGAAAAAATTCTTTGAAATGGCCAAAAAGCAACCTTGGTTTGCCAATACCGTTTTTGTTATTTTGGCGGATCATTGTGCATCTAGTGCGGGTAAAACGGAACTCCCTGTTGACAAATACAGAATTCCAGCTATGATTTATAGCCCCGGCTTTATACAACCACAACGCTATACAAATCTTGTTTCCCAAATTGACATTATGCCAACCGTTTTTGGACTGTTGAACTTCAATTACCAAAGCAAATTTTTTGGACAAGATGTACTAAAAGAAGAATATAAGCCTAGAGCTTTAATTGCTACTTATCAAGATTTAGGGATGATTAGAGATAATATATTGACCATTATTTCGCCTAAACAACAGGTAAAACAATTTCAGTTAACCTTATTGCCTAGAGAAGGAATTGAAGATGATTTCCAATTGTATTATGATCAAAAACCGTTAGCCACAGAAAGAACCGATTTAATAAACGAAACGATTTCTTTTTATCAAACGGCATCTGATATGTTGAAGAAAAAGAAATACCAAAAAAATTAAATAAATAAAAAAGCCTCTGAAATTCTATTCAGAGGCTTTTTTAATTTAAATCGTAGATCAATTATTCAGCGTCTTTATCGCTTTCGATTCCAAACAAATCTCCTTTTTTGAAAAGTTTAATATCCTTTTTTAAGGCTTTGCTATTGCGTTTTGTAAGTTCTTTTGCATCCAAGTTACTCAAATCAGGTTTTCCTGCATTTACCCAAGCAGTATACCAAAAACTTGCCGTTGCTGTAACCGCTTTTTTCATTTGGCTTTCCACCATTCCATTTAGTGCTTTGTGAAATTGTCCAGCATATTCATCTGTATATTTCACTCCGTTGTATTTGTTTTTTACAATTGCGCCAGCTGCGTCAGTAACAAAGATTTGATTTGTAGCCAAAGAAGTTCTCAGTCCTTTGTCTGCAGCCAATAATGCAGGTACTAAACTATGTGTATCATTGATCATATCCCAAGTCGCCTGATCAACATTCTCATAATACTGTGCTGGAGCTACGGTGAATTTATAATTCTTTACAAACAACTCAGGTAATCTGCTTTCCCACAAAGAATGAATCCCTTTTTGCTCTGTCAGTTGACCATCATGATTGTCTGAAGTATGCAAAGGCATATGCGCATCCGCTATGTAATGACCTAAATCAGCAGCGATAAACAAGATTTCTGATTTGCGCTTCTCTTTAAATGCTATAGTCAATTTAGCCATCATGTCCTGGATATGCCAAGGCAAGGTTCCATTTTTAGACAAGAACTTATCGTCGTATTTCTTTTTGGCTTCAGCCATAGTTTTTGGAAAACTATCCACAGACCCAAAATTCTCCATGTCGAAGTAATGACGTGGATTCTCTGCCTTATCTTGTAAGATATATTTCCTTAAGTCTGGAACGGTAGACTCTTGAGTAATAAAATCGATATGGTTATAAAAGAAAGTTTGCAGTGGCTTTGGTAGTGCCATAACTGCCGCTTTGTTGATTCTTTCATGTCCAACAATTCCCCAAGATATGGTAAGGAACGAAATGGCTACTGCAGTTAACAACAATAACGTAGGCTTAAACTTGATATTTTTCATTACATTTATTTTTATGTGGTACAAATGTATTTTTTTTTTAAACAATTAAAAAATTATGTGTTTAAGATTACAGTAATTTAAAAAATATTTATATCTATGTTTCGGCATCAAGGAAAAAACAGAACTTTCATTCACAATTTACGTTTGGCTACTTTACTTTCATTTGTTGCAGGAATCGTAAATATCACCGGAGTTTTAGCCGTAAACACCTTGACAACAAATGTCACGGGCCACTTTGCTTTTTTTGCAGAGGAAGTTATCAAACACAATTATACTGCTGCAATTGCCTTTTTTGTTTTCACTATTTTCTTCTTATTGGGCGCTTTTACATCTAATTTTTTAGCCGAATTCGTTGCTATCAGAAAGCCAGAACTGCTACATGTAATTCCAATTTCACTAGAGATTGCGATTTTAAGCTCGGTTGGATTTTTTGGTATGCAAACCGACTTGTCTACATTTGAAGGGAAATGGATAGCCTTTTCGATGCTATTTGCTATGGGAATTCAGAATTCATTGGTGACAAAAATATCAAAATCTATTGTAAGGACTACTCACCTAACGGGGCTATTTACTGATTTAGGAATCGAACTATCTCAGTTGTTTTTCTACAAAAAACAAAACGAAAGAAAAAGCCTAAACGCCAGTATCTACTTGCGATTATCAATAATCGTCTTCTTTTTTCTGGGTTGTATTTTAGGAGGATTTCTATACACTTTCCTAGAAATAAAAACACTTTTCGTTGGTGCCTTTTTTCTTTTGGTTGCCCTCGTGTATGATTACATTCGTTTGCAGTTCTTCGTAATTAGAAGGAAAAAATTCACTCATAACATTAATTAAAGTAAATAATTGTGCCCAAGCTGGCTACTGCAATAAACACCCAAAGTGCAACACCTTGAAGTAACGGTTTTATACCTACGGATTGCAGCACACTTCTACTAAGTCCAGCTCCAATTAAAAACAAAGTTACCGTAAGTCCAATTTTAGCCACAGAAACTAAATAAGGTGATATCGTTGCTGTTTGAGGAACATAAGTGTTCATTATCATTGCTAAAATAAACAAGCCTATAAAGTACGGAATTTTGATTTTACTTGATTTATTCTTAAACAAGATCGAAGTGATTAAAGCTACTGGAATTATCCATAGTGCTCTGGCGAGTTTTACCGTGGTGGCAATCTGCAAAGCTTCTGCTCCGTAATTATTGGCCGCTCCAACTACTGAACTTGTATCGTGAATGGCAATAGCGCACCAAAGTCCGAATTCTTGCTGTGATAATTCCAACCAATGTCCCACAGCAGGAAATAAAAACAAGGCAATCGAATTCAGAATAAAAATCACCCCTAATGCAACAGAGGTTTGTTTTTCATCAGCTTTTATTACCGGAGAAATAGCAGCAATAGCACTTCCCCCACAAATTGCAGTTCCACAAGATATAAGATGTGATGTTTTGTTTTCGATATCAAACCATTTACCAAGTAAACTTCCTAAAACTAAAGTGCTAACGATAGATCCAATTGTAAATAAAAACCCTTCTTTTCCTGCAGATAAAGCACTATTCACATTCATACCAAAACCTAAGCCAACTACAGCTACTTGCAGTAGGATGTTTATTGTTTTGGCATTCAGATGCAAAAAAGGATGCCCTGATACATTAGCCACAATCAAACCTAGCAATAAAGCGACAGGAGGAGAAATAAATCCGCTCAAACATACTAAAACCAACAAACCAAAAATGGTTTGCTGATAAAATTTAGTTACTTCCAAAAAAGGCAATGATTTTTTTTCGACCCTTTGTGCATTATTTTCCAAAATACAATATTTGAATGATTACTGTACAAAGGTGCATTTATTCAAGAGGATTAACCAATTGTAAATAACAATCTGTTATAACTTTAAATTATGATGATCTAGTATATTGTTAATAAATAATTCAGACAATGCTTCAGTTTTACCTTGCAATGATATAACATAGAAATATCGCTCAATGACCATATTATTGACGTCAAGAACGACCAATTCATTGTTTTTTAATTCTTTTTCAATCCCGTGAATTGATATAAAAGCCACACAATCAGAATTCATTAAATAGGATTTAATACTTTCAGTACTTCCCAATTGCATTTCAACACTAAGCTGCGAAATTTTAATCTCAAAAGGTTTCAAGGCATGTTCAATAACTTCAAGTGTTCCTGAACCCTGCTCCCGCATTACAAATTGCATGCTTTTAAGATCTTCCCTTGTAATCTCTTGCTTGCTTACCAAAGGATTCTTACTGTTGCAAACTAGTACTAGTTCGTCCTTCAAAAAAGGAGTGTATTTAATTGATTTGTTTTTCGACTGTCCTTCGACAATTCCAATTTCAATTTCTTTATTAAGCAATGCATTTTCAATTTGTTCTGTGTTACCATTGAGCAAATTCACTTTTATACCTTTCATTTTCTGATGGAAACGAGCTAAAAGCGGCGGTATAATATATTGTGAAATAGTGGTACTGGCGCCTAATCTTAATGCTCCCTGTTGCTGATTGATAAGTGTTCCCATATCAAAATGTATTTCACGATAGATTTCAAATATATTTTTCACATGTTTAAGCAATAATTGACCGCCTGCTGTAAGTGATATTTTGCCTCCATTTCGATCAAAAAGTTTAATCTTATACTCCTCCTCGAGTTCTTGTATGTGTTTAGAAACAGCAGGCTGGCTTATGAATAATTCAGTTGCTGCCTTTGTAAAGCTCAATCTGTTTGCCACCGTAAAGAATACCTTTAATCTAAAATCCATAATTCCATAAATTTGTTATCTCGAAGGATATTTAAAGTAAGCCACTGTACTTTCTGGCAAACCATTCTGCAGCAAGTGTCATAACAATACCTAAACACAACCAATACCAATCAATCAAAGGAGTTCTTTTTGCATTATTCTTCAGTATCGCTTTATAAGTATCATCTTCAAGAAGCCTTTTTATCAAAGAATCTACTTGATTTGGGAAATAAGTTTTTCCCTGTGTCTGAGCTGCTAACTGGTTTAATTTTTGAAGATCTGGATTCACAAATTGCTTTTCTATATCGAAATCTAAAATTTCGAACCGACCAGAATAGCTTGTTTTTGAATTGAGTTCGGTTACCTTAAAATTATAATTTCCCGCGGCTAGTCCGTCAAGGTTGACTTTGTAGGAGTTATCACTTTTCAATAAATCATAGTTCTTTGCTTGTTTAGTATCCGAGTTAATTACAGAAATAGTCAAGCGAGCCTTTTCGTCGAACTCGTAGTTTTTATTGAAATATTGTGCACTGATTTCTATTGCTTCTCCTGAATTGTAAAAACTTTCATGATTGACAACCAATGATTTTTTAGAATTGTTAGACGCTAAAAACTGAATTGTTTTATCGATGAAAACATCAAATTTATCAAAGGATTGATTTTCTACGTGACTTTGCAATCTCCATTTCCATATATTTTCACCTAAAAGAAAAGCAGACCTCCTGCCTTGGTTTTCTGCAAAAGCCAGTAAAGGCGAATTCGTATCTAAGTTTCTTATTTTTGAATAAAGCAAAACAGAAACAGCTCCATTAACAGTTATTGTTCCATAATTATTTTCTAAAGGCGGAAAATTTTCAAAGCCAATATTATCGAGTGCAAATAGATTAAACTGCGGGTTAAATCCTGCCAAATAATCTTCTTTCTGACTGCTCATCTTAAACCCTAAGCTATTTTGTTGCTGATTTAAAAAGGAAAAATCAGTATTAGTTCCAGTAATTATAAAGGTATTAATCCCTGTAGATTTGTTCTCTTCAAAAACCGATTTAAATTCAGCCGTTGGTTGATATACAATTAAAACATTATAATCATTTAACTGTTTTATTTCTTGCGGTTTAATAACTGTTACTTTACGCTGTGCATTAGACTCAATTGCTCTCTTTATTGCACCTATATCAGGATGATTTATCGCCGAAACAATAGCAATATTTGTCTTTTGATCCATCACCTCGACGGCAAAGTTCTTAGTATTATTATAGGTGTTTAACTCTTTTTCATTCGAAGAAATTTGAGCTTTAAAAACTTGTGAGCCCACTTTATTTGCAGGCAAAAGCACATTCACAACTGCTGTTTTCTTAGACGATGAAAATGAAATATTTTCCTTGGCCAAAACTGAATATCCTTGAGATATGGTAAAATTGGCCGTTAAGCTTTTGTCTCCTGAATACTGCAAAAATACTTCCACAGGAAATTTATTTTTGTAAAATGCATACTTGTTGACATTCAGCTGATTTATTTTTAAGTCCAATACCTTTGTAGTATCTCCCAAAACGATGGGGAAAACTTTATTGGAAACATCAAAACTATACACATAATCATTTCCCAAAGTTTGGTTTCCGTCAGTAATGATAATGGTTGGGAATGTTTTATTTCTATTGTCATTTTTGAGATTGCTCGCGATCAGGTCTAAGTTAGTTTGCGTGCCTTTAAAATCAAACTTCTCTGATTGCTGAAATTCGCTGTCAAACTGATAGGATTGAACATCAAATTTCTCGTTCAGACTTTTATCAGCAACTAATGCGGTATATACTTCAACAGCGGTTTCATCCCCATTCAAAGCCCTAATAGAGCTTGAATTGTCAACTGCAATTGACAAAGTAGGCTTGATTATTTCTTCAGAATTTGTACTGATTACTGGATTAATTAATAATAACAGTAGTCCAAAAACAGATAGAAAACGCAAAAAAGCCAAAAACGAAATCAGGTTTGATTTGTTTTTGGCCTTGTAATAATACTGAAAAAATGACAAACCGCCCGCAATTACTATGGAAAGTAGAATTAGTAGGATCGTGTTTGTTGTCATTCTTTCTTATTTGATTGAAAATTGAAAGATTGAAAGATTGAAAAATTCTGAAATCTTTAATCTTTAAATCATTAATTTTTAAATACTAGGTAAGCATTCCTCCGCAAACATTCATAACCTGACCAGTTACGTATAAACTCATGTCAGATGCAAAGAAAAGACAAGCATTAGCAACGTCATCAGCAGTTCCTCCACGTTTCAACGGAATTCCGTCTCTCCATCCTTGAACCACTTCAGGACTTAATTTTGCAGTCATTTCAGTTTCAATGAATCCTGGAGCAATCGCATTACATCGAATGTTACGCGAACCTAATTCAAGAGCAACTGATTTTGTAAAACCAATAACTCCAGCCTTAGAAGCTGCATAATTTGTTTGCCCAGCATTTCCTTTCACACCCACTACACTACTCATATTGATGATAGATCCAGAACGTTGTTTCAAAAATGTTCTTTGAATCGCTTTAGTCATATTAAAAACCGATTTCAAGTTAACATCAATAACTTTGTCAAAATCTTCTTCAGACATACGCATTAGCAAGTTGTCTTTAGTGATTCCGGCATTATTGATCAAAATATCAACAGTTCCAAATTCAGCAATTACAGCATCAACCATAGCTTGTGCTTCATTAAAATCAGCTGCATTTGATTGATATCCTTTTGCTTTTATTCCTAAAGCGTTTAATTCGTTTTCTAATGCTAAAGCTGATTCCACAGATGAACTGTACGTAAAAGCAACATTTGCTCCATGTTTTGCAAAAACCTCCGCAATTCCTTTTCCAATTCCGCGACTTGCTCCTGTTATGATGGCCACTTTTCCTTCTAGTAATTTCATATTCAAAAATTAGTTTAATTTTTATTTGTAGCTATTCCTGCTATCCGCTTCAATCTTTTATGACCGCTAGCGCTTACATAAAAGGATTTCCACTACTATCAGGGCTATCTTACAGTTGTCAAATATAGAATAATTCCTTTTTTAAAAAAAATTTCAATTTCATTTACATTCTAAATCGAACCTATTTTAAAGATCCAGAAATCGTTTTACCATTTTATCCCAAAAAGAACTATAAATCGCAACCAAAGTAAAAATAAACAAAAACAAATGATACCAAGCATTAGTAATTAAATCCATAAAATCAAGTTTGCCATTTGCAAAACTTAAAATCAGTAATACTTGAGCCCCATAAGGCAAAACGCCTTGCACTACACAAGAAAATATATCAAGAATTGCTGCTGTTTTCTTGGGACTCAAATCGTATTCATCACTAATTTCCTTAGCAATTCCGCCTGTTATCACAATGGAAACTGTATTATTGGCAATAGCCACATTGGTAAAACCCACCAAAGCGCCAATTCCAGCCTGTGCTGATTTTTTACTTTTAATGCGCTTCTTGATTTGATATAATAAGTAATCAATTCCTCCTGCTTTATCAACCATTGCTGCTAAACCACCAGTAAGCATAGAAAGTAAAAATATTTCAGTCATACTAGTGAAACCCTCGTATATTTTTTGAGCGAATTCCATCAACGTAAAATGATTTCCAAAATACCCAATCAGCCCAGCCAATAAAGTTCCAATAATCAATGTCGAAAAGACGTTTACGCCAACTAATGCAAGTACAATTACTAAAACGTAAGGCACAATAGTTATCCATTCAAAATTGGTCTTAGGAATCGCCACGGCAGTAATGTCAGAGTTCAATCCTAAGTAAAAGAAGACTAAAATGGTTATAATAGCAGCAGGAAAAGCAATGAATAAATTTATTTTGAATTTATCTTTCAGTTTACATCCTAATGACTGCGTTGCCGCAATTGTAGTATCTGAAATCATCGAAAGATTATCTCCAAGCATCGAACCACCTAACAAAGCGCCAGCAATCAATGGCAATGAAGCTCCACTTGAATTAGCTAGATTAACAGCGATAGGACCTATAGCAACTATAGCACCTACCGAAGTTCCTGTAGCTGTTGATAAAAAGGCAGCGATTAAAAAGATCCCTAGCGGAAAGTAAGCAACATCAATCGTATTAATCCCTAGGCTTACAACTGCATCCACTCCTCCCGTTGCTTTACTAACAACTGCAAATGCTCCCGCCAAAAGATAAATCAAACACATGGTCATAATTTTACTCTCGCCACAACCAGCAATCAAAGTCGTTACTTTCTCATCTGACGAACTCTTGAATAGTAAAAAAGCAGATATAATCCCGATCACAACTGCAATTGGTGCAGGTAAAGCATAAAAATCATCAAGCCATATTCCAGCTCCTAAAAAAATAAAAATAAAAATCAATAAGGGAATTAAAGCAAAGGCATTTCCCTTTTTTTTCAATAAATTAGTCATAAATCAGTTTTATAATGATATAAATATGACGAAAAACGATAGCTAAAAAATGGGAATGTAAAACAACATTTTTTCCAAAGGATTTGGCTTATCGTTTTAGCACCTTGCTCGTTGTTGCAGGTTGCTATCTCTTTTTGAGATTCGTGATAACGGCTGCAAAAGTAATTATTATTTTTTGAAATAATCTTCTTCGACCATGAAAATTATTTCAAAAAAAAAGCCTTACCGAAGTAAAGCTTTATTACAACTAATTTATTTTTTTATAAATTTCATATTAGAACTTCCTTTTTCTGTATTCATTTTCAAGAAGTACTTTCCAGTAGCCAGTTTAGAAACATCAATCTTTGAAACTGAATTTGCATTAGGCACTACAATAACCATTTGCCCCAAAATATCATAAATTGCTATTGACTGTACCTCTATCGAATGTTTAGAATTAATATTTAAAATCTCATTTACAGGATTTGGATAAATATTAAAGTAAGTTGAAAAATTAAAATCTGAAGTTCCTAAGGTTTTAAAAGTCGAAGTTGCTTTATTAGTCAGAATTGGAAAATTATAATCAAAATAAATATTGGCTTCATTTTGGAATGTGTCTCCTACTACTAATGTTGGTAATGTTTTAATTTTAAAAGCAATATAACCATCATTATTCGCGTCATTAAAAGGCAAATTGATGTTTTCGAATATAAATTCTACTTTGTTCCCATCTGAAATTTTGGTTACAAATTCATGACTCCCTTTAGTTGGAACCAAGCTTGAAATATCAAATTTGGTTAAATCTATTAGATCTTTTACTACAATATTTTGAGCGGGATAGGTTCCTGTGTTTTCAAACCGAATTAAGTAGTGTACATATTCCCCAATCAAACTTGGAGTAATGACATCTCCTTCTAAGCAAGTTTTATCATTTGGGTCATAGGAACCAACGACACTTTGGCGTAAAGCAAACGAATTATCAACAGGTTTTTCGTCTCCTGATACAGGATTAATTAGTGCATTAAAACTCAAACGGTCTCCAATATTTACAGCAGGAGTTTCCATTGGTGAATTCACATTAAAAGTAACTACAATCTCACGAGTTTCAAAAGGCTGTAAATTAC
Source organism: Flavobacterium frigoris PS1 (assembly GCF_000252125.1). Classification (GTDB taxonomy): domain Bacteria; phylum Bacteroidota; class Bacteroidia; order Flavobacteriales; family Flavobacteriaceae; genus Flavobacterium; species Flavobacterium frigoris_A. Next base: position 3,538 of record NZ_AHKF01000022.1, on the reverse strand, counting down.
TATAATCCCAACTAAGTTTGTCTGTCACTTGACTATTTACCGTTGGAATTGCAGTTATATAATCTAAAACCGCATCATTAAAACTTAAATTTACTAAACCCGATTGTACATTAGTTCCTTTATTTTTATAAATGATTTTATAAGTGGCGTCAAATCCTGGCCTAGCGGGAATTATTGGTAATAAAGTTACTTCCAAATCGGGATGAGCACCGTTTGGAGTTATACAAAAATCTTGAGTGAATGGACTAGCTTGTGTTGGAAAAGTAACATTAAAAGAAGTAGGTGAAACATTAAAATAATTTTTATTCTCTAGAATCGGAGTAATGGTATGAGTTCCTTCTCCAACTGCGATGCTATAATTACCTGAGCTATTAGAAATTAAATTTCCTTTGGTTGTCCCATTACTTATAGAAAAATTTAAATTTGAATAACCTAAATCAGATGCGTCACAACCGTCACTATTACTGTCTAAAATAGTTTTCCCTTGAATAGTATAGAAAACTCCCCCAGGTTCAAATGTGCAATAGGAATTTAATGATATATTCGTATAATTATAATATTTAAGATACCATTCTACTACTGAATTTTTAATATCATCATTACATATGTATTTTAATTTTGGACATCCCTCAAAAGAAATACCTTCATTTCTACCATTTTTCGCAAAAATCATAGTAAGCTCACTATTATTGCTACATTCAACATCGTTAATTTGAATGAAAGGAGATAAGTCTATTGTTGTGAAATTATTATTTGATAATCTTATAAATTTGATATTGCTATAACCATCTACTTTTACCGATGATAAATTATTGTTTCCAAAGCTAGCATTTCCAATATCTTTTGGCACTGTTAAGTCAATAGTTACTAGTTTATTATCATCAGCCCACAAGTCCTTTAATTTAGTACATTTTGAAAAATCGATACTGGTTAATTCATTTTGTTGCACCCACATTCGAGTAATTTCGGGACAATCTGCCAGATTAGTAAAGTTTGTAATCTTATTGTCATTACAAATTAAGTCTTCTAATTTGGATATTCCAGACAAGTCTAATTTAGTAAGTCTATTGTAACCACAATCAATATATTTTAAACTTACTAATCCTGATAAATTTAGATCTTCTAATGCATTGCCATCTAAATGTAAATGATGAAGTTTATCCAGTCCTGTAAGATTTATTGAAGTAAGATACCCTTGTGTGCAAACTAAAGTTTCCAGGTTTTTAAGTGAGCTGACATCTAAAGTTTTTATTGAATTCCAAGCACAGTCTAAATATTTCAACTCTTTTAATGCACTTATGTTCAATGTAGATATTTTAGTGTTCCAACAATTTAACCTTTTTAAATTTGTAAAAAATTCTATACCAGAAATATCTTCAATAGGAGTAGATTTTAAATCAAGAGCACCTATTTTTAAGGCTTCCTCTAGTTGTATTTCGTTATCATTATTTACATCTATTTTACAAAAATCACCATTTAAGTCTTTTGCAATGTCATTATCAGTATTAGCAATTAATAACCTTGCCTTAAAAGTTGCACTCTTAAACTCAATAATTTGAGCATTAGCTCCTGTAATTAAAAATAATGCAAATAGCAAAAAGTAGAATTTTTTCATAAATAATTTTTAAAGCAAGTAAATATAACAAAATTTGTACTACAAAAAATAATGTCGAAAATGAATAATTAAATACAAATTCCTTCAAAAAAAAGAACATACTTATTTTAACATTTTGTAAAAAAGAGAAAAGGATTACATACTTCTTAAGTATATTTGTAAGTAGTCAATTTATCACTATCCCTATATTTAAAATAAGAAAGAGAAAAATCAATTTCCCAGATTTGTAAATGAAAAAAATAGCTTTCTTATTTTATATTCTTTTTAGTATAGTTGCTAATGCGCAATTAGTGGTCGATAATACGTCTCAAACCCCCAAACAATTAGTACAAAACGTAGTTGTGGGACAAGGAATTAACGTTTCGAATATTAAATTTAATGGTACTGCCGCCAATGCAGATGTAATAAGTGATCAAGTAGGCCTGTTCTCTAATGGACTCACAACCAACATCGGCTTAAGCACCGGAATTATTTTAAGTACGGGAAATGCTATAATTGCAAAAGGACCAAATGACAATCCATCAGGAACTTTAGAAACTACAACCCCATTTATAGGAGATGCTGACTTATCTATTTTATCCAATAACCAAACAATTCAGAATGTAGCCATTCTTGAATTTGACTTTATACCTACAGGAAATAAATTGAGTTTCAATTTTGTTTTTGCCTCAGAGGAGTATCCTGAATTTGTAAATGATACCTATAACGATAATTTTGGTTTTTTCTTAAGCGGACCAGAGATTACAGGCCCTTTTACGGGAGGAGCGCAAAATATTGCATTAATCCCTACTACAACTCTGCCGGTTTCTATCAATAACTTAAACAATGGGACTTCAAATTCGGGACCCTGCGACAATTGTCAATACTATGTTAATAATGAAGGAGGTACTTCTATTCAATATGATGGATTCACTAAAGTTTTATCTGCAAATGCTAATGTTGTTTGCGGCCAAACCTATCATATTAAGTTAGCGATTGGTAATGCTGGTAATGATAATTATTATGATTCGGCTGTATTTATAGAAGGAGCCAGTTTTAGTTCTCCATCGATTAATTTAGGACCAGACATGAAGATATGCAGTGCTTCAAACCAAGTCTTAAATTCGGGATTAAGTGCTACTGAAATTCATGAATGGCGTTATAATGGAACCTTAATTCCAGGAGAGCTTGGGCCAAAAATCACCGTAAATCAATCAGGCTTATATTCCGTTCAAGCCTTTCCTTTTGGGGCGGCTTGTCCAGTTAGTGATGAGATAGATATTCAATTTAGTACCCTTGCAGCTCCCTATCTTTATTGTGGAACAAAAACTTCTAATTCTATCACTTTTGATTGGCTGGCTTTAGGAGAAGCGGAATTTTCTGTTGCCTATAAAATAGGAACAAATACAGCTGTTAACGTTGGATTCGTTGGCAAAGTTTATTCGTATACTGTTCAAAATGTTCTCCCGGGTGAAACTGTCGTAATAACAGTAACTCCAATAGGAACGCCAAGTGAATGTTTTGGTCCCAATTCAATATCCTGTGCACTTGACAGTTGCTTAATTAGTCCAACATTAAATCTCACTCAAGGTGCCAGTTCACAACAAACTTGTGAAGACGAAGCTGTTTCGAATGTTATTTATTCAATTGGTGGCAGTGCAACTACCGCAGCTATAACTTCTGGAAGTTTGCCTAATGGCGTAGCGACAAGTTTAGTTGGAACTCAATTTAAAATTGAAGGTACCCCAACCGTTTCGGGAACATTTAATTATACCATAACAACATCAGGAGGATGTTCTCCAAATGCAACTTTAAATGGAACCATTACTGTAAACCCAGCAACAACTCCAATATTTACAGCTGTTGCTCCTATTTGTGAAGGAGAAACGCTTTCTACACTTCCATTACAATCAATTAACAATATCATTGGAACTTGGTCACCTT
>NZ_AHKF01000023.1 GCF_000252125.1 Flavobacterium frigoris PS1 | reverse complement strand
TGTTTTTTATCATAGAATGCGGGTACTGAAGGAGCTAAGAAAGATTTAGGTTTCGAAGTCGCCTTAAATGGCAAAGAGTTTCTGAACTCGGATATTGATTATTCCAGTTTTTCTGCTGTGCAGTTCAAGGAGTTTCAAGATGATTACAGAAATTCACAACGTGATAATGCCGATTTGTCTAAGCTGGTAGCCGCTTTTAAAACACAAATTGGATATCATGAAAATATAATCTCGAAAATGGATTCACAAATGCAAAATGAACTAAATCTTAAAAAAAACATCCACAGTAAAAAGACCGTTCAAGATACTAAATCCATTACGAACTATATGGCAAGTTTGCGTGAGAAAAAAACCAAGGAGGAAATGGTGTTGCTGACCAAGGCGATTCGTATCTCGGCTATGGGACAACGTGAAATCATGAAAGCGATGCACCCCGGAATGTCAGAAACCGAAATTCAAGGTGTACATGAATTCGTTTATAAGAAATATGGAAGTGAGTTTGAAGGTTATCCTTCTATTGTGGGTGCTGGGAATAACGGTTGTGTATTGCATTATATTGAAAACAGTAAGACAAAAGTAGACAACGATTTAGTGTTAATGGATTTGGGTGCGGAATACCACGGTTATACTGCTGATGTGACCCGTACCATTCCAGCAAACGGAAAATTTTCTCCAGAACAAAAGTTGATTTATGATTTGGTTTATGAGGCCCAGGAGGCTGGAATAGCAGCAGCAAAAATCGGAAGTACTTTTAGATCCACTGATGTAATTGCTCGTAAAGTAATCTATGAAGGTTTAATAAAATTAGGAATAGCTGATTCTGACGAGAAAGCTGCAAAATTTTTTCCACATGGACTGGGACATCACATAGGATTAGACGTTCATGATCCAGGTTTATACAATTTGATAGAAAATAATATGGTCATAACTATAGAACCAGGAATTTACATTCCTAATGGCTCAGATTGCGATAAAAAATGGTGGGGAATTGCGGTGCGAATTGAAGATGATATTTTAATAACTCCTAACGGACCTATAAATCTGTCTGCAGAAGCACCGAGAAAGTCTCAAGATATAGAAGCGTTGATGGCAGAGAAAAGTGTTTTTGACGATTTTCATTTGCCAAAATTGGACTAAACTTTTATAGAATCTAAGGTTTATTACGGTTGTAAAATAAAAAGCTCCAAATCCAGCAGAATTCGGAGCTTTTTGCTGTGATCTACTTTTCAATTAGATCACAATACCAGAACCCATAATCAAAGGCATCTGAAGCGCTGGTATCGCAAGCAGTATCTAACGAATCTTCTTTCTCAGGTCTTTCATACTTTCGGTAAACCACTTCGCCAATTTCAAAAGCAATGGGTTTCGAGAAAATAGGACCATCAAAAGTAAAGGTGTGGAATTCTCCGTTTTCGCCACATACATCTACATTGGCAGGTAAATCATTGATAAAATCTTGGTCAATTACTCTGCCTACAAAGCTTTTGTCGAGAAAGCGCTCATTGACACAAACAACAATCGTTTTAAAGCCTAGATCGATGAATTCTTGTAAAAGCTCCGTAGTTGGTACTTTCCATAGTGGAAAAACGGCTTTAAAACCTATTTCGGCAAGTTTGTCTTCGCGATACTTGCGCAAATCTTCTAGGAAAATATCTCCAAAAATAGAATGTGTTACACCTTGTTCTTTCAGTTTCCCCAATGTTTTATTCATTACCTCTTCATAGGCTTCCATTGTAGGCATTTCGGGAATTTGCATAATTTCTAATGGTAGTCCAATGCTTTGAGCTTGCTGATGCAACAATTCGACCCGAACGCCATGCATCGAGATGCGTTGAAAATGTTGGTTGACACTCGTCAGCAAACAGCTGATTTCAAACTCGGGTTCTTGTAAAATTTTATATAAGGCTAAAGCAGAATCTTTTCCGCTGCTCCAGTTAAATAGGGCTTTCTTTTTCAATGTATTTGTGTTGTGGTTTTGGAAGTAAACTTACAAAATATGTTCTGTTTGTTTATGAAACCTTTGTAACTTTGGTCCCATTGACCCCTTATTGAATCGAATAATGAAATACCTACTTCTTTTTATCACCTCATTTGCATTCGCACAACAGACAAAATCTGTCGATTTCAAATCAGTTCATGGCCAAATAACAATTAATCCTACCGAAAAATCAGTTTCAGGTTCCGTTAGCTATTCGGTTGAGGTGTTGAATGCCATTGATACTATTAAAATTGATGCGCAAAACATGGAGTTTTCTAGGGTTGCTTTAAATGATAAATCATTAAAATTCATTAATGATGGCAAACAGCTTTTATTGATCTATCCTTTCAAAAAGGGAAAAAGCAACATTAGTTTCAATTATGTGGCATACCCGAAGCAGACCATGTATTTTGTGGGCTCAGAGGAAAAAGACAATTTGCAAATCTGGACACAGGGGCAAGGGAAATACACTAGCAATTGGTTCCCGAGTTTTGATGATGTCAATGAAAAGTTGGTTTTTAATTTGACTGTTTCTTTTGGCAGTGGCTATCAAGTGGTTTCGAATGGCATATTAAAAGAAAAAATAATAGCTGATGAGGTTACTCGGTGGAAATATGAAATGGAAAAACCAATGAGTTCCTACCTCCTGATGGTTGGCATTGGAAAATACGACATACACCTCCAAAAATCAAAATGTGGAACGCCTTTAGAATTGTATTTAGAAGGCAAAGATGCTGGTAAATTTGAACCTACCTACCGCTATTCTGCGCAAATGTTTGATTTCTTAGAAGACGAAATAGGGGTGAAGTATCCTTGGCAAATCTATAAACAAATTCCTGTTCGAGATTTCCTGTATGCGGGAATGGAAAATACTTCGGCAACATTATTTGCGAGTCGGTATATTGTGGACTCGATAGGTTTTGAGGATCGAAATTATACCAATGTAAATGCACATGAATTAGCGCACCAATGGTTTGGAAATTTAATCACAGCAGAGAGTGGAAAACATCATTGGTTGCAGGAAGGTTTTGCAACTTATTATGCCTTGTTAGCGGAACGCGATATATACGGTGATGATTACTTTTATTCCAAATTATACCAATCAGCACAGCAGATAAAATACGCTTCAAGAACAGATTCGATTCCGGTTTTGAATGCTAAAGCCAGTTCATTGAGTTTTTATCAAAAAGGCGCTTGGGCACTATTTGTGCTGCATGATGCTATCGGCGATCCGGCGTTTAAAAAAGCGGTACGAACTTATTTGAAAAAATATGCCTTTCAAAACGTCACCACAGAAAATTTCTTTGATGAGCTGAGAAAAGTGTCAGATTATGACTTGGATAAATTCAGTAAAGAATGGCTTGAGTCTTCAGTATTTAATGCTGAGTTAGCTAATGAGTTAATGAGTGAAAATAAAATGATACAGTTGTTGTTTGAAGTGGAGAAATTGAAAGGAAAACCGCTGAATGAAAAAGAAGATTTCTTTGCAAAAATAATGCAGTCAGATGTTTATTTCACGGTTAAAGAAGCTATTATAAGCCAACTGAAAAACGAAAAATTTGCAGCTAAGAAGCAGCTATTGCATTTGGCTTTGGCAACTGATGAGGTTCAAGTGCGTCAGGTTGTAGCAATTGAATTGCGCACTATTCCGGAAAGTTTTAGAGAAGAATATGAGACGCTATTAAATGACAAATCATATCAAACGCAAGAAATTGCTTTATATAATTTATGGAATAACTTTCCTGAATTTCGTGCTAAATATTTAAATGCGTCGAAGAGTTGGATAGGTTACAATGATTATAATCTAAGAACTTTATGGTTGTCGTTGGCTTTGTCAACCCCAGACTATTCAAATGATCAAGCTGCTTTAATAGGGGAACTGATCAATTATTCGTCCGTTAATTATGAGGCTATCACAAGACAAAATGCTTTGACTAAACTGATCGCTTTTAAGTTAATAGATGATACAGTTTTACAAAACTTGGTCAATGCCACAACGCATCATATGTGGCAGTTTTCTAAATTTGGAAGAGATAATATTCGGGTTCTATTGAAAAATAGCGAAATGAGAACTTCATTGGAAAGGATTTTACCTGAGCTAAATGAAAAGGAGCAATTTCAACTGAATCGTTTATTGAAAGAATAAGCGATTTACCACAATTGACCCACTTCGTTTTTGATAAAGGCTAAGGCCGCACTACTAGGAGATGGTTTTTCTAATAAATCACTTAGGATCGTTTCGCGTAGACTATTTGCATCGGTTACTTTTTCGTTTTTTGCAGCCAGACGAACGATCTGAATTGTAGCATTTTTGGCAGTTACAATAATGGACCAGCATTCATCTGATATGTATATCTGCTGTGTCAAATTGTGCTCGAATTCTTGCTCTATTTGGGCAATTACAAAATTCCGATAATCGTTTTTGTCATCAGAAAGAGGTGTAATTCTGACTAATAATTGCGACGGATTGATTCGTTCCATGAATAAAGTCATACGTTCGTATGCTTGTAATCTTAAAGGCAAGCTCGCTGCTTGATTGTCTTTTTGTAGCAACCATCGTCTCGTATTTTGTTGGTCTTTGAAATGGGCATTAAATAATGAGTACGCGACAACTCCAGTGATTAAAGAAGGTAAAGTATAGGCGATTATTTCTGTTAAAATAGTTGAATCCATTGTAATGTAAATTTTGATAAGCAAAAATATACTTTTTGATGAGAATTCCTCTTCAATTGTATTGTATAAATACAGGGAATAGTATTTTTGCAAATTAAATGTGGGAATGGTGCTAATTTTAGGCGCATCAGTTTAATTTTTTATTTGAGACCGTCAATGGAGTCGTATATCATTATTTTTCTTTGTGTCGCCGCTTTCGCAGCTGGATTTATTGACGCCATAGTAGGCGGTGGTGGTTTGATTCAAACTCCGGCAGGTCTGATTTTACTTCCTAATTTACCGGTTTCCACCGTTATTGGAACCTTGAAAATACCTGCTTTCAGCGGTACTTCCTTTGCTGCTTACCAATACTTAAAGAAGGTAAATATGAATTGGAAGCTACTTTTAACTATGATGGCTGTGGCCTTGCCTTCCGCTTTCATGGGTTCCACATTGTTGACTTACATGAGCAATGATTTCATGAAGCCGTTATTGCTTTTTATACTTTCTCTTTTGGCGATTTATACCTACGCCAAGAAAAATTTTGGACAACACGTAGAAAAAAATATTTCAGAAAAAACGCTGATTTTGAATGCGATCATGATCAGTTTTATTGTTGGTTTTTATGACGGATTTATCGGCCCGGGAACCGGAAGTTTTTTTGTGGTGGCATTTATTGCTTTGATGGGTTTTGATTTTTTGCATGCTTCCGCAAATGCTAAAATGGTGAATCTAGCGACCAATTTTGGTTCGATTTGTCTCTTTGCTATCAAAGGAAAAATTATTTGGGCAATTGCTTTACCTATGGCTGCAAGTAACGCAATGGGAGGATGGCTCGGTGCTAAATTGGCTATTAGTAAAGGAAATAGTTTTATCAGAATTTTCTTCTTAGTTGTTGTAGTGGGAACCTTGATTCGATTTGCCTACGATGTCTTTTTTATATAAATTACGCTGTCGCTGAAAGTTTTAATCTTAAACTTTATGAAGTAATAGGAATAGTATTTTGCGTTTGTCAATTTGCTTGGATCGAAAGTGAAAATGTGAGCAAGCAGTATCTATAGTTTTTTCTAATGGCTTAAGTCTTTAAAACTTTAGGAGTTCCAACTTTATTAACTCTTAAATTCTTATTTTTGCATAAATAGAAATTCTCCATGCAAAAATACATTGCCCAACTTAACGAAGCACAACGCGAACCAGTATTACAGAAAGACGGACCAATGATTATTATAGCTGGTGCCGGTTCAGGAAAAACACGTGTGTTGACAATACGTATTGCCTATTTGATGCACCAGGGAATAGATGCATTTAGTATTTTGTCGCTTACTTTTACCAATAAGGCAGCGCGTGAAATGAAAAAGCGTATTTCGGATATTGTTGGTTCCAGTGAAGCTAAAAATCTTTGGATGGGAACTTTTCACTCTGTTTTTGCTAGAATTCTACGTTCCGAAGCCTCTCTTTTAGGCTATCCGTCTAATTTTACTATTTATGATTCTCAGGATTCGCTTCGTGCTATTTCTGGAATTATCAAAGAAATGCAGTTGGATAGAGACGTCTATAAACCAAAACAGGTTTTGAGTAGAATTTCAAATTTTAAAAATAGTTTAATTACCGTAAAAGCGTATTTCAATGATCCCGATTTGCAGGAAGCGGACGCTATGTCCAAAAAACCGCGAATGGGTGAGTTGTACCAAAAATATGTAGAAAAATGCTTCAAGTCGGGTGCCATGGATTTTGATGATTTATTGTTGAAAACCAATGAATTGTTGACTCGTTTCCCTGAAGTGTTGGCGAAATACCAAAACCGTTTTCGATATATATTGGTTGATGAGTACCAAGATACCAATCACTCTCAATATTTGATTGTTAGGGCCTTATCTGATAAGTTCCAGAACATATGTGTGGTAGGGGATGATGCGCAAAGTATATACGCCTTTCGTGGTGCAAATATTAACAACATTCTGAATTTTCAAAAGGATTACGAAGGTGTCAAAACCTTTAGATTGGAACAGAATTACCGTTCGACAAAAAATATTGTTGAAGCGGCTAATACAATTATTGATAAAAATAAAGTCAAATTAGATAAAATTGTGTGGACAGCTAATGATTTTGGTCCAAAGATAAAAGTGCACCGCAGCATGACTGATGCCGAAGAAGGGCGTTTTGTTGCTAGTACAATATTCGAACAAAAGATGCAAAACCAAATGACTAATGGTCAATTTGCCATTTTGTATCGCACCAATGCACAGTCTCGTTCTATGGAGGATGCGTTGAGAAAGCGTGATATTCCGTATCGAATTTACGGAGGTCTGTCTTTTTACCAAAGAAAAGAAATTAAAGATGTGCTGTGTTATTTGCGATTGGTAATCAATCCGAAAGATGAAGAAGCATTAATGAGGGTAATTAATTATCCTGCGAGAGGAATTGGTAATACAACCATCGAAAAATTATTAGTGGCCGCTAATCATTACAAGCGTTCTATTTTTGAGGTGATGCAAAATATAGATAAAATTGACTTGAAATTGAATTCAGGAACAAAGCAAAAACTGCTTGATTTTGTTACTATGATTCAGAGTTTTCAGGTGATAAATGAAAATCAAGATGCCTTTTTTATCACCGACCACGTTTCTAAGAAAACAGGATTGGTACAGGAATTAAAGAAAGATGCTACTCCGGAAGGGATGGCTAAGGTTCAAAATATAGAAGAGTTATTAAACGGAATCAAGGATTTTACTGAAGGTCAAAAAGAAATTGACGGTGCGCGAGGTGCATTATCAGAATTCATGGAAGACGTGGCCTTGGCAACTGATTTAGACAAGGACACAAGTGATGAAGATCGTGTGGCTTTGATGACCATTCACCTGGCCAAAGGACTAGAATTTCCTCATGTTTTCGTGGTAGGTATGGAGGAAGATTTGTTTCCTAGTGCTATGAGTATGAGTACCAGAAGCGAATTAGAAGAGGAAAGAAGATTATTTTACGTGGCATTAACTCGTGCGGAGCATCAGGCTTATTTGACTTATGCGCAATCGCGATACCGCTGGGGTAAATTGACTGATAGCGAACCTTCTCGTTTTATTGAGGAGATTGATGCTCAGTATTTAGAGTACCTGACGCCTGCAGAAAATAATTACCGTTATAAGCCTATGATTGATAGTGATATTTTTGGTGATGTTGACAAATCAAAATTGCGTTTAGCAAAACCGGCGAATGGAACACCTCCAAAACCTAGTGCAAACGGTGAATCAAGATCTGATGTTAGCGTTAGGAAATTAAAGCCTTTATTAGATAAAGGACCATTAGGAACTGCAAACTTGTTTGATAATAAATTAGTGGCGGGAAATGTAGTAATGCATGAACGCTTTGGTAGAGGACAAGTGTTAAACATTGAAGGAGGAGGAGCTGATAAAAAAGCGGAAATCAAATTTGAAGTTGGAGGTATCAAAAAGTTATTATTGCGTTTTGCAAAATTAGATATAATCGGATAAAAAAAGTTTAAAGTTCAAGGTTGTTGGAAAGCAGCAAAACCTGAAGCTTTAAACCTAAAACTTTAAACAAAAATATAATGGCAGAATTTATTAAGATTTACCCAGATAAACCCAGTGAGGCTGCTATTGCGAAGGTAGTAAAGGTGCTGAAAGATGGTGGTTTAATTATTTACCCGACCGATACTGTTTATGGATTGGGATGTGACATCACAAATACCAAAGCTTTAGAACGAATCGCCAGGATAAAAGGAATAAAGCTGGATAAGGCTAATTTTTCGTTTGTTTGTCACGATTTAAGTAATTTGTCGGATTATGTGAAGCAAATTGACACGGCTACTTTTAAAATATTAAAAAGAGCATTGCCTGGGCCGTACACTTTTATTTTGCCAGGGAACAATAGTTTGCCTAAAGAATTTAAGAAAAAGACAACCGTGGGGATACGTGTGCCGGATAATTCTATTGCATTGGAGATTGTACGTCAATTAGGAAACCCAATTGTCTCAACTTCGATACATGATGACGATGACGTAATAGAATATACAACAGATCCGGAACTTATTTTTGAAAAGTGGCAGAATCTTGTTGACATGGTTATAGATGGAGGTTACGGAGATAATGTGGGTTCTACAATTATTGATTTGTCAGGAGATGAACCAGAAATTATCAGAGAAGGAAAAGGAAGTCTTGATATATTGTAACATCGCGATTTTTGGCTTAATTGTTGTTTACATTAAAATAATTATTATTTTTGTCTAAGATAAAATAAGAATTTATTCACGTATAGCATGCCATTCTTGATAAATATTTAATTGGTTATTAGAAAAGGATTAAGGATGCATAGAAGCAGGTCAATCGACCTGCTTTTTCTTTTTAAGTTATTTCACAGAATTAGATTGGAATGAAAAAATAGTTGACATAAAAAAAAACGTCTCGATATTCGAGACGTTTTTATTTATGTCAAATGAAATTAAAAACTATTGTTTTTGTTTTTTCATTTCTTTTTCAATCATATCATAAAATTGATCGATTTTAGGCAATACAACAATACGAGTTCTTCTGTTACGAGCTCTATTTTCTGCTGAATCGTTAGCAACTAATGGAATGTATGAGCTTCTTCCCGCAGCAATCAATTGCGCTGGATTTACTTTCAATTCATCTGTCAATACTCTGATGATAGAAGTAGAACGTTTCACACTTAAATCCCAGTTGTCAAGTAAAACACCGTTTCCAGTTAAAGGAACATTGTCAGTATGACCTTCAACCATACATTCAAAATCAGGTTTGTCGTTAACTACTTTTGCTACCTTAGATAAAACTGCTTTTGCTCTATCAGATACAACGTAGCTTCCAGTTTTGAATAATAATTTATCTGCAATTGAGATAAATACAACACCTTTTTCAACATTAATTTCAATATCTGGATCATTTAACCCTACTGAACTTTTCAAGCTAGTAACTAAAGCAAGTGTAACACTGTCTTTTTTAGTTAATGCATCTTGCATTCTAGTAATTTTCAAATCTTTCTCTTTGATTGATTCTAAAGCTTTTTCAATATTTTCTGCACCTTTGGTAGTCAATATAGTCATGTCCTTAGATGTACTGATAAGCGTTTGGTTGTGTTCTTTTAAACCTGCAACTGTTGCAGTAAGTCCAGCCTTCTCTTCTAAGCATGAGTTTAATTTCACAGTACAACTGTTTAACAGATCCTGTGTTTCTTTATTTCTAGTTTCTAAATCAGTGTATTTCTTTTTAGAAACACAAGAGCTTAAAAGTGCTAAAACTGATAATGCAATTACAATTTTTTTCATAGATTTTTTTGTTAGGTTCAAGTGCAAAGTTAGTTTTTAATGATTAAATATTTGATATAAATTACTGTTAAAATTACTTAACAAATACCTTGCCAGCCTTGAGGTAGTAGTTATAAACGATACTTTTGGTATTATAGTATTTTTTTGATTGAATAAGGCCTCTTTTTTTGTAAGTATTTGAAAATAAACTATAAAAAGACGCATGTGCTTTTAAAATAGCCGTAAAATGAGAAAAATTTCCTTTAAAAATAAATTGAATTCCTGCTAGACCGTCTAGTAGCATTCGGGAAATTAGAACAGAATATAACTTTTTCTTTGGTAAATTTTTGGTTAACATTAACAATGAGTTTCTGAAATTCAAAAAAGTCTTTTTAGGATTACCTTGTTGCAATGTTGCGCCCCCTACATGGTAGACTACGGACTTATGATTGTATTTTATGTTATGGCCTTTATTGGATGCGCGCCAACACAAATCGATCTCCTCTTGATGGGCAAAGAAATCGTCGTCAAAACCGTTGAGTTCCTTGTAAATGGAACTCCTTATGAAAAAACAGGCACCTGATGCCCAGAATATTTCACAATCATCATTATATTGGCCCTTGTCTTTTTCTACTATTTCAAAAACGCGTCCGCGACAGTATGGATATCCATATTTATCAATGAAACCCCCTGCAGCACCTGCGTATTCAAAATAATCTTTGTTTTTGAAATCCAGAATCTTAGGCTGGATGATTGCTGTTTGTGGTTCCTTTTCGAAAGTTGCTATGATGGGTAGTAACCAGTTTTCTGTTACCTCGATATCTGAATTGACTAAAGCATAGATTTCAGCATCAATATGTTTTAGGGCCTCGTTGTAGCCCTGCGCAAAGCCGAAATTAATATCGTTTTTTACGATTTGTACCGTAGGGAAATGAGTGGTCACATACGAAATAGAATTGTCTGTCGAAGCGTTGTCAGCTAAATACACAGTGGCTTCGGGTGAAAATTGTAGTATTGACGGTAAAAATTGCTCCAGTAAAGTAACTCCATTCCAATTCAGGATAACGACTGCTATTTTCATTTTATTTATTTAGGTAGTATAGTTTGGAAGATCAGCTAGAAACTGATATTTTTCATTTTCAAAATCCATTTGGCAAAAGTAATGGTTCAAGCCATTGGTTACCATCAAAAATTTAGCATCCATGGTCATGTTATAACGTGCAATTTGGTCAAAGGTGGCTTGTGCAATTTTTATTTCGGGTGCTTTACATTCGATTAGGATATAAATAGAACCGTCAGGATTATAAACCACTACATCATATCTTTTTCGCAATCCGTTGACTTTTAATACTTTTTCTACATTTATATGGGATTTAGGGTAGTTTTTTTCTTCCAATAAGAACTGGACAACATGTTGGCGAACCCATTCCTCTGGAGTTAGAACGATAAATTTTTTCCTGATTTCATCAAAAATAGACACTTTATTTTCGCTATTTTTGAGGCGAAAAGAATAAGAATAAAAATTCAGTTTTTGCATGAAGCAAAAATAGTTATTTAGTTTAAAGTTTAGCAAGTTGAGACCAACTTTAAACTTTAAGCTTTAAACCAAAAATATGGACGAGGTAATAAAGATTTTAAATGACATAAAAGGAGGAAACATCAAGCCGATCTATTTCCTAATGGGAGAAGAAGCCTATTACATCGATATCATATCAGATTATATTGAAAAAAATGTATTGTCCGAGGAGGAAAAAGGGTTCAACCAGACTGTATTGTATGGTAGGGATGTATCAATAGAAGACGTAGTTTCAACCGCCAAGCGATACCCTATGATGGCGGAACGTCAAGTGGTAATTGTCAAAGAGGCCCAAGATCTGAGCCGTACCATTGATAAACTAGAAAGTTATGCTGAAAATCCGATGCTAACTACGGTTTTGGTGATTTGTTATAAATACAAAACCTTAGACAAACGTAAAAAAGCGACCAAATCTCTGGCGAAGTCGGGATTGGTTTACGAAAGTAAAAAACTATATGAAAATCAGGTAGGTGACTGGATAAAACGCATATTGGCCAATAAAAAATATACTATCGAACCTAAGGCAAATGCCATGTTAGTTGAGTTTTTAGGAAACAATTTGGGAAAAATAAATAATGAGCTTGAAAAACTGCAAATTGTCCTGCCGAAAGGAAGTGTGATTACTCCGAAAGATATAGAGGAAAACATAGGATTCAGCAAGGATTTTAATGTTTTTGAACTAAGAAAGGCGATAGGCGAACGAAATCAACTGAAAGCCTATACCATTGCAGAGAATTTTGCAAACAATCCAAAAGAAAATCCAATGGTGGTTACCACGAGTTTGGTTTTTGGATTCTTTATCCAATTGCTTAAATACCATGGCCTGAAAGACAAAAACCCGAAGAATGTTGCTTCAGTTATAGGTGTTAATCCTTTTTTCATGAAAGAATATGATGTAGCGCTAAAGAATTACCCTATGAGAAAGGTAAGTCAAATAGTGGCCTCACTAAGGGATATTGACGTAAAAAGCAAAGGAGTTGGCGCAAATGCCATGTCAAATTCCGATTTGTTACGAGAAATGCTCTATAATATTTTCAATTAGCGGTTAAATTTCACGATATTTGCAATTAATAAAATACGTCATAATCATGGGAATGAATAAGAATACCGTCTTAGGATGGGCAACTTTTATAATGATTTTAATGGGGTTGCTTTTAATAGGGCTCGGTGCTTTCAAGTATAGCGATGTTTCTGGATGGGGATTCGCTGCTGTCGGTGTTGGATTCCTGGCAAATGCTTGGGTTTTTAGCTCACTTAAGGGTAGACTGTAGGTTGTATTTTAAATGTTGAATTATAATAATAAATAAAAAAAAATGTCAGACGATAAGAAAGTAATATTCTCAATGTCGAAATTGAGTAAAACCTACTCAAGTAGCGATAAACAAGTATTAAAAAACATCTATTTAAGCTTTTTCTACGGAGCTAAGATTGGTATTTTGGGTCTTAACGGATCTGGAAAATCTTCGTTGTTGAAAATTATTGCTGGAGTTGACAAAAACTACCAAGGTGATGTAGTTTTTGCGCCAGGATATACAGTAGGTTATTTAGAGCAAGAGCCAATTCTTGACGACAGCAAAACCGTTATCGAAATTGTTCGTGAAGGTGTTGCTGAAACAATGGCAGTATTGGAAGAATTTAATCAAATTAATGATAGTTTTGGTCTTCCTGAAGTGTATGAAGATGCCGATAAAATGGAAAAATTGATGGACCGTCAGGCGCTTTTGCAAGATAAAATCGATGCACTTGGAGCTTGGGAGATCGATACCAAATTAGAAATAGCGATGGATGCGTTACGTACTCCAGATGCAGATACTCCTATTAAGAACCTTTCTGGTGGTGAGCGTCGTCGTGTAGCTTTATGTCGTTTGTTATTGCAACAGCCTGATGTATTGCTTCTGGATGAGCCTACGAATCACTTGGATGCAGAAAGTGTACTTTGGTTAGAGCAACATTTAGCACAATATTCAGGAACGGTTATCGCTGTAACGCACGATAGATACTTCTTAGATAATGTGGCTGGTTGGATATTAGAGCTAGATAGAGGTGAAGGTATTCCGTGGAAAGGAAATTACTCTTCTTGGTTAGACCAAAAGTCAAGCCGTATGGCTTTAGAAGAAAAAGTAGCTTCAAAACGTAGAAAAAACTTGGAACGTGAGTTGGACTGGGTTCGTCAAGGAGCCAAAGGACGTCAAACGAAGCAAAAAGCGCGTTTACAGAACTACGATAAGTTATTAAACGAAGATCAAAAAGCATTAGATGAAAATCTAGAAATTTATATCCCGAACGGTCCCCGTTTAGGAACAAATGTTATTGAGGCAAAAGGTGTTGCTAAAGCATATGGTGATAAATTATTGTATGATAATTTAAATTTTACTTTGCCACAAGCCGGAATTGTTGGAATCATCGGACCCAATGGTGCTGGTAAATCGACTATTTTCAGGATGATAATGGGAGAAGAAAAACCGGATGCAGGGGAGTTTGTTATTGGAGAGACTGTAAAGATTGCTTATGTCGATCAAGCACACTCTAATATTGATCCTAATAAATCAATATGGGAAAACTTCTGTGATGGTCAGGAATTGATTATGATGGGTGGCCGCCAAGTGAATTCACGTGCTTACTTAAGCCGTTTCAATTTTGGAGGAAGTGATCAGAACAAAAAAGTGTCTACACTTTCAGGAGGGGAACGTAACCGTTTGCATCTTGCAATGACATTAAAAGAAGAAGGAAACGTATTGTTACTGGATGAACCTACCAATGATTTGGATATTAATACACTACGTGCATTAGAGGAAGGATTGGATAATTTTGCTGGTTGTGCAGTGGTAATTTCGCATGATAGATGGTTCTTGGATAGAATTTGTACACACATTCTAGCCTTTGAAGGGAACTCTGAGGTGTACTACTTTGAAGGTGGTTTCTCTGAATATGAAGAAAACAAGAAAAAACGTTTAGGTGGTGATTTAACTCCAAAACGATTGAAATACAGAAAATTAATCAGAAGCTAATTCTGAATTTTCAATTTATTAAAAAAGGATATCTAAATTTAGATATCCTTTTTTTTATTTCTTTTTCTTGTCGTTGTTCATTAGTAAAAATACGGTGGCCACTAGTGCCAGTATCACAAAACCAAAGACAAAAACAATAATAATGGAACCGCTATCCCAAGTGATAAGTGTTAAATTTTTCATGTATATTGATTTTAGGTACCAAAATTAAAAGTTTTGAACTTGACATAATATGATAAAAGTCAGGAAAATCATTTTAGTCCAAAAATTTTGATTTTAATTCAGGAGTAGGAATCATGCAGTTGTCCTTTTTTCCATACCATTTGTAGCGGTTTCTGGCGATGTAGTCGTATAAGCTGTCTTTTAGAGCGGTTGGTAGCACTTTAAAAATGGATAATAATGCTAGACCGCCGCTTAGATACTTTGCTATTTCTAATGCTGCTTCAGACTTAATATAATACGCAATTCCCGGTTCATAAAGAATAATGCTGTCCGTAGTTTTAGTGTCAATACCAATATGCTTTATAATACGTTGACCAAGATCAGATTGTAAAGCAACAAATCTAAAAAGGTCCTTTTTGTCGTTTTTAATCACAAATTGTACTGCTGTACTGCATAAATTGCACACTCCATCAAATAGAATTATTTTTTTATTATGAGGCAGGTCTATCATTTATGCGGTCTGTATTTGTTGTTAATTTATTGAAGTGACTGAAATAATGAATCAGTTTGAGTAAAATAGTTTGATGCATAACTGAGCACACTAAACCTGACACTTGATTTTTTACTTCTTCTTAACCGCTTCAACCAGCTCAAGCTCATCCAAACTCACTTTAGAGGTAAACATACCATAATTTACGGTTGCTTTGTTTTTTTCGATAGTGTCAATTGTTCCTACGGCTTTTCCATCTAGCATTCGGACGCGATCTCCTAACCGAATAATTGCTTTAGGTTTTTCTATAACGGGTTTTAGTTTCTTTTCTTTCTTTTCTTTCCTTATTTCTTCAACGTGAACGGTGACTTCCTCAATCACTTCTTTTTTCTTTGCTACGATGGCCTTCGCTTCTTTGGTTGTAGCTTTTTTACGCTTTGAATTTTCGATTTCGACGATTTTTAAAAACTCACCAATAAGATCTTTTTTACTTTTATTATTGAAATATTTCTCCGCTATATCTTCAATTTTCTGGCCTATATATATTGTTTTTTGGTTGCTATCATACAATTCCTGATAGCTTTCCAGTTTCTGCTTAATCTTTACATTAATGCTTTCCATTTTTTTTCCTTCTTCGCGCGCTTTGGTTTCTTCCTCTTTTAATGTTTGAGAGGTTTTTTCCATTTTAGAACGTTCTTTTTGAAGGGTGGCAATGGTCTTGTCAAAACGTACTTTTCCAACTTCAATTTTCTTTTTGGCTCGA
Organism: Flavobacterium frigoris PS1; assembly: GCF_000252125.1. GTDB lineage: Bacteria > Bacteroidota > Bacteroidia > Flavobacteriales > Flavobacteriaceae > Flavobacterium > Flavobacterium frigoris_A. The sequence continues at coordinate 34,312 of NZ_AHKF01000023.1, read as the reverse complement.
TTAATTAAGCTAAAAGGAATTCCGTTTTTCAAAGCTACCTCAAAAGTAAAAGAACTTCCTGCTTGGCCCAAGGCCAATTTGTACATGGGCTCTAATGACTTTTCGTCAAACATCATGTTGGCGTTGGTTGCAAATGGTAATTCGTTTGCTAATATTTTTAAGTTTGAATAATGTGTTGTTATAATCCCAAAGGCCTCCCGATGGTAAAACTCTTCGAGAAAAATTTCAGCTAAGGCACCGCCCAATTCCGGATCAGAGCCTGTACCAAATTCATCAATTAGGAACATCGTTTTGCTATTGCACTTCTTGAGAAAGTAGTTCATGTTCTTCAGTCGGTAGCTATATGTACTAAGATGATTTTCAATAGATTGGTTGTCTCCGATATCTGTTAGTATTCTGTCGAAAAGAAAAGTTTCAGAACGTTCATGAACTGGAATCAACATACCTGATTGTAACATCAATTGAAGTAAACCTACGGTTTTTAATGATATGGTTTTACCTCCAGCATTAGGTCCAGAAATTACTATTATTCTGTTTTCCTGTTGTAATTCAATAGTCTGCGGATGCGTAATTTCTTTTTTCTGTTTGTTATTCAGATATAAAATAGGGTGGTAGGCATCTCTAAAATAGAGTCTACGGTTATCTGTAATATGAGGTAAAATACCGTTAATTCGATTTGCGTATTTTGCTTTGGCGGCAATTACATCGATATCACTTAGAAAATCTTGATATTGTTTTAATAAGGGTAAAAAGGGACGGATATCATTCGATAATTGCTTTAAAATACGCATAATCTCTTCGGATTCTTCATATTCTAAATTGCTTAATTCCCGAGAATATTGTAAAGTAGCTTCTGGTTCGATATAAGCGATGCTTCCTGTTTTAGAGCTTCCCAATATAGATCCTTTTACTTTTCGACGATACATGGCCAAAACAGCTAAAACCCGACGGTTTTGAACGAAGCTTTCTTTGATGTCGTCAAGATAACCTAAACTGTTGTATTGTGTCAATGCCGAACCAAAGCTTTGATTTACTTTGCCTCGTACTGAGTTCATATTTCTTCGAACATCTAAAAGTACTGGTGATGCATTATCTTTTATCTCACCGTATTTATCAACGATTTGGTCAATATAAGAAATGATTTCCTTGGTTAGTTCAACTTCGTTGGCCCTGGTATTTAAACGAGGATAATAATCATCAAATTTTTTGAAATAATTCAATAAAAAATTAACGGTAGCCGAAAGGGTCGCAATTTTTCTAAAACTTCCTACCTCAAGAAAACTATCTTCTATTGCCAGAAACTTAATTTCATGAGTGATGGCATCAAAGCCATGATTGGGAATGGCATTGTTGTTTTGGAAAGAGGAAACATATTCAGATGTTTGCATTAAAGCCTGCATCAAACTTTCTTTGTCTTTAAAGGGAGTTATCTCTAAAGCTTTTTGTTTTCCAATGTCTGTATTACAGATTGTAGAAATCGTTTCTAGAACGGTTGGAAATTGTAAATCTTGTAATGTTTTTTCGGTGATGGATATCATTTTATAAGATAAGTTGCAAAGCAACAAAGTTACAAAGATTCAGAGTTAAAAAAGAGTATATTGTAGTGTAGATTACTAAAAACTTTGCAACTTTGTTATAAAATTTATTAAATGAAAATTTCTTTAAATCAGGAATGGAAAACTATTTTGTCTGGTGAAACTCAAAAAACCTATTTTGAGGAATTAATGTTGAATGTGGAGCAGGAATATGAGGAATATACTTGTTATCCTCCTGCCGATTTGATTTTTGCTGCTTTTGACAATTGTAGTTTTGACGATTTGAAAGTGGTTATCATTGGTCAAGATCCATATCATGGGGAAGGGGAGGCCAATGGCTTGTGTTTTTCGGTAAATGACGGAGTTCGAATTCCGCCTTCGTTACGAAATATTTTCAGGGAAATCAATGATGATCTTGGCAGTATTTTTTTGCCTACTTCAGGAAACTTAGAACATTGGGCGAAACAAGGCACTTTACTCTTGAATGCGTCACTAACGGTAAGAAAAGATATTCCTAATAGTCATAAACACTTGAAATGGAATGTTTTTACAGATGCTGTTATTCAGGAGATTTCTGATGAAAAAGAAGGGATTGTTTTCTTACTTTGGGGGGCTTTTGCGCATAAAAAAGGGCGTAAAATTGATAGAAGCAAACACTTAGTTTTAGAAGCGGGACATCCTTCTCCTATGAGCGCCAATCAGGGTAAATGGTTTGGAAATAAACATTTTAGTAAAACAAATGAGTATTTAAAAAAAGAGGGAAAAATGGATATTTCATGGTTTTAGAAAGACGTTGTAATTTCGCGTTATTCGCGTGAGGGATAGGAGCAGGCTACCGAAGTAGCGCGTATAGCCCGACGCCATTAAAAAAAGGGGCTAATTACCGAATTGATAATTAGCCCCTTTTTTTAATTCTGGCACGCCCAAATTATGAGAATGTTATTTTTTGATAATTTCTTCCAAGGTAGCTTTATCAGAGCCGTTGCTCACCTTTAGGATGATTTCAACGTTTTTTACTGTTTTTCCTTCAATGACGTACATTTTTGCTTTTTTGAATTCGGTGTTGCTTTTGTCAAAGTCAACATCTCCGTACTGTAAAGTATTTTTTATGTCAATGGTATCAATCCATTTTTCGGCCAAGACTTTAGAGGCTTTTTCAGAATAATGGAAAGGTTTGTTTCTTAAATCATTCAAAACTCTAGAATTCGGAAAATAATTACATCGGGTGTCTTTTCCACTAAAAACCATAGCCACAAAAAACAGCCCCATTACTAATCCTACTAAATAGTAGGCAAAACGTTGTGCAAACTTCATGAATTTTTTTTTGCAAAGGTAATTGAAAGTTTACTTAAAACACAATTAAATTGATGTCGTTATTTGGTAAATCGAACCAGTCGCCAATGACTTTGCTTGTTAATATTCCATGATAAAGATAAACCCCGTGTTTTAATCCGATGTCGCATCGAATGGCGCTTTCTATACCACCATCCTCTGCAATTTGCATTAAATAAGGACTAATGATATTGCTTATGGCAAGAGAGGCAGTTTTAGAATAACGAGAAGGAATATTAGGGACACAGTAGTGTACGACATTACTTTTTATGAATGTAGGTTTTTCATGTGAGGTTACTTCTGAGGTTTCAAAGCAACCGCCAGTATCAATACTCACGTCTACGATTACCGCACCTCTTTTCATGTGCTCGACCATTGTTTCTGTAACCACAACAGGGCAGCGCTCAATGCCGCTCATGGCGCCAATAGCAACGTCACAACGTCTTAAAGCTTTCAGTAAAGATTTTGGTTGAATGGTTGAAGTAAAAATCCGTTGATTTATATTGTTTTGTAAACGTCTTAATTTAGTGATAGAATTGTCGAAAACTTTTACGCTTGCTCCTAGACCTATTGCCGTTTTAGCTGCAAATTCACCAACAGTTCCGGCGCCTAATATTACAACATCAGTAGGAGGAACGCCTGTAATATTACCAAATAGTAGTCCTTTTCCGAATTCATTAGTAATCATCAGTTCGGCAGCAATTAGTACAGAAGCCGTACCTGCAATTTCGCTTGATGAGCGAACCGCTGGGTAGGTACCATCTTCATCTTTTATATATTCAAAAGCTAAAGCAGTAATTTTCTTTTTACTTAGGGCTTCAAAATAAGCTTTTCTGGTTGTTTTTAGTTGAATGGATGATATCAGGATCGTCTGACTGTTCATCATTTCGATTTCTGCAATCGTGGGAGGTCCGACTTTTAATATCATTGGACAACCAAATACTTTTTTAGTGTCGTTAGTTACTTCTGCGCCTGCATCGCTATATTCTTTGTCCGAGTAGCTGGAACTCTCTCCTGCGCCGGCTTCAATCATTACCCTATGTCCATTAAAAGTTAAGGAGTTTACAGCATCTGGAGTAAGACAAATACGGCGTTCTTGATAACTAGTCTCATTGGGAATACCGATGAAAAGATCGCTTTTTTTTCTAGCTACCTCTAGTTTTTCTTCTTGAGGCAATAACTGTTGTTTTGTAAAAGGCGTAAATGATATTGACATTGTTAATAGGATGATTTGAAGTAAAAATACGCAAAAAAGATTAGAAATAAAATGTTTTTAGTGCACAGAAATTGGTATTTGGAAGTAATATTAATTAGGAAATAATTTTTTCCATTTTAATATCCGCCCTTTCATAAACGCCATCCTCCAAAAGAACTTCTACAAAACCGAATCTTTCATACAAATGAATAGCTGGTTTTAAGCCTTTGTTAGAGTACAAGATGATTTTTTGGATACCTTGTTCTTGAGCAATATCAACGCAGTGTTGTAGCAGTTTCTTTCCTATTCCTAGTCCCTGTACGTCATCTGTAACTGCCATTTTACTTAGTTCAAACACAGTGTCGGTAACTTTTATCAAGGAAACGGTACCTACGATCTTGCCATTATATTTGGCATAAAAAATCATTCCACCTTTATCTATGATCTCCTCTTGTGGATTAGAAAGTACCTTTTCGTCTTTAGGCTCAATTTTAAAATATTTTTTGAGCCATTCGATATTCAGGGTTTTTATGGGTTCCGTCAGATCGGAGGAGAAGGGTATAATTGTAACAGTATTATCTATATTCATAAAATCAATAGTTATGATTTAACTTAATTTTAAAGTGCGTCTGCCGTCAGGAAGTTCCTTGATAGTGATAATCGAATGTATTTCTGGGACAAGATTTGGAATCTGTTCAGCCCATTCGATAAAACACCAGTTGCCTGAATATAAATACTCATCAACTCCCATGTCTAAGGCTTCGGTTTCATGTTTTAACCTGTAAAAGTCAAAATGGTAAACTAATTGATTATTAGTAGCTTCGTACTCATTAACTAATGAAAAGGTTGGGCTACTTGTAGCTTCCGTAACACCCAATTCCTTAGCCAGTTGTTTAATAAAAGTAGTTTTCCCCGCTCCCATTTCCCCATGAAAAAGGATTACTTTATTGGGGTTTTCGGCGACTACGCTACGCGCTACATTTTCGATTTCATCTAATGAAAAAATAAATTCCATTTTTTATTATTATTTTAAATTTTGAAATATGAGTTTCATGCCTTGATTTTTTTTGAAAAGACAAAATATGAAACTTTAAACTTGAAACAAAAAAATTACTTCGGATTAAATATTAAAAACGGAATAATCATCTCTTCCAGTGAGATTCCGCCGTGCTGGTAGGTATTCTTATAATAGCTCACATAATGGTTGTAATTATTGACATACGCCAGAAACAAATCGTTCTTTGCAAAAATATAAGAACTGCTCATATTTATGCTAGGTAAACCTATTTTTTTTGGGTCTTTTGCTGCATACACATCTTTGTATTCATAAGTGAGGCTTCGACCGGTTTTGTATCTCAAATTCAGACTGGTGTTTTTATCGCCCACCACTTTAGAAGGATTCTTTACATTGATAGTGCCGTGATCTGTAGTTAATATTAATTTGAAACCCAGTTTTTGTGCCTGTTGGATAATTTCCAAAAGAGGAGAATTCTTAAACCAGCTCAAAGTTAGCGAACGATACGCTTTGTCATCTGATGCTAATTCTTTTACCACATCCATTTCGGTTTTGGCGTGTGAGAGCATATCAACAAAGTTGTACACTACAGTTACCAAGTCGTTTTCTTTTAATCCCTTGAAGTTTTCTACCAGTTTTTTTCCTGATGCTAAATTGGTGATTTTAAAATAATCTTCTTTTATATTTAGTCCCAATCGTTTTAATTGCGCTGACAAAAATTCTGCTTCGTAAAGGTTTTTCCCTCCTTCTTCGGGATCGTTTTTCCAATATTGGGGAAACTGCTTCTCCATTTCAAGAGGTGTCAAACCAGAGAAAATAGCGTTTCGGGCATATTGTGTAGCCGTAGGCAAAATAGAGTAGTATGGCACTTCCTTTTCTAGCTTATAATAGTTAGAAACTTCGCTTTCAAAAACTTTCCATTGGTCGTAGCGCAAATTGTCAATCACCACAAATAGAATGGGTTTGTCTTTTTTTACTATTTCAGGAACTACTAATTCTCTAAATAGGGTATGCGATTGTACAGGTTTGTCCGCTTTCGGCAAAAACCAATCTTCGTAATTACGTTCGATGAATTTTCCAAACTGGGAGTTGGCCTCCGCTTTTTGGGATTCTAATATTTCAATCATTCCATGGTCATTGATGTTTTCCAGATTAAGTTCCCAAAATATCAATTTCTTGTATAGTTCAACCCAATCTTCATAGGAATTCACCATCGCCATTTCCATGGAAATTTTCCTGAACTCTTTTTGGTAATCCAAAGTCGTTTTTTGCGAAATCAAACGAGAGTGGTCCAAGTTCTTTTTTAAACTCAATAGAATCTGGTTTGGATTGACCGGTTTGATCAAATAATCGGCAATTTTAGAGCCTATGGCTTCTTCCATGATATATTCTTCCTCACTTTTAGTGATCATAATCATAGGAATGGCTGATTTTTTTTCTTTCATTTCAGATAGGGTTTCTAGGCCGCTCATGCCGGGCATATTCTCGTCTAGAAATACTATGTCAAAATTTTCGTTTTCAAATATATCAATTGCGTCACGACCGTTATTGCAGGTGGTGACACTGTAGTTTTTTTTCTCTAAGAATAGAATGTGCGGTTTCAGATAATCGATTTCATCATCAACCCAAAGTATTTTTATTTTGTCCATAAGTATGTATCAAAAGGAATGTATAGTACTAAATCAATCTGCCAATTTACAGCTTTTTCAAGCGCTTAGTTATTAATATTATTATAAAATTTAAGACTAAAACTAGTGATGCAAACTATCGAACATTTTTTTGGGCGTGCCCTCCGCAAAAGCTCCGGTCGGGCAGTCCACTGCAAGTCCTCGTCCGGCCAAAAAGCCTGAACTGTGGGCTTTCCGTTTCCGTCCCTCACGCGGGATTTGGGATTTGATTGTGCTTTGTATTTATAATTACAGAAAAAGTGAGGGAAACCTTAAAGAGATTGCTTTGCGTATTGTTATATTTGGGACAGGAACGATTTAGTAGAATAAATCTTATATTTGGGAAGCTGAAAAATATAATTGAGAGTAAGTAAAGAAATAAATCCCCACCCCGACCTAAAGAAGGGAATTTAACAATTAAAATTAAAGATAGCTTTATGTATTTGAAACATTGTGTTTTTAAATAGAAGTCTAAGTGTGTTTTAGATTTTATTTGAGAGATTTATGACTGTTACTTTCAAATTGAACAGATAAAAAAATAAGTTGTTGGATAATAGTTTCATAGGTATACGAGAAAGGAGAGAAAGCCTAGGAAACCTCGTTTTGAAATTCCCCTCCAAGAGAGGTGAATTAGGGAGCGAAAATAGGAATATGAATTGAGAATTGAATAGTTAAAGGTAATTAAGGAGGCATTATAATGTCTAACTTTTAAGTTTTAAATTATGCTTGGGTTTTACGAACCAGATGAGTACTATTATAAAAACACTACTTTTGATAGCTCAATTTAATATCAGTAATACCGCCGAAATAAAATTGGAAAGCTATATTTCCATCGAAAGAAATCATTAAAATAAATACACAATTCTTTATGAAAATGCACAAAAATGTTTATCTCGTATTTGCCATCGTATTTTTAATTTCCTTTATCGACTCGTTATTCGATATTGAAATGACTCACGAATTATTCTTTTGGGAAGTTAATATTTGGGTGTATCGATTTTTTAGATTGGGGATAGCAGTGCTCTTTATGAAATCGTATCTCGATATAAGAAATGCTGAAAAGATGACTGAGGAACAAGACCGGAGTTAAGGCAGTTGTACTATCAAAGTAGTATTAACTCAAAATGAGAGAAAATGAATAATGATTTAGTCTACAGAAAAAATTGGTGGGAAAGTTACTGGAAATGGTTCATTGCGGCTGCTGTGTTTGTAATAGGGATTGGACTATTTTTAATTTCTAACATGAATAGTGAAGGTCTTGATTTAGTACAAGCCTATTCAGAAAAGGCACTTTATGAAAATGCTTTGGAAAAAGTAAAAGCAAATCAAAAAGTAATAGCTATTCTTGGTGATTTACAACCTTTGGACCAATTAGCCATATTAGAGGGAAGTACAAAATATTCAACTGATAAGCAGCGCATAGAAACTACAGTACGAATTAAGGGGAGTAAGACAAATGCAAAAATGGATATTTTGGCCTTCAAAAAGGGGAGTAATTGGGAATATGAAAAAATTAATATTAGGATAAAATCCAAGAATGAAATTATAGAAATTATATAGTAGAAGGAACTAGTACGTATAAATGATGATTTTGTAAAGTAAAAAAAGAGGGTTTATTGAGATAAAACAGTAATTGATAACTGTTTATTCTTTCTAATGTTGTTATTATTTAATTTGCTTTTTTCGGAGCCTTCAATTATTTGAGGTTAGTTAAAAAGCCTCCCAATTTATAAGGAGGCTCTTACTATATTTTAATTTTAAATTGAATGAACTTTAACTCTATCCTACTCTTTTCATAAATCTTGAAACTAATGTTGATATGATTTTTATAGTTAATGTTGATTTTTATAAAGTATCGAAAACAGCTTTTAGATCTGCTTTCAAATCATCTATATCCTCAAGTCCTACTGACAAACGAATCAAATCTTTAGTCACTCCGGAGGTCAATTGTTGCTCGTCAGAAAGCTGTTGGTGTGTTGTGCTAGCAGGATGTATCACTAATGATTTTGTGTCTCCAATATTTGCCAAAAGCGAAAACAACTTCGTTTCATCAGCCACTTTTTTAGCGGCTTCAAATCCTCCTTTTAAACCAAAAGTCAACAATCCATTTTGACCTTTAGGCAAATAGTGTTGTGCCAAGTCGTAATATTTACTTGATTTCAAACCTGGGTAGTTTACCCAAGCCACTTGTTCTTGACCTTCTAACCATTGTGCTAAAGCCAAGCCATTTTCACTGTGTTTCTGAACACGAACTGCTAATGTTTCAAGTCCTTGAATAATTTGAAAAGCATTAAAGGGACTTAAAGCTGCACCAAAATCACGTAAACCTTCGATTCTAACTTTAGCAATAAAAGCAGCTGCACCTAATGCATCGTGATATACCAATCCATGATATCCTTCATTTGGCTCTGTAAATTCAGGAAACTTTCCGCTACTCCAGTCAAAAGTTCCAGCATCAATAACCGCTCCACCCAATGAAGTTCCGTTTCCAGCGATATATTTGGTCAAGGAGTGAATTACAATGTTTGCTCCATGCTCAATAGGATTTAACAAATAAGGGGAAGCTACAGTATTATCAACCATGAATGGAACTTTGAAAGCTTTGGACTCAGCTGCAATCGCTTTTAAATCCAAAACATCTAATTTAGGGTTCCCTAAGCTTTCAGCAAAAAACACTTTTGTATTTTCTTTAGCCGCTTTTGTGAAATTTGTTGGGTCAGAAGGATCTACAAAAGTGGTAGTAATCCCTAACCTTGGCAAAGTTGTATTTAATAAGTTGAAAGTTCCTCCATATAAACTGCTAGAGGCCACAATGTGATCTCCAGTTTTTAATAGTACCAATAGAGAAGTTGCAATGGCCGCAGTTCCAGAAGCTGTAACAACTGCTGCAATACCACCTTCAAGTGCAGCAAGCCGTTGTTCTAAAATATCATTAGTTGGATTGTTTAATCGGGTGTAAATGTAACCCGCTTCAGCAAGTCCAAATAAGTTGGCCGCATGCTCAGAGTTATCGAAAACGTATGAAGACGTTTGGTAAATAGGAACTGCTCTTGTCCCTCCATGTTTTGTAGTGTCGTGACCTGCATGTAATGCGTTTGTTGCAAATTTTGGTGTACTCATGTTTATTTAGATATTTAGTAAGCTGTTGATTCTAATTAAATTAATTTATTTTTAATTGTGTTGATTAGGCTATCAAAGATAATTGTCTTGATTTACAGAATCCGATTTTAATATTAAATTTTGTTGAAACATCTGATTTATAACAAAATATATTAAAAACCATTAAATAAAAAGTAATCAAGAAGTACTATTTAGTAATGGAATCTAGGCTATAAAAAACTAGTTGAAAACATCGTTATTCTGTGTACATATACAAAATTGATTTACAATACATCATTTTCTAAAAGCGTATGGTTTAAGTAAATGCTTTTACAAAACTATGTTTTTGATTTTAGCTTGTAAGATGTAAATTGTTTTTAAAGAGGTAGTGGAATTGAATAAAATAGAGATGTAATTTGGTGATTTAAATAATGCTTAGTAGCAATAATAAAGGAATATCTGTTTGAAAAAATTAAAAATAATATCGTGTTTTTTCAGATTTAGTGTAAAAACAGAGTGGTTTTATTATATTTTTATCTTTTATTAAATTAAGTAGTTATGAAATCAAGAAAAATAAGTCGTTATTTTGGAATAGTAGTTTTGTTTTCGAGTACAGCTCTAATGGCGCAGCATACGGTAATTGATACCCCACCAGAAGTATCACCAATGCCAATGAAACCAGAAATGACTGAAATTTGGGAACCAGAAGTAAAAACAGTTACACCAGGAAAACAGCAAGGAGAAGCACCTTCGGATGCCATTATTTTATTTGACGGTAAAAATATGGGTCAATGGGTAAGTCAAAGAGACAATAGTAAAGCTGCTGCTTGGAAAATTGTTAACAACGATTATATGGAAGTTGTCCCTGATGCAGGAGGAATTCAAACTAAAATGCAGTTTGGCGACTGTCAGCTGCATATGGAGTGGAGTGCCCCAGATGTCGTTGTAGATGGTGGGCAATGGAGAGGGAATAGCGGTGTTTTTTTTCAAAACAGGTACGAGCTACAAGTATTGGATTCCTATAACAATAGAACGTATAGTAATGGGCAGGCAGGAAGCATCTACAAAGATCATCCGCCCTTAGTTAATGCAATGAAAACACCTTTAGAATGGAATAGTTATGATGTTGTTTACACCGCACCGCGTTTTAAAGCGAATGGATTGATTGATGCTCCAGCAAGAATAACTGTTTTTCATAATGGTGTTTTGGTACAAAATAATGCAACTATCAATGGATTGACCCTTTATTCAGGTTTGCATAATTATCCTTCCTCGCACGGAGAAGATGTGATTTCGTTACAAGAACATGGTTGCAAAACACAATTTAGAAATATCTGGATAAGAAGATTATAAATAGCATATTTTTTTTTCATAAAAAAGCCACTAAGTACAATGCTTAGTGGCTTTTTTCGAATTAATTAACCTGTTATAATCTTATCAAGGTGTGTGTTATTGCCATCCACCACCAAGGGCTCTGTACAATTGGATTACAGCTTTATATTGTTGAAATTTATTATCTACTAAACTTAAATCAGCATTTAAAGCGGCGTCCTTAGCAGTCAATACTTCTAAATAATTTGCTAAACCATAAGTTAATAATTCGTCAGAGAACATGCTTGCTTTTGACAGTGCATCAGCCTGTTTTTCGCGAATAGAAATCTTATAGGTTTCATTGTTGTATTGCGCTAAAGCATCTGAAACCTCTTTACCTGCCGTTAGCAATGATTGCTCAAATTGCAAATAAGCTTTTTGTTGATTAGCTTGCGCTACCTCATACTTTGTTTTTACTTGTCTTTGATTGAAAATAGGTTGTGTTAAGCCTGTGATTACATTGGCGAAAAGCGAATTAGCACTAAACCATTCTTTTAAATCGATACTTTGAAGACCTCCAGTAGCGGTGATTTTTAAACTTGGATAAAAACCACTTTTTGCAACGTTAGTCATCTCAAAGTTGGTAATCAAGTTGTATTCGGCAGCAATTACGTCCGGCCTGTTTCTCAATAAATTAGCAGGTACACCTAATGTGATTGCAGGTGGTTTACTTTGAGAGTTGAAAGTAGAACGTTCAATTTTAGCTGAAGCTTCTCCTAAAAGTGCACTCATTGTGTTTTCTAAAATAAGAACGCTGTTCTTCAAGTCGGCAATAATGATCTCCGTAGCGTATTTTTGCGCTTCAGTTTGTTTTACACCAACTTCAGTTACACTACCTGATTTTTTTAATGCTAAAATAGTTTCGATACTTTTATCACGATTGATTAAGGTTTCTTCGGCTACTTTAATTTGTGCATCAACTGAAAGTAATTGGTAATAAGTGGTAGCTATATTAGCAATCAATTGCGTTTTTATCGCTTGATTTACAGCTGTTGTTTGCAGATAAGCAGCGTTAGTGGCACGTTTGTTACTTCTTATTTTTCCCCAAATATCAGCTTCCCAAGAAAGGCTTCCTGCCAATTGGTATTGGTCAACATCAAGAGTTTGCAAGAATGTACCTGATTGGCTATTTTTTGAGATGGATTGATGTGTCCAGTCAGCACCGACAGATAGGCTAGGGAAGTAGCCCGATTTTCCTTGTTTCATCGTAGCTTGTGCAGCAACAATGTTTTGCATGGCAATGCGAACATCCAAGTTGTTTTTCAATCCTTTTGAAATATATCCTTGCAAAAGTGGGTCGGTAAAAACTTTGTCCCAAGAAACATTTGCTAATGAAGTAGTGTCTGTTGACACCACTTCATTTCGGTATAGATTCTCCGTTTTTAATTCCGGACGTTCATATTCTTTTGCAACAAAACACGATTGCATTACTGTTGCAGTTACTCCTAAGAGCGCGATTCTATATATTTTATTCTTCATTTTTTTCATCTAAAAGTGAAACATCTGAATCCTGATTTGAAACAGGAAGTGGTTTTGTACTAACTCGTTCTTGTAATGTTTGGAAAACAATAAACAAAACCGGAATTACAAATACTCCTAAAAGAGTTCCTATTAACATTCCACCAATAGCTCCAGTTCCAATTGCCTTGTTTCCTACAGCTCCAGCTCCTTGAGCCAACATAAGCGGCAATAACCCGAAGATAAACGCAAATGAGGTCATCAAAATAGGACGTAAACGTGCTACGGCACCTTGAATGGCAGCTTGTGAAATACTCAATCCTTTTTTTCTTGCATCTACAGAAAACTCAACTATCAAAATGGCATTTTTGGCGAGTAAACCAATAAGCATGATCAGCGTAATTTGTAGGTAAATATTATTACTTACATTAAATATGTAAGCAAAAATGTACGCTCCTGCTAATCCAATAGGTAATGATATTAATACAGCAAATGGTAACATATAACTTTCGTATTGAGCTGCCAATAAGAAGTAAACAAAAACCAAACACAATAAGAAAATATATAGGGTTTGCCCACCTGCACTAATTTCCTCACGGGTCATTCCTGAGAATTCATAACCATAACCAACAGGTAGTTTTTGACTAGCTACTTCTTCAACGGCTTTAATAGCGTCACCAGAACTAAATCCATCATTAGGAGCTCCTGTAACTTTAACTGATGTGAACAAGTTAAAACGATCAATTGCTTGCGGACCGAATACTTTTTCTAAAGTAATATATTGAGAAATAGGAGCCATTTGCCCTTTGTCATTTCGTACTAAAACTTTGTTTAAAGATTCTGGATTCGCTCTGAATTCAGGTTCTGATTGATATACTACACGAAATTGCTTTCCAAACTTATTAAAGTTAGAAGCGTAAACACCTCCATAATAACCTTGCATAGTTCCCAAAACATCAGAAACGCTTAAGCCTGATCTTTTAATGGCCGCTACATTCAAGTCGATTCTATATTGTGGGTAATTTGGAGAGAATGAAGTAGCAGCATATTTAATTTCTGGACGGCTGTTTAAGGCTGCCAAAAAGTTATTATTAACCTCGCTTAACTCTTTAATAGTTCCTCCTTTTTGATCCTGCAATTGGAATTCAAATCCATTGGTAAAACCAAAACCAACAAGCGTAGGGCGAGCAAAATATAGAACTTTAGCATTTTTTACCGCAGCAGTTCGTTTAAACAATTCTTGCACAATCATCGATATTTCTTGATTGGCATCCTTACGTTCTGCCCAAGTTTTCAATTTTACAATTACCATTCCGTAATTACTACCTGTACCACTAATCAAACTTCGACCCGATATACGGAGTATTTCTTTTATCTCAGGAATGTCTTTAATCTTATTTTCAATTTCTAATAATACTTTTTCAGTATTTTCAAGTGATGTTCCTGGTGGAAGAGAAACATCCGAAAGTATTGCTCCAGTATCTTCTCCAGGTACAAAAGCTTTAGGGGTAATATTTAATAACAATACAAAAAGCCCTGCGAAAATAGCAATTCCTAAAAACGCTAACCATTTGCGTTTTATGAAAAACTCTACTGATCTTTTGTATTTTTTAGTAGTAGTTTCAAATCCAACATTAAATGCAGTATAAAATCGGTCTAAGAAGCCTGTTTTCTTTTCGTTCTCATGTGGTTTCAAGAAAATAGCACACAATGCGGGAGAAAGTGTAAGGGCATTAATAGCTGATAATACAATAGAAACCGCTAGGGTTAAACCAAATTGTTTGTAGAAAACTCCAGCCGAACCGCTAATGAATGAAACAGGAATAAATACAGCCGACATCACTAAAGTAATCGAAATAATGGCACTACTGATATCGCCCATGGCACTATGAGCTGCTTTTTTGGGGTCGGATTCTCCAGCTTCCATTTTAGCATGAACGGCTTCCACAACCACAATGGCATCATCGACTACAATTCCGACGGCGAGTACAAGTGCAAATAGCGTCAACAAGTTGATCGTAAAGCCAAATAAGCTTAGGAAAAAGAATGTTCCTAAAATGGCAACGGGAACTGAAATAGCTGGAATAAGTGTAGATCTCCAATCTTGTAAGAAGATGAAAACAACAATAAATACTAATATAAAGGCTTCAATTAGCGTATGAATCACTTTTGTGATTGATTCATCTAAGAAATCATTAGCATTAATTAAGGTCGTATAATGAACTCCTTTAGGGAAGCTAACTGCTGATTGATCTAAAACTTTTAAGGATCCTTCAATAACTTCTTGAGCATTAGAACCTGCCGTTTGAGCTATCGCAATAGCAACTGACTGATTACCATTAGTCAACGTATTACTGGCGTAGTTAACAGCACCTAATTCAATTCTGGCTACATCACCTAATTTAAGGATTTCACCGTTTTCTGTGGAGCGAACAATAATTTCTTCAAACTCTTTAGTGTCTTGTAGACGACCTTTGTACTTTAAATTATATTGGAAAGATTGGCCACTATTTTCACCCAATTGTCCTGGTGCAGCTTCTATATTTTGTTCTGCCAATAATGCAGAAATATCAGAAGGAACTAGGCCATATGCACCCATTACATCAGGCTTAAGCCAAATACGCATAGCGTAGTCCTTTTGACCAAAGATCACTGCTTCTCCAACACCTGCAACCCTTTTAATTTTTGGTAAAATATTGATATTGGCATAATTCTGCAGGAAAGTCATGTCATAATCAGGGTTTTCACTATACAAAGAGAAAATCAAAATATTATCACTTTGTCTTTTTGATGTTGTAACCCCTGCCTTCGTAACTTCTTGTGGTAATAAAGGTGTGGCACGTGAGACACGATTTTGCACATTTACGGCTGCTAGATCAGGATTCGTACCTAATTTAAAATAAATACTTATTGAAGCTGAACCGTCATTATTTGATGTTGAAGTCATGTAAGACATGTCTTCAACACCGTTAATTTGTTCCTCTAACGGAATAACTACGGAGTTCATTACTACTTCAGCACTTGCTCCTTGATAATTCGCGGTTACTGTTACTGTTGGTGGTGCTATTTCAGGATATTGTGAAACGGGAAGGGAAAGTAGCCCTATAACCCCTAAGATTACGATGATAATGGATATCACTGTTGACAATACTGGTCTGTCAATGAATTTTGAAAACATATTTTGTTATTTATTCAATAGTTAGTTTGTCAATTATTTTTTTGTAGACTCAATGGTCGTACTAAAATCTACTACTACAGGTTTGATAGGAGTTCCTTCAGTAACAATACCTATACCTTCAATAAGCATTTTGTCGGAAGTTGTAAGTCCACTATCAACGACAAAATAGCGACCTCCAGGTACAGGGCGAACTACAATAGGTACTGCTTTCACTTTATTATCCTTATCAACAACAAGAGCAATGCGCTTATCTTGCATTTCTAGAGTTGCATTTTGAGGAATAATAATGACATCTTGTAAAGCAGTAGGAATTTGGATTGTTCCGCTTCCACCTGAGCGTAATAGTTTATTTGGATTAGGAAAACTAGCTCTTACATTAAAGGAACCAGTTTGCATATTGGCTTGACCACTAAAAGTTTCAATCTTACCTTTTTGCTCATAAGGAATACCATTACTTAAAACTAAATTCACAGCAGGCATTTTATTAATTTTATCTTGAAATGTTTTTCCTTCTGAATTCATCATGATATCCAATTGTTGTTTTTCATTCACAGAAAAATAAGCAAAAACAGTGCTCACATCAGAAATACGAGTCAAAGGCTCTACTGTTTGACTACTGACATAACTTCCTAAGCGTAAAGGTAAACTCCCTACAATTCCGTTAACAGGGCTTTTTATAGTAGCGTAATTAATTCGAGCAACAATACTTTGGTAGCTACTTTTTACTCCAGCAAGATTAGCTTTGGCAGTTTCTAGTTGTACATCACTAATAATGTTACGTTCAACTAACGGTTTTAGTCGATTTACTTCTACTTGAGCAGCAGTTATTTTAGCTTTTGCAGCAGCAGCCTCTTGTGTAGCTGTTTGAGTTTCTAGTTTAAAAAGTATTTGTCCTTTTTTAACCTGTTGACCTTCTTGAACGTATATTTTTTCGATATAGCCATCTACTTTTGCACGAATATCAATGTCTGTGATTCCTTCTAAACTTGCAGGATATTCAGCTAAAAGGGTAGTATTTGATGTCTCAATTTGTACCACTTTGTAAGGTTGTACAGGAGGAGCTGTTTGAGTTGTTTCTTTTTTGCAGGAGAGGAAGCTTATTGATAATAATACTGCTCCTATAAAGTATTTCTTTTTCATTATTGTATTTACTAGAATTAATTAATTATTGATTGTTTTTATTTTTGATTTCTGTTTCTTGAAACTTTTGTATTGTATTTAGGAATATTTTCTCAACTTCATTAACGTGTTCTTTATACGCTTTTACGTTTTCGAGATTGCATTTCTCCTCAGGACAAGAAGCGGTATGTTCTCTATAAACAATCATTCGGTTGATAATTGCCATTTCAGAAGCAAGTAACTGCAAGTAGCTGTCCAATCTTTTACTTAAATCGGCTGCTTTAAAATATTTCTTACGATCACCACAGATTGTGAAATAGGTGATTTTTTCCATTTTTAAGAGTAAATTCAAATTGGTCGAAATTGAACTTTTACTTGCGCCCATAGTTTCAACTAATGACTCAAACGTAAGTCCTGATTTACAAGCATCAATTATTAGAACTCCTATTATTCTGGCAGCTAAAGGAGGAATGTTATAAAGTTTCTCAAAATGATCACCAAACATTTCTCTTATCTCATTTTTTTCTTTTTGAATGTCCACGGTATTAAATTTTGTGCAAATATAGTCTTGGTTCGCAAAACACCGAACCAATCGAACTTAATATTATGTTAAAATTTTTTAGAATTACTGTATTCTAATTTTATACTTAAAAAACTGCGGTTCTCGTAGAATATAGGGTTCCCAAAAACACTTTAAGTAATAAGATCTAATTTGACTATATTTGTTGACCTAAAAAGAAAGTTATAGTGAGTGAAATCAATAAACTAAAAATATTCAACGATCCCATTTATGGTTTCATAAGCATTCCGAATGCCTTAATTTACGACCTAATACAACACCCTTATTTCCAGCGTTTAAGGCGTATTTCTCAAATGGGTTTGTCTTATTTAGTGTATCCAGGTGCTAATCATACTCGTTTTCATCACGCGTTGGGCTGCATGCATTTGATGCAAAAGGCAGTTGACGTGCTTCGTTTTAAAGCAGTGTCAATAAGCAGGGAAGAAGAAAATGCCCTATATATAGCGATTTTATTGCACGATATTGGTCACGGACCATTTTCTCATGCCATGGAAAGAAGCATCGTGGAAGACGTACACCATGAAGAAATCTCTTTGTTGTTCATGCATCAATTGAATGTGGAATTTGATGGACAATTGGATTTGGCAATTCAGGTGTTTGAAGGGGATTATCATAGAAAGTTCATGTTGCAGCTTATTTCAAGCCAATTAGATATGGATCGAATGGATTATTTAAAACGGGATAGCTTTTATTCAGGTGTTGCAGAAGGGAATGTCAATTCGGAGCGATTAATCCAAATGATGAATGTGGTAGACGATGTTTTGGTAATCGAAGAAAAAGGAATTTATTCAGTAGAGAAATTCTTGATGTCTAGAAGGCTGATGTACTGGCAAGCCTATTTACATAAAACTAGTTTGGTGGCAGAGTTGATTTTGACTAGAATATTAAAACGCGCCAAAGAACTTACTTTAAAAGGAACGGTTTTACCATGTAGTGAGCCGCTCAAGTTTTTTTTACAAAACAAAATTACCTTAGATACATTCGATACAGATACGTTGGATTTGTTTTCTCAATTAGATGATTTTGATATTATAAGCGCTTTGAAATCATGGCAACGTCAGGATGATTTTATTTTATCTTCTTTAAGCAAAATGATTATTAATAGGGATTTATTGAAAATAAAATTGACTAGTGAAAAATTACCAGTGGAAGATTTGCAGCCTATGAAGGAACGTTTTGCACTGGATAATAACATAAGTATAGCAGAAACTACTTATTTTATATTTAAAGGTAAAATAAAAAACCAAGCGTATAGTAAGGAACAGGAACCGATACGAATTTTGAAAAAAGACAAGACAGTCGAGGATGTAATTGAATCTTCTGACCAGCTGAATTTAAAATCATTATCAAAATCGGTTACCAAATATTACATCTGTTTCCCAAAACAACTTGTGGAAATGAACATTTAAAATCTATTTTTTTATATTTTTGTCGGAATGAAATTTACAGCAGAACAAATAGCGGGGATTTTGGAAGGTGAGGTTGTTGGGAATCCCAATGCTGAAGTGCACGAGTTATCTAAAATTGAAGAAGGAAAAGACGGTTCACTGACTTTTTTATCGAATCCTAAATACAATAGCTTCATTTATACTACAGAAGCTAGTATTACGATTGTAAACAAAAGCTTTGTGCCAGAATCAGCACTAAAAACAACATTAATTAAAGTGGAAGATGCCTATATGGCTTTTTCAAAATTATTAGAGTTTTATGATCAGGCCAAAGGAAATAAAAGTGGAATAGAACAGCCATCTGTTATTTCGGAAAATACTAAATATGGCAAAAATTTATATTTAGGGAGTTTTAGTTATATAGGTTTAAAGGTTATTATTGGTGATAATGTCAAGATTTATCCAAATTGTTTTATTGGAGATAATGTTGTCATTGGAGATAATGTGACTATTTTTGCAGGTGCCAAAATATATTCGGAAACGGTGATTGGTAGCAATTGCGCGATACATTCCGGTGCTATTATTGGTGCAGATGGTTTTGGCTTTGCGCCAAATCCCGATGGAACATTTAAAAAAATACCCCAAATAGGGAACGTTATTATAGAGGACAATGTTGACATAGGTTCTTGTACTACGATAGATAGAGCCACAATGGGCTCTACGATTATAAGAAAAGGGGTAAAGCTTGACAATCAAATTCAGATTGCCCATAACGTTGAAATAGGAGAGAATACAGTAATTGCCGCACAAACGGGTATTGCCGGTTCTACAAAAATTGGCAAAAACGGCATGATCGGTGGACAGGTAGGAATTGCAGGTCATTTAACCATTGGAAATAATGTTAGAATTCAAGCCCAGTCGGGTGTAGGAAGGAATATTAAAGACGATGAAATCTTGCAGGGAAGTCCAACGTTTGGATACAATGATTTTAGCAAATCATATGTTTATTTCAAGAATTTACCAAAAATTGTTGCAGAATTAGAAGAATTAAAAAAACAAATAATAAACCAAAAAAACGGGAATAATGGTTAAACAGAAGACTATCAAGACAGAAATCTCGCTTACCGGAGTAGGATTACACACCGGGAAAGAGGTTCAAATGACTTTTAAGCCGGCTCCAATAAATAATGGATTCACTTTTGTCAGAGTAGATCTAGAGGGACAACCTGTTGTTGAAGCTGACGCGAATTATGTCGTAAACACACAAAGAGGAACCAATTTAGAGAAACTTGGAGTAAAAATCCAAACACCAGAACATGTTCTGGCAGCATTAGTTGGTTGCGATTTAGACAATGTGATTATTGAATTAAACGCTTCTGAACTACCTATAATGGATGGTTCGTCTAAGTATTTTGTTGAAGCGATTGAAAAAGCCGAAATTGAAGAGCAAAATGCGAAACGCAAAGTATACGTAGTAAAAGAGGTTATTTCTTTTACTGATGAAGCTTCGGGAAGTGAAATATTGATTATGCCAAGTGACCATTATTGTGTTACTGCTATGGTAGATTTTGGAACTAAGATATTAGGTACCCAAAATGCTAACATGAAAAGTATAGCTGATTTTAAAACAGAAATTTCTGAATCAAGAACGTTTAGTTTTTTACATGAATTAGAAGAACTGCTAGACAATGGTCTAATTAAGGGAGGCGACTTAAATAATGCTATTGTATATGTTGATAAGGAAATATCTGAGTCTACAATGGAGAATTTGAAAGTAGCTTTTGGCAAAGAAACTATCAATGTAAAACCGAATGGGATTTTAGATAACTTGACATTGCATTACCCTAATGAGGCTGCCAGACACAAACTTCTTGATGTGGTTGGGGATTTAGCTTTGATAGGTACTAAAATACAAGGAAAAGTTATCGCTAATAAACCAGGGCATTTTGTAAATACTCAATTCGCCAAAAAAATGGCTAAAATTATCAAAATAGAACAAAGAAATTATGTTCCAGTTTATGATTTAAATTTGGAGCCCTTGATGGATATTCATAAAATCATGGCGGTTCTACCTCACAGACCTCCATTTTTATTGATTGACAGAATTATTGAAATGTCTGAAAGTCATGTAGTGGGTATGAAAAATGTAACAATGAATGAAAATTTCTTCGTTGGGCATTTTCCAGAAGCTCCAGTTATGCCGGGTGTACTAATTGTTGAGGCCATGGCTCAAACCGGAGGAATATTAGTGTTAAGCACGGTTCCAGACCCTGAAAATTATTTAACCTATTTCATGAAAATTGATAATGTTAAATTCAAGCACAAGGTATTGCCTGGTGATACTTTAATATTTAAATGTGATTTAATTACGCCTATCAGACGTGGAATCTGTCATATGCAAGCCAACGCTTACGCAAATGGAAAACTTGTTGCAGAAGCAGAATTAATGGCTCAAATTGCCAAAAAGCAATAAATTTAAGATTAGGGTAAAAAATTCGAAATTAGATTTTCAAAATTTTTATCATGAATATAAAAAACATAAAAATAAGTAGATGAATCAACCCTTAGCATATGTTCATCCTGGCGCGAAAATAGCCAAAAATGTTGTTATTGAGCCTTTCACAACCATTCACAATAACGTAGTTATCGGTGATGGAACTTGGATAGGTTCTAATGTAACCATTATGGAAGGCGCAAGAATTGGAAAAAATTGTAATATATTTCCTGGTGCAGTAATTTCTGCTGTTCCTCAGGATTTAAAGTTTGGTGGAGAGGAATCACTGGCTATTATTGGTGATAATTGTACCATTAGAGAATGTGTCACGATCAACCGCGGTACAATAGCATCAGGTCAAACAACACTTGGAAACAATTGTTTAGTTATGGCAACCGCGCATATTGCTCATGATTGTCATATTGGTGACAATGCTATTATTGTAAACGGTGTAGCATTAGCAGGACATGTAACAGTTGGTAAATTTGCCGTTATTGGTGGTTTAGCAGCAGTACACCAGTTTATTCATATTGGGGACCATGCAATGATTTCTGGCGGTTCATTAGTTAGAAAAGATGTTCCTCCTTTTACAAAAGCTGCAAAAGAGCCTTTGTCTTATGTTGGGATTAACTCTGTAGGATTGAGAAGAAGAGGTTTTACAACTGAAAAAATCAAAGAGATTCAAGATATTTATAGAATCTTGTACCAAAAAAACTATAATACCACACAGGCAATAGGAATTATTGAAGCAGAGATGGAAGCAACTCCGGAGCGTGACGAAATTCTTGATTTTATCAGAAATTCTTCTAGGGGAGTTATGAAAGGTTACACAGGGAACTATTAGAAATTAAGTCAGTCCTTCAAAAGGATCAAGATGAGTTTATTAGTTGGATAAAAATTAAAATAATACTATAAATAATAAGTAACACACTTCCATTCTGTTTTATTACCCTTCGGGGAGAGCTTGAGTGGGGAAAAAACAAATAATATCATGGCATCTACATCAGACATCAAAAACGGATTGTGTATTAAATATAACAATGACATTTATAAAATCATTGAATTTCTTCACGTTAAACCAGGAAAAGGACCTGCATTTGTTAGAACTAAACTGAGAAGTTTAAGTAATGGAAAAGTATTGGACAATACCTTTTCAGCTGGTCATAAGATTGAAGAAGTAAGAGTTGAAAATCACAAGTTCCAGTATTTATATCCAGAAGGAGATGATTTTCATTTCATGAACACGGAGACTTTCGAACAAATCTCTTTGAATAAAAACATTTTGGATTCACCAGATTTGTTGAAAGAAGGAGAAACTGTAATGGTAAGTATCAATACAGAAACTGATTTGCCATTATCAGTAGATATGCCATCTTCAGTAATTCTTGAAGTTACTTACGCAGAACCGGGAATAAAAGGAAATACAGCTACTAATGCAACAAAATCAGCAACTGTTGAAACTGGAGCTAGCGTAAATGTACCTTTGTTTATCAATGAAGGAGATAAGATTAAAATAGACACCACAACAGGTTCTTACATGGAGCGTGTTAAAGAATAGTTTGAAGTAGGTGGTATTCAGTTTATATGCAAACTGAATACCGGCTATTGATCATTGAATACTAAATTTATGAAATTTAATAAAGTACATTCTTTACAAGAAATTGCAAATTTACTTAAGTGTGAATCTGTAGGTGATAAAAATTTTGAAATTTTAGGCATGAACGAAATTCATGTCGTGGAAGAAGGCGATATCGTTTTTGTGGATCATCCCAAATATTATGATAAAGCTTTAAAATCAGCGGCAACGATTATTCTTATTAATAAAAAAGTCGATTGTCCTGAAGGAAAAGCACTTTTAATTTCTGACGATCCATTCAGGGACTTCAATAAATTAACGACTCATTTTAAACCTTTTCAGTCTTCTAATGCTTCAATTTCTGCTTCAGCAAATATTGGTCAAGGTACGGTGATACAGCCAAATGCTTTCGTGGGAAACCACGTTGTAATTGGCAGAAACTGTGTAATACATTCAAACGTTTCCATTTATGATCACACGGTAATTGGAGACAATGTAATCATTCATGCTGGCTCTGTTTTAGGAGCTGATGCTTTTTATTATAAAAAACGTGAGGATGGATTTGATCAACTACTTTCGGGTGGTCGAGTGGTTATAAAAGACAATGTTGGCATTGGTGCACTTTGTACTATTGATAAAGGTGTTAGCGGTGACACGATCATAGGAGAAGGAACAAAACTCGACAATCAGGTGCATGTAGGACATGACACAGTGATTGGAAAAAAATGTCTGATAGCTTCGCAAACAGGTATTGCAGGTTGTGTAATTATAGAAGATGAAGTTACAATCTGGGGACAAGTGGGTACCACAAGCGGAATAACAATTGGAAAAAAAGCAATCATTCTTGGTCAAACGGGAGTGACGAAATCAGTAGAAGGAGGGAAATCCTATTTTGGAACCCCAATCGAAGAGTCCAGAGAAAAGTTAAAGCAACTGGCCAATATTAAAAAAATCCCCGAGATTTTAAACAAATTAAAATAATATGACAGCAAAAGAAATCGTTCAAAAATTCTACAAATCAGATGCCCTTTTAGACAGTAGCGTCATGAAGGAATATTTGCACCCTGATGTTATTGTAGATTGGAATAGCAGTAAAGGATTCGTACAGTTGGATTTTGATTCTTTGGTAGAATTATCTGACGAATTAGCAAAGGCTTATGTTCGTTCAAAAATAAGAATAAGCCACGTTATCGCAGAAAATGATATGATCACGGTTCGTTATTCACATTTTGTAAAGACAATAGAGAATCCAAGAGAAGAGATGCTGTTGGCACATTTTATATCAATTTGGCAAATAAAAGACAATAAATTACATAGAGGTTATCAAATGAGTCAAATATCGTAATTTATTTTGTCAGGAAAGGTCTCAAATAATTTTCAAAACCTTACTTTTGCATGACAATTTTTAAAAATCACATAAAATATATATCATGAGTGTTTTAGTTAATAAAGATTCCAAAATTATTGTTCAAGGATTTACAGGAAGCGAAGGAACTTTCCATGCTTCTCAAATGATTGAGTACGGAACTAACGTTGTTGGTGGTGTTACTCCAGGAAAAGGGGGAACTAGTCACCTAGATCGTCCAGTTTTCAACACTGTAAAAGATGCCGTTGAACGAGCGGGTGCTGACACAACTATTATTTTTGTACCACCTGCTTTTGCTGCTGATGCAATAATGGAAGCTGCTGATGCTGGAATAAAAGTGATTATCGCAATTACGGAAGGAATTCCTGTTGCAGATATGATTAAAGCAAATGCTTACGTTAAAGAAAGAAATGCAAGACTAATTGGTCCAAACTGTCCGGGAGTTATTACTCCAGGTGAAGCTAAAGTTGGTATCATGCCAGGTTTCGTTTTCAAAAAAGGAACTGTAGGGATTGTATCTAAATCAGGAACTTTAACTTATGAAGCGGCTGACCAAGTAGTAAAACAAGGATTAGGAATCACTACTGCTATTGGTATTGGTGGAGACCCAATTATTGGTACTACTACAAAAGAAGCAGTTGAATTGTTGATGAATGACCCTGAAACTGAATGTATCGTAATGATAGGTGAAATTGGTGGTCAATTAGAAGCTGATGCTGCACATTGGATTAAAGCTGATGGTAACCGTAAACCAGTTGTAGGTTTCATCGCAGGAGTTACCGCTCCAGCCGGAAGAACAATGGGTCATGCAGGTGCTATTGTAGGTGGATCTGACGATACAGCTGAAGCTAAAAAACAAATTATGAGAGAATGTGGAATACACGTTGTGGATTCTCCAGCTGAGATTGGTAAAAAAGTAAAAGAAGTTATTGGATAATTGAAAAATTATTAATGATTTCAAGTCATTATAAAAATGCCTCACTGTTTCTGTGAGGCATTTTATTTAATATTAACAGAAAAGAAAGATGTATAAAGAATTGAAAAATTTTAAAGTAAGCGATAGCTTTACTTTTACAGCAGATGATAACTTAGAGCAGGTATGCAACGCTTCTGAAGGAAGTGGTGTGTTTTTGGTTTATGCAGTTGGAGATGAAAAAGAGTTAATCATGGTTGGTTCTACTGGAACTGTGCAAAATGACGGGTCTTTGAAAATCAAAAATGGTGGTTTGAAAGAAAAGATCGTTGAAGGGCACCAGTTTGCGAAAACGGGAAGAAAATATTCTTGGCCAGCACAAATGGCTAAAGAGGATATCAGGACTTTAGAAGTAGTGTGGTACGAAACATTCAATGATACATCTAAAGGAATTCCAACGGCTGTAGAAGGACAAGTTTTACAAAACTTCATGGACGAAAATGGAAGATTACCAAAATGGAATGTGGCTTTCTAGTCAATTTCAAAAATCATATATTTTATAAAAAAAGCTTTACTTCGGTAAGGCTTTTTTTGTAGGAAAATAATTTATTACTAATTGATTTCTATATATTTGATTACTTTAATTTATGAAATGAAAAAACTTTACTTTTTACTTATTGGATTTTGTTTATTTGGAAGTCTTAACGCTCAGCTTATTGATATACCAGATGCCAATTTTAAGAAAAAATTACTAGAAGCAAGTGCAGACAGTTATATTGCGACCAATGGTGATGGTAAAGGAATTAAAATTGATAGCAATAATGATAATGAAATTCAAAGAGACGAAGCATTAGCAGTGCAAGGACTAAGACTCGATGGTGCTGGTATTTCTAATTTTGATGGTTTAGAATATTTTACTAATATTAGAATATTAGAATTTAGTTGGAATAAAGTAACAAGCTTTGATGCCAGTAAATTTACTTTTCTAAAAGAGCTCAATTGTTTTGGAAACGAATTAAATAATTTGAATTTGAACAGTTTACAAAATCTTGAAACTTTGAATTGCTATGCAAATAAATTAGAAACATTAGACCTATCTGGATTAAGTACTTTAAAGTTTTTAGATTGTAATAATAATAGTATTACTCAGTTAGTATTTGTAGATAATCCTAATATTGGATATATAAATTGTAGTGTAAATCCAATTAAGTCTTTAGATGTATCAGGACATACCAAATTAGTATCTTTGTTGTGTACTATGAATGATCTAAGTGCAATTGACGTCTCAAACTGTACTAAATTGTCCGAATTAGACTGTTCTTCAAATAAAATAACAACCTTAGATCTTTCAAGTTGTCATAATTTATTTCAATTTAACTGTAATTTTAATCTCCTTGAATCCCTATTTATTAAAAATAATTTCACAACAAACTATAATTATTATATTAGTTTCAATCCAACATTAAAATATATTTGTGTAGATGAAGATGAATTATTAGACATACAATCTAAAGTTAATAATTTGCTGTATACGAATTGCGTTGTTAATTCCTACTGTTCTTTTACACCTGGCGGAATTTTTTATACGATAAAAGGAAAATCTAAATTAGATATCGATAATAATGGTTGTACTGTAAATGATGCTGTTTATAAAAGTTTGAAGTTTAAAATAACTATCGGGACCAATACAGGGAATTTTATTTCAGATACATCTGGAAATTATTCGATGCCTGTTCAAGGTGGAACACATACTATAACTCCAATTATTGAAAACCCAAATTATTTTAACATTTCTCCAACTTCTCTAAATGTTGCTTTTCCAGCACAAACTAGTCCTTATAGTCAAGATTTTTGTGTCACTCCAAACGGTATTCATAATGATCTGGAAGTGGTGATTTTACCGTTAATTCCAGCTAGACCAGGATTTGATACAACTTATAAAATTATTTATAAGAACAAGGGAAATACAAGTCAATCAGGTTCGGTTTCTTTGACGTTTAACGATGCCGTTTTAGATTACGTTTCTGCGACACCAGTCTTTGATAATCAAATTACAAACAAACTCAGTTGGGATTATATGAATTTGCAACCTTTTGAAACACGTGAAATAACTGTAACTCTAAATGTAAATTCACCAATGCAAACCCCTGCAGTGAATAATGGAGATCGTTTGAGTTTTAATGCCTTAATAACACCTGTAACTGGGGATGAAAAACCAGTAGATAATTCATTTGCTTTGCGCCAAATTGTGGTGGGGTCTTTTGATCCAAATGATAAAACTTGTTTAGAAGGAGATGTTATTACTCCAGAATTGATAGGGGAGTATGTACATTATTTAATCCGATTTGAAAACACAGGAAGCTATGCTGCCGAAAATATTGTAGTGAAAGATCTCATCGATTTATCTAAATTTGATATTTCAACCTTGGTTCCAACAAAAGCCAGTCATGAGTTTGTGACTAAAATATCTGATGGGAATAAAGTAGAATTCATTTTCGAAAACATCAACTTACCTTTTGACGATGCTACAAATGATGGTTATATTACTTTCAAGATTAAAACTTTGCCAACACTGGCAACTGGGGATTCTTTTGCTAACGAAGCCAATATTTATTTTGATTATAATTTCCCGATTATTACAAATAAAGCCACTTCTACTTTTAAAACATTAGCAATTGCAGACTTTGAGTTTTTAGATTATTTTAGTGTATATCCAAATCCAGTAACTGACATTTTAAATATTGAAACTAGAAAGACCATTGAATTAAAATCAATTTCAATTTATGATATGTTAGGACAAATAGTTATTGGGGTTCCAAATGCTCAGAATATTTCAAAAGTGGGTGTTTCAAAATTGTCAACTGGCAATTATTTCTTAAAAATAAACACTGATAAAGGGAGTTCAAGTTTTAAATTTATCAAACACTAAAAATACTATTTATGAAGATAGTCTACTTTTTACTTGTTACAATTTGTTTTTACAGTAGTGTTAATGCTCAGGTTATAAATATTCCAGATGCAAAATTTAAAGCCAAATTACTGGCCGCAAATGAAACTAATACCATTGCTAAAGATGTAGGAGGCTCTTTTTTTAAAATAGATGTAAATAATAATGGCGAGATTGAAGTTTCTGAAGCTTTACAAGTAAGTCAGTTAAATGTTACTAATGCCTCCATTACTTCATTAGTAGGGATTACTAATTTCATCAATCTTAATATATTCTACTGCTCTGAAAATTCACTATCATCAATTAATTTAAGTGGATTAGTAAATTTATATTTTTTGGATTGTTCAAATAATACGATTTCAACACTAGATGTCAGTAGTTTAAGAAGTTTTCAATCATTAATTTGTAGTAATAATAATCTCTCAGGATTAGATTTAAGAGGGTTAGCTAATTTTCAGGAATTAGACTGTAAATATAATGTTCTGAGCTCGTTGAATGTAAGTGGATTAACAAAATTAAAATATATAGATTGCAGTAGTAATCAGCTAACATCATTAAATGTGACTGGTTTAACAAATCTAATAAGTTTGCATTTTAACTTTAATCAAGTTACGACATTTGACTGTAGTACGCTTATAAACCTTCAAAGTTTAGGTTGTAATAACAATAAAATTGCTTCCTTAAATGTAATTGATTTAGTAAAACTAAGCTCTTTATTTTGTGAATATAATCAGATTTCATTAGTAGATGTTGGTAATTTAATTAATCTTGAATGGTTAGCTTGTTCTTCGAATAATATTTCAACATTGGATGTGAGTAATTTAAAAAAACTCACGAATTTATATTGTAATGCAAATCCTAATTTAACGACATTGTTTTTAAAGAATGGTACTAAAGAAAATATTTTAAGTTTTGCTAATAATACAGCTTTAAAATATATTTGTGCTGATGATAATCAATTAGATGAAATACAAAATCAAATTTCCAATTCTAGCAATCCGAATTGCGTTGTAAGTTCCTATTGTTCTTTTATTCCAGGCGGTACTTTTTATGACATTCATGGAAGCTTACGTTTTGATAGTGATAAAAATGGTTGTGACCCTTTGGATTTATCTCTATCTAACATTAAATTTTTAATTACAAATGGAACGACAACAGGTAATTTAATTTCTGATGGGACGGGAAATTACTCAATTCCTGTTGAGGAAGGAACTTATGAAATAACTCCAATAGTTGAGGATTCTAACTATATGACTATTTCTCCTGCAAAACTAACCGTTACTTTCCCAACGCAATCAAGTCCTTTTAATCAAGATTTTTGTATCACAGCCAATGGTGTACATAATGATTTAGAAATTACAATTTTACCACTAATTCCAGCAAGACCAGGATTTGATGCGGTATATAAATTAATTTATAAAAATAATGGTAATTCAGTACTGTCAGGAACAGTTTCCTTACTTTTTAATGATGCCGTTTTGGATTTTGTTTCTGCTATGCCCAATGTGGATAGTCAAGCTATAAATAATTTAATTTGGAATTATTCTACTTTGAAACCATTTGAAAGACGGGAGATAGAGATAACTCTAAACGTAAATTCTCCTATGGAAACTCCTGCTGTAAATATTGGAGATCGTTTGAGTTTTAATGCTATTATTAATCCTGTCACAGGAGACGAAAAACCGGTAGATAATTCATTTGCTTTGCGCCAAAGTGTGGTAGGTTCATTCGATCCTAATGATAAAACCTGTTTAGAAGGCGATGTTCTTACTCCAGAATTGATAGGGGAGTACGTTCATTATTTAATCCGTTTTGAAAATACAGGAACCTATCCTGCTCAAAATATTGTGGTAAAAGACCTCATCGATTTATCCAAATTTGATATTTCGACATTAGTTCCAACAAAAGCCAGCCACGAATTTGTAACCAATATTTCGAATGGAAATAAAGTCGAATTCATATTTGAAAACATTAATTTACCTTTTGACGATGCTACAAATGATGGTTATATTGCTTTCAAAATCAAAACTTTGCCAACACTGGCAACTGGGGATTCTTTTACTAATGAAGCCAATATTTATTTTGATTATAATTTCCCCATTCTCACTAATAAAGCGACTTCTACTTTCAAAACATTAGGAACTCCAGATTTTGCGTTTGCGGATTATTTTAATGTATATCCAAATCCAGTTCATGATATTTTGAATATTGGAATTAAAAATACTATTCCTCTAAAGACGATGGCGATTTATGATATGTTGGGACAAATAATTATTGCTGTTCCAAATGCTCAGAATATTTCAAAAGTGGATGTTTCAAAATTAACCATTGGAAATTATTTCTTAAAAATGAACACAGATAAGGGAAGTTCAAGCTTTAAATTTATTAAACAGTAAAAATTATTTTGATGAAAAAACTATACTTTCTACTATTGTGTTTGTTATTTTTCACTACTGCAAAAGCACAAATTGTTGCTATTCCTGACGCTACTTTTAAAGAGAAATTAGTGTTATCTGGAAAAGGTCAATATTTATATGTTGCTAAAAATCTAAGTGGTGTTTATTTTGAAGTTGATGCAAATAAAGATGGCGAAATCCAAACTACTGAAGCTTTACAAGTCAGTTATTTGAATGTAATTGGTTCGACAATAATTGATTTAACAGGTATTTTGAGTTTTAAAAATCTTGAAACTTTGTATTGTAATAATAATAAAATAACAGCATTAGACGTCAGAGGTTTAATAGGTCTGAAAGATATAATTTGCAGTAATAATCAGCTAAAATCATTAAATATTAATGGATTGATTAATCTAACACATATTGATTGTTCTTATAATCAAATTGTCTCCTTGAATTTAGATAATTTACCAAGTATGTATGAGTTAAATTGTGGTAAAAACAACATTACTACACTAAACACAAGTGATTTAGTAAATCTATGGGGATTAAATTGTTGGGGAAATCAACTAGAGTCTTTGTTTCTGAAAAATGGGAAAGAACAAGGAAGTGTGCAATTTAATGAAAACCCAAATCTTAAATTCGTTTGTGCAGATGAATCCGAGTTAGGTTGGTTACAAAACAATGTAGTTTCCTTAGGATATAACAATTGTGTGGTAAATTCGTATTGCTCATTTAATCCAGGTGGTACTTTTTATACGATTCAAGGAAATCAAAAAATAGATTTAAATAATAATGGATGTGAGGAATCGGATTCGTCTTTAGCTAACCAAAGGTTTAATATTTTTGACGGTTTAAATTCAAAAGAAATAATTTCTAATAGTTCAGGGAGTTTCAGAATTGCTGTTAAGCAAGGGAATTATACAATTACACCAATTTTAGAAAATCTATCTTATTTCAATATTTCACCTTCTTCAATAAATGTAAATTTTCCAACACAAACGAGCCCTTATAATCAAGATTTTTGTATATCACCTAAAGGATTACATAACGATCTTGAAATAACCATTTTACCAACAGTTCCTGCAAGACCAGGTTTTGATGCTACATATAAAATCATTTATAAAAACAAGGGAAATAGTACCTTGTCAGGCTTGGTTACTTTAACGTTTAATGATGCGGTTTTAGATTATGTATCTTCAGTTCCAGTAGTTAATAATCAAGTTGTGGATAAACTCAGCTGGAATTATACTAATCTGCAACCATTCGAAAAACGTGAAATCACAGTAACTCTAAATGTCAATTCTCCAATGGAAACTCCCGCAGTGAATCTTGGAGACCGTTTGAGTTTTAATGCCTTAATAACTCCTGTAACTGGAGATGAGAAACCGGTAGACAATTCATTTGCTTTCCGCCAGATTGTGGTGGGGTCTTTTGATCCTAACGATAAGACCTGTTTAGAAGGAGATGCAATCACTCCAGAATTGATTGGCGAATATGTGCATTATTTGATTCGGTTTGAAAATACGGGAACTTATCCTGCTCAAAACATTGTTGTAAAGGATCTAATTGATTTATCCAAATTTGATATTTCAACCTTGGTTCCGACAAAAGGGAGTCATGAGTTTATAACCAATATTTCGAATGGAAATAAAGTCGAATTTATATTCGAAAGTATTAACCTGCCTTTTGACGACGCTACAAACGATGGTTATATTGCTTTTAAAATTAAAACCTTGCCAACACTTGTAACGGGTGATTCTTTTACCAATGAAGCCAGTATTTATTTTGATTATAATTTTCCAATTCTAACCAATAAAGCGACTTCAACATTTAAAACTTTAGGGATTACGGATTTTGCGTTTTCGGATTACTTTAGTGTGTATCCGAATCCTGTAAATGATATACTGAATATTAACGTTAAAACCGCTATTGAATTACAATCAATTGCGGTTCTGGATGTTTTAGGACAATTAGTTATTGCAGTTCCTAATGCTCAAAGTATTTCTAAAGTGGATGTTTCTAAATTAGCGACTGGAAAGTATTTCTTGAAAATGAATACTGATAAAGGAACATCAAATATGAAGTTTATAAAAAACTAAAAAAGAAATAATTTTCAAATAGCTAAACTGCTTGGTCAATTCGAGCAGTTTTTTTTTGTTTTGAAATCAAAATATCCTCTTTAGCCCTGATTGAGGCAAGTATCCTTTTGTGACGCTTTTCGACACAAAAGATACTGTGGAAAGCAGGAGGGAAGTGGAATTAAAATAAAATGTTGTGCTCCTAAAAAAACAGATACTATCTTTTTAATGAAAAATGAGATTTGAATTCTTTATTGATTCCGTCCTCGAGATAGATTACTCTAAACCAATAATCAGTGGCAGGCATTGCTTGTCCATTAAAGGTGCCGTCCCAACCGAAATCACTCGAGTTTATTTGTTTTAATAATTTCCCGTAGCGGTCAAAAATAGTGATGGAAGGACTGTATTGACTGTTGAAGCCAATGATTTTCCAAGTGTCGTTATGGCCATCTCCGTTTGGTGTAAAGAATTTTGGATAGCCTATTACGATGACTTGGTAGCTTAAATCAGTACAAGCTTCAGTATCTACAACTCGTAACATATGTGTGCCTGGAGAAACTTCTGAAAAAACATTTGACAATTGAAAAGGACTTTGGTCCAGCTGATATTCGTAGTTTGCAGTTCCTTCAACAACTGAAATAGTTAGAGTAGCATCATCGCTAAAGGCATTCGTTTGTGTTATTTTAAATATTGTGCTGTTAGACAAAGTTTCAGTAACTATTGCTTCAACAAGTGTTGCACTACAATTAGTAGACTTATTTGTAGCCTTAACAGAGTAGGTTCCTTTTTGAGTAGCTTCAAAAGTACTTTGCGAGGCATTGTAGATAGTAATCCCATCTAAAAACCATTCAAAATTATGAGTTGCGTTATTTAGTTTGCTGTCCAAAAGATAAGACTGGATTACTTTATTTGAATTCTTATCGACACATATTTTACCATCTGTCAAAAGCGGAATTGGTTTTGGTTTTACTGAGATCGTCAATTTAGTTTGATTAGCGCATTGTCCCGTATTTGGTGTAAATGTATATTCAGTAGTTGCAGTATTGTTTAAAGCAGGCGACCAGGTTCCATTGATGCTGTTGTTTGATTGTAGTGGAAGTGCGGCAAGTGTTTCGCCTTCACAAATAGCAGCAACGGCTGTAAATGTAGGAGTTGTTTTTTGATTTACAGTTATCGTTAGTTTGGCTGAGTTTGCACATTCTCCTGCATTTGGAGAAAATGTATAGTCAGTAGTTGTAGTATTGTTTAGAGCAGGCGACCAGGTTCCATTGATATTGTTGTTTGATTGTAGTGCAAGTGGGGCAAGTGTTTCTCCTTCGCAAATAGGAGCAACTGCTGTAAATGTTGGAGTTGTTTTTTGATTTACAACAATCGTTAATTTGGCCGTATTAGCACATTGTCCCGCATTTGGAGTAAATGTATATTCTGTTGTTGTAGTATCGTTTAAAGAAGGTGACCAAGTTCCAATGATGTTGTTGATTGATTGTAATGGAAGAGAAGCAAGTGTTTCTCCTTCACAAATAGGAGCAACAGCTGTAAATATTGGAGTTGTTTTTTGGTTTACAACAATCGTTAATTTGGTTGGATTCGCACATTGTCCCG
>NZ_AHKF01000024.1 GCF_000252125.1 Flavobacterium frigoris PS1 | reverse complement strand
TTTTCGGCTTAACGAAAACTTGATGCGAACCGATAATTCCACTAAACTCCAGCTAGCTCAAAATGGTTGTTGCAAGAGGTTTTTTGTATCTAGAATAAAAACTATAATTATTTAAGAAAATTATTCACCTAATTGATTTGACATGACTACCTCTCTAATATATAATTTATTGCCTTTACTTTCTGTTAAATCAATAATGTAAATTTTATAACTTTTATAAATCAGATCCACAGCTTCGCCCAAGGTATATTGCATTAATGAATCACAATTATATACTGGCACTTTGTTTGCATAAAGTTTTTTAAGGAATGATTTGCATTTGTAAATTATAGGAATGTCAACAATTTTAAATTTTGGTTTTTCAACAACGAGTAAATTATTAAAAAACACAAGTGGACCGTCATATTCTGATTTTTTAAAACATTCAAAGTTATACCTTACTTGAGATAAAGTTAGATCTTTATCTGGAGGATATATAGTTTTAGACATTCCTATTTGATCTTCAAATATTATATAAACTGCTCTTTTGTCCTGAGAATGAATAATATTAACGGTTAAAACTAAAAATAAAAGTAAATTTTTCATGTGTTGTTCTTTTATTAAAACTCTTTGTTTAAACTCAATTCTCCACGATTTAAATAATCTTTAAATACTGTTTCTCCATCAGACCCCTTAGGGTATTTCTTTATAAAGCTTGGGGATTGCTCTAAACCCCCTAAGGAAAGCCAACCATAATATTCCTCCCAAGTCCATAACGTGGTTGGTATTCCTGCATTGTGTTGAATCGATTGGTCTTTTAAAAAATCTATTCTATTTTGGGCATCGGGGTTATTCAATACTTTGAGGCCAAGTCCCCATAACTTTTACTTCTACCAGCTTTATTGAAAACCAACATATATCATCATAATCCATTAAATACACCCTTTTTTTATGACCAATTAAATCTGTAGCTTCTGCTAAATCGTATTTTGTTAAAAAATCATGGGTTATAATATAATCTTTATTCTTTTTTAAAAATGATCTTTTTTCTCTCTTTTCTTTTGGAGATAAGCTGTAATGATGCATAAATGTCATATAATTTCGATATTTTCCAGCATATTCAAAAGTATAGTAGTAATTTAAATTATTGAGGTTAATACTGTTATTTTGTAAACTATATTGATTTTTATCTCTTTTAAAGTAGATATATATTGTGTCGGCCATCTTTATTTTTTCTAAATCCTGTGAAAAATTAGTAAATGGAATCAATAGAAGCAGTAACAAATAAATTCTCATATTTTTAAATTTAAGGATGTAAATAAAGATGACCAAAATTATTGTATTGATTGTAGGCATCCATTAACGTTTGATTAATTATAGTGATTGGTGCTCCGAAGCTATTAAATGTACCAATTTCCTTTTGAAAAAACGAACAATTTTGCAATCCAATTAATGACAAGTTATGTATAAAGCCTCCCCAATCAAATGATGTTAAGGGACTACCAATAGGAATGCTCATTTTTAAAGCATTCATTGTTGTATTGTCTTCAGCACTAACCAATTTCTCTTTTACTTCTGAAAGTACTCTAACCATTGTAGGTAACATAAAATTATAAATAAAATTATGTTGGTTTTGCCCAGGCGAAAAATCACTATATTTTTGGTTTACAACATCACAAAACTCCATATTATTAAGGTTTGGTATGCTCGTTCCTATAGTAGGGTCAACCATTTTCGCATTCAAGTAAGCATGTATGCACTCATGTAAAATGGTTTTCCCTATTTCCATTTTGTTTGACCTATCCAAGAAAGCAGGGCTTATTGTAATTATATTTAATGTTGGGTTAGACAAATTAGTGTCAGTATTTCCATTTGCTCCATTTGTAATATCACCAATTACAAACTTCACATTAAAGCGAGTCTGTGTACCATCAAACACATCCAGAAATAGTCTTTTAAACTCGGGTGATTCTGTTAATGATTTGTAAACTGTATTGAATTTTTTCCCTTCCGGTGTTGCATCTGTAATGGTTGATTTGTCAATATTAAAAGGTGATTTGAAGGAAGCTTCTACATCGAAAATTAATCCGGGATTGTTGATCATTTGATTTAGCATCTGCTTGGCAAAGTTTTCAGCCTGCATTGAGTTTTGATTATCATCAAGGAACTCATTAATCATTAAAACAGTATAAGCGTTGTTTTTTAACCATAAATACGCTTGACCAGACAAAGAAAATTTAATTCGCAATTCAGATGCCATGGAGTCTGTGTCTTCTTTCTCAGCTAAAGGTGTTGTGAAACCACCACCATAAGAACCACTACCAAAACCATCATCTGCACCGTCTCCATTACCCCCTAGGCTCCCAGTAGAGCCTCCAGATGTTGTCCTTCCAGAAGTAGAATCACCATCAGTCATGCCACCACTAGAACCACCACCACTAGTGTCTGAACAAGCAACGCCACTTTCTACTTGGGTTACCGGATAACCCAAAGTACCAGTAGTTTCAGTATACCTGTTACAGGTTCCGTCAGGATTCTTTATTTCTTTCACGGCTTCTCTTGAAAAGAGGTTTGAAACACTAAAGTTTATCTCTTCGATTTGCATTTTGTCGGATATGCTAAATGGTATCTTGTTTTTAATTTTTAGTCAACCTATTTCAGGATTTGTCACACTCCGCATTGCCTATAACGTTCTCGCGCTTGTGGATGTTGCGGACTCCGAAGACGAGCATTTTCGGATAAACGAAAATACGAATTAAAACGATAATTCCACTAAATTCCGCAATAGTCACAAACGTGTGTTGTGCGTAGTCGCTATTTTAACTTTTTAATTAACGTATCAAATATTTCTGTTGGATCTTTTTGGGCTAAATAATTCAAATAAAAACCTACTTTTGGTTCAGGTTTAGTGAATTCATAAATAAATTTATCTTTATTTACCAAAAATTTCGCTTCTTTCCATTCTTCTGCAATAATGGCAATTGGTTTATTTCCGAAGTTTAGTACCCAACTTGCTTTTCCATTTTGAATTGAGGGCAAATATTTGTTTATGATTATTGTTTTAGTAAGTTCTTCTAAAGTTGCGTTTTCAGAAATTGAAATTCTTTTTTCATTAGGAGCATTAATGTCGTCGCTAATATTTACACTATCTCTAGTTAGTAATAAATCTAATTTTAAACTCATAATTTTCTGTTACATTTCGTTTTTATGTGGTTACGCACAACGTTTTGCTGCTTTGAGATGGCTGGAAGTTCGTAAACGCTTAATTTTCGGCTTAACGAAAACTTGATGCGAAACGGTAATTCCACTAAATTCCAGCTAGCTCAAAATGGCTGTTGGTGGCTGTGTTTTTTATTCAGCTGTTATTGAAAGTTCCTCTTTTTCCGCATTAAATTCTTCATCAAATTTGTGTTGTTTCAGTTTCCATAGCCAGTAAATTCCACCTAATGGAATTCCAAAAGTCCATACCGAACCAAGAAAACCCATAAAACTAAAACCGATACCAAAAAATTGAAAATGCACTAATTTATACGAAAGACCTTCGACAGCAGAATATGTAATTGTCGGTAAATTGAAAAATATTATTGCTAAATATTTCAACCATTTTTTTGACAATGTACTTTTCTTAATTTCTCTAATTGCATAAATATTGAAAAGTAAAATTGATAATGGCAAAAAACCGAATAGCCAAAAGATAACCATATTCGGTATAGGTTCTTTTACATCAAGTGTTTTTATGTTAATTATCTTTTTTGAATTGTCATCAAATAAAACTTGAAAAACACCAAATTCTTTTTCATTTGTAAATTCAATTAATGCAAGTGTAGTATTTGGTGGTGTGTTTTCACTTTCAATTGTTGAACGCTTTTTTTCAGATTTCATAAGTGAATACTCAAACTTATCTCCAAAGTTTCGTTCTACTAATCCTCGGAATTGCTCCAATCCCAATTTTAAAGTGTCAATATTTGTGTTTTTACCAATTTCACTTTCCAAAGCCATTTGGGAAACACATTTATCATAGTCCTTTTTCATTAAGGTTTCCACAAATTCTTTTGTCTTATCTTTAAAGGTAAAACTATCTTTTACAAAATCACAACCTACAAAAAGTGAAATTGTCAAAAGCAAAATTGAAATTCTAATTTTATTCATATTTTCTATTTTCTGTTTATTCTACGGTAACATTGCGACCAACGTTTCGCAGCTACACGATGCACAAGGATGCGGAATTCGAGTATTTTCGGCTTAACGAAAATACGATGCGAAACGTTAATTCCACTAAATCCTTGTGTATTGTGTAACTGCTGTTATGCGGTCGTTTTTTTATTGATAATTTATCGTAACACTTGTTCCTGCACCTTTTAAATCATAATTTGAGGAAATATCACCCCAATTAAATTTTCGCTTACTTCCAATTGATTTGTTTAACCATTCTTCAAAATTTCTTTGATTAGTTTTCTCTTCGTTTTCATTCCAATTATCCCAACTTGGATTTTTTATTTGAGATTCAGAAAAAGAGAAATTAATCATTTTAGTTTTGTTCTGAAAAAAACATACGTTTAAGAAAAAGTAGAGACTACCAATCTTGATATTTTTGAAATAAATCCATTCGTATCCATTTCCCATATCGTTTGTAGTTTTATCTATGTCAAAACTATTTACTTCTGCAAACTCTTTATTCGCATTAATAACCATTTCTGCATTTAGACTGAAATTTCCATTTTCGGTATTTATAATTTCCATTAAGAATTTTTGTTTCGTTTGGGTAAAATGACGCATAACGTTATGCCACTTTGAGATGGCTGGAAGTTCGTAAACGCTCGGTTTTCGGCTCAAAGAAAACGTGATGCGAAACGGTAATTCCACTAAATTCCAGCTAGCTCAAAATGGCGGTTATGTGTTGCTCTTTATTTTCAGTACCGTGAATTCTCTTATTGGTTTGTCGTTAAATGTTTTCAAAACAATGTAATACCATTTTTCATTCGCAATATCTACTTTAAAAATATCATTTTGTTTGTGATTTTTCACTTCTGTTTCAAAATCTGGAACCATCATTCCTTCAGCAAACCAACCTAAATCACCATCTTTACTATTGTCCATTGTGTATTTATTAGCTAAATTCGAAAATGAAATTCCATTTTTATATTCCTCCAAGATTTCAGTTCTTAATTTTTCAATTTCTGCGAGTGAAATTTTACTTGCATCAAGAAAAATATAACTAACACGAAAAGCATTTATATTTGTTTCAAAAAGTATTTTGTAGGTAAAATCTAAATCTGAGAATATTTCGCCTGTTTTCACATCAGCTAATTTAGTTGCAAAATCATCAGTTTCAATTTCGGGATGTATGTTTAAAAGTTCTGCTTCAAGATTTGGATTTTCTGTCGCTAATTTTTTAGCATCATCAATTGTAATTATTTGTTTTAACTGCTCTTTTATTGTTTGAGAAAATGATTGAAACGAAATAAAAATAATTATGAATAATATGATTTTTTTCATTTTTGGTTTTTTAGAGTTACACATAACGTTTTGCTGCTTTGAGATGGCTGGAAGTTCGTAACCGCTCAATTTTCGGTTTAACGAAAACTTGATGCGAAACGGTAATTCCACTAAACTCCAGCTAGCTCAAAACAGCTGTTAGCGGTAGTACTTATTTATAATTACTGTTCTGTTTTTGGTTGGTTCTATATTTACAATTTCTTTTTTTGCTTTTTTTATTGTTTCTATTTTCTGTAAATAATTTCAATGTTCGGATTAATCTCTAAAAGATTTTGGATAAATTCTTTTTTAAGCTTTGGTGAAATTAATATGCTGTCAAATTTGTTGTAAAATATTTCCAGTCTATCAATTGATGCCGCAGGTGAACTTAGTGGATTATATGTTTCTATTATTTTTCTAATGGATTTAATATCAATATTTATATTCATCAGAATTGTACATTTTACATTTAAGTTATCATTTTCGATTTTGTAATTTATTGACAGAAATGTGTATAGAATAAAAATTATGGTCAATACCATTATAAAAATACCAATCCAAACTTTGTTTGATATGAGCTCAAAAAGAGAATAACCAAAAATTAAAATAAGTGGAATTATTAATTCAAGTCCGAGTTTTGATTTATAATTTTTCATCATTTTTTTTGCTTTTTACTATTTTTCACGGTTTTTGCGGTGTATTACCGCTAACGTTTTGCCACTTAGCGATGTTGCGAACTTCGTGACCGATTATTTTCCGCTAAAGATAAAAAATCTTGCGAAACGTAAACGTGAATTTACCGCAAAACTCGCAATATTGCTAAATGGCTGTTGGCGGTTGTGCTTTTATTTATTCCACTTTTTCATAAACAATTCCGTTGCACTCATCTCCATCTCCAATTGTAATCATTATCGAAATTTTATCTTCTTTTTTTCGTAAAGGTTCAACACAAATTCCCTCTAACTCAAAATAGCAGATTTTTTCTTTCTTCATAAACGAGTAGAACCATTTTCCTGTTTTATTCCTTTTAGAGTCATTTTCTTTTTCGGCAAATATTCTGTCAGCTAAACTTTCAGGGTTATTCTCAAAAAGAAATTTAAATTGATTGTTTTCAGATATTTCAAGTTTTAGAGGCCAACTATAATAATCTTCGTCTAAATATGATTTAGACTTTTCGCTTAATTCATATTTTCCAATTACTTCACTTTTAGATGGCTCATAATTTATTTCGTCATAACCGTTTTGCCAAGAACAAAACAATGGATTGCAACTTGTAAATAATAGTAAAATAAATATTGACTTAATTTTCATTTCTGCTGATTTTTTTTTGCATTACCGCCAACGTTATGCCACTTTGAGATGGCTGGAAGTTCGTAAACGCTCAATTTTCGGCTTAACGAAAACTTGATGCGAAACGATAATTCCACTAAATTCCAGCTAGCTCAAAATGGCGGTTAGCTTACGTATTTTTTTAAGTCAACAGTGATTTTTCCAAATAACCATTTTTCGTCTTTTCTATTTTCTTTATACTTGTATTTAATTTCAAAAACTCCATTTTTAATTTCACCATTTTCAAATAAAGTTTCTGAGAAAACTCCATTTGTTATATTCATTGTCTTTTCAATTCTGTCTTTAGGTAAATCTATTTTAAAAATTTTGTTTGTGTTTAAATCTAAAAAAGATAGAAAATTTGAGTTCTTGTGGTCAATAGTTA
This sequence comes from Flavobacterium frigoris PS1, assembly GCF_000252125.1. GTDB lineage: Bacteria > Bacteroidota > Bacteroidia > Flavobacteriales > Flavobacteriaceae > Flavobacterium > Flavobacterium frigoris_A. The sequence continues at coordinate 42,881 of NZ_AHKF01000024.1, read as the reverse complement.
CAAAGTAAGGATAATTCTGATTTTCACTGTGGAATATTTCTCTGCCGAGTTCTGCTATTTTTTTTCCGCTAGTTTTATCAAACAATTTGAATTCATAAGGTTCACAACATCCAGAAACATTATGATATTCTACTATAAAAGAATTTTTATATTCTATCCAATTAGCAAATCCTAATCTCCCAGTTAATTCGATTAAGTCTTTATCTAATGAAAAAAGTATTTTCTTTTTCTTGCTTTCGCTTTCAAATATAACCCAAGAAGAGTCGCAATTAAATTCTCGATATATTTTAGCTCCATTTTTAAAAATAGTTTTTTCACAAGAAATAATTTCATTCAATTCTGGTCGAGTTTTACAAATACAATTTTGACCCAAGCAAAGTTGTGAAATTATTGATAATATGATTGTTACTGCTATTTTCATAATATGTAAGCTAACTTGTATATAACATCAAATATATACATCTTTTGGGATGTTTTTTATTAATCATTCAGTTTTTTCTTGTTATTTTCATCTACTAAACGATCTAGTGGACTTACAATCTTATCAGTAGCCATTTTTGAAACATGTGTGTATATCGTGGTAGTTTTAATACTAGCATGACCTAGGAATTTTTGAATGTATCTAATATCTGTTCCATTTTCTAATAAATGCGTTGCAAAACTATGGCGTAAGGTATGCACAGTAGCTTTTTTAGACAAACCAGATTTTTTTAATGCTTGTCGCATTACTGATTGTGCGCTTCCCGCACTGTATGGCTCTCCTGCATATTGCCCTTCAAAAACGTATTTATTGGGTTCGTATAATTTCTTATAAAGCTCCAGTGAACTCACAATAGAGTAGGGCAGCATTACCATGCGGTCTTTCTTTCCTTTGGCATTTTTAATATGAATTTTAAACTCCGAAAATAAGATGTCCCGCCATTCTAACGTTACAATCTCACTTACTCGTAAGCCCGCACCATAGCCTATTAACAACAATAATTTATGTTTTGGGTTGTCAACGGCTCTAAAAATTTGTAGACATTCTTCCATGGTTAATACAGCGGGTAATTTTTTTTCACTCTTTGGCCGTGGTAGTTTAAGTTCAAAGCCTTTTTGTTGCTCGATTTGTTGGTAGTAAAACAATAATGCATTGACCATACTATGTCCAGATGATGCTGATAATCCGCGCTCCATAAGAGATGCTAAGTATTTTATGATTTCTTTTTGTGAGATCGTTTTTGGATCTCTAAACTGATGATCACGCAGGAATTTTAAAAAGGAACTTGTATAAGTACGCATTGTTGAACTACTGTAATTAAGCGCCAATATAGTGTCTACCATTAACGAAATATAGTCCTGGGCTGCATCAGGAACTTGATTGAATAGTTGCGCTTTGGTTTTGCTTAAATCGAGTTGCTTTCTGTTAGGCAGGTTTTGTTTCATCAAATAGCCTCTTGGTAGCTGATTGCTCAGCAGTACTTTATGTGGCTCAAATTGCATTCCCATGGCGTCATATACACTAGGTGCTGCTGGAAGTAAGTAACAATCTTTGATTGTGCTATAACGCGCCATAGAGAAACGTTTTAATTTTTCTCGCAATACAAGAAAAGGGGGCATATACACTTCCATCCATTTTGAGTCTTCAGGATGTGGTTTTATTATAATTGATTCAGATGTGAAGACCGTTTCATTTTTATGATAATCATTTTCAGGAAAAAAAGGAGATACACCAAGTATTTTTTCTACTTGCTCTTTTGTACCTAAATTCCTTAACACCATATAAACTTTATAATTGGCATTCCAATAGACTCCTTTTGTAGCTAGTAATTGTCTGCTGATAATCTGGTAATACCGCATTTTGAAAACCCAATACTTACCTAAATTAGGTAATAATTCTAAACGCATATTTGGTGCTAACGAATTTGTTTTCGTTATATGTTCAGGGTTATTCAGCACTGGGGCCAAATCTAACTGAAGTTCGCTTTTAGCTATGGCTGGAAGGTCACGGCTTATGGTAAGGCCGGCCAGCGTTTGCGTTTTAGACTTTTTTGGATTATCAATAACCAAATCTTCAAAGTTTTGGCTGATGAGCTTGTAATTTTCAGCATTGTAATCAAAATACCAACAACGGAGTGATTGGCTATATATACCTCCCAATTGTCTTAATTGGGAAATAGTTGCACTATCGTACTTAAAAAAAAGTCCGATTCGATCTGCATCACGATGCCATATCTTTTTTACAATTATTTGCATAAGGCGTATATGAAAGAACTAAAATACTACTTTATTTTAAATAACTTCATTATAATTTATTGATTTTGAATGTACTATATTTTTTGTTTCGAATGCTGTTTGCTGAATAGTGAAAAGTGGAAGGGCATGACTGAGAAGTGCGAAAAGAAATTTTGATTTAAGATTGTCGGATTTTGATCTAAGGGATTTTGATTGCCGTACATAATTGCCAATGGAAAATTTTGAATTTTAAATGACTCTAATCTTTGTGGAGTTGTATTGTTTATTTTCGTCTTAAATGTGAAAAGAGAATCTTGTAGATATTGACTGCGTGAAGGATGGCAGTGGAAATCCTTTTGTGTACGCAGTGCAATAAAAGATTGTAACGTACAGCCTGACCCGGCTGTAACTTTTGTGTAAGCGGGGCACGCCATAAGGAAAGAATGAAGAGGAAAGAGAGTGTCGAAGATAGAGAAAAGAGTATAGAAAAGAGAAAATAGCATTTTCATATAAAATAAAGCCTACTATTCAACAACTTGTATGTCGATTAGTAGGCTTTATTTTATAGGTGTTTTTTAGTTACTCTAGTGTTAACAATCAGCCATGTTGACTGCAACAGCAAGTCCACCCTCTGAAGTTTCTTTGTACTTGTTGTTCATGTCCTTAGCGGTTTCCCACATGGTATTTACGACTTTATCTAAAGGGACTTTTGCGTTTTTCGGGTCGGTTTCTAGGGCTAATTCGGCGGCATTTATCGCTTTGATTGCGCCCATTGTGTTTCTTTCGATACAAGGAATTTGCACTAATCCACCAATAGGGTCGCAGGTTAATCCCAGGTGATGCTCCATGGCAATCTCGGCGGCCATTAAGACCTGAGCCGGTGTTCCTCCCATCAATTCACATAATGCCGCAGCAGCCATAGAAGAGGAAACGCCTATTTCGGCCTGACAGCCTCCCATTGCAGCTGAAATGGTAGAGCCTTTTTTGAATATGCTGCCTATTTCTCCAGCAACTAGTAAAAATTGTTTGATCTCTTTTGGACCTGCATCATGGTTTTCAATGACTAAATAATACATCAATACAGATGGAATCACTCCGGCACTCCCGTTTGTTGGGGCAGTTACGATGCGCCCTAAAGCCGCATTGACTTCATTTACCGCTAGGGCAAAACAACTTACCCATTTCAAGATTTGACGGAATTTGACCTCAGTTAATCTGATTTCTTCGAGCCAAGTTTGTGGGTCGCTATAATTAGATAATCCTATTAAATTTTGATGCATATCAAATGCTCTACGACGTACATTTAGTCCACCAGGAAGAATTCCCTCAGTGTGACAACCAATATACATACATTCAAGCATGGTGTTCCAGATGCGCATTAATTCATGATCTATGACTTCCTCAGTGCGCATGGATTTCTCGTTCTCATAAACGATCTCTGATATCTTCTTATTTTCGGTTTCGCAATATTTTAAAAGATCAACTGCTTTATCAGTTGGGAATGGGAATGCGCATTTTATTTCTATTTTCTTTTTGGCGTTGATACGCTCTTCTTTTACTACAAATCCACCTCCAATGGAGTAGTAGGTCTCCGTATACAGTTCCTCATCAGCTGCATAGGCCGTAAAGGTCATTCCGTTTGAATGAAACGGCAAAAATTGTTTATTGAAAACGATGTCTTTTTGAATGTCAAAAGGAATGGTAAATTCATTCCCTAAAATGATTTGGTTGTTGTCTTTGATGGATTTTATGATTCCATCAATATCATCTACAGGAATGTACTCTGGGTCCTGACCGCTTAAACCTAACATAACAGCTAAATCAGTGGCATGACCTATTCCCGTCAACGACAAAGAACCGTATAAATCAGTTTTGATTCGAGTAACGGTGGCAATTACATTTTCATCCCTCATTTCTTCTAGGAATCGTTCGGCTGCACGCCAAGGTCCTAAAGTGTGAGAACTTGATGGTCCAATACCAATTTTAAGCATGTCAAAAACCGAAATGCACTCTTCCATAGTAAGCTTGTTTTTTAGACAAATATAATTGAATTTAGCAACGAACAATGGCTAAAATTTATAAATATGAAATTTTAATTACAGAAAATTAACTTTAAATGATTATTTGATAATTAATAACGCTGTTGTTTTTTCCTGTTTAGATAAAAATAAATAGGTATTTATCTCAAAATGATTAAAATGGATAGCCAATTGCCAGATTAAAAACCAGATTATCATTTCGCCAAGAACTGTTTCCTAAACTTACTTTGTCAAGTACCCATCTATTTCCATCGGGTAAATAGGGTTTCCTAATAGGAAATGCAAGATCTGTCCTGAGTACCAAAAATGAAAAGTCAAATCGAAGTCCAGCTCCAACACCCACCGCAATTTCGTTGATGAAATCCTTAGAGAATTTAGCACCAGGTTTATCTGGATTCTCTTTTAGTAGCCAGATATTTCCGGCATCCAGAAACAAAGCGCCTTTTACGAGTCCATAAATTTTAGCTCTATACTCTGTGTTAAATTCTAGTTTTAAATCACCAGATTGATCCGGTAAAAAGGTATTGGCATCCGTTGATCCATCAAAACTTCCCGGACCTATTGATCGTGCTCTAAAGGCTCTAATACTATTGGTTCCACCATTAAAAAACTGTTTAATAAACGGCATTTCATTTGAATTTCCATAAGCAAATCCTGCGCCCACAATGATTCGACTAGCGAGTTGAGAATCTTCAGTTAATTTTAAGTAATGCCTGAATTCATTTTCTATTTTTATAAATTGACTGAAAGGGACATTAAATACTTTGACTGTATCTGCTGATTTTATATTAGCACCAGAAACTAATCCTGTTACATTTCCTGCTAAGTCAATACTTCCTTTATAATAGAACGTGTGTTTTTTCCTTTTTTGCATTGTATTCGTGAAAGTGTAGGAGTAGGTAGGACCAAAAATCAATTGTTTTTCGATGACCTTCTCCAATGATGCATTTGCAGCAATTTGCTCCTGATACAATGGAGTCACATTTTGCGGACTAGCAAAGGTGATTTCAGTAACATTCAACAAGTGTTCCTTGCGTTCGTTTTCTTTCCATAAATAGCCAAAAGAACCTTTGAATGTCTGTAAGGAGTACAGTTTGGTTCTGTTTTGAAACTCATATCCTAGCGTCGCTTTTGTCTTTGGCACAAAACCACTGGACGATTCAAATTTAAATGGCGCTATTAATCGTGGCCAAATTAAACTAGCTTCGGTTCCCACGCGGTAGACATTAAAACCATTATTTTGTCCTGAAACCTGGACTTCCACTCCGCCAAAGGCTGATATAGTAAGCTGCTCAGCTCCTTTAAATACATTGCGATTGCTCCAGTTTAGATTTAGTTCTGTCCCTGTATAATTTGCAGAATTGGTTTTGGCTAAAACTTCTACACGTATTGATTTTTTGGGTAGAGGAGTCAGATAATAATACGCGTCCAGATAATTACCGATGGTGTCAGCTACTTTAAATTGATTTTTTACAAACTTGAAAGTACCTAAGTTTACTAATCTATTTAGAGATAAGTTGTGATTAGTACGATTGTAATAATCCCCTTTTTTAAAGTAAAGCGCACGGTCAAAAATGCTGGGTTTAAATAGATTTTCAGAATCTATAATCGTGAAATCTTTATATTTTACTATTGAATCAGAGCTAGTAGAGACGTTATCAGAATTAATTGAATAATTAGGATATACCACTACATTATTGATCTTGTATTGCAATTTTGACAGTTTTGGAGAATCGGTTTTTAGTTTGACAATCAGATCTACTTGATGGTCAGCCACCGTACTGTCTACTTGTACTAATAGGTAATCAGGATTGAAGTAATAAAATCCTTTTTCTTTTAGTCGTGCATCAATTCGCTCTCTTTCTGTTTTTATGACTTCAAGACTATACGGTTCTCCTGTTTTTAATAAACTGCGTCTTTTAGTTTTGCGCACTATGGAAGCTATAGCTGATGAATCTTGTGGGAATTTTACTTCTCGAATAAAATAGCGTTTGTTAGGAGTTACGGTATAAGTCACCTTCGCTTTTTTACCCGATCGAGTAGAGTCAGCGATAGTTTTTGTATTGAAATACCCGTTATTTTCGCTGTAGTTTTGTAAAACACTTTTGTTGTATTCTAAATCTACTTTGCTGTACAATACTGGAGGTTCGCCCACTTTTGTTCGCAACCAGTATCTAAAACCTTTTTCTTTTTTGGGCTGTCCCGCCAAATTATAAAAAAACAGTTTGGGTCTCAATCCTAAGAAAGAAGAGTTAGGTTTTGGTCTTATTAGAGGTTCTAATTCTGTTTTCAGAGCTTTGCGCTCTTTTTTTGAAGGCTCGTTTCCTTCAATTTTAATTTTTGCTCCCGTATAAAGTAGTTCGTCTTTGGGAATTTTATTCGTACCACTGCATCCAGCCAAAAACAGGATGACGAATAGAAAATAGAGTAGTGGTGCTTTGTTTTTCATCATGCTATAGGTGCGATTCATTATTTCTTTTTGTTTTTCTCTTTTGGAGTTTTGCTTTTTTGAAATAATTCTTTAAAATGATTGTAATCTAAAGTAATAATAAAAGCAATTCCGGTTTCTACTACTTGTCCTTGAAGTGCGACTTGATATTTGTTTAAACGGTATGCTTTTAACTTGTAGCGACCGTCTTTAGAGAGTTGGTACTCTACAGAAACATCACCTGCAATAGTGTTTGTTTCTTCGTTGGTTTGTTGTGGTCCTTCTAGCCCAAAACTGCTTCCTACAGTCACTTTCAATCGGTCGTTGAGTAATTTTTTAGAAATCCCTACATTCAAATCAGTTTTGTTTTCTAATTGTCCCGTAGTATAATCTTCAGTCGAATCTAAATCAAAATTAAGTTCCACACCGCTAATTAAATTCCCAGCTAGATTGTTTAATTGTTGCGATAGAATTTTACTTGCACTTTGTCTCGCTATTGAATTAATTGAGCTGCCACCTGCTTCACTAGCAAAAGGATTTTCACCTATAAAACGATTCAGCAATAGCAACGCAAATACTTGCTTGTTAAGTTCGTCTGGTTGCTGGCGCAGTTGGCTTAATTTCGCTTGCGTGGTATTGATGATTTCGGTTGACACACTATTATTTCCATCAGGTAGAATGATATCAAAGGAAATGCTCGGTTTCATCAATTCGCCTTTCATTTTCAATTCAGTTTCAAAAGGAATTTTTTGTTTGTAGGTATTTCTCACGTCAGCAGAAATACTTCCTAGCTGATCATCAACAAGGTCAATAGGAGCAGCTTCATTTTTATATACAGCGGTAATGTTAATATCAGCTTGTGTAGGTTCCCCTGTCCAGAGGATATAGCTACCACTTTTAATGTCAAATTTTCGTTTGATAAAATTAAAATTCATTTCGTAAGCTCCTTCTTTCAACTCATATCTTCCTGTTAAAGTCGTTTTTCCAGAAGGGTCAATTCCACCATTTAGCTGAGCTTCTCCTTTTAATTTTAAAAAATCACCATTGGCTTTATCAATTACAATTGATAACTCAGCTTCTTTATCGACTTCAATATTTACAGATGCATTGATTCCTTTTACTTCAGTTTTGCTTAAATTTTCATCTACAGCAATGGTTTCAACTAGGGATGGATTGTCCTGATCAATAAATTCTACAATTCCCTCTCGATCCGCTATTGAAGGATCTGATTGCGGCATAACGATAGTCAGTTTAGTGCCTTTATTTACTTTTATACTTCCATCAACAATAGGGTTATTGAGGTCTCCTTTTATTCGTAAATGATTGTCTAAATACACTTCACCATAGAATAAATCATTGTCTTTTTCTTTTGAATTTAAGGCTTGGAAATTATCTGCATCCAAGCTTAGATCAAAACCAAAATTATTGAAATTGGAACTGTTGATTTTTCCATTGATAACTAAATCGTTGTTTTTCTCATCTTTAATGGTAAAACGATCAAATACAATGGCATCATTTGTAAATGAAACGGCATCATTCATGGATTTGAATGTTGCGTTGAGTTGTGTTACCTTAAATCCTATTTCATTCAACTTCAAATCCCCATTCATTTTAGGTTGGTCAACCGTTCCTGTTATTTTGAATTTTCCGTTAAAGAAACCAGTGCTTTCCTGCAGGTTACCCAATGTAAATCCTTGAATGCTTTTTAGGTTTAATTTTACAATATCTAAGTTGAAGTCCATAGCTCCATTTCCTGTTTTGTAAGTTCCGTCTAAATTTACTTGGTTGTCTTGACCCGTTATGACAATCTTTGCATTGTAGTTGTTGGCAATATTATTATCTACTTGGATATTAATAGTTCCAACCGTGTCTTTCTTAAATGCAAAATTGTCAATGGTAAGATTAGATGTAAAAACAGCAGTTTGATTTATATTTTTTAATAAAACAGTTCCATTAGTATTTCCGCTAATGGTAAAATCGCTTTTCTCAGCTAGACTGCTCAGCGTTTCAATTTTGAAATCTTTGAAATTAATCGCTAGTGGCGCATTTGCTTTTTCAGATTCTGATTGAAGTGCAATGCTACTGCCATCTTTGCTTAACTCAACATTATCAGCGTAAATGCCTTTTGCTCCAAAACGGATTACATTATCAGCAGCAATTTTCCATGATTCGTAATTGAGTAATAAATTTTTAGGATCAAAATGAATCTCGTTATTGCCTTTCTTTGCTTCAAGCGTACCAGTAATTAAATACTTCTCTTTGTCATTTAAGTCTTTTAATTGCAAGATATAATCGGCAGTATTGTTTTGCACTTTTCCAGTTAAGGAAGTATAGGGCAATTGAAATTGATCGTTTTGTAAATCATCAACCATTAAGCTATAAAGTAAAGCTTGGTCTTTGGTTTCTATTTTTAAAACAGCATTTGTTAATGTGTTTCCTCCGTAAATAATTTTAGGGATCGCAGCATTCAAAACAATAGAATCATTTATAGTATTGTACCTTCCAGAAATAGCTATGGGTTCTAAACTTTTTAAATCAGGTATTAATTTTACTAAAAGAGGACTGTCTGAAATGGCAATTTTGAATTCCAATTCTTGTTTTTTAGATTTTTTTGTATTCGAATGTGGCTCAGCAGTATAATATTCAGAAATAGAATTAGACAAGGCTGCAGCAATTTTAGAAAGCTTGTATTTCCCATTTATGCTTGCAGTCATAAATGGAGATTTGAAATCCAAGGTATTTTGATCGACCGTAGAAGTTGCAATTAATGTAATCGAGTCTGTAACAAACTGCTCTTTATCATCAGCGACCGTAAGATTGATTATGTTAAACTTTCCATTTAAATAATCCATATCGGCTGATTGAATATCCGCATCTACAATACCTCTTATTTTCATTGGTCCAGCATGTAAATTCAATTTTTCTAGATCAGCAATGTCAATATTTAAATTGATTTTACCGGCAGGATACTTATCCTTGAAGCTTCCGCTGGTTACTAAATCAAAAGTTAGATTTGGATCGGTAGCGGAAGCATTTGCTTTAAAAAGTCCTTTGTTTATCGTTCCATCAAGGTCTAAATTCTGATAGGTATATTTGTTGTAATTGATTTTAGAAATCGTTCCTTTTACCGAACTGTTTGCCGTTTTTGGATCTAAGCCAGTTCCTTTTATAGAGGCCTTTAAACTGATTTTGCCTATCGAATTATTTTTAATCAATTTTCCCAAATCAAAATTTTCTAATTCTGCTTTGGCATCGTATTTTTCATTTTGTTTTCTACTTTGGTCGTATAGCGCATTAATTTTGGCTTTACCAAAACTGCTCCCCAGCACTAAATCAGTTGCGAAATTATTTATGGTTCCTTTGAAGTTTCCTTTCACGTTAAATAAAGCGGGTAGCTGAATTGTATTTGGGATAGTTTCTTTTGGTACAAATGCGGCAATATCTTTTGCACTGGTTTCAAAATTTGCGATATTCAAATTAAAATAAGCCTTGTTGACATCTGGCAAGCCTTTTATAGTTCCACTAGATACTATTTTTGTTTTTCCTATTCCACTGATTTCAAATTTCGGAATTTGTAAGTCATTCAACTTACCTATCACTTTACTGTTTAACAGAAGGACTGCGTCTGGATTAGTGCTAAAAGGCTTTTTGTTTGATAGATCAGGCATGAAAAGCAAAATGTCCCTAAATCCTATTTCACTTTTTTGCAATGAAGCATTAATGCTCAATTGCCCATAATCTCTAGCCAGTGCTTCAATTGAAGGATAACCAATGAGAAGTTCGTCCTTTATTAAACTGTGTGGTGTTTTTATATATAGTTTTTTCAGGAAAGCATTCTTTTTACCATAGAAAAAATCAGTTTTAAAAGACTGAATTTCTAAGCCGCTCTGCTCTGATAATTTTAATGAATTGATATTCCCTGAAATACCAATAGGACTGTAACGCATATTTTCGGCGTCAAAACGCAGTGACGAAAGTTTAATATGGTTGTAATCAAGTCCTTTTTGAAGAGGGACTACATTTTGATCATCATAGGCAAAATCGACTCCCTTGATTTTGGATTCTCTGACTTTTATTTCCCAATTATTAGGCTCATTTGAAGCCAATTCGTTTTTAATCCTCTCTAATTTGCCAAAAGCCAGTTTTCCTGTGGCATTAGAGAGCGTAACTTTATCGATTAGTATAAACCGGTTGTAAACATCCGTTTTGTCAAACTTCACCCCTAATTTTTTAAGCGATAGCGAAGTGGTCAACTTTGTTTTTTTGTCCTCGTAGTCAATATCTGCCTTGGATAAGTCAATTTCACCCAGTTGAAACTTATAGATTGTAGCTGGAGTAGTATCTGTATCGACTGAGTTTGTGGCTATACCTTGTTTTAATTTTAACTTCAAACCTGTAATGGTAACCTTAGGAACCTCAAAGTCCATTTGCTCTAAATCAAAAGTTCTGATTCTGGTATCTAAATGCTTCAGATTCAGGGAAAAATCAATTTTAGAAAAATCATCTTTAAGTTTAAATGTAGTTTGGTCCAGATTAATTTTGTCTAGAGAAATGACCATCGGTGCTTTTGTCGTGTCTGCGGGCGAAGAAAAGGCTTTTAAGATGTAATCAAAATTAAAAACAGCATGTGAATTCCTACTTAAATTTAATGTAACGCCCTGCAGGTCTATTGAGTTTATTTCAACAGTATTATTCATTAACTTCAGTAAACTAATGTCTACAGCTAATTCTTTACCAGACAAAAGCATTTGCTTTTTTTGGTCTTCAAAATAAACTCCCTTTAAAATAATTTTTTTTGGAAATTCTATTTCAAGTGTGTCAACTCTAACTTTCGTTTGAATTTTTTCTTCAAGGTAACTAACCGCTTTATCTTTGGCTAGATTTTGAACAGCTGGTATTTGAATAAGTATTAGCAACAGTAGCAATAACGCAGTGATTATTCCTAATGTCCATTGGAAAATTTTTAAACTCTTTTTTAATACCGTTTTCAAATGTGTTTATTTTTATGGAAAAAAAATCAAATTGCAAATTAAGCTAACTACAAAGATGGAAATTTAAATCGGAAATGTTTTATAAAATCAGTAGTTTATGTTTCAAAATTATTGGATTTAGCTCTTCGGAAATCCTCCTTTTTTATAAAGTTTAAAGCACTAATTCAGCCAAAACTTCATGATATTATTTAAGTTTTATACATGGGAATTTCATTAAAACCCTCTGCTTGTTTTTCCTGCAATACGAAGTCTTTAACAGCCATCAGCATCGCCTTATTTGAGGTAAATAGTTCCCTGTTAAAATTGATTACCGTTGTGATATCGATGTCTTCGATAGGAGCATTTTGTGCTTCGCTATAAAAGTTATTTAACGCCGAAGTGTAGTTGGTCTCAATAGAATCATAAACAGCCTGGATATTTTTGAAAGATGGCGCTTTTTCTTGTGCTACAAATGCATTTAGTTGCCCATATAATATTTCAATTTCCTTTTTATGATGGATGAAAAAATTGTACTTAATTTCTTTCGAAGAATGCCGTAAGTCTGCAATATTACTTCCTATATCCTTGACACTCTTTACAGAATGCATTGAATTTCGCACTGCAGAGATCAATTGGTTAATTTCAGAATACTGTTCGGTCCTTAATTTAGGTCTTAATTCGAGATAAAAGGCTTGTAATTCGCCTTGCAACAATTTTAGGAAATCATATTTTTCTTCTTTGGTTTTAAAGTAAAATCTATTCTTTTCGTTTATGCTTTTAAAAGCCGAGTTTTCGCGAAGCTGATAGGTATCAATCTTGAATAATTCGAGGTTAAAAATCATTGAGTTATGAATAAAATAATTGGTTTCCCGTCTAAATAAATCCAAGGCAGTTACGGACTCTGCAAAGGAAGCATGGCTAATGAAAGCAGTGCTAGAACTATCGGAATTCTTGAAAAATCGTTCTAAAAAACCAGTAAAAGAATCGAGCATGGGCAAGAAAATGGAGATCGCACATAGATTAATAAAAGTAGAAAAAGCGACTAGGGCAATAAGACTGTCTTTAATATTAAGTACATCTGTTATAAGAAATAGAATGGGTTTTAATAAAAGGAAGGCAAAAATGGTGACAAATACATTAAAAAGAACATTCCCCAGTACGATGCGTTTTTTAGATGCATTTCCACCTATGGCAGCTAAAATTATTTTAATTGTGGTGCCGGTTTGAGATCCCAGGATAATAGCGGCGGCTATGGGAAGACTAATAACACCAACATGGAGTGCGCTAAGGCTGAGAGCCATGGTAACGGAACTAGATTGAACAATCAAAGTTATAATAAACCCGATGAGCAGGAAAACCATTAGCGGCATTTCGGCATATTGAGAAAAATCAAAAATTTTAACCTGAGCTTCCATTGCTGTTTTCATAAAACCAAGACCAATAAACAATAAGCCAAAGCCGAAAAGGAAAAATGCAATGTACTTCGCGGTTTTTCGGTTACTGAATAGGATAAGCAATAGGCCTCCTAAGCATACTGCTGGATAGGCAATAACTTCTATATCTACATTAAAACCAAGTGTGGCCACTAACCAGCTATCGAGCGTAGTCCCTAAATTTGCTCCCAAAACGATAGCCATGGCGTTCCTCATGGTAAAAACACCAGCCCCTACAAATGCCAAGACCATAAAAGAAACCATGGAACTGCTCTGCAGAATGCCGGTAACTATTGCTCCTCCAGCTGCGGCACCAACCTTATTTTTAGTGATTTTTTGTAGGAAGAGCTTAAAATTTCTACCGGAAAGGTTTTTTAAAGAGTCCTCTAGTAAGAATATGGCAAAAAGGAATAAACCAATGCCTGCTAAAAGTCTTAGAATATGATTAATTGTTTCCATAATTAAAGATAACAATAAAATGGCGTGTGCTAAAAAAACAGTTGTCTTTGTGAATCTGAATTTTAGATGTTATACTAGGTATATTCCTATTTATCCCAGTATGTAATTATGATGAAAAGTATAATGGCAAAAATACCTAATAAAGAGACAATAAAGAACTTGTCGGCAATTTGTTCAAGTTGCTGCTCTTTCTTAGCGTCTGGCGTTCGTATTGAAAAAAACGAGAACACAGATGAAATAGTGAGCAATAGTGCAACTATAGCGGTAAACTCATCAATATAGCTACTATTAGATTTATTACCAATGTGTAGCGAGGTAATAATGAATAAGCAAAAACCAAGCAGGTTTGCTGATGTGCTTAATATGTGTTGTGCCGTTCTATTTGCCAAATCTATTTTTTATGGGATTGCCGCATTTTTAATTAGGAATTCTCGCTGTTACTTTTAATCATGGTACACCAGTGCTTAGCAGAAAAAACGAGAATAAATGTACGAAAAAAAGCTGCAACTTTTAGGGCTGCAGCTTCTATTAATAAAGACTATAACAAACTAAAAGGAGTGACTAAGTTAAATGTGCTATTGTTTTTTTTGGCAGAATCAGATAACTAGCTAGCTCTAATTCAAGTTCAGCTGTCATAAGGATATAGATTCTGAAAATATTCTTTTTAAGAATGTAAGACAAATATAGGTTGCAGCCTAAATTTTATAAAGAGCTTAAAATGGTTTCATTTCACTTTTGCGTTTTTTCAGCTGTACCTCTAAATCTCGAATGGTTTCAGCAACGGCAATTTCGAAAGTTTGCTCATTGGAAGAGGCAAATATTTGGGGACCAGGACAACTTAAGATAACATCACAAATTTTTCCTTTACCATCGGATTTTTTTTCCTCTTTAAAAATAACATTTGCGCGAATAATCCAATTATAGTGTTTTGCTAAATTTTCCAATTTTCCGAACACTAAATTGTCTGCTGTAGCATTTGGCTCCGCTTGTACAAACTGAGTTGTAATTTCCATAGTTGCTGTTTTTAGGGTTAGTATAATTTCGATAATCGTTCGTTTTGTCGTTGTATCAAAACGATTTTATTATTAATTCCTGAGAGAACTTTTTAAATGGGGCTAACTACTCAAATTTACGTATAAAATTCAAAAAAAAACTAAGTTTTGGATATTAAACCAACTTAAAAAATAGCAGTAAAAAGAATTGAATATGTGCGTAAATAGCAATTCCTGTTAAAACCTAAAAAAGGCTGGCTATCAGTGATAGACCAGCCTTTTTTTAATGTCTGTTGTTATCTGTAAACTCCAGTAATAAAAGTGCTTAAAGTTGGATAAAATCTTCACTTTTTGGCATAGCAGCGAAAGCTGCTAATGCAATTTCAGGAACTGGATCACACAGTTTACGTAATTTAGTGTCCATCCAGGCTCCATCAACAGTAATAGTAGCATGCAGTACGTTAGCTTCATTCAGGAATTCGTGTACAATTGACCAGCGTGAACCGTCAGCTTTTAGTTTGGAGACTTTAGTGTGCATAAAGATAGCATCTGAAAGTTTGATTTCTTTTCTGAATACACATTCTTCCCTAAAGAGTATAGGTCCAAAGTGATTGATTTGCAATGCTTTCATGGTTAAGCCGAGGCTTTCCAAAATTTCGATACGGTGTTGCGCTCCAAAATCGTAATAGGCGCTATGGCGCACATGAAAATTAGGGTCAAGATCTGACCAACGAAAGGATAACTGTTTGCTGAAAGATTTCATTATGTTTTTGTTTGTTTAAATTCAGTTTTTTGCTAATTCTGTAGCTGTTCCAAATTTATAAAACTTTAAGCAGATTCCTACGTAATTGAGATACCTTAATGGTAAATAGATTCATTGGGTATAAGTACTGCCTTGATTGGGTTTTCAATACGATTTGTAAAAAAGCAGGAGACATTTTTTTTACTTTAATTTTTAAAAATTTAGTATTAAGTGGACGCTTCGAAAAAGAGAGGCAGAACTATATGGCTTTAGAAAAGAGATTTATAATTTAAAGGGAAATGAAAAGTAACTATATTTGTCTTTTAATAAGCAATAAAATTTAATAGTTATGAATAGCATCTCTAAATTGGTCCTGATTCTCCTTTTAATAATATTTGATAGTAATTCATTATCCGCACAGTCAGATGCAGAAAAAGCAAATGAGATTGTGAAAGAAATGCTTGTTGCTATGGGAGGGATAAAAAATTACGATAATACTCATTTTATCCAGTGGGAATTTGTAAAAAGAAAATTGTATTGGGATAAATGGACTGGTGATGTTCGTGTAGAAAATCCAGCTGCAAACCAAACTATTTTGGTTAACATCAATACTCTTAAAGGGAAAGTTTATGAGAACGGTGTTTTGGTTGAAGAGGAGAAAAAAGCCAATAATCTACTTATAAAAGCTAAGAATTGGTGGATTAATGATTCATATTGGTTGGTTATGCCATGGAAACTGCAAGATCCTGGGACGAGTCTTAGCTATGTGAAATCAGAACAATTAGCTGATGGAAAAACGGTGGATATTTTGCAGCTTACCTTTAATGAAGTAGGTGTAACTCCAGATAATAAATATTGGCTTTATGTAGATAAAGAAGACCATTTAATAAAACAATGGGCATACTATCAGAATTTTAATGATACAGAACCACAGTTTTTAAAACCTTGGGACCATTATCAAAAAGCAGGGTCTATATTACTTTCTTATGATAGAGTTAATCAGGAAATAGGACCTAAAAACGTAATCGTTAAATCTGAATTTGACGCATCTATTTTTACTAAATTATAATAAAAAAATGGCATTCTGATGGATGCCATTTTTTTATTAATAGTATCTTACTTCTGTTTTTCTGATTAATTTCCGCTGATTGTTGTTTCGAAAATACCAACTGCAAGTTCTGCCCAAATGAGTAGAAGTGAGAATAAAAGAATTATACAGATCGCGATGCGGTAGTTGACGTTTTTTATTTTCCTCCAAACGAGCCCACATAGTAAAGTTGTAGTCAATAGTAGAACTCCTGCGACAACAAAGTCAGAAACAGTCCAATTTACTTCAACAGTAAATTGCATCGCTATTAATGGTACTAGCAACATCATTGCAACAGTGAGCGTGATAATAGTAAGCCTTTTGTTCTGCATAACAATAATGCTATTTTAAGCCTAACATTGATTTTTTAATTTAGCTCTATTTTATCGATTATGAGCTTAAATTTTTCAGCCTTTTTATTCCCTATTAAAAAAGCGATTTCTTCAATATAATTCTTAGAAAAGTTAGGTAAGTCCATTTTTCTTCCCCTGAAAGACGGGTACATATCCTGTAAAGGGATTTCTATTTCTTGCCAATCGCCTGAAGTAGCGAAGGAACTTATGTACCAATAGTAATTACTTGAGTTGTCTTTTATTCGCAATTGATACTTCTTTCCATCTCCTTTGAGTTTTATGATGATTTTGCTGTCCTTATTTGTTTTCATTTTGTCAAATGGGTAACGAACCAAAGAGAAGCCGCCATTGTTTTCTAATGAGACTGCTCCTTCAAATACGCCATGGCCGTCAGGACTTAATTTAAAGCTACCCGATGATATTCCACCCATAACTGCATCATCTACAATTTTCCAACCTTGAATATCTGCATTTTTATTAAAATCGAAAAGGATCTGACGGTTCATTAGAGTGGTCAAAATAATGATTCCAAAAAGATAATTCATAGTATGTTTTTTAAATTAGTTTAAATGCCATTCCATATATAAAATTAGGCGAGAGGCAGTCTCGGTCAATAATTCGTATAGGATAAAATTAAGCGTAGGTGCACTTGGCAGGTTACTTTATCTTATAATCATCTATAATTATTCTAATTCCTTGCTCGTAGCTGGTTACCTTAAAGTTAGGGAAATTATCTCTGAACTTTGTGGATTCAAAGATATTATCAATAGCATAACGAGGTAGTAATTCCTGCGTTTCTTTAAGGTTCTTGTCAAAGAAGGAACCTATTTTTAAGACCCACCAACTTAATACATCATATTTTATATTTCGTCCCAATTGAGCCCCAATTTTACCAATAAATTGCTTGTAGGTTAACCTATTGTCATCACAGGGCAAGTGCCAAGTTTGCCCATAAGCTCTTGGAGTATTTCCTATTAATGCCATAGCTTTACTGGCATCAGGGGTAAATATAAGTGTTCGTAAGACGTTGTCTTTTAGGAATACTTTGGGGTTTTTACCTTTTTTTAAATTTTCGAAAATAAGGGAATTAGTGAGTCCTTTGGTTTTTCCTGGACCGTAAAATTCGGGAGCCCTACATATTACCGCTTCTATTTCTTGGCTTTCAATGGCTTTTAGCAAAAGTTCCGCGGCCATTCTTTTTCCTCTTCCTTTTTTTCCTTCGGATGTTAGAGGCGTTTCTTCTGTTTGGATTTTACTATCTTGGGCGTAGGCATAGGTATTGTCAAAATATACTAGTTTGCAGTTGTTTTGTTTACATGCTGTAATCACATTTTTCATTATGATGACCCAATCCCTAAGCCATATTTCAGAATCATAAGGTAGTCCCACTGTTAAATAGGCAATCTGGGTATTTTCAAGTGCTTTATTAACACTTTCAGCATGAAGCAAATCGGCTTTAAAAAGCAAATCATCAGCATGTGTTTTTTGTGGATTTCGTCCCACCAATCTAATTTTCTGGCTATAGTTGTTCCGCAATTCTTTGGCTAGCTCCTCGCCAATTATTCCGTTTGCTCCTAATATCGTTTGCATTTCAAATATTTGTTTAAATGATTGGCTTATTCAGCATTTATGCTAAGATAAAGATTATAAACTACAAAATATTGAAATCAATATTAAGCTAATAAAAATTGGACCCCTCATTCTTAAACCAGAATCGTGCGGTTTATGTCATGTAGATGACTCTCCTCCTGAATTAAGGTATACAATAGTATTTCCTCGGTTTCATTAGGGAGTATAATTTTTTTCTCAAATTGAAGTCCGATTTTCATTAGTAAGGCCTGTGATGCTTTATTTTTGGTAGAAGTTATTCCGCTAAGTTGAGTTAGTTTAAAATCAGTTAGAGCGATTTCTTTAAGGTGATTTACGCTTTCAAATCCGTAGCCTTTCTTTTCAAAATCTGGAAGCAAAGCAAAACCAATATCAATTCCATTTACACCTTCACGATCGTAAAGACCACAAGAACCAATCTTTTCTCCATCGGATTTTCTGATTATAGTGTAATTCCCATAACCCAATCTTTCGAATTGAGGGGTGAATTTAGTTTCAATATAGTTTTCGACTTCTTCGATAGTCTTTAATTTGCGGTCACCAATAAATTCAATCCATTTTGGACTGAGAAATAGGTTTCTAATAAATTCAGCATCGGCTAAGGTTGTGGGCTTAAGAATTAATCTTTCCGTTTCAAGTTTTTTCAATAGGTTCACTTTATTTGTTTTATCATTAGGTTGCGATATAAGAACTGCTTGAGGTCTAAATTAAGTTTTTTTTAATCTTTACTTGCTAAACAAAACCGAAAGTACAGAAAAGACGAACTAAACTGCAAATAGCGCGCAAGCAAAAGACTTTTTAGAGATCGTTATCGTTAAATTCAGTCAAGTAGTAATCGTGCCTTACTTTTATAATGTTACTGTTCAATAAAACTTAAAACTGCTCTCAAACTTTCTGTAGGGTTTTCTTCCATTGGTACATGTCCAGAATTTTTTAATATCACTAGAGTATCATTTGGTAAGTCATCATGAAAACGCTGGGCACTAGCAGTTGTAATTAGGGCGTCTTTTTCTCCCCAAAGCACCAATGTTTTTTGTTGGATACCATTGATTTTCTTTAGGTAGCCAGTGTCATAGGCTACGTTCATTCTATCAACAAATGCCTGTCTGTTTCCTGCTCGCAATGTTAGATCAAAATAACGGTCAATAAGGGATTCGGTGATTTTACTTTTGTCGGCATATACATTCTCCACACTGAACTTTACTACAAACCGAGGTGTAATAAAGGATAATATTTTATTGATTACTGGTATTTTTGCCATTTTGAAGGCAATAGGTTCACTTGTAGATTCCTTAGGGTAACCTGCAGCATCAATCAGTATCAATTTCGCGACCATTGCTGGTTTTTTGAGCGTAAAGCGCCATGCAATTTGTCCCCCTAACGAATTTCCAGCAAGGATGCAATGCTTTATTCCTCTAACAGCTAAAAAATCTTCTAAGAAATTGACATAGTGGTCTATAGAATAATTCCGATCTGGAAAAGGCCCAGTTAAGCCAAATGCTGGTAAATCCATTCTAAGCACTCTTTTATTTTTTTTCAAACTGCTTGCCCAAGTATCAAAGGTATGTAAACTCGAAGCCGTGCCATGAATCAATACAATAGGCAACGAGTCAAGAGCATCTCCTTCGTCACGGTAATGAACATTCATACCGTCAAGCGCTACAAATTGGGAAGGAATCGTAGCATATTTTGATTGCAAATCATCGATAGTTCGATCTGTGTAGCCAAACAAAATGCATATAAGAATTACTAATCCTAGTAAGCTGAATAATAAGACCTTGATTATTTTTTTCATGGAATCGTTTATCATTTTTTAATTAAAGAGGTATTAAGCTTGACACAAGCGAGCATAAAGGGTGTTCATTTCGTTTTGAAATAATATTAGAACCATTTCGTTTTTTTAAAATAAACTAATGGCACTGTAAAACTAAGTAGTAAAAACAGGATTACAAGTGGAAACCAAATGTCAATTGCAGTTCAGGCATATATTTAAAATTTATACCATATCTGCCAACGATCAATGTAGGCAATGAAATGCAGACCGTAATTATTGTCAGGATTTTAAAGATCTTATTTTGTTCTACTTCTAATCTGTTAAAGTTGTATTGTAAATAGTCGGCTATAACTGTAAGGTCATCTAATTCTTCATTTATCATGTTAGATGATATATTGTCTGGTACAAAGTCGATTTCAGCAACTGATTTATTTTTTTTCACATTATTATTTTTGTAATATATTTCAACCATCTAGGTTGCTAGTTTATAGTACTGTAAAATGTTTTTAAAAACAAAGATAGCAGAAATGAGCTCAACTTTGAGTTTGTCTCTTTGCTGCTCTTTTAAGATTTTTTTAGGAGATGGCCTTCCCGTCTGGTATTTGATGTATTTGTATGGCAAATGTATATCACACTATTAAATACGTTTTAATGCCTTATTATCAGAAGGCTTAGTGGCTAATTTCCATAATTTCAAAGACTCTCTCTGCATTTACTAATTTCAATACCGCTTTGTCTCCCAGTTTCTTGTCTGTTAATATTCTTGCTATTGGAGAAATAAATGAGATTTTTCCTTTAGAAATATCTGCTTCGTCAACTCCCACAATTTGATACCTTTGAAGCCTGGTGTCGTCTCCAATTTTAAGGGTTATAAAAGACCCAAACCGCACTTCATTTTGTGGTTGCTTACTTAGATCTATTACTACCGCTGTAAGAATTCGTTCGTTTAACAATTTTAATTTTGCGTTTATATAATTCGTCGTAATTCGTTTCTCCTTTTCGTTGGTAATGTCTATTTGCTCTTTCTCATTTATGAGTTTCTGCTTTTCGTCTAAAAGTGCATCCAGACCAAACTGTGTAACGTAATTGGTTACCGCTGCGGGTAAGTCGGCTCTGGGTGGCACAAAAGGTATTTCTTCTTGATCATCTTCGTTAACAAATCCTCTACTCATGTTTATTTGATTTTGAATATGTTCTAAATAGTTTTTCTATTTTTTTTAAAGAATTACGCACAAGGTTTATGCTTCTCTTCCGTTTGCAAATTGTGAAAACGAGTGTTTTCTGCCTAACGAAAGTACGAATAAAAAAACGAATGGCAATAAAGGCTCCAATCTTAACCTTCCGATCCCGAAGCTTCATTAGTTGTATACTATTGTTTATTTATAGATTACCCTAATCTTATAATTGCAATATATAAACTTATGGAAAAGCTGCTGAGACAAGTTTGTCAAAAACTTGTGCATCAAAGATACAGCAGCATAGTAGCGCTTACGCTGATAAAAAGAAAGGTAAAAGCGTTTTCTTTTAAAGCAATTCCTCGACATGTCTTTTGATGTTTTCGGCTATTTTTTTGGTAGGTAAATCATTGGCGTCATTGCCAAAAGGATCTTCTATTTCCTCGGCTATCAGTTCTAAACTCCCCAGAACATAAAAGATAAAAACCACAACTGGAATCACATAATAACCTAAATTGAATACATAACCAAAAGGTAATGTCATTACGTAAAAGAAGATGAATTTCTTGATAAAACCGCTGTAAGAATAGGGGATAGGGGTGTTTTTTATTCGTTCGCAAGCACCACAAATGTCTGTTAAAGACTGTATTTCATGGTTTAAAATAATCAATTGGTCTCCCGTGATTTTCTTGGAGTTATAAAGGTCATTTATCTTATGAAATAATATTTTAGCCACTTGATTTGGTCTGTGCTTGTGGTGTTCTATGATGATATCTTCAAAAAGCTGTTTACTGGTTTCTTCGTCTTTCAAATGTTTATTTAAGATAGAGGCGTAGCTTGGTATTATTTTTCTAAAAAAAGCGCGATCTGATTCCTCACTTAAAATAGCTGATAGCTTAATGGCTAAATTCCGACTGTTATTTACTAAACTGCCCCATATTTTTCGTCCTTCCCACCAGCGGTCGTAAGCGGTATTGGTTCTAAAAACAAGCAAGAGGGAAATAACAAACCCTAACATGCCGTGCATAATAGAAATGTTCTTCACATGACTATCTTGGGGTAAATCCCAATATTCAAGTTCAAGATAGGCGACCCCTGCTGAATAGGCTCCTATAAAAATCATCAGCGGGATGAGTTGTCGAAATGTGTCAGCTTTGTGAAAACGAAAAATAAAGGTAATCCAGTTCTTTGGGTTGTATGATATCATTTAGGGTAAAATATTTCTACAAATGTATTTTAAAAATTAATATTCCCCGCTAATTCTTTCAGCGCAATTTCGGATAGTTTTGCTTGAAATTGAGCATCGCTATACCGCACTTTTGCATTAACATAATTCAATTGAGCGGTTCTAAACTCTAAGGTAGTTATAGTTCCGATACGAAATTTATCTAAAGTAATATCCAAATTTTGCTTTGCAATAGCTTCATTAGTTTCTTCCAACTCAATCAATTGTAAATTGGTCAAATAGGTTTGATACGAAGTCGCTAGCAACGAATTTAAAGAAATATTCTGCTGTTCTATTGCTAATGTTGAATTCTCAATTTGAATTTTCGCAATCTTCTCATTTCTATTTTGTGCTAAACCATCAAATAAATTTAAGGAAGCTCTAAAGCCATAACTAAAACCCTTTGAATTTGATTGTGTCACAAAGCCAAGACTCGATTGTGTTTCCCCAATATTGTAGGCGGTATTGACGCTGATCACAGGATATCTGCCCGCTTTTATTTGTTTTAATTGCAATTCGGCCACCCTTTTATTTATTATTTGCGATTCTAATTGTGGGTTTTGCTTCGCTGCCAAAGCGCTTAATTCCGAAAGGTTAAGTTGCTCATCTAAAGTCAGTTCCTCTAAAACAATAAAGTCAGTTTTAGTATCACGCGCTAAGATTTGATTCAACAAAATTTTAGTGTTTTGATATAATTCCTTTTGTCTTAAAAGCGCGACTTTATCCGTGTTTAAATCAACTTGGGCATTCAAAACTTCTAATTTTGATGCTTTTCCAATTGTGAAACGATTTTGTGCCAATGCCAATCGCTGATTTGATATAACAATGGTTGTATCTAAAGCCGCTAATTGTTGTTGTTGCTGCACCAGATAAAAATAAGTGGAGTTTACATCGCTGACTTTTGTGATTATGGTTAGTTTTAATTGGGCTTCCCCTAATTTTTGTAATTCCTTTAACTGATCTAGTTTTGCAAACATCATGAAACCATCAAAAATAGTCCAGTTTAAACCAACTCCGTAGGTTAAACTATTGTTTTTGGCATTATCTAACTGGTTTGAACCACCAGATTGAAGTGTTTGCGAACTGTTTTGAATACTATTATTATCAACTACACTAGCGGTTAATGAAGGTAACATACCTGCATTTCCAATTGCAACATTAGTTTGATCTATTGTTAAATTGTTAGCGGCAATTTTAATTTCAAAATTATTTTCTAAGGCGATTTTTATCGCTTCTTCTGGAGTTAAAATCTCTTGAGCATCCATTTTTAGGATGCAAAAGAAAAATAAAACCAAACTTTTTATTATGATTTTTGATGTCATTATATTATTTACTTTCTTTTTCATATTCTTCAATGTGATCAAATTCCGGATAATGTTTTCTTGCTTTGGACCACATTAAATACATGGCTGGAATTACAAATAAAGTTAGAATTAAAGAGAAAATTGTTCCACCAACAATGACAACTCCCATCCCAATTCTACTAGTGGAGGCTTCTCCTAAAGACAAGGCAATCGGTAAAGCCCCTAATGAAATAGCTAAACTCGTCATTAAAATAGGTCGAAGTCTGGATTCAGAAGCTTCTAAAATGGCCTCTAATTTTGGCTTTCCTTGTTCTCGTAATTTATTGGCAAACTCGACTATCAAAATTCCATTCTTCGTCACTAATCCAATCAGCATTACTGTTCCGATTTGGCTGAAAATATTCCAGGTTTGGTCAAATAACCAAAGCGAAAATAAAGCTCCTGCAACTGCCATCGGTACTGTTAAAATAATGATTAACGGATCGATAAAACTTTCAAATTGTGCCGCCAGAATCAAAAATATTAATAGTATAGCTAACCCAAAAGCGAACGAAGTATTCGAACTGCTCTCCACAAAATCTCTAGATTCTCCACCTAAATCGGTCGTAAAAGTATCGTTAAGCACTTTCGCTTTGATTTCATTCATGGCATCAATCCCATCACTGATACTTTTACCAGGAGCTAGTCCAGCAGTTACAGTGGCTGACATGTATCGGTTATTATGATATAATTGGGGCGGATTGCTTTGTTCTTCAATGTTAACTACATTATCCATTTGAATTAAATTCCCAATATTATTTTTGACATACATAGAAGTTAAGTCCAAAGGTTTAGAGCGATCTTCTTGTTCAAATTGGCCAATAACTTGATATTGTTTTCCATTACGCATAAAATAACCAAAACGTTGCCCACTTAACGAAAGTTGCAGGGTTTGTGCAATATCCATAACCGATATTCCTAAACTTTTAGCTTTTTCACGATCAATACTAACATTGATTTCAGGCTTGTTAAATTTTAGATTTACGTCAGTTACTGAAAATGTGGGATTTTTGGCAGCCTCATCCATAAACTGTGGGATTTTTTCTTGCAATTGTTCGAAATTTGGAGCCTGAATGATGTATTCAATTGGCAACCCTCCACGTCTGTTTACTGCAATGGTAGGTTCTTCGATAACAGAAGTTTTAATTTCCGGGTATTTTTTTGTTAATCTGTTTAATTTCTCAGCGATTTCTTTTTGAGATTTTTCTCTTTCTCCTGTTTCCGTGAGTGCCATTCGAATCATTCCACTATTTACGGATGAGGAGCCCCAACCAGGAGATGTAATTACTAAAGCTACCTTTTTTTCTGGAATCGAATCATCTACTAATTGTGATAATTCCTGCATAAAACGATCCGTATATTCGTAAGTTGATCCTTCAGGAGTAGTCATTCTCATTACAATCGCACTACGGTCATCGTATGGTGCGGTTTCTTTTTGTAACAGATTAAAAAACACATAAATTAATCCAAAACAAGCAATAAGAATTGGGAAACTGATCCATTTTCGTTTCATGAAAGTACTCAATGCATTGGCATAACCGCTATTCAATCTTTGGTAAAAGGGTTCGGAATAAATATAAAACTTTGATTTTTTTTGTTCTCCGCCTTTCATCAAATAAGCATTCAACATAGGCGTTAAAGTCAGCGAGACAAAAGCCGAAATTAAAACTGCGGCCCCTATGACGACTCCAAATTCCCGAAATAGCCGCCCTACAAATCCTTCGAGGAAAATCACCGGTAAAAATACGGCAGCCAAAGTAATGGAAATCGAGATTACAGCAAAAAAGATTTCATTTGAACCTTTTATGGCTGCTTCAATTGGTGACATACCTTCTTCCACTTTTTTGAAAATATTTTCCGTGACGACAATTCCATCATCGACGACTAAACCTGTTGCGAGAACAATTGCTAATAAAGTCAAGACATTTATGGAGAAACCAAAAAGATACATGATAAAGAAAGTTGCGATCAGCGAAACTGGAATATCAATTAAGGGTCTCATGGCAATGGCCCAATCTCTAAAGAATAAGTAAATGATCAGTATTACTAAAATTATTGAAATCAGTAAAGTTTCGGCTACTTCAATAACTGATTTTTTTACAAAAATAGTGCTGTCTATAACAATATTCAATTTGATGTCTGCGGGTAAATCCTTTTTTAATTTATCATATTCTTTGTAGAATTCTTTGGAAATATCCAAATAGTTAGCACCAGGAAGAGGAACAATTGCCACACCTACTAGAGGCAAGCCCGATTGCGTCATCTTTGTTTCCAAATTTTCAGGCCCTAAAACTGCCGTACCGATATCGCTAAATAGTACTGTTTTTCCCCCTTCGGAACGAATGATAATGTTATTAAATTCTTCAGCTTTAGCTAGATTTCCAACTGTTTTTACCGTTAATTCGGTATTGTCTCCCGTTATTTTTCCAGAAGGTAATTCTACGTTTTGTTGGTCTAGGGCATCCCTAACTTCGGCAACGGAACATCCGTAAGAGGCTAATTTGATAGGATCAATCCACAAGCGCATGGCATATCTTTGTTGTCCCCAAATTTGAACTCCGCTGACACCAGGGATTGTTTCTAATCTTTGGGCGATAACATTTTCGGCATAGTCGCTTAATTCTAATGGGTTTCTGGAATCGCTTTGCACCGTCATCGAAATAATGGCACGACTGTCAGCATCCGCTTTAGAAACAACTGGAGGGGAATCAATATCTTCTGGTAAATTTCTTACTGCCTGAGATACTTTATCCCGAACGTCATTGGCTGCAGTTTCAAGATCTTTATCTAAATTAAATTCAACGGTGATACTGCTGCTTCCTTGGGTACTTGTAGAGGTAATATTTCGAATTCCTTCAATCGAATTGATCGCTTTTTCTATAGGCTCGGTGATTTGCGACTCAATAATATCTGCATTTGCTCCGGCATAACTGGTTCGAATTGAAATTTGAGCTGGGTCAATAGAAGGGAATTCCCTAACTCCCAGAAAACTATAACCAATTATTCCAAATAGCACGATGGAGAGGTTCATTACGATAGTAAATACGGGTCTCTTTATACTTAAAGTTGATAAACTCATTATTTTAATTTGTTTTTTACTCCCTAGAAGCAACGGGATTGAATTTTAAGAGTATATACTCTCAACTATTATTTTTTAGCGACAGTTACTTTTACTGAAGCATCATTTTTTAAGGACATTATACCACTTGTAATTACGGTGTCACCAGCTTTTAATCCAGACAAAATTAATAATGAGGCGTCAGTTCTTGTGGCGCTTTCAACCATCACTTCTTTCGCTTTTCCCATATCAGAAATGAATACTTTTTTCCCGTTTTGAACCGGAATTACCGCTTGGCTAGGGACAACGATAGCATCTTTAATAACATCTAGTGGCAACTCCACATTTGCAAAAGTTCCTGGCAAAAGTTTTCCGTCTTTATTTAGAGCAATGGCACGCACTTGCAAAGTTCGGGTAGCAATTTCGACGGTAGGTTCAATGGCATATATTTTCGCAGTATAAGTCTTAGTAGATCCCCCTACTGTAAAGCGTATCGTTGTATTGTTTGTTACTTGAGTAGCATATTTCTCTGGAATCGAAAAAGTGATTTTTAGCTTACCAATGTTCACCAAGTTAGCTACAGAAATGGTAGGTGTAATATAAGTTCCCACTGAAATGGATCGCAAACCTATTCTTCCCGAAAATGGTGCTCGTACCGCCGTTTTTGCAATTTGTGCTTTTATCAATTGGCTTTGTGCTCGTGTCGAGGCATGTTCGGCTCGAGCCACATCATATTCTTCTTGACTGATAGCTTCCTTTTGTAGTAAAAGTTTGGCTCTTCTTTCGTTTTCTGATGCTAAGCTTTCTTTGGTATTCGCTTGACTCAACTGCGCTCTTAATTCGGTATCGTTAACTTTAAAAAGTAATTGTCCTTTACCAACATTACTTCCTTCTTGAAAATTAATACTTTCTACAATTCCAGATACTTCAGAACGTATTTCTACTTGCTCATTGGCCTCAATAGATCCTGAAAGGGAAAGATTATTATCAAAAGTTTGCGGTTGAACCACAATTCCGCTTACAACCATGGCCGCCTTTTTTTGGTCTTTATCTTTAGAATTGCCGGTGGTGTTTTCTATAATCCTGTAGGTAATAAATGCACCGAAGCCAATAATTAATAAAGTGTATAGGAAGTATTTTATTTTCATAGCTATTGGGTAAAGTAGGATTAGTTCGTTATAATTTTATGTTAAAAAACAAATTTAAGATTTACTATCGGAATATAGTACACCTTAGTTTTTATTTAACGTTTGTACGTACAAGTATTTTTAGAATATAGGGCTTAAAGTTATTTTTATTACTATTGTGACGCATTAGTAGCATGTTTTCTGAATATTAAAAATAGTTTACAGGCTAAACATTGGCGAACATCATGAATAAACAACACACATATTAGACCTCAAAAATTGATAAAGGTTTAATGGGAAAGTTAAAAAAAAATTAAAAAAAATATAAATGAGCGTTTACAATAAATAAAATGATCTAAATATTCCTATTTATCAATATTTAGATCATTTATCATAATATTTCAAGGATTATTGAGATTGTTATAAGTTGAAATCCCACTAAGAACGGCATTACAACTACCATAAATCGAAATTACATAATACACAGACTTTACGCTGCTACCGAACGGATCCTTTAATGAGTCACTTCCGGAGAGCCATGTTCTAACGCATCATTTTTGTAACTGTATATTATTTTCTAAATAAAAAAATTATCACGAACGAAAATCGCACGAAAAGAGATTCATGCGGTTGATTATTTTTAAAAATAGCCTATTACTAATTTAGGTGCGCATAGCTTATTAATGAGCTTTTAAGAGTTCATTTTGAAAAGTCTGCAAACTTTTTCCAACTTCTAATGGCTGTCCTAATTCTGATAAAGCACGTTCCAAAGCTCCTAATACAGCCAAAAGATCATTAGGAGAAACCGAACCCATATGGCCTATTCTAAAATAAGTCGTTTTTATTTCTGGCAGTAATCCTCCTGCTATAATTACATTACTATCCACCATTTTAGAACTTAATGCGGCTCCGTCTATCCCTTCAGGATAGTAAACTGCTGTTAAGGTATTGGCAGCTATTTCAGTTGTTTTAGGTAATATAGTTAGGTTCAAGGAAGCTATTGCGGCTCTAAATGCTTTTGCTAAACTTTGATGTCTCTTCACCCTTTTTTCGATACCTTCTTTACATATAATTTTCAAGCTAGTTTCTAAAGCTACAATTAAATTAACTGCTGGTGTCCCGAAATACGAAGGTCTTCTTTCTTCATAAGCTCGCATTATAGGTAACCAATTGCTCCAATCTGCGTAATAATTAGACACTAGCGTTTTTCTGTTCTCCCAAACTTGCATCGCTTTTTCTGAGACCATCAATAGCGCAAGTCCTGGAGGTACACCAATTGCTTTTTGAGATGCTGTTAAAACAATATCGAGCTCCCATTCGTCCTGATTTAGCTCTTCACCCGCAACCGAGCATACACCATCTAAAATACTTAAAGTATTATATTTTTTAGCTAATTGGGCTATAGGTTTCGGATCTACTATTATTCCCGTAGAAGTATCTACATGGGTAATAGTCAGAGCTTTATATTGCTTATGTTTTAGTTCATTTTCTATGATTTCAAGAGGTACAGTTTCACCTAAAGGAGCTTCCAATAGTGTCGTATTTGCGCCATAACGGTCTAAAATGTCTTTAAAGCGTTTACCAAAATAACCTGAAGAAATTACCAATACATTATCGCCTTGCTCGATGAGATTAGCGGCAGCCATATCCATAGCTAGAGTACCCGTTCCGGCAACGATAAATGGTTGGCCTTTTGGAGACTTCCATACTTCTCTCATTAACTCAAGGCTCTTTCCGAAAATTTCAATAAAATCTGGAGCTACATGACTCGTTGTAGGTATTCCCATTGCTTGCAAAACTTCTGGTTCAAATTCTATAGGACCAGGAATCATCAGTAATTTTCTAGCTTTCATTTGATTTTTATTTTAATAAATTATTTTTGCTTACCAATATTCCGTCGCCATCTGCATAGATGTAATCCTCTGGAATAAAAGTAATCCCTCCAAATTTAACTGGAATATTGATCTCTCCTAAATTACGCTTCACACTTTTGACAGGAGAAGTGTTCAACGCTTTGATACCAATATTCATTGGGTTAATGACATAACTATCGCGAATACAACCATTCACAATAATTCCTTCCCAATTATTCTGTATTGCCAAAGCAGCTAATTGATCGCCTATTAATGCGCAACGCAAAGAGGCACCGCCATCAATTACAAGCACTTTATCTTTTCCGTCAGATTCTAATTGCTTTCGAACTAATGAGTTGTCTTCAAATAACTTTATGGTCGTAATTTTTCCTGAAAACATCTTTTTGTTACCAAAATGATTAAAAATAGGATCCACACAACTAAGAAGTGTTTCGTGCTCATCCCAAAGGTCTGCTGTTGTAAACATATCTGCAAGTAGTGATTTAAGAATTGTTTAATTAACTAAATTTAAAAAGGCAACATGCGTACATGTTGCCTTTACATTTAAATAGAATAAATATTATTTTTCTAATACTAGTTCTCGTTCTGTAGTATTTTTTTTACTTTCAAACTGACTACTTGTATTTTTTGCTCCATCAGCTTTTAAAGCTTTGTCTCCAGCAAAGAATGTTTTATGGTCATCACCAAGATTTGATCCTGCCATTCTTTGATGTTTTACACATGCAACACCTTTGCGAATTTCTTGTCTTTGAACCCCTTTAACATAAGCCAACATTCCTTCTTCTCCAAAATAACCTTCGGTTAAATCATTCATATGAAGTGCTGTAGTATGATATGTAGGTAAGGTAATTAAGTGATGGAAAATCCCAGCTTCTCTTGATCCATCTGCCTGGAAAGTCCTGATTTTATCATCTGCACGATGACATAATTCAGAATCATCATATTGCGCATCCATTAAATTATTTCTATCATAACCTGTCATATTATCTCCTTCTGCAAGCATTTCTTCATACACTTGATTACGGAAGTTTAATGTCCAGTTGAAAGATGGAGAGTTATTATAAACCAATTTAGCATTAGGCACAACTGCTTTAACTCTATTTACCATTTGAGCAATTTGCTTAACATTTGGCGTATCCGTTTCAATCCATAACAAATCTGCTCCGTTTTGTAAACTAGTAATACAATCTAATACTACTCTGTCGATATTAGAACCATCTTTAAATTTATATAAACCGTTTGACAATCTTACTGGACGCACTAATTTACCGTCTCTTTTAAGAAGCACATCATCCTCTTTAGCATCACTTATAGCTATTTCTTCGGCTTCTACAAAAGCTAAATATTGAGAAGCTAAATCTCCTGGTTCTGTACTTACGGGTAATTTTTGCGTAAGACTTGCGCCTTCTGAATCCGTTCTTGCAACAATAATTCCGTCATCAACTCCTAATTCTAAAAACGCATAGCGAATAGCATTCAATTTAGCAATAAAATCTTCATGAGGGACTGTTACTTTTCCATCTTGATGTCCACATTGCTTTGCATCCGAAACTTGATTTTCAATTTGAATAGCACAAGCTCCAGCTTCAATCATTTTTTTAGTTAGCAAGTAGGTAGCCTCTTCATTCCCAAAACCTGCATCAATATCAGCAATAATAGGAACGATATGAGTTTCGAAATTATCGATTTGGTCTTGAACATCTTCTCCTTTTTCAAGTCTTCTAAATAAATCATTTAACTCAATAGCATCTGCTTGACGTAAGAAATCATAAATTTCTTTAATTAATGCTGGAACAGCAGTTTTTTCATGCATTGATTGATCTGGTAATGGACCAAATTCTGAACGTAATGCAGCAACCATCCAACCTGATAAGTATATGTATCTTTTGTTTGTTGTTTTATGATGCTTTTTTATAGCGATGATATTTTGTTGCGCAACAAAGCCATGCCAAGAACCTAGCGACTGTGTATAATTAGAAGCATTTTCGTCATATTCGTCCATGTCTTTTCTCATGATCGCTGCTGTATATTTAGCGATATCCAAGCCCGTTTTAAAACGATTTTGAGTGACCATTCTTGCTGCACTTTCAGGATTAATGGCATTCCAAGTAGTTCCGTACTTCGCTTTTAAATCTTTTACAGTCTGCAAAGCAGAACTATAATTACTTTGTGCTAAATTTTTCATAATTTTGTGTTAGGTTATTTTTTGTTAATAATTAGATCCTGTTGATTGTGACCGCAATCGCAGGATTGTTTTTTTATATGTATTTGTAAGCGGGTAGTGTTAAAAATTCTTCAAATTCTTCAGAGATAACCAGTTCGTCAAAAAGCGAAATAGCTAATTTAAACTTGCTTTTCTCTATGTTTTCTTCTCCAATTTCAGCAGTGATTTTCGCTACTTCATCATTTAGTAATTCCTTATATAATTCCATTTTAAATTTTCGTCCGTCTTCAAGTTTCACTTCGTTTTTTAACCATTGCCAAACTTGTGTTCTTGAAATTTCGGCAGTTGCGGCATCTTCCATTAAATTATAAAGAGCAACAGCACCATGCCCTCTTAACCAAGATTCGATATACAAAATACCCACATTTATATTTTTTCTAATTCCTGCTTCTGTCACAGTTCCTTTAGGCATTTCTACCAAATCTTTTTCTGTTATGATTACATCGTCACGAGTTATATGTAATTGGTTTGCTGTTGGCATGTGTTTATCAAACTCAGCCATTGCAACTGCTACTAATGCAGGATGAGCAACCCATGTGCCATCGTGTCCGTTTAAAACTTCACGTTCCTTATCTTTCCTAACTTTTTCTAAAGCTGCAGCATTCGCTTCTTCATTATTTTTTATCGGAACTTGTGCTGCCATTCCGCCTATTGCAAGAATGCCTCTTTTGTGGCAACGTTGAATAACCAACTTGGAATAAGCATCCATGAATGGTGAAGTCATGGTTACTTGATCGCGATTTGGAACTACAAAATTGGGATGATTTCTAAATTTTTTGATGTAAGAAAATATATAATCCCAACGACCACAATTCAAACCAACAATATGATCTTTCAGTTCAAAAATTATTTCATCTAGCTGAAAACTTGCGGTTATTGTTTCAATTAAAACAGTTGCTTTAAAAGTTCCTTTTGGTACTTCTAAATAGTCTTCTGCAAATTCAAATACTTTATTCCACCAGCGAGCTTCTAAATAATGCTCTAATTTTGGTAAGTAAAAATAAGGTGCAGTTCCGTTTTGTATCAATGTTTGCGTATTATGAAAAACATACAAACCAAAGTCAACTAAACTTCCTGAGGTTTCTTCATTGTTTATTAAAAGGTGTCTTTCGTCTAGATGCAAACCTCTTGGTCTTACTAATAAAACAGCCGTCTCTTTGTTTAGTGTGTATGATTTACTACGCTGTGCATCAATTAACGAAATGGTCTTTTTATTGGCGTCAATTAAATTTTGTTGTCCTGTTATGGTATTTTTCCAAGAAGGAGCAGTGCTGTCTTCTAAGTCAGCCATGAATGTTTTAGCACCTGAATTTAATGCATTGATGATCATTTTACGATCTACTGGTCCGGTGATCTCTACACGTCTGTCTTGCAAATCTTGAGGGATTGGAGCTGCTGTCCAATTGCCATTTCGTAGGTCTTCAGTTTCTTTTGGAAATTCCGGAAACTTTCCGCTGTCAAAAATGGATTGCTTTATAATTCTGCTTGCTAGCAGTTCCAGTCTTTCGGTATTGAATTTTTCATGTAGTGCAGTGATAAATGCTAGTGCCTCATCAGTTAGAATTTCTGGATAGTAATTATTAACTTCTTTTGAAAAGTTAATTTTCGATTGTCTTAAAAATGTGTCTTCCATGTTGCTTATAGATTTATAGTACAATTCTATAACAATTATTTTAATAAAACAAGCGAACGTTCGTTAAATATTGTTTTTTATTTAAAAAAGTATTTTCGCAAAAAATGAAATATTCACTTTTGTGACGAAATCATTATTAGTTTATTTTTTAATGATTACTGTGTTTAGTGCGCTTTTCAGTGTTTTATTACTATTTAAATTGTTAAATAGTTATAGTTTATGGAGGTATGTTAATTGGGTATTGTGTGGTGAAACTTTAATTGAACTCAATTAAAACTATTTAATGGAACCTTAATTTATTTCTGATTTGATAGAGACTTGTAGCTGTAGAGAATTACAACAGAGAGAGATCTCAAGCTTAAAATTAAGTAAGCGAATATGTGCTATGGGCAATTTACTATTTTTTTATGCAATAGCGGATAACTGTTACGAAAGCTCGTAAATAATGATTTTTAATGAGAAGTGGTGAAAAACTAACTAATATAATTCCAAATATTTTTCTTTTTGGTCAACTCGATATATACTGCTCTTAGGCTAGCATGTTCCGGTTTTTGCAATGGTGCATCCTCTTTAAGTATTTTTGAGGCATGGTTTCTGGCTAGGGCCAAAATTTCTCTGTCACGCACAATATCTGCAATCTGAAGATTCAGAACGCCGCTTTGCTGGGTTCCCATAAGGTTTCCAGGGCCTCGAAGTTTGAGGTCGACTTCAGCAATTTCAAAACCATCATTAGTACTTACCATCGTTTCCATTCGGGTTTTACTGTCCGAACTTAATTTGTGGCTCGTCATCAGGATACAATAACTCTGATCAGCACCACGACCCACACGACCGCGCAATTGGTGGAGCTGCGAGAGTCCAAAACGTTCGGCACTTTCAATAATCATTACCGAAGCATTAGGAACATTTACACCAACTTCAATTACAGTTGTTGCCACCATGATATTAGTTTTTCCTTCGCTAAAGCGTTTCATTTCCGCATCCTTATCTGCGGGTTTCATCTTTCCGTGCAGGATGGAAATGGAATACTGCGGTAGCGGGAAATCACGGGAAATGCTCTCGTGACCGTCCATTAGATCTTTGAAATCCATTTTCGCCGATTCTTGGATCAACGGATATACAATGTAAATTTGGCGCCCAAGGGCAATCTCATCGCGTATGAATTTCCAAACTTTGAGTCGGTTGGAATCAAAACGATGTACCGTTTGAATGGGTTTTCGTCCTGGAGGTAATTCGTCAATCACGGAAATATCAAGGTCGCCGTACAAACTCATCGCCAAAGTTCTAGGAATAGGCGTTGCCGTCATTACCAAAACGTGAGGAGGAATCTCATTTTTCTTCCATAACTTAGAACGTTGCTCTACACCAAAACGGTGTTGCTCGTCAATAACTGCCAGTCCTAAATTCTGGAATTTCACCTTGTCTTCTAACAAGGCATGTGTCCCAATAAGGATTTGTAAAGTTCCATTTTCGAGTTCTTCGTGTATGATTCGTCTAGCTGCAGTTTTACTTGAGCCTGTAAGTATTTTTATGTTTATATTTAGCTCATTAGCTAGTTCTGATAACCCAATAAAATGCTGGTTTGCTAGGATTTCAGTAGGTGCCATCAAGCAGGCCTGAAAGCCATTATCTAGTGCCAGCAACATGCTCATAAAAGCCACGATTGTTTTCCCAGAACCTACATCCCCCTGCAACAAACGATTCATTTGGGCATTGGTACCCATGTCTGTGCGTATTTCTTTTATTACCCTTTTTTGTGCTCCTGTGAGTTGAAAAGGCAAATGGTTTTGGTAAAAATCATTGAAATTTTCACCCACCTTTGTAAACGGATGTCCTTTTATTTTGTGTTTCTGAACTAGATTTTTGGTAATAAGTTGTAGCTGAATAAAGAACAACTCCTCAAAGACCAACCGGAATTTGGCTTTCGCCAAAGCTTCTGTACTTTTAGGAAAGTGAATGTTGATTAAAGCATCTTTTTTAGAGATTAGTTTCAGCTCTGTAATTAGATAATCAGGTAGCGTTTCGGTAAACAAAGTATGCGTTTCCAGAAAAAGCTGTTGCATTATTTTGTTAATCGTACGATTTGAAATTCCGCGATTAGTCAAGGTCTCTGTCGAAGGATACACAGGTTGCATGGCAGAGCGCAAACTTTGTTCGTGTTCGCTCAGCAGCTCGATTTCAGGATGCGACATATTGTAAATGCCGTTAAAGGAAGTGCATTTTCCAAAAATCACGCTCACTTCATTTATTTTTAAAGATTCCCGAACCCATTTGTGTCCTTGAAACCAAACTAGTTCCATTTGTCCCGTATCATCTACAAAGGTAGCTACAAGGCGTTTTCGTCCTTTACCAAATTCTACCGTTTTGACATTGATAATTTTTCCAATTATCTGTACCTCGGCAACATTGTTTTGCAGCTCGTTGATTTTGTAATAACGAGTTCGGTCAATGTATCGGTTGGGGTAAAAATTGATTAAATCCTTGTACTTATGAATCCCCAATTCCTTGCGTAGCAATTCGCCCCGACTGGGACCAACGCCTTTTAAGTATTCAATGGGAGTAAGTAGGAGGTTGTTCATTTTGCTTTTTTGGACGCGGATGATTAGGATTTGCAAAAGTAAAAACGCAGATTAAAACGGATTTACTATTTAAAAAGCGAAGATAGTTTTTTGTTTGGGAATTTGGAAACGGGATCGATTGAAAGTGATGTAAGAAAAAAGAGTATATTTGAAATAAAAAAACAAGAAAAAACAATACTTTAAAATGAGAAAGTACATCTTGCTAATAAGCTGTTTGGTAATAATTAATACTACATTTTCTTTCGGGCAAACGGTTGTAAACGAACTAAAAATAAGTCCAATATCGAACAATTTTTATGTGTACACTAGTTATAAAATGTTTGGTACAAAAAAGCAAGACGCTAACGGAATGTATGTGGTTACTCAAGCTGGCGTCATTCTTTTTGATTCCCCTTGGGATGATTTCCCGTATCAATTGTTATTGGATAGTATTGAGTTAAAACATCATAAAAAAGTTGTTCTAGCACTGGCAACTCATTCTCATGAAGACAGAACATCAGGACTTGATTTTTACAAGCAACACGGAATTAAAACTTATACAACTAAGTTGACAGATGCAATTTCGATAAAAAATGAACGACCAAGAGCCGAATTCCTGATGGATAAAGATACTGTTTTCAATATAGGTGGTTTTAAGTTTGAAACCTTTTATGGCGGTGAAGGGCATACAAAAGATAATATTGTGGTTTGGTTTGACAAACAAAAAATTCTATATGGTGGTTGTTTAGTAAAAAGTATTGATGCTAAAGATTTAGAATATGTTGGAGAAGCCAACCTTCAGGAATGGCCAAAGACGATAAAAAGAGTCCAAGAAAAATTCAAAAAACCAAAATGTATTATTACGGGCCATCATGACTGGTCTAATACTGAGGTTTTAAATCACACACTTCAATTATTAGAGGAAAATAAATAACAAAAGTTCTAATATCGCACAAAATTTAAAGAGCTTATTTTTCAAACAATATTCTAATTTTTTACATTTTTGCAAAAACAAAAATAACAGATTTAAACAATTAATAACAAACGATGATAATTGATAAAATTGAAAATTACAGTCTTTATGCAAATCTGACCGAAAGATTAGCCAAAGGATTTGAATTTATAAAAAATACAGATTTGTTTCAAATAGAACCGGGGACTTATGAAATTGATAATAAAGCGGTATTCGCCATTGTTCAGGATTACGATACAAAGGAAATTAAGGATTGTATACTTGAAGGCCATACCAAGTATATCGACATTCAATATGTGATTGAAGGAACCGAATTGATGGGAGTGACCACCAAAAAAGATCAAAAAGTGTTAACTAGTGATTTAGACAAAGACTATACTTTTTATGAGGGTGAAACGGCATATTTAAGACTAGAAACAGGAATGTTTACGGTATTTTTCCCAGATGATTTACACAGGCCTTGCGTTCAGGCCGGGGAAAGTTCGAGAGTTAAAAAAGTAGTGGTTAAAGTTCAGATTTAACTACTAGATAAAATACCAGTTTAGGAATCCGGGAGTGTTATTGCTTTCGGATTTTTATTTACTGAAAAGTAAAGGAGTATTTTCTGTTTTAATAAAATTGTGAATTCTACATTAAACACAATATCTTTGGAACAATTACAAAAAACTAAAAAATGACAACGCATCTTGCACTTCTTCGTGGTATTAATGTTTCTGGACATAATATGATGAAAATGGATTTATTGAAAACGACTTTGGAGAAAATTGGTTTCGCCAATGTAGAAACCTATATCCAGTCCGGTAATGTTTTTGTAGATACTGAGGAGGAGAATGCCGCCAAAGTTGGTTTTATCATCAAACAAGAGATTTTTAAAGCCTTTGGTCATGACGTTCCAACAATTGTAATTGGAATTGAAGATTTACAAAAGTGTTTTTCGAATAATCCTTTTTTGAAAGAGAAAGATTTGGACATCAAAAAGATATATGTGGCTTTTGTTTCGAAAGAATTACGGTCAGAAAACATCAATGATTTAAAAATTAGTCAGTTTAAACCAGATGAAGCTCAAATAGACGGGAACAGGGTTTTTATTAAGTATGCCGTTGGCGCTGGAAAAACAAGATTGGATCAAAAATACATTGAGAAAAAACTAAATCTTACTGCAAGCATCAGGAATTGGAATACGGTGACGCAGTTGCTAAAAATGTATGAAGAGCGAATTGCTAAATAATAAACCAGTTAACAGTAGTATTAAATTTAAAAATATGCAGAAAACTATTTTTATTTATCTATTTCTTTTTTACTCAATTTTTGTAAGCTCTCAAAATTTTGAAAAAGTTAGTGCTTCAGATAACTTAAAAGGAGGGTATAATGGATTTGCCTCTTTTGTAGATTATAATAAAGATGGTTTACTGGATATTTTTGTCACGGGAGTTGATTTTGGTGTTAATGGCGATTTCAGAAATGCAATATTATACAAAAACAATGGTGATAAAACATTTACTGAAAGCGCTATAAAAAACATTCCTAGAGCAATTTATGGGGATCTTTCCTGGGGAGATTTTAATAATGATGGAACTTTG
This sequence comes from Flavobacterium frigoris PS1, assembly GCF_000252125.1. Taxonomy (GTDB): domain Bacteria; phylum Bacteroidota; class Bacteroidia; order Flavobacteriales; family Flavobacteriaceae; genus Flavobacterium; species Flavobacterium frigoris_A. The sequence goes on along the minus strand of NZ_AHKF01000024.1, from coordinate 4,012 downwards.
GATTTATTATATAATGGAACTGTAAGTGGATTTGCAGAAAATAATATTACAAAAATCTATAAGAATATTGATAATGGTTGCGAATTTGTAGAAATTTCTAACTCAATTCCAAAAATAAAAGACGGTTCAGTTCAGTGGGTTGATATTGATAATGATGGTTTATTAGATGTGTTTTATCAAGGAATAAATGCCAATGATATATTTGATTTGGGAATTTTTAAAAATAATGGAAATGAAACTTTTACCAAAGTTGAAAACATAAATTTATATTCAATTACTGGTGAAAGAGCAAATATGCAATTCAATAGAGGGAATTGGGCAGATTTTGATGGGGATGGTTTGAAAGACGTAATTATTGCTTCCTCAACAAAAACAGAACGCGAATTTGCAATCTATAAAAATTTAGGGAATTTTAAATTTCAAAAAACAAGTTTTTCTCTTCCACAATTGAGTTATGTTAGTATGGATGTAGGAGACATTAATAAGGATGGACTTCCTGATTTAGTGTTTACAGGAAGCACAGAATTTAATTTAATGAGTGGAGATAGCAACAGTAAACTTTTTTTTTATCTTAATAAAGGAAATATGAATTTTAGTAATTCATTAGTGCTAGAGAATTCAGGAGGCTTCTTATCACAATTGAAATTAGGTGATTTTAATAATGATGGCTTTTTAGATTTGGTCAATTTTGGTTCGGGGCTGTCTTATAGAGTTACAAAATTTTATTTGAACAACAAAAACGATACTTTTTCAGAGGTGTATAAAGGGTTTCCGATTTGTTACAGTGGAGGTGTTGATTTTGGAGATTTTGACAATGACAACGATTTAGATATTCTTTATTATGGTAGGACGGAGAACCCAAGAGACGATGAAATCACCTATATATATGAGAATAAAACAGTAAATATTGATTTACCTTCTGAAATCATTTTTGATAACGGCTGTGGTTGTAGTATGGAAAGTTCATTTTCTTTAAATAATTCGGTGGATTCAGTAATTTGGAATTTTGGCGATGTGACAGCAGCAACTTTAAATGAATCCAATCAAGTCCGACCAACACATTTATTTTCGCATACAGGTACTTTTACTATAAGTGCGACATATACAAAAGGAATTACAACTAATACAATTGTCAAAACAGTTGATATTGTTATACCTCCGATTATTAAAAAACCAGCTACTATTGAAATTTGTGAAGCGGATAATAATTTTAATTTCCATGCATTAAAAGATACAGAGGTGTTAGACGGTTTGGCTCAATCTGATTATGAAATTAGTTACCATTTATCATTTAATGATGCCGACAGGAATAATGCAGCTTTACCAAATTCGTTCGAAGTGGAAAATCTTAATCAAAGTATTTTTGTAAGAGTTCAAAATAAATTAAAATCAAAATGTTATGCAGTGACCGATTTTAGTATAATAGTATTGAATTCACCTGTTTGGAATGGAATTGAAGACATTAATGTTTGTGATGATAATACTGATGGTTTTGCTTTTTTTGATCTAAGTACAATTGATGCAATTCTCATTAAAAATCAATCTAATATCCAGATTACATATTTTGACAGCAGCGATAACCAATTAACCATTCCTTTGTCTTCAAATTATAGTAATATAATTGCAAATAAAGATTACATCAGAGCAAAAATAATCAATTCACAGAATGGTTGTCTGGTAGAAAAAGACATCAATTTAATTGTTAATCATTTGCCAGTAGTTAATAGCTTAAATGTTTTGGTAGGTTGTGACGATGATAATGATGGTATATCAGAATATTTTGACACTTCTACAATTGAAAGTAATGCAATAGGTAATCAAACAGGAGTTACTGTTTCTTATTATGATATTATGGGAAATAATTTATCAAGTCCTTTACCTAATCCATTTACAAACTCAACTCCATACAATCAAACTATAGTAGTACGACTTACGAATCAAATTACAAGCTGTTATACAGAAGCAAACTTAGTTTTAGAAACCTCAAGTAAACCAAAAATAAACAAGCCAAGTAATTTATATGCCTGTGATGAAGGTAATGGCTTCGGCTATTTTGACACATCTAATATTGAATCTCAGCTAATAGGAAATCAATCAGGCTTGAAAATTTTGTATATGGATAAGGACGGTCAAGTATTACAAAGTCCGTTACCGATATCTTTTAAAAATACGATTTCTAATTTTCAAACTCTATCTGTCAGAGTGGAAAACAGCATAAATCCCCTGTGTTTTTCTGAGACTAGTTTTGATTTGGGAGTAAATCAATTGCCTGAAATTAATTTGAAAAAAAATTACTCTATATGTAACTTAGAATCGTATTTGCCTTTAGCAATTAATAGTAATTATGAGTCATATGAATGGAAATTTCAAGATGACAGGATTATCTCAATTGCAAATGAAGTGCAGCTTACAGATGAAGGAAACTATACAATTAAGGTTAGTAATAGCACTAATGGTTTAGTTTGTTTCAATTCGTTTTCATTTAATTTAAAGAGATCAGTACTACCAAGTATCGTTAATGTTAATTATGATGAATTGGGTAATAATTTTATTGAAATTATTGCTTCTGGAGATGGTAATTTTGAATATTCAATTGATGGGATAAATTTTCAAGACAATAATTTGTTTAAAAATATTTCAGGAGGATCTTATATTGTCTATGTAAGAGATAAGGATGGTTGTGGTCAAGATTTGTCAGAAGTAACAGTATTGGATTATCCCAAATTTTTCACACCAAATGATGATGGTCTAAATGATTTTTGGCAAATTAAAGGGATAAGTAAATATCCAAATGCCCAAATCTCTATTTTTGACAGGTATGGTAAATTATTAAATCAGTTTTCAACTATGGATAGTGGCTGGAATGGTACTTATAACAGTGCAAAAATGAAAGCAGATGACTATTGGTTTAGCGTAAATTTTAAGGGTCAAAACAGGACTTTTACAGGACATTTTACATTAAAAAGATAATACCATTAATTTTTGAAGAACTTATGCTTAATCAATTTAGACATCAATCGGAACTAAATACGGGCTAAGATTTGTAAAAAATGTATGAGAAGCGATAAATACATTTAAAAATGCTAAAGGGAAGCAACCTTTAGCATAAAAAAGAATCTATTAGTATATCTAAATTCTAAAAAAAATGAAAAAATCAATTATTTTTTGTGCTTTGCTAGTCCTTTTTTGTTCCTGTTCTAATGATAATATAAAAGCAGTTACAACAGATTATCAAGGAAAATGGGAATTGTACCAAATGTCAGGTAATATTCCTAACGGTGAAACCACTGGAGCAGCAATGGAATGGCAAGAATATTATTTTTTCAATACCGATGGAAGTTTTACCAAATCCAGAACTAGGAATGGAACTAAAACGGAAATATCTGGAACCTATATCATCACAAAAATACAAGAAGAGTCTTTTCTTGAATTAACTTATAAAACAAACAGTGAGCTTATAGGAAGTTGCTATGGTAACAATAAAGAAGAGCTTACTATTCTTCCTAATTCTGTTTTATCCAGCAGTTGGAAAAACTGCGATGGTCCCGGACTAGAATATAAGAAAACGAACTGAAAACCAATAAGTAGAAATTTGGGTAGCATCTTTTTGTTCTCAATCTAAAAACAAATACATGTCTTTAAAACTGTCAATAATTATTACAATTTTTTCCGCCTATTTTTCGATGGCTCAAAATGGTACACCAACCGATTATTTGTCTTCCCAATTTCATAAGGAAAGAAGGGAGGCGCTGCGTAACAAAATGCCCAACAATAGCGTGGCTGTTTTTTTTGCGAATCCTGTTCGTAACCGCGCTAATGATGTGGATTATGTATACCACCAAGATCCCGACTTTTATTACCTTACAGGGTACAAAGAACCCAATTCTGTTTTAGTTATTTTTTCTAACAATCAAACCAATAAAGAGGGAAAGACGTATAAGGAAATGCTATATGTTCAAGAAAAGAATCCACAGGCGGAGCAATGGACAGGGATTCGTGCCTTTACTTTGTG
>NZ_AHKF01000025.1 GCF_000252125.1 Flavobacterium frigoris PS1 | reverse complement strand
TTCCAGAAGACATCTCTTTAGTGCAAGAGTGTTTTTTAGAATTAGCTCCACAAGCAAAAGTAGGAGTTGGCATCAAAAAGAGGCCAAATATTACTAATACTAAAAGGTGGATTGTTTTCATATAAAAATATAGATATTCAAAAGTAAAAAATATATATTTAAAACAGCATAAAAGTTTTGTTAATTTTTTTAATTGTTCATTTATATGAAAGTATCGTACTACTTAAGCTGCGTTATCTGGCAACTTTTTCTAAATTCTGAACTTTTTTAAACGTGATATAAATTAGTAGTACTAATGAGTCAAACAGTTTAAAAACTTCCAACTTTCTTATTGAAATATTTGTTTTAAAAAGCGTTATTTTTTTTGATGACTAACTGGTTTCTAAGATCATTAAGTATGTTATTACACTACTAAAAAAGATGGCTTAAGAGTGAATTCAGCACTAGTGCCACCAGAAACCAACTCCCGCCTCTTGCATCATCGATTGATGATCTATATTGTAATCTATAATGATGCAGTTTAAAAGGAATCATGTAACTCTTACCGCCCCGCAATTGTTCGGACCAAAGGGAGGCCAATTGTGGGGCGGCGCACTTTCATACAGCAATTTGCTTATGTTGAAATGGCTAATTTTTGAGCATCATTGTCATTTAAAATTATATATAATTATAAATAAGACAGGCAGTATATTCTACCTGTCCCATTGTGTTAGTTTAGTTCTACTATAGTACCCTTTGCAGCATAATTGGTACAAAGATCAAAAGCAGTTTGCGCACGTAATTGTCCGGTACCACCCATTAGTATAGAAGCTAGTTTTGCTTCATCATCCTTATAAGAACGTACATTTTGAAAGTATCCTGTTATGGCGTTATATGCTCCGAAAACCGTGCCTTTGGTGGTGTTCATTAGTTGAGTTGGGTCGCTCATGGCATATTCATAAGCATTATCTACCATATTAATAAAACAAGTTGATAGGTCCTCTGTTCTACCTTCTTGTAAGGTTTTAAGAACCTCTTTACTAGGAGCCAGAGCAGAGTGAATGAGCTTTTTTACTTCATTATCTGAAATACGTACTTTTGTCCAGTTATTGAAAATTGATTCCAATTGTAAAGCTAGGCGATCAGAAATCCCCATGACTTTGTGTGCTTGCTCAAGCCTTTGTTTTGCGTTAGAAGTATGGCGTATGCGAACAGTATTAGTTTGGTTTCGCAATGCTGCATTGAGAGTGTTGGCGCATACGATACGGATGGGAGTAAAAGCAGCGGTAATGCTTCCACTTCCATCATGGGAGGTGGTCAAGAACAGGTATTTTTCGATAAGGTCATCATTACCTACACGGATATAGTCAGGTAACTTGGCAGTTATGAAGATGCGTTCCCCATGACCCAATGCTCCAGCTGTCTCGTAGAGCATACCGTCGCCACCCACAATGCTGTCAAAAAAAGAAAAAGCATCTCTATTCTGTACGATTTGGTAGTCTTTACCTACCACTCCCAAAACGGTATCGTTGTCCGTGCGTACGGTACTGAAAAAGTTGGGGACTTCTATGCGCATGTCCTGGAGACTGCTTGTGAAAAGTTTTCTTTTTTCGACTTCGTAGTCCAGGCCTGCGTGTTTGATTGCCTCCGCGCTTGTGGGGTAGTCTTGAATGACTTGCCCTAGATTGTGCCATGCTTTTTCCTTTGTGCTAAAAAAACTGTGTTTTTTTGTTTGCTCATTGAAATTTAAATGGTGTGCCATGATCTAAAAATTTTATGATTACTACTATTTTTATTTCTTCCCAGTCTCCTCAAAAAAATGTTTTCAAAAAGAAAAACGGAGAAAAAGAAAGCAAGAATAAAGGGGCTTAAGGAAGTGGAGAGCAATAAGTCCCGTAGGGTGACAAGTGCAACGCAGTCATTATGTGCTAGCAACATTCTTAAGACACTATCTTAGCTGCCTTTTAGTCCGTTTCGAGTGGAAACTTCCTTACAACTTCTTGTTTTTTCTACGAAAAAATCTCTGCAATTTTATTATCAGCTGGGGGGAATTTTTACTAGTATATAGGAATAAGGTATCTACTATTGAATTGGGAGAAATAGAAACGGCTCCAAATCCGATGGCTGGGGGATGATGCAACTGCAGAAAGTACTGGGGGTGAGAGACGGAATACTGCTGGAATGAAGTGAAACGGAATGAAGCGGTATTATGGCTGGTTTAGACCTGCCGAACAGATGAAATGAATGTGTAAAGGTTAGGAACGAAACAGTGCAAAAAAAAACAGCTGCTGTTTTTCAAGCTGCTGTTTATTTAGTACTGTAAAGGGTCTGTGGAATGGAGAGAAAACTAACTGTTAAATCGATGTGATAAATTGCTTATTTACCAAAAGGGCGCTTATGAAAATGTAGGGTTGACCGACTGGAGCAGCCGAACGGAACAAAGAGAATTACCGAAGAGAGACTGTTTGATTGCCCGTCATACTTTGTGATATAATTAAATTTCTCCATTTATCAGGAAAGAAAGGAGTTTGGAAATAATTATGAGCCAGATCTTTTAAAAAAGGGTATCCTGCTTGATTGGTACGATAATTATACTCAAATTCAGTTTTCTTGTTTTCTATCTTTTTTTTAAATTCTTCAAAATTTAAATCTTTATTAAAGTTTTTTGTCAATCTTGTTTCTGATTGATAACCATCCCTAAAGGATTTTGAAAACAATTGTTCTTCCAAATCATTTTCCTTGTCTTTGACTAAATGTGTAGAAGTTGAATTTATTCCATGGTGAGGCACAAATAATCCTAAATCAATTTTACGTTCAAGAATAAATTCTTTCATGATATTGTATTCTTCTTCCATATCTAATAAAGCGAGATATTCCATTAAAACCGTAAGAATAGGAGAAGTACTATCCGAAAAATAGACCGGTTTAACACCTGTAACAGTGAATCTAATCACATTTTCAATACTGTTATTTGCATCAGGAATAAAGTCTAAGTTTTCTTTTGCATACTTAATTTGTCCCAGAACTAATTTTACATAATTTTTAGCATTCTGTAATTCTCCAAAATCAATAAATAAATTAAGAATACTGATTATAGTTGATGAATGAATGTCAATAAGTGGCCTAGAAGAGACACTATTTTGATTAATAATATTTACTAGTTGTAGATGCATACTTTCGTCATTGATTTTTTTATTATAAAATCTTTCTACATTCAGCAAAAAACAAAAATAGTCCAAATACTCAAAAGTTCTTTTTGTATATCCAATTTGCTCATATCTTCCCGAATGTTCAGAAGACAGACCATCTTTTAGATTAGCAATAGGAATTGTTCTTTGAAAGTATTCTAATAATACTTTATAATAGAAATTAAAAACCTGATCAAAATATTTAGTTACAGCTTTGTCGTTTTCTAAATTGTTCTTTAAAATCCAATGCCAGAACTTTATCACTAAATGGGTTAAATATCTCTTTGCGATTTCAAGATTGTTGTATTCTTTCGACTCTGTATATATGATAAACCCGATAAGCTTAAAAGTTTCGAATAGTAGTTGCCATCTTCGAGAAAGTTTTTTAGATTTTTTCCATTCTTCTTTGGAAAGTATTACTTCCAATAAATCTACGAAATCCGATGTTATCCCATCATTTGTATCTAAATTTACTAAAACTCGATTGAATAATTTAGTGGTTTTTGGATCTACCAGTAAATATTCACCAAAAAGTTTTCCGGAAAACAGAAGTGTCAGGCGTGAAATATCCCAACGATCAAAAGAAGTGTTGACTAAATTATTTTGTGTTGCTACTACAAATGATTCAAAAGTAGCCTGTACACTTCCCTTGATCACACCATTATGTACAATTACAATTTTTAATGGTAATTGGTCGAACTCAGGAAAAGCAGAAACAAATTTATTATAGCTAGCTTGAGTTAAAGAATCTTGAATACCGTCTTTTCCATAAAAGTTGCCATCAGTGATGTCTCTATCTTTTCCACCTTTTAATTCAAAATAAAACCTTTTTTTGATATTATCTTCATCAATACCTATGGCTACTATATCTTTTCCATATTCGGGTAATCCTAGATACTCTGTTGGTTTGGATAAAATAGTAAACCCCATGGATTCTAATAAAATAGGAAAAATTCTATTTAACTCATTTTTTTCAGTTAATGATTCTAAGTACTCTTTGACAATTATATTTTTTATATCCATTACTTAGAAATTTTCAAGATTTTGTTCATAAACAGGAGGGTTTTTATAGGCTCTAGTATCGATCATCATACTTGATTCAAAATAACCTAATGGTAGAATGTCTTCTGAATCATCATTTTTCCACGCTCTTCCTCTGACAATTACCATGTTTTTCATCATGGACAAGAATGAGTTTTTATCCTTATCTATGTTCTTCATCATTTTGGCCTGATTTTCATGCTCTAAACGATAGTATAAATCCATTAGATTTCTTTCGTTTTCTTTAGGATCTAAGTCTTTAATTTTTGCCTTAAACTCACGCATTTTAGAATATTCATCGAAAGCCTTTTGTAAAGGAATTAGAAAATCTTTGTCTTTTTTCGAGTTGGTTAAATTCTTTTTGATGAGATCAAGTAGTGATTCTTGATAAACCTCAAAGATTAATTCAGCTAACTTAGTCTGCAAATAATCTTTTACTTCTTTTAAATTAGACTCTTTTAATTTCAATAAGAGAGGAAGTAAATCATCAATGGAATGAGGATAATTGCAAATACTGTCGATTGCAAACAATTGAGCCTGTTTTTCTGACAACTTTAATAAATTGACTTGATGTACTCCCCCATGAGTAGAAAGAATTATTTTGACAGCCAATAAACTATACTTCCTAAAGTTAAATAAGTCTAAAATTTGTTCTTCTGTTTCTTCTTTGTTTGTGTCTAAAAAATGATTTAGTGAATTCTTAAACAAATCTATTGAATCCCTAAATCCAGATGCATCATATCTTTTTATTAGAATGTCAAAAAGGTATTGTGGGTTTTTGAAATTATGGAAAAAATAGTTGAATACATTGAAATTCTGTGTATTGTTCAGATAGACATTTAACAGATAATATTTTTCATATTCATATTTTTCTAAACTATACTGGATATTTTGAAAAGCACTGTCCGCCTTTTTATGATCTTCTGATTTCAAAAGCTTAACAAGCTCTTTGATGGAATTTTCTTTAATTTCAGCTGATGCATTATCATTTTCAATGAAATTACAAAATAAAACACTTTTTAGATTTACTAATTCAATGGTTATTGGTTCAATCTTATTTAGTAACTCAAATAATTGTTTTATATCTGACCCGTTCGAAAGATTATAACCACTGAATGCTTTCAATGCAGTAATTGGATCTTTTTCAAATATTAAAATAGAATCATCAAAAGTATCATTATGACCTTCATTATATAAGCCAATAAATAAATTTGGAATTAAAACAGAATACTTCTGAAAATCATTTTTAATACCAAATTCAGCTAACTGTTTGGCAAGTGTACTATGATTTTTTCCTAACCCTCTTAGAAAATTATAGATGTAATTTGAAGGGTGTTTCTCGGAGTTATTGTATTCTATGCAGGAGCTTAGAATTACTTCTTCGCAAGCATTTGTAATTATTAAAAACTGAAAATATGGGTCTATAAAATTAGAGCTATCCCTTCTTTTTTGTTTTTTGTCCTTTATGAATTCAACATAGAAATCATAAACGCAAAGTTGATTATTTAGAATGGTGAGGACAAATGCTTTTAACGCATTAATTGAGTTAGTAAATTCCTTACTTGAATCGTCTATACAATATTTGTTTTTCAGGTACTTTTCAAAATCATCTATGAAAAGAAACGTGTCAACAATATTGTCAGGTAGTTTTCTTTTTAATTCCGTTTCGGCAATATTTAATAGTAGCTCGTTAAATAAAAAGGAATCTAAATTAATTTCAAGGTATTGGAGATCCTTCTCTACAATTTTTAATACTCCTTGTTTTAAAAGGACGACATGATCCAGTATTTCGGAAAATTTATATTTACCTTTTCTGTTCTCAAAGGTATAGTGTATCAAATCCGTTATTTTGTCAATATTTTGATTCATGAAATGTACTGTATTTTTTTCATACTTGTTTTTTGAATTTAAGATTATTCAAATATTATTTTAAATGAATTTCTATAAATCCTAAAGCTGTAATAAATTTACAGCTTTCATGATTATCTACTTTACTAAAGTATATAAAAAAACTTGCAAGACATCCAACAATTCAAAATTTATTGGATGTTTTGTAAGGCAGTGTTTTTTTACAATTTAATTCTTAAATAAATCTTCCTTGCCATTTTTAGCAGAATAGAACTCTTTTACTTTTTCTATGTCTAAGCCGTTTATTAATTCATCAATTTCTTGCGCTGAACTAAAAACAAAACGGAAGCCATCACTTTTAATAAATTGGTTAGAACTGGATTGCAAGGCATCGCTATCAATAATCAACAAGTATTTATCGTTTATTATTCTAAAACGGGTTGAAAGGTTAACTGAATAATCAAAGTTCCATTTGCCATAAAGGAATGCACCTCTGTAATTCAAATTCTTGTATTCAATTTTCTTGTCCAGTTCCGTTACTTTATTTTCTATAGCAGTTTGTTTCCATTTTAAAAAGGTCTCTTTTATACTTGCAAGAAATTCAATGAAATCCGGAACTTCTTTATTTTTTAGCATTAACGATGCTTTACGACTCGAACTGTCTGAAGAGAAGCAATCAATGTAATAATCAAAATCGCCTTTTTCATTTGGTTTCCCTGCTTGAATTTCAAAGTTTTTCGACAAATAAGTCGAATTGTAAGTGGCAATTTTTTCCTGACCCAATACATTTCCACTAAACATAAAAGTCACAATCCCTGCGATAATCATAATTTTCTTTAACATACTATTTTCTTTTTAAATTAGATTACAAAACTATTTGCTATTAGTGCAGTCTATTCGCATCGTTTAGTTTTAAATTTACCCTATCAAACTTTTCAACTATGGCCATCAACAAAAATGCTCTTATTCGTTTTCACGCTTTAGACAAATGTTTTAATAATTTCAATATGAAATTTTATTTAGATGATTTACTGGAAAATTGTAATGAAGCTTTATATGAACTCAATCCTGATGGGGATGGTATAAAAAAACGTCAACTTTTTGAAGATATTAAGTTTATGGAAAGTAGTCAAGGTTGGTCTGTGCCACTAGATCGAATTAAAGAAGGGCGGAAAGTATATTATCGCTATGAAACTTCTGATTTTTCAATCAATAAGCAACCTATGAACGAACTGGAAGCCGAAAAATTGAAATCAGCTTTATTGGTTTTGTCCCGTTTTAAAGGAATGCCACAATTTGAATGGGTCAATGAATTGATTTTGAAGTTGCAAGAAGCTTTCAAATTGCAATCGCACGAAAGGGAAATCATTAGTTTTGACGCCAATGAATACCTGAAAAACATTCATTTTCTAGGTGATTTGTTCAATGCTATTTTGTACAAAAAAGTGTTGCAAGTGGATTATCAATCTTTCAAAAGCGATATGATGACTACATTGGAAATTCATCCACATTATCTGAAACAATATAATAATCGCTGGTTTTTAATTGGAAATAATCCGCAATTTGAAAATTTCACCAATTTGGCTTTGGATAGGATTGTTTCTTTTTCGGAAACAAACAAAAAGTATCAAGTTTCCCCAATTGATTTTAATGAATATTTTGATGATGTTATTGGGGTTTCTATTTCTCCTGAATCTACAGTTTCGAAAATCACTTTGTTTGCAACACCCGATTTAGCACCTTATATAATAACCAAACCCTTACACGGTTCACAAAAGAAAATCAGTATTGATGAAACCGGCTTTACTTTTTCTATAGAAGTGATTCCCAATCATGAATTGGAAAAAATGATTTTATCCTTTGGAGCCGGATTGAAAGTGATGGAGCCCGACTTTTTTAAAAATGCTATAAAGCTACGGTTAGTACGCAGTTTGGCCAATTATTAGGCAAACATAGCATTTTCATTGACCTGATTGATTACTTGAATCACTTTCATGGCCTTGTCTTCTTCCGGGAATATACCAAAAACGCCTTGGTCGTGATGTTCATTAAATGGGGCTTGTGTCAGTAATTGTTTTTCTATTACTCCTTTTTGGTTGAGGTACTGGATTATTTTTTGGATGAACGTAATTTGGTTGGCATTCAAATTTCCTTTGGAGATAAAATCCGAGAATAATTGATTGGCAATTTCAATATCTAAACCAACTATATTTCGAACAAACTTACCTAATGGTTGTTCTCCGTATTCTTTTATAAAACGGTCTTTGCTTTCCAAAGCTTCTTTCAACAGGAATTGTTCCAATAGCTCCAATTCATTGCTAGTAATAGGTAAATTTTTATATAATTTATCAATCACCAAATGGGATTTGTTTTTTCTAATAAAGGCTTCTACACGGTCTTTATAACTTTGTAATGAAGTATATGTAGCCAAAAGATCTACTTCTTCAACGCCATCTTTTGAAAGCTCATCAGTAAAGGAAGTATAAACAGGGTCTAGTTTCTTTTCGTCTTTTAGAAACTGGATTAAATCACGAAGTTCTTGACGGATTACTTCTAATTGTTGCACATTAACCGTACTCCAGAATTGTTCGTTTTGTAGTTGTTTGATTGTCGCTATTTTGGCTTGAACGGCAGGAATATTACGTTTCGTAAATAGCATATTCACAATATCATACATATTATCAATGTGTCTTACTTGCGCTTTATTTCCAGTAATCAATGCCAGTTGTAGTTTGTAAACCAATAAATCAAATCGTTTAGCAAATTCGTCCTTGTCTTGGTTGTAATCTATTAAATGAGATAAATTACTTTGTATATTGAGTACATCGCCTTGCAGCAAATTGTTCCATCTTGCTCTGTTTTTATATTCTAAAACATAACGCCAGTGTTTGCGGACTTCAAAACGGGCATCATCTAAATGATCCACCAATAGGTGTAAATCATCCGTGAATTGTACTTGAATGTGTTCTTGTTCTTCGGTTGGGTCTTGCAACTGACGCACTGTCATCACAATTTCCAGTTTTGTATTGAAGGTTTGTTGGGCTAAAGAAAGGGCAGTTTTTTGTGTTTCCCCATCTGGATTATCTCCAAAATATTCAAAATTGCCACAGAAATCAAAGATTAAAAAATATTCTTTGTCTATTCCCGGCGCAAAAATATCCGGACACAAACGCGTGCCTCGACCAATCATTTGCCAGTATTTTGAAGACGATTTTACTTCTTTAAAAAACACTAAGTTTAATACTCTAGGCGCATCCACACCAGTATCCATCATATCTACGGAAACGGCAATTTGAGGCTCTTTTTCGTCGCCTTTATCAAAACAAAATTTCTCTAGAAGATCTTGGGCTTTGTCTTCGTAATTGTCAATTACCCGAAGGAAACTGCCTCCATATTGAGGATAGTTTTTATTGAAGCGTTCCTCTATAAAAACGGCATGTTTGTGGTTTTTTGCAAAAAGAATGGTCTTGCCGAGTTTATCACCTCCGGCAATTTTCTGGCCATTAGTCATCAAATAGTCTAATACTTTATCGATAGTATCGGTGTTGTACAACCAGGTATTGATCTTGCTTTTATCCACATCGCAAACTTGGTTTTCGTCTCCAAATTGGACACCAAATAGTTCTTTGAAACGTATTTTATCTTCCTCTGAAAGGTCTTCATATTTAATCCCTTCCCTTGGGAATTTAAGCGGAATTTTAAATGCTTTGGGTGGCTTTAGATAATTATCCGCAACCGCTTTATTTAATTCGTAAGCGTATGTTGGATTACCATCTTCAATTTCGAATAATCTATAAGTGTTTTTATCCACTTCTGTTTTAGGTGTGGCAGTCAATCCAATTAAAATGCAATCGAAATAATTAAAAATGGATTGGTATTTTTGATACACAGAACGGTGTGCTTCGTCAATGATAATCACATCAAAATGACCGACACCATAAAAACGTTCGTCTTCGTTTTTGAGGCTGTCAATTTTGTTCAGGATGGTAGGGTAGGTCGAGAAAACGACTCTAGTACCATTATCTTCTTTTTCTTTAGTTAAATCAATGGCTGACAAGTGTGGCAAATGTTCTTTGAAAGCATTTTTGGCTTGTGTTACCAAGGCATTTCTATCCGCCAAAAACAATATTCTTTTGGCCCAGTTGCATTTGGTAAACATATCTACCATAGCCGCTGCGGTTCTTGTTTTTCCACTTCCGGTTGCCATGACTAACAAGGCTTTTCTACTCGTTCCTTTGAGTTTGTTTTGGTTGGTGGTTACCAAATGTTCTGCTACCCTTTTGATGGCTTCCAGCTGATAATACCTTCCAGCTATAGCTGTGTTTACCGCAAATTCTCTTAAATCCTTACGGGAAAAACGTCTTTCAATAAGTAGCTGTAATTCTTCTTTGGTATAAAAACCTTGTACTTTTCTATCTGGATAAAAAGTATCGTCCCAAATGTGGGTTTCAAAACCATTACTGTAAAAAATTATTGGACGTTGCCCTGTACTCTCTTCCAAACATTTTGCATAAAGACTGGCTTGATGCTTTCCTTTGGTGGCAGAGTGGATGGTACTTTTGGCTTCTACCACTGCCAGTGGTAACCCGTTATCGCCCCATAACACATAATCTACAAAACCTTTTCCTGATGGATTTGTAGTTAATGGCATTCCTGTAACTTCGAATTCTATTTCTCGCCCTTCTCTCAGCTTATCCCAACCTGCTTCTCGCAATAGTAAATCAATTAGAATAAGGCGTGTTTGATGTTCGGATGTGAGTTCAGGAATAGCTTTTTCAACTGCTCTTTCCTGAAAACGTTCTTCTTTACGTTCGGCAATGAGTTGCAATTGTGCTTCTAATTGTTTGCGCAGTAAACCATTTTCTTCTGCAAGTTTTTCCTGTTCTTTTAACCCTTTTTGAGCTTCGGCACGTTCTTGCTCCAGTTTTTCGGCAAGAGCCTGGAGTTGCTTGGTATTTTTATCATTAGTATCTCCATAAGGAATTACTTTTTCTTCAAATTCGGGAATGTTAGGATTATTTTCGCTGTAATACTTGCTTAAAAAAGTCAAAAAGCGAAAGCTGTTTTTCAAAGATTGTAAAGCTTCTAAAGCTCGAACCGTTTTACCATGCGCTGCATTGTTCCCATTCAATCGTACAATATCCAATTCCATTAACATACTTGGTTTGAGTATATTTTTGAAACTTTCATTGTGGAGTAGGGCACCTAATTTGGTGTCATAAGGCAACTCTAAATCTTCATCATTTTTATACAACCAGAACATTGTTTTCTCCAACGTGCTGCGACACAATAAGGCAGCATAACGTGGCGCTGTAAAGGTGTGTTTTTCGGCATCGGCAATCTCTCTATAGATTTCTGGAAATTCGTGTTGAAGAAAGGTAAAGTTGCTTTTCATTTTCCTAGGTTGATGCCACTAAAATACTACATTATTTTGATTTCTTCCGAAAAGTTATTATTTCTCTAGGGTTGTGTGGAACCGCCTGTTTCTTTTCTTAGGAAGAATTATTCTTTATCGCTGTTTAAACCCAGTACCAATCTGTGAAGTAATGCTCCTTGAATGGTGCGTTTGTATTTTTGGTCTTGATGTGTTGGTTTGTCTGGAATAGTCATTTCTATCCAACCTAAGTTTATCAATGGGTCTAAATACCTTTCTCGGTTACGAGAGTGGTTAGAAAGGCCTAAGTTTTCTAAAATTTCGACTCTCTTTTTTGGTTCGTCTAAAATATTCAGAATAGTCAGTGCTTTATCATTAAGATTATTTTCTATAATTTGAACAGCTTGGTTACTAGCTTGGTCACTAAGTTTTGCTAAGAGGTTCTCTAAAATCTCTTTTTCCTTGCTATCACTGGTTTTAGCTTGGTCACTAGCTTGGTCACTAAGTGTGTTTAAAAAGTGACTAAGCTCCTCCAAGTTATTGAAAGGAATATTCTCAATGGCTGTAATTATTTGTTCTTTTGCCAGTAAAACCGAAAGGAAATACGTGCTTTGTTCGTCTGTTTCAAAAACAGGTTCGGGCGAATTATTTTCCTTCATGGCATTTCTGATGGTAGGGAAACCAGTACCGCGTCCTTCTGTCAAGTGTAACTCTTTGAGTAAATCACCAATACGGCGGTTGCGATAATCCCGTGCCACGATGCGTTTATTTTGTTTTAGTATCTGTGCATCTACTGGTGGAACCGGACCAGGGAAACTTAGGATTTCTATTCTGTCGGGCCATAATTGCACTTCAATAGGTTTGTCCATTTCATAGCTTTTATGATAAACCGCATTAGACAAAGCCTCTTCTATGGCTTCGTAAGGAAAATTAAAATGGCGGTTGGCTTCTGCTTTATGGGCTACTTTTTCGACAACTTCCTCAATAACATTATTTCTGAAATAGTCCAATATGGCTCTTAGCTGATGGTGTAAAGGACCTTTGAAATACTTTTCGGAAAAGTTTTTACCAGTTTTGTCTTTGTGAATTACCAATTCAATCCAAGAACGTTCGAGGAATTTTTCGGGATTACGGGAAAAAAATAATAGGCCAACATTTAAGGGGCGTAATGCTTCTTTAGGGCCATTTACAATTTTCATATTGAGACATAAATCCGCAAAAGGAATCTGCTTGCTTTCTTCGTATAAATCGCTTTTTACTTCTTGAAGAAAGGCCTGAATTAAACCTAAATCTAAATCATCAATGGTTGCTTTGCCGTTTATCCTGTCGTCAAAAGGAATACGTGCCGTTAGTTCTTGTAATCGTCTTAAATTATCCTCTTTTGCAATGATGCTACGGGAACCAAAACGAATGTAGGGATAGCGTTGTGCTGCTTTTCCTTGTGTGATTGGGGCGGTATAAGGGCGGTTATCACCGGCAGGACACCATAATATTAAAATGTGTTGTCCTTGTAGTGTGTAAGGTTGTATTAAAGGAAAATAATTGGGAAGCAATTGATAGGCAAGGGTTAAAACTGCCCCTTGAATTCTATCTAAACTTTCGGGAGCTAAACCCGCAGGAGGTAAGATAGGCCTTCCATCCTTTTCTGCAATGCCTACAATGATGTAGCCACCGCCCCAATTGTTGATGTCGTTGGCAAACGCACATAGGGTATGTACAATTTCTTCAGGGTTCCAGCCTTGTTTGAATTCAAGACGTTCCCATTCTATAGCTTGTCCGTTGACTAAATCGTTTATGTTTATTGGTAATGCCATATTTTGTTTAAACTTCTGAAAACGTATTTGTTATTCGATTTTCAAATTTAGAATTTTAATTTTAAAAGCAGTTGGATTATCTATCAAGACTTTCCAATGTTAATCATTCCTTTCGCAACTTCAAGAATCTCTTTTATTGAAAATTTCTAATAATTTCAGTCTTGTCTAAAGTTTGAATAGTTATGTCGAATTGTTCACTAATAGTTGGATATTCTTTATTTTTAATAAAATCTGCGCCAACCTCTTTAAAAATATTTTTTATTAATTCAATTGAAGTTTCAATTGTTAGAAGATTAGTATCTATGTTAGTCCTTTTTTCTAATAGTGATTTTGAAATCCTATCGCTTTCACCACCCCAAAATATACCAAAAGTAAAACCATCTTCATCTTCATTTAGTCTTTTTAGACTCATTTCTTTTGTGTTAAAACAAAAAACTAGAGGTTCAAATTTAAAATAATTTCTATATTTTGAATTTTGGTTTATTTCATCGTAAAATGACACAAAGTAACTTGTTGAATGTTTACACGTGTCTTTGTACAAATTTGATATTTCATTTATAAGTTGATCGTGTTTTATTTCGACATTAAGGTTGATTAAGAAGTCTGTAAAAAAATCTTTAATTTGTTTTTTGCCAATGAATGCATTACCTGCAATTGCAATTGAGATTTTGTTTTTCAAGAAACTTTTTTCTATCTCGTCTTTGTGGTTTATGTATTTTTTTTTACCATTAACTTCATCAATGGTTGAATAAACTTCTCTAGTATCTGAAGCAGTAATTATTCCTTCTGGGCAAACAATCTTTATAATTAATGACATTTTTCCTTTTTAATATTAGTATTGTAATCATTTATATCAACTCGCAGCTAAATACCAAATTATAACAAACTATTTTTTAGTACCTCCAAGAGTTATTAACCCACTCAGGTCTGTTCTCTGAAATTAAATGTTTTTCTTCCTCAGTAGGATTCTCCATTAAATCAACATACTCAAACTTTAATATTTTTAAAAAATATCGCGAAACTGATACAGGAACCTTGGTTCCATGCATTATTAAACTATTTCCAAATTGTTTGTTTATACTTAGTATATTTTTGCCTAGAAGTCCAGCAATAACTGGATTGTCATATGGCATATCAATTGAGCTTTGGCTACATATAATAAATTCTCTCAGTACAGCCTTTTCCTTAGGATCTAATTCGGTGAGGATTTGCTTATGCTCAGCTTTTAATTTATATAGCTTGTATTCAAAATGTAATTTGTTGAATATCCAAATAATTAGATTTACTATTACAAGAACAGTAGAAAATAAAAAAGCCAAACCTACAAATCCTTCATACGTTTGAAATTTATCCAAATGGAGTTTCTTTAAAATTTCTGAACCAGAAAAAATAAATACTCCCGTGACAATTGAAACTACAAGAAAAATCTTTGTTGGTAGTTTCGTAACATCAAAAAATGATTTTAAAAAATCCATATAGTTTGGTTATAATAAATTAATTCAAATCCCCCTTAAACTCCCGTTGCAACAAACTCTGAACCAAATCCTCGCTTTTTAGATTCCTAGTAGGATTATTCATTAAGACTTTCCAATTTTAACCATTCTTTCTGCAACTTCCAGAATCTCCTTTATTGAAAAATTTTCAATTTTATTCTCTACCGATTTTTGATCTCTTTTTCTCAAAGGGTCTTTGTGGATTTCTTCTAGTGCGACTTTCATGTAGTGAATGTATTCCCCTTTATCCACAGATGCATCTTTTTTGAGTTGTTCTGAAAAACCAACTATTGATTTTGCCAACACCATTTTATAGGCGTAATCTTCAATAAGGTTTTTTTGTTTCACGTACTGATTTGCACAAAAAATTGCTGCAATTATAGGTAAAGGAATTAAAGCTATTCGGCCTATTATTAAATGAAGTTTATTCGTTGTATCTAAAGTAATCCAAACACCGAGTCCTATTGCAACTAAAATAAATAAAGAAGCTCCTATAATCCAAGTTCTCGAATATTGCCATTTTTTAGCATCTGTATGCTGAATTTGAAAAGAAGCACTTATACCTTCTGCAGTTTTGTAATTTAAAGCAGTTTTAGCACTTTCAATTAAATTATCTGCTTCTTCCAATATTTTTAATCTTTCAACATTATATTCGTTAAGTTTCTGTTTGTTCTCTTCGGTTAATTGCTGTAATTCTCCTAAACGATTGTCTCTTTCCTGAATTTTTTGGGCAAATGCACTAATTAGTTTTTCATTATTTTTAACTTCTGATAGACTTTCTTTAATTTCTTCAAGATAAGTTTCTGCCGATCCATTAACTTTAACTAAGTTTTCATTGATTGATTCCAGTTTATCAGAATTCAATACAATTTCCGTTTTCACTTCCTCTACTTCTTCTATTTTTTCTTCAAGTTCTTCGAACTTTTTAGTAATGGCTTCTAATTTTTCAGAAACTGAACTGTTTGAATTAGTTGCTTCTTCTTTTATTTCATGGATAAATTTCAAAGCTTCTTTAAACTCATTTCCTTGTTCCAAAAGTAGTTTGTTGGTATCTTGAAACAGTTCCCATCTTTCGATACTATTACGAACATTATACTTTCTTAATTTAACTTTTAAACTATCTATATGTGGATAAAGCAATTGAGGTTTTTGAATGTAACTTAGAATATAATCTAGGTCTTGAGCTATTTCATTTCTTTCTTCTAGGGTAGAAACTTGAATAAATATGTTGTGTGATTTTATAAAATAGGAGACATCAATGAGTAAGGCATTTAGACCTAAATAAATTCCTTTGCCATTGTATTCATTTTCGTTTCCAAATTTGGTACTATTGAATTGGGATGTGTCAAAAGAATTTAATGACTCTTTAATTTGGTCACGTGAAGTTTTGATTCTAAGTACTGATTGTGTTTCCATATTTATAATTCTTATTTTAATTCAATTCCCCCTTAAACGCCCGTTGTAACAAACTCTGAAACAAATCCTCGCTTTTTTCCAAGGCTTCTTGGGCTTGTTGTTTTTGCGTTTCTATATTTTCAATAGATTTTATAAAATTGTTTTGAATTTCTATTGGAGGTAAAGGAATTTCTAAATCCCCAACTACTTTGGAACTTAAGTTTTTCATCGTTACACCTTTAGCTGAATTTTCTAAAACTTGTTTAAATGAATTCGATGAGATAACTTTATATAAATAATTTATATTTAAATTGTTTTTGGGACGAATAAAGATACTTCCTGTTCCACATAAAAAACCATCTTCATTAATTGTTACAATAGCACATCTGCCCATTTCTCCTCTTCTACCAAGAATTAAATCATTGGTTTTTAATCTATATGTTTCAAGCTCTTTCAATTTGTCTTTTGAAATTGTTAATTTATTATCAATCTCAATTTTACCTTTTTTTATGTGAGTTGGATTAACTAATGGAGTTCCATTTTCTATATAATCTTCTACATGTAATAAACTTCCAAAAGGACCAATTCTAATTTTTGAATTATCGGATAATTTACTTTTCTCCCACCCCTTTTCATTTCTCACTGGATCCCCAAACATCTCCAAAAATAAACTTTGTGTTAAGGCATCATATTTTTCTATGAGTTGCTTGTTGAATTGACGCAATTGGTCTGCGGTGTCTAGGATTTCGGCTATTTTTTGTTGGGTTGAGAGATCAGGGAGGGGGATTTCTATATTTTCAAGTTCTGATTTTGAAATGTGCGGAATAGTTGCTCCAGTACAATTGTCTCTTAAGCTTTTAGATTTGGTTTGTAAAAATCTGCCTAAAAAATTCGGGAATATTTTGTAATTATCATTAATTACTAACTTGGCTAAAGTACTACCAACAGCACCTTCAAGATTATATCCAATTATTCCAGCATTTGCCCCATCCCATGCAATTAATATATCGTTTTTCGTACAAAGTACATTCGATTTATTTTGTTCAGCATATTTAAGGTTATCATCATTTCGTAAATCCCCAATTTGGATATATCTTAAATTGGACAGACTTACTTCGGTAGATTTTTTTCCTTTTGATATCTTAACTATATGTTTTAGTCTAACTTTCTGCATTAATTCAAAGTTATTGTCAATTCGTTCATTTACTATTAATTCCATATCTTTATGCTAATTACCCTTTCAAAAGTTTTTTTAAGGATTATGTTTTGAGCAGCTGCCTTCTAAGCAGGCGGTCGAAGGTTCGAATCCTTCTGCGACTACAATATAACTACTGTTAAGGTTATAGGTTGGAATCCAGTCAAGGTCAAGTTATAACTTTAGGGTTTCTGGTTCGAACCCTGTCGCGGTCACGAACCGTACTTTTTCAATGGGTGCAGGATTCATAACCCTGAAGTCATTACTGGATTCGAATCCCATCCTCTCTGCTATTTTATTTTCCGGGGGCTAGAATCCCTCTATCTCCGCGTCACTATTCTAACATTTTTTCTAATTCATTCATGGTATTCAAACGTTTTTTGTCAATTGCTTTGATATCGGCAATCAAGGTTTGTGGTTTTTCATAGATTACTTCATCATAAACAATTTCCTTATAGCGGTTAATGCTCAAGTCGTAGTCATTGGCTACAATATCGGCTTTTGGGATTAGGAAGGATTTTTGGGTTCTATCAGTCCCCACCCCATTCCTCCCCGAAGGGGAGGGAGCCGTGCCGATCGCTTTCCAATCCAACAAAATGTTTGGAATATCGCATTTGCCTTTAAACTCTTCTAAAACTCTTTCCGGGTCAGTAAAACACTGTTCGAATACCTCTTCCGATAGTTGCGCATTGCGTTTGTCGTCCAGGCTAAAACCATCGGCTTGCATGTCATAGAACCAAACGTTATCTGTCCCACCTGAATTGGTTTTAGTAAAGAATAAAATAGCAGTACTCACTCCAGCATAGGGTTTAAAAACCCCGCTTGGCATCGAGATTACGGCTTGTAATTGTTGGTTTTCCACCAATTCTTTACGAATGCTTTTGTGTGCGCCACTGCTACCAAACAGTACACCATCAGGCACAATCACGGCAGCGCGTCCACCTAGTTTTAGCATTCTCAAAATCAAGGCTAAGAATAGTAATTCGGTTTTTTTAGTTTTGGTTACGTTCAGTAAACTGCTTTCTACCTCATCATAATCCAATGCCCCTTTAAACGGTGGATTGGCCAAGATTAAGGAGTACTGACTGCTGATGTCATTGCTTTCACTCAAAGCCGAATTTCCAATAAGTGTAGGGTTTTCCATGCCGTGCAATTGCAAGTTCATGGCTGAAATGCGCATCATCGATGGGTCAATTTCTATACCGTTGAACATGTTTCGGTTGTAATGTTCACGAAAATCCTGATCCATAAACCAGTCTTCGTGTTTTTCATGTACGTATTGGGATGCGGCCACCAAGAAACCAGCTGTCCCGCAAGAAGGGTCACAAATGGTATCGTCTTTTTTAGGTTGGGTCATTTCGACCATCATACGGATAATATGGCGCGGGGTACGGAACTGTCCATTAGTTCCTGCTTCGGCAATTTTGCCCAGCATGTATTCGTATAAATCCCCTTTGGTATCGCGATTGTCCAACGGCAGTTTGTCAATTTGTTGTACTACACGATCCAACAATTTAGCCGTTGGGATCATAAAGGTTGCTCCTTTGATGTATTCAGTGAACGCACCACCATCTTTACCTAGAGTTTTCATAAAGTCAAAAACGGTGACATCATTTAAATGACGTTGCGGACGTGTGAATAATTCAAACATCACTTCCGGGTCTTTGTCTTTGAAACTGCTCCAGCGCAAGTCTTTTTGCTCTGGAGTATAAATAGGTTTGTCAGTAGTAACACCGAGCATATTGGCTCTTTTCTCAATCAAGATTTGTTTGTCGTCCAGTTGTTTCAAGAAAATAAGGTAGGTAAATTGTTCAATTACCGTTAAGGGGTTTGAAATTCCGCCTGTCCAGAAGTCATTCCAGATTTTATCTATTTGAGATTTTAAATCGCCTGTGATCATTATATTGGGTTGTTGTTATTCATTAATAAATTTGGAACCAGTCACTTGATTGTAGTATTAGACGACAAACCTAAGGTGTTAGAGTGCAGACAATGTGCATAGCTCGTTTTTTTTTCTTCAAATATACTTTTTAAACTTCATAGCACGTTTTTAAAAAAGGTTAGATTATGAATTTTTGCTAAGGTATTTAAAATTCCATACATAAAATTGAGGAAAGCCATAACGTATTGAATTTTTTAGTTTAACAAATTGATATAAAAGAGATTTAATAGTAACTGTTTTTTGACGAGCAGTTTTGCTGCAAGGATTGAATCAAATAATTTATATTAGATTATAAATATTGTCCTTCCGCAGCTGTATCTTTTTTAGGTTTGAGTCTTCCTACTACTTCTTCAACACCAAATAAGCCCGGCTTGGATCCTGTAACAGTTGCTCAATTTCAGATTGCATGATCTCTTGAACATCTTGTTTTACTTGCAGATAATTTCGCTGTACTATTGTAGTATCAATCTTCCTGATTACCGCAATATCTTTATAATTTTCTTCTTCTTTTTTAAGTGCTTCATGATCATTAACGATTTCACAATGAAACGTCTTTAATTCAATTTTGCAATCAGGATTATCAGCAACCATGCCCACAAATTCACCTGAACTCAAGGACGATATCTTGGAAGGGGGAACGGCAGATTCTAATTGTTTAGAACGGCTGATGGAAGTATCACCACTATTTATAGATAGTGATTCTCTGTCCTGCATAATTTTTCCAAACCGTTCTGATAACTGTTTGGCGGTGTCACCGGTTACCTGACCGCTAACGATATTTCCGGTGATGTTCAGAATCACATCAGCTTGTTCACGTCCATAATCTTTTCGCAACTGACTGAAGTCTTGAATTCCCAAACAAGTGGCTACTTTATTACTTCGGGCTGTAGCAATCAAACTATCCATATTATTGAGATAGATAGTTGGGAATTCATCGAAGATCAGACTGCTTTTTAGTTTGCCTTTTTGATTGACTAGTTTTATCAAACGAGAGACGTACAGAGATAAGACAGCGCCATAAATTTGAATTTTCTGCGGGTTATTTCCCATACACACAATCTTAGGTTCGGCTGGATTATTGATGTCTAATGTAAAGTCATTTCCAGATAATACATAGTACAATTGGGGAGAAGAGAGTCTGGCCATGGCAATCTTGGCCGAAGCAATTTGTCCCTCCAATTGTTCCATGGCATCATTTAGATAGGCATTGATAAACGGATTGATGAGTACTTCAATTTCTTTCTCCGTTCGTAATATCGTAAACAAACTATCATAGTCGAGTTGCATGAGTTCAATAACATGTGGCAGCGTACAGAATTCCCCTTCCTTGTACTTCCTTAGATACCATATAATTGCTGTCAGAAAATTGATAGGAGATTCGACAAAAAAGTCGCCCTGTCTTTTGATCCATTCTTTATTGAGTCCTAATAGAATCGTTCGTGCCGATTCTGCTGCATCCGTGATATCGGTCATAGCAGAAGGTTCAAGTGGGTTGCATCGGTGTGTGCGGCTTAAATCATCAAAATTGATCACATAAAACTGTGGTGGAATAGGATAGAGGTGCTTGTATTTCAACCAAGTATTATAGGTGATTTTAGAAAGGTCATCAAATTTAAAATCATAAATGAACATCGTAAACCCTTTGCGAATGTGCTGGGTGATAACATGCCGAATCACAAAATAAGATTTACCAGAGCCAGGTGTCCCCAAAACCATTAAGGCTCGAAAGGGATTGATAATATTAATCCAGCTGTTTCGAACTTTGTCTTTCAAATGATAACGTGCTGGAAGATTGATGGAGTATTCATTTTCCAAGAGTCTTTCTTCTTGGGGAAAAGTTTCATTTTCTTTATTGAAAATATCTTTGTTATTCAACTTGTTTTTTATAATCCGTGAGAGTAATGTACCTCCGGAAAGCATCAACAAAAATCCGATACAGCTAATACTGATATAAGCAATCGCTATTTCCGTAGTTTTTGCTTTTAGGTAAAGCGATAGATAACTTAAAAAGTAAATCAATACACCCGTAATGATGTAGGCAAAGGCCGTTTTGTGATTCAATTTTTCCTCTTTGCGTCCTTTGGCTCCAAGCAAGGAAATCAATAAAAAGAATAATGCAAAAACCTTGGATTTATGAAAATTACTGAACATTTCAGTACGGTGTATATTGCCCAAAATTGTATCGCTGAAGGTGCTAACAAAACCCCATTCTTTGAAAGTGGTATAGCAGTAATAATAAAAATGTAGAAGTAAAATTACGATACTGATCAGTCGAGTCATATCGAGTATTTTACGCAATGCCTGTTCGTTTTCTCCGGTTTGCATAGCCATAATAATTTCCTTTATTGGTTATCAGATTGTCCTTTTCGTTTCTTCTTTTTCTTCTTCGCTTTCAATTGATTTGGCAGATACGAGGAATCATGTTCCGACTGCGTAAATGTGTTTACCAATTTACCTATCTCCATAGTGGGTTTAGTTGTAGAATTCTTTAGTGATTCAGTAACGCTTGATGCAAGGAAAACTTCTTTTGAGTTTGCTTGTGCGGTAGTTCCATGCGATTTTTTAATTTTAGAAACGCTGGCTTTTTGCTGCGCTCCATTATTAAAACCACAGCGTTCTTGAATAGCTTTTGCACTATATTGTTTTCCTAAAGCACTACCATTAAATACACATTGCGTTTGGTGATCTACATACGTAATGCCATACAGTAAACCCTCTAAATTTTGTCGAAAAACCATAGTGATTCCAGACAGTGCTGCAATTTTTTTTAGATCCTGAATCGATATTTTTTGTGGATTGAGCAATGCCATATCAATTGTGTTTTTTATTCTGGACTTATGGGGTGTTCGTGCTTTTTCATTTACAATAAATCGTTCTTCTAAAAATTTAAGTGTTGGATGGCTATAAAAATCACTGGCTTTTATTGGAACGCCAACCTTTTCACCACTTTCATTTAATATCCGATAAACCAATCCTCTATTTTGAAATATCCTTGAATTTTCAGTACCTCGATCTGCTACGACATTGTACTGTTGGAGTACCGCATTTAATTCGGGCAAGCTCGTGTATTTATAATTTTTGAGTACTTTATCCAGTACGTTGGTTATTGCTCGTTTTGTTTCTGTGCGTCCGTATTCTACCTTGCTGGCATTAACTGGTTTTGCGACTAATTCTTTTTCTCTTTTATGTTTTTCAGCCGGAACTAATCCATACGATATTTCAATTTCTTTTCTTGCTTTTTCAGATTGGTTTCGACCAATATTCTGCATATCAATCCTGCTGCCATCAGCTCTGACTTTTATAGAAATAATATGAATATGTGGATGTCCTGCATCATGGTGCTGATAGACTAAAAACGGTTGTTCCTTAAAACCAATTTTATCCATATAGTTGTCTGCTATTTCCATCAGTTTCTCTTTTGAAATTTCTTTTTCGGTCACATCAAAATTGAGCGAAATATGAACACTGTTTCGTTTTACATTTTCATTTAAATTAGCCTGTTTCAAAAAGCGGTTTAGTTTCATGGTAAAGCTCATTTTTTCGATATCGACAGGGTAATTTCCAGCCCCAATAAATTCTGCAACCCCTTGCTGAACTTTGTTTTCATTGTAGTTTAAAATTCGATGGATGGAATGTCCCGTTTTGATTATTGCAACCATGATTCTGCCATTTTCTGAATCTGCATCTTTATTTCATCCACCTTATTGAAAAGTGTTTTTTTCTCTAGTTCATAACTGATGAGCCAGTGCTTAAAATCGGAAATTTGATTCAGAGTATGTAACTTTTTTACAGCCTGATTAAAGTTGTTTCCAATAGCGTTCAATTCTCCTCTTAGACGCATCATTTCTGCCATAAAATCGTCTAGGGATTGGTTACGGTAATTAGTAGTAATAGGCTTGTTGAATAGGTGTTTGCGAATGTACTCACTCAGCTTCCTGCAGGTACTGGTTTTCCATTTGCGTTCAATTTTCGCATACTCTTCTGACGTAAATCGTAAACCGACAATACGTGTTCTTTTTGAATTTTCTCTTTCCATCATCTCTCATTTTATTCATTACTGAACTCTTTTTGTCCTTTCAGTCTCACTGCCCACGAGTTCCGAGTGAATGGGCAGCAAGATTTGGTTGTTTAACAACCGGACATCTTGCCGATTGCAGGAACGTGGCAATCTTTTAGCTAATTATAATGGCATTGATTATTGAAGTCGTTTTTTTTGGTGGTATGTAGAATAGTTATGATTTACAGTGAAGATTGGAGTAGGAACTAGCTATTTTTTTGCCGTAAATTAATTTTCTTTGATTTTCCAAAATTCATTGCCCAGTCGTTGAGGTCATTATAGTTTTGATAGAGGTTGCTTTCATCTTTGTATTTTGTACTCAGAGAAAGTGCACGCTTCGTATAGCTTTGTCCCGTTTCATCCCGGTCAAGATAAAGCCGAATGGATTCATGATTTTCCATAAAAGGACGTGCTCTTTCGAAAAAAGAAACAGAGTTTAAAATGACAAAATCCTGACTGTTTTCAGGAAGGTTTTTGGTCATCGCTTTAAAGGATAAATAGTCAAAAAAGCCTTCAAAAACAACTACCTCATTACTGCCATTTTCACAGGTGGATATTCCCTTAGGAGAAGCTGTTGTTTTGAAATAAGGATTGCGAATTTCATAGCCTCCCAAATCATTTTTAAAACCAATTCCGTAGTAAGTATTATCATTTAAATTGTAGTGAACTTCCTTGCAAAACTGTTGTGCAATTGCAACTGGAATAGTACGCTGTTCGAGATAGCGTAAAAGCGGATAAGAAGTAAGCGTAGTCACTTCTATAATTTTAATTTTAGGTTCTTGCTGAACACTATTTTCTATTGGATAAACTATTGGCTGTTGAAGAGAAAGATTCCCACTTAAGTTGTTTAGTAATTCAGGAATGCTACACTTGTAAAATTCGATACCAAAATCAACCAAGTTTCCGCCTTTACCAAGGCCGTGGTCATACCAACGATTTAATCTGCGATTGATTTTAAAGGAAGTTTCTTTTTCATCTCTCAATGGAGACAGGTACCAGTAGTCATCGCGCCTGATTTTTTCAGGTTCAAAACCCAACGACTTTAAGTAATTAACTAAATCTATTTCTTTGGCTTGCTTTATCGAAAAGCTATTGTTGCTGAAATTCATAACATACATTTTATCAGGTTCATAATTCAGATTCCGCTTACTAAAGTAAAAAAGCTAAATCCTTTGTCCAATCCTCATCATATTTTGACTAGGATAAATTGAAGTAAGCTTCTTATTTTTGGAGTACTGAATTATTAATTTAAAACGAGATGATTATGCTAACAACAAATGATGTAGCCCAGGTTTTTGATACGATCCTTAGTATCCCTGGTATGAATGAGCTGGTGAAGATTGATTTGAAAATCTCCCGTAAAAATGTATTGTTATTAAACCATGTAATCGAACGTGGATTATTGGCAAAAGTGGATGATAAAGCATCAAACTTATTGACAAGTGTTCCAGAAGAAAATTTGGAAGAGTTGAGGTCGATAGGAGGGGAGTGTCTCTTAAAAGCCGGACTGATAGAACTAAGTGAAAAATTAAATGCGTTGAGTGGAACCACGAAGTAGGATGTATTATTAATTAGAAACATTAGAATGCCAAATAAGCTGATCTTGTTTATTTGGCATTTCTTGTTTTTAATCATCTTCGGTTCTAGTAATAGTTATTTCTATCCTTTATTCGAAAAACGGCTTGATTTTTAAATATTTTGGCTTGATTTTCAAACCATGTTTCCAAAAAAACAGATGTAATTTTGGTAAGTCTTTAAGAATGATTGTTTTAAATAGTCGGAGAGACTTTGAATCTTTTAAATCCTTATCCAGAGAAACTTCAAAGTTGTGACCATTTAGAATTCATTCGGTTTAATCCAAAAAAAAGAATGGATATGAAAGTAAGTGCATCAATAAAGAAAGGAATCTTAGAGATAATTTGTCTGTTGTACATACTGCTTTTTGTTTATGCTGCAGTAAGTAAATTACTAGATTTTGAGAACTTTCAAGTGCAACTGGGACAGTCACCATTACTAAGTGCTTTTGCAGGATCGGTTTCTTGGGGCGTACCACTTGTGGAACTAATCATAGCCTTATTGTTGCTTATTCCTAGATTTCGTTTTATAGGATTGTTAGCTGCCTTTAGTCTGATGATTATGTTTACTACATACATTATCATTATCTTGAATTATAGTTCTTCTATTCCTTGCTCTTGTGGAGGAATACTTGAAAATTTAGATTGGACTGAGCATTTGGTGTTTAATATTTTATTCGTGCTACTGGCATTTACGGGTATAATGCTGTTACTATTTAATCCGAAAAATGTTGCTTCTAAGAATCATTATAATAGAACTTTTGGAATGGTCTCTATCGCCTTATTGAGCAGTATTGCTGTTGTCGTAATAATTTTTTTATTATCGGAAGATATTACTCATCATCGCAACAACTTTATTCGTCGTTTTCCGCATCATCCAATTACAAAAATTAATGAATTAGATTTAAAACATCCGTCCTTCTATATTGCCGGAATCGAGAAGAACAAAGTTTATCTAGGCAATTATGAGGCACCTCTTCATGTCATAGTACTCGACATTGGGTTACAAACGCAAAAAAGTTATGTTATAAGACTTTCCAAATCTAACCTTCCTTTTCGATCTGTTGAGGTACGGGTTCAGCCACCATACTTTTACCTAATGGACGGAACGATCCCTTGCATATTCAGAGGAAATATTACTGATTGGAAAGCCAATTTATCGATGTATGGTAAAGTCTATTTTACTAAAGCAGAACCATTTGATTCAAAGACCTTCGTTATACGTGCTATAAGCAGTAAAAATCATGAAAATGTTTTAGGAACTATAACAATTACGGATACGATTAAAGTAAGATTAGCATCGCAGCTATTGGAAAAGCAAATTGATGGTATTTTTGATACCGATGGTAATTTAATTTATAATGAGCAATTAAAAAAGGTTCTGTATACTTACTATTATCGTAATGAGTATCTCGTATGTGATGATAGCTTAAATTTAGTACTTCGAGGTCATACCATTGATACAATTAGTCGAGCGCAAATTAAAGTAACTACTATTGATTCAAAAAATCAAATTAAGCTAAGTGCTCCACCTATCATAGTAAATAAAAGAACAGCAACTTTTGGTAATTATCTTTTTGTTCATGCCGGTCTAATGGGGCGTTATGAAACGGAAGAGATGTGGGATAAATCATCTATTATTGATGTCTATGATTTTATGAAAAATACCTATTTATTTAGTTTTTATGTTCCTAATCTTTTAAATCAAAAAATGACTGATTTTAGGATAGTTGAGGATGTTTTTGTAGCCCTATACGATCATTCTATCGTTACATATAAGATACGGACTAATGCTTATGAACCAAGGGGATTTAAGATTTTACATACACCTTGATCTTTATTAAAAAGGAATTAAAATATACTGCGCAGTATCAGGATCTCGATCGAAAACCTGTAAAAAAGAGTAGATCATTAACTTTTAATTTTAGTATTATGAAAACAAATTTTTCAAAAATGGGATTTCCCATTGCAGTAGTTGTTTTTGCGATTGCGGGAGCTTTCGCTAACAATGTTTCAAGTTCTAATTTGAGTAGCACAATTGATGTTAATGGACATCTCCCTGCTTCCTGTGAACAAACAAACGTAAAGTGTTCCACAGTTCCTAATGCGCAAATGTGTACCTCTAGTGGTCAGCAGCTTTATCGTCTGAATGCTGCTGGAACTGATTGTCCGGATGCGCTATTTAAAAAAATTTAGTAACCGTTCTTAAGCCAGTATTTATTGGTAATACAATGCTGGATTTTTTTAAAATCCAGCATTGTTGTTTTTAATTACTACTCAAATTATCTCTAAAGGGTTTCTCCTTAAGATAATGATCGAACCATTCTTTGGTACGCTGTGTCAAGTCATTTTTTGTCTCCCGTTTTAAAAAGGAGTGGTTTTCTCCTGGGTATACTAAAAATTGGTTTGGCTTTTGCAGCCTACGCAAGGCTAAATGCAGTTCGAGTCCTTGCGTCCAACTTACCATTGTATCCTCCAGGCCAGACCATATTAATAAAGGGGTGTTAATTTTTACAGCTTGTGCTACAGTTGAGTTCTCAATGTATCCCTGATAATCTTCAAAAAGGGATACTCCCATGCGTTGTTGCTGCGATTCGTATCTCCACATCCTTGGAAGTCCCCAGTTATCATCCAGACTAAGGTATTGGCTTACAAAGTCGGTAAGTGGGCAACCTGCTACCGCTGCCGCAAAAATATTGGTTTGCGACACAATATAGCCTGTTTCATAACCACCAAAAGAAGCCCCCGTCAATCCGATGTGTTGCTCTTCTACGATTCCTTTTGCTGTCACTACTTTTACTGCTGCTATCACACAATCTGTAGCCGATTTACCGGGTTCACCTACTTCATACGCTATATCAGGATATAAGACGAGATAACCATCCAAAGTGTAATTCGTCCGAGGAAAAGCATCCATTGCATTTTCTGCTGGATTGAAATAATGATGTAGTATGTGTGATTGCTTTTCGTAAATATGTACAATCATGGGATACTTTTTTCCTTTTTGAAAATTGGACGGATAGTACAATACTCCCTGCAGTGGAGTCCCTCTGGAATCGGTATACGAAATCAGTTCGTTATGCCCCCAATCAAAATGGTTCTGTTGTAGGTTGGTTTGTATCAAAATTTTTGGCTGTTTCTCCTTCTCAGTCTTAAACATCAATCTTGGGGATAGTTTAAAAGACTGTTCTCTGAATATATAGCTAGAGGATTGTTCCGCCTTTATCAAGTGATCTATCATTCGATCCTGATACACCATTTTTTTTATGTTTCTTTCTGGATGCCAATAATAATAGCCTGAAGATTTGTCATCGCCAAATGCTTCGATCAATACTCCTTTAGAGAGATCAAATTTATTACCTGGCAATTCTGCATTTCCAAACAGTTGTGAATCCGTATAGCTGTCCTCAGCAATCCGGTATCGAATGTGTTTTTCACGACCGTGTGTTATTCTTTTTTGTGATTTTCCATCGGCAGACAATAACCAAATATCATATTGATCATAAACAATCAGGTATTTTTCATCCACTGACCATCCCGGACTTCCGTAAGGCGGGGCAGTGCCTCCACAATCATAATCCACCTCATCTATGGGGATTCCCAAAGGCAATGTCAGGTTGATATGGCTATCCTCCTTACTATTGTAAACCCACCAATGCTTTTCTTTAAAATAGTTGATGAAATTTCCGGAACCAGATCCCTTGATAAAATCATATTTTCGAATCTGTTTATCCAGTATTTTTTTGCTTTCCCCAGTACGCACATCTGTTAGTACGTAATCAACAGGGCTGGCAAATTCATACTGTGGTTCATATTGCAGCGGATTATGGTTTAAAGCATAATTTCCATCTGCTAATAGTTGCGTTTTTAGAAATTCATCTGTTCCTATCTTAAACAACTTGTTTTCCTCAGGCCACCACACTACCATTTTGGAATTGTAATGCCAGCTTTCTGAATTCTTTTGGCTAGGGTAGGTCCATGGTGTTGCACCGTCCCATACCTGTACGATTTGCTTCTCCTTGGTCTGTAATTTCGGAGTGGTTGTATAAAAGAAAACCTTTTTGTCGTCCGTTGCCATTTCAATGGACTTTCTGGCCGATGGCGTTACAATTCGCAGCCCCTTAAGGATATCTTCAGAAAGCAAGGGATCCAGAATATGTAATTGGGGAGTGGTATCTATATGATTCACAAAATACAGTTTGTGATTGGTTCCTTGGTACTCATCCTGCGGGAGTTCCTGTAAAAAAGCCAGTGCATCGGCGTCTTTATTCCAAATCAAGTTTTTAAAGCGTTTTGCGGAACTCTGAATTATTTCCGAACTGCGGAAGGCTTGGTCAAGCCAAATTAGTTTTACGGCATTTTCCTGTTTTGTAATGTATGCCGCGATTTTACCACTGGCATTAAAACTATATTCCGCAATGTCTTTTGCACTGTATTTTTGTCCGGTTGCCAAATTCAAAATACAGAGTTCCTGTTCCAGTCCTGATTTTTTAAGAAAAGCCACATATGCACCATTTCCCAGAAATTCATAGGAAACCACATTCGCCGTCCATTGACATTTCCCGGTTTTTAAACTCAATATACCAAGTCCTTTTTCTGGTACTATTGCGGCCCACCATTTTCCATCTCGACTGAAATTTTCATCTGTTGCTGAAGGAAAAATGTGTTTTTTACTGCCAGTTGTTTGCTGTACAAAAACAGTATCCTTGCCTGAATCATAGGCCAGCTTATAGCTTACCCACTTACCATCAGCAGCTAATTTCTCGGAGTTAAGCGTACTCCATTGGCTGTAATCAGCAGGAGAAACGTTTCTTTTTACTGATATCTGTCCCCAAATAGTTACGGATCCCAATAAAAAAAGAAGTAAGATTGTATGTTTTTTTATTAATAAGATAGTGTCTTTCATAATTTAGTATCCTTGATTTTGAGGTAATAAATGGCTATTTGCTAGCAGTTCAGACGCAGGAAGTGGAAGTAAATTATCTCTATCTTTCCATGCTGGTTTAATTACACTCAAAACAGTACCTGTTTTTCCAGTACGTTTTAAGTCAAACCAACGGTGCCCAAATTCAGTAAACAATTCCACTCTTCGTTCTTGTAAGACAGCTTGTGATAGTTCCTCTGAAGTATTAGCAGTCGTATTTGCTAAAGTGGCTCTTTGTCTTATCTTATTGATATCATTTTTTGCTTCAGCTAGTTTTCCTAGATGTATTCTAGCTTCGGCTCGAATTAAGTATTGCTCCTCTAATCTAAAAATGATGGAGTACTCCTGAGATGTTCCTGAATTCGTATCAAGCTTGTATTTAAAAGGGAAATAATACGTGTCCGTTCCATCATTCACACTACCCAACCAATGGTTTTTTCTTTGATCTCCAGCTTCAAAGGCATTGAATAATTCTGGACTTATAGCTTCAATATTTGGCGGCGCACTAGTAAAAATAAAAGTTCGGCCTTCCATTGTATTTAAGCCCGCTACACCAGGGTGCAATTGCCAAATCGTGGAAGGACTGTCTTTCAAGAAAACTAAATCCAAATTATCCTGCCACTGATAAAAAGCTGTTTTATTAATAATTGCATTCGATTCATTCTCTGCCAACTGCCAGTTTTCCGTATATAAAAATACTCTAGCCAGTAAGGCAGAAACGGTGTATTTATTGGGGCGGATTCGTTGAGCGGAAGTATACGTTTCGGGTAATAGCTCTTTTGCTTCTAGTAAGTCTGCTATAATTTGGTTGTAGACGTCTGCTTGGGTCTGCTTTGAAATCATAGTGTTTGTTTTATAATCGGTGCTAGTGATATAGGGAATATCTCCAAACAAGTTCACCAAATTAAAGTGTATAAAAGCACGGATAAACAGCGCTTCTCCCTTCAAGCGGTTTCGATTATCTCCTGTAATCGCTGTTGAATTATCTACACCTTCTACGATAGCGTTTGCAGCGTAAATTTGATTGTAGCTAGAATTCCATAAAACGGAAACCCCACTATTGGAAGGTAGTAGTGTATGATTATAAAAGTTTTGCAAGGGAGAGTCACTAACTCCATAGTAGGTTAATTCATCTGCGTAATTTCCTAACAGACTGGAAAGTCCATCAGAATTTCCCGTTATCATGCTGTAATCTCGCATTTGAGCATAGCAGTCGGAAAGAGCTGCTGTCGCTGTTTTTACATCTTGAAAAACGGCAGTTTTGATTAGTTGCGTCTTCGGGAGATCCGTTTCAGTAAAACTATCGCAACTAAAAAGCCAAAGGCATGTAATAACTATTAAAGCAGCTATTAATGCAACTTGTATTTGTCTGTAATATTTCATCTTGTTAATTTTTATGTTATAAACCCAGTTGTACACCCAATGAGATCTGACGCAATGGTGCTATAAAAAAGGAAGATTGATTTTCAGGATCTGCTCCTTTGTAGTTCGTAAAAGTCAGTAGATTTTGTGCCTGTAAATAGACTCTAGCAGTATTAATAGCCGATCCTTTGGTAGGAACTGTGTACGATAGACTAACACTTTTTAAACGGATGTAAGAGGCATCACTGATTGTTGCACTACTATTGCTATAAGAAGACCAAGCATCGAGCGCTTCTCCGTTTTCGCCAGTAGTATACAATTGCGTTTGAGAGTTTGATCCATCCACTGGCCAATGGTTTCCTATAGCTATAGGTTGATTGACCATATCTCCAGCCCAAGAAGTGTTGTACAAATAATTTCTTGCTTTTTGTTTTACAAATTGGAATAAGAAATCCATGGACCAATTTTTATAGCTTAATTGATTAGCAAAACCTCCAAACCAGTTGGGAGCAGTGTCTTCAATCCATTGCTGATCGTTGGGGCTACTAATTTGTCCATCACTATCATAATCTTCGAAAGAATATAGTCCGGTTTGTGGATTGATTCCTGTATAGTGATATACTTTTTGAATACTAATAGATTGACCAATGAGGTATCTATTAGCATAGGGGGAGCTTTCTAGATTAGGAAATTCTAACAACTTGTTTTTGGGAAGACTCAGATTGAAATTCGAAGTCCAATTAAAATTTTTAGATCGAAATGGTTCGACTCGTAATTCCAGTTCTAATCCCGAATTTTGAACTGTTGCATTTAGATTGGCTTGTAAAGAAGAAAACCCTGTAGTTCCCGCTAATGGGATTCCTACTAATTGGTTAGAAGATCGGTTGCGGTAATACGCTGTACTTAAAAAAACACGATCATTGACAAATCCTAATTCTATAGCAATTTCTAATTTTTTATTCGTTTCCCAAGCAAAATTAGGATTGAATAGTCTTGAAGGTTGGAGACCGATGACACCATTGTAATTGTTTCCTGTAACATCATAGGTATCTAAGAACTGGTAATCGCCAATTTGATCGTTTCCAGAGGTTCCATAGCTAGCTCTAAGTTTTCCAAAGCTAAGAAATGTACTAGTATCAAGGAAGGATTCTTTTGAGAATACCCAAGCGGCACCAACAGCGGCAAAATTAGCAAAGCGATTACCAGGTCCAAATCGGCTGGAACCATCGCGTCTGCCCGTTGCATTTAGAATGTATTTACTTTTATAATTGAAATTAATTCGACCAAAAAAAGCTTGGTATTTGTATTCAGAAAAGGAGTTGCTTGAAATGTTTAAGCGCGATGCAGCTGCAAGATTGTAAATCAAACCGTTACTTGGAAACCCCGAGCCTGTTTGTGCTAACTGACTGGATTTTTGATCCTGAAAAGTAGCTCCTGCAAGGATATTAATCTCACTTTTACCTATTTTTTTTAGCCAATTTAGTTGTGGTTCCATTGTCCATGAATGGCTTGATGCATTGTTGAGGTAGAGCGTAGAGCGTTCACTACCAATTCCAAACGCAGGATTATACATTGTAGAAGGATTGATGCGATTTTCCTCTACTCGGTTATCCGTGTAACTCAGGCTCGTTTTTAATTCTAAACCCTCTAATATTTGATAGGATAGCAATGTATTGGCAATTAGCGCAGCGGTAGTAGCAGTATATCTTCCATTTAAGGTAGCTAGAGGGTTGGTCCAGGAATTATTTTCCCAGTTGAGATTTCCGTTTGCATCATACAAAGCGGGTGCATTAGGAGCAAGAACCGCTGCCTTGTAGGTAAAATCAGACGGGGGAAGTATGTTTTTATCGGCAGTATAATTTGCTGAAAAGTTTATTTTGAAACGACCGTCTTCAGTACTGTGAGTCAGGCTGGTATGTACCGCCCCTTTACCGTACTTGGCATCTCCTGGAAAAACGGTGGTTTCCTTGTGCATAGTACCGCTTAGTAAGTATTGGGTACCAGAGCTGCCACCAGATAGTGTAGCCTGTAGATTATTGGTTGTTGCAGTCCCTCCAATTAGTTCTTTTTGCCAATTGGTATACCTTGTTTGATCCCATTTTCCATTGACATCATAGGCATAACTAGGATAGGTTGTGATCCCATCATTTGAGAAAGCCTCACGGCGCATAGATAAGTATTGGTCCGTATGCATTAAGTCTAGGGTACGGGTTAGTGTTCCAAAGCTACTGTAAGCATTTAAGTTGAACTTTGTTTTTCCTGTTTTGCCTTTTTTGGTAGTGATCAAGACCACACCATTGGCCCCACGAGACCCATAGATTGCCGTAGCATCTGCATCTTTGAGTACTTCTATACTTTCTAAGTCAGTTGGATTAATACCGTTTAATGGACTAGTAGTACCCGCAAGTATGCCTGAGGAAGCGGAGCTGAAACCCAGTGATTGCGAGCTATAAGGTACACCATCCACGATGTATAGCGGTGAATTGCCCTCGGTACGGATGCTATTAATTCCCCTAATTTGAATATCAAACCCACCACCAGGCACCCCTGTGGCTTGGGTAATATTCACACCAGACATACGTCCTTGCATGGCTGCTAGCGGATTAGTCACGGGTTGTTTTTCAATATCCTTTGCCGTGATTTTTGCGATACTTCCCGTGCGTTCACTTTCTTTTACGGAATAGTAGCCTGCATTGATTTTGACCTCCTGTAGTGAAGTCGCATCTTGATGCATTTCAATATTAATTATAGTACGGCCAGCAACAGGAATAGTTAGGGTTTTGTAGCTCATAAAACTAAAAATAAGCATATCGTTGGGAGATGCCCTGATCGTAAATTTCCCATCAAAGTCAGAGATAGTAGTTTTTTGTTGCCCTTTTATAGTTATGGTCACACCAGCTAAAGGGCCTGTACCATCAGTGATGATCCCACTTATTTGGTTTTGTTGGGTGGAAGAGGGCAAGGTCGGCAGTGCTGTTTTTGCTAGAGCAGGGGTGCAGGAGATGAGGAACCCGAAAACAATCAGGTACCAAAAAGCCAATCTCCCCTTGTAAAATGAATTATTTTTCATAATATTGGGTTAGTTAATTGAAACGTTAGTTTTGTTAGCAATGGTCCTCTAGTCAACCGCCAAGAAGAGTTAGAGGGCCATTTTTTTGTTTTAAAGTTTAAAGCTTGGTGTCGAAAAGTGACTATTTTCGACATGAGATTGTGTTTTTTATAGCATAGGCAATTGGTTTTAAAGGTTATGTAAGGAAGGCGTACTACCGTTGTTTGTTGCAGCCAAACGCAGGCAGTGCCTTTCCCAACTAATTCAATGATTATTGGTATTGCGAGATTAATAAGAAGAGGCAGTGCTAAGAATAGAAGTTGAGTTTTGCCTAAATAATTGGCATAAAAAATGGCATGGAACTCAGCTTATCGTTATCGGGGTACTGGCGGTACCTTACCACGAATAAGTGAGCCCACGCCATGGGACGTGAGCATCTTACTTATCATCTCGTGGTTATTTAAACGCCAGTTTTCGATAACGAGATTCAAAGCGAATGCTTCAAATATTTTAAATGAAGGATCGCAAAATTATTTAATTTAATACTCAAAGCAAATATTACTTGATAAAAATTTAAATAATAAACAAATATAACAAAAAATACTTATTTGTTATAAGTTCTTATAACATTTTTTTAAATAAATATGACGCCTTTTGTTTAAAAGCTAGAAAATGGATAAACTTAAGGAAGAGCAGTTAATAAAATTTGGTTTGCATATTAAGAAGCTTCGTACTGAATTAAATTTGAGTCAAGATAATGTAGCATTAAACAGTGATAAACTTATTAAAGCCACAATAAGCGATATCGAAAATGGTAAAAGAAATTTATCTTTTACTACTCTTTTGGATTTAGCGAAAGGATTAGGTAAACATCCAAGGGAATTATTAGAGTACAATCATTATGAATGATTATAGTCAATATATAATTTAAAGATGCATGAGCATCTTTTTTTTGTTTTATAGCTAATCGCAACAATTGTCAATTCGGGATTATTAATTGTCAAAAACGGAGTAATTGACTTTATGATAAAAGAGGAAATCTTATACTTTCTATATTTGAGGTATGGAATGGTACGAAATAATAGGATTTATTGTGGTATGTCCTATAGGACTTTATCTGCGAATGAAGATGGATAAGTACAGAAGGGGGTATCATAAAAATGATAGTTGGAAGAGTAGGAGGAAGGGGTGAAAAAGATGCTGATGAGGTGTTTTTTTTTGTTTTTATATAAATGTATCTGAAGAAAGTTTTCTATCGTGATTTAATTTAAATCAAATATCACTAAAAGTGGGTATTGTTTCGTATTGTTAATCTCAATATCTTACGAACCTATTATTTAATTTTAAAACACTTATTATGGAAAGCATTCAAGCAATTAAACCTGGCCCAAAACCAAAGACAGACGAAGGGAAAGATGATAAAAGAAGACGGGTTAATCCTGAAAATCAGCCTAAACATCCTAATTTAAAACCTCATAAACATGAACCTAATGACTGATTTATAGGATGCTATTTTAGATTTCAGTATATGTGTTGCGGTATTTCTAATGTATCGAAATAGTATTATTATCAAAAGTAATTTATAAAAGGATGCACAATATTGGTCATCCTTTTTGTTTTTATAGAAAGGAATACTCATCAATACGGGATTAAAGCTTATCAAAAAAGGATTATTTGATTTCGTGCTAAAAAATGAAATCTTATACGTTCTATATTTGAGATATGGAATGGTACGAAATAATAGGGCTTATTGTGGTATGGTTTTTAGGTCTTTACCTGAGAGGGAAGATTTATGAGTTTAGGAGGGATTATAATAAAAATGATAGCTGGAAGGATAGGTGAAAGCAGTGAAAAATGGATGCTGAGGTTTATTTATTTTTTTTACTGATAATGTGGGAAACCGTAAAGAATTACAGAAATGGTTTTGTATGTTTGGTACAGAGCTGTATTAAGTAATTTTGTGGAAGAAAAATAATCTAATTTTGGTGGATTACAGCTATTTTTATGACTTCTATAAATAAGTTGGTAGAAATTTTGAGAAAAACGAGGCTAAATAGAAATCAACAGTAAGTAATGAAGAAAACAAACTATTTTTATATCGATGAAGCTGGACACATCAACAACAACTCAAATATTTTTATTCACGGTTGTGTTAAAACAGATACTCCCGAAACCTTATTAAAAACAATAAATGAAATAAAAGATGAAATTTTAAATGATGACCATTTTATAGAAGATATTGAGGAAATTAAAGAGCAAGGTTTTCACGCAACGGAAAATCATCCAGACGTTAGAAAGTACTATACCAGCCGCTTACATTATTTTAATTTTAGAGCATATTTTGTAGTCGTTAATAAAAAATCCGAATATTTTAAAAATTTAAAAACAGACAAAGAAGATTTTGAAATATTTGAAATGTTTTTAAGGAAATTAATAAATGACAGAATACAAAGTAATAAAAACGATAAAAATATCTTTTATTTTGAGGATATTGAGATTGCGAAAAAATCTTTCAAAAATATTGTGAAAGATATTTTTGAATCTTTTGACGAGACATTTGACCTTGAATATCACATTGCAGGTAAAGAATTAATTAATCTATCAATAATTGATTATCTAAATTACATACTGTATAGTATTCTAAAAAGTGATAAAAAAGATGACCGAATGGAAAAAAACTTTAATTTAATCTCCCCAAAAATAGGCGTTATTAATATCTTGCATAAAAATGTTTTTTTAGGAAGAAAAAAAACAGATGACAAAAAAATCAACATAACCAATTTAAAAAGAGAATATAGTGGGTAGTTAGGGTAAAATTATGGATATGAGTTCGTATCCGATTATTAGAATAAATTACTATCTACCTTACCCTAACGCCCACTTATTTATTAAAGATGGATTTACTTCAAATAGGAACAAAAAAACAATTTTTA
Source organism: Flavobacterium frigoris PS1 (assembly GCF_000252125.1). Lineage (GTDB taxonomy): Bacteria > Bacteroidota > Bacteroidia > Flavobacteriales > Flavobacteriaceae > Flavobacterium > Flavobacterium frigoris_A. The sequence goes on along the minus strand of NZ_AHKF01000025.1, from coordinate 68,829 downwards.
TATTTTTTAAGATGTAGAGAATCTTTTTTAGATTCCGTCAATTTAAGAGAATATGTGATAATTGATAATAAAAAAAATGTAAATGTTGATTTCAAAATACTTGAAAGTACAATCGCTATTGAAAAATTTTATATCGAGAAAAGAAATCCAACTTTAGGTTATCGAACTATACATAATTCTTTAAATCACGAATTAGAACATTGTCAAAAAACATTAAATACTGGACTATCTAATATTTATAGACCATTAGATTGTGTTCAAGGTTTTGTATTCAAAAAAAACATTAAAACAAATGCTTTCGTGCATCTGGCAAAAAAACAAATTCTTACATTAGACATTAAGGATTTTTTTGAAACAATCACCCAAAATCAAATTATTGAATCACTTACTAAGTTGGGTATAAATATTCAAGTTTCTGAATGGATTTCTAATATTGCTTGCGTAAATGGATATTTAGTGCAAGGTTTTAGTACTAGTCCGATTCTTGCAAATATTGTTGCTGTAGAAATGGATATGGAAATCCTTAAAAATATTGATGAAACAATTAATTATACTCGTTACGCAGATGATTTATATTTTTCAAGTGATTCAGCTCAATTGAATCTCGAATTAATTACAAAAATTATTACTAAATATGGTTTTGAAATTAACAATTCAAAAACCAAACTAATGAAAAGAGGTCAAAAACAATATGTTACAGGACTTTCTGTATTTGATAATAATTATCCGAGAATTCCAAAAAAAATAAAGCGAGAATTAAGATTAGAGGCATATTACATTGGAAAATATGGATATGAAGAACATATTATGCGAAAATTAAAAATTAAAAAATATCAATTAAAAAATCAAGAAATTAAAAGTTTAATCATTAATGAAATCGATATTACTCGTGATAGAATATATGGTTGGTTACATTTTATAAATTCTATTGAACCTAACTTCAGTAAAAAAATCACACAAGAATTAAAAAAAACTTCTGGCAACAACTAGAGTTTCGTTGCGGGCGCAGCACAAACAATGAAAGCTGTGTTGTACGGCATCGGAGGTAGTTTTAAAAAGAAAAATAATTGTAGTTTAAATAATATATATACTTTAATTAACAAAATAAAGTTCGTCCGGAGGTTTCTAGATGGACTGACGTTGACGGTAATTTTAAAACCATGAATACAAAAAACAACAACTTTCATTCTTTATGAATATTTTTTTAGATACTTCTGTACTTTACAAAGATCCTTTTTGGAAGGGTAATTTTTTTAACGAACTCATTGAAATAGTTAAGGAAAAAGAAATCAATTTATATATTTCTAATATAGTTTTAATGGAGCTTGAACATAATTACAAAAAAATTATTGAGCAAGAAACTATAAAACTAGACAAAGTAAATACGCAAATAAATCAATATAACATTAAGATTAATAATTTAACAAGTATTAATCTGGAGGAGTCATTAAAAACTTTAAATGAATTTTACAATCAATTGGTTAAAGATGATACAATAAGAATATTAGATTATTCAAACGATATGTTGCCTGAAATTGTTCAAAGAGCAATTGAAAGAAAAAAACCATTTACAGAGAATAAAACTGAATTAAAAGACACTATTATCTGGTTAACTTATGTTGACTTTGTGGAAAAGCACAAGTTGAATGATTGCATATTATTAACTAGCAATATTTCTGACTTTTGTGATACAGAAAAAGCAAAAAAAGATATTTTCGAAATTCATTCAGAATTACAAAAAGATAGTAAGAGGTTTAAAGTATATAAGGCTCCAAAAGAATTAATTCAAAATGAAAAATTAAAACTTCAATTCATATCGCAAAGATTTAGCGTTTGGTTGGAAGATCAAGATTTTAGCAACAACTTTGTATTAGATATAATAAAAGAATCTTTTGAAAAGGAAATAACTAGAAAAATTGAAAGAGAATATGAAAGTTTAGAGCCTAGCGATATTTTTGAAAATGATGAATACTACGTTTCTGGTTATGTGAGTACAGGATATTTTGACATCTTTGAAGTAGATTCAATCCAAGTTGATAATTTTAATGAAGAATGTATAATATCGGGTGAGGTTTATATTAGCTGTGATGTTGAAGCTTATGAATATAATTCTGTAAGAGATCCCGGAGAAGATAGCCATCGCTTCTATGGAGAAACAACAAACGTAATTAAACTAATATTTTCATTTTATTACAACAAAACTGAAATACCAAGAAGTTTAAATTTAGATAACTTTGAAATTATAGAATAAAAACTACCGCCAACAGCAAGGGCTCTTTGCGTTCGCATCACGAACAATGAAGCTGTGTTATACAGAGGCGGAGGTAGTTTAAAAAGAAAAATAATTGTGGTTTAAATCGCATATATTTACTTTCAAATTAATAAATTAAAATTCGTTTAAAGGTTATTAGACAAACTGACGTTAGGCGCAATTTAAAAATACGAAAATGCCAAGACTTTTAAAAAATGATACAGTAAGATTAATTGAAGCAAGTATAGAAGCTCTTGGACTAGCGCAATTCGGTATTTGTACATTTAGAAGAGATCAGCTTAAAATAGAACAAGTAAGATATTCTGCAGAAATTGGACTTATTGGATGTTCTATCGAATTAGCTATGAGTGCAATTCTAATTCAAGCACTTGGCAAAAAAAGTATCTTTAGAGATTATGAGAGTGGAAAGTATAAAACTGCCTCTGAAATTTTAAGTGACTTTCGTTCTTTGTTACGTCAATCCTCTTCGAACATACTTTTCCTGATAAATGGAGTTAGCAAATCAGAAGAACATATAAATCGAATACTGGAATTGACCAATAGGTTTCAATTAATAATAACAAGTAGAGCTAATGGCTTACATAATGGATATGGGCTTAAATATGAACTAGTAGCATCACTTTTTCAGAATGTGTCCGAATTCCTATATTTAATATCAAATTCCAATAACCTTAAACCATACTTGACAAAAATACCTGAACTAGTTGGAATTAAAATAGATAAAGACATCTTAATTGATGACCTCTATAATAAACTGAGAGATTCTAAGAATGCACAGGAGCAGAAGATCTTAATTTCGTCGTTATTTTTAATTCTGCCTGAAATACCTAAAAAATTACCTGAATGGATAGAGAAATTTGAAAGTCTTAAAATAGCTCCAAAGAAAACTGATATTGTTTATTTAATTGATGCTTTGGAAAAAGCAAATCCTGTTTCGTTGAATAAAGTCACTGATTCAAGCAATCAACTGAATGTTAAAATAGTGGGACGAGACGTTGAGGATGCAATTCCAATCTCTGCTCAATTTTTAAAATCTGAGTTTACTCAAATACGAGATCAATTCTATGCTGATATAGCTACGGCAAACGGAAGATTAAATAGTAAACAGCTTGATTTGCCTCCTAAATCATCAATTTATAATGCATTTGCATTTGGTGTCGATGAATTGCAAATCCTTGAAAAAGGAAAAGAATTTACTGCACATCAAACTTGGCCATTTATAGTAGAAGCAATTAATGTGGCAAAAAATAATACTTCGACACCCTATTGGTTTTTAATTAGAATGACAAATGATTTAGGACAACTAAAATCTTGTCTTAAAAAGGCATATAAATATGGAAACAGTTCGCTGAAGAAAAATATTACTATCGTTTTAGGTGGAATTGAGGCTATTGAAAATGAAAAATATATTGAGTCAAACTCAGTTTTTATTCAGCAAATTATTTCTGAAACAGAGACATTTATTAGCAATATCGATAAACTTGAAAGTGTATATAAAAAAAATGGACTTAATGGATTAACTGATGATTATGAAAATGATCTTGAGGAACTTTTCTTGGAAGAAAAATCTATATCTGAGCTTTTGGCTAAACTACTCCAAGATGAAAGCGTATCGGATTCTTGTAAAAAGCATTGGGTAGCTAAACTAACATCTCTTATGCCTGAAAAAGATGATTTACCAATTTTTGCTAATATTTTAGATAATATTGAATTCAAAAATGCGCATACCAACATTAGAAAAGTGTTTAGAGCAAATGATTTTGCCGATTATGGACCAAAAATAAAAAGCGCCTAATACATGTCTCTAGATATTTGCAAACTAATTGGAATTGTCGTTTGTAATCGTATTTTAGTTTGGCAGAAAATACTCTGCTTCAAAGTCCGCAAACCGCTTGAGGTGTGGGAATTGTGTAACATATAAAAAAAACAGAAATGGCGAACAAAATTTGGTTTGAAATGGTTGATAAAAAATACGGAGAAATATATTTAACAAAGTATCTTTCACTTCAACGTACTTTAAAAAAATATTTTACCATAATGACGCTTTTAGTTTCTGTTAGTGGAATATTAAGTTGGAAATTCTTTGAAGATTATGCTTGGATAGCTTTTGTCCTTATTGCAATTATGCAACTGGTTATATTGATAGAAAATCAAATTATTAGGTCTGACAAGGAAATAGAAGAAATTAGTAATTTAAGAATGATGTACACTAAATACTTCAATAAACTTGAACAACTTTATACTGAATTTCATTATAACAGAATAACGAAAGAAAATGCAATCGACAAATATTTTGAATTACGAAAAACTGATTGGGAAAAAATTGAAGAACTTGATTGTAAATTAGACATTAAAAAATTTAATTACTTGATGAATGAATCAGAAAATGAATCTAACCAATATATAAATCAATACCATAATTATGAGCAAACAAAATAATTCAACACCGCCACAAAAGCCAAGCGGAAACCCAACAAATAATCCAGGAGGAAACAATGGAAAAGCAAGAGGACAAGTACCTCATATGAAAAACCCACCGCCACCGCCTAAAAAAGATTAAGGGTTTTGACGGATTGGCTTAATTTGAAAATAGTTTGTATTTGGAATGATTTGGCAAATCCGAATAATGGGCTTAATTTAGTCCCAAACACGCTGTAGTAAGACGAGAAGTTATATGCAAGCAAACAGAAAATATGGCTACAGAATTTGACTTAGATAAAAATAAATTATTCGAAATTTTTATGAAAAAGGAATTGAAAACTTATATCATGCAAATACTATTGCGACGTCAATTTCTTTCTTAAATGAAAAATCGCTTTTATCTCGAAAATATGTTGTTGACAATAATTTATTCCAAACAGGTCAATATTCTGATGAGAAAGATAAAAAATTTGATATTTGGGACGGGATATTTTTAGATGCAATGGATATACATACCGTATTTAATAGAAGGAACAAATACGGTCCACTAGTATTTTCTTTCAATGTGGAGTTACTTAAATCGGAACACGTGAATAATGTTAGAATTACAAAAGTTAATCCAGTACATTGGAATTCCACGCAATCGGAAAAAGATTGGTACTATTCTGATTTAGATGAATTCAAAGACAAATATAAAAGGGGAAATAAACTAAAGGATGTTGGATCAATGTTAATTTTAAAAGACATTAATGGGAAACTTCCTTTACGTCCATTTCTGAATAAATTCATACTTGACAATCCAAATGTTTCAGTTAATTATAATGGCAATGAAACTTATCTGTCTGACATAGTCACAGAAAAACTTTTAGAAGAATTAACTAAAAATGAATTTGAGGATGTACCGAAACATCTGAGACACAAAAATAGTTTAGTTAATTGTAGTTGTTGGTCGCAATATAAAAATTTTAATCGTGGAGATTTGAGCGATTTAAAAAAGCTTTTTCATCCAGATCCTGGAGCATAGATTGCCTGGATATAACAGTTAGGGCTTGTTGCGTGCGTAGCACGAACAATGAAACTCAGGTTGAACGGAACTGGAGGTAGTGAAAAGTGAGCGAAATTTTCGTTTTACCCCTTCCCTAAAAGGAGTCGAAAATTTAGGACCTGATTATCGGAAGTTACTGCTTCTTCTAAGCTTGAAAAAGGCGTTTGATGTCGGGGAATTCCTGTGATGTGTTGCCTTCTTAAAAATAAGAATAATCCTCTTTTTATACAAGTATTTTGTTATATTTGGAGTAGTAAAACGCTGGTTTGTTCACAGACTGGTGACGTTATATAGCATTAAAATAATATGAACGAAATAATTGAAAGATTTAAGAATTTAGATTTAGAAAAAGCTTCTGAAAAGGATGTACTTAATATATTTGATAAACTTAGATTTCTTCCTGCTCCAATTACAGACTATCATGAAGGAAAAATAATCCATAGAGCTCGTAGAATTAGTAAAGGACAAACAGTTAACCTAAATTCCGAACTTTCTTATACTCCAGAACAATTTAATAATAGTTTTCAAAGAGCAAGTACACCAAGACAAACTATGTTTTATGGGGCGGTTATCCCAGAAATACGAGGTGAAATAGAAGTGCCAAATGAAAGAATTATTGGAGCCTGTGAAATAAGCGACTTTTTAAGAAACATAGATTTTCCTGATGGAGAAGAAACAATAGTATTTGGTAAATGGAGAGTAAAAGAAACCATATCGTTATTATCTATTATTGACCCTGCAACCGAATTAAACAAAATTGCTTTTTTTAAAGAGATGACCGAGGGCTATCATAAATTCTTAGAACACATCAATGATGAAAAGAATAATGCAATTCTATTTCAAGAATTTATATCATCTGAATTCTCTAAACCGAAAATTAATAGCGAGAGAGATTATCTAATTAGTGCTTTATTAACTGAAAGAGTAATTAATCAATGTGATGGAGTAATTTATCCAAGTGTCAGAGCTGATTATAAAGGTCTTTGTGTTTCAATAAAGCCTGAAACAGTAGATGAAAAAATGGAATTAATTGAAGTTCTTGAATGTTCTGTCATTAAAAAAAATGGGGCTGTTAAAATTACAAATTTAAGATACGCAGAAGTAAATCCTGAAGAATCAGAATTTGAATTAAAAGAGATAAACGCGATATAACAATGTGTATAAAACATAGCTAATAAGTGTTTAATCCAGTGATTCGTACTCATTTGCAAAGACCGCCAAATTTTTAAATTTGGCTTTTGAGAGTATTAAGATAAAAAGAAAAATTTAAAAATTGGGCTCGTGTTTAATCCGAAAAGTTAGCGTTTTTTTACACGCTACGTTCCATACACAAGACCGTTGTAAAACATTAAAAGAAAGAAATTGTAAACTCAAGAGTTATTCATAAATAAATTAATGCTGATATTGCAAATCATATGGAGCAATCTGATAAAAACAAAAGAATAAAGTCTAAAGAATACCTAGATAAAACATTTCTTGAAGAATTAAATCATAAAATATGGTGCACAAAAGGAACTAGATTTAATGCTGATAGTCGATTTAAGAAAAAGTCAAAGTTATCAAATATTAGTGTTTCTATTTTATCTGCATATTTAATTATTGCTAGTTTATTTTCTGTCTATAATATTAATCAAAATTCTGATGATAATATCATCAGTTACCTAGTCACAGCTTTATCTATATTATTACTTGTTGTTAGTATGCACGAGAGTAATCAAGACTATAAATTAAGAGCTTTTAATTTCCATAGTTGTGGACTTGAATTAGCTGAAATTTACAATAGATTAAGAACATTCAAAACCTTAGAAGGTGAAAAAAGTGAATCTGAAATAAGTGAATCTGAAATAAGTGACTTTTGTTTTGAGATTAATAACAAATATCAAAGCATTCTAAATAAATATGATAATCATGATGATATTGATTACGACACATTCAGAATTAAAAATTTAGATTATTTTGAAGAAGTTTTTACCGAGAAGGAAATCAAAAAAATTGAAAGAAAACTTAATTTAAATATATATGCTTGGCATTTATCGATGATAATTATCACTCCAATAATAATTATAGCATTAATAATATTTACTTAAAACGTTTTACAACAAAAGCTATAATTAATACGGGTTTTGGTACTTAATCCAAAGTGAATTGTTTATTTACTAAGTCCGCCAAATCTTTTTGATTTGGCTTTAAAAATGAAAAGATAAAATAAAATAAAATAAAAAGTTTTGACTAAGTGCTAATTCGGAAATTCTGTAATTTTAATTCCCGTACTAACCATAGCCTGGACGTTATAGCCAATTGTATCAACTTTGATCTATGAATGAACAATTACCAAGAGAACTTACAGATTCTGAAATTTCCTTTCTTGAGGAATTAGAACTTTATAATAAAGTACTATGCTTTATTGCCGATATTTCTATATGTCAAGGAGGAATTGATGCTGATGGGCGCGGTGTACGTGGAATGAAAATTTTCACAAGACAAACTGTAATCGCTTTTTCTCTTAGTCGTATTTTTCCTAAACCCCAAAAAACGACTTCTTACGATACAGAATTATGGGATGTTTTATCAATTGCTTCAATTACACGAAATCTAGTTGAGGGTTATTTAGCTTTACATTATTTTGGTTTAGAAAAAATTTCTGATGATGAAGCTGAATTACGATTTCTCATTTTACAATTACATAGAAATATTGAGTGGTTCAACATTAGAAAAATTGAAGAAGGTGATGAAGAATATAAAGAATTTTTTGAAGGAATTATTAACCAAAAAAAGCAAATTAAAAATCATCCATACTTAAATAATCTATCTGTATCAAACCGGAATAAGGCCCTTAAATTTTCTGAAATGTATAGAACCAAATCTGACTTTGAGAATAGTTTACCTATTTGTAATGATTTAATAAAAATTTATAGGCTTCTTTCAAACTTAGTTCATCCGTTACCAATGTCGATCGAACGAATTGATAATGAGAATGGCAGAGGTATCGGTTCAGAAATGGATATTCAGTATTGTATCCAATGCATATTATTAGCTAGAAGATTTCTTGCTGCAACTGTTGTTGATATTGTGGATTTTTTCTCAGACAGTTTCGTTGAATTTTCTGAAAGGCTCGAGGAAATACGCTATTTACAATTTAAAGGATTTGAAATAGAATAATACAACTGCTATAACAGCTAAGTTTTCGTTGCGTGCGCAATACGAACAATGAAACCAGTGTTGAACGGAACTGGAGGTAGTTTAAATCCTGTATATTTATTTCCTAATTAACAAAAGAAAGTTATTTTGAAGGTTTTTAATTCGATAGTTATCCGGACGACTGACGTTAGCGATAATACGCAAAAAAAAAACGAAAAACTAAATGGAAAGCACAGAAATAAGTCAGATAAAAACACTACTCAAAAGTCAATTTGAGAAAGATCTTTTTGATGCAAGTCTTGAAAATTTAAAAGAAAAAAACAATAAAATTAGATTTAATAATTTTGCTTACAGCATTAGAGAATTATCAAGACATTTTCTGCATAATCTATCGCCTGATGAGGAAGTTCAAAAATGTGTTTGGTATAAAAATGAAACTGAAATAGCGGGACAAATTTCAAGAGGCGAAAGGATTAAATATGCTATTCAAGGTGGATTGACTGATAAGTTTGTAGATGAAGAAATTATTGAAATTGAAACAATTATACAAAGGAAAAAAGAAATAAAGGATTGTGTAGAAATATTGAATAAATATACTCATATAAACCCTAAAACCTTTGACGTTTCTCAAGTAAATATTGACAGATATACAGAACAAATTTTATCTGCATTTAAAAAATTTGCAGAAACCATTGAAAATACACACAATATAATTATCGACGAACTATATGAAAAAATTCAAGATGAATTTATACAACATAGTCTTTACGAAATAGCTGATAGTGTTGATATTTTAGCTACGCATCATAATTTAGAAGAAATTTCACCAACAAAATATCACATATCTAAAATTGAAAGTAAAACAATGAAAATTGAAACTGATGGTGTTGTGTATGTTAGACTTCAATGGGGCTCAAATAGTGATTTGAGAAAAGATATTGGAGCCGAAATGCACACTTCATTCCCTTTTAATTGTAATATAAATGTTGAAATAAATAAAACTTTAGAGGATGCAACTGTTGAAATTGAGGATTTTTTAATTGACACAAGCGATTGGTATGAGTAAGTACTACCGCCAACAGCTAAGGGTTCGTTGGGCTTAAAAAGCCAACAATGAAGCCACGGTTGAACGGAAACTAGAGGCAATTTAAATCCCGTATATTTACTTCCTAATTATTAAAATAAAGGTCGTTTGGAGGTTTTTAAAGAGACTGACGTTGTAGGCAATGCTACCGCAGAATCAAGAATTTAACACATTTTTTTATATTAAACTAAAATGAACATAAACTTTTTTTCTAACTTATTTCTTTGGTTACTATTTATAATTTTACCAGAAATTGTATTTTGTCAATCGGCCGACTTTGTTACTCAAGATGTAAAGTTTGAAAGTCAGGGCGTCACTCTTGCAGGCTCAATTTTAACGCCTAAAAAAACAGTTGCAGCAGTTGTAATTGTTCACGGGTCTGATCCTGTAAAAAGAGAAATGGACTTCGTAATACGTCTTGCCAAAGAAGGTATTGCTGTATTGACATATGATAAACGTGGAGTTGGAGAATCAGGCGGTGTATATGTAGGACCATCTGTTGGCACGAATAACATTGACAATACTAATCTTGATTTATTATCTCACGATGCAAGTGCAGCAGTAAATACATTTCGAACCTATTTGAAGGATAAAAAAATACCAATTGGATTAGTTGGCTTCAGTCAAGCAGGATGGATAATCCCAATTGCTGCAAGCAAAAATCCACAAATCGAATTTATGGTTTTATTTAGTTGCCCTACAATTACAACTCTAGAACAACTTCGATTTCAGTTTTATACTAACGGCAACAATAATTTTTGGGAAAATCATACAGAAGCAGATGCTCGTGAACATACTAAAAATGACCCAGACAGGTATCAATTCGTGGCGACTGACCCAAAAAATTCTCTGAATACTCTTTCAATTCCGGGACTTTGGCTTTTTGGTGAGAAAGATATACAGATTCCAGTAAAGTTGTGTATGGAGCAATTAAATACATTGAAAGCTCAAGGTAAACCTTTCGAATATACTTTGTTTTCTAAATTAGGACACAATACTTCTTCCGGCGATATTACAGAAACTGTTGCTATTTCAATTCAATGGATAAAACAGAAAACTTTTAATAGTAAGAAGTCTAAATTATCAAAATAAAGCACTGCCTAAAACAGCTAAGGCTTCGTTTGGCTTGAAAAGCTAACAATGAAGCCTGCGTTGAACAGAAACTAGAGGCAGTTTAATTTCTGTATATTTACTTCCTAATTAATAAAATAAAGATCGTTTTAAGTTTTTTAGACGAATTGACGTTAGTGGCAATTTTAGAAAAATCACGGTAGCAACTACTTGGATAATTATAATTTATGTAGCTTTACACTGATTAACAAATAGATAGTGTAATGGAGAAAATTGGAATTAGCAAAATTGTTGAATTTATACGTCTTAAAGATGGTCCTAGACAGACTTTTATAAATAATCTTAAAAAACCTAAACCACCAAAAAAAATAAAAACAGAAGAATCATCTGATGGAGGGGATTATTGGTCTACATCTATATGGGCCATTAGTAATGCTTACAAGAACAATAAACCTATATTAATCAAGGATAAAATTGCAGATTTGTTTGAAAGGCATGGTAAAGCAACCGCCAAAACATCAAAGGATATGTATTTACAAAACATTCAAATCCTACACAATGTTGAAGATTATGATTTGAAAGTGTTTAAGCCTCAATTCGATCTACAGTACCTTTCAAAACCAAAAGAAAAATCTATTTTCAAAATTAAAGATATTCCTGTTCAAGTATTACCTCAATATGTATTCACTTTTAAAGAAAATGATATTTCAAAAATTGGCGCAATTTGGTTTATTGCAAAAATAAAAGGTTACAGCATAGAGGAAATTGGTCTTTTCGCAGATGCATTATATAGATATTTAAATCTCAACTACTCCAAAGATTTTGAAATTAATTCCAATTATTGCGTAGCATTTGATGTTAGTAGCCTACAAGAAGTTCGATATAGCACAGTCGAAAATAATTCTATAGTAACTCTGTTGGATTCTGTGATGGACATTTTGAAGCCTTTTTTAAAATGAAGCCTTCCCTAGCAAGTGTATCGATTGTGCCCACAATCTATCAATTAATAAAATAATTTCAATGATACGGTATTGTGTTTTCTATTATGATAGTCGTGTTTATTGATCTAAAGAAATACTGGGGAAAAAGATGCTGCTGAGGTGTTTTTTTTTATGAGTTTCGTTTTTTTGAAAGCCTGTTACAAATTAAAATTATTTACAGAATACTTTTACTTTCTACAATATCACTAAAAGTGGGTATTGTAAGAGTAGTAAAAAAAAAACTTTATTTACGAATGAGAATATTTAGCATGAGCTGTGGTAAAACTTTATAAAAGCGTTACTTGTTGATGTTAAATACTAGTTAGCGGTAATTTTAGAAAGATGACTAATAAACCAATTAAAAACAAATGATATGACTACAATTTCAAAATTTATTATAATGACAGTTCTGACAATATCAAGCAGTAGTATTGCTTTTGGACAGTCAAAAAAAGAACTTAGAAAACAAATTGACGATTTAAAAAGTCAAATTACTCAAGCAGAAAAAGAAAAAGAAACTGTTAAAGCTCGACTTAATAGAATTTCAGACATTAAAGTAGATGAAGTAATCACTTCTGACAAACTACCTAAGGATATTATTATCGGTGAAGGTGGTTGGAGAATAGAATTAAATGCTTTTAAATACAAAAGTGACTTAATTGGTCAATTAGGTACAATTTGGGTTGTTGATAGCGATGGACTATTACAACCACAAGGTGCCATAATTTTATCCGACTATAAAATAGACCCAACATTGACAAACCGTGATAAGGATGTTATTTATAAAAGTTTTGTTTCAAGTGGTTCAAAACTAGAAGGTGATGGTGGAGTACCATTTGCGAAGTTAGCCGCTTCGATACAATCGAATCAGTATTCAAGGTTTACAATTAATATAGAAGGAACTTCATCAATCAAAATACAAATACCTGACTTGCAAAAAATTGCGACTTTAGCAAACCAATTATTTGATGTAAATAAAAATAAGGGAGTATATATATGTACAGGTATGCACGTGATTAAATATCATTCAGCTAAATATTCAAAAAGTGATGGCAATGCAAAAATCACTTCCCCAGTAGTAAACATTGGTGGCGAATTTTATGCTGAATCAAGTGAAGAGAATACTGAATACTTTGTTGCACGTCAACTAACCCAATTAAATAAACCTGTAAATAAAACTCCTGCGATTGTAAACAGTGAACTAAATACATTGCTTAATACTTCGTCTGAAACTAATATTATTAATCAATCAAAAAAATATTCACCAGAACAAATTTTGACATTCATACTTAAAAGAGAACCAACATTTGAAGAAATTGTTGAATTTCAGAATAACCCTGATAAGTTTATCAAGGACGTTCCAAAAACTTTTGAATTTAATAATAAAGAAAAACTTTTGATTGATAATGCCAAATTGAAACTAAACGAATTGCCAAAAGAAATTAAATCAATTGACAATTTTAAATAAAAACTACCGCTAACAGCTAAGGGTTCGTTGGGCTTGAAAAGCCAACAATGAACCCGCGGTTGAACGGAACCTGTGATAGTTTAAAAAAGATAAATAATTATAGTTTAATGTAGTATATTTATTTTCTAAATAACAAAAAACAACGCAGTTTGAAGGTTATTAGGCATACTGGCGTTAGCGGTAGTACTCCAGAAAAATGTAAAAGGACAGTTATTTTGATTGATTCCCCTTAAACGTCTAACAATTTTCCTCTATCCATTTATATAAATAATCGATAGTTAATCCCATACTAAAAAGATTAGTTCTTAAATGCAATGCTGGAATATCTTTATCTTTTTCACGATGAGTTATTGTCCGAATACAATTTGGACATTTATAATGATCGTGTGAGGCTTTTGTTCGAAGATATTTACAGTTGTGTGCTTTTAGAAACGAAACCCAATCTTTCGTTTTTACTGGTCTATTATTTCCCATTTATAAAAATTAGCAAGCTACTTTATATTGCTTATTTTTTCTAATGGTAATATTTTCTAATCCTTGTAACAATCCATTTTCGTCAACAAATAATTTAGAAAAATTCTTTCTATGATAAGGAACTTGTGAAAATCCAAGTTTAACTAATTCTAATTTTCTTTGTTCTGCTCCCAATTTCATAAAATCTTCACAAAAAGTTTCAACATTTTCATCTAAAGAATTAATTGCTTCTTCTTCTGTAGAACCATATCCACTAATCATTAAAGAAGGAATAATAGATATAAAATGATCTCCATCTTTGCCACTAACTACAGTAGCTTCCAGAGTTAAATCGCCTCCTTTAATTCGTATAGTATCTTCTTGAGGTTGAATTTCAAGAGGAGTTTTTGTTAATTTAGCCATAACATTGAAGTTTTATATATATAAATATATATGGCAAATATATGGAAAAAAAGAAACTTAAAATTATTTTTAAAGGAAACTTAACTTTTGATTAAGTACACCGCTAAAGATGTATCAAACTAGGCAAAAAAAAACTTAAAAGCCAGTCAATCATGAATGTTGAGAGGATTTTTTCGGTTAGTTGGTATTGACTAAGACCTGCTAATTGGTTTGCGCTACTATAGGGGAATTAGTAGCTTTTAGGTTTTCTTTTGACCTTTTTGTTAGGCAATCAAAAGTAATAAGGCCATCTTTTCTATTTTTGAGACAGAGCTTACCTTACCCACAAATGGATTTTTTTTATTTTAAAAATGTTTTGGAACCACTCGCTGTTTTTGCGGTTCCTATCCAAAAGGGGAAGACGAAAATTAGGGCTTATGTCTTCTAAACTTTTAAAGCGCATTTGTAGGCGGGAAATTCCAGTTATGTGTTGCATTCTTGAAAATAAGAATAATCTTCTTTTTACACGAGTCTTTTGTTATGTTTTACAGGCGTAGCACGCTAGAAGGAGGAGTAATTAGTCCATTACTGGCAAATCTATTTCTTCACCTGGTATTCCTAAGTATAAATAGCATTTCAAAATAAAAATATTGCACAAATAAATCCTTACATTCATTTTAACGGAAATGCAGAAGAAGTAATTACATTTATATAATCCTTCCTGCTTAAATTTAGAATAAATGTTTAAATTTAAATTTTAAAAAAGTTTTAAACGAGAAAAATCATGAATAAAATCGCTAAATATAGAGAACAACTATTGTGCTTTTTAGAAAATGAGGAAGAACCTGATGTCATATGGGATTGGGTTGAAAAACAACCCGTTCTTGATCAACCAGATATTTTTAGAGAACTTAAAACTATTTTTAAAGAAAAAAATATACAAACAGACACTAATTATAGCTACGAAATAAATGACAACTTCGACGTTTTTATCGAAAAATTTGAAGATTCTATTCTTGATGATAAACTTGCCGAAAACCTATTTATTACTGAAATACAAAGAGTTTTGAGTGATACTACAAAAGTAAAGGAGTTTTTAACTTTCACTAGGAAAGCCTTAATTAATAGTATACTTACAAACGATGATAATAATGAAAACATATGGATTTTAGTCCATCAAACAATAAAGGCAGAAAAAGAATCGGGCGTGTACGATCCTGACAATTGGAGTGCTATTATGTGATCGAAAATCCCCTGCTGGCGCAAGCGTCTCGCTTATGCCCACAATCTAAATCAATTAATAAAATTAGCTGATGGTACGGAATTGTATTGTTTGTTGTTATAGTCTTATTAATAGATTTTTAGAGATATATTACTTTTTGATCTAGCAACCTTCTTTTTTTGAGTAACTGAACTGAAAAACACCAGTTATCAAATCTATATATTTTATAAAAGCGTCTATAAACGGCATTTGATAGTCTTTATGTATTACTTTTTTCTAAACTTGAAAAGCGCATTTGTTAACGGGAAATTCCAGTGATGTATTGTATTCAGTTTTCCATCACAATAGAACATAAGTTGCCTTAGCTGTAAAATTAACTATCACAGTCCCGATATCGGGAGAGTTTAGGCTAACGCCAAAATGCTAAGCAGCTAGGCTTTGTATTTCTACTATCAATTTTTATTGTTTGATTTAGTTATTTGTATTACTTTTAAGACGAACTCTTTTTTACAGAAAAGATATAATCGAAAGTTATATCAGCTATATTTACCTTTTAAAGAATAAAAAGCAACTCAAATTTAAGGTCTTTAGACATACTAATCTTGTACAACATATAACGGCATAGACCTGTAAGCATTGACATTAATAAATCCCGAAAAAGAACAGCTGACAAATTATGATTAAGAACTATTTAAAATCGTATAACATTTTAACAGATGATGAGATTGAATTATTTATTCAAAAATCAACAAATAGATATTTAAATAAGCAAGATTATTTTATTAAAGAAGGCGAAACTTGCAAAGAAGTAGCCTTTGTTTTAAGTGGTATTTTTCGTTCTTTTTATATTTCAGATAAAGTAGAGGAAATAACATATTGTATTACTTTTCCAAATAACTTAATGACTGCGTATTCGTCATTTATAACAGGACAAAACACGGTTGAAAACATTCAAGCAATTACAGATGTTGAATTGTTGATAATTCCAAAAAGTACAATTGATGATTTAGTAAAAGAAAATGCAAATTGGATAAAATTTCTAAAAATAGTTGCTGAACAACAATACATTGAGCTTGAAAAACGAATATTTCAATTGCAAAAAAATAGTGCATTGCAACGTTATAGAGATTTGATTACAAATCAACCTGAATATATTCAGCACATTCCTTTACAGTATTTAGCTTCCTACTTGGGGATTACACAAAGGCATTTAAGTCGAATAAGAAAAGAAATTTCGTTTTAGACATTTGTCCTGTATTGCTTATTTTTTGCCATTTATATTTGCCTATCTTAAAACTAAATTCAAAGTAGATGAGCAAAACAATTTTAATTGTAGGTGGCACGGGCTTGATAGGTAAAACCATTTATAAAATGATTTCTGACAGAAATCCAGATCTGAAAATCCTCATTGGATCCCGAAAAAAACATACCCTTAAAAATCATCTGCAATTAGATGTTAACGATTTGAAAACTTTTGATATATTAGAAAATCAGCACATAAATCTGATTGTAGCTTGCACTAAGGACCCGCAAAACAATATCCTTAATTACAGTATAAAAAAGGGTATTGATTACATCGATATTACGAAGCCTTCTTCAGAACTTCACGAAGCACACTATTCCATTAAAAATAGCCTTATAAAAAGTAAAATTGTTTTTAGTTCAGGCTGGATGGCTGGCATCACACCACTGCTAGTATATGCAACTGGAATTTTGCCAAACGAATTAGAAAAAATAAAAATCATCGTTTATTATTCAACTAAAGATAAAGCAGGAGGCAGTTCAGCCGATTTTATGGCTAAAAATGTGAGTACACCATTTACTTTTTACCAAAATAATTTAGCAATTAAAACAAAACATTTTAGGAATGGGGAAAATTATGTTTTTGACTTTGATAATCAAACCAGAAAAATTTTTGATTTCGATATTCCAGATTTGTATATTTTTAATAAAATAGAAAAAATACCAGTCGTAAATGCTAAACTAACTTTCGATTCAAAGCTAATTACATCGGCTTTGGCAATCATGCAAAAAATTAGTTTTTTCAACATTTTAAGTTTTAGAGAAAAGAAATGGATTTTTGGAGGTAGTGGCTCCGGTGATATTACCGCTTTTGAGGTTTTATACAAAGAATACAATTTCCTAGAAAAAAAGATTACTTTGAAATCCGAGAAAGGTCAGTCGCAACTGACAGCATTTTCAACCGTACTTCACGTAGAAAAAATGTTAGAAGATACTAATCCTAATGACATTTATTTTAGCCATCAATTACACCAGCCTAAGCATTTTATTAGTTTATTAAATTCAAACAGCTCCATCTCGACAACATACTATGAATAAAATTTTAATAATTAACGGCCATCCAAACAAAAATAGTTTTTGTTTTGGTATAGTGGATGCCTATAAAAAAGGGGCAAAAATAGCTGGAGCAGAGGTCCAAGAAATAATTATTTCAGAACTACATTTTAATGTGAATCTACAATTTGGTTACCAACAAAGGACTGAACTAGAACCCGATTTGACAGAAGCTTGGGGAAAAATTAAATGGGCTGAACATATAGTTTGGGTTCATCCAGTTTGGTGGGGTGGACTTCCTGCAATTACTAAGGGATTCATTGACCGACTTTTTTTACCTGGTTTTGCATTTCAATACAAGGAAAATTCTGTGTGGTGGGACAAGTTGCTCAAAGGCAAAACGGCACATATTATTACAACTATTGACCAACCAAGTTGGTACTATTGGCTTTTGTATGGACGTCCAAGTGTTAATCAACTTAAAAAATCAACCTTGGAATTTTGTGGAGTAAAGCCAGTAAAAGTGACGTATTTTGGAATTGTAAAAACTTCGACGACCGAATCAAGAAAAAAGTGGCTAGACAAAGTAGAAGAATTGGGAAGAAGACAAAAGTGAAAATTATAGGTCAAAAATCACAAAACCACTAACAAACTGAACATTTGTACTTCTAATTTCTGTCTTCGCTAAGCTGAAAACTGTCTAAAAACTCCGTGAACAAGGTTATATGATTTCGGCTATGCTTTTAGCCATGGAATTTGGGTAAATAATATTGGACTAAAACGTATTCGGGCAATAACGACTAAGGAAAATGATAAATTAGTAAAACTCTTTGAAAAACTTAACTTTATTAAAATTACAGATTTGGATGATAATGAAATTAAATACGAATTAAGGCTGAATGTAAATTTAACCAAATAAGTGAAATAAATCCCAATTACTGAATTGTATTCTGCAAACTCCAATGAAGTACTATAAAAATATTTTTTGAGAATAATAATATAAAAACATTTTGTAAAAAAAGAAAGGGCTGGAAAGCCCTTTTTAATATCCTAAAGTCAATAGAAATTCATAGAATTTGATATTGTTGGAGTTATAAATGACTTCCGCTTCTTTTCACTTTGGATATAGAAGAGTATTGATGGAAGGAAAGAAAAGTGCGATACCTAATCACTAACAAAACTGTTTATAAACATATAGAATCAGACTTAATATAAAAGGAATGAGCTCTGTACAGTAGTTAGCTCATTCAGAAAGTATTAATTAATTTAAATGCCTAACTTTTTGGGTCCATGCACATTTTTAATATATCTCTTTTAGTTCTGAATTTCATAGGCGACATTAAATTGCCGTTAAGCAGGAAACTTTCTTGTCCTACGCTTCTTAGAAAGATATATCCTAAAGCCAGTGATATACAATGTAATGGGAATAAATCCTGCGATAAAAACAAGAATCCTACCAAATATCCCTGCAATTTCACCAATGTGTACAGGGTAAAATTGTGATGCTACACGGTTGCTAGTAGCATCATTCCTATAATCTGTTAAAGAGACTGTTTTTAGGTTTGTGCTGACCGCCAGTTCTTTGGTTTTTCTAAGTCCTTGCGTTTTAAATCTACTCTCAATATATCTAAACCGATAGTTGTCATTTGCATCTTTAGGATAGTAAATGGCACGCAAGTGATAACTTTTATCGGAATCTAATAAAACCGCTGCAAAGGATGAGGGATTCTTATTTTGTGTTTCTTGTTTAAGAATTGTTTTACTATCTAGCACTGATAGCGCCTTTTTATAATAGGAATTATACGTAAAATAGGCACCTGTAAAGGAAATTGTCAAAAGTGGGATAAAAAAGCTAACGCCCAATACTTTGTGAAGATCAAAATTAAATTTCTTTTTCTTACTCTTCCATTTAATTTTAAACCCGTTTTTAAGAGTAGTATTATAGGTTTTGTACCAAATATAAATACCCGAAAGCAATATCAATAGAAGGAAAATAATGGTACTTGTTCCAGTCACATACTTGCCTATTTTTGGAATTAAAAGAGTACGGTGAAATTTTAACAAATCTTCAAAAAACACAATTGAAGCTGAATTCTCTCCTAAAAACTGCCCATTTTCTGAATTATAATAATTGGTTTTCCCGTTTTTATATTCAATAGAAATTGTTTGCTGCTCTCTATATGGTAGAAACATTTTGCTAATACTATCCGAGTGCGTCGTTGTTAAAGAGGATGCCGTTTTTAAAAAAACGGCATCCTCTAAACTATCTATGTTTTTCATCGTTAATAGCTCAGGGTTAAGTGCCGCGCTGATTTCTGGTTGCCATACGTACATAGCACCAGAAATGCCAGAAATCGAAGCAACTAAACCGCATGTAATACCTACCCAAAGATGAATTTTACGCACTATATTCCCTAAAGCCATCAAACAGAAATTAAAAATTATATTGTAAACTTACTTTAGCGTTAGCGCCTTCGCCAGCTCCTGTAAATGTTTTTAATGGGGATGCCCATTGCGATCTTGCAGGAAGATAATACTCGTTTAACAAGTTATTTACCGCTAAGGACACAGACAAGTTAGGTTCTAATTGGTAAGCCAAAGAAAGATTAACTAAGGTATAACCACTTACTGGAAATTCAGTATGTCTATATTCATATTTGTTAGTGTTTACATTTAAAAAAGGATCAAATCTTTCTCTGTCTCCCGAATTGGTAACTCTAATAGAAGTACTTAATTTTTGTATCGGTTTCCAGTTTGCATACACAGTCAATTTTGGTGCAGAAATTACATCACCTCCCAAATAGCTTAAGTTATTTTCGTCTCCTACATTATATTTGGTACCTTCAACATACGAATAGGAGGTTCCAAATTGCCATTTATCGTTTGACGTAAAATAATCTATAGCAACCTCTCCGCCATAAATACGTTGTGGTTGTTTAGAAGGTTGGAATGTATTTAACTCATCAACAAAAACAATTCCCGTACCCAAACTAGAGGTGCTGTAATACCCAACAGCCTCAAACTTCAGGTTATTAAATTTAGATAAAAAACCAAATTCATAGTTTTTAGTCACCGCAGGTTCTAACTGAATATCATTAATATTACTTGCTGTTGCAGAACGCAATACAGAACCTAAATCTGCAATTGAAAAACCTTGTGAGTAACTTATATATGGTATAAATTCTTGATGCTCAATATAGCGTACACCAAAATTAAAGGCGAGATTATTAAAGTTTAATTTACCACCTTGTACGTCTACAGACGGGCTAAAGTTACCATCACTCTTGCCGGAATACGGTAAAGTACTATAATCAACAATATCCATATTAATATCATCATAACGTAAACCTGTTTTAACAACCCATTTTTCATTAAATTTAAGGGTAGATTGTGCGTAAGGCGCCCAGCTAATCATTTCGATATTAGGCACCCATAACCTACCATCTAATAGCCCTTGATTGGTTTTATCTCTAAGTAAATCTACACCATACGTAAGTGTAATATCTGCCGCCTTGTTGTCTGACAACTTCGTGATAAAATTGGGTCTTAACCCATATTTTTCTGCGTTTATTACAGATTGACCTCCGTTTTCAAACTTATCAGAATAAAAGAAAATGTTCTCCGTATTTTGGTAATACAAATCAGTTTGAAAGTCTGTAGTTTCAGAAAATATATTGTTTAAATTATATGTCAATTGTCCATTTCCAAGGATTGAACCGTTAGCTTTTTCTCCCGCAATAGTCCCTTTTTCACCATATCCAGCTGTTATAGAATAATCTCCTTCTTTATTAAAAACTTCAACTTTTGCAGCTACAGGAATAAATGGAGAGTTTTGCACCGATTTATAAAAATTACCTCCTAGGGATATTTTTTGATTTTCAGTTAATTGATACTCAATCTTTCCTAAAGTACTGTATATTTTAGAATTATCAAATCCATAGGTTGGTAAAAGAGGAATACCTTTAGCATCATATTTATTGCCCGTTTTTTCATAACTCCCGCTAATATAATAACTGAATTTATCTAAATTCCCTTTAAAGGATTGGTAACCCCCAAATCCTAATGCGTCTTTTGTTTCTGCTACATTAGATGTACCCCAAACATTGGTGGAGCCTTCAAATTTTTTGATAGAATTAGGTTTTTTAGTAATGTAATTAATAAAACCGCCGTTACCACCGTTACCAAAAATAGAAGTAGCTCCTTTTATAACCTCCACGCGACTAATATCATTAGGAGTAATTGATTTTATTCCTAATTGTCCGTTTCTTAAAGGTGAAGATTGCGGAATACCGTCAACCATAACTAGTAAAGATCGCCCACGTAATGTTTGTCCCCAGTTAGAAAAAGTACCTGAAGACATCGCTAAACCTGGCACTGTAAATTCTAGTATTTCACTAATATTTGAAGTAGATTTAGCAAACTCTTGCAATTTAGCTTGTCCAACTACTGTTACAGAAGCTGGAATTTCTGATAAATATTCAGAGTGCCTGCTGGCAGAAATTACAACTTCATCTAAGCGGCTTATATCATCTGATAAAGTAACATTGTATACTACTGAACTAGTACCATCAAACGTAAAGCTTTTGATTCTAGTTTGGTAACCAAGCATTTCAATCCTAGCTGAATAAGTTCCCTCTTTTATGTTAGACAACAAATAATCTCCAGAAACATCTGTAGTTGTACTATTTCCTGTTTCTTTAATTTGCACAGTCGCCCCGATGACTGCTTGATTATTTTGATCTGTAATTTTACCCTTTAGATTTGATTGCGAAAATGCCTGAACTGATAGAAGTGCAGCAGCAATTAAAATAATAATTTTCATTTTATTCTTATTTAGATTAATTAAATATAAAGCGCGAAAGTAAAACTAAAAAGAAAGTTAGCAAAGTAAAATTAAGTTTATTTTAAGAAATGTATGATTATAGGCTAAGTCCAGCTTATGATCTGTTGAATAGCCGTATTCATATAGACAATAAAGAATTTGCGTTGGATGATGGACTATTACCTGAAAATTTAGATCAAGGAAAAGTAAGGCGACAGTTTTTTGTCTTTGCGGTGCATATAGGCATCAGTGAGAAAAACTTTAATGACATCATGGAGTTGCGTTATCACAGTCAGAAAAGGTAGAAAAAGTGTTAGCTGCTTCTTTCCTAAACGACGCTACTAAGAGAAATTTTTGGCAGTCTTACCATGGCCGGCTAAAACAGTTAAAGAAAGGATAAGCTTTCTATATAGTAATATGTACCACAAAATATAGAAAAGTGCTGCTGGTATTTGTTGAACTAGGGCTCCTAAAATTTAATTGGCATGATAAACCTAAAAACCTCGTTTAAAAAGATTTAAACGAGGTTTTTTTTAGGGAAATATTATTTTTTAGATTCTTCCACAGAAACTTTTCTAAACTCTTTTAATAGTTTCTCTAGCTCTAGAGTTGCTTTACGAGCTCTTGCTCCAGCTGCTTTAACACCTTTTTCAGTTAGTGATTCAGATTCGGTTTTAAATGTTTCAAATTCTGCGTTGATTTTTTCGATTAAATCTTTCATGATATTTTTTTATAAATTTAAGAGGTAAAAATAGTAATTTATGCTCTCGTTAGACGACGTAGAGTGTAAAATTTGAGTTGTTCTCTTGTTTATGTTACGACTTTCTTTTCTTCTTTTTTAAGTTGTGCGATATAGAAAGCTGCAGGCATATTAGCTCTTGCCTTAAAAGCATTCGCAAAACGTTGGGTAGAACTAAAGCCGATTTCTTCAGCCAGTGCTTTATTTGTATACTGTTGTAGAAGTTTACTTTCTTTAAGAGCGTTGATCAGATAGTCAATTTTCAAGTCATTAACGTAGGTAACAAACTTCTTATGGCGGTGATGGTAAACAACAAGAGAAAGATATTTAGTATTGGAGTTAAAAGTAGCGGCTAGTTTTACTAAGGTTATTTCTTTATCTAGGAACTTCTTTCCTTGTTCCCATTTTTCTAATTGCCTAATTAATTCAGTAACCGCTGCAGCATTGATGTCAGCTATTCCAGTATGTTGTATTGGGGTGATTTCTTTTATAGGCTCGAAGCTTTTATTCATCAGTGCGTCATAATTTTTTTTGTACGTACTTTTGATTTTAAAGTTGCGATAGCTTACAAAAAGAAGGGTTAAGAATATTAGTGTTACAAGGACAATAAAAATTAAGTTGTTGGATTTTTGTCCATTTACTTGTGACTCTAATTTTTGTTTTTCAATCAAAATGTTCTTATTATCATATTCCTTGCTCACTTTGGATATGAGGTAACTGTTAGTTTCAAGGAGCAAATGATCTGCTTTAAGTAGTTGGTCTATATAATACAAATGTAGCTTGTCCTCTTTCTTTGTTTTGTAGTAGTTAATTAATAATACAAAAGTTTCTAATAAATCTCTTCTTATAAATTGTTTGCTGTTTAAAATCTGGTCCACTTTTTTAAAATAAGGGATGGCAGTTTCATATTTTTTAAGTTCCCAATAACTTTTCCCAATATAAAAATTCCCTACAGCCTCATTGGCAAAATCATTGTTACTTTCTATTTCAAGCATTGTACTTTTTAAATTATCAATAGCCTTTTGGTAATTATTTAGAAAATATTGGTTCACACCTTCTGAGTGCTGAAAATAAACGGTCATTTCTGGACTAGCACGCTTTTCACTTTCTTTGACTCCTTCCTCGTTAGTTATGGAGCACAAGCCGTAATTCCCCACTTTATTATAAGACAGTCCCAAAGAATGGAGTGAATTCAGATATGCTCTGTCATGATTCTTTTTATAGTAGTTTACACATTCTCTCAATAAAGAAATGCCTTCGTCAAAAAAACCCATGCTGTTCTTCAGCTGAGCAATGTTGTATTTTACTTTATAAATGAGGTATTGATCATTTGTTTTAGCTATATATTCGTTAGCAATCAGATAGTCATCTAATGCCTCTTTGTATTTCTTATTGGAAAACAAAACTATTCCTTTGGTTAAGAACGCACTACCTATTGCAGCATTATCTTTTGTCTTTTTTGCTGCATATACCATGCTATCAGCGTAAATTATCCGCATTGATGAAGGGGACATGTGCATTAAGTTTTGATAGCCGTTTTTAAGCTCCTGCCAGTTGTGTTCCCTTTTCGCTTTTTTGATATAAGTAAATAAGTATATGGCAGCTCTGGTACTGTCATTTTTAAACTGGTCTATTCGGTCTTCCAAATAAGCAAAATCTTTATTTTGAATGGAGTCTGGAACTTTGAACGAGGTATTCTGAGATTGTATCCACAGGGGTACAAATAACATTAGTATAAAAAATGGCTTCATAGTACATCAATTAAATTCGGGGTAGTTGCGAAACACTCCTTGTGTATTCAGATATAGATACTGGAATCTTTTCAACAAAGTGTATTTCAAAAATACTATAATCTACTGATAAATAGTGTTTTATTGGAATAAAAAGAATGTGTGGATTTCGTGAAAATCCATAGTTATTATCGTGAAAACACACCACTATAGTCTTGTGCGGGTACTTTAGAGCATATAGATTTGCTTCGAATTCAAAAGCAAAAAGTTTAGCATCGTGCTAAATAAAGGTTCTGCTTACCCGGGTAGATGAACAGAGAAATTATTCTCAGTCACATTTTATAACTAATAATTATGAAAAATTTATTTTTAGGTTTGTTTGTTGTTTTAGTAATGATTTCCTGTTCTACGGATGAATATGGAAATACAGTTGAAGAAGTTAATAGTGTTTCTGTGCAAGCAAGTGTATCGAAACAATTGGGTCCAGCAAATGATGCTAATCCTTACGATGAAGTTGGGAAAAAATATGGTATTTGGCTTTCGGACTACTATCAGATTCATGGATATTCTAAAACTATTCAAGATTTAGCGACCCAAGTAAATTATATGGGAGCAAAGTTGAAAGCTCCCGATGTTTTTGGTAAAAGCAATATATTGATTACGGAAGACGGTATTAGTATTAGTATAAATAATCCTGAAACTGTGGTTACATCAATACTAGCTGCAGGTACCTTGAGCGAAGCTGCGGAAAGTAGTTTACTCGGTTTTTTTGTATCTCTCATTCAAAATAAGGAAGCAGAGTACAGCCTATTGTATGATTTCATCACCACGTACGAAGCTGGGATATTGGATTCTACTAATCTAACAAGAAACGAATTGGAAACAATTTTAGGAATCACCGCAGTTACCAGATATGCACTTGATGCAGAAGGGGGACATAAAGATCGAGATTGGGAAATTTCCGTTGGGAACAAAAAAATAGCATCAGGGTTTCATCCTTTTCAGGCTTCACTCATTTCTGTAATCGCCCTTCTGCGCTATTACTTATAATCAGTTAAT
Source organism: Flavobacterium frigoris PS1 (assembly GCF_000252125.1). Lineage (GTDB taxonomy): Bacteria > Bacteroidota > Bacteroidia > Flavobacteriales > Flavobacteriaceae > Flavobacterium > Flavobacterium frigoris_A. The sequence continues at coordinate 42,628 of NZ_AHKF01000025.1, read as the reverse complement.
CTTTTTATAACAAAAAATGTCCTTGTTACTGATGAAATTACCCATTTACTTTTCTTTAGTGTTGGTCATATTTAACCTCATTAGTCTCTGTTTCATTATAGATTTATTAAGCTATGATGAAATAGTTGGCTATTGGTTTAACGGTCGCAAGAAAAACGTGAGTACTCAAACGATGGGGTATTTACTTTTTGTAGCAACCCTGATGAATCTGTATTTCATTTTTTTGATTGTTGTCGAAAAATCAAATAAGAACGATTAGTACGACTTTAGTTTGCCAGTATTCCTTTTTATTTGAAACGAGTGAATTATGATAATGACTTTACTACATATCGATTTAAATGAACTTCCAGTTAAAGGCCTAGATGTTCAAATTCTAAAAGATTGTACGCTTAAAAAAGTGGGGCATGAAGCTTTCCTTATAAGTAATACGGCTGTACTACTTATAAAATCAGGCAGTCTAAGAATTTCTTTTCATGACGTTTTTTTGGAGCTGTTCGCCCATGATTTAGTTGTCCTTTCTAAAGGGTCACCTTTAGTCATTTTAGACACGGATCCTCAGCTAAAACTATTCTACCTTTCCTTCAGTACAGCCTTTGCGATAGAAAATTGTAATAAGCAAGCCCTTCTTGACGCTTTTTATTTTCTTAGTGGTAAAAGTATTGGAAAGGTGAGTTTAGATCTTAAAAGTTATTTAGTGGTATCGCTAATCTATAAGTTGATGTATCAAGTGAACAGTGATAAAGCGATTCGGCATGTAGCAACAGAGTTGCAGCGTATTAGTTTTAATCTCTTTTTATATGAACTCCGTTGTATTTATGGGCATTTTGTGAGTGATTACCACTTGAGTTTTACAAGAAATGAAAATTTGACCATTCAATTTTTAAATATTCTTGCCATTCATTTTAAAGAGCAGCACAGCGTAAAATTTTACGCAGGCGTTTTATATGTAACCCCTGGTCATCTCAATAAGGTAGTTAAACATACTACAGGGAAGTCAGTAAAAAGAATCCTTGAAGAAACCCTTATCATGGAGGCGAAAAATGCACTTGAAGACGACCAAATTACAATAAATTTCTTGTCAGAATATTTGGGATTCAACTGTCCTTCCGCTTTTAGTACCTTTTTTAAAAAGCATGTTGGAAAATCACCGACGGTCTACCGAAGCAGTATAAGCAAGTAGATCTATTTCTCCCCAATCAATTGTTTTTCAAAACCAATAAAAACAATTCTATGATGCAAACAAAATACCCCTTAGAATGGTTCGATTGTTTAATAGTACAGGAACTTAATGCAAGGAGTGGAGCACTGCAATCCATAACCATTGCTGAAAGCAAGGAACTCGTTGCCCATATTTTAAAAGAATCTCGTAGGATTCAGATCCAGATTAAGGAAGAAATTTTTTCGATTCGAAAAAAGAGGCAATTTCGGCATTTAGTTCGAAAATACCATTCCAGTTTCATTTACCTTTTAGATTGTAGCATTGAAAACCAGCAGCATGATTTTTTTAGAGAACCCCATCTTTGTATTATCGGTGCTACCGTTATTAATGTGCTAGAGGATTTGATATCTTTTGTTGAAAACCGTTTTTACAAGTACCTTAGTTTGGATGAGCGTGTTCCCATCACCTATCAAATAGTCTCCAAAAGAGAAATTCTGTCCAAACTAGAAGTTTTAAAAAAAAATATTTCTAAGGATCCTTCTAGTACAGAAGAACCTTTACAAATTGTAATTGCAAAACTTTACCAAAAATTGACATCTGAGTACACGCACAAAAGCACTTACAGGGAAATAGTGTATAGAAAGGAACTATTGAACGCCTTAGCTAATGATGCGTTACCAGTTGTAAAAAGTACTATATACTCGGCAGCAGATGAAATATTGATAGCATTTAATTTTAATTGTCAGGAATACAGTTCTTATCTTAAGAATAGGATTATGCTCCAGCTCGATCACTATACTACAGTTGGAGAGAGGTTGGCCGCTATATTACTTATTTACAAAGAATTTGGGCAGCTCTATTGCAAGCCCAAAAGAATGTTTGACCCGCAAGAGCCTCATTTGAAAGAGGTTTTAAATACTTGGTTTCAACATGAAATTCGCTACTTGGAACAGCAATTAAAAACCAAAGAAGAAGCTGCTATCGTTACAACTCCTCAAAGTGACGTAGCGAAAATAGATTCCAATCTTAAAATGGAATGTGATTTATCGTGTGATCAGATAGCTCTTATATTGAGAGCTGCAGATGAATCTCGTGTCGTAAAAGCCCGCTCCATGAGTCAGGTATTTAAAAGTATTGTTCCTTATTTATCTACTCCTTTTAAAAAAGAGCTTTCTTATCAATCTGTAAGAAGCAAGTCATACAATGCAGAAGACCGTGATAAAGTAGTAGCAATTCGCACGTTAGAGAAGATGATCACAAAAATAAATAGCTACTAAATTCCGTGTGTAAAGTGTGATATATGGTCTGTTGACCACGGGTACTAAAGGGTACAACTTAAAGTTGTACTTGTGAAGAAAGTTAACTAATTGTTCTTTTGACTTATGAAATCAAACATTTATTTTTTATAGTGTTCGATGGAAATAAAAAAAGGAAGTTGAACATTTAATTATGAAACTATGTTTACAAACATTTCATGGGGCAATTACATCGTTGTGATTGTATTGCTATTGGCAAGTTGGTATTTATTTATTGGATTGCGATTTTATTTTGTAGAGATCAAAGAAATTGTGACAGGAAAGTGGACCATTCGGAATTGCAGGAGTAAGGATTTAGAAATTCATTATGATGTAGTTCAGCCGCAAACTTTTACTGATACTTCATTGCAGCCATCATTTGGAGAGCCAGAAGAATCTATTATTAATATAGATGCTTTTGTAGAAGGATTGAAAAATGTTGTAAAAGAGGCAGCTCAAAGAAAATTAGTCAAAACAGAGTTTCAGAGTTATCTCAGTTTGCTCCTTTGTGAGTTTCCATCTATTAAAAACTCCCCCTTTAGATCCTCAGTCAGTGAAATGATAATCTCAGAATGCAATAAGCTAGATTTTATAAGTTTAAGTCAGGTAGAGGTAGAAGAATTATGGAACGAAAATGAATAAGAATAATAAAAGATTGTGGAGGAATTGCCCCTGTCCGTTTCAGTGCGGTATGGCTTAATGTGACAGGAATGAGAAATTGAGACAGTGGCATGCTCTGCATTATTTTTAATGATTTGAACTATAAAACAAGGTATTATGAAGAAGTGCATCAGGAATTTAAAGAAAGAGAACCGACAAAATAGAATTATCGGTGTTAGCATTTTGGTATTGCTAGTATTCAGCTATCAAGGATATGGACAAGATGGGCTTGCGGGAATCAATGAAGCGAACCAAAAAGTACGGAGTTATTTTGATGCAGGTACCCAATTGATGTATGCTATTGGTGCATTACTTGGGCTGATCGGCGCCGTTAAGGTATATCAGAAATGGAATGCGGGTGATCCTGATACGGGAAAAGTAGCGGCGGCCTGGTTTGGCAGCTGTGTTTTTCTAGTTGTAGTTGCCACCGTGATAAAATCATTTTTTGGAGTTTAAAACGCTATAAATATGGAAAATACGGTATATCATATCAACAAAGGAATCAATAAAAGTATCGAATTCAAAGGTTTAAAAGCGCAATACATTTGGTATTTTGGAGCAGGAATAGTAGTATTAATGATCCTTTTTTCAATCATGTATATAATCGGATTTCCCTCCTATATTTCCTTAGGAATTATAGGTATTGGAGGAACCGTGATGGTTGTAAAAGTTTATAAAATGAGTCATAAGTACGGAGAGTTTGGGATGATGAAAGAGTTAGCGAAAAGACAATTGCCTAAAGCAATCAAGACTCAAAGTAGGAGCGTTTTTAAAATGCGAAAACTATAGCGAACGGAATGAAGAGACAGTTAAATTGAGATGATGATGGATAAAACGATGGAGGCTATTTTGCCATTAATGGATATTGAACACGATTGTATTCTATCCAAACAGGGAGACATTACTGTAGTATTCAAAGCAGAACTACCAGAAATATTTACGCTATCTGATCAGGAGTATGAGTCATTTCACCAAGCGTGGGTGAAGGCCATAAAGTTATTGCCGAAATTTAGCGTTTTTCACAAGCAAGACTGGTTCATCGATAGTAAGCATCAACCGCATTTTGAAAATGATGACCATAGTTTTCTTAGTCGCTGCAGTGAACGATTCTTTAATGAACGTCCTTTTTTAGACCATTCATGCTACATTTTCTTGACTAAAAAACCAGGGGGAAGAAAGACGTCCAGTTCCTTGTTTTCTAATTTAATTAGGCCCTCAATCGTGCCTGAAGAAACGTTAAAGGAAAGTTTACGTCAAGATTTTGTCGATAGTACAGGGCAATTCAAGCGAATATTGGAAGACAGTGGCTTTGTAAAACTGCAGCGTCTGGGCAATGATGAGTTGCGAAGTCATAGTAGGAAAATTGGCGTTATAGAACGCTATTGCTGCTTGTCTGAGAAACCGGATTCCTTTGAATTTAATGACATTGCTTTCAACGAAGGTTTACAGGTGGGTGACAAACATTGCCAGGTATATACTTTAGGGGACGCAGCCGATTTACCTGCGCTATGCGGTTCTAGAATTAATTATGACCGGTATTCAACTGACAGAACCAAATTTAGCGTTGGTTTTGCCTCAAAATTGGGTCAGCTGCTTTCATGCAATCATATTTATAATCAGTATATTTTTATAGAGGATTTCCAAAAGACTTTGCAGAAATTAGAAAGTAAAAGGTTACGGTTACAATCTTTATCGGCTTATAGCAGAGAGAACTTAATTGCTCGGGATGCTACAAATGATTTTCTTAATGAAGCGATTAGTCAGCAACGGTTACCAGTTAAAGCACATTTCAACGTATTGGTTTGGAGCGATCGAAAAGAAGAATTGAAAGGGATTAAAAACAAAGTTTCTTCTGCTTTAGTACAAATGGATGCAGCTGCAAAACAGGAAACGGTAGGAGCTGCCCAGATTTATTGGGCAGGGATTCCAGGAAATGCAGCTGATTTTCCGATGAACGATAGCTTTGATACGTTTGTGGAGCAAGCAAGTTGCTTTCTGAATCTCGAAACAGCTTATCGTTCTTCGTTAAGCCCCACTGGAATCCGACTAGGTGATCGCTTGACAGGAAAGCCCGTACATGTTGATATCAGCGATGAACCAGTAAAGATGGGTATTTGTACTAATCGCAATAAGTTTATTCTGGGACCTTCAGGAAGTGGAAAATCTTTTTTTACGAACCATATGGTCAGAAGCTATTACGAGCAAGGAACTCATGTAGTGCTTGTTGATGTAGGGCATAGTTACAAAGGATTGTGTGATATGGTAAAAGGGTACTATTTTACCTATGATGAAAAGAATCCAATCAAATTCAATCCATTTTACATTGGTGATGGTGATGCTTTGGATACAGAGAAAAAGGAAAGTATTAAAACCTTGCTCTTGGCGCTTTGGAAAAAAGACGATGAGACCTTTAATCGAATTGAATATGTAGCCTTATCGAATGCTTTACAACTGTATTATGAAAAGCTGGCTGTCAATTTACAGCTGTTTCCCAGCTTTAACACCTTCTATGACTTTTTAAAAGAGGATTTTGTAAAAGTATTGGAAGGGGACAAGGTCAAAGAAAAGGATTTTGATGTGAATAATTTTCTCTACGTATTGCGACCGTATTACCAAGGTGGGGAGTTTGACTATCTGCTCAATGCAACAGAAAATTTAGACTTGTTACAAGAGCGATTTATTGTTTTCGAATTAGACAATATTAAGGATCATCCGATACTTTTTCCAGTGGTTACCATTATCATAATGGAGCTGTTTATTAGTAAAATGCGAAAGCTAAAAGGAGTTCGTAAAATGATATTAATTGAAGAAGCATGGAAGGCTATTGCTAAGGAAGGTATGGCTGAATATATTAAGTATTTATTTAAAACTGTTCGGAAATTTTTTGGAGAGGCAATCGTGGTTACCCAAGAAGTGGAAGATATCATTTCTTCACCAGTAGTGAAGCAGGCGATCATCAATAATAGCGACTGCAAGATATTACTGGATCAGAGTAAGTATCAAAACAAATTTGAGCAAATTCAGGAACTATTGGGACTCACAGAAAAAGAAAAAGCATTGGTGTTATCAGTAAATAAAGCCAATGATCCCAATAATAAATACAAGGAAGTTTTTATTTCCTTGGGTGGTATGCTTTCTAAAGTATACCGAACCGAAGTATCCTTAGAAGAATATCTCGCCTATACTACTGAAGAAACGGAAAAACTAAAAGTCCAATCCTACACAAAAATGTTTGGAGGCGATATTCAAAAGGGAATTGCTGCATTGGCTGCTGACTTGCGAGAGGAAGCAAAAGGATGAAAAAGAGACTATAACGCTCTAATAGAGGAGAAGACAAACCTAAATTAAATGCATTATGAAAACAAAGAGAAAAATAAGCTTGTGTTTGCTTTGTCTACTGCTGGTCAGTAGCCCCGCAAGGCCTGCAAAAGCAGTTGTTGCTTTGCCTATAGTTGGAGTGATAACTGCCGCAATTAAAAAAGTGATTTTGGCGATAGACTTGCGAATACAGCGGTTGCAGAATAAAACCATCTGGCTTCAAAATGCACACAAGAAACTGGAGAATACGCTTTCCAAACTAAAACTAGATGATATTTCGCAGTGGACACAGAAACAAAAAGACTTGTATAAGAATTACTACGAGGAGCTAATGAAAGTTAAATCAATAATTAGTTATTACCAGCGAATTAGGGATATTACGCAAAAACAAGTACGGCTCGTGAATGAATATGAAAGAGCTTGGGACCTCATTAGACAAGACCCACATTTTAATGTGACAGAATTGGAGTATATGCATAAAGTGTATTCGGGTATATTAAACGAGAGTTTAAATAATATCGATCAGATTTTTCTGATTCTTGATTCCTTTACGATCCAAATGAGTGATGCCAAAAGATTGGAAATCATCAATACAGCCGCTGATCAGATTGATGCCAACTATGATGATCTTAGATTATTCAATAGGCAAAATAGGCAACTTAGTCTGCAAAGAGCGAAAACGAAGCATGACGCAGATGCTATTAAGAAATTTTATGGCATCCCGAACTAAAACAATAAAGCTATGAAAAAGTTATTTCTGTTTTTACTATTGACAGCTTTGATGATGACTGATCTTTATGGACAGCTAAAGCAAAGAAAAGTATTGTTGCAGCAAATAGCTGCTTTAAAGGTCTATACTGATTATGCGCAAAAAGGATATTCGGAAGCCAAAAAGGGGCTAACGACAATTGGTGATTTCAAACGAGGAGAATTTAATCTTCACTCCGATTATTTCAATTCGCTGAAAACAGTTAATCCGAAAATAAAAACATATGCAAAGGTGGGAGAGATTATAGCTGTTCAACTAAAAATCATCAAAAATTCAAGTTTCATTATTAAACAAGTGCAATGGGATGATCTTTTTCATGGCAATGAAATAGCCTATATCAAAAGAGTAGTGGATCGTCTAATTGAGAATTGTGATGGAAATTTAGAAGAACTCTTAACCATAGTGACGGATGGTGAACTTGAAATGAAAGAAGAGGAGCGAATGAAACGCATTGATGCCTTGTATCGGAATATGTTGGAGAATTACAGTTTTGGTGAAAGCTTTACTAAGCAAACAAGATTGATGGTGTTGTCGAGAGCCAAAGAAAAGAAAGATCTGAAAACAAGCCGTGACTTGAATGGCATAAATACCAATTTCTAATGAAAAAGATACTAATTATTGGGACTCTTTTCCTGAGCTTATTTTTTCCACCTAGGCTTGCAGCCCAATCACAGGAAATGCAACAGTTGCTATTGAACATAGAAAAGTTAGCGCAATTCAAGCAGATTCTTACAGATATGAAAAAGGGATATCAGATCCTGAGTGGTGGTTATAATACAATTAAAGAATTGTCACAGGGTAATTTCAGCCTTCATGAAACATTCCTTGATGCCTTAATGCAAGTAAGTCCCACAGTACGGAACTACAGAAGAGTCGGTGAGATTGTGAAATATCAATTGCTTTTGGTAAAAGAATATAAGTCCGCATTTGAAGGCTTCAGGAATAGTGGGAATTTCAGTCCTGCTGAAATAGCCTATTTCTCAAACGTATATAGTAATCTACTAAATCAGAGCTTGAGGAATTTGGACGAATTGGTAACGGTTATTACCGCCAATACATTAAGAATGACCGATGAGGAAAGACTCACAGCGATTGACAAGGTTTATGCTGATATGCAGGACAAACTTTTATTTCTTCGAAGCTTTAATAACAACACTACAGTATTGGCGATTCAGCGTGCAAAAGAACGCAATGATGTGCGGGTAATGCGCAGTATTTATAAGACAGATAACTAAATAAAAATAAAGATGGCAAAGAGAAGCAAGGGAGTATTATTTACAGCCCTAGGAATTGTATTGCCCTTTGGGAGCAAGGCGCAAAGCATAGCGTCCGACATGAACAGTTTACATGGAGTTCTTGATCAGCTCTACGATGAAATGATGCCTTTGTGTAACAATTTACTGGGAGTAGGACAGGGCATAGCCGGTTTTGCAGCTATTTGGTATATCGGATCAAGAGTATGGAGGCATATCGCCAGTGCAGAACCGATAGATTTTTATCCGCTGCTACGGCCTTTTGCAATTGGTTTCTGTATTATGATTTTTCCTTCGGTCTTGAACTTGATCAACGGAGTAATGAAGCCTACCGTTACAGCAACTGCTTCGATGGTGGAAGGCTCTAATAAGGCTATTGGGTTATTGCTTCAAAAGAAAGAGGAAGCCATTAAAAGTACCAACTCCTGGCAGATGTATGTTGGGGAATCAGGAAATGGTGATCAGGATCGATGGTATAAATATACACACGACAATGCAAATCCAGATAACGAAGGAATGATTGAGGGGATAGGCAGCGATGTCAAATTTGCCATGGCAAAGGCATCGTTTAATTTCCGCAATTCGGTTAAAGAATGGATGAGCGAAGTATTAAGGGTTTTGTTTGAAGCAGCGTCATTGTGTATCGACACCCTGCGTACTTTTCAACTTGTGGTGCTTTCCATACTAGGTCCTTTAGTATTTGGGATTGCTGTATTTGATGGATTTCAACATACTTTGACCGTTTGGCTGGCGCGGTACATCAATATTTATCTATGGCTTCCAGTTGCTAATATTTTCGGTAGCATCATCGGAAAAATACAAGAGAAGATGTTACAATTAGATATCGCCCAAGTAAATGATTACGGAGATACTTTCTTTAGTAGAACCGATATGGCGTATTTAGTGTTCATGATTATAGGGATTGTTGGCTATTTTACAGTTCCCTCAGTAGCCAATTATATAGTCCATGCGGGTGGTGGAGGAGCATTGAGTCAAAAGGTAACTACGATCTTCAGTAATTCTACAAATTCTGCAATAAGTAGTGTTTCTACTGGTACTGGTATGATGGCAGATGCGATGGGTAATGCGGCAGGAAGGATGTCTCAAAGTATGTCTGGATCTAGTAGTTCAACTCCTTATTTCAAAGATAAGAATGGTTATATGGGGGATAAATTAAAAGGTAATTCTTAATCAATAAACTGAAATATCATGTTTAGTAAAATGAAAAATATTGACACGGCTTTTCGATATGTTCGGAGCTTTACGATGCTAGTTGTAATTGGATGTGTTGTCCTATGCTGCTTTGCTCTTTACAAAAGTTTTAGTCTGGTTTCTCAAATGCAGGATAAGGTATATATACTTGCCAATGGAAAAGCACTTGAAGCCTTTTCATCTGATCGAAAGGAAAACATTCCAGTTGAAGCAAAGGATCATGTAAAGACGTTTCATACGCTGTTTTTCAGTCTAGACCCTGACGATAAAGTAATTAAAATTAATGTTACTAAGGCGCTTTATCTAGCAGATGATAGTGCAAAAAGAGTATATGATGACTTAAAGGAAAACGGATATTATTCTGGTATCATATCAGGAAATGTTAGTCAAACCATAGTTGTGGATAGCGTAACAATTGACATTAATGCCTATCCCTATCAGTTCCGTTGCTATGCTACCCAAAACATAATACGGCCTACAAGTATTGCTCATCGGAATCTAATAACAGAGGGCAATCTTCGAAATGTGTCCCGAAGCGACAACAATCCACATGGCTTTTTAATTGAGCGCTGGAGCACTATTGAGAATCGAGATTTAAGTACAAAGAACAGAAAATAAAAAAGAATGGATTATGAAATTCACATTCAAAAGAAAGAGCAAGAAATGCGCTGAAGACGTTAAGTGTAAAGAGCGCTATTTATTCCAACGATTCGATGAGGCTAATCTTTGGCTACAGCATAAATGCGTTGTGTGGCTGGAGCGGAAGACGGCACATTTATCGGCTAAAAGTTGGATTCTAATACTGTTTTGTTTTGTAGTATTTACAGTTGGTGGCAATGTTTATCTGATTGTGGATAGTCTCAATGGAAATGATTCCAAGAGCATAGAGCGCAGCCCGATCAGTAGGCCAACAAATAGAGTAGTATTCGATTCTAAACAAAATCAACTTAATAGCTCATTAAGCAAAACGGAATTAGAAAGATTTCTCCGTTTCCAAGTATATATGGATAGTTTAGGACGCAGTCCCACTGGCAAAAGAGTACAGGACAGCATTCTAAGGTTCCGCCTTGGATTGTAGGATAGCCTTGTAGTAGTAGAGAATTATTAAAGCTCACAATTTAAAAATAAATAATATGGAACATAAAACCGAATCACTAAAAATGCAAAGGCAGCGCAAGATGCTGCTAGTGCTCCCGCTCTTGGTGCTACCCTTTATTACATGTCTGTTTTGGATACTAGGAGGTGGTGAAATGAATGCCTCCACTTTAGAAACAGCAGAAAAAAAAGGCTTTAATACCAAGCTTCCTGATGCAAACCTGAAAGATGGACTGTTCTTGGATAAGATGAATTACTATGAACAAGCTGCTATTGATTCAGCAAAGTTGGATGAACTCATTAAGAATGATCCGAATTATCTAAGGCAATCTTTTCATGGGGCTATAGCAGAAATTACTGAGGATACAACTTTTAAAGAAAGTAGGCAGAGCGATGGACGCAGCGGATTAAATACAGCTATGTATCGTGATTTAAACGAAGAAAAGATTCATAAAAAACTTGAAGCACTACAAAAGGCCATAGATAGCCCAACTATAATTGCAGGTCAAAATCAAGGTTCGAGTAAAAATGTAATATCAAATACATCAGATATGCATTCCGACGACATTGATAGGTTAGGACAAATGATGAGTTCTATGAATGAGCAGAAAGAAATTGAAGACCCTGAATTAAAACAACTTAGCGGAATGCTTGAAAACATACTTGATATTCAGCATCCTGATAGAGTAAAGGAAAGACTTAGAAAAGTTTCGAAAGAAAATCGGGGACAAGTATTTACGATCAGCTCCAAATCGATGGAAGAGATAGCTTCTTCATTACAAAGCATGCCCAAAAATAATCTTTTAATTGATGGCCAATCCAAGCGTAATGGATTTTATTCTTTGGATGAAAATGGAGGTACTGTCGATGTTCAAAATACAGTACCAGCTGTTATTCATGAAACGCAAACGATCGTTAATGGGGCTACTGTAAAATTAAGGCTTACTAGTGCTATTTATATTAATGGTGTTGAGATACCAAAAGACAATTTTATGTTTGGAATAGCTTCTTTAAAGGGGGAGCGACTGACTGTCAAAATAAATAGTCTTAGGTACAATACTTCCTTGTATCCAGTAGCACTTTCTGTTTACGATATGGACGGATTGGAGGGGATTTATATTCCGGGTACTATTAATCGAGATGTTGCTAAAACAACTGCTGATCGTTCCATGCAGAACATAGGAATGGGGACTCTTGATGATTCTTGGGGAGCAAAGGCTGCGGGAGCAGGAATAGAGGCGGCAAAAAGCCTATTAAGCAAAAAAGTAAAATTGGTTAAAGTGGTTTTAAAGGCGGGTTATCAAGTATTACTTCGCGATGACAACCAAAAAGAAAGTGAATCAAACTAAAAACTAATAACATGAAAAAAATTAATGTATTACTTATGGGATTTTTATGGGTTGTATCTATTGGAGCCTTTGCTCAGCAAACGGAAAGAAATCATTTTGCAGAAATGGAGTCAGATTCCCTATATATTGGGTATTCAAAAACTACAACTATCGTGTTTCCTTATACTATTAAAAGTGTAGACAAGGGAAGTCAAGATGTTTTAGCCCAGAAGGCGAAAGGGATGGAAAACATATTGCATATTAAAGCGGCACAGCAAGGGTTTGACCAGACCAACCTTACGGTGATCACAGCAGATGCAAAGCTGTATTCGTTTGTGGTAAACTATGATGAGGAGTCGCCACAATTGAACCTTAGTATGGACAAGGTAAAGTCAAAAAGTCCTGAAATTTACTTTTCAGAGCAGAGCGATAACGAGGAGGAATTAATTAATTATTCCAAATTAGCTTTTTATCATAAGAATAAGATAGCTGGTGCTATGAAGAAAAAGTATGAGATTAAATTCCAATTAAACGGAATCTATATACGAGATGATATACTTTATTATAAGACAAGAGTGGTGAACAATTCTAGAATAAATTATGATATAGACCAGCTTCGATTTTTTATTCGCGACAGCAGAAAAATAAAGCGAACCGCATCGCAAGAAATAGAAATTATACCAATTCTTACTCACAATTACTTAAGTACAATTAATGGCGAATCTGAGGGAACAACTGTTTTTGCGTTACCCAAGTTTACGATTCCAGATAAAAAACACTTAGTAATCCAACTTATGGAAAAGAATGGAGGCAGGCACATTGAGCTACAACTTAAAAATACAAAGCTTTTGAGGCTTACGGTCCTTCCTAAACTATAATTAGTAATCATTTAAATTTAAGAATCATGAACGAGAAAAATTTTGAATACTTGCGTAACCAGGTTAAGTACACTGGTTTTGGAGAAGGTTTGGACAAAGAATTGAAGGAGAAAATGCAACAACAAACCTCTAATTTCACATTAAACCATGAAGTGTTGTACGGTACAGACCGAGCTAAAGCGACATTAAGTTTTAAAAAATCAGATCAGAGCGAAATGTATTTTTTTAATTCTTACAAGGTCGATTTACAAAAAGACAATTCTAAAGAATCACTAGAACAGACTTTCTATATCAATAGGGGGAGTAATATTACCATGAAAGAAGCCTATAATCTAATGGAAGGTAGAGCAGTCAATAAAGAACTAACTAACAAAGAAGGTCAGATTTATAATTCTTGGGTGCAGATGGATTTTAAGGAAACAGATACCAATGGTAACTTCAAGCTAAACCAGTATCATCAGAATTATGGCTATGATCTTGAAGCTGCCCTAGGTAAGTTACCTATAAAAGAATTAGAAACTCCAAAATACAAAGAAGATCTAATGGAATCTCTGAAAAAAGGAAACCTTCAATCTGCTACATTTTTGAAGGATGGCAAAGAGGTCAAGCAATTTATTGAAGTCAATCCCCAGTTCAAGACAATCAATGTTTACAATACAAATATGAAGCGTATTGATAATCGAGAGTCTAAAGGCAAGAAGCAGAAAGAAGGGGAGAAGGTTTCCGTTAAACAGGATAGTAAAAAACGAGGGACAAGTATCGATAGTGAAGAGCCTGACATACCTAAGGAAAAAAAAAGAACAAAAAAGCAGTCTAATTCAATATGATAAATAATGGAAAGTCTAAAACCCTTATCAGATTTCTTTTCAGCTATTGAAAAAGATTACCGTATCAGTATTACGCATATTGGTGTGTATGCCGCTTTATTGAAATATAGTGAGGATAGGGGTTTTGCTAGTCCTATACAGGTTTTTAGTTATGAAATTATGCGAATAGCAAAAATATCGGCATCAACCACTTATCATAAATGTGTAAGAGAGTTAAGCGAGTATGGTTATATCAAGTACGAACCCTCTTTTAAAAGAAATCAGGCGAGCAAGATTTATTTGTAGATATGTCAAGTAAAAAAAAGATTGTTTTGAGAATAATAAAAAAGCCCGTTTTCGGGCTTTTTTTGTAAATAAAAATAGGGAAATAATGGAAAATAAACTAAACAAGAAAGGAAGAATTACTCCGACACAAACTATGAATATACTTAATTCTGGGGGTATACATGTAACTGTTGAAGAAGCTAAAGCAATTTTGGAGTTTATGAAAAAAATAGCTAATATAGCTGTATCTAAATATTTGCAAACATGAAAAAAGTAGCCGATCTATATATACGGGTAAGTACAGATGAACAGGCAGATAGAGGATATTCCCAAAGAAATCAAGAGGAGGTCCTCAGAAAATACTGTGATATTAACTTTATTGCAGTCCGAGATGTAATTTATGAAGACCATTCAGCTAAGACATTTAATCGCCCGCAATGGAAGAAACTTCTGCTTAATTTAAAAAAGTATAAGAACAAGATAGATTTTATTCTTTTTACAAAATGGGATAGGTTTAGTAGAAATGCGGGCGATGCTTATCAAATGATAAGCACACTTCGAAAGTTAGGAGTAGAACCTCAGGCAATGGAACAGCCGTTAGACTTAGCAATTCCTGAAAATAAAATGATGTTAGCATTTTATCTTGCAGCTCCAGAGGTAGAAAATGATAGAAGAGCCTTAAATACATTTCACGGGATGAGACGTGCAAAAAAAGAAGGGCGATATATGGGTATAGCTCCATTTGGTTACGCAAATAAATCTAAAGAAGACGGTCAGAAATATATTTGTCAGAAAGATCCAGAGGCTTCGATAATGCGATGGGCATTCGAGGAAATAGCTAAAGGAATATTCAGCACAGAACAAATTTTTATTATGGCTAAGAAAAAAGGTTACACAAGAGGAAAAAGTAACTTTTGGCTTCTAATAAGAAATCCTATTTATTGTGGAAGAATCTTTATTCCAAAGTATAAAGATGAGGAAAGTACGTTTGTATCAGGGCAACACCAGCCAATTATTTCAGAAGGTTTATTTTATAACGTTCAAGCTGTATTAGATGGTAAATCCCGAAGTTATCGAACTAAGATTGAAACTATTGAGGAGTTTCCTTTGCGTGGATTCTTTACTTGTCCAAAATGCGGGAAAAAATTGTTAGGAAGTAAATGTAAAGGGCGTACAAAATATTATTACTATTATCATTGTGATTCTGAATGTAAATATCGTATAAACTCAGAAGTAGCTAATGATGTTTTTGCAGAGAATCTAAAAACATACGAACCGCTCCATGAGGTAAAAAAAATCTATACAGCTGTCTTAATAGAAACATATAGAGATTTAACAGATAGTGCACGTGAAGAGAAGCAAAGAATTTTAGAGCAGATAAAAGATTATAATAATAGATTAAGTAATTCGAGGGATTTACTTTCAACAATGCAAATTGATCCTTCAGATTACAGAGTAATGAAACTTGATTATTCTGAAAAGATAATCAAGTTAGAATTTGAACTATCTCTAATAAGTAATGACAAACAAAGTATAGATGGGCTATTGAGTAATGGTATTGAAAATCTTATTAGACTAAACAATAATTATAGCAATGCAAGTTTGGCGGAGGCAAGGGACCTAATTGGTTTAATTTACCCTGAAAATTTCACAATTCGTGGAGAGCAAGTACAAACCACAAGGATAAACAAGGTAATTGAGTGTATCTACATGATTAACAATGAGTTAAGTCGTAAAAAAAACGGGACAAAAGAGAGTTTTTTCTCTTTGTCCCGTAAAGTGACCTTGACTGGATTCAAACCAGTAACCTCTTGAGCCGTAATCAAGTGCGCTATTCAGTTGCGCCACAAGGCCTTTTTGTTTTGCAAAGCTTTATTTTCATAAATGTTGTGTCAACGTGTTTGCGGGTGCAAAGATAAGGATAAATGTGTAAATTGCAAGTCTAATTAAACATAAAAATAAAAAAAAATGCAGTTAGAAAATTATATACGTGATATTCAGGGATTTCCAAAAGAAGGAATTTTGTTTAAAGACATTACACCCTTATTAATTGACCCAAAAGCAAGAAAAGAATGCTTGGAAATTTTGGTTTCATCGCTAAAAGATAAAAAAATAGACAAGGTAATCGGAGTAGAGAGTCGTGGCTTTTTCTTCGGGATGCTAATCGCACAAGAATTGAATGTAGGCTTCGTTCCTGTCAGAAAACCTAATAAGTTGCCTTACGATACTATCTCAGCTTCTTACGAACTAGAATATGGTTCGGATACCCTAGAGATTCATACGGATGCTATCCGTAAAGGCGATAGAGTGCTTATTCATGATGATGTTCTTGCTACTGGCGGTACGGCCAAAGCTGTTTGCGAATTGGTAGAGCAATTAGGTGGTGAAATCGTTCAGTTTAATTTCCTGATGGAACTTAGTTTCCTCAATGGAAGGGATAAAATAATGGGATATGATATTTTTGCGGCAATAAAGTACTAACTCAATGCACGAGTAGTAACGTAATAACGATAGCCGATGATTGCCATTTGCCATTTTTTGGCTTTGGCGAGATCCATTCGCTGTTTGCTGAAACTCGGTAAGAGTACTTTATTGATTTGAGCTAAAATTTTGAACATAAGTGTTTTATTTTGGACAAAGGTATAAAAAAAGACGGTCTACAACTAGACCGTCTTCTTTTTGTATAATACGAGAAAACTAGTTATTTTTTTCTATCGCCTCTCTGTATTTTTCCATTGCTTTTTCATATTTTTTCATTTCTTTTTCAAATATTGCTTCGCGTTTGGCCATTATTTCCTCGATTTTTTTCTCATAGGCTGTCATATCAGGCTCAAATGACTCCATCTTTTTTTCGAATTCCTTCATTTTTTCTTCAAACTCAGCCATCGATTTTCTATCTTTTATATTTTTAGGCGGACTAGGAGCAGCAGGTAAATTTGACATCTGAGGGGCAGCAAGCAATGGTCCTTTTGGAAATTGTGGTGGCGTTGGAGGATTTGGTTTATCTCCGTTGTTCTCAGTTTGAGTTCTAGTTTTAGTAACTACGCGAATCGTATTTCTTTTAGTATTATTTGCATCCGATTTTTGCACGTCCACTTGTGCAATCATATTAGGATCCAATTCATCTAACTCTTTTTTACTCGTTTTTTTACCATCAATATAAATTTCAGTCTCATCTGGAATATGATCTGAATTTTTAGTGATTATTTTTATAGTAGAACTTTGTCCATTTTTATTAACGTCCATGGTCTTAACTGCATTAGCGTCTAATGCGTCAAGCTCGGCTTGGCTTGCTTCTTTTCCATCAATATAGATAGTTGTATCTTCGTCTGTATCACCATTTTTTATGACTTTTACAGTTACAGTTTTCTTAACTGTATCATTGTGGGTATTACTGGATTCCTTGCCATTTGCAATATCTGCACTGTTTTTGATCACGGTCACCGATTTTGTCTCTTTGACTTTTTCCTGGGCGACTACATTGATTTGAAATAGAAATACAAAGGCAATTAGTGCCGGAAGTATTGATAAATACTTCCATGAGTTGCTTTTTTTAGATTGATTTTTGTTTAACATAACGATTCGTTTTTTGATTAATGATTGATAAAAATGATTGGATAAGGCAACACAATTTTCGTGTGTTGTTATTTTCAAAAGCGTGATTTGATATGCTTTTTTGTCTGAGATTTTCAATAGAGCTTCGCTGTCTGCGATGAACTCCAGATTTTGAAGTATGGCTTTCTGGTACAGCCAAATTATGGGGTTGAACCAAAACATGATGCTAAATAAACGTGTTACTAATACGTCAACGGTATGCTTTTGTTCGGAATGCACTTTTTCATGCTCAATAATATTTTCTAATTCCATTCTGCTATATAAAGCCGAATTGTATACAATGGTGTTAAAAAACGAAAAAGGAGCTAGTTTTTCATTCACATCAATAAACTTAAAATCGGCTTGCTGTTGAATCGTTTTTCCTTTAAACACTTTGGTTAAACTGTAATAATCCAATCCAAATCGGATCAAAAAGCCCATTATTCCAAGCGTATAGATCATGCCTATCGTCAAAAACCAATCAATCTCATACGTGCTTTTTTTGATTGGAATTACAGCGGGAATATGTGACCAGTCAATTGCTGTCGCACTTGCTTCTACCCAAATGGTCTTTGTAAAAACTAGTAATGGTAGTAGCGCCGAAGTGATTAAACCTGCGATTAAAAACCAACGGTTGCTGGTGAAAAAGGTTTCTTTTTGCAATAAAAAATAGTAGGCCAGAAAGAACAAAGTTATTAAGCCACTTGATTTAAGGAGGTAAATAAATAGTATTTCCATTGTTTTAATTTTTAAATACACAATTATTATTACTTAGAAAAAGTCTATAATTCTTCTTTCGGATTTTCTATCATCGCTAAAATTTCACGCAGTTCTTTGGCAGATATTTTCTCTTCTTTGGCAAAGAAGGAAACCATATTTTTATACGAGCTATTAAAATAATTGTCAATTGCCGTATTCATAAATCCTTTTCTGTAGTCTTCAATCGCAATGATTGGGTAGTATTGATGGGTGTTCCCAAAGGCATTATGTGCAACATAACCCTTGTCCTCTAGGTTCCGCACAATGGTCGATAAGGTGTTGTAGTGAGGTTGGTCCTCTGTGATTTCCGCCATGACTTCTTTTACGAATGCTTTTTTTAGCTTCCATAAGATGTGCATGATTTCTTCTTCTTTGTTCGTCAATTTTTCCATAGCTTAGATTTATTTGGGCGTTATCCGCAAGGGCGGGTCAGGCTTTCGGCTATATCTCTTCGTTTCACTACGAGGATACCGCCTTAATCCTTAACGCAATCCAAAGTTACAACTATATTTGTAGTTACACAACTATAAAATTAGTTAATTAACTAGATATTTAGTTTTCAGGCTATTTGTTCTTCTTTTTAAGTAATTATAGGAGCTGGGAAATCTTTATTACCCATTTGTTGTTCTGCAAATGAGGCCGCGTGAGGGATAGCAGCAGTCCGCCGCAGCGGAGCGTATAGCCCGACCGCGTTGTTTAAAGGGGGCAATATAACCAGTTTGTTAGTTAGCCCCTTTGAGCAATGGGGGCACGCCCAAATGATTACTATGGGATTATTTTTACTCTTTTTTAACAAGTTTTTGCAGCCAGATGCAGCTTGCTACTGAAAGAATTCCTAAACTGCCCATGACAAACCAGTTCGCCTGATAGCCAAATGAATCTATGATCGTCAATCCGGTTTTAGAACTCGCAATGTGCGCTAAGCTGAAACTCATTGTAAATAAAGCCATGTAACGGCCTTCATGACCTTTTGGTGCTCTGCTTAAGGCAAAAGAATTGGAGAAAGGGAAGATGAACATTTCGCCAAAAGTGATAAAAAGGATACTAATAATTAACATTCCAGCCCATATGTTGATCAATAGAACATAGAAACTAAGGGACATTAGTAGTGTACCCCAAAGAATAATCCGGAGATGATTTATATTTTTTCTTTGGGTGAAACTCACAATTGGCATTTCGAGAAAGAAAATTAGCAATCCATTTAAGGACAATAAAAGTCCACTTTGAAACTCTGTTAACCCAAATTTTTCATTGTGATAGAGCGGTAGCGTCGTAAACAATTGGAAAAAAAGCATCGCCGTTATAAAACAAACGAAGAGAAAGAGCCAGAATATTTTGTCTTTAAAAACGGAGACCGGTATTTCGGTTTCGCTGTTTGCCGTTTCTAAATCGGCAGACTTTTTACGTTCTTTTACTAATAGGGTAAAAATTAAAATCGATATGATACAGGAGCTTCCATCTACCCAAAATAATCCGCCGTAGCCTAAATTCATGATTATTAATCCTCCTAAAGCGGGTCCGGCTGCGAAACCTAAATTTACTGCTAATCGAACTAAAGTCAATGATCTGGTGCGATTCTCTGGTTTTGAATAAGTTGCCAAGGAGACAAACATGGCGGGACGAAACATATCAGCGACAGTCATAATAACAAACATTCCAGCACACAATCCCCAAAAAGTACGGATGTATTGTATGAAAAATAGTAGTAGTCCGCTGGTGAATAAACTGAAAACCATGATTCTGTAAAAACCTATCTTATCGGATAATTTACCACCTAGCCAAGAACCTAACATCGATCCCAAACCAAAGGCGACCATAATCCATCCTACTTCAGCATAGGATAAGTTCAAATCTTCTTTTAAATATTTAGATAAAAAGGGCAAAACCATTGTTCCGGCACGATTGATAAAAGTAATCAACGTAAGAATCCAAATTTCTCTCGAAAACCCTCTGAAATTGTTAATATAGCGACTGAAAGCGGTTGCGAGCATTATAATTAGATTCTTTTTTGCAAAGGTAGGGAACTTTGTAACTTTCAGTCTTTGTTGCTTTGTAACTTTTAAACTATTTTTGCTAAAATAAAAAAAATGAAAAAGATTCTAGTTCTGTTGCTTTTGACACAATTGAGTTTGGGCTTTGCCCAAGGAAAATTTGATAGCAAGTCAGCAGAAAAATTTCAAAAAAAAATCAATTCTGAATATGCTGATGCCAAAACTAGTCCACTGACAGCAGCTGATTTAGCTGTATTTAAGTCGTTGGATTTTTACCCTATAAATGAAAAATACGTCGTGACAGCTACTTTTATAAGAACTGATAAAGAGAAGCCATTTGGAATGAAAACATCCACAGAAAGAACACCGACCTATATTAAATATGGAGAAGTGCATTTCACGATTGATGGAAAACTATTAAAACTGAATGTCTATAAGAACATCGAGCTTTCAAAAAAGAAAGAATATAAAGATTACCTTTTCTTGCCTTATTCAGATCTCACTTCAGGTAATGAAAGTTACATAGGCGGCAAGTATATCGATTTAAAAATACCAAAAGGCAATACTATTGCGATTGATTTCAACACTGCTTACAACCCGTATTGCGCCTACAATCACAAATATTCGTGCCCTAGAGTGCCTTTAGAAAATGATTTAAACATCGAAATAAAGGCGGGAGTCAAAAAATTTCACGATTAATGAAATTCTTTAATTTCCATACTCACAGCTTCAGCAATCAATCGGATGTCTTGGAATTGGTTAATCAATATCCACAAGAATTTGATGCCTCGATTCCTTTTTATTCAATAGGGATTCATCCTTGGTATATTGTCGAGAACAGGTTGGCAACCGATTTCGAAATAATAGAAAGTAAGTTAAAAGAGATCAATTGCCTTGCTCTAGGCGAGTGTGGTCTGGACAAAAGGATTGAAATCCCAATGGACCTGCAGCAAACGGTTTTTGAAAAGCAATTGCTTTTAGCACAAACATACAACAAACCCGTTGTGATACATTGTGTGGCCGCTTTTCAAGAAATAATTGCAATTAAAAAAAGCTTAAACATCACTGTTCCCATGATTATTCATGGTTTCTCTAAAAATGAGCAAACGGTAAAGCAATTATTAGAAAATGGATTTTATATTTCGTTTGGGAAATATCTATTAAAAAATCTAGAATTGGAATCCGTTTTTAAAAGCGTCCCCAATAATCGGTTTTTTCTGGAAACGGATACTATCGAAGAAAATATAGATGTTGTATATGCTTTGGCAGCAAAATATAAGGACGTAAATTTGGAGGAACTTCAAAAACAAATAAGCAGTAATTTTCAAGCCGTTTTTAAAACTGACTTGATTTAAAATATCAAATATTTAAAAGGAGAAGTTTTTTTGAACTTTAAACCTTAAACTTTTAAACAAAAAACAGCAATGGCAGAATGGACAGAAAGAGCGGAACTTTTATTTAAAAAGGAAGGATTAAATAAATTGCAAAATGCTAACATTTTAGTAGTAGGATTGGGAGGCGTAGGATCATTTGCTGCTGAATTTTTGGCAAGAGCAGGAGTAGGGTCTATGACGATTGTAGATGGTGATGTGGTGGATATTACCAATATTAACAGGCAATTACCAGCCTTGCATTCCACCGTAGGACAACCCAAAATAACGGTTGTAGGAGATCGATTGATGGATATTAACCCAATGTTGAAATTAACTCAAGTACAAGAATTTCTCTCGCCAGAGCGTGCTTTTGAAATTGTTACTGAAGAATTTGATTATGTGTTGGATTGCATCGATAGCGTGACTCCAAAACTTAATTTAATTATTGGCGCCAAGCGAAAAAGAGTTAAAATAATATCAAGTATGGGTGCTGGTGGAAAGATGGAAGCTGCAAAAGTAAAAGTGTCTGATATTAATAATACAGAAAATTGCTTTTTGGCAAAAACAATTCGTAAAAGATTAAAAGAACATAAAATTGATAAATTAAAAGTCGTTTTTTCATCAGAAATTCAAGATGATGCCAGTTTAAAAATGACAGATGGTTCCAATTATAAAAAATCTTTTTATGGAACTAACAGCTATATGCCAGGATTATTTGGCTTGTTTGCCGCAGAAACAGTGATTCGCTATTTGCTGAAAAAATAAGATTTCGTTTAAGAAATTATATCTAAAAATTTAAACTCATAAAATGATACAAACCGTAATTTTTGACATGGATGGTGTAATTGTAGACACTGAGCCGGTACACCGTTATGCTTATTTTCAACAATTTAGTGAACTTAAAATTGATGTTACCGAGGAAATGTTTACTTCCTTTACAGGAAATTCGACTCGAAATACGTTTCAGAAAGTAAAAGATATTTTTCAGCTTGATCACGATGTTGAAGATTTAATTCAGAGAAAACGAACTATTTTTAATGATGCTTTTGATAAAAAGGAAGATTTAGAATTGTTAACTGGTGTCGAAATCTTAATCAAAGATTTTCATCATAAAGGAATGCAGTTAATTTTAGCATCATCAGCTTCAAAAGTAACAATCGAGCGCGTTTTTAACCGATTCAAATTACATGATTATTTTACCCATATTGTTAGTGGGGAAGACTTTCCTAAATCAAAGCCACATCCGGCCATTTTTGAACATGCGGCATCCTTATCAATAGCTCCTAAAGAAAATTGCATCGTTATTGAAGACAGTACAAATGGTATCAAAGCGGCAAAAGCAGCGGGGATATTTTGTATAGCCTACAATAGTTTCCATTCTAAAGACCAGGATTTATCAGCAGCAGATGTGGTAATCAACCATTTTAATGAAATTGATTATGAAAAAGTGGCGCGCTATAGATTAGATATTAATAAATAATTAACAGTATCATTGGCTGTATTTTGTAAATTTGAAAAAAAATATAAATTTTAGAAAATGAAAAAAATACTTATAGCATTAGCGATTATTATTACTCAATTTACTATTGAGGCACAGGTTCAAACGCCACAGGCAAGCCCAAAGGCGACTATAAATCAAGTGGTGGGCTTGACCGATGTAGAAGTTGTTTATTCCAGACCTTCGGCTAGAGGAAGAGCCGTTTTTGGTAATTTAGTTCCTTTTGGTAAACTATGGAGAACCGGAGCAAATGAAAACACAACTGTTTCTTTTAGTGATGATGTAATCATTGGTGGTAAAACGCTGAAGAAAGGGAAATATGCGTTATACACTATTCCAAACATTCAAAGTTGGGAAATTATATTTTATTCGACTACAGATAATTGGGGAACTCCACAAGAATTTAAAGAAGCAAATGTTGCATTACGAACAACTGTAAAAGAGGAATCAATGCCAAAAGCAAAAGATACTTTTACCATTGGAATAAGCGGTCTGAGTTCAGATTTTGCTTTTCTTGAAATAAACTGGGAGAACTCTTATGTAGCAGTAAAATTTGAAGTACCTACCCAAAAAACGGCGATCGCAAATGTAGAAAAAGCACTTGCAGGTCCGTCATCTGGTGATTATTTTTCGGCAGCACAGTATTTTTATCAGTCGAATGGCGATATAGATAAAACAAGAACCTATGTAGATAAAGCACTAGAATTGAACAGTGAAAAACCGTTCTTTTATTTGAGACTAAAATCATTGGTACAAGCGAAACAAGGGGATAAAAAAGGAGCCATTGAAACGGCTAAATTATCACTTGCCGCTTCTGAAGCAGCAGGAAATCAAGATTATGCTAAAATGAACAAAGACAGTATCTCAGAATGGAGTAAATAAAGGTTCGTTCTTTTATAAAAAAGCAAAACCCGTTTCAAGAAATTGAAACGGGTTTTGCTTTTTAGGATGGTTATAAGTTACTTTTTCTCATTTCTGAAAAAAGTTAGCTGCATCAAGGAAGACAAAATAATCGTAAGCATTGCTCCGATGAAATTTAGCCACAAATAACCCAATTTAGCTTCGCCTGCAGGAAAAACATAAATAGCATAGTAGTATATTATAAAAATCGTCATTTGGCTCACTAAGGCGCTATAAAATATGGACTTGGCTTTTATAAATTTAATATAAAATCCTACTAAGAAAATCCCTAGTACCGTTCCGTAGAAAATGGAACCAACAATATTAACCAATTGAATTAGATTTTCGAACAGGGTACCGATGCTGGCAAAAAGAATAGCTACAACTCCCCAAAACAAAGTGAAGAACTTTGTTGCATTGAGATAATGTTTTTCTGATTTTTCTTCCTTTAAATTCCGTTTGTAAATATCGATCGCTGTTGTGGATGCTAATGCATTAAGTCCCGAAGCCGTTGAAGACATAGCTGCGGATATAATTACCGCAAGCAATAGTCCGATAAGTCCTTTGGGCAGGTAATTTAAAATAAAATGGAAAAAGACGTAATCTTTATCGTTCGTCTCGCTGCCGCTATCTGCTTTTAGAATGATCTCTTTAGCGCGGTCTCGCAGGTCTTTTTCTTTTGCCGAAAGGCTAATTAATTCTTTTCGCAGAATCGGATTGTCGTAATCCTGATTAAGTTGGTCGATATATAGCAGATTAATTACTTTTTTATCTTCAGAAAGGGCGTCTAATTTATTTTCTAAAGTATGGTATTCCTCTTTGTATTGCGATTTTTCAACTATTATTTTATTATTGGGATTAAAATTTAAGGGTACCGGGTTAAATTGGAAAAAGACAAATACCATAACTCCAGTAAGCAATATGAAGAATTGCATTGGCACTTTTAACAATCCATTCATAATTAGTCCCATCTGACTTTCACGAACTGATTTCCCAGAGAGATAACGTCCTACCTGTGACTGATCCGTTCCGAAATAGGCAAGCGCCAAGAAGAAACCACCCGTTATTCCACTCCAAATTGTGTATTTTTCTTCGGGATCAATGGAAAAATTGACAATGTTCATCTTGTCATTTGCTCCGGCAATATGTAATGCATTACTAAATGTCATTTCATTAGGTAGAAAGTGTAGTATGAGGAAAAAAGTGATTAACATTCCCGACATGATGACAAACATTTGTTGTTTTTGGGTCACGTTTACCGCTTTTGTTCCACCTGAAAACGTATAGATAATAACGAGCATACCTATTATAATGTTCATATAAGTAAGGTTCCATCCTAGTAAGGCCGACAAGATAATGGCTGGAGCATAAATGGTAAGCCCAGTTCCTAATCCTCTTTGAAACAAGAACAGAATGGCTGCTAGGGAACGTGTTTTTAAATCAAATCTTTTTTCGAGGTATTCATAGGCCGTATAGACTTTATATTTATGATAAATGGGGATAAAGGTCAAACAGATCACGACCATGGCAATAGGTAAACCAAAATAAAATTGTACAAAACCCATTCCATCATGATAGGCCTGTCCAGGCGTTGACAGAAAGGTTATAGCGCTTGCTTGTGTCGCCATAACCGATAAACCTACAGTATACCATGGTGTTTCGTTGCTGCCAAGAATATAGTCTTCTACGTTTTTACTTCCCTTGGTTTTCCAAGCGCCGTAAACTACTATAAATAGTAAGGTTACTACGAGTACAATCCAGTCAAATAGCTGCATAATTTAAGAATATAATTTCATTATTATATAAAATATCAAAATATAAAGGGCATTGGCTACCAGGACCCAGGTATAGTTTTTTTTCCAGTTTTTTGTTTTTTTTGTTTCCATATTACTTGTATTATGGTTTTATCTTTTGAGTGGGAAGTGTTATTGGTGCTTTTAACGAAATTATGTTTGCTAAAATACGGTATGCACCAGATACTCCTTCGGGCAATTCTCTAAATAAACTTAAACCGGTATAAATATAATATCCTTTTCCATAAGGGGCAATTAATAAGGCTCCATTTTTTGGACTTTCACCTTGGTCATGGGAAGACAAAATAGGAGTGAAGGCTTTGTCAAATTCATTTGGATAATACAATCCTTGTTCTTGTGTCCAGCCTTCAAAATCTTTGGAAGTGATTTTGTTAGGATAATTTAAAACGGGGTGATTTGGCGCTAGAAACTGAACTGCTGCATTTTCTTCCGTTACTCTGTCGCGAGATATTTTTAATGGATATGGCGCAATATTTGCCGTCTCAAACTCATCTGGAGTGTTGTATTGTACCAACATTGTTTTTCCTCCTTTAATAAAATCGAATAATATATCTTGTTTGTTAGCTAATGCTTCTACCGTATTGTAAGCCCGTATCCCAGTAATAACAACATCAAAGGATTCTAGTTTTTCGGTGGTTATGTCTTCTGGATTCACTATGCTAACACTATAGCCCATTTGGGTCAGACTTTCAGGAACCTCGTCACCGGCCCCCATAATGTAAGCAATTTTTTGCCCGTTAGTTTTCAGATCCAGTTTGATGAATTTGGCTTCGGCAGGCTCTAAAACTTGTTGCTTTGTAATGTGATCGTAATTTATAATGATTTGGTCTTTATCGTATCTTATCTTGTTAACGGTAGCGATACTTTTAGCTATGATTTCAGAAGGTTCAGCAGGTGGGCTTACGTCAAAGTAAAGCACTTTTTCCATTCCCTTTTTAGCTAAGTCGAAAGGAATTAATTTTGGAGAAACGGTCCAGTTTGTAGGTAAATCTAATTGTAAATCACCTTCAATATTGTCTTTTCCAGATTTAATTTTAACGGCTATTGATTTATGGTTCCCATCATTAAAAAGAGCCACTTTGTTAAGTATACTTGTCGTTATTTCGGGAACAATATCAAGATAATTATACATTTCTCCTTTTACATTGTCATTGTATTTGTAAACTACAGTACGCTCAAAAGGGATTTCGATTCCGTTGATAGCGATGTTGAAAACAACCTTTACTTCTCTGATGACATCTGGAACTCCAATGTTTTTTTGATCTTTTACCGCATACATACCAACGGTACCTTTTTCCTTAAGCCAATAAGGTTGGGTATATTCTATTGTTGTAGGTAATTGTAAATCTAGATTTATATTTTCTGAAACAGTATTGTTTAATGCTCTTTTAAAGGGGGTGTTTCTATTCTCTGGAAAAGTTGTTACGCTCAGTAAATCCATTTTTATGGCACTTCTGTTTATGGCTTCAAGCTTTAAATTTACAGTGCTCCCTGGAGTTGCTTCCTGATTTTGTGAAACGGCTTCGAGGTAAAGACCAGAACAGGCCGCAATTATATTTGTTAATTCGTTAGATTTTAGTGTTTTCCAATGATTTTCTTCCAAAGTCTGAATCATTTGATAGGCTTTGACCAAATTAGGAATACTAGCTGATGGGTTTGAAAAGTCATATTGCGATACAATTAGCGTAAGTAGTTCGCCTATTTTTCTTCCACCTTTTACCCGGTTCCAACTGGTGTCAATTCCTTCGAAAAGGTTTGAGTTGTCTTTTGATTTTTCGCCGTTAATAAATTCTAAGTATTCTGTGTCTTCACCACGACTTCCTGTACTTCCGAAGCCCTGCGATTGATGACTACTTCGACTTAAGGCAGCTATTTCCTGGTTTGACTTCCCTAGTGTGGGATAGTAAACACCAGTTTGCAAATTCACTAAATTGGTTTTGTCAGCTGCGTCAAATTTTTCTTTGCTACCATAAAACCACCAAGAAGTATTAAAAAACTGGCGTTTGGGTTGCCAAGTTTGCACTAATTTTAATTGGTCGGGAAATACGGCTGGATTGTTTGTCAAATCAAAGCTTTCGGTACTCAAAAGAGCTGATGCCGTATGATGGCCATGCGTTGTACCTGCTGTACGATGATCAAAACGATTTATTATTACATCAGGTTGAAATTTTCTAATGGCGTATACTACATCGGCTAACACTTTATCTTTATCCCAAATTTGTAATGTTTCCTTTGGGTTTTTGGAGTATCCAAAGTCATTGGCTCTTGAAAAAAACTGTTCTCCTCCGTCTATTTTTCTTGCTTCGATCAGTTCTTGGGTTCTGATTACACCTAGGAGCTCCCTTAATTGTGGGCCAATCAAGTTTTGACCTCCGTCACCTCTAGTCAAAGACAAGTAAGCTGTTCTGGCTTTCACATCATTCGATAAATACGAGATTAAACGCGTGTTCTCATCATCTGGATGGGCGGCAATATAAAGAACAGAACCTAAGAAATTAAGCTTCTGAATCTGGTTGTATATTTCTGCTGAATTGAGTTTTTGAGGCTTTTGGGCCGATAATATGTGAAAAGAGAAAATAAATATTAGTAAAAACTGAATTTTGTTTTTGTACATTTTTTTTGATTTTTTGTGCAATTACTTCAAATGTAGTAATTAAATGTTTTTCTGTAAAATGATTCTTATTTTCTTTGCTGAAAAGGAGAATCTGAGCAAAAAAAAAGCCCCATTATGGGGCTCTTTTAATTTTTAATAGATTTTCAGGAATTAGTGTTTCCCGTGACCTTTATTTTCTCTTTTATTTCCGTGGTCGTTGTTTCTGTGGTTATCATACTTACCATGGTTATTTGAAGACTTACGGTTTTCGGAATATCTACGAGTATCATATTTTCTATGGTTTACAGCGTTTCTGTCGTTAGAATATCTGTGATTATCTTGTCTTTGTACAATTGTTCTTTGGTTTCCACCTCTATATCCTTTATAGTATGTTCTTCTGTCGTTATGGAAATTTGCGTAAGGTCTGTTACCATGGTAATCATTCAATACTACCTTATAGCCACGATTTAAATCATAGTTTCTATATTGTCTTGGTAAGTATCTTGATCTTACCCATCTTCCTTGTCCGAAATAGATAAACTGTGAAGCTCTAATATCATAGTAGGCCTGTACATCAGGTAAATAGTAGTAGTCTACATTTGCGTACCCTGTAGGACCCCATGATGGAGCTGTTCCTATATTTAAACTTACTGAAACTTGAGCTTGTATAGAGCTCGATACGAGTAGAATTATTCCAACGGCGATTAGTTTTAATGTTTTCATGTTTCTGTTTTTATTATTATTATATTTTTATTCCTTTTGTATATACTTTATGGCTAAATCCAACAACTGTGCCACAATGGTTTTAGCTCTATTTAATTAGGTTTATGCCTAACAAGAAAGTAAGACAATTTCGTTTATTTTATATAATATTGTTTGGTAATAAGTTGAAAATCAGAAGAAAATATTCAGATGTTTGTTTTTAATAAAGTTTGAGTAGTATTATCTCAACAAGGATTAATTTTATTTTTTTCGATTGTTAAATAATATTGTTTGTTATTTTTTTTCAGAGGCTTAATTGTAGCTATTGCACGATATTGATTTTAGCATGATTTAAATTGAGTTTTATTTGCAAAAAAAAAAGAAACGCGATTTGCGTTTCTTTTTTTAATTTGAGAATTAATGTTTGCCTTTTCCATTGTTTCCATGACTCTTGTGGCCGTTTCCTTTTTTAGAATAGTTATTATGGTTATCATTTCTTTTACCTATGGATCTTTGTGGTTGTCCTTTGTACCCTTTGTAATATTTAACTTTGTGTTGTTTATAGTGGGTATAAGGTGTTTTACCGTGATAATCGTTTAACACCACTTTGTATCCGTTGTATAAATCGTAGTTTCTGTATTGTCCTGGTAAATATCTAGATCTTACCCAGTTTCCGCTTCCGAAATAAATAAATTGTGAGGCTCTGACATCATAATAGGCTTGAACATCAGGCAAATAATAATAGTCTACATTAGAGTAGCCAGCTGGACCCCATGACGGAGGAGTACCAATGTTTACGTTGACTGAAACTTGAGAATGCATAGAACCAGATACAAAAAGTACGATTCCTAAGGCAAGGAGTTTTAATGTTTTCATTTTTTCTTTTTTTTTCTTTAAATCATTTTATGGGCAAGTATATTATCTATGCCTGATGGTTCAATTCAACTACTGTGCCACAGTGTTTATTTAACGTTTAATTGGTTTTAATTTTTGGCAAAAAAAAGAAACGCTAAATGCGCTTCTTTCTTAGTTTCAATGTAATTGACATTTATTATAATAATAAAATCAATAATAGGATAATGATAATTATTGCACCCACAGAAAAGTAAACACCATTTCCCGTAGATCTTAATTCCGATTTAATTTCACGAACTTCTTTGCGTAATTCTTTTCTTTCTGAAGAATTTAAAGAGGATTTGTCCATTGCTTTTATTTCATCTAAGCGATTAAGCATAGTTTGAACTTCAGCAGGAATTTCTTTTGGTTCGGTTGTAACTGCTGCTGCAATATTTTTTTCAGCAGCGAACATAGTTGTTGGTAACGCACCTAATGATAATACCATTACCATTAAATAGAAACTAAGTTTTTTCATCTTTTATTTGGTTTTAATTTAGAACGATTATTTACATAAAGATAATAACAATTTATTTATCAACATTATATAATTGCTTGTAAAATTTATAAAATTTACACTTTTTTTAACTATTTATTGTTTGTAGTTTTCTGTATACTAAGTGGTTAAAAATATATTAAGAGTACTTGTTTACTCGTAGAGTACTGTTCTTGGTTTTGCCAATTCGAAATTCTGAAGTCCAAAATCACCAGTTTCAAATGCGTTGGTCCTGAAAACATTATCACCTTCAAAAGGAATTGTAGGATAGTACGAAAGAGATAGCTGGAAAGAACTGAACACTAGATAATCATTGGTTATAATTAGTCCAACGCCAATTTTAGAATATGCTTTTGTCGTCTTGTTTCCATTTTCTTTTTGCCCCAATAAAGCTATGGAATAGTTGAAGTAAGGATTCATTCTAAATCCCCAAACATCATTTGGCGCATAGGCTTGTGTTTGCAAAGTTAATACCATTTTGTTCGATCCATAAACCGCACTATTGAAACCTTGAATGCCACGATCCCCATTAATAGTCAATTGATCACCTACGGAATTTAGTCTGTTAATTCCTATGATAGCTTGCGGTTTTATGAACTGTCTTAACTTCCATTTACCAAACTCAGTAAGTGAAGTGAAATAATTGGCTTGAAATGAAAATACAGTCTGTTCCGTTACGGATTTATTAAAGAAAGTGCCTATTTCAAAGTTGGTGCTTAAGAAGCCCCAATTGTGGTAATTTCCAAAGGAGATCTGACCGCCCAAATAGGGTCTCCACTTATTATTTTTATATTGGTATCCAAAGGTTAATCCATATATCCTGCCGATAGGAACATCTTCAACGACTCCGTTTTTAAAAATATACCTGTCTTGAATAAAATTACGTGTAGTGATACCAATTCCGGACATTATGAATTTTTCATTAGAGTAAAAATTGATGGGATCGTAATCAATAGTTGGAGTCTCGAGGTAATTTATGTTTAAGAAGCGTCCAGAAATAATTAAATTAGTAGTTTTGGCATTGATTGTATTCCCTTTAAATATTTGAACGGCTTTTCCAATCCAGAAATCATGCGAGCTGTATTTAAAATTTTGGCTGACATATTTTAAATCTATACCCTGTAAGGTGTCTTTTCTAAATTGTTGGTCCAAAGTGATCCCAGCAGCCCATTTTGTTAAAGGGGAATAAAAAGGGCGCTCAAAAGAGATGCTTTTATCATAATAATTATCTAGATCTATTTGGTATTTTAGTATTGTTTTTATGAAGGTGTTCCTAATGTTTGGTACGGTATACGCTAAATTATTGGCGGTTTTGCCATCACTTAATCTCTTGGTGAATTTATAATCAAATTGGTGACCTATTCCAAAAAAATTCCTTTCATTCAGTCCCAAGGAATTTCGTGAACCAGAAACAGAAATTTTGGGGATGCTGCTCCAAGAATCCAATACGCGAATGGTGATATCGACCGAATCAGATTTTACACCTGCAAATTCTTCTGTAATTGTTACTCGATTAACAAACTTCTGCGCCCGGATAATACGTTCAGATTCTTGAATCTTTAAAAAATTATAGGCTGAATTTTTTTTAAAAAGCAAGAGATTCTTTATGGCAAGTTCTTTTGTTTTAAGATGCAATCTATTACCTGTTCTTTCGGCCCAATTACCGGGTCTTCTTATGGTGTCAAGGTCAGAATAACCAAAAGGATCCAGTGTAATAATATTAATATTTCTTATTATTTTGTTTTCAGCTGCAATTCTTTTTTGTTCCTTAACAATTGGATTGTGTTTTTTTAATTTTGTTGGTTTAAAAATTAAACCATGCATAAACTTAGTGATTTTATTTTTTTTAGAATAGGTCTGGATTTGCTGATAAATTTCTGTACTGTCTTTTTCTGTTTTTTTAACTTGTGAAAAAGCATGCTGAACGCCCAAGAGCATCAAAAGGAGGAGCACTGTTTTTTGATTTCGAGACATTTGAATGTGAATTTCGGTAAAATATAAAAGCCGTTTTTATTCAAGCTACTGAGCTACAAATGTAATAATAATGGTTTTACATTGTCTCATTTTGATTAAAACCTTCTGTTTTATCGTTACCACTAGGGTCAAAAGCGTTGGCTTCATTTGTTTCAACTTTAGGATTTTTATTTGGTTTTACCGCTTTTAAATGTCTCCAGATGAATTTTTTTGGCATATTATCGCCCATCAGATAACCCCAAGGTTCTAAACTTTCAATTCGGTCGAAAATTATTTTTAGCATAGCCAATATTGGAATAGCCAAAAACATTCCTGCAATACCCGCAATACCACCTCCGATAATAATTCCAATAATTGATACGAATGCATTTATTTGAACTTTCGTATTTATTATTAGAGGAACAAGGATGTTATTGTCAATCAACTGAACAACAACATTTACTGCTATTACGCCCAGAATTATTGATATATCAGGTGCTCCGGTAAGTGAGGACAATATGGTCAAAACACCCGCAACAAGAATACCTAAATAAGGGATTAGATTTAGTATTCCCGTTATAATTCCCAATAAGATAGCATATTTTACACCTATAAAGTAAAGTCCGGCGCTTGTCAAAATAGATACAAAAATCATTTCTATGATCAAACCTACAATGTAGCTTTGTACAGATCCTTTGATTTGGGTTAAAATTTCTTGCAATTTTTGATGATGTTCTTTTCTGAATAGTTTAGCAAAGAATAAAATGAAGTGGGTTCTGTAAAGTAGAATTAAAAATGTATATATGGGGACTAATATGATATTGGCGATCGTGTCTGAAACAGATATTAAGGTGGTTGCCATGCTCTCTTTTCCCTTTTTAACAGAATCTTGTGTCACATCTTCAATGTATTTTCTTTGTTCCCAAATACTTACATTAAAATTACTTCTAATGAATCTTTGAATATCCGATATAAAAATGTTGACGTTTTTCTTGATAGTATTAAAATCGGCTGCAATATCACTTATTTGATAGGATATGAAGGCAAGAATTCCAATTATTGCAAAGACAAATAGGATCACAATGATAAATACCGCTAATCCTTGTGGGAAACGTAGTTTTGAATTCAAAAAAGTAACTCCGGGTAGCAATAGAACGGCAAATAGAAAAGCCATTAATACAGGTATTAATACACTTTTGCCCAAAAAGAAAATGTAGGTAATACTAATTATACATATTAAAGAAAAACCGAGTCTGATATAAAACGGATATTTGGTTTTGGGTTCCATAGAAATTTCGGAATTTATTGAGACAGATAAAATTAACTTGCAATTATCAAATAGCAGCAAACAAATATGATGTTTTTTTTGCTTTTCAAAATTACAGCTTTTTTATTTTTTTTTATATAATTACCACTTAAAATATATAAAGAGAGAAGGAGTGAGGATACCTTTTCTCGAATAAAATATTAATCGACAAAATTAGTTTCATTGAAATGATTTTTCATAATAGATATTCCTTTTTGAAAAAGTAAATTGTTGGGGTAAACAATTCTTTCTCCATCTTCCGTTTTTAAGGCAACATGAAAAGCACGAATATCTTGGATTTCTGCTACGATGGGGAAATCTTTATCATGAATTCTGATTACGTCTCCAATTTTAAAAGGAAATGAAAAAAACAGTATTACACCGGATGTTATATTACTTAAAATAGACCATTGTGCAAACATAGCAACACCTACCACTGTTGTAATTGAGGAAATGGCTATAATAATGTCTTTGGGTTGTACCCCCCAAATGATAATTAAAGCAATTATTGACAAAATGGTGGTTAACAAATGGATGTATTTGATCACCAGATTTGTTCGGTGCTCAATTCTGTGTGTCGTTTTTGCAAAGCGCTTCACTAGTTTTGAGATGATAATTCGCAATGCTAATACCAAAATTATCAAAATGGCAGTTGCAATCGCTTCTTTAAAAAAATCGTTAATAAAAGCCATCTTTTTCCTTTTATGCTAATTTACTCAAATATTCGTAAACTTTGTCAACAGGCAGCCCCATAACATTTGCATATGAACCTTCAATTTTTGAAACTCCTATAAACCCAATCCATTCTTGAATTCCATATGCTCCCGCTTTGTCATAAGGTTTATATTTATCGATGTAATAAATAATTGATTCGTCACTTAATTCGTTGAATGTTACTTTTGTTATTTCGTGCAAGAGCTCTGTTTTCAAATTTGTTTTAAAACAAACAGATGTAATTACCTCGTGAGTGGAATTAGATAGCGATTTTATAATTTCAAATGCATGTTGTTTGTCTTTTGGTTTACCCAAGGCATTTTCATTGTGCCAAACTATCGTATCGCTGGTAATAAGTATTTCATTTTGCTCTAAGTCGCCTTCAAATGCATTGGCTTTTAATTCAGCAAGAAAGTTCGTGATTTCAGCCGCTTTTAATTCTGGTGGATAAATTTCTTCTATCTCCTTTAATCTGATTTCAAAATCTAATTCCAGATCTTTAAAGAATTGTTGTCTTCTTGGCGAGCCAGATGCGAGGATTAGTTTGTACTGTTTTAATTTATTTTGAAGCATTGTATTTTATATTTAAAGTAATGATTACAATGGATATAATCCCTAAAAGCAGAATCCATTTTAGTAGTAGACTTAATTTATGAAATTCTTTCTTTGTTTTGGCAGGCCAAACTTTAATACTGAAGTAGAGCAATGGTGCCACCACAAACATAAAAGCATAAAATGTTGTTGCGAATAAATTATTAGCTACAAAATAATTGTTGATATAAACCAAAAGGAAAACTGTAGGTATTAATCCTAGAACAGAGGCTAATTTTGATGTCTTTTCAACTCCCAAAACGATGGCTAGAGTTTTCATTCCCTGATTAGAATCTCCTTTTATATCTTCTAAGTCTTTTACGATTTCCCGAATAAAATTAATCATAAATGCAAATATTGCAAAGTCCAAAAGTATTGAAAATAGGTTGGCCATGATTGGCTGATTAGCTTGGTCAATAACAGGATATAGATCGAAAACACCAATAATTACAACACTAAACGCAAGCAAAAGCGCAACAATTAGGTTACCTAGAAGTAGCATTTGCTTTAAGCTAGTCGCGTAAATATAGAGGGTAGCGGCAATTAGGATGAAAATGGCGGCAAAGCCAGGTTTTAAAATGACATTCGATAAATAGAAGCCGATTCCAACACCCGCAACATTTAATGCCACATAGATATTGTATGCGTTTGCTTCCGTAATTTTAGTACCAACAATGACATCTTTAGGTTTATTTTCAATGTCGGTATCCTGATCAAAAACATCATTGATCACGTAACCGGCTGCTGCCAATAAAACAGTACTTAGAACTAATAATCCGTATTGCCATTCCGCTAAAGCTAAAGGGACATTTTGTAGTTTCAAAAAGCCATATCTGAAAATCAACTGCATGAAAGCCAACATCAGTAGATTTTGATATCTGATAAGTTTAAGGAAATTCATAGCTGAGTTTAAGGTTATAGATTTTCAGTTACACTTTATTTTGAGGCTACTAAATGAGACTAGTCATGCTTTGCGTCAAAATATTCCATCCATTTACCCTGTACTTTCATTACCTGCTCTATAACATCACGTGCAGCACCTTTTCCGCCATTTTTATTGGAAATATAGGTAGAAATAGCTTTGATCTCAGGGCTGGAATCTTGAGGACATGTAGGAAGTCCTACTAATTTCATAACATGATAATCAGGTATGTCGTCACCCATATAAAGAACTTGTTCAGGATTTATATTGTACAATTCTATATACTCTTTAAACGTTTCCACTTTATCGGGGGTTCCTAAATGAATATCGGTAATACCTAAATTTCTCAATCGGACGCGAACTCCTTCGTTGCTTCCGCCAGAAATGATACATACGTTATAACCGCTTTCTACTGCTGCTTTCATGGCGTAACCGTCACGAATATTCATCGTTCTTAAAATTTCACCTTCGGTGGTTACAAATACGGAACTATCTGTAAGTACGCCGTCAACATCAAAAATAAAAGTAGTGATGTCATTCATTAATTCTTTATAACTTTTTGCCATTATCTTGTATTGATTGTGTTAGTATTTTATAAATGTTTGATTGATTGTTATTGGTCAAGAATAATTGATGCGCTTCAATTGTTTGCTTATCATTGCGTATTGCTGGCCCAGTTTGAGCATCTTCAGGTGATAGCGTAGTTATTTTTTGCGCTGTTTCCAGAATCAAAGGTTTTAGAATATCAAAAGGGACTTGGTGTTCCTTACAAATTTCACTTCCTAACTGGTACAAATGATTACTGAAATTATTTACAAAAACTGCAGCCACATGCAAGGCTTTTCTTTGTTGAGAGTTGATTGCAAAAACCTTATCGGAAATTAATTTAGCGACTTTTTCTAACAATCGAAAATCGGTACTGTTTTCACTTTCTAAGCAAATAGGGATATTTTTAAAATCGACTTCCTTATTTTTAGTAAAAGTTTGAAGCGGGTAAAAAACTCCTTTTCGGTTGTTATTATTCAGAGAATCTAGCGCAACACTACCCGATGTATGAACTACTAATCTGTTTTTGAAAGGGAGTTGATCAGAAACACTGGCGATAGCATCGTCAGAAACGGCTATTATATAAAGATCAGCATCCATTAAATCATTATAAGCAGTTACAATTTTGCTAGAGTCTAATAAGTGATTAGCAATCGAATCTTTTTTTCTAGAATAGACTTGAACCAATTCAATTTCGTTCCCAATGTTTTGGGATTTTTGTAGAGCAGCTATCAAATGTTGCGATACATTTCCAGAGCCAATAATAATAACTTTAAGCATTCGACAAAATTAGCATTTTTTTTTAAAGTGTTTGCAACTATTCGTACTATACATTTTTGATAAAAAAATGAATAAATACGATTGTTTCCTTGCCAATAAAAGCCTTAATTTTTGATTAAATTAACAATTGTACAAATAAAAAAGTCAACATTTTTAAGTACTTTTGTGGCAGTTTTAAAAAACGTAATTACTTACAAATGAATAAAAAATATTTCTCCTTTTTATTTTCTACACGATTAATGGCTATACTTTTCCTGACTTATGCAATAGCAATGGGTGCAGGAACTTTTATCGAAAGCAAATACAATACAGATACAGCTCGAATTTTAATTTATAACTCTTGGTGGTTTGAAGCTATTCATCTGTTTTTCTTGATTAATTTCATTGGAAACATAAAACGGTACCAGTTACTGAAAAAAGAAAAATGGGCCACTTTATTACTTCATTTGTCCTTTGTTTTTATCCTTATGGGGGCTTTTGTAACCCGTTATATAAGCTATGAAGGAATGATGCCAATACGCGAAGGCGCCGCCGAGAACCAGTTTTATTCGGATAAAACTTTCCTTACCGTTTATGTTGATGGAGAATATAAAGGAGAAATGAAACGTAAAGTCTTTGAGAAATCACTTTTACTTTCTCCTGCAACTAATAATAATTTTTCCATTTCTGATAAATTTGCCGATACTCCTTTCGTAGTTGAATACAAAGATTATATCATGGGAGCTAAAGAGTATGTAAAGGCTGATGATAAAGGGGTTCTGTATTTAAAGTTGGTAGAAGCAGGTGACGGAGGTCGTGAAGAACATTTCTTGAAGGAGGGAGAGGTTCAAAATATTCACAACGTTCTTTTTGCTTTAAATAAGCCTACAGAAGGCGCTATCAATATAAATACAACAGGAACAGAGTATACTATTCAAACTCCCTTTGAAGGAAATTTTATGCGAATGGCAGACAAACTTCAGGGCGCAGTTACTAAAGATGTTGTGCAACCCTTAATGATGCGTTCCCTATATTCCATTGGAGAGAAACGTTTTGTATTTCCTGATCCGGCTGTAAAAGGGGTAATTGCTTACGAGTCAAATAACGATTATAAAGCTAAAAATCATGATGATGCCTTAGTTTTAAGCATAAAAGCGGATGGACAAGAAAAGGAAGTTACCGTTGTAGGTTCAAAAGGGAAAGTAGGGCAGGTTCAAACGGTAAAAATAGGAGCGATTGATTATACTTTCTTCTACGGAAGTAAAGCTTATGTTTTGCCATTTAAAATAAAGCTGAATGATTTTATAGCTAAGAAATATCCTGGAACAGAGAAAAGTTACTCTTCGTTTGAAAGTAAAGTTAGCGTTCAAGATAGTGCTGAAACTTTTGATGCCAGAATTTTTATGAACAATGTATTAGACTATAAAGGATACCGCTTTTTTCAATCTTCTTTTGATCCTGACGAAAAAGGAACAGTATTATCTGTAAACCATGATTTTTGGGGTACAGGAATTACTTACGCAGGTTATTTCATGTTGTTTTTTGCGATGATGTCTATTATGTTTACGAAGCATTCTCGTTTTGCGGATTTAAAAAGAAAATTAGAAGTGGTAAAGGGTAAAAAATCAAAATTGATCACCGTTTTTGTTTTGTTGTTGAGTTTTAATGGCTTTGCACAAGTTCACAATCATGAGCATGATGCCGATGGGAATCATGAGGATCATGTTGAAAACGGGAATCACATTCGTGTTGCGCCTACCGAAAAACAGTTGGATTCCTTGGTTAATAAATTCAAAGTATCCGAAGAGCATGCGTCAAAATTTGGGCGATTAGTTATTCAGGATGCCGGCGGAAGAATGAAACCAATCAATACTTTCTCTTCTGAATTATTAAGGAAGGTGAGCCATTCCAATGATTATAAGGGAATGAATCCCGATCAGGTATTTTTATCAATGTCTCAATATGCACAATTATGGATTGAAGTTCCTTTGATTTATATCAAAAGTGGAAATGATAGTATTCGTAAGATAATAGGTGTTGATGTTAAAGCCCAAACGGTTCCATTCATCGCTTTCTTTGATGAAAAAGGGAATTATAAGTTGTCTCCGTATTTAGATGCTGCCTATAAAGCAGCTAATCCAAATCAATTTGAAAAAGATTTTATTGAAACGGATAAGAAAGTGAATCTAATGGAATCGGCATTAAGCGGAAGGATATTAAAGATTTTTCCAATTCCGAATGATCCTAATAATAAATGGGTATCTTCTTTAGAATTAGGTGAGGCTGGGTTAAAAGGAATGGATTCTACTTATACAAAAAGTGTATTGCCTTTGTATTTTGGCTCCTTAAACAATGCTTCGGTATCTAATGATTATAAAAATGCAGATGATTTAGTAGAAAGTCTCCATGGTTTTCAAAAGAAATTTGGTAGTAAAGTAATGCCTAGTGAAAGAAAAATCACGATGGAGATTCTTTATAACAAGTACGATATACTTCAAAAATTACCTTACGCCTATATTTTCGCTTCAATTTTGATGTTGTTTTTTACAATACTTCAAATTTTTAAAGAAAATAAGGTATTGCGTATTCTTATAAATAGTATGCATGTGGTAATAACGATTTTATTCGTTTTACATACATTTACTTTAGCGGCACGTTGGTTTATTTCAGGTCATGCGCCTTGGAGTAATGCGTACGAAGCTATTGTTTATGTGGCTTGGGCAACTATGTTCTTTGGTTTGACATTTGATATCAAATCAAAGCTGACAGTGGCTTCGGCTGCATTTGTAGCAGCAATGATTTTATCAGCGGCATACATGAACTGGATTGATCCAGAAATAGCTAATTTACAGCCTGTACTTAATTCTTATTGGTTAATGATTCACGTGGCTGTTATCGTTGCGAGTTACGGACCTTTCGCTCTGGGAATGATATTAGGTTTTGTTTCTTTATTATTAATCTTTTTCACTAATGAAAAGAACAAAGCAAAAATGGATTTGAACATTCAAGAGATAACCTATATCAATGAAATGGCCTTAACGATAGGGTTAATCATGTTGACTATTGGTAACTTCCTTGGTGGACAATGGGCTAATGAAAGTTGGGGGCGTTACTGGGGATGGGATCCAAAAGAGACTTGGGCATTGATCAGTATTATGGTTTATGCATTTGTGATTCATGCGCGATTTGTACCTTCATTAAGAGGAAAGTGGATATTTAACCTGATGAGTATGTTTGCTTTTGTATCTATTTTATTTACCTATTATGGAGTAAACTTTCACTTGGTAGGATTGCATTCTTATGCAAGTGGAGAAGCACATTCATTAAGTTGGATATGGTATTCTTTAGGGACAATCTCTTTTATAGGTGCCATTACTTATCCAAAGTACAGAAAGTACTATAAAAAATAAAACCGTTTATTTTGGTTTCAAAAATTATAAAGGTTCAACTGAGAAGTTGAACCTTTTTTGTTTCGTAAATTCTCGGGCAGTGTCATTCGAAATTGCTTTAACAGGTATTTTTTTACATGAAATTATGTAAAAATGTAGTTTAACGTTTTTTATCGTATTTCATCCTGTTTTTATGAAAAATAGGTTACATTTATTCAAGATATATTTGTAAGTGTTTAATTAAAAAAATTCGCATGAAATTTTTGTTGTTGTTTTTTTCTTCTTTCACTTTTTATGCACAAGTTATACATCATCAAATGATCTCTTCGCAGGGAGGTTCTGTAGAATTGACTAAGGGGTTAATTGTGAATCAAACTATTGGCCAACAAAGTAGTATTGGTAATTCAAATAAGAATTATATTATCATTCAGGGTTTTCAACAAAGTTTATGGAGTACTTTTATATCTTCTAATAATGTTGATTCGGTTGTTACTAAAACATATCCAAACCCTTTTGTAGAAACGGTAAATTTTCAATTCTCACAAGCAATTACAGAGCCTATAACTATCCTTATTTATAATGTTAGCGGGCGCCTAGTTTTTGATGGGAAGAAAAGTGCAACTGATACAATTTTGAGCGTTAACCTAGCAAATTTACCCACATCACAATATTTAGTTCACCTATATTCAAACAACTTCAGTTACTATACTCAAATCATCAAATTATGATAGAAAACTACTCTTCATTTACTTCGCTTAAAATAAGCGACTCTGTTTTTATCAAGGAGTTTATTTCTTTCTTGTGAAAAGTCCCAAAATATATTTATGAAAAATCAAATTGTTAGCCTGACTTAATCTGTTAAAGTAGAATTATTAATTGCTACGGAAATGGTTTGTTTAGGTGGGGGATATAATTTGCCTTGTATTAATAATATATTGAGGCTGTCAGGCAGTTTTTTTATTTAGACCCAATTAACTATAATTTAAAATACAATATCAATTCATTTCATTATGAAAAAAATAATCATATTATTACTACTTTTTACAGCAGCTAAAAGTTTTGCACAAAATAATGGAATTACTTATCAAGCTGTGATAATGAATGCGCGAGGGGGTCAATTGCCTAGTGTTGCTTCTCCAAATATCCCTTTAGTTGAAAAAGATATTTGTATGGTTTTTAAATTCGTTGATGAATTTTCAAATGTTGAGTACCAGGAGACCGTTCAAACCAAAACAGATCAGTTTGGAATGGTAAATTTAATTATTGGTTCTGGAAGACAGACCGCTGGATATGCCGATTCTTTTAAATCTATAGTGTGGAGTTCTTTAAATAAAAATTTAGTTGTTGGAATTAATACCGACGGTAATTGTTCCAGTTATACTCAGATTAGTGATCAGCCTTTTAGTTATGTGCCGTTGGCTTTTTCTGCCTTAAATGCTGATAATGTTACGGGTGTTGTAGCAATTGAAAATGGAGGGACAAATGCATTAACAGTTTTGGGAGCTAAAACTAATTTACAAATTGAAAATGTAAATAACACAAGTGATCAAGATAAGCCAATAAGTACTATAACTCAGTATGCGTTAAATGGAAAAGAAAGCTTAGCTAATAAGAGTTTAAATATTGCTTCGGATGGTTATTCGGATACTAAATACCCAAGTGTTAAATCAGTAAAAAGCTATGTTGATGCTAGCGCTACTTCAGGATCTACGGCTTTAGGAGCAGAAGTTTCAAGAGCTACAACAGCAGAAACAGTGAATAAAACGGCAATTTCAA
>NZ_AHKF01000026.1 GCF_000252125.1 Flavobacterium frigoris PS1 | reverse complement strand
TGGTTTCACTTATCCAAATTGCGCCCTTCCCATCATCTGCCATTGGACAAAAATCCTGATATAGTTTTTGACCTGCTCCAAAAGTTTTTATCAAATCATTTATATCTTTACTCAACATGACAAAATGCTCTCTTTGATGGTCTAGTTTTCCTGCGTTATCACCAATATGTTCTGCACTTTCTTTGGCATCATCTGCAATGTCAAGATATCCAGCTTTTAATGTTGCATCTATTGAATTGGAATTTACTTTATTGAAAGTTGCATATAATGCTTTTCCAGCATCTGCAGCTCCATTTGTGTCGTCTTTAGTTAATGCGTTTTTTAAGGTTAAATAATTGTTTACAATTTCTTTGATTGAAAAAGAAGTTTGATCAGCGGTTGTTGCAACTTCTTCAGATTTTGCTTCGTCGTGCATATCTCCCTCTTGGTGTTCATGGATTGGTTCCGTTTGAGTTACGGGTTCACTTACTTCTGAATTAGTTACCCCTTCTTTGTTTTTTTGGTTACAAGAAACCAGTACGAATGCCATTGCTATGGCTGAAAGAATT
Source organism: Flavobacterium frigoris PS1 (assembly GCF_000252125.1). GTDB lineage: Bacteria > Bacteroidota > Bacteroidia > Flavobacteriales > Flavobacteriaceae > Flavobacterium > Flavobacterium frigoris_A. The sequence continues at coordinate 109 of NZ_AHKF01000026.1, read as the reverse complement.
ATATTTTTCATTTTTTTTTGTAAGTTTTGAAATGTTTTGGGCATTATTTAATTGTTTCCACTGTTTTACCACAACTTAACATCATGGAACCATAATATGGATTCTTGAC
>NZ_AHKF01000027.1 GCF_000252125.1 Flavobacterium frigoris PS1 | reverse complement strand
CTTCTTTTTCAAATTTGAAATCCTGTAATTTACTCGCTAGCCCAAAACCGTGGATTAATCCGAAAATTAAAACGGCCGCTTTTGTATTGGGCTGTTTTCCGAAAAATCTCTTGAAACCACCTAAATTATCAAACCCCTTATAAATTATTGACAGTGCAATGATAGCGTCAATTAAAAAAGAGTTAATGGATATGCCACTCATAACACCCAACAATAAGGTTGTGCTATGACCAATTGTAAAAAAGCTCACATACAACAACACTTCTTTAGGGCGGTATAAGAAAAAGATAACACCAACTAAAAAAAGTAAATGATCGTAACCGGTAAGCATATGTTTAGCACCAATGTAAAGAAATGGACCAAAAGCTACTCCATCATTTCCTGTTAAAAAAGTTTGTGTATTTTCATCAACTCCGTGGGCAAAAACATTTCCGATGCACATAAAAAGTAGTATGGCAAGGAATATTATTTTTTTTGAATTCATAATTTTATTTTTCTTTTAAAAACCACTTCTCTTCTAAAATTTAAGGAAAAGAAGTGCCTTATTAAATTAATTTAATGGGTGTGGCCATGTGCGGCATCAACTTTATCTGGTTCCACTATATTAATACTATCCCTGCTAACTTGATTAATACTATCTGTGTTTTCTTGAACTTGTTTAGTAGTTTCATTAGTCTGAATTTCTGTGCTTTCAGTTTCGTTTTTTGCTTTTTGGTTACAAGAAGTTAACATTCCGATTGCGATAGTCGCTACTATTAAAAAATTTTTCATAACTGTAATTTAAATTGAATTTATTAAAGAGTAATAAAATTGAATTAATGTTGGTGTCCGTGATTAATATCATGTTCAGAGACTTGGTTGTTTCTAAATCTGGAAGTAATTGTTTTTCCTTTTACATTTACTGAAATGGTACAATAGGTATATATGTTTGCTTTAGGAACTTCTACAAACAAAGCATTATTTATGTCTAATGAAATTGGGTTTGTCGCTTTTGTTTTATTGAAAAATTCGAATACTACAGTTCCACTAACGCCTTTGTTTGAAACAGTTTTTCCTTTAGTATTTAAGACATAGAAACTACAGTTATTTTCTCTTTCTACCATTTCGATTTTGTAGTCCGCTACATTCTGTATGATGCCGTTATGTGGTCCTTTGGATTGATTTTCGGTTACTTGTGCATTAGAAATTGTTGTTCCTACAACAAGCAAGAATATGCCAATTGCAATTGATTTTATTTTTTTCATTACAGATGTTTTAGAGTTAAAAAATAGCGAGAGCATTACAGTACAGCACTAAAAACGTTATGAGTGTTTTATGAAGTCTAAAAGGATTTTAGTTATGGTGTAACATAAAAATCTTAAAGGTCTAGGTCCGTGATGTGTTGTAATGGAATTGATACAAGATATCGTTTGCTATAGTTAAATAGCAAAACGTATTTTAAAATAAGCAATCAGAAATATTTAAAATATAACTAATTACGATTTAAAATAAAATGAATTAACTCAATTTAGGTGGGAGCCAGATAGAGGCAAAAACACTGGAAATGTAAAAATCCTGACTGAAAGGTACAGTACGGTTTAGGGAAATAATGTTAAGCTTGCGAAAAGAAAACGCTGTTTGGCTTTCAAAAGCAAGAATTGTATTCACATTTGTATTGATTGTTTTGAAAGGTAAATTCTGATGATTGTCATGTTTGTCTGTGTCAGAATGTTGCTTATCGTTATTGTAATGAAAATCAATAAAATCAGCAAATGAAATATCAAGATCATCGTCATGATGCTCTGTAAAGTGTTGTATTAAGGTGGGTATTTTCAATAATTGCCCTATTTCTGTGTTGGCACACAAAAAGATAAAAAGGAATGATATGGCAATTGATTTTTTCAAGATTGTAAAAGTAATAAATTTTATTGACTACTAATACTTTGAAAAATAAATATTAAGTAAATCTTAATATTCCATAAATGCTATATAAAATTTGATAATGGTTCATCAATTTTATTAACTTTTAGATTGTAATGTTGTATTTAATCCAAAGAACAGATTTATTATGTTTTTCACTCTAACTCATTTAAAATTAATTCAAATATGGTTTTATTAAAATTGTAACAGGAAATTGGCACCTCTGCATAATTTGACTTTCAGCTTTATAAACATAGGTGAAATAGGGGATCTAGGGTCAATGAAATTTCTAATTTATGGAAATAGAAAATTTATAAATTCCGAGGACATATTTAAATAAATCGTAAATTTATATTGAAATAGAAAAGAATATTTATAAAATACTTAAGTATAATGATTTGTGTGTTATTTAAGTGTTTTTTAGTGATTAAAAATATTGAGTATTTATATTGGTGTAATCAAAAAAATTATTCAACAACTATGAAAAAATCAAAACATCATGGTGCATTCTTCGGACACACTCTGCATAAACTCTATCGAACTATAAAAACAGAACTTGCAATCATTACCTTAATGATGTATGTACTGCTGATGCTTACTTCCTGCCGGAATTCAGAAAAAAAAGAGAAACCAGTTGAACAGAACTACCCTCAACAAAAAGAAGAAGAAAATCACAGCCCTGAACATAACGAGCATTCGGAACTAATGAATAAAACTCGCGAATGGTTAAAACAGGAATTGGGCGAAAAATATGATCAGCCCGTATCTCTTGGTACAGCGAAACAGCTTGAACAAGGCGAAGAAATATTTACAAAATATTGTGTTACTTGTCATGGTAGTAGTGGTAAAGGCGACGGTCCAGGAGCAGTGGCATTGCAACCAAAACCAGCCGATTTTACTAACCCTGAACATTCATCTTACTATTCAAATCAAGGACGAATATACCTCATAAAAAAAGGAATCAAGGGAACTGCAATGGCAGCCTGGGAAAGCATTTTGAGCGAAGAAGAAATCTTTTCGGTTTATGTTTATATAAATTCTCTGAAAGATTCAGGCGAAATGATGGAACACCAAGGGCAAAATCATTAAAAAATGAAAGGAAAAAATTAAATAATCCAAATTAAGAAAAAGAATTACAATCGGACCTATATCGTATTAAATATAAAATCATGGCAAAAAAATTAAAAATAGTATGGGTATTCACTAATATTGTATTACTACTATGGAGCTTTTTAGCTAAGGCACAGCAAAGATATCAAACGAGGGAAGGAAGTATTGAAGTTATAGGTTCGCACAGAGATTCCATTATAATAGCCAATAGCAATCACCTGTTTGTTTTAATCAATTATGAAAATGCTGAAATCGAACTAATGTTTAATCCAGCTATTCTACGCACTTCAACAGATTCATTGAATGTGAAGCTTATCAACTCAAACATTGGGCAGGTATTACTGAAAGGACAACTAAACATTCCTTACGTGGAGACATTACAACATCCAGATCACAAACTAAATTTTGGAGCTGAATTGTATTTGAATGGAAAGACGAAAAGAGTATTTGTAAACGGATTGCTTATACATATAGCAAGTAACGAAACTATCTCCTGTTTGCTTACACTCAACTTTAAATTGAGATTAAGTGATTTTGGTATCATTTTACCCAAAGGATGGAACAACGAAATAACGATACAAATTTTTCAGACCGTACTTAAAAAATCTAACTAATTAAATCCATAAAAAAAAATAATTGATACTTAGAAAATGGCCCATTAAAAAAGAGAAAACATGAAAACAGATAAAAATTTTTACGGCTATTTAATTGGCTTTCTTTTCGTCGCTATGGCCGGATGCGGGGTTTATACGAAAATCACTTCCGATTATGATCGCAGTATTGATTTTACGAAATACAAAACCTTTGCTTGGCTACCGGATAAAGATACAGTTGGTGGCGAATATAATAACCAGATTATTCGCAACAATGCACGCAACTATTTTAGTCATTGTATGGGAGAGAGGGGATACAAGATAAGTATTGACACACCAGATGTTTTTCTGGAATTGGTTATCACTGCCGTTAAAAAGGAAAAAACAGTCAGTACTCCTTCTTCTACCTATCCTTTAGGTTGGTATTATCATAACCCCTATTATTATCATTATCCCGGCAATCACTATTACCTCCATCACTATAATTACAATTATACCACTTATGTTACCCAAAAGTTAGAATATACTGAAGGGGCAATCACACTGAATGTAATTGACCGGAAACTGAACAAACTTGTATGGACAGGAACCGCTAAAGGTGATTTATATGACCCTTCTTATATTGGGGAAAATCTTCATCCTGCAGTGTATGATATTCTTGAAAATTATCCCATAAAACCTCTTAATGGACACAGACGTCCGAAAAAAAAGATGTAAACTACATGTACTAAATAAAATGTAAAAAAGTTCAATTCATTAGATTTTACTGGCAATGAATTAAATAATAGACCAAGAGAAAGACATGGATATAAAAACACCTACAAATCTTTTTTACGATACAATATACTTACAATAAGGGATCTTACATTAAATCGTTTTAACTACCAGTAAGTTCAATAATTTGACACTACAAAATGGATATGTGTTTGTCTCTTGTTACGTTTTTTATTTACGAACAATTTCTACAGAACATTTTGCATGTAAAGCAACTGAATGCGAAACAGAACCTAAAAAAAAACGCTCAATTGCTCCGTAACCATGTGAGCCAACTACTATCAAATCTGCTTTAAATTTTTCGGCTTCATCAAGTATTACGCTTTTTGGTGAACCTGAAACTACTTTTGCTGTTACTAACAGATTTGGATTTTTATTTTCAAGAATTTCGGCTGCACTAATTGCATTATTTTCTGCATTTTGAAACGCGTTTTCATCAAATTGTGCATAGTATTCGTGGGAAACCCCCATTGGTTCTAAAGTGTTTACAATAGCTGTAATTTCGTAGACAGCAAGAATACATACCTCGGTTTTGGGCGAAAAAGGTCTGTCGGCAATTTCATTTATTGCCGTTTTACTATATTTTGAACCGTCGGTTGCCAGTAGAATTTTCATTCTTTTTTCTCAACTAAATTCATTCCGCATTTGGGACATTTTCCGGGTTTATCCGAAGTAACTTCTGGATGCATTGGGCAGGTGTACGTTTTTTGAGTTTCCATTTTCTTTAATATTTGGTGTAAAGTAATTTTTACAATATAAATGTACTATAACTAATTTATTAAAATGTTACATTATCCTAAAAAATAGTTATATAATTAACACGGTGTTAAATGTTTAGGTAAAAAAAAGATGCTTATATTTTACTACAAGCATCTTCAGCATTAACCTTAAATAAAAAATTAATAATTAAAAGTAGCTCCTAATCCCATTCCCATATCACTATCATAATGAGTTGTTATTCCAAAGTTTCTTTTGACAATGTATCTCAAACCTGCCATATATTCTTTATCGGTATTCCACATTAAACTCATTCGTAGTCTTTTAGAAACTGGAATATCTTTACGTTCAAATTGTAATCTGAAATTTCCATCGGTGAATACTTCCACCTGAGACATTATTAACATTGGCAAAGTATAATTGACCCCCGCACTAAAAACAGCCCTGTTGTCTTTGGTATTGGTTTGGCCGAATAGATTATGTTCCTGTGTGTCTATTCCCATTTTTCTGTATCTCCAATCAAAACCAATGAAAGGCATTAGCCATTGCATTTTACCAATATATCGTCCTATGTGGGTTTCGGTTTCGTAACCGTGCATATCATTGTATCCTAATCTCCATTCTGTTCCAATACTCCAACGTGTACTTTGATACATTGCTTCTCCATCGTTTCCGTTTGTTGCAAAATCATTTTCTGCCATAAAATGAAATTTTCTATCGTCAGCAAATAATTTTCGTTGTGCCAGTTTCGGGTTAGGAATTTCGGGATTTGCTTCTTGATTTTCATAGGAGAAGACCGTCCCCATACCACTCATCATATGATACAAAATATGACAATGAAAGAACCAATCACCTTCTACATTAGCATTAAATTCAAATACATCGGTTTCCATTGGCATTATATCCACAACGTTTTTTAGAGGAGCATAATCTTCTTGACCATTTAATAGTCTAAAATCGTGACCGTGCAAGTGCATTGGGTGTCGCATCATAGAATTGTTATGAATTGTGATACGAACATTTTCGCCTTTTTTAATTAATATTTTATCCGCTTCAGAAACTACTTTGTTATCTAAACTCCAAACATAGCGGTTCATATTTCCTGTCAATTCAAATTTTAGTTCTCGTACTGGAGCATCTTTAGGAAGTATAGTTTTAGTTGGCGATTTTAACATTGCATAATTTAAGGTAGTAATATCAGAAAGTGCATTACTGTCATAATCGGCTTCTGTCATTTTCATCTCCTGCATTTTTTTACCGTCTTTCTTTTTTTGTTCTCCAGTAATTTCTGGGTACATTACCACATTCATATCCATTTGATTGTAGGACATACTCATGCCCATATCATCTAAATCACCGTTCATTTTCATCATCCCGTTCATCATTTTCATTCCTTCAAAGTATTTAAGTTTAGGAAGCGGTTTGATAAGTTGTTTGATACCATCCCCAATGAAATAAGAAGCTGAATACAATCTATCTTCAGTGGTGGCTAAAAATTCAAAAGCAGTTTTATCGGCAGGAATAGTAACGACAACATCGTAAGTTTCAGAAACACCAATAATTAATCGATCTACTTCTACAGGCTCTACATCGTTACCGTCATTTGCAACTACCGTTATTTTCCCACCGGCATAAGTAAGCCAAAAATAGGAAGAAGCGCCACCATTAGATACGCGTAAACGTACTTTATCACCTGCTTTTAAAGTTTTTCCATCAATACTTTTAACATCCGTACTTTGCTTACCATTCATAAGGATTTTATCGTAAAACACATCGCTTACATCCATTGCATTCATCCTTTTCCATTCATTTTTTAGTTTAACACCTAAATAACCTTGCTTTATGGCCTCGGCATAACTTTGGGTTGTTCCTTTTTTAATGGCTGGATAATCGTTTGCGTTGTGCAACATTCGGTGTACGTTTTCGGGTTTTATATCGGTCCATTCACTTAATACTATTGGTATAGTTGGCAAATCGTCAATACCGTTTCTAAAGGTTGGGTCTTCAGCTCTTTTATTCATTACAAAATTACCATACATTCCAATTTGCTCCTGCAGTCCAAAATGGCTATGGTACCAATGTGTTCCTTGTTGGATAATCGGAAATGTATATTTGTGTGTCGTGTTGGGCTTTATTGGCATTTGTGTCACATTTGGAACTCCGTCTTCTTTATTAGGTAAAAACAATCCGTGCCAATGCAATGATGTTTCTTCTTTTAATTCGTTATGTACATAAATTTCTGCTGTAT
>NZ_AHKF01000028.1 GCF_000252125.1 Flavobacterium frigoris PS1 | reverse complement strand
ATTGGGATTGGACGGTTACTATTCAGAAGTACTCCCAAATCAAAGAGTTGAAATTGTAAAAGAACTTTAATCTAAAAAAGAATTTGTGGCCACGAATGGTCATGGAGTAAATGACGCTACTGCATTGGCACAAGCAAATCTTGTGATTGCTGTTGGTCCCGGTACCGATGTGTCAGCCGAAACGGCAGATATTATTTGGTTAATAGTTACCCTCTACCCTCAGGATATTGCCAATTTGATTTTATTTGGAAAAGCGACTTATAGTAAAATGATTCAAAACTTGGTATGGACTACTGGCACTATTGTGGTTACCATTCCATGTGCTGCTTGAGTATTTTATTCTTCTGGGTTTGTTTTAGGTCCAGCCGTCGGGGCTGTATTTATGAGTTTAAGCACCATTATTGTTGCTATCAATGCTCAGTTATTGAAGAGAAAAATTTGCAAAAAATGATTGTAACAACAAACTCAGTATGCCCTTGTGTCTTACTGAGTTTGTTTTCAATACAATCCATTAATTCTTAAAAATTGACTTAGATTAATAAACTACAATTTGTAATTAGTATTTTTAAACAGAATGAAAAGCAATTAGAGAGCGAATTATCTAATACTTAGCCCAGTTTCTCAAAACAATATTACCGAAACAGCAATTTTCTCCCATTGTACTAAATGCTGACCGTAGTTTTCTAATGCTGAGACGATTTTTGATTTTTAATTTTAACAGTTACAAAATGTTGGTGACCGTAATCGTGAGAATGTAAAATTTTATACTTAATGGGCAGAACATCCCTTTTAATTATTGGTTTTTTCCTTTATTTTTTCTTCAAGTGCGCAACGAAGTTATTTGCTATTTGTTTCATGTTTATATTCCATTAATTATATTTTTTTGAACCCACAAAATTGAAAGTTCTGAACCGTATTAAATGGTGTAGTATGATTTTCTGTAAAACATTTAACAGCTTCAAAACTTTCGCTAAAAGTCTGCTTCATTGAATTTTCAGAGTACTGCTTTATTTCTAGTCCGCTACATTTTAAAGGTCCCTTTTCTGAAAAAGTTCCTAATAGAAAGTTACCTTCTTTATTGACTGCATTTTCTATTGTGGTTTTATATTTATCAATACTCGCTTCACTTGTTAAAAAATGAAAAACGGCTCTATCATGCCAAAAATCAAATTTCACATCTGGTTTAAAATCTGTTATGTCTGCAACAATCCAATGAACTAAATCAGCTTTATCTCCCAAACGCTGTTTTGCTCTTTCTAAAGCAAATTCTGAAATATCCAAAACCCAAATATTTTGAAATCCTTTTTCTAATAAGACGTCTACTAAATTACTATCTCCTCCACCAATATCAATAATATTAGCCGTTTTTGATAGGTTTAAATTTTCTAAATAATTCATAGCCGTTTTTGGATATTTTTGTGTCCAGCTTACTTCATTTGGATTTTTAGTTGCAAAAACATTTTCCCAATGTGATTTATTATTTTCCATATTTTTAATTTTTACTTAAGATCTTTATTCTTCCACATTCTTCATTTTCATCAAAAGGGCATAAGCAGCTTTTATTACAATATAAGTCTCTGTCGTTTATTTAGAAACAACACTCATTGCCCTAATTCATCAAGCTTATCTTTTCAATTGTTTCACAAAGTCCTGTACCGCCTCTTTTATTTGATCACGGACTTTTCTTGTTTTTTGTAATTTTTCTTCTTCAGTCCCAGTAAAAGAAGAAGGGTCAGAAAAAGACCAGTTTATTTTCTCGCTCATTCCCGGAAATATGGGACAGCGATCAGATGATTCTTTATCGCAAACGGTAATCACGTAACGGTAAAGTCTTCCTTGTTTGAAAAAATCAAATACGTCATTGGTCTGGTTGCTGGAAATGTCTATGCCTTCCTCTTTCATCACGGCAACAGCAAAGGGATTGAGATTGCCCGCTTCTAGTCCAGCACTTTCTACTTCAAATTTATCACCGCCAATTTTTTTTAAATAAGCTTCTGCCATCTGACTTCTTGCCGAATTGTGAATGCAGAGAAATAAAACTTTTTTCTTCATAATTATTGGTTTAGTTATTACTGAATTTGTCGATTTACATTAAACTGTTTTGGTATAGTATTTTTTTCTGAACCAAAAGGCCACATTAACCAATGCTATTAAAGCAGGCACTTCAACTAACGGACCAATTACACCTGCAAACGCTTGACCGCTATTGATGCCAAATACTCCAATGGCCACTGCAATGGCTAATTCAAAGTTGTTTCCTGTTGCCGTAAATGCTATGGCTGTAGATTTTGAATAATCGGCACCAAAATATTTCCCAATAAAGAAACTAATGATGAACATAATTAGGAAATAGATAACTAACGGAATAGCAATACGGACTACATCCATAGGTATTTGAATGATTAATTCGCCTTTAAGACTAAACATTAAAACGATGGTAAACAATAATGCTATTAATGTTATTGGCGAAATAAAAGGGACATATTTATTTTCAAACCATTCTGAACCTTTGACTGCAATAAGCCCATAACGACTGATAATTCCAAGAGCAAAAGGGAGTCCTAAATAGATACCTACACTTTCGGCGATTTGTCCGATGCTAATGTTTACTTCAAAACCTGTATAGCCAAAATAAGGAGGTAAAATTGTAATAAAAACATAAGCATAAATACTGTACAGCAAGACTTGAAAAATACTGTTCAAAGCAATTAATCCAGCTGCATATTCACGGTTTCCATCGGCTAAATCGTTCCATACGACAACCATTGCGATACAGCGAGCTAACCCGATAAGTATAACACCAATCATATATTCAGGATAGCCGTTTAAAAACAATAATGCCAAAGAGAACATTAATATCGGGCCAACAATCCAGTTTAGAAATAATGAAGCTCCCAACACTTTTGTGTTTCTGAATACTTCTCCCATTTGTTCGTATTTTACTTTGGCTAATGGAGGATACATCATCAAGATTAATCCTAGTGCCAAAGGAATATTAGTTGTACCACTTGAAAAGGAGTTGATAAAATCACTACTGGATGGTATGAAATAACCAATTGAAACTCCAATTGCCATTGCAAGGAATATCCAAAGTGTTAAAAAACGATCCAGAAAACTTAGTTTTTTTCGTTCTACTACGGGTGCACAATTATTTGCTGACATATTTATTTTTTTATTTGTGAGAAAACATAAAACATTTCAGTTGCTATTTGTAAACTTCTTTCTTCGTATTTTTCTGCTTGTTGTGGTGTATTGTCAAATGCTTTTGGATCTTCAAAAGTAATTGGAATACGTTTTTCGGCACCAGCAATAAATGGACAACCACCATCAGCTTGAGAACAGGTCATAATTGCTACAAATTCACTTTGCGGATTAAAATCATCATCATAGGTTTTAGAAAAACCAATAATTGGGTGTTCGTTACTGGCGTATTTAATGGTGTAAATTGGATTTTTCCCTTCGGCAATGGTTTTGATTTTAAAGCCTTGTTTTGCCAATGTTTTGGCTGCCATAGGAAACATAGCTGTTGCTTCAGTTCCACCAGAATAACAAAATACATTTTTTATACCATAATGGGCTGCCGCTGTTTGTGCCCATACTTGTGACAAATGACTTCTTCTGGAATTGTGTGTGCAAATTAAATTGAGTCTTATATCTAGTTGTTTACTCGCTTTACTGTGAATATATTCCACTAGAGGCTGTAAAACGATTTTACGTTCTTCAGAAATGCTTTCGAAGTTTAAAGTAGTAATTACATTTTCGATTTCTGGAAATAGGATAGTCTTAGTTAAGGTCATTTTTTTTTAGTTTATAATCAATATATTAGCAACAGCTTCCACCAGGAGTACAGCAGCTAGGTTCATTATTCATTTCTGACAATCTTACTTTAGGTTTTTCAGTGGGAATGCCACATTGGTCTTGGGCTAAACAGGCGGTTTGTTTGTTTAGTAAAACAAAATCGTTTCCGTTGAAATCCAAATCGTATTTACCAATAGTTTGCGCTTGGTATTCGACTTCAATTTCGAAATCTTCGATACCCAATATTTTCTCCGATAATTCGATTATGTTTAGCAATTTTTGAGGCTTTAAACGGTGTTCAAAATCATTGGCATCCCATAACTGGAAATTGATAACGTTTTCTTTTCGTACTGTTCCACCGCAATCGATGAAGGTTTTAGTAATTAAACCCACTTCGGTAACGTGGAAATGTTCCGGTACGGTAGTTCCGTCTGGTAAGTTAAAATTTACTGCTTCCACCGTTTTTAGGATGTTTTTTACTTGTGATAGTTTCATACTATTTTTATTTAAAATTTTAACAACATTGCTTTTTGTTTTTGTCCAAATGATTGGAAATGTTTTGAAAGAAACCTTTTATTTTTTCAAATCCCGATTCGTTGATGCAATAGCAAATAGAATTACCTTCGAAGTTTCCTTTTATTAAGCCGGCATTCTTTAATTCTTTTAAGTGTTGCGAAACCGTAGGTTGTGCCAATGGCAACTCGTTGACAATATCACCACAAATGCAAGTATCTACTTTGAGTAAGTATTCGATAATGGCAATGCGTGCTGGATGTCCTAGTGCTTTGGCTAAAATTGCCAGTTTATTTTGTTGCTCTGTAAAGCGGTCTGTTTTTGTAATCCCCATTGCAATATATTTATATTGCAATATTACGATATTAAATTATAAAAAAAACAAAATTGTATTTCAAATTTTGCTTTTTTATTTTCAAGGAGGTTTTTAAATTAAATCAAAACTTCATCCTCTGAATTCTAACGGCATTCAAAATAGCCAATAAAGCCACTCCAACATCAGCAAAAACGGCTTCCCACATTGTGGCTAATCCTCCTGCTCCGAGTACCAAAACAATAGCCTTTACTGCAAATGCCAAACCAATGTTTTGATAGACAATTTGTTTGGTCTTTCTACCAATATTTATTGCTGTGAAAATCTTAGTAGGCTGGTCGTTTTGAATTACAATGTCGGCAGTTTCGATGGTGGCATCACTTCCTAAGCCACCCATTGCGATTCAAGCATCGACAACTATTGGTGCATGATATAGAATTGATAGTTACACTTTTTATCTTTATTTAACTCGCACAACAACTCAATTTTGAAACGTCTTTTCCGAAAGTAATGGCTGCTAGTTTTATTCCTTCTCCTAAAGTCAAATATGGATAAAAACTTTCGGCTAATTCTTTAACCGTTATTCCATACTTGATTGCCATACTTAATTGTTGTATTAATTCACCCCCTTCTGGAGCAATAACCCTTGCTCCAATTAATTTATCCGTTTCGATGTTCCGGATCAATTTAATAAACCCTCTGGTATCGTTTGCAGCTATTGCTCTTGGTACATCTTTAAGTTCCAATTTTGATATTTCAAAAGGAATACCTTTTGATTCAGCTTCTATTTCATCAATTCCAGTTCCTGCAATTTGTGGATCTGTAAAAACAACCCAAGGTAAGGAAGAGTAATCAGTTTTATTGTTAGCTCCCGTAAATGCGTTTTCTACTGCAATTTCACCTTCATAAGCGGCTGTGTATACAAAAGTGGGGGTGTTCGCTACATCCCCAACGGCATAAATGTTGGGCAAATTGGTTTCCATTTTTTCGTTTACCAAAACGTGTCCGCTATTGGTGAGTGCTAACCCGATACTCTCTAACCCTAATTTTTGTGTGTTCGGTTTTGTGCCAGATGCTACGACCACTTTTCCTTTTTCGATAATTTGTGTAAATGAACCATCAGGGCATTTGCAATGAATAACTGTTTCATTACCTGTTTTTTCAAATTTAATAGCTCTAAAGCTTGGTAAAATTTCAATCCCTTCACTTTTCATCTGAGTTTCTAAAACATCTGTAATATCCTTTGTTTGGCTTCTTAGAGGTCTATCAGTAAACTCAATAATACGGACTTTCACGCCTAAACGATTGTATGCCATTGCTATTTCCAAACCAATATAGCCAGCACCCATAATGGTGATGCTTTCGAGTCTCTCTTCTACATCAAAAAGTGTTGCATTTGTCAAGTACCCCACTTCGTTTAGCCCTTCAATGCTCGGGATATTGGTGGTTGCTCCTGAGGCAATAATAAATTTCAGAGCGGTATACTTTTCTTTGCGGTTTACCATAATGGTTTTAGGATCTAAAAATTCGGCCCAACCCGTTAGCATTTTCAGGTTTTTAAAATCACTTACCACGTCCATATATTTTTTTTCTTGGAGCGTTGCGACCAATTGTTTTTTGTCTTTGATTACTTGTGTAAAATCTATCTCAACCCCTTTGGGTTTGATACCTGAAAAATTGGAATGTGTTGCGTGATACGCTGTTTCCGCTGCACGAATAAGAGTTTTAGAAGGAACACAGCCTACATTTACACAAGTTCCTCCAAAATCTAAACCACCATTTACCATTAATGTAGATAGTCCTAAACTTTCGGCTTTGATTGCTGCTGAAAATGCCGCCGAACCTCCACCGATAATTATTAAATCAAAATTATTTTCATCCTGCACATTTGATATATCAAGGGTTTCAGGTTGTACCTTATAATCTTTAGTGGTATTGATAGTATTGATAATTTTTTCCTTACCAGTTTTAGAAGGGTCAAATGAACATTCGCAACTGCCGTTTTGATAGCTAACGTTTGCTTGCGTTATCCCTTCTTTTTCGAAAAGCATTTTTTCAATTCCTTTTGCACAATGGTCACAGGTCATACCTGTGATGTCCAGTTTTATAGTTGATGTTTTCATTTACGCTTACTTTTTAGTTATTATTTCATTGATAATTTCTGCTTTATATCCTGCTTTTTCAACTGCCTTTTTTATTTCAGTAGGATTTGTTTTGGATGCATCATATTTAGTTGTAGCAATATCTCCAAGATATTCAATAGTTTGCTCTATAATACCGTCAATGTTTTTAAGAGCCGTTGAAACATGATTTGAACAACCTGCACAAGTCATACCTGTGATTTTTAATCTAAGCATTTTTATTTTTTGCTGATTTGATTTTTCGAGATTTGATTGTTGTTCAATGGGATGACAACATTGCGCATTTACTTGAAAAGAAAACAGGATAAGTACGAATAGTGGTATTAGAAAATATTTTTTCATTGAAGTTTATTTAGAAGTTTACAAATTATCATTTGAGTTTAAAAAACAACCTTTCTAGGGAATATGTAAACTAATTTTTCTTTTAAAAAAGCTTTGATTATTTCTCCTTATTACAATCGTTTTTTGAGCGATTAAAGAATATTTATCAATTAGTTGCAACTGTTTTGGTTACAAATAGGCCTTATTTTCCTTGAAACGAATTTGATAATGTTGCTATTTCGCTTGACACTTTGTATCCAGAGGCATCGATGGATTTTATGATGGCTTCTTTGTTTGTTTTAGTGTTGTCAAATTTTATAAATGCATTTGCATCTATACTGTTAGCGGAAACATTGATAATTCCGGGCAGTTTGTTTACTTCATTTTCAACATGTTCTTCGCAAGTGGTGCATGTCATTCCACTCACATTAAATTTTACTTCTTTTGTATTATCCGATGAAACGACAATTAGTTGTTTGTCAGTTTTTGGATAGAAAATTTGTCCATAATATGGGAAAGCCATCATCATTATTGATAAAGCAGTTATTATCCCCAAAAACAGTTTTGATTGTAAGAATGATAGTTTTTCATCTTCTTCACAGGCGCACTGGATATCTTCTGCGGTTCTTGGTTTTAACTTTTGATACCAAGCAAAGCCAAGGATCAAAACTGTAAAACCAAGAAGGTAAGGTCTTGCAGGCTCTAACCACGAAAAAGATGATGCAATGCCTCCTGCTCCTGAAATAAGGGCCAAAACTGGTGTAATACAACACAATGAAGATGCTGTCGCTGACAAGATACTTGTTCCTGCAAGTTTTTCCGATTTAAATTTGGTTTTCATACGAGTTCTTCTTTTGAATCTTGATTAATAATATATTTAAAAAAGGGACGGAGTAATTGTAGTTGTTCTGATTTTAGAGAATAGAAAATAGTCTGACCTGCGCGCCTTGATTCAATTACATTGCCATCTTTCATTTTGCGAAGATGTTGTGAGATAGCAGGAATACTCATTCCTAAAATATCGGCAAGATCGCATGGGCAGAGTTCATTTTCTTCTTCTAAAAGAAACATGATTTTCAGTCGTACCTCGTTCCCTGCCAACGCCAGTAGCCCACTCAACTGCTCAAAAGCATTGGCATTAGCATTTAGTTTGTTCCTGCACTCCTTGATTTGTTCTGTATCTGCCAAAATCCTAATACAAGATTGATTAACGTCCATATTTTTTAAGTATTAAATTAATATGGTACAAATGTAGTTAATTATATTATTATTTAAGCAATTGCTTAAATGTTTTAATGCGAATTTAACAACGGCTATTTAAAAACCATCTTAATTTCGAAGTGAATTTATTTTTTGTACTACTGATTGCCAGAAAAATGACTATTGTGGGTCTAAATTTCTGCAAACTTCCTAATGAATAATTCGGTTAGTTTTTCTTCTGGTGTTAATTGTATGATTTGCCCAATAGTAATTTCAGATGCTTTTTAGAAAAAAACATTTTCACCTGCCATTATTTATTGTATTGGGTCTTTGACTAACAAAAAGGGATGCTTATTCTTTAGAATAAGCATCCCTTTTTGAATAATAACTAACTTTAAAACTTCATCCTCTGAATTCTAACGGCATTCAAAATAGCCAATAAAGCCACTCCAACATCAGCAAAAACGGCTTCCCACATAGTAGCTAAACCACTAGCGCCAAGAATTAAAACAATTGCTTTTACGGCAAATGCTAAACCAATGTTTTGATACACGATTTGTTTGGTTTTTTTACCGATGTTTATTGCCGTGAAAATTTTATAAGGCTGGTCGTTTTGAATGACAATATCTGCCGTTTCAATAGTGGCATCACTGCCTAAACCACCCATTGCAATTCCTGCATCGGCAAGGGCAACGACGGGTGCATCGTTAACCCCATCACCCACAAAGGCAATTTTAAGGTTTTGGGATATTAGTTCTTCGACTTTTTCTACTTTATTTTCGGGTAATAAATCGCCATAGGCCTGGTCAATGTTTAGTTCTTTGGCAACAGCATCAACAACTGCTTGTTTATCGCCTGAAAGCATTACTGTTTTTACGTTTATTTTGTGTAAACTTTCTATAGCTTCTTTCGCATCTTCCTTAATTTCATCGGCAATTAAAAAGTATCCCGCATATTTTTGATTGATTGCTATAACGATTATTGTAAATGGCGTATTGTCGATTTCGGTATCATAACTAATGTTGAATTTCTTCATCAGTTTTATATTTCCTGCCAAGATTTCGTTTCCATCTACTTTTCCTTTTAGCCCGTGTCCTGCAATTTCTTCGACATCGGTAACGGTTGCATTTTTTTCTGACCCTTTGGCATATTCGATAATGGCAGTTCCGACCGGATGGGTAGATTTGGTTTCGAGTGCTGCTGTATATTTTACTAAATCATCTTCAGAAATACCTACTGCTACTACTTTTTGGACTTGAAATACGCCTTTGGTCAATGTTCCTGTTTTGTCCATAACGACCACTTGGATAGATGCCATTATATCAAGAAAATTGGATCCTTTGAACAAAATTCCGTTTTTGCTTGCTGCTCCAATACCACCAAAATAACCTAATGGAATGGAAATAACCAATGCACAAGGACAGGAGATAACTAAGAAAATTAATGCCCTGTACAACCAATCGTTGAAATTATAGTTTTCGACAAATAGCATTGGGAGTAAACAAATTCCGATTGCCAATACTACAACTATTGGAGTATATATTTTGGCGAATTTTCTAATGAATAATTCGGTTGGTGCTTTTTTAGCCGTAGCATCCTGAACCATTTGTAATATTTGGGACAATTTGCTGTCCGTATATGCTGTGGTAACTTCGACGAGTACAACTTTGTTCAGATTAATCATACCTGCAAGTACAATTTCTCCTTTTTGTTTGGTATCCGGTTTACTTTCTCCTGTTAAAGCTGCTGTATTTAATGATGCATTGTCTGAAAGTAATTTTCCGTCTAAAGCTAGTTTTTCACCAGGTCTTAATTGGATAATTTCTCCAATAGTAATTTCTGACGCTTTTTTAGAAACGGCATTTTCCCCCTCCATTACAGTTGCTGTGTCGGGTCTTTGATCTAACAGCGATTTGATGTTCTTTTTGGCTCTTTGAACTGCCAATGTTTGAAAAATTTCGCCAATAGCATAAAATAACATTACTGCAACACCTTCTGCATATTCGCCAATGGCAAAAGCTCCAATAGTAGCAATACCCATTAGAAAAAATTCTGAAAATATTTCTCCTTTCCGTATACTTTCATACGCTTCTTTCAGCACTGGGTAACCTACTAGTAAGTAGGCTATTAAGTACCAGGATAAGCTTACATAACCAGCAAACCAAGTTGGTGTAAAATAGTTGTCTAAACCAATTGCAACAATTAAAAATATAAAACTTATGATTGCAGGCAAGAACATTTGAAATGTAGTGCGGTCGTCTCCTGAATGGTCGTGTCCATCATCATCAGCATGTTCAGATTTATAGTCAACGGTGCAACATCCCGCTTGATTATCGGTTATTCTATTTATTTTTTCTTCAAGTGTGCAACAAAGCTGTTTGCCGTTTGCATCATATTTGTGGTGGTGTTGTGATTCAGTATTTTTCATATGTTTTATTTTAAATAATAAGTTTTAGTATTTTTAGGAGGTTCAATAGCTTTATTGCTAATAATTTCTGAAATGTTATTTTCTATCACCTCACATAGCGTAGTCATTGGTATATCTGTAGGTTGATTCTCAAAGGGGTCTTGCATAATAATTGCTGTTTGTTCTACAGCAATTAATAATAAAGGAATAATTATAGTTAATAAAATTTCGAGAATAGGGTAATTATCATCCAAGCCAAATGGTAGTATAGATGCAAGAACATATATAAGAAAGTGAATTAGTAGACTGTATGATTTTGGAAAAACTGTATTTTTAATTCGTTCACATTTTCCCATTGCATCATTTAATCTTGAAATTGTCGTGTCAATCTGTACTTGCTTATTATCATTTAAGTTAAATTTTGTTGCTAGTGAAGCTAACTGTTCACAATGTACATTTAGTAATTTTGCAGGGATATTATTAGCTTTTATTTTATTCTTTTCTAAATATAAAGCAACAATTGTTGAGAATTGTTTTTTTCGTAGGCTATCTGATAAGGCATAACACCATATAATTTGTCTTTCAGCAAAGTCTATAAGTTCTTTATCGCTATCAGTATTTGGTAGAAATTGTTTTATTTGTCTGATAAGAGTTCTTGAATCGTTGACGATTTCACCCCATATTTTTCTTGCCTCCCACCAGCGATCATAAGATTGTGCAGTTCGAAATGCTAACAATAAAGATACAATTGTTCCTGTAATAGCTGTTATTGGTAACGGAATTGATATTTTTTTAAGAAATGTGTTATGATCTATAGTCCCAATAATAATAGCATATATTACTATGATTAAAATATCAAACCACATATATTTTAAAAAATATAAAATCGAATTGTAATTATTTTTAACAAGCATAATATTTATTATTGTGTTTATACTTTTTTAGGTAGTAAATAGATTTTTAATTTAATATTTTAAAAAAAAATTAAAAATATTCATCTGAATTTATAATCCATTCTTTTGCTTTTTCTCTGTCAGGCAAGTCAAAATACATAACTGTTGCTTTCGTAAATGGTTTCATAATTGAACGCATACAGTTTTCCCATTTTTTTGTACCTACTAAAGCAATTTTTTCTATATCTGTAGTATGTTTAAAATTCATTTTTCCATAATTAAATTCTAGTATACCATCTTCCCAAAAGCCAGTTGAATTAGAAATAGAACCGTCATCCATTTCAAAGTACCATCGAACTTTTTCTCCTGTACCTATTATATTATGAATGAATGGGTGTATTTTTTCATAATCTCTAAGGCCTAATAAATCATTAGCTCTTGTAGCTATGATATTTTTACCTGTAAAATCTAAAAGTTGTAGCATAATTAATATTTTTAAAGTTTATAGAAGTTCTTTTACTATGAATTCATTAGTTGTTTAATTTCTCTTATAAGTTGTTGTAAATCTTAATCAAAAACATTTATTTTTTCATTTTGTCGAGTATTCAAATTTTATTTTTACTATTTAATAAGCCATAATTTATTTACACCTAATTACTAGTATGAGTAAATTCTTTTTTTTAATGAATTTATAGTTTAAGCATTAGTAGAAGTAGAGTTTTAAGATGAAATATTAGTTATATTTAATTATCATCATTTTCTTTTACGTACTCATGTACCATTTTTTGCTTCCATTTTAAATACCATTTTTGATGATGTAATGAAAGTAAAAAATACAAGGCTAATGATGCGACTATAGAAATTATGAACATATTTAATCCCACAGCAACACCTACTGCTGAAGTGCACCAAATTGTAGCCGCAGTTGTTAACCCGTGAGATGTTCCTACACTGTTATTACGATAAATAATTCCAGCACCTAGAAAACCAACGCCTGTTACAATATTTGCAATTACTCTTGAAGTATCCGCTGGGTTACTTACCAAATGGGCTGTAATAGCTGTAAACAAGGTTGCTCCTATACAAACGGCTGCATAAGTCCTAATTCCAGCATCCTGACCGTGTCTTTCTCTATCAAAACCTATGAAAGCTCCTAAAAAAAAGGAAATGATAAGTTTTGAAACTATAATTAATTCCGCATTTATATCCATTATTAATTTTTATAAATTAAGTGTTTTTAAAAAGTAGATTATTATAGGCTATAATTTTTTAATGGTTTTCTTCTAAGTCTATTACCGTTATTTTCCCCAAAAAAAAACATACCCAATGTAAAGTGCTACATAATATTTTTGAAAATTAAAGTGTTAACTAATCCTGTAATCTCTATTTTTTAGGGTAGAGATTACAGGAGTTAATACATATAAATAAAATTTTATTCTTCTTCTCCTTTATTTGTCAATTTTGCATTTACGAAGAATGCACCTTTTATAACAATTTTTGCATTTGCCGGAAGGTCTTTTACTAATGTTATTGCAGTGTATCCCATATTAGAAACGCCTTTTGCAACTTCAATTTTTTCAAAATTGACATTTTCAGTTTCTTTTATCTTACTTTTTGCTACGTTTTCGTTTTTTACTTTAGCACCTTCGGGTTTTTCCTCTGCTGCCTGATTGTTGATAACAACAAAAATATAGTCTTTGCCATCTGTGCTCACAATAGCCTCGTTTGGAATTGCAGTTGTTGTAACATCATTTAAACTTACAATTGCAGTTATATTCATCCCGTCTATTAATCCTGATTTATTGCCTTGAACGGTGGCGTGAATTGGTATACTTTTGCTTTCATTCTCGAATGCTGCACCTATTGAATATACTTTAGCATTATAATCTTCTCCCGAATTATTGGTAATTCTAAAATGGATTATTTGTCCAATTTTTATCAATGGCAAATCTTTTTCGAATATGTTTAAATCTAAATGTAATTGAGAATTATCTACAATTTCGGCAAGAGGTGAAGAAACATCAACATAGCTTCCAATATTAGAAAATACATTACTGATAGTGCCACTTATAGGGCTTGTAACCGATAATGCCGAACGCAAATTACTATTATTTAAACTATTAGGATTGATACCCATTAATTGGATTTGTTGTTGTAAAGAAGCTCTGCGAGTTCGCATTGATTTTAGTTCTGCATTAGCACTCTGGTAATTTTTTAATGCTCCTGCATTTCCTTCGTTAAGCTCTTTTTGTCTTGCTACTTCTTGTTCTGCAAATATTATTTTACTGGTAGTACTTAAATACTCTTCCTGCAATTGTATGAATTGTGGATTAGCAATTGTAGCGATTAGTTGTCCTTTCTTTACAAAATCGCCCAATTGTACATTTATAGTTTTTATAACGCCACCATACAACGAAGTTACATTGGCTTTATAATTATTAGGAACACGTAATGCGCCATTGACTTTGAGAGTTGCCGATAATTGCTTTTGTTCAATACTTCCATATTGTATATCTACTGTTTTTATCTGTTCGGTTGATAGTGAGGCAATTGTAGATTCAGCTTCTTTACTTTCAACTTTTGGATCTTCAATGTTTTCTGTTTTTTCCTTATTGCCGCAAGCAATTAAAGTAGTAAAAAATGCCATAAGTAGTAAACTATAAGCAAATGGCAACAAGTAATTCTTATGTTTTGTTTTAAAAGTTTTCATTTTTTATTTTTATTTGTTTGTAAAATAATTGTATTCTATAATCGCTTGATTGTACGCATTTAAATTGTCTAAATAATTTTTTCGAATTTCAATAGCTTGGCTTAAATATAAAGAAAGGTCTGAATAACTAATTTCTCCTGCTTGATAGGATTGGTTAGCTGCTTTAATAATTTCTTCTGCTTGATGCAATCCTGAAGTTTCGTAAAATTGCAAACCCGACACGCTTTTCTCAACTTCTACTTGACGTTGTACTAAAGAAGATTTTAGTATTTGCGTTTGATATTGCAACTTTTGTTCTTGTACTTCTTTTTCGGTTTTAGACGCTCTTATTTTATTTCTATTGGCACCACTTCCAAATATTGGGAATGAAGTTGAAAATGAAAAACCAGTATATGGATCTTCAACACCATATAATTTTTGTGAAAAAACACGACCAGAAAACTCTGGCAAGCGATTACTTTTTTGGATTGCGATTTCACTATTGGCAATAGCTACATTTTGCTGTAATAAAAGAAGATTCGGATGGTTTTCTGATGTACTTTGTAAACTATATTTTAATTTTTCTAAAGAGTTATCCAGTGGTAAGATTATTTCGGAATTATTCAACAATTGCATCAATACTTGTTGCTGTACCAGCATTTCTTTTTTAAGTTGAGTGATATTTGTTTCAATTTCCTTTAGTTTTACATTAGCCGAAATTTTTTCGATACCGGCACTTTCTCCAGTTTTTACTTTTAAGACAGTTGTTTTTAACAAACCAATATAAATAGTGTCTAATCGTTGATACAAAGCTGTCTTGTCCTGTAAATACCATAATTGATAGTATACAGAACGGATATTCTTTTTCAGTTCTGTATTGATTGCATCTTTATTTATTTCAAAATATTTAGTTTGCTCTTTGTAATAATTTTTCTTGGATTGATTTACTTGCGGCATATAGAAACTTTGTTGCAAGCCAATTTTCCAAACACCTGTTTTATCAGAAGGACGCAAATCTTCATTTTCTACAAAAATGCCTGTTTTGGGAAATTCCTTGTTTCCTTTTATCAATAGCTGATTTTTTGAGATTTGGGACTGATTGATATTGTATTGTAAATTTTCCTTTAAACCCATATTCAATACATCATCAATAGATTTTCGTGATTGTGCTTGACCACTAGTAAATGAAAGAAACAATCCAATAACTAAAATAGTTACAATTGATTTCACTTTTGGTTTTCTTTTTAAATTCATTTTTGTGTTGAATATAATATAAAGTAAAGGCAATACAAATAAGGTTAAAAACGTAGCTGAAAGCAATCCTCCAATTACGACAGTTGCTAATGGTTTTTGTACTTCGGCACCTGCACTGTGCGATAATGCCATTGGTAAAAAACCTAACGAAGCCACAGTAGCTGTCATTAATACCGGTCGCAATCTTATTTTTGTCCCTTCGATAACGCGTTTTATAACATCATCCCAACCTTCTTTTTCGAGTTGGTTGAAGGTGCCTACCAGTACAATTCCGTTTAATACTGCTACTCCAAATAAAGCGATAAAACCAATCCCTGCAGAAATACTAAAAGGCATTCCACGAAGAAGTAAAGCAAATACGCCCCCTATAGCACTCATAGGGATTGCAGAAAATATCAAACTTGCTTGTTTCATAGAATTGAATGTAAAATACAAGAGCATAAAGATTAACAGTAATGATATTGGTACGGCAATCAATAGACGATTGGTTGCTTTTTGTAAATTTTCAAATGTTCCACCATAAGTAAAATAATAACCGGAAGGTAATTTTACATCTTTCGCTAATTTGGCTTGAATTTCTTGTACCACACTTTGCACATCTCTGTCTTGTACATTAAAGCCAACAACAATTCTGCGCTTTCCTGCTTCTCTGCTTATTTGTGCAGGGCCTAGTTTAAAGTCTACTTTCGCAACTTGCGATAAGGGAATTTGGTTTCCAGTTGATATTGGTATTAATAGATTATTCACATCATCGATGCTTCTTCTTGAGGTACTATCTAATCGCACTACCAAATCAAATTTTCGCTCGTCTTCGTATACAACCCCTGCTGCTTTTCCTGCAAAAGCCGTACTTACAATACTGTTGATATCTTCAATATTTAAACCATAATTTGCAATACGTAATCGGTCATATTCAATGTTTATTTGTGGTAATCCGGCCACTTGTTCTACTTGTGGAGAAGAAACTCCTTTTATATTTGTTATTACACTTTCTACTTTTTTTGCATATACGGACAGACTATCCAAGTTTTCTCCAAATATTTTTATGGCAACATCTTGTTTGATTCCCGTCATTAATTCATTGAAACGCATTTGAATAGGTTGACTTTTTTCGATAAAAACCCCTGGAATCACGCTTAATTTTTCTTCAATAGCGTCACCCAATTCATCATAGGATCTACCTGATTTCCATTCGTCTTGCGGTTTCAGAATTATCATCATATCAGTCGCTCCTGGCGGCATTGGATCTGTAGGTACTTCTCCAGCGCCAGTTTTGCCAACTACAATTTTTACTTCATCGAATTGTTTTACAATTCTTGCGCCTTGCATCGAGGTTTCGATACTTTGGGATAAAGAAGTTTCGATCGGCATTTTAAATTCAAAAGCATAATCTCCTTCAGCTAATGTGGGAATAAATTCACCTCCCATTTTGCTAAAAATAAAAAATGTAACCAATAATAAAGCGACAGTAATACCAACGACTTTGTATTTTATAGCAATCACTTTTTCTAAAAGTGGTTTATATTTGCTATATAAAAAATCCATCATTTTATCAGAAAATGTCTTTTTATGACTGATGTGTTTCGGTAAAAACAACGCACTCATCATAGGAATGTAGGTTAATGAAAGTATCATTGCGCCTATAATTGCAAAGGAAACCGTTTTTGCCATTGGGCCAAACATCTTTCCTTCGATACCTACTAAAGATAGGATAGGAAAGTATACGATCATTATGATAATTTGACCAAAGGCAGCACTACTCATCATTTTTTTAGCACTGTTTTCAACCGCAACATCCATTTGAATTTGAGTGAGTTTCGTTTTGCTTTTATTGTGTTCTAGAAAATACAAAGAGGCTTCCACAATAATTACGGCACCATCTACAATTAAACCAAAATCAATTGCCCCCAAACTCATTAAGTTAGCACTTACTCCAAAAACTTTCATCAAACCCAATGCAAATAACATCGATAGTGGTATTGCAGAAGCTACGATAAGCCCAGCTCGTAAATTCCCAAGGAATAATACCAAAACGAAAATTACAATTAATGCTCCTTCGACTAAATTTTTTTCAACAGTTGAAATGGCACGGTTTACAAATGTACTTCTATCTATAAATGGTTCAACAATTACATCATCAGGTAATGATTTTTGTATGATGATCATTTTGTCTTTAATCCTTTGTACGACTTCATTACTATTGGCTCCTTTAAGCATCATAACAATTCCTCCAACTGCATCTACTTTTCCGTTGTAAGTCATTGCTCCATATCGTACTGCGCTACCGAACTGTACATCGGCAACATCTTTTATGAAAATTGGAACACCAGTTGGATTGCTTTTTACAACAATATTTTTAACGTCTTCTAAGGAAGTGGCTAAACCTACACCACGAATAAAATAGGCAGTTGGTTTTTTGTCAATATATGCTCCACCCGTATTTTGATTGTTTTTTTCTAAAGCTGTAAAAATTTCGGGAATCGTTACACCCATTGCTCTTAAACGATTAGGGTTAACACCAACTTCATACTGTTTTAGTTTACCACCAAAACTATTTATTTCGGCAATTCCGGGTGTTCCGTTTAGTTGTCTCGCTACTATCCAGTCTTGCATGGTACGCAAATCCATAGCAGAGTATTTCTTTTCGCTACCTTTTTTTGGATGTAAAATGTATTGATACACTTCGCCAAGCCCAGTACTTACTGGTCCTAATTCGGGTGTCCCGATGCCCTGAGGTATTTGACTAATGGCTTCCTTAAGTCGTTCACTAATGAGTTGTCGTGCAAAATAAATATTGACATCATCATCAAAAACGACTGTGATTACCGATAAACCAAAGCGAGAAATACTTCTGGTTTCTTCTAAATCAGGAAGATTTGCAATACTTTGTTCTATTGGAAACGTTACTAACTGTTCTACTTCTTGTCCTGCCAAAGTAGGGCAAAGCGTAATGATTTGTACCTGATTGTTTGTAATATCTGGTACTGCATCGATGGGCAATTTGGATGCACTCCAAACTCCCCAAATAATGAGAAATAAAGTCATCAAACCAATGATGAATTTATTATTTATACTAAAATGGATGATTTTGTCTAACACTATTGTAAAGGATTAATGTTTAATATTGATTTATAAATCACAGCATTTGAATTTATCAAATACGGTAAAGTAATTAATGAAAAAGACTAGTTTGATTAATGTACAAGTCATTAATCGCTATTCATTTAATCATTAATAAAAAAAAAAATTAAGCATTAATTTGTGGCGGTTGCCAAATACTTCCGAAGAAATTGGAAGTGAAAATTGATTTGTATTCTGGTACTTTTTTGTCAATTATTGTTTTGACAGAAAAGAGATTATATACATAAATTGAATTGTAATCGAAGCCTTGGCAACCACAGCAGCTACAAATGCATAAAGGTGAGCAAGCATCTTTATCTTGATGTTGGCTTGACTGCATACTAATTGTTGCTTTATTATACGAAGTTACTGTTTCCATATCTGCGCAAGGCATACAGGAAAGAATCAGAATAATAATTGACAATATGGCGTTTGTAAGTTTCAAGATTGTAAAAGTAATAATAAAATTTATAAATTTTAGATTTATCTATTTTGATTTGCTTAAGATTTAATTAAGATATTTTTCGCATAATAAAAATGGAGTTCTAATTACATCAAGTTTTGATTTTACATCTTTAGAGATTAATTACATACAAATTTATGTCTATGACACTAAATGACGACTGGATATTTTCCCCATAGACACTAAAGTACGTAGACAAAAGTAAGATATCAATAAGGTGGTAGAGTAACATAGATTAAAGTAAATATATAAACCGCATACACTAGTCATCGATTATGAAAGTAGATATCACTATTATATTTATTTAAATTTGTAATTTATTGTGTTTATATTACGTTTAAAATTAGTGTCAAAACCAAATTATAAAAGGTAGTGTCTTATAAAAATAATTAAATTGGACGGCTGTTCGAAAAACACATACATTTATTTTAATAATCGTATTTGGATTTATTTCTATTTCTTCAAATTGGAATTTGTTGATTCACTTTCGTGTTTTTGAGAAATATGTTATATACATATGTATAAATAAAAAGGATGTTTGCTTTTTAAAACAAACATCCCTTATGAATCAAAGACTTAGATTTTAAATATTTTGTCGTCTCATAATGTACTTTAACGTTTTTTATTCTTCCACATTTTTCATTTTCATCAAAAGCGCGTAAGCCCCTTTTATCACAACGGTTGCCTCATTCAAATCATCAGAAACAATTTCTGTAAATTCGTTTTCTGTATTTCCTGTTTTTACTTCTTTCATTTCAAATTGCTTATTGGATTTGGCAACAAAAACATAATTTTTGTTTTCATAACTTAGTATAGCATCCGATGGTAAAACATTAGATTGCTGGCTTTTTAATTCAATTTCTGCATTCATATACATACCAGGCAATAAAGATTTATCATAATTGGTAAAGTTGCAGTTTATTACGGTACTTCGCTCTTCTGAAAAATCTTTACCAATTAAAACGATTTTGCATGGGTATTTTTTCTCTGGATTAGTATTGGTATAAGCTAATACCGATTGACCAATAGCCAGTTTATTGATGTCTTTTTCGAAAACAGTTAATGCTAAATGTATATCTGAAGGATTTACAATTTCAAATAAAATATCGCTTGGATTTACATATTTTCCTGTGTTTACATTTACTTTTGATACATAACCGCTTATAGGTGAATATATATTAATACTTTTTGAAATATTTTTTGTAGATAGACTATTTGGATTAATTCCTGCGAATTTTAATTTTTCACCATACGATTGTACCATTACAGATAGTGAATTGTATTCAGCTTGTGCTTGTTGATACACTTTATCACTACTGGCTTTGCTTTGATTAAGATCTTTTTGACGTTCAAATTCAGCTTTAGCATATCCGATTTTTGCTTTGGCCAAAAGATAATCTTCTTGCAGTTGGATATATTGTTGGTCCTCCACCACACACAAAACTTGTCCTTTGGTTACATACATTCCTTCTAACAATTTGGTACTTTTTAAATAACCACCCATTGGTACACTTATAGATACTAAATTTTGTGGTGGAACTTCTGTTTTTCCGTTCAGTTTTAATGTTGAAGAAATTTCTCTTTGCTCCATTTTGCCTGTTTGAATACCTGCATTTTTAACTTGTGCATCGGTAAGTGTCGTCGTGTTTGCGATAGGGGGTGTCGCTTCCGCTTCGCTTTCTGATTTTTTATTACCACAAGAAGAAAGGAATGCAATTACAATTATTGTGAGGATTGTATTTTTAGTCATGATTTTTATATTTTGATATTGCTTTGGCTGTTTGCTATAGCTCGGGTTGTGAATATTTGATTTCATTTTATTTATTTTGATATTAAGAAACGGTTTGCTGTTTAAATTTTATTGATAATCATTTATGCATCAATCTTAATGCGAAGGAGCTTTATAGAGTTAATAAACACTAAAGTGTCGGGGAGCAAATGAATAGCTGCTGCCTCAATTGGTCCAATTATTTTAAGTAAGACAAGGGTAATTCCAATGACATGAACAACCCCAACACCCACAAAAATATTTTCGCGAATGGTGCGATAGGCTCTTTTACTGATAGCGCGTGCCTTTGCAATTTTTTCTAATTTATCCTGCATTAGAACGATATCAGCTGCTTCCATTGCAGTTTCTGTACCCATTGCACCCATAGCTATACCAATATTTGCTTGTACTAAAGCTGGTGCATCATTAATTCCATCCCCGACCATTGCTACTTTGGAACCATCTTTTTGTAGTTCTTTTATGATGTTAATTTTATCTTCAGGTAATAAATTGGCTCTGTAATCTGTTATTCCTATTTGATTGGAAACATACTTTGCAGTTTCGGGATTGTCACCTGTAAGCATCACAATGTTTTTTATGCCGCTTTTTCTTAAGCCTTGAATCATTTCTTTTGCACCTTCACGAATGGCATCTGAGATATAAAAAATACCTGCCAGTTTACTTTCGATTGAAAGGTAAATAACAGTATCCGTTACATTTTCAGAAGAATTAAATAATGGAGTTTTATTTTCCTCCATAAAAAGTTTATTTCCTAATAAAATAGACTTGCCCTGAACTTTTGCAGAAACCCCTCGTCCTTTTATAACCTCAAAATTTTCTGGTTCGCCATAGGTAAGTTTTAATTTATCTGCGTAACTTAGGATTGCTTTTGCTAATGGATGGCTGGAACGTCTATCAACTGTAGCAGCAAATTGAACTAAATTTTGCTCATTATAATTAGGATCTATTATTTCAACTTTATTCACGATGGGACTTCCAATTGTCAATGTTCCAGTCTTGTCAAAAACAATAGTAGTAACTTTCGCAAGCTCCTCCAAAAACAAACCTCCTTTTATCAATATACCTTCTCTGGCAGCACGTGCAATGGCCGCAATGGTAACCAATGGTGTTGCTAAACCTAATTCAGCAGGAGAGGTAAAAATCAGCAATGCAATAACCAGTTTAACATCACGGGTAAAAAAGTAAACTGTACCAACAAAAATAAATACTACAGGAATAAGCCAGGAAGCCACTTTGTCTGTAAATTTTTCAATAGGTGCCTGTTGACTTTCTGCATCCTCTACCAATGAAATGATTCGTGAAAAAACAGTATCTACACCTGCTTTTGTCATTTCAATATCCAGTGCCCCTAATTCCAGTATTGTTCCGGCAAAGGCTTCGCTACCAACTGTTTTTTCTTGCGGCACACTTTCGCCTGTTATTGGTGCCTGATTAACAGAACCTGAACCGGAAATTACTTTACCATCCACAGGAATTTTTTCTCCAGCTTTCACCAGGACAATATCGCCTATTTTTAAATCAGTTATCTCTATTATTAGTTCAGCATTGTTCTTTTTTACGATAGCGGTCTTTGGCACTGAACCTATCAACTCTTTAATCGACGATCTTGCTTTTTCGGTACTGGCACTTGCAATATATTCTGCAATAAGAATAATCATAAGTACGACAGCACCTGCCAAATATTCTTTACCGAGAACAGAAATAATTACAGCTATGGTTATAAATAATTCGGTACCTATTTTTCTTTCTTTTATTATATCCAGTACCGCAACTTTTACTAATGAATAAAGACCAAAAGCCATTGTGGCTATTAAAATGAGTAGTTGAATAAAGTCGAGATAAAAGAATAAACTCGCAAGACCAACGGTTATGATCCGTACAATTTCCCAAAGAAACTGACGTGAAAAGAAGGTTTTTGTGTAATTCATGGTTATTCAGTTTTAGTTAATGAATTAAGTTCAATAATGCTATTGTTTAACTTTCTAACGACTTCAATATAATTACTCTGAATTTGGGTATTTTGATTGATTAGCATTACCCATTCTAAATAATTAATGTCACCATTGTTGAATTTATCGTTGGCAGCTTTGGTTACTATATCAACACTTTTCAACGTTTTGGTTTCGTAATAATCAATGGTAGTTTTATTTTTTTGATATTCTTGCAATACATTGTGATATTGGTTTTGCAGTTTCAATTTTTCAAATCCCATATTATTTTCAGCGATTTGTGTTTTGGTTGCCAATGCTTTTTTCCTATTGTTGATTGATGAATTGAATAAAGGAAGTGCTAAGCCAAATTGTCCGTAAACACCATTGTAACTGTTTTGAAAAGCAGTATTGGTTTTAAAAGTTTGCCAATACACTCCGCCAATTAACTCTGGCATTTTCTTTGATTTCTCTACAGCAATTTCGGCTTCATTGATTTTTACTTCTTGTTCCTTTAGTTTTATGCTTGGCTGATTTTCAATTGCATTCTCATCGAGTTTTTCGTCGAAAGTCATTTTGAACTTATCCCACACTGGCATAAAATCTTTATCGTCATTCAATAGATATTTGAATTGTGTTTGGCGTATTTTATAATCGCTTTGCAATTCTTGTAACTGTATTTTTATTTGTCCCGCTTGGTTTTCGGCTGTAACTTTTTCTAAAATATTACTTTCTCCTTTGTCAAAACGTAGGACTGACTTTCTTAAAAAATCCGAATAGATACTATCACTTTTCAGTAATATCTGTTCTTTTTCTTTGAGATAAACCATTTCATAAAACACGGTTGTAACTTGCTTGGTCAATTCTTTTCTTTGTAAAGCTTCGTTCCATTCGCCAGTTTTGGACTCTTCTATTAAAAGCTGTTTTTGCCTAGAGTAAACCGTTGGAAATTTAATGCTTTGTGAAATTCCAATTTTAATGTCATTCACAATGCTATTAAACTGTCCATATTCGCTAATAATACCTGTGTTTGGAATGTCATATCCTGTCTTGGTCAGTTTTTGTAAATATTCAGAATTTAATTTTTGGTTTTTAACCTTTAGATTATTTTGCAATGCGGTTTCAACTGCTTTATTTATTGAAATTTTTTCTTGTGCATTCCCATTTTGAAAAGAGAAAAACATTCCGAACACGATGATTGTTGTAATGGATTTTATCTTTCTTGATTTTAATTTAATTCCTTTTTCGAACATAATGTATAAAATTGGTAAAACAAATAAGGTCAGAAATGTGGCTACAATCAATCCACCAATAACAACCGTTGCTAATGGTTTTTGCACTTCCGCACCCGAACCGTTACTCAGCGCCATTGGTAAGAAACCTAGTGATGCAACAAGTGCTGTCATTAACACGGGGCGTAAACGTATTCTAGTTCCTTGTAAAACAATAGCTTTCAAATCGGTTTCGCCTGATTTTTTTATGCGGTTGAATTCGGCGATTAGAACCAAACCATTCAAAACTGCCACACCAAATAAAGCAATAAACCCAACACCTGCACTAATACTAAAAGGCATTCCGCGCATTGCTAGAAAGAATATTCCACCAATCATTGATAATGGAATGGCTGAATAAATTAATAATCCCTGCCTTACTGATTTGAAA
>NZ_AHKF01000029.1 GCF_000252125.1 Flavobacterium frigoris PS1 | reverse complement strand
ATTGGGTATGGTATTTTCCAATTCACCAAATTACCCATTGATGCCGTTCCCGATATTACAGACAATCAGGTTCAAGTTATCACATCTGCTCCATCATTGGGAGCAACCGATATTGAACGGTTGATAACATTTCCAATCGAGCAAGCCAACAGTAATATTCCAGGACTTAAAGAAATTCGTAGTTTCTCTCGTTTTGGTTTATCAGTGGTAACCATTGTTTTTAATGATGCAACCGATGTTTATTGGGCACGTCAACAAGTAACCGAAAGATTAAGTGCTGTCAAAGAACTGATACCAAAAGGTATTGGTTCTCCAACTTTAGCACCGGTAACAACTGGTTTGGGAGAAATTTATCAATATGTAGTAAGGCCAAAACCTGGTTATGAGAAAAAATACGATGTAACCGAGTTAAGAACTATACAAGATTGGATCGTTCGCCGTCAATTATTAAGCGTTGAAGGTGTTGCAGAAGTAAGCAGTTTTGGCGGGAAATTAAAACAATATGAAATCGCCATTGATCCTAATAAATTGCAGTCTTACAATATTACGATTGCGGATGTTTTTAATGCTTTAGAAAAAAACAATGAAAATACTGGAGGTGCCTATATTGAAAAAGGACCAACCGTTTTATACATTAGAAGTGAAGGGTTAATCAATACAATCGAAAACATAAAAGACATATCTATTAAAAACACCAATAGTGGCAGTCCCTTATTTATTCGTGATGTTGCAGATGTTCGCATTGGTAATGCTATTCGTTACGGAGCAATGACTTACAACGGTGAAGGCGAAGTTTCGGGTGCAGTGGTAATGATGTTAAAAGGCGCGAATAGTAATATTGTTATCAAAGACATTAAAGAAAGAATTGAACAAATTAGAAAGACCTTACCGGAAGGTGTGATTGTTGAACCATTTTTAGACCGTACAAAAATGGTGAATAATTCTATTTCTACAGTTGGCAAAAACCTAATTGAGGGAGCATTAATCGTACTTTTAGTATTAATCTTTTTTTTAGGAAATGTACGAGCTGGTTTAATAGTAGCTTCGGTTATACCATTGGCAATGTTATTTGCAGTAATACTAATGAATTTATTTGGCGTAAGCGGAAATTTAATGAGTTTAGGAGCATTAGATTTCGGGCTTATTGTAGATGGTGCCGTAATTATTGTTGAAGCCTGTTTGTTTAGTTTGTACGGTCGAAAAAAAGGAGAGGTTTCTCAAGACGAAATGGATAAAACAGTTTTAGAAACTTCTGTAAGAATGCGAAATGTTGCCGTTTTTGGAGAGCTAATTATCTTAATTGTTTATATTCCAATTTTTACATTACGTGGTATTGAAGGAAAAATGTTTTTACCAATGGCACAAACAATTGCCTTTGCTTTGTTTGGTGCTTTTGTTTTGTCATTGACTTATATTCCTATGATGACGGCTTTATTTCTAAATAAAAAAATAACACACAAGCAAAACTTTTCAGATAGAATGATGGCAAAATTAGAAAATTTCTATCAGCCACTTTTAGAAAAAGCATTAGCCATTCCAAGGGTTATAATCGGAACTACATTAGCATTATTTGTTTTAGCCATCGTTACACTTTCATTTATGGGTGGAGAATTTATGCCATCACTCGAAGAAGGAGATTTTGCAGTAGAAACAAGGGTTTTGCCTGGAAGTAATTTGCAAACATCAATGACCGCGATTTCGCAAGGGGCAAAAATATTATTAGAAAAGTTTCCGGAAGTACAAAAAGTGGTTGGTAAAACCGGAAGTTCCGAAGTGCCAACAGACCCAATGCCTATTGATGCCAGTGATATGATGGTTATTCTAAAAGACAAGTCAGAATGGACATCAGCATCAACATTCGATGAATTATCAGCAAAAATGGCAAAGGAACTCGAAGCTGTCCCTGGTGTTTCTTATGGTTTTCAATATCCAGTACAAATGCGATTCAACGAACTAATGACTGGCGCAAGGCAAGATGTAGTATGCAAAATTTTTGGTGAAAATTTAGACACTTTGGCTTTATACGCCAACAAATTAGGAAAGATTGTAAATACCGTTGAAGGCACTTCTGACCTGTATGTAGAAACAGTTACTGGAATGCCACAAATTGTCATTGACTATAATCGTCCTGCAATTGCACAATACAATTTGAATATCGAAGACATTAACAAAATAGTAAATACAGCTTTTGCAGGACAAAGTGCTGGATTGATTTATGAAGATGAAAAACGATTTGATCTAGTTGTTCGTTTAGCAGGAGAAAATAGAAAAGACTTGTCGGATGTTCAAAATTTATTAATCCCAACGCCAAACGGGATGCAAATTCCTCTGTCTCAATTGGCAAAAGTAGAAATTACCGAAGGTCCAAATCAAATACAAAGGGAAGATGCCAAACGTAGAATTGTAGTTGGGTTTAATGTTCGAGGTCGCGATGTCCAAAGTATTGTAACCGAATTACAAAACAAGGTAAATACTCAAATCAAGTTCCCAGCAGGTTATTATCCAACCTATGGTGGTGCTTTTGAAAACTTAAATGCAGCAAAGCAACGATTGTTAATTGCAGTTCCAATATCTCTAATACTAATTTTTATCTTATTGTATTTTGCTTTCAAATCAGTAAGGCAGGGA
>NZ_AHKF01000030.1 GCF_000252125.1 Flavobacterium frigoris PS1 | reverse complement strand
AACAGCCCAAGGCGGAACAGTAGTCTTGACTTCAAATGGAAGTTATACATATACACCGGCATTGAATTATAATGGTTTGGATAGTTTTAACTATACCGTAACTGATGGTAATTCATCTGATATAGGATTAGTGACAATTACAGTAACAGCAGTGAACGATGCCCCAGTAGCAGTAGATGACAATATAACAGCAATTGAAGACACCGTATTTAATTCGACAGTAGATTTAGATGCGAACGATACTGATGCAGATGGCGATACACTAACAGTAGTATCAGGCACCATTACAACAGCCCAAGGCGGAACAGTAGTCTTGACTTCAAATGGAAGTTATACATATACACCGGTATTGAATTATAATGGTTTGGATAGTTTTAACTATACGGTAACTGATGGTAATTCATCCGATATAGGATTAGTAACAATTACAGTAACAGCAGTGAACGATGCCCCAGTAGCAGTAGATGATGCAGCTACAACAAATCCAGGTGTTTTGGTAAGAATTCCAGTATTAGCTAATGACAAAGATATTGAGGCAGATTTTCTAACAGTAACTATTATTACACCGTCAACAAAAGGTATAGTCGTAGTTAATGAAGATGGAACAGTAAATTATACTCCTAATCTAAGTTTTACAGTTGGCACTGATACATTTGAATATCAAGTTTGTGATAGTGCTGGTTTGTGTGATATTGGTTCGGTGACTATTGGAATAGCAAATTGTACTGATAGCCCTAATTTAGACTGTGATAGTGACGGACTTGTTAATAGTGAAGAGAACGCCATTGGAACAAATCCTTTAAATTCTGATAGTGATGGAGATGGAGTTACTGACGGCGAAGAGGTTACCCTTGGTACAGATCCGTTGAATCCAGATACCGATGGAGATGGTGTGATAGATGGAACTGAGTTCATCGACGAAACAAACCCTATTGATGGTTGTGATGCTATCGAAGAACATGTAAGTGTACCTCAATCAGCTGCTTTCTTAGCTGGTGATTGTGATGGTGATGGAATTGCAAATGGCGATGAAATTGGTAACAATCCTAACAATCCTAAAGATACGGATGGAGATGGAATACCAGATTACTTAGAACCTAATAACATCTCAAAAGAAGAGGTCTTTGTTAACCAATTGATGACACCAAATGGAGATGGATATAATGATATATTAGTAATAGAGAATTTAGATAATTTTCCTCAAAACACGGTTAAAATTTACAATCGATGGGGTGTTTTAGTATGGGATACACAATCATATAATTCTCAAACTAATTTCTTTAGTGGAAAATCTAGAGGTAGAATCACTATCTCAGGTAATGAAATGTTACCTGCAGGCACCTATTTTTATGTTATTGATTATATAAACAATAATAAAGAAAGAATTAATAAGTCAGGTTATATATACATCAATTAACAGATAACTAAAAAAGGCCTGGAAAAAATCCAGGTCTTAAATAACAACTAAATAATTTAGAAGATGAAAAAAATATATCTAATAATAGTTCTATTTGTTGGGTTTGTAAATTATGCACAACAAGACGCACAGTATACACAATACATGTATAATACAATGAGCGTAAATCCAGCGTATGCCGGCTCTAGAGGAGTATTGAGTTTGACTGCTTTACATAGATCGCAGTGGGTAGGCTTAGATGGAGCTCCAAAAACACAAACTTTTAATGTGAATGCTCCTGTATCAGATAGGATAGGTTTAGGTCTTTCTGTTGTAAATGATAAAATCGGACCTACTAGTGAAACTTTTTTTGACGCTATGTTTTCCTATACTATTGAGACTTCTGCAAACGGAAAACTTTCTTTTGGTGTTAAGGGAGGACTTAATTTATTGAGCATCGACTTCAATCAGTTAAGCCGGTATCAAAATGAACCTACAATGCTTGAAAATAATTTAAACAATAAAATGTCGCCTAATATAGGTGCAGGTATTTATTACCATTCGGATAAATTCTATGCAGGTGTGTCAGTTCCTAATATTTTAGAAACAAAATATTTTGACGATGAATCGTTTTCAGTGGCAAAAGAAAATATGAATTTTTATTTCATTACCGGATATGTATTTGATTTGAGTCCAACTTTAAAATTGAAACCCGCAATTCTCACAAAAATAGTTGCTGGCGCTCCCCTTCAGTTAGATGTATCTGCCAACTTTATTTACAATGAAAAATTTACTTTAGGAGCTGCTTATCGATTAGATGCAGCTTGGAGTGCCTTAGCCGGTTTCAATATTGATAGGGGGATCATGGTAGGATTTGCTTATGATAAAGAGATAACAGAATTAGGTAACACCTCTTTTAATGATGGGTCTTTTGAAATTGTACTTCGATTTGAATTGTTTAACAAATACCAAAAATTATTCTCTCCAAGGTATTTCTAAAAAACTAGCGCTATGAAATTTAAAAAAATTATAACGACCATTATTTTTATCATCAGTGCTAATAGCATTTATGCACAGAATAATAAAATTGAAAAAGGAAACGAAAATTTTAAGAATTATTCATTTTCACCGGCAATAGACATTTATACAAAAATTGCGGACCAAGGATACGCATCTATTGATTTATTTAAAAAAATGGGTGACTCATATTATTTTAAAGGTGATTTAAAGGAAGCTGCTATTTGGTACAAAAAGGCAGTAGAGAATAACGAATCTGTAGATCCCGAGTGTTATTTTAGATATTCCCATGCCCTAAAATCAATTGATAATTATAAGGAAGCAGCCATAATTATGAATAAATTCATGGGAACTAAGCCTGATGATAGTAGGTCGAAATTATTGAAGTCAAATGAAGATTTCTTCAATACTATCAACAAAAAATTAAATAGATATTCAATTAATTTATTGGTCGATAACTCAGATGCCGCAGACTATGGCGCAACATTTTATAATAACAAGCTTGTCTATTCTAGTGCACGGGATACGGGCCTAATGGCACGTAAAATTCACAAATGGGATAATGAAATGTTTACGGACTTATATGTTGCAAATATAGAAGCTGATGGTCAAATAACTAATTCAGTAAAATTTTCGAATAAAATAAATAGTAAATTTCACGAATCTACTCCTGTCTTTACTAGTGACGGTAAGACAGTTTATTTTACTCGTAATAATTATCTAAATAATAAGAGAAAAGGTGATTTAAACGGTATTACAAAGCTAAAGATCTATCGGGCAAGATTAGATAAATCTGGGGACTGGGGTACTATTGAAGAATTGTCTTTTAATAGCGACGAATACTCTGTAGCGCATCCTGCATTAAGTAAGGATGGACGGACACTGTATTTTGCTTCCGACATGCCAGGAACTATGGGTTTATCTGATATTTTTGAGGTAGCTATTAATGCTGATGGATCATTTGGTTTACCAGTCAATTTGGGAGATAAAATTAACACCGAAGGAAGAGAAACATTTCCATTTATGAGCAAGGAAGGTATACTGTATTTTGCTTCGGATGGAATTCCAGGACTTGGTGGGTTAGATGTTTTTGCAGCAAAAATGGATCAAGAAGGCCACTTTATTGCCGTGCAAAATGTAGGTAAGCCCATAAATAGTACAAGTGATGATTTTAATTTTATAATAAACGATATTTCTAAAAACGGTTATTTTTCTTCTAATAGAGTGGGAGGAAAGGGAAGTGATGATCTTTATCTATTAAAAGAAACTACTCCGTTAGATTTTAATGATGGAAAAGAAATTAGGGTTTTTGTAAAATATCTTAACACTAACGAAGAAGTTGTAAATACTAAAGTTTCCTTGAGAAACAAAGCTAATTTAGTAGAGAAAGACTCACAAACTGATCGTGAAGGTAAAGTTGTTTTTGCCCTTAGTAGTCCGGAACAATATTCTATAAATATAGAGAAACAAGGCTACTTAATAGTTAGTCAAGACGTTAAAACGGAAGAAAATACTATTACTATTTACCTTGAAAAGGAATGTTATACCACTAATTTAGGGGACGATTTAGGAAAGATTTTGAAGTTGAATCCAATTTTGTTTGATACTAATCAATGGAATATTAGAGGAGATGCTGGTTTTGAATTAGGAAAGTTAATAGAAGCAATGAATATGTATCCAAAATTAAAAATTGCTATTAGGTCGCATACAGATACAAGAGGTTCTGAAAAATCAAATAAGCAGTTGTCAGAAAATCGAGCACAATCAACAATGAACTTCTTAATTTCGCGAGGTATCGACAAAGATCGATTAACTGCTAAAGGCTATGGAGAAAGTCTAACTATTGTTGACTGCATCTCGGAAAATTGCGATGAAGCGACTCATCAATTAAACAGAAGATCTGAGTTTATAATAATCGAATGATGTTATAAAATAGTAAAGCCCAATTATAAAATAATTGGGCTTTTTATATTTTAACTCAGCGTTAAAGAAACGGTTTCAATTAGTCTTGATTGATCGTTTTTCTCCAAGTGAAAGAATTTAGAATATGTCTTTTTGCAAATCTTCCAGGAGAAGAAGCGTTCACCATCTTTACGTAAGTGGCTTTAGGAACACTAATGTATTCATAAACACTTCCATTTGAAAAATTGATTATTAACCTACCTTCAACAAACTTATAATCAGTTATTGTAGCGGTGTTAATTGTTTCAGTATATTCCGGTAAGTTTAGTTTAGCTGTTTCAGGATTGATACTTACCAAAAAATGATAAGCTTCAATAACTTGCTTGCTTTTTTCTTCTGCCGCTTTTAATCCAGCTTCATCACCTTGAAATTTATCAGGATGACATTCCTTCATAGAGTTACGGTAGATTGTTTTCAAATCTTTTAGCTCTGCAGTTTTTTCTACATTTAGCAGTTTGCGGTATTCAACTATTTTTTTCATATAATATGGTAACTACTTGTCTTTTAATAAGAATTCAATATAATTTGATTTCTATCCCCGACAAATTTTTTGCAAAGGTACACTTTTTTTTTACTCTTTAGTTGGAGACTAAAAAATATTATGAAAAAAGCTGTTTCCATCTTCGTTTGCGGGAATTTTATTCTAAAAGGATATTATTGCTGCGGTTTGTTATTTGCTTTATCGAAATTTTTTGATTTTTTCGGGTATTTGTTGTGGCTGATGTCACTAGGGTTTTCGATGATTGTTTTTATCGTAATCATATCACCAACAACGTGTTTGGCCATAACCATTTTATAATCTAAAAGAAATTCACCACAAAAGAAATTGTTGTTTTCATCTTTTTCAATTATTCCTGTATAAACTCCCTTTTGTAACATTCTTTCTTCGGCACCTTTGGTCATAATCTATTTGTTTTAAAAAATTCAAGTTGCAAAGTTAATCAAATATTAGTTGTCTCGCTACGTTCTGCACATTCTGATTATATTTGTACATGCAAAAAATCTTCCGTCCCAGTCCCAAGTCCTTTAAAAACACTTTCTGTGTGTTCCAAGAATTTCCAATAGAAGAAATTGAAGGCTTAGTGTTGCAATATGCAAGCAAATCGGGCAGTAGTTATTATTACACTAAGGTAGGAATGTATCGGTTGTCGAACCATTGGGGCCGATTAGCTAATAGCAAATGGCGTTTAGAACCTTTGGAACCTGAGTCGGAATCAAAATTTAAATTAGGTTTTGCACCGTGGACTAGTTTTTACCCAGATAATGTCTTGGATGAATTGTACTATATAGAGATGAATTATGTCAAGAACACAGTCAATTATCAGCATAAAAACAATCCTAGTTATGATGAAAGGGCAATTCTTCGAACCAGCTTTGAAACTACTAAAAAAATCAAACAAATAAGGAACCTCCTTAATCTGACTTCATGGGCCAAGTATTTTGAATATGATGATTTAGATGTTTTGAGAAAAGAAATTATAGACCAATTAATCTTCACTAATAAAACCTTGGAGGAAATAAAAAGGGAAGTAGTGTAAATGTCGAAATATTATAACGTGCGAATCCTGTATTTAATTTAAGGGATTTCTATTTGCGATGTTGTTCTAATCGTTTGAAGCAATTAATAGTAAATCGTTTATGGAAACTGGTTTCGATAAATAGCCTAAAATCTCTGAGTAGGTTTTCGATTTGTTTTTATCTTCAGCTGCGATGGATGAACTTACAATATAGATATTGATTTGGTTACTAATTTCCGGTTTTAGGAGACTAAATGCATCCATAAATTCCCATCCATTCATAACGGGCATGTTAATATCTAACAGAATTAAATCAGGCAGGGAGTCCTTTTTCTTTAATGAATTGGCTAATGAGTCGATAGCGTCTTTCCCGTTTTTAAAAGAAGAAAAAGAGGAGAATTTTCCCGATCTATTAATTATTTTATCAATGAGAATTTGGTAGATTGGATCGTCATCAATAACCCATATGTTTTTTTTTCTCATTGTATGTAAATTTTAAATGTAGTCCCCATATTTGGTTCACTTTCTACTGTTATGGTACCGCCCATGGCTTCAATTTGGTTTTTAGTAATAAACAAGCCTATCCCTTTGGAATCTGGATTATTACTGAACGTTTTGTACATCCCGAAAATTTTGTCAGCATTTTTTACAAGGTCAATTCCTACACCATTATCTGATATTTGTAGAACATTCATATCATTTTCTAGAAACCATTGTATTGAGATTTCTGGTTTTCGTTGCGGGTGTCGGTAACGAATAGAATTGGAGATAATATTATAAAGGATACTTTCTAGATATGCAGGGTTATAATTAACCGTTATATTCTTTGGGATAATAGTAGTAATTGATACATCATTTAATATTATTTGTTCAGTTAAGACATTCTGTGCGGTATCTATATATTGTTGAAGGTTGATTGATTCAGATACTAAACCAATGTTTGTTCTTATATTTATAACTTCATTTAAGTGAACCATTGTTTCATTTAAGGAGTCAGAAACAGTCTTTAATAATTGGACCATCTCGTTTCTCTCTTCATCTGTCTCCGATATTTCAATTAAATTTACTATTGATGCAATATTACTCGTATGGGATCTTAAGTTATGAGATACTATATAAGAAAAATTTAATAGCCTTTGGTTTTGTTCGGTAACTAAGTTAAAGGAGTTATTTAATTCTTTTTCCGCTTCTTTAGTTTTTGTAATATCAATCATTATGCCTCGCATACTTGTTGCTGTGCCAGTTTCAACAACTATATTTACAATGTCTCTAAGCCATACCGAAGAACCGTTTTTGGCAATCATTCGGTATTCAAAATCATGGTTTGAATTTGCATCTACTTTTGTTCTGCAGTAATTCTGAACCCAAGAAGTGTCATCGGGGTGTATATGATCTTTCCAGAAACTTGGGCTTGAGGTCCACTGCTCTGGAGTATATCCCAATATATCTTTTACTTTTTCACTAATGAAAGAAAAATTTAATGTTTCGGCATCACATTCCCACACAATACCATCAACTGTATTTATTAAAGATTCTATTTTTTGTTGCGTCTTTAAGGCTGTTTTTTCAGCAGATTTACGTTCAGTTATATCTTCTGTAGCGATAATTACTCTTTCTAATGTATCTTCATATCCTTTGACTACACTATAAATAAGATGAATATCCCTTATTTCGCCTTTAGGGTTTTTTATATTAGCATCTATATTTAAATGATTATTCCCTTGGCAAATGGCTCCAAGATGTTTTATGAAATAATGAGGTATATCTTTACCTAATATAATATCAGTACTGCTAAGATGTTGAAGTTTTGTTTTTGGTGCATATTGAATCAAGCATTGATTGTTGACATTGAGAACTTTAATCAAAGAGAAACATTTTTGTATTATTTCTGGATGGCTCTCTAAAAAGGCTGTCACAATTTCTGGTTCTTCATTGATTAGATTTAATTCGAAAAGATAGTTTTTTACTGCTGAATAGTCTTCTTCCCATAGCGCTAAAGGGGAGTCGTCAAACAAACTTTTGAACCGAACTTCACTTTTTTTGAGTAGCTCTTCACTTTCTTTGATAGCTGAGATATCTTCAACAATTGCAATGTGGGTTGTCGCTTGTTTATTGATTTCCCACATCGGAGAAACAGTGAGGTTTATCCAAATCACTTTTCCTAATTTTGTGATGTATCTTTTTTCCATTGAATACTCTCGAATTTCTCCTCTCCTGAGCTTTCCTAAGTTAGCTAAATCATCATCGAGATCGTCAGGGTGAGTGACAGATTGAAAATTTTTATTTTTAATTTCCTCTAACGAATATCCTAACAAATCACTATGTTT
This sequence comes from Flavobacterium frigoris PS1, assembly GCF_000252125.1. Lineage (GTDB taxonomy): Bacteria > Bacteroidota > Bacteroidia > Flavobacteriales > Flavobacteriaceae > Flavobacterium > Flavobacterium frigoris_A. Next base: position 38,665 of record NZ_AHKF01000030.1, on the reverse strand, counting down.
TTTATTCACTTCCATGAAATACCCTGAGTAGGAATCAATTCGTGCAATGCCCACTGAAGCTTGATCAAATATAGTTTTAAATTTTATTTCGCTATTGATTAGTTTTGTGGCTTGCTCATTTACTAAAAGTTGTAGTTCGGCTGGTTTTTTAAAAATTAAGACAATAAAAACACCAAAACACAAGGCTAAAATAAATCCTAAAATAGTAGGAGCCATTAAGTGTGTGTAAACATCATTTGGATTTTTGCTGATCAAGTATATTTTCCAGTTTCCATCCGGGATGTATTCGGACACATAATTTTTCTGGGAGAAGTTACCTTTCATAGGCAGGAAAAATTCTTCCTTTGAAGTATTTGGATTAATTTTCGATAATTGAAAATAGTATTTTGATTTGTCTATTGCATGTATCCCTGATGTTTTAAGTAAAGTTTCTAACCTTATTATAACAGCAGAAAATCCCCAAAATTTATCTTTGTGATAAACCGGAAATCTTCCCACAATTCCTTCACCACCTTGCTTGAGTTGAAAAGGTCCTGCAAAGTACATTTTTTTATTAGCTATTGATTGTAAAGCTTCTTTTCTTAGTTTCTTTGATTTTAGGATATTTAATCCCATTGCAGCTTCATTCCCTTGCATGGGATATACATAGCTTATAATTCCATTAGGTACTAATTGAACTGAATTAATACTGTTGTTTGAGGCTAACAACTGCTTCGCAATTTCATCAAAGTTCTGAGGCTTGCCTTCATCATTAATAGTTAGGGCTAGTGTCAATGTAGTTGCGTAACAGTTTTTTAAGGATTGTCCAATATTTTGATGAACTCCTGAGAGGATCGTGTCCATTTCATTATTTTTGTTTTCCTTCAGAATTTGATAACGCTGGAAGGCAACAAAGATCACAACGCTGCATAAGACTAGTGAAACTATAAGCCCCGCAATTTTAGGCCTTGTTAAAAACCAACTGATTAAATTAGACCACTTATTTTTAGATTCCATTAGTTTTATTTGGGCAATTTGGGATAACTGAAATTATTAAAATTCAAATATTTGAATGCATTAGTAACTATAATGTAGGCAAATTAATTAAAAAATCTTATGGATTTAGATTTAATATTTTTTTTTATTAATTATTTTCAAACACCTAATTAATTCAATGTTTTATTGTGGGTTCTGTGTCTACTAGTTGACTTCAAATACTTTTATCAATCAATTAGCGCTATGGATTTTTTTTATAAAAAAAAAGATAGAAATGCAGCTTAGTTTGTGATAAGGAAATAAAAATGGAAGAAGTCAACTTATCTCATTTCGGAATAATTTTTTATTGTATTAAAAATGCCGAACTTTACAGAGAAATTAAATAGAATCACGCTGAGGGAATTTGACTTGTTTTATAAAATCTAATTAGTTGTATTGATTATTTTAGAATAACGGGATTTAAATTGCAATGTAAGAAATAGTATTATGAGCAGAAACAACGAGAAAAACATTAAAAAGCATAACGATAAGTTGCACAAAGCCCAGGACAGGGTAAAGCAGGCTGAAATCACTCGCAAAGAACAATTGAAACAGATTGTAAAGAAATTTAATGAGGCGAATGCGTCAGGAACTAATTAAAAGCAAATCCCATGGGAAACAATAAATTTACAGATTTGAAAAAAGGCGTTCAAGAAGTAATTGATTTAATTGCCAATAGAAATGCCAAAGAAGCCAATAATAAACTAGTCGAAGTAAGCGAGGTATTAGATGAATTACTGGACTATTCAGAAGAGGATGAAGATTTAATTGAAATTAGCAAATACCAAGTATTGTTGAATCAATTGCACCAATCTATTATTTCGCTTAATGGCCAAGCCAATTAGTACATACAATGAAAGCGTTAGCCTGCCACTGTGGTTCCCAAACAAATTTTAAGGATTGTTGCAAACAGTATATTGACGGTACCCAAAACGCAGCTACCGCAGTCGTTTTAATGCGTTCCCGTTATTCCGCATACGCGACACATAATGCTGATTATCTTGTGCAAACCACCCATGTTTCAACTCGAAAAGAGCACAATAAAAAAGATATTCTTGATTGGTCTCAAAGCAATCAATGGATAAAGTTAGAGGTGTTACAGGCGACAGATAATACTGTGGAGTTTAAGGCTTTCTATCTGGATCACTTAATGCAGATGCAAATTCACCATGAGCACTCCACTTTTAAGAAGGAGAGTGGGAAATGGTTTTATGTTGATGGTGAATTTTATTAGTTTCTTTAGTCATAGCGATTTTTACAGCAGCGTATCGTGTGAGTGATGGAAGTGGAAATCCCACGCGTTTTTTAGGTGGATTAAGAACGGCCAGCACGACTCTTGTGGTCACGCCCATATTATAAGAAAATCAATTTAGAATTTTACCGATAGATCCTGTGATTTTTGGAGTTAATTCATAGGTAGCATTTGGCTTTATATTAGGTTCTACTCTATGGGAAACGTATAAAATTGCCATCTCTGTTTTTTGCGATAAAAGAGTAATTAATTGAGTTACCAACGCGGCATTTTCATCATCTAAACCTTCTACGGGTTCATCCAGAATTATTAGCGGTGGGTGTTTAAGGACCGCTCTTACTATCAAAGCAAGTCTTTGATGGCCTATGGAAAGTTGATTGAAAGTACTGTTTTTTAGATGATTCATATCAATCAATTCAAGCCATTGTGTTACAATCTTTTTCTGGAAATGAGTAGGTTGCGTATACAAGCCGATGGAGTCAAAGAAGCCAGATAAAATCATTTGCTCTAAAGTGTCTCTTTTTTGAAATAAGTCAGTCATGGCGGTCGAAAAGTAGCCAATATTCTTTTTTATATCCCAAATACTTTCTCCACTTCCTTTCTTTTTTCCAAAAAGATAGATTTCTTGACCATATCCTTTTGCATTTTCTCCTGTAATTAAAGAAAGCAAAGTGCTTTTTCCTGAGCCATTTGGGCCTAATAATTGCCAAAAATCTCCTTTTTTAATTGTCCAATCAATATTTTTTAAAACAGGTTTTTCTTGATAACTTACACAAACTTTATTCATTTTAATTAAAACGCTATCATTGAAAATAATGGGTTCAAATGCAGCTGGTATACCATTGAAATTTACGGTCGGATTTTTTACAATTGATTTTAATTCCTCTAAAACAAAGGAGTTGTTTAGCACATGACTTTTCTTCGGAATGAAGGAAAGCAAGTCGCTATTCCGGTTTACAATCTGGATGAGTGGTATTTTTTTAGATAGTTCCTCTAAAGCAATTGTTATTGATTTTCTAGAGCTAAAATCTAAATGATCCAAAGGATTGTCTAGAATGATAAAACTAGGTTGCTGCTTAATGCAATATTTTAAAAACACTTTTTTTCGTTCTCCTGATGAAAATGTACTCAATTTCCTTATGGTTTCTGCTGATGCTTCAATGGTGTCGTATTGGTATTCTTTTTTGATGAATTTATTAATGGCGATGTCCGAAAAAAGAATCCCCTTTTTGGTATTAAAAGCACTAAGTTTTCCAGTTGATTTACCAGAAAGAATAGTTTCGATAAACGCTTTTTTATCTACTTGATTGGATAAAAGAATATCCCAATGTTCGAGTTGTTGCATTTTGATTTTTTAAAAATATAAAATTAGACTTATTTCATTTAATAGGGTCCAATTAAAATAGAATGTTGGTAAAAGTTCATTTTAACTAAATATTAATAATCGTTTGTCAAGGCCTTGTTTTAAAATGATGTAATTTTAAGGTCTATGGAAAATGATAATAAAAAAGGTTTTTATTTCAAGCAATATGAGGCTCCAAATCAATCTCCGTTTGATAAACTCTTTGGAATTTTCAAGGAGTTAATTACGCACACTTCGGGAGATTTTGACGAAGCAATAGATTGGCTGCGCGAACTAGACAAGGAATATAAACTCACCGATGAACACTACACAATTGATGATTTTATCGAGGATTTAAAGAAAAAAGGCTACATCCGCGATGAGCTCAAAGAAGATGGAACATCAGGACTTGGCATTACGGCAAAAACGGAGCGGGCTATCAGACAACAAGCTTTAGACCAAATTTTTGGAAATTTAAAACGTTCTGGAAGCGGTAATCATAAAACCAAGCATTCTGGAAACGGAGATGAGCATACTGGTGAATTTCGAGAATTTCATTTTGGGGATGGTTTAGAGCGAATTTCTTTGACGGAGAGTTTGCGAAATGCCCAAATTAATAATGGGATGGAAGATTTCATGTTGACAGAGAATGATTTGGTTGTGGAGGAAACCCAATACAAATCGCAAATGAGTACTGTATTGATGATTGACATCAGTCACAGTATGATTTTGTACGGAGAAGACAGAATAACTCCTGCTAAAAAAGTAGCAATGGCTCTTGCAGAGTTGATTACGACACGTTATCCAAAAGACACTTTAGATATTTTAGTGTTTGGAAATGATGCCTGGACTATTGCAATCAAAGATTTGCCATATCTAAAAGTAGGTCCCTTCCATACCAATACTGTTGCTGGTTTACAGCTGGCGATGGATTTATTGCGTAGAAAAAGGAATACCAACAAGCAAATATTTATGATTACTGATGGGAAACCAAGTTGCGTAAGAGAACGTGACGGTTCTTATTATATGAACAGTAATGGTCTTGATGAGTACATTGTTGATAAATGCTACAGTCAAGCGCAACAAGCTCGCAAACTGCATATCCCTATTACCACCTTTATGATTGCTAATGATCCTTATTTGCAACAATTTGTCAATAAATTCACCGAAGCCAATCAAGGGAAAGCATTTTATACAGGGCTTAAGGGCTTGGGCGAAATGATTTTCGAGGATTATGAGACGAATAGAAAGAAAAGGGTGAAGTAGGTTTGAAAGAAAGGGGAGAATAGAATAAAGAGAAAAGAAACAAGATAGAAAGACAATTGAAAAGATGAAAATAGAAAATATAAATACTTTAGGTGAACTAAAAGCATCAGGATACGAAAGCAAAAGTATCAAGGATGAATTAAGGAATAATTTAAGAGATAGAATTAAATCAGGAAAACCTGCTTTTGAAGGGGTTCACGGTTTTGAGAATACCGTTATTCCAGAGATGGAACGCGCTATTTTGTCTCGTCATAATATAAATTTATTAGGTCTTCGTGGTCAAGCCAAAACGAGATTAGCACGTAAAATGGTTGATTTATTAGACGAATACATTCCGTTTGTTACAGGTTCAGAGATTAATGATGATCCTTTAAATCCTATTTCTCGTTTTGCAAAAGATTTAATTGCAATCCATGGGGATGCGACTCCAATTTCCTGGTTGCACAGAAGCGAACGTTTTTCAGAAAAACTAGCTACACCAGATGTTACTGTAGCAGATTTAATAGGAGATGTTGACCCGATAAAAGCTGCAAATTTAAAGTTATCGTATGCAGATGATCGTGTTATTCATTTTGGGATGATCCCAAGGGCAAATCGCTGCATTTTTGTGATTAATGAACTACCAGATTTACAAGCCCGTATTCAAGTGGCCTTGTTTAATATATTGCAGGAAGGCGATATTCAAATACGTGGTTTTAAATTGCGCATGCCACTAGATATGCAGTTCATCTTTACAGCAAATCCAGAAGATTATACAAATCGAGGAAGTATTGTGACACCACTTAAAGACCGTATAGGTTCGCAAATATTGACACACTATCCTGAAACGATAAAAATTGCAAGAACGATAACAGAGCAAGAAGCTAAGCTGGACGCATCACAAAATGATATGGTTCACGTACCTTCATTAGCCAGAGATTTATTAGAACAAATCAGTTTTGAAGCTCGTGATAGCGAATATATTGATAATAAAAGTGGGGTGAGTGCGAGGTTGAGCATTACTGCTTTTGAGAATTTATTGAGTACAGCCGAAAGACGAGCATTGAGATCTGGAGATGATAAGACTACCGTGCGATTATCAGATTTTATGGGTATTATTCCATCCATAACCGGTAAAGTAGAATTAGTTTACGAAGGAGAGCAGGAGGGAGCTGCTGCCGTGGCTCAAAACCTACTGGGATCTGCCATTCATACTTTTTTCCCAGGTTATTTTCCAAAAATCGAAAAATTGGAAAAGCCAAATGAAACGACAGAGTATACAGATTTGATCGAATGGTTTTTTGCCGAAAGCGGTTTTGAATTATTAGATGATGCCAGTGATGAAGACTACCAAAGAATTTTGGGTGCTATTGTGCCACTCGAGATTTTGATTAAAAAATACCAACCTGAATTAGCTAACGAAGATAAATTTTTTATGAAGGAATTTATTCTTTGGGCTTTAGTAGAGTACAATAAGTTGAGTAAAGATCGTATATCCGAAGGATATCAGTTCAAGGATATATACGGTAGCTATATTAGTAAGCTTTAAAATAAACGATTAGTTATGTAATAGCGCTTAGAAAATATTTTCTAAGCGCTATTTTTTATTATAGCTATAATGCTATCAGCATGTTATATGTGATGGAATATATACTACCTTACAAAGATTATCCGTCCTTGCGGTTGATTAAAACTAATGGAAAATAGCTTTGAAGCTTTGATTACCACTTATATTGATAATAAAGTAGGTATATCTGAAAATTTTTTAAGTGATGATTTGGCGAACCACTTAAAACAAAATTTATTAGCCTTAAACCAACAAGATTTATTGATTTTTGCCGGAACAGGAAATTCAGAAGCTATTGTTTATGATAGTGCGGTTCGTAGTGATTCTATATATTGGCTTGATAGAAAGAACAATAATGTCTTTGAAAATGCCTTTTTTGATCAAATAGAAGCATTTATCAGTTATTTAAATGAGAGTTGCTTTGCTGGAATTACAGGATACGAGTTTCATTATTCACTATATGAAAAAGGAGACTTCTATTTGCAACATTTTGATCAATTTCAAAATAACCCCAGTCGTAAATATTCGATGATTAGTTATTTAAATAGTAATTGGCAACCCAGTGATGGTGGAGAACTGTTAATTCACCAAGAAAATCACAATCAGAAAATCACACCAATACAAGGGAAAACAGTTTTCTTTAAAAGTGATGAATTACTTCATGAAGTTTTAGTGACCAATAACACCCGAATGAGTATTACGGGCTGGTTAAAATGTGATTAGTGTCTTTTAAAAAATATTTAATGTATTGCTTCTAGCTCTAGATACAATCTATTGGCTTCGTTTTCTAGCTGATCAATTTCCCTTTTCCAATTTGCAATGTCATTTTGGGCTAGGCGAACCTGTTCTTCCTGGCTGCTTTCTGATTGTAATTGTTGAAAGTTTTCGAGAGCGGATAAGTTATTTTTTGCTTCAGCTAACTGATTTTTATCTTCAATAAGAAAATCTTTGATTTCAGAAAGACGAACAGTAATTGAATCTTTTCTTCTTTTACTATTGTTTTCAGATGCTATTCTTTTTTGTATCTCTTGTTGAATGCGTTGTTCGTTGGATTCTTTCTGTTCTAATTCCACTTGCACGTTACCGAACTCCGTTTGCTTATTTTTTAAGTCCAAATCATTTCTTTTATTACTCTGAATAATATCAAGCGCTATAACAGTCATCATTATTGCTAAAAAGCCTAGAGCTAAAAAGAAGTAACTTTTCTTGAGTCCAAAAATAGTTTGGTTAGATTTTGTTTCTTCCGCTTTTGGAGCGGGAGTAGGTTGTTTTATAGTAGGTATAGCTGCTCTAAAAAACGGGACAAATTCTACTAAGTCCACTGCATGTTTCCATTCGTCCATGCCTTGGTGCCAGACTAATGTATTTTTCTTTATTTGTTGGTTTTTTAACTCCTCAAGCGTAAAAGGGCCAGCGTTATCATTACCGTTGTTAATGTAATAGGTTTTCATTTCTATGCTACTATTTTGTATGCAAAAGTATTGCGAAATTTTCCGAAAAAATAGTGATTTAAATACAATAAATAGAATAAAATTGTTTGAAATTTATAAAGGTAGATTCGTTAGTTGATTAGAAAGCTGTTTTTGATTAATATGATTTTTGAAAGTGATTGCTGTGTTTCTGTTGCATATACATTAGCCGTATACCCTTGAAACATAAATTCCGTTTAGAAATTTCTTAGGATCTAGTTGGCTTTGTAATAGCAGGCCCCTATGTGGGTTTTCGAGTAGGAGTTGGGCTGCTTGGGCCAAGGGAGCAGCTGTGGTTGTTTGTATAGCTCTCAATAGTTGATTTCCTACTTTCAAAGGAAGAATACGCTTGGCAACTTCTCGTCTGCGTAATATTCCCGTCGCGTCTTTTCCTTCGACTGCTGCATACAATACAATTTGGTCATCTTCTATATGAGGTATTATGGCTTGCATTTTTGCTTGGAGATCGTGAATGGCGTTAATCGGATTTTTCAATTCGCTAAGTTGTTCCTCTACCCAAGCATAATGTCCTGGATGGCGCAAGGTTTTATAATCGAGTGAACGTACTTTTCCAGACAGTGCATCTGGTAAATCAGCTGCACCTCCTGAAGTAAGGTCCTCATCAAATGCTATACCGTCAATAATGATGGTAGCTCTTTCCGACAAAGCAGCTAAGGATGTTTTTTTATAATCGCGAAGGACTATGGCATCTTTGAGGTATTCCGTTGCTACACCTACCGGGCTCCAAGTAAATCCATAATAGTGTGGTGCAACAGCATGGTTTGTCAATGCACCTACTTTAAATTCTAATTTGTCTACTTTATGTACATCAAAGTCATTGCAAAATTCCTGAAATAGTCCGTGGGCAAGTAAGTCAATGTAGCCTGGCGCTAGGCCAGTCTGAAGTATGAAACCGGTTTTTGCGTCAGAGGCCAATGTCATTATTCTTTCAGTTTCAGCCACATATTCGGTTAGATTGGCGTAATGCATGGCAAAATCCTTGGCAAATTGAGCCATTTTTGGGGCTTGACTACCGGGAAGGCAGTCCAGAATGATATCGCCTTTAAAGAAAAGCTCCTGCATTTCGTCAGTAATTCCATTTTCCGGAAGATGGAAGGCTTTTATTTCGCACTTTTTAGTGCTGCCTTCTTCAATCCATTGAGCCACTTTTTGTGCATTAGAAAGCGTTCGGTTACCAATGAAGAGGCTGGGGGTAACCTCGCTCCATTCCATCAACAGCAAGCCGACGGCTTCGGCAATGCCGCCTGCACCAGCGATAATAATATTGAAGTGTTTTTTCATATCTTGAAGATAGTGAAAAAAATAGTTTAAACAATTGGTTGTTATATAGTTATGTGTTAATTTGTTAAACGGGTAGATAACAACGCCATCTTATGTCAAGGATAGTAACGGAAAGCCCGCCAGGGATGCAGGCTTTTGTGAAACAAAGCCCGAAACAGCAACCAAAGGGAGCTCGTTTCGGGCTTATGTTTTATGGACTGCTTGCTGCGGACTTGCAGTGTATAGCCTGCCCTGACAGCCAAAAAATTAGTTCAAAAGTTCTTTGGAGCCTATTCTAAAACAACGTTCACTTCCTAAGTACAGGGGGTTTCCGTGTTTTTCAGACCAAAATCCATCTAGAACGTCTTTGTTGATACATTTGTAAACGGCGACACCTTTGTAAATAGAATTGTCTTCGCTGCGATAGTTGAAATTAATAACTAGGATATTGTCTTTGAAAAATCCACTACCATTTTGTACCTGATTACTGATTAGCCAATGGGCTATAATGCGATTGTTTAAATCTAGGGATAAGCTGAGTGTACCTTTGTAACTAAGTTCGTCAACAGCATCTTGATTACTTCCTTCAATGGAGTAGCTACCAACTAAGTCTTCGATTGTCATCATTGTTGTTTACAATATTTAAGGTAATATTAGGTGTTAAAGTTCTAGAGTAGAAGTGTAAAAATGAATATTATTTTACTTTCCAATACAGAAAATAACTTTCCTTACTTTAATAGGGCTCTAAACTTTAGTGGTACAATTATGGTACAATTTAAAACACATTATCGCAAAACAAAACAAAGTATCCTTATCAAGATAACATAACTCATGGGAGTTGTTTATGCAAAAATAGTTATAAACTTTGAATGTTGATTATATCACTTACATAAAAAAACTAAGTCTTGTATGATGGGAATACTTAGAGATTAGATTTAAAAAGTAAAGAGGTCAAAAATCTAGTATTAACTTTAGATTTGTGACCTCTTTTCAATATCATTTTGGATTTCGAAATAAGTTTTTACTCGACCAGACTTAATCCATTTCATTAACTCATGTCTGTAAAAATAAATGCGTTTACCTTGTTTATTAACTGGGATTTCCCTTTTACATACTTTACTATAGATCGTTTTCTTCTTTCATATTTTTATAATATATATTTACTAAACTAACTTGCAAAAGTGGAGGCCAATATTGATTTATGTTTAGAACTTACAAGATATTACTAATAAAAGCACGACAAATGAATTGGTTGGTTTTATTGGATTTTTTATATGGAAGGGGGTAATTCAGCTACTGCTTTTCCTTTTAGTGTTTCATTTACCAGATATCCAAGGAATGCTGCAAATGGAATAATATTCTGATCTACGCTGGCTTTTTCCAGTGCCTGCATGTATTCGTCCCTTTTTTCAACAGGTATTACTGTCCATGGATATCCACCGGATGCCAGCATAGCATTTAAAAGAAAACGTCCCATTCGTCCATTTCCATCCATATAGGGATGAATAAATACAAATATGAAATGTCCTAAAACAGCACGTACCGAGGCTTCACTTTCTTGTTCAAGCAATTCAAAAAGAATTGGCATAGTATCACGCATAGCCTCGACGTTAAGCGGTGTGTGTTTAGAGTTGCCAATATAGACTTGATGATTTCGATATCCGGCCAGATCCGATGCTTTTAATATGCCAGCTGCTACACTTGGATCAAATAGTTCTCTGTACCATTTGGAATGATCTTTGTCTACTTCGATGCCAGGGTTTGCTCCCTTTAAGATTTCTTTAATTGTCTCTTTAACTTGCGTAAATGCTTGATAATAACCTCTAGCAGCCATAGCATCCCTTTGTTTTTGATCCTCCTCATTTTCTTTTGCGTCCCATCTGCCACTGCTCACTTTGGCAATTAATTCCGGAGTTACACGATAGCGTTCAATAGATAATGAATGATAAGCATCAGTAATAAAAATATCATCAATTTCTTTAAGATATGAATTAGTGTCTTTGGGTAGTCCGGGCTGGGCAGGAAAGTTATTTATAATATCTTTGCGCATCTGCATCCACATTAAGCGAATTCGGTTTGCATATGGAGATCGCTCGCGCGGAGATAATTTGATATCAAGTTGATTGTTAAATGGGTCTTCTTCGCGAATATCGTAATCTGCTATCTTGAATGTTTCAATAATCTGATCTGCTATTCTATCACGATGTATATTGCGAAATGCACCGGCTAAACGTCCAGCGAGTGTGGTATGCCCATTCTCCAACAATATTGGCAATAACTCAGAGGCATCCCTGATCATTGAAAGTGTCGTACGGGCATCAATTGCATTATGAGTATACAAAGAAGGGCTGCTATAGATAAGAGCACTCTGCAGATTGTACATTTTTATACCTCTTTGTATCTCAATTTGATCGGGTAATGCTATAGTAGTCTTTAGATTGAAAAGTGATGTATTGTATGGCAATGGGGTTGGTTTGTTGTTGCCTTCGGGGGAGCGTACAATTAATTGCTGTGGGACTGACCAGTTTCCAGAATGTATAAGCAGTGATTGATCAGCAGACATACACCAGTTCTCCCCATATTTTTTATTAAGAAATTGAGAAATAAAATCCCAGTATGAACTAAACCAGGCAGTTGTTTCCCCTTCTTTTTCACTTGGGTCTGTTGCAATGTACCAGCCTTTAGAAACCTCTCGAATAAAACCATTTTTTACCAGCAGCTGTCGATATTTTGCATTAGGGATATCTTCGGTATGTATTCCCACAATGTTCTTCTCTTGTATGTCTTTAAGAAAAGTAAGTGCTTCTACAAATCTTTCTTTTGGTGTTGCCATTTTTAATTATATTATTGTTAACCATACTATAATTTTACTTAGAAATTTGCATGCGTGGATACGTGATAAAATTAGTATATGCAAATGTACTAAAATTAGTAAACATAAACGTGATAAAATTAGTAAATCCACTGTGTTTAAATTAGTAAATTCGATAGTGCTGAAATTAGTAAATCTAAATCATGAAGAATATTTATATAAATATTAATTATTTTAGGTTTGATTAGATCAAAAAAACATCTAGTTATAGATTGGAATTTAATGTATTGATTTTTAATGTAATGGGGTATATTTCTAAATATAAAAAGATTACCTTTGCTCAAGCGGTACGGGCGCTTGAGCAACAAACCCTAACCCAAGAAAACAAGCCATGTAAGCCTTTAAAGGCTTACATGGCTTGTTTTCTTGGGTTGAAATTTGTGTTAATTATTTGGATTATAAAGAAACTTCTGGAAAGCTGAATTCAAAAAAATCTTTGATTGACCAGGTAGGATCAAAATTAAAATTCTCGTCCAATGGACTGTATATATCAATACCATTTCTACTTGTAGTATCTTGAATTTGGTTGATATGCGTTGTATATTTATTGACAAATTGCTGATGAGCGGTATTGCCTGTGAATATTAATTCATATTCCTTTTGTAAACCTGCAAATTCATACGCATTTGTGAAATTAAGTATTTTTGTACATAAATCTGCTGCCTGCTCATCTCTTTGAAGAAAATGAAGGATTTGATATTCAAGAATATAACAAGAAAGCATATTTTCCCGAAACTCAATAGCATCATAAGACTCTGCTATTTTATCTAGCTGTTGGCAATCGAAGATTAGCTGTTTACGGGTTTTCTCGTCAAGAGCCTTGCTGAGATCAAATGATCTTTTATTCCAATTTGACAAGTAGTGCGTATGGAGGGCTTTTTCATAATTCCACTTAATCCTTACGATTATTAAATTAGCGATGCCAATTTGGAAATTACATTTATGAGCTGATTCAGCAAGGCTGTCTATTTGTCTCAAAAATTTACCCTCCAGCTCAAGCCATTCAAGATAGGTTCTGGTTTTTAAGGGACTCTTTATCCTTCCGATAAAATAACTGAAATTTGAATTTAAATCATGGAACAAGATAGTAGACTCTGCAGAAATAATTTTGTTATATGCAATGATTCTGATTTGATTATTTTTCTCATATTCCAGAATATTTTTCACAGTATCGTAGACAGTAGCAAGACCTTCTGAAGTATTTGATTTATTACTAGAGAGTTCGTAAAAAGCTTTTTCTTTCTGAAAATAAGTTCCTGTTTCTTTTCGGTCATTTATTTTCTGAATTTCAGTGTCATATTCCTCTTTGGTTATAATGCCTAGAAGGTACTTGCCGTTTAGTAAGGTATATTCCAGTGCGGCCTGCATTCCACTGTCGAAGTTGTCGGAGTGCTTTTCGGCGATTTTCAAGAGATCCATTGCCTTGTATATGTTCCCACGATGAAAATAAGCAATACCACTGTAGAGATTGAATCTTAGCGTCGCATTATTACGGGGATGTGTCCTTTGTTCAATTTCAATTATATAATTAAAATAATGGTTGTTGATTAGATCAGCCCCAAATTGGTCAATATATTCGATATTTTCGGCAACGCTGTAAACTTCATTATTGTGGTCAATAAGTATTCCCTGCAATTTGTCTGCCGGAGATGGTATTTTTTGATACTGGTTTATTCGGCGAAGCAAAATTCCGTTTGCGAATGTTTGTTGATAAATAGCTTCAATCGCGTCATCATCAAGTATTTTTGAAAACCGTAACGCATGTTTTTCTTTTTTGCTCCAGTCGGGTTCTTTTTGATGAAGCACAGCAAGAAAAATACTAACATTTTCAAAGTAAAAAGATTGTGTCGGTTTATGATATAATACATAAAAAGCTGGCAATCCATTATTGAGTAGATAATTGATATTTGAAGAATCAATCTGAAGGGTGAAACTTTCGTCCTTATTTGCTTTTACAGATTCAGTTGCTTTAAGCTGCACGGCAAATCTATAATTGGTATAAACCCAATTACCGGGGGTATTTTCTTTTTTAAGTTCAATATGAAAATCAATTCCTTTGTCCCTTTTGGTTTCAGAGCGTATTTCAAATTTATCAGTGCAAAAAAGTGACCTGAAAAAATTATTGGAAATCGTTTCCAGATTTTCATTGGCATTAACCTTTGGTAGATTCGAATCTTCAAAACTGTATTGTTTCATAACTTGCCAAATTCTATTGTAAATTTAAGCATTTAGTAATCAAGCTTGTTTTTTACTTTGACAATAACATCCCAAATTTTATTTTCATCAGTTTTGTTTTCGGCAGTTACCACAAATTCCAAATCTTTTTCATCTGCTTTTGCACCATTTTCTGCATCTATCAAAAAGCTCACCTCTGCCTTGATATCTAATTTATTCAATTCAAAAATATATTTATTGGTAAGCGAGGCAACCCTTCTTTTAGTTGAAAATTGCCCTGGCCAATCCAGCGAAAATAATTGACCATACAGCCATATAGTTGTCTTCATAATTTAAAATTTAATTTTTTTTTAATAATAATCAATTTAAAATTGATTGGATTATTTTGACTGTGTGACTATTTTAGATTAAAAATAAATATTTATTATCATCCAATATCTTTAACACTTGTATCATTTTATAAGGTTTTGATTTATGGTTATAATATATCTCCTGAATATCGTTTTTTAGTTTGTTTAAATAAAATAAGTCCAAATTTTGAGATTCCAGTTTTTCAGAATCTATGTCATTAAGTAGTTGTAAGGTTTTTGCGCAGGTTAGCTCATCATTTGCTTTGCAAACGCTTATAATTGTTTCAACGCAAATTCTAACTGGGGAATAATGATCCCCGAATAATGCTTGGAGATTTGGGGTTGACAGGCACAAATCAAAAGTGTTCACAAGCATTTTTAATGCATTTGCCTGGGTGAATTTTAACCATTCCTGATTTCTAAAAACAAATTCTCCTTTTAGATCATTTTGAATCTGATTTTCTACGATGATGTAATATTTCTCAAAGGCATCCTGATAATTTAAGCTGATCAGATTTCTTATGATTTCCTTTTCTGTAAATATATCATAAGTAATTAAACTGGAGTAATTTTGGGTTAAAAAGTCTAAAGCAATGTCCTCTCTGTTCTCTTTTGTCAGCAGCGGCGTAATACAATCAAATAGGAAACGGGTAGATTCTCCGTTGTTTTCAAGTTTATAATTTAAAAATTCTTGTAGCGATTCTAAATCCTTATAGAAAAAATTTTCTATTATTTCCCCGGTATAATGGTAATTGCCGCTGCTTAAAAACTCATATATTTTTGATTTTAGATCCAGGTTAAGATTAGTTATGCTAATATTATTTTCTCGACAGTATTTTAAATGATTGCAGAAATTCTGCGCTGAGAGTTTGGCATGCTGGAGATTATTTACAATACGCTCATTCACCTTTTCAATGGGAACAATACCTTTCAGATAATCTGTTTTAATGCCTTCCTCGAGTGAATTGAACCATAACATGTCCAACAGCATCTGCTGATCTAAATAGAAATGAAAAAACTTCTGAAATTTATAGATAGACTCAAAGAGATAATACTTGTCATTGTAGTAGTAATCATTCCCTAGAGCGAGCTCATTTAAATAAAAATCTTTGGCTGTTGGCGTCATCTGGTCACACCACTCTTTGATGAATTGTTTTTGGTGTTCAGAGATTTCAATTTTGGCGGTTTTTTTGTCTTTGGGAAGGCTGTTTAAAATATCGTACATAATATCAAGGCTTGAATTCAGTACTTCCTTATGCAGATCAGCTTTGTTTAGTTTTTTACTCTCAGGATAATTATTTCTCAGAATTTCATACAAAAGACTTCTTGCATTCTCTGTAACCTTTTTTTGAAGTTCATGATCCCGGTAATATTTGTAATAAAATTTATCAAGATCTTCGAAGCTTAAATCTTCCTTGTCCAGGTATTGGTATAATATTATAATCTGATTTACAATTTCCTGTTGATCAAATAAGATATCAAAATTCTTTTGCTCTTTTGTGGCAAAAAAATCATTTCTATCCTGAAGCTGCTGCTGGCTAAATTTGTCTTCAAAGATGAAATCAGTCCTTAATTCTATATAAGTTTCAAGCTCTTTGCTTATGGTGAAATTTCTGTGACTCAATACGTTTCTAAACTGATTCATGAACTCTTGGTTAAGAGTTCCTTCATTGTATTTTTGGCGAATTTTATCAAAATCAATTTGTGCAGTAATCTCAGCTAAAAAATGTTTGCGGTCAGAGTTTCCACTAATTGATTCAAGTACAATATCAAACACCTGCCTCTCAATATTACAAGATCGGACAACTTCCAAAAGCAGCTGATCATCATAATAATTTGCTGCATCCTCGATCACAACATTTGAAATTATCTTAATCAAATCATGATTATATTGCTTGTTAGAAGAGAAAAAAACTTTTAGATGAGCCAGAAACTCTTTTACTAAACTGTCCCTAAATTGGTAATTTTTTTGCCTTTCAATAGCAAAGCTGTAAATTTTAAGCAAAATTGATCCATCGGTGATTTTTGCAAATAATGTAAAAATTCTGTCTTTGGTAGAACTTACCGAATTGTATTTTGGAACAGAATTCCATTTTTTATTTCCAATGGTTTTATCTAAAATGTCCAGAAAATAATCAATATTATCAATAGTAGATTGAATAGGTGCAAAAGAGATAATTGAGCTGATAATTTCTCTTTCATCTCTGTCTTTAAGCAATTCAATGATCTGGTTGAAAAATAATATATCTTCATTTAAATCCATGCTCTTGCAAAGCATCATGGCATCCTGTATAAGATGCACATAATGCTCATCGGCAAAATCAGCCTGATTAATAATATCAAGAGTTAGTGCTCTTATCTGATCTGAAAATTCTGGAGGAATATTCATATAGGACAGGATTTTCATAGCAGACATTCTTGCTCTTCTGTGAATGGAGATATCCTTGGATTGAGAAAGCAAGTACTCTATATTATTATTACATTGGCTGAAAGATGCAATACTGTTTGAGTCGTTAATCCACAGATTATCTTCTATGCAGTCCTTGGTGAATAGTTTCTTTAAAACCTTAGATTTTATCTCATCGGTTATTCTGTCTGAATCGGCATTAAAGAGCAGTTCATAATCGTTGTCAACCATCCAGTCCACTAAAGAATCATGTATCGCTTGGTCTTCTATAAGGTTCAGTAAAAAAGTAACTACATTATGCCAGGTAGGATGGACTTTGTTTGTATGAATATCTATTCGAATCAGGTTTATTATCTCTTGAAAAGTTAGCTCGGATAGAATACTGGCCACAAAATACTCTTGGATGTTTTTAAGGACAAAACTCCAATTATCGGCCATATTTTCTTCCAGGAAAGGGTTTTTTGCAAGATTTACTTCATCGACCTGCGCTGCCTTTTTTATTTCAGAAGCAGTCAGAAATGGTCTTTGCATGGCTTCGAAAGAGAATGCAATTTTCTTGGTATAGCTTATAATTTGGTCTTTATCAAATGATGGATAATTGCTGAATTTATTCTCTTTATCCTCACTAAGTCTTGAATTAACATATTCGCGTATCAATAAAGCTTTATTGGTCAGGATCACATTATGTTTTTTATAATGATTTCCAATCAGCTCAAGGTAAAATGGGTTTTCTAAAATATCCTTATTTTTATAAATATCAAAATTTTTATCATCCTCTACCTTTAGACCATATTTAGATTCAAGAAAATGTAACCCGGTCCATAGATTTATTTCATTTAAGAAGTAAACCCCCAAGTCACTGATGTTTTTAATGTATTTTTTATAAATATTTGTTCGGCAGCTAATGATTAACCTTATTTTTTTATCATCAAATAAAGCTCTATTATCATTAATAAAGCTCCTGAGCTTATTACTGAAATCGATAATATTTTCAATTTCATCCACGCCGTCAAAAATTATGATTTGTCTAGGAATCAATTTAAAGGTGTCAGGCAGAAAATTTTCAATTTTGGAAGAGGTAGTGAAGTTTTTTAAAGATTTAAAAAAAGGTATAATATTTAATCTGTCCCTACTGTGCCATAATTCGGAGGCTAATTGTCTTAGTTCTGAGGTCTTTCCAAAACCGGGATTTCCCAGTAGAATAACCCCGGTGTCGTTTACATAAACCTCAGAGAGTAATGTTTTCTGGTCAGTTGTCGCCATATAATATTCATACTCCCTATTTTGAACGACCCTTACACTTCTTTTAATATGAAACGGGTCTTCTTTAATATTGTCGATATAGATGTGTTTGTCAGTTTCATCAATGACTATTTTTTGCAGATTTCTGTCGGAGAAAATGAACTTGTCGAATTGGTTTAAGATTTCTTCTCTTTCACTTTCATTGAAAACTGGTGCCTCTTTTTGGTAAGCTTTTTTATAGATCTCAGGATATAGGGAGAAGTATTTTTCAATATCATTTTCTGGGCTTAAAACAGCGACTTTAAAATGTCCATTGGCCAAGGCTTCAAGAAAGGGCTTATTTCTGGTTTCTTCAAAAATATTACTGAAATCCTTTTTTGGGGATATAAAGAGGAATAAATCTATATTTTTATGGGTGGAGGCAAGCTGTGGTATTTTAATTATTGCATCAGTATAATTCAATTCTGATGTATAGTCCTTGCATTCACTATAAATTAATTTACTGAAATATTTATCATCAACAATTTCAATTAAATTATCATAACCATCTTGGGAGCCTGACAACTGAATTCGTTTTCGGACAACGGTATATTTTAGTTCTTTGAAAATTTTTTCAAGAAACTCAAGAGCCAGGATTTCTAAATCACCTCCTTTTTTTGACATAAGGGTAAATTTTAATGAAATACAAATATAGTATAAGAAATGCCTGAATTTGAGCCCAAAAAATGTATTGTATGAATTGAAGTGTTGTTATGAGTATAAAATTAGAAGAGCTGGAGATCATGGGAGTGTATGCGTGGGCTATATGTTAAAAAACGAAGCTGCTTCCGTTTTTAAAATGTTTCATTTTATTGTTTTTCATTCGGGAACGCACCACAATTAGCCGCATCCTTACGGGACAGTTTTCATCTGATTGCTTAATTATTTTAGGCTATTTTCCATTTGATCAATATTTCTAATTTAAACTACTCCCAGTAGTTTAAATAAATTAGGTATAAATTTTTGACGGACGTTTATTTATTGCATCAATCAGAGATTACTGAGCGGCTCAAAACAGCACCTCAAAAACAGATAATTACATGGCTCTCCAAGCATTCTAATCTAAGACTTGAAATTGAAGAATACGCTGAGCTTATACAGCATTTGGAGCTGGTGTTAGCCTCCGGTGAAGCTTCACAATATGTAATTTTAAGCATTGAAGCAGTAAAAGGCCTAGATCAGATTGTCTATTCGAGCAAAGAACAGTGAGGAGTCTTTATGACGATGCTGAAATTGACCACTTCATTGTCCTTGTTAACTTTTCTAACTGTTGCATCTTTTGTAATGCGTCCTGTGATTTCCATGATGTTAATTTTTTAAGATTACTACTGTTTTGATTTCTTCTCCAATCCCCTGCAAAAATTGTTTTTAAAAGAAAACCGGAAAAAAGAAAGAAAAAATCAAGTGACCGATTATAAGGATGCGGAGTGGTGTAAGTCCAGAAGGGTGGTGAAGCGTAAGCGGAGCCATTATGTGCATGCAGCATACGGCGGGGGCTATCTTGGCTACCTTTTTATTCCGTTTAGAATTGAAAATTTTAGTATTTACCTTATGTATTTGTGAATAAAATCTTATATTGTGGGTTGGATTTATATAAAATTTCAAGAAGGCCAATCGGGCTGCTAAACCAATGTCTAGTTGAGCTTACAGCTTTTTAATAATGATAAGAGTGCATTGTAAAGCACGGATAACCGAATTAATAGTTCAAATTATGGAAACTCGTAAATTCATAACGACATAAATTTTATATATTTATCAATTAAGGAATTAGAAACCAGTTGTTGATTATGTATATAGAAAAACTTACAATTAAAAAATTCAGGTCTATTGAGTATTTAGTAGTAGAATTTAATAAAGGACTAAATATTATTGTTGGAGAAAACAATGTAGGAAAAACGACCATAATTGACGCAATCAGGATATGCTTAAGCTTAGGAAGACAATGGAGAGATATTGGTGTGAAAAATCCGGAAGATTTTTATATTGACAACTTGGTTATTTCAGATGTCCTTGAACCTATAGAATTTACTATAGAGTTTAAAATTGAAGAAGCTGAAGACAGAAATCTTTTTCATTCACTATTATGGCAAGACCCAGCAAAGAAAGAATCCCCAAACTTAAGGTTGAATTTTCATTATGATATTGAAAAAGACATTAGGGGAAATGAAAAATTAAAATGGAAAGTATGGGGAGGACATGATACTATCGTAGATATGGCAGAGTTACAGCAGATATATTACTCTTATCTGGAACCATTAAGAAATGCCGAACAGGAATTAAGGCCTTATGCAAACAATAATAAAGTTACTTCCTTATTTAGGGATATGACTTCGTATGAGAAAGCTGATCCAGCAGGAAAAAAAACAGTCAGCCTTACACATGACAAAAAAAACGAGCTTTCACAAGCAATTGAAAAAGTGCTTCAAAACGATGACTGGACTGGTTTAATCAGTACAGGACAAAGTTATATAAATGAACATCTAGAAAAAGCAGATATCAAGAAAAAGAGTTCTAAGGTCCATTTAAAGCTGTTGGAATATAAATATGACAATATTGTTAAGGGGCTCCTTACAAGGAAACCTGTTTACTCACAAGCGGTTTTGGGTACTGATTTACACCTTCAAAAATATTTTGATATCAGCCAGAATGGATTGGGAGATAATAATATAATATTGGCATCGGCAGTTTTAGGGGATCTGAAAAGCAGGAGAGATCAGGAAATTGAACATTATTATGCTTTATTGATAGAGGAACCCGAAGCTCATTTACATCCGCAACGTCAAAACACATTTTTTAATTATCTAAATACTTTACAAGATTTAGGTGTGCAAATATTTATAACTTCACATTCTCCAACAATCACTGCAAAATCAAATCTTGATAATCTACTGATATTACAAAAAGATGAATTGTATAAAACATCTTTTTTCACGACCAGGAAATCGATCCTTACAGGCAAGAACAAAGATTATTTGAGAAAATTTTTAGACGTTACCAAATCGCAACTGTTTTTCGCAAGCGGGTGTATATTGGTTGAAGGTATATCAGAAGCATTATTACTTCCTGTATTTGCTAAAATGACTGGAAAAGATTATGATCTTGATAAGAATGGTATTGAAATAGTAAATATCAATGGAGTTGCTTTTGAGCCATTTGCCAATCTTTTTAACGCACCTGATAAAGAAAAGAGATTGGCGACTTATTGTTCGCTAATCACTGATGATGACAAAAGTATCATAAAATCTGGAAATTTTATTAGCAAAGGTGAGGGAATCAATAAGGCTCAAGCTGTTGAAGTTTTCAAAGAGCTTAAAGGTCTAAAAATAATTGACCACAGTAATCGTATAGTGGATTTTGACGTGACAAAGGATCTAAAAATCACAGATTTTGAGTCCAATGAAGTTTTTATTAAGGCAGTATTGTCAAACAAATACAATAAGTTATCTGACCGTGCCTCAAAAGCACAAAAATTAGCCAATAAAAATCTAAGAGTTGAATTAGCGAATCATACATTTGAGTATGAGCTTATAACAGCAGATGACTACAATGCCAGATTAATTGCCCGAATTTATAACGATATGCATTCTAAAAAATATGTTGATGTTTTTGCTAATAAGCACTTGCTAGCGGCTGATATTTTGAAGAAGTTGAAATCCAATAAAGATAAATCAGTGTTAGCAGAAAACTTAGCTTATTTACTTGAGCAAAAACCTGGAATGTGGAGGCATTTTGTAATTCCTAAATACCTTGAAAATTCAATTCGTTGGGTAATCGATAAAAAGGTCTAACATGTATAGCAAATTATCAGATGGCCAACGAAAAATTTTAGATTACAATCAGGGTACAGTAGTTGTAAAGGCTTGTCCCGGCAGTGGTAAAACATATTCGTTGGCGGCACGAATATCGCGTCTGCTCAGAGAGCCTGATTTAGGAAAAAAAGGCCTGGCAATAATTTCATTTACAAATATTGCATGTAGGGAAATCGAAGATAAGCTCTTAACTGATTTTTCAACTCCAATTCCTTTAAGCCACCCTCATTTTTTGGGAACCATAGATAGTTTTATCAATACGTTTATCTTCCTTCCTTTTGGTCATTTAATAATGGGATGTTCTTCCAGGCCGGAATTGGTAGGGGAACCACATGGCCCATGGAGTGTGAAGAAGTTTGATATGGATTATGACCAGTATTTTGATAAGACAACTTTTGATTCGAATGATATCCTAACTCGTATAGCGCCTTATCAAGCATTCCATTTTAAATGGGTTTATAACAACATTAGCGGTGGTATCAACGGTAATATCACAAATATTATCAATTCTAAATGGGCTTTGTTTAAAAAAGGTTATGCTAATCAGTCTGATGCAAATTATATTGCTCTTAAAGTGTTAGAAAAATATCCTATAATAGCTGAAAATATTGCTAAAAAGTTTGCTAATTTTTTAATTGATGAATGTCAAGATACGAATGACATACATATGAAAATCATTGACATATTTAATAGTAAAGGCAACAACAATATTATGCTGATCGGTGATCGTGACCAGTCGATATTTGAATGGAATGAAGCCCGGCCTGAATTATTTGATGCGAAATATGATGTATGGGACAAGATACTTTTGTATGAGAATAGAAGAAGCTCCCAGCATATTTGTGATTTCATACAGAATCTATCGTCATTTTCAGAAATAAAAGCTGTAAATGAACGAGTTAAGGACTCTGTTTTAATACCTGCAATTTCTGGCTATAAAATGCCAAAGAAAGCGACTAAAAAAGATATTACAGTTATAACCACTGAAGAAAGCCATGAGGCTTTTGGAGAAATTTTAAAAGATTTCCTTAAGGAATGTGATAATAATGGAATAATAGTAAATAAAGAAAATGTAGCGGTATTGTATAGAGGTACTGCGAGTTCGAGATACTTAGGACTTAGTTCTGATGTGCATAGTTTTGAGACTATCCCCTGGCTAAAGAATCATTATCATGTGAAAGGCATAATCAAAGGAAAGCATATGTATGAACATGGGGGATTAAACAAAGGATATAAATTATTGGAAAAATCATATTTTGAGGCTCTATTGCGTCCGGCCGATTCACGATTCTACTGCAGCAGTCAATTTATAAGTGATAAGATAGCGGTTTTAGGAATCAAAAATTATAGAAGAGAAATTTTTAGATTTATTGACAGCCTGCCTTATACTAAAGATAAGACCTTAAATGTATGGGTGAAGGAGGCTAATGCAGCGTTAAAAAGCTCAGGGATTAATATTAATTTAAATATTGATAGCAAATACGGGGATATTTTAATTGATGATTATTTTGGTGAAGATTTAAACAGTGAGCGACTGCATCCATTTTATTTTGGGACCGTTCATTCGGTAAAAGGCAAAACTTTTCAGGCTGTCTTGTTGTTATTGGGGAAAAAATCGGTTCTTAAGAATTATGATACCATTTTAAATTCTGACCCAAAACTTTTAAATCCAAACGATTTGGAAGAATTGCGGATTGTATATGTTGCTTTATCGCGTCCTGAGCTATTTTTAAAATTGGTAGTTCCTGACTCAGATGTGAAATTATGGACTGATAAACTACTCAGGCAGAACAATGTTTAGACCTATTGATGTGACAACTTATTTTAGGGTTTAAGGCGTTTTATCTTTTTTTGGGTGTTTTTAATGATTTTGAGATTGTTTAAATAGCTGATTATCAGATTTTTGATTTTAAAAATCAATTGTGTTTAAAAAAACGAGCCGTGCGCTTAAAATTAATAAATATAATTTATAAGGGCAGCGTGACAAATGAAAGGAAAACAACAAAGCGTACAAGAAAAATATAATAAATTTTTAACGGATCTGCTTGAGCAGAAATTGTTCGAATCTGCGATGGAAATACATTCCAGCTTGGTAAAAACTTTTGGTGTTACTCCTGAAAATGCCAGAAAAATTGTGAGTAGGGCCGTATCGCAGAAAGCAATCAAATCGTCAGCACCCTATACTTTTGGAAAGGGACAGTACGTCTATATCTATAATGAATATGATTTTGGAAAAGATGGAATAAAAAAAGTTGCAGAAAAATCCCGTCCTCCTATATATAGATTGTTAGAATTAATGGATCAAAATATGGGGATTATTTCCTATTACGAAGCATTGAAAATTACTGCAGCTCCATTGGCAGAGAGCTCTACAAAAGTAGTTTCCTTAGATGATATACTTACTCTTTTGATGAAACTCGATGTAGCTTACAAAGTGAAGGATCGAAACGATTTGGTTTATATTGTATATAAAGTGAACAAGGAAAAACAAGCTGAAGCATCTGTAGAAATTATGATGGCGGATCATTTTGCAACTATGGTATCAGACTGCAGCGTTTTACCAGATATCTTACGATGGTTGGGTAATGCAAATATTATTGACAATGTCAATGCCATATATAGGAATAAGAAAACGCCACATATTGGAGCAAAACATAATAATCTGGTGTGGGATGCCTTTGCTTATTCCCGTGCAACAGGAATTAATCCGATTTTGGGAGCAAAAGCAGATACTATAGATAAAAAAACTCTTGTTGCTTTGGATGTAGTTCTTGCCTCGGAGTATTCTGCGATACATCTGGATGCTTTTATAAGCAGGATTCAGATTAATCGTAAATCTGTAAATGAAGAGGATAGAAAAATACTCCCTATCATTATTTACAGATTATGTTCGCAGCATACCATTAATAAAATTAGGAAGAATGGAATTATTGCATTTGATATAAGCGCCATTTTTGGGACAAGGATTTATGATGTACTAAATCGAATCAAGGAACTGTCTGTGCTGCTTAAGGGTAATGATAGGATTGAACAGACTGTAGAAAGTATATTAAAGACAATTAACAATGCTGGCCAAGATGAAGCATTAAAGGAACTTAGAGGAACTTTATTTGAGTTTTTGATGTACCCCTTAATGAAAACATTATATCCTAATGCTTCTATTGAGAGAGGGAAAATACTGAGTATGGATAATAATGGCAAGAAGGAGAGCTATGAGTATGATTATATTATTGAATCAAGTAATCCCCCTGAACTAATTTTCGTTGAACTTAAAGGCTATAATGCCAGTGCTACTATAAATTTGGGTGACAGCAATAAAAAAGCGACACTTCAGTGGTTTTTTAGGAAAACGCTTCCCTTTGCTGAAAAATATTATAAAACAACTATTGAAAAAGGGAAAAAAGCAAAGGCAGTTTTTATAACGTCGGCTAATTTTTTTGATGACGGCAAAGAATTTATTGGAAAGATGAATGCTAGTAAATATAGGTCAATGCAATTAGAAACAGGTTATGAAAGAGAAGCATTGCTTCAATTACTCAAGAAGTACGGATTTGAAACAGAAATAAGAATTATCGACAAATTTTATTCCGGTTCTCAAAATGAAGATGGTTTTGATCAGGAAGAACAGCAAAATAATGAAGTACGGAATATCCTCTCTGATATTAAAGAAGATTTACCGTTTTAATTAAATGATGAACTAAAGTTTACGATTTATCCTTTAAAAAGTTAGATTGAGAGGGGCTTACATTCTTATTAAAAGAAGTGAAAAATAAAATCGTTTAGACTTCTTTTTGTGTGTTTTTAAAATTTATTTTTTAAGAAAGATTTAATATAAAAAGATATCAATTATTAAGATATCAAATTGCATTATTAGTGTTTCGTTACGAAGACTTTTTTTGTTTAAAATTAGGTACTTCTTTAATCATTTTAAGTAAAATAAATAAACAAATTCTGATGAATTTAATAGAAACAAAGTCAATTGGCAAAGTCATACTAAATGAGCAAACACCAAATAGAGAATATAGATTTGAACACTATTTGATCCCATATTATTAAAGAGGCTACCGGTGGGACATTGAAAATGTAGAGTCTTTATTAGATGATATACATAATTTTATTCTTTCGGGTGAGGACAACTATTGTTTACAGCCAATAGCAGAGCTTCTTTTGGGTTTAAAAGCATATGCCTGAGCGATATTACTTTATAAGAGCTTCAATATCCTTTTTAGCAACATAAGTAAACTTTCCCAGTGAAAATTTACATATGTTATTACGTTTTATAATATTGTACAATGCACCACTTGAAATATTTAATTTCTTTTGTATTTCAGTGATAGTATAACAGTCTTTAATTTCAGCGTGTTTTCTTTGTTCTGTAGGTCGTAAAACTACTTCGAATCCAATTTGTGACTTTTCAAATAAAACATTGATATCACACCGTCTAATTAAGGTTTTTCTTTCTGAAAAGTTATAGGCATTTATTCTTTTGGTATTGATCAAACGATAGACAGTTTTAGCAGAAAAACCTAAAAGCAATGCAAGTTGTTTTACAGTTAGAAATTCTTTGTCTTTGAGCTCAATAAGTGGCTGGTTTTTTATTTTGATCGTTTGAAGGTTTGAGTTTTCAATTTTCTTAGCCTTCTCTTATAATCTTTGCTTGCACATTTTAAAGAACAATATTTTGTCGTTGTTTTCTGTGCAAGGAACTCAGAACCACAAAATCCACATATTCTATATACTGAAATATTTGAGCTCATTTTCCAGTTTTATTAGTTGGAATTATAGGACTGAAAAGTAGTAAAGAACGCTTAAACGACACGTTTTGATTTGGGAGAAATATTACAAGTATACTTTTTAAAGTAGCCAGACTAAAATATTTAATTACTCCAGTAAATATAAGGCTTTTCATTTTAATAATTATACTTCAAGGTTTGTTTACACAGTTTAAAAATTTGCTAATTTCTGTAAAAGAAAGTAACAAACCAGTGTTTACAATAGCTCACAGATAGTAGATGAAAGAGTGGTACATTTTTGAACCAAATAAAACAAAAGAAAAGCAAGTAAAAATGTTAATTTGCCTATAATATTGGTTGTTTTTAATAATATTAAGTGGAATTAAGAGCGTTTAAGCGCCGTTATTTGCCCCTAAAAAACACATAAAAGCGATTTTTTCTTTTATGGTACAATTATGGTACAAAAAGTAGATTTTGACGAAAAATATGTAGGATTTTTAGCCTTTAATTTAACGTAAAATTAAGAAAAAATGTTAAAATTATGTTAATTATTTGCCGATGCAGAAAATAACTTTCCTTACTTTATTGGAGTTTTAAACTTCTGTGGTACAATTATGGTACAATTTAAAGCAAACTATCGCAAAACAAAACAAAGTATCCTTGTCAAGATAACATAACTCATGGGAGTTGTTTTCACAAAAATAGTTATAAATTTTGATTATATCACTAATATAAAAAAGGCTAAGTCTTGTATGATGAGAATACTAAGAGATTAGGGGTAAAAAAAAAAGAGGTCAAAAATCTAGTATTAACTTTAGATTTTTGACCTCTTTTCAATATCATTTTGGATTTCAAAATAAGTTTTTACTCGACCAGACTTAATCCATTTCATTAGCTCATGTCTGTAAAAATAAATGCGTTTACCTTGTTTATTAACTGGGATTTCCCTTTTACATACTTTACTATATACTGTTGATACCGATAGATTTAAAAGTTTTGATGCTTCTTGAATGTTTAGAAGTTCTTCCTTGTTTTCTTCCACATTAGAGATTCTTAAAATAAGTTTTTCTAAATACTCCAATTTATCATGAATCTTGTTCATCATTACAGGTATTTGGTCAAAAGTAAATGGCTTCATGGCGATCTGTTATTTAAATCCTCATGTAAAAGTATTTAATACGAACATTGGAGATAATAGATGTCCTTTAAAGGGGGAGTTTGGCTTTTAATTTCTAACTATTACTGATTGTAAGCCAATAGATAATAATTATTCATTTCGGAAAATTTAGGTTCGACCTATCCAGTTTAGTAGCGCTGTACGAACAAATGTCGATTTTTTTTGTAGAGAATTTAGAACGATTACCCTGTAAATATTTAGGATTAAATGTCGTTAGTATTTATGCAGCAAATTCCAGTGATATTATTCACCCAATTCCGATTTAAAAAGATGATTGAATCTTTTTTAATATTGTAATTCAGAAGCTTATAAAAATTTCTGGATTCCATTCCTAATTTTATCACAGTTGTTTTTTATCAATACACCTCCCTTTTTTACGGAAATAGCACCTACCTGAACATAGTTTTTGCTCTTAATTTGTACTTGTAAATAGATTGCTAATTGTAGAATAAATAATATTGTTAAAGCCAAAAAAAGAGGCTTTATAAAATTTTAAATGTTATGTATAAAGAAAAACCAACTCTTGTGATTTTGGCTGCGGGTATGGGAGTCGCTATGGGCCTTGAAACAAATAGATACTTTTACACCAGAAGAGGATACCATTATTGATTTTTCAATGTTTGATGCACTTCAAGCTGGCTTTGGAAAATTTGTATTTATAATACGTAGAAGTTTTGAAAATTTTTTAATTTTAAGTGTTTTTCAGAAGGTTAAATTT
This sequence comes from Flavobacterium frigoris PS1, assembly GCF_000252125.1. Lineage (GTDB taxonomy): Bacteria > Bacteroidota > Bacteroidia > Flavobacteriales > Flavobacteriaceae > Flavobacterium > Flavobacterium frigoris_A. The sequence goes on along the minus strand of NZ_AHKF01000030.1, from coordinate 9,973 downwards.
CGACCTAGATTCTTTAATTTTCATTCAAAATAATTTATTGGATAAAACATTAAATGCAATAAAAAAAAGAATTTAAGAGGTGAGAGGGAACACAGTTGAAAACTGAATTGGTTTTTAAAATTTAGTTTAAGATTATGAGTTACTAGTAAAGTCAAGTGATTCAATACTGGCTTTATTTTTAAAAGTTTCAAAGTCATTTAACTTTTTTTAAGTGTCTGTTTACTCATATTTTTCTAAAGTGGCGCTTTAAGTGTATCGCGATTTCAGAATTAGTCATAGAAATAAAGCCATGATTAAACGATTACTTAATTTTATTTTAAGAAGTTTCTTTTCAAGACCTACCTTTTTTGACTTATTTATTCCTTTGCAGTCTTGATTGTGCAAAGGAATAAATAGTCAGCATGAATGCTACTATTGGGTTTCATTTTTAAGATTGTAGTGTTTATTCGTTCTTGATGTTCCAGATTCTTAATATCACTTTTATTTAGTAGCACTCATTAATAAGAAATTGATTTTTATTGGATTATCCCTTATTAATTTGCTTTTTTAGCAATTGTGCATTAATTGCTACAATAACAGTACTTAAGCTCATAAATACAGCACCAACCGCAGGGCCTAAAACGAATCCAGACGAATACAATACTCCAGCTGCAAGAGGAATGGTTACTACATTATAAGCCGTAGCCCATAGAAGATTTTGAATCATTTTACGGTAGGTCGCTTTTCCAAATAAAATCAAATTGGCAATATCCTGAGGGTTACTGTTCACCAAAATGATATCTGCCGTTTCGGCGGCGACATCCGTACCGGAACCAACGGCAATTCCTACATTGGCTTGAGCTAGGGCAGGGGCATCATTTACGCCATCACCTGTCATAGCGACAAAATCTCCTTTACTCTGAAGTTCTTTAATAATTTCAACTTTTTGATGTGGCAATACTTCGGCATAATAGCCATCTAAACCTAGTTTATCACTTACCGCTTTTGCCGTTTTTTCATTATCGCCAGTAGCCATTAATACCTTAATATTGTTCTTTTTAAAAATTCTAATTGCTTCTGCAGATTCTGGTCTGATTTCATCTGCCAAAGCAATAAAACCTATTAGCTTACTATCAATTAGAATAAAGACTACTGTTTCTGCTGCATCACTATAGGCATCTTCTGGAATTGAAATATTGTTTTCACGCAAATATCCTGGACTTACTACTTTTACGTTTTTTCCTTCAACTATTGCCTCTACCCCTTTACCTGTAATAGCAGAAAATTTTTCGAGTTTGGGAATTACTATGTTATTCTCCTTTACTTTTTTAATAATTCCAACTGCAATTGGATGTTCTGAACTTTGTTCTAAAGCGCTGGACAGTCTTAAAACTTCGTCTGAATTATAATTTTTATCTACAGACTCGATTCTTGTAACCCCAAAATCACCTTTGGTTAAAGTTCCTGTTTTATCAAAAAGAATTGCAGATATTTTGCGAGATTCTTCGAATGCTGTTCTATTTCGAATTAATAAACCATTTTGAGCCGAAACTGCTGTAGATATAGCTACAACTAGTGGTATAGCAAGACCTAGTGCGTGTGGACAAGCGATTACCATTACTGTTACCATTCGTTCTAAAGCAAAAACAAAAGGAAATCCTAAAAGGAGCCAAGTCGCTAGAGTACCAAATCCAATAGCTAAAGCAATATAGGTTAGCCATTTTGCGGCTCGATCAGACAAGTTTTGCATCTTTGACTTTGTCTTTTGTGCCTCTTCAACCATCTTAATCACTTTGTTAAGATAGCTGTCTTTACCAGTGTGTTCAACTTTAACTTTTATAGTGCTATTCCCGTTTACCGAGCCACCAATAACTTTATTGGCCACTTCCTTTTTCACTGGTTTTGACTCTCCAGTAAGCATTGATTCATTTAAATAACTCGTACCTTCAGTAATTATCCCATCAGCTGGAACTTTTTCACCAGGTTTTATTAGAATCACATCGTCTTTCAATAACTTATCAAGAGAAATATCTTCAATTTTATCCCCATTTACTTTATGTGCTTCCGCAGGCATCATGCTCACTAAAAGCTGTAATGCTTTAGATGCTCCTAGTACGCTTTTCATCTCGATCCAATGCCCCAACAGCATTATGGCTATTAACGTAGCCAGTTCCCAAAAGAAGTCTACTCCCTTTAAACCAAAAACCGTTGCGGAACTATAAAAATAGGCAACACTTATGGCCATTGCTATCAAGGTCATCATTCCAGGGACTCCTTTTTTTATTTCCCCAAAAAAGCCTTTCAAAAATGGCCAACCCCCATAAAAATAGACGATAGTTGAAAGAGCAAATAGGATATACGAATTCCCAGGAAGTAAAAAATTATACCCAACTAAGTCCTGTATCATGGGAGATATAATTAAGATAGGGATAGTTAAAACGATTACCAACCAAAAACGCTTTTTAAAGTCTGCTATCATCATTTTGTGGTGGTCGTGACCTACCGAACCCATAGGAACACTACCATGATCCATTTTTGAGTGGTCCATTTTCGCATGTTCTTCTTGAGTCATGTCCATTTTTGAATGATCCATCTTTGAATGGTCTATTTTTTTGTTCTCGTGCTCTTTATGATTTTCCATATTTTGGTTATTTTAGTTATTTTTATTTGGATATTTAAGGTTAATTTTTTTTAAAGGTTCACTTACTATTCGAGCTAGCTTATCGTTATCCTACCAGAATGAGTTTTAAATTATTTATTTAATGTTTCATCTTCAGTTTTTGTATCATTTTTTCATTCAAGTTTTCACTGTATACTCCATAAGCATCGACTAATAAACCCTTAATTCCATTTTTAGACGAAATTGCATATAAAATACTGTTATCGTCTGTACTACTCATTCCTTCAAACCTATAGAATTCATCTACCTCAAAATCTTCTGGATGAATTTCAATAGAAATAGAAGCACATCTAATACAATCCTGATGTAAATTGAAATCGTAGGTATAACCGTTACTTATTAAATCATTAATTGCCTCTGAAAGTGTGTCGTAATTTTTCATTTTTTTTATTTATATAGCATTGTGAAGTAACTACCATCATTTTCGATAAACTTTTGATAGGTGAGTAAACCGTTTGAATTTAACTTTTCAGTTAATAAATAATTTAATTGTTTGATTCTTATACCAAAAGCATATGCTTTGATACTTATTTTTGATTTTATACTTAAACTTCGATTGTTAATTTCTTTTTTTCTGTCATAGATTTTTATGGTGCTTTTTGAACCAAAAAAATTCATTAAACCTGAATCAAAACTTATGTCTAAATCAACATTCGCTAACTTTTCGATATTGTACAATTCTTTAAAATTTATTGATTTTGTACTGATTTCGGTTTCTTTTGATTTTGGGTCTGCAAAAGGAAAAACAAATAAAACAATACTAAACTTTTCTGGCTCGCATTTATATGTTGTTGTGTATTTTTCTTTTAGTGTTTTATTTTTGTCATATAAAGTGGTTGTTACTTTTATTTCATAATAATCCTTTTTTTTCGTGATTTTTCCAGCTTCAAAAAGTTGCTTATTTAGCAAATCGCCTTTATCATTGTAATTCTCTCTTTCGATAGTTCTACCTTCTATTTGTTCTAAAAACATGTTGTTTTGAGATTTTGCACTTGTGCAAATAAACAATATGAAAAGACATAAATAGGATAGAATGGATTTGGTATCACAATTGTATTTGTTTTTTATATTTGACATTTTTCTATACATTATCTAAAATATATTTAACTCTTTCTAAAGGAGGCAAAACAGGCACAAAAACAATTGGAAAACCTAAATCTTTATAAACATCAATTATTAATTGGTGAATTTTTTTTTGATCCTCTTCATTTTCGGTTCTGGCATAGTCTTTTGTAAAAGGGAGTCTATCTAAAATAAAAATTTTTTTATAAGAGGTTGCTTTTATTGCCTTTATTAATTTTTCATCATAATCTAATTTCAAAAATTGATAATAGGCTAAAGCATCTGGAATGGCTCTATCCAAAAAAACAATATCTTTTGTTTTAATTGAAGCTTCTTGTTCGATTTGCATGTCTAGAACTCCTAATTGAAATTTTCTTTTGTTATTTCTAATTTCATCAACTGAATGTCCTTCATTTCGCATAGTATCGATGTAATGTCGTGCATGTTCTATTGTAGTAATATATCCTTGTTTTTGAAGCAAATCAATTACCGTTGTTTTACCAGTACTAGGGCCGCCAGTGACAACATACCAATTTTTCTGCGTTGAACTATTCATCATATTACCTTTATTTTATAATTAAACTTCTTCAACACTATATAGCTGAGGTATTTCAGCATCCCAACCATAGGTTTCTTTTATCCCTTTCTGTAGTGCTTCCGCACCTTCTTTCTCCCCATGAACAATAAAAATACGTTCGGGTTTGTTTTTTATTTTACTCATCCAGTCCATAAGTTCTGTATGGTCTGCGTGTGCTGATAGCCCTTCGATTTCAGCTACTTGCATTTTGAAAGGTACCCATTTTCCGTACACTTTTAATTCTTTTTCACCTTCTAATAATTTTCTTCCACGAGTTCCTTCGGCTTGATACCCTACAAAAAGTAAGGTGTTATCAGGATTTTGAGCTTGCGTCTCCAAATAGTTTAGCATTCTTCCACCATGAGCATTCCACTACCTGCGATTACGATTTTTGGTTTATTATCTGTTCGTAATTCCATAGTTTCTCGATAACTACTTACTACTGTAAAATGAGAACACATTTCATCGCATTCGTTATCTTCTAACTTATGCCAATCTTTTGTGCGGTGAAATAGTTCCAATACGTTAGCACCCATAGGACTGTCCATTATCATTTGTACTTTAGGAATTTTATTTTCTTTAAGCAATTTCCAAAAAATAAACATCATCAATTGCGCACGTTCTACAGAAAAACTGGGTACAAACAGACTACCACCTCTTTTTATGGTTTCATTGACCAGTTTTTCAATTTGTGGAATGGCTTCTAGTTCCTCTTGATGAAATCGACCTCCATAAGTAGATTCTATGAAAAGTACATCCGCTTTTTTTGGTTTCAAAGGAGAATACAACAGTAAATCATTTGTTCTTCCTATATCTCCTGAAAAGACAAAACGTTTTCCGTGCACATCCAGTTCTATAAATGTAGCTCCTAAAATATGCCCATTATATTGAAATCGAGCCCTGATACCATCAAACAATGGAATCCATTGTGATTGTGGAACGGTCTTAAAATGAGGAATTGTTTTTTCCACATCCTTTAAATCGTATAATGGTTCTGCTGGACTATGTTTTGAATAACCTTCTTTATTAGCACGTTCGGCTTCCTGTTCTTGGATTTTAGCACTATCATTAAGTATAATTTTTGCAATATCCAAGGTAGGATTAGTACCATAAATAGGGCCGTTGAAGCCTTGCTTAACCAATCTTGGTAAATATCCTGTATGATCCATGTGACCATGCGTTAGTAGTACTATATCAATATCTGACACGTTGACTGGTGGATATTCCCAATTTTTAAGACGCAGTTCTTTAAGTCCTTGAAAAAGACCACAATCGATTAATATTTTTTTGTCTCCTGTGTCCACTAAATATTTAGAGCCAGTTACTGTTCCTGCAGCTCCTAAAAAGTGAATTTTAATACTTTTATTTTCCATGATTTTTTAGTTTTTAATGTTCGTTACATAATTGCAGAGAGTCATCTAGAATCTTCTTTTGCCGTATTTTATCAATTCCTATTTCTTCCAGTAGATATGAGTTTTCATAAATCTCTTTACACAACACAATGTTTTTATCCAATAATTTTCTTTTTTCCGCTTTTGTCAACGTCGTTAAAGCGGTTAGCGGATGTAGTCCTGATTTGTCTATTCGTTCTTTAAGTCCATTTCCCTTCGGGTAATCCCAACTTGCCAGACCTAAACCTACACAAGTTCCATATTGAATCGCATCAGTTGTTAATCTAGTGTTTGTATAAACCCATCCTTTGTGAAGTTTTGTATTGTGACCTTGTTGTTTTTTCCATTGTTTTTCAACATCCAAAAATCGTGATTGAATATAAAGAGGAATTTTTACATTGCAAAATCGTCCTTGGTCGCTGTGGTATTTACATTCTATCATATAATGGTCATTATCCTTTTGCGCTATGACATCTATCTCGTGTTGCACACAATTACCCTCTACAATTACTCCAACTTTTGTTTCATATCCTTCGTGTGATAGTAGTTTTCCTATTAGTTTTTCAAAAGGAAAGCCAGACGGTCCCAATTCCATTAATGCTTTTTTGAGTTTATACCTCGATGCACTTACAGGTGACTTGCCTTTAAGCATTTTAAAAGCCATCTTATAGATTTGCTTGGTAGTGATGCCTTCATATAGCGATGCATTAACTTGCTGGACGATTTGCTGAATAAGTTCCTCGTTTGCTTGTGAGCGTTTTAAGGATGTGATAAGTTTTTCAACATCAAATGGAACTATGTCTCCTGAGTGTTTAACTATGTTGATGGTGTTCGTCATTTTTTTAAGTTTTAAAAGACTTGCAACAGTATTAGTCTTTCTTAACTATGCTACTGTTACCTTATTATCCAGATATACACTTTGTACTGTATGTAACAAATCAACACCTTCTTTAAAAGGTCGTTGAAATGCTTTTCGACCTAAAATCAAGCCTGAACCACCGGCTCTTTTATTGATTACGGCAGTTGTTACTGCTTCCATCAAATCGGAATCACCCTCGGAACCACCACCTGAATTGATTAATCCAATTTTTCCCATATAGCAATTAGCTACTTGCAGCCTACATAGATCAATGGGGTGTTTAGTAGTCAATGTTTCATACATTTCATCATCATATTTACTAAAACCAATTTCTTTAAATCCGAAATTATTAGTTGGCAACTTTTGTTTGATAATATCTGCCTGAATTGTTACACCTAAATGATTCGCTTGTCCTGTTAAGTCTGCAGAAGTATGATAATCAACAGTGCCTTTTTTGAACGAATCATTTCTTAGATAACACCATAAAATAGTGACCATACCTAAATTGTGTGCTTCTTCAAATGCTTCGGCAATTTCTTTGAGTTGTCTGTTACTTTCGGCAGATCCAAAATAAATAGTTGCACCTACAGCTATAGCTCCCATATCCCAGGCAGCTTTTACCCTACCAAATAGTGTTTGGTCATATTTAGTGGGATAAGTAAGCAGTTCGTTATGGTTGATTTTGACTATGAATGGTATTTTATGAGCATATTTTCTTGCGTTCAATCCCAAAACCCCAAAAGTGGAAGCTACTGCATTACAGCCTCCTTCTATCGCCAATTTTATAATGTTTTCAGGGTCAAAATAGTCTGGGTTTTTATAAAAAGAAAAGGCAGCACTATGCTCAACACCTTGGTCGACAGGAAGGATACTTAAATATCCAGTACCGCCCAGATTTCCGTGGTTGTATAGTTGGGATAAACTCCGAAGTACTTGTGGATTTCTGTTACTATTTGCAAATACTTTATCGAGACTATTTTTACTTGGGGTTTGCAATTGGTCTTTTGTGATCTTTTCACAAACGTAATCCAAATAATAATCTGCTTTATCGCCTAAAATTTCTGATATGTTTTTTTCTGTTTTCATCTTAAAAAGATTTAATGAATTCCTAAACTTTCATTTGTTTTAGCAATGGATTTATCCGCATCCATTTCAATTCCTGTAAGTGCTCTAATGGCATCGATAGTTTCAGGTATGACAATAGCTTGGTTGTCCACCACATAGGCATAGAATAATTCATCGCCTACAACTTTCAGCATATCTTCCCATAGTGCCACTTCATACATATCGCCCCACGGACGTCCCATGTCTAGAAACATTTCTTTAATGGTATTGTTTGAAACTAAACCTTGGTCGTAATGAATTAGTTTAATTCTACTAGATTTCTTGAAAGCCTCTAGCACCTCTTCCTTCGTAGTTTGTTTTTTTAATTTCACGTTCCAATAATGCATGTGGCTCAAGGTTTCTGGCACTTTTACTGCAGAAGTAATAACGTTTAAATCAGGGTCAACACTTTGGGCGTCGGGACCTTGGTGGCTCGGTATGTCTCTTTCGGGTACCATAGTGTTCATAATACCACCTAAATGACTTTCCCATGGGTCTGTAGCTCTTCTTAAAAGCGTTCCTCTAGCATATTCTAATAATCCAGCTTTTTTTAAGGCAGTCAATGTTCTTAAAATAGAAGTGGTGTTACAAGAAACTACTCTTGTAGCGTTTAAATTTATTGCTGATTTGTAATTGTTTTCGGCACTAAAGGAATGACCAGTAGTTTCGTGTTTTTCGCCACCTTGAACTATAAATTTCACGCCTATTTCTTTGTACATTTTTATATTTTGAGCAGCTATATTTTTCGGGGTACAATCCACTACTAAATCTACCTTCTTTAAAAGTTCTTGTATACTTCCTTTTAATGGAATATTTGCAATTTTCATTTCTTTCTCGGCTTCGGGTGTTGCTGCATAGATATTGTACTCTTTTCTAACAGCGTTTTGAATGCGCCAATCGCTGATAACATCACAGACTCCTACTAGTTTGAAATCGTCTTGTTTATTAATAGCATCAGCCATTCTTTTTCCGATAACTCCATATCCGATAACTGCTATATTTTTCATGTAATTTTATTTTAATTATGTTTTATTATTATTTGTTTCCATTCCCATTGGCATATTCCCATTATCATCTGTATGTGAAATCATAAAAAAACGTTCTGAGATAAGTATTAATATAATTCCGATTGCCGCGACTATAATTACTAAAGGATCGTTAATGTATTTTACATAAAGGAAAGCCGAAAGAACTACTGCATCCATAATAATTGCTATTAAGGGTATAATCGGATGGAAATCTACTTCCTTTTTAAGGTGACGAAAAAGGCCCCAATGAATAGCAATATCCATAATAAGATAAAAAATAACTCCAATAGAAGCGATTCTTGTCAAATCGAACAACATAGTCAGCAAAATAGCAAGGGAAACCGTGAATAGGAGTGCGGGGTTTTTGAAGTTACCTATTTTATTTAAGGATGGTACCTGTTTCATATTACTCAACATCTCCAATAGGCGAGAGGCTGCAAATACACTAGCTATTACACCTGAAAAAGTGGCAACGATTGCGATTGCTATGGTAATCCAAGAACCCCATTCCCCGAATACCGGTTTTGCAGCGGCCGCTAATGCATAATCCTTAGCTTTAATTATTTCAGGTATGCTCAATCCTCCTGCAACAGCAAGAGCAAGTGCTACATAAATCAAAGTACAGATAACAATAGAAGAAACGATAGAGCGGCCTAGATTTTTATGGGGGTCTTTAATATCTCCCCCTTGATTTGTAATAGTAGTAAACCCTTTAAAAGCTAGTATTGCCAATGCCAATGCAGCAACAAAGCCAACTCCCTGTGGCAGAGCCTCGGTGTTCTTTGGGATATAATTTCCAGTAATATTTGCAAATCCAGAAACTAATAGGCCAGCAATTGCGAGCAATGCAATACCAAGCACTTTTATGACTGCAGTAAAGGTTGCTGTTGTTCCAATGACTTTGTTACCTAAAATATTCACGATATATACCGCAACCAATAGTAGAATGCCAAGAATCGTAGCGTAACCAGCAAAACGTTCTGGGAATAACCGAAGTGTATAAGCTGCGAAAGTACCTGCTACTAAACTCTGAGAAACCACCATTGAGACATACATCAATAAAGAAAACACACCTGTTGTAGTTCCTGGTCCATAGGATTTATTTAAAAATTTAACTACACCACCTGAGGAAGGAAAAGCATTTGAAAACTTTACATAAGAATAGGCACTGAAACCCACGACAACGGCACCTGCTATAAAAACAATTGGAAATAAATCTCCCACCAACTCTGCCATTTGCCCCATAAGGACAAATATTCCCGCACCTATCATTGCACCCGTGCCAAGAGATAT
>NZ_AHKF01000031.1 GCF_000252125.1 Flavobacterium frigoris PS1 | reverse complement strand
TTCCAGAAGACATCTCTTTAGTACAAGAGTGTTTTTTAGAATTACCTCCACAAGCAAAAGTAGGCGTTGGCATCAAAAAAATGCCAAGTATTACTAATACTAAAAGGTGGATTGTTTTCATATAAAAAAATAGATAGTCAAAAGTAAAAAATATTTATTTAAAACAGCATAAAAGTTTTGTTAATTTTTATATTTAGGGTACTTAGTTTTCGAAAATGTATTAAACAGAGCCTTTATTGAAAATGAGTATTCAAAAATATGGATTTCGGATATTGCTTATATACAAAGCAAGAAAGGATTTGTATATCTGATGATCATTATGAACCTCTATGATAGAAAAAATATAGATTGGAGTTTAAGTGATGGGATGAGTGTAGAGCAAACTTCTTTGGCAGCGTGGAGAATGGCAATCAATAATCAAAGTATTGAAAAAGGATTGATTACTGTAATGGGACATCAAGGATTCAGAAAATAATTTCATTTAAGCGGTTTAAGATTTAAAAATTGACTTGTTTGGTAATTGGATTGGGCTGTAAATCTATTTGATGGTAGCTAAGCTTGTAAATGGTGAAGTGTTGGATTCTCGAATTGAATAGTTTAATTCCTGAATTGCATACTTTGTTTTTTGTACTAATGCGGTGGTTATATTTTATATTTACCGCAAAAATGCGGTGATAAGTAAAAGTAATCACCGCATATTTTTTATTTGCGGTTAATAAATTTTATATTTATAGCAAAAATTCGGTAAATATGTATATTCATAAAAAAATGATTGGCCAAAATTTACTTGGGATGCAGATGTGATTACGTCCTTACAAGGAACCGTCAGACACAGGACCAAGCGCGGATAAAGTACCGCCAGAAATGAATGCTTTTTTAGATTGGTTTAATTCAAAACAAGATATTGATCCTGTATTGAAGGCCGCTTTTGTCCATTTGTGGTTTGTTACCATACTTCCATTTGAAGACGGTAACGGACGCATCACAAGAGCCCTAACTGATATGCAACTGGCTCGTTCCGAACAAAGTAAAAAACGATTTTATTCGATTTCGGCTCAAATCCAAGCTGAACGTGATACGTATTATGCTATATTGGAAAGTACACAAAAAGGTGATTTAGATAGTACTGACTGGTTAGAATGGTTTCTTGATTGTTTGTTGCGTTCTATGGCACAGACCGATGAAACTATTACTGCAATCTTAAAGCGTACTTAATTCTGGGAAACTCACCGTACTACCAACTTTAATTCCCGCCAACAAAAAATACTTCAACTACTTCTTGATGATTTTTTTGGCAAGCTTACTGTTTCTAAATATGCCAAAATCACTAAAGTTTCTACTGATACTTCTCTTAGAGATATTCAAGATTTAATGGGTAAAGGTATTATTGAACAAGAGGGAGGCGGTAGGAGTACTTCGTATAAGTTGATTACTATTTAACAGCTTATTCTATATTTTTTAATTGTTTGTTGAAGATGTTTTTTTTTTAATACATTCTCTATAATTTGGTTTAAAACATCACTATCAATAAATTTATATTTGTAAAATTCATCGGTTAAGGAAGTTATTTTTCCAAAATCACAGTTACTCCATGTCCGCCTGCAGCACAAACGGAGATAAATCCTTTACCCGAGCCTTTTTCATTGAGTAATTTTGCCATTGTTGCCAATATTCGACCTCCTGTAGCCGCAAAAGGGTGACCAGCTGGTATACTGCTTCCAGTGACATTTAATTTCATCTTATCAATTGAACCTAAGCATTTTTTAAAACCGAATTCTTTTGAGAGTTCATCGCTTTTCCATATTTTTAAAGTGGCTAAAACTTGTGCCGAAAAGGCTTCGTGGATTTCATAAAAATCAAAGTCTTGTAATTGTAGTCCTGCTTTTTCCAACATTCGTGTAGAAGCATATATAGGTGCAAGGAGTAAATTATGTTTGTTTTCTACATATTCAATTGCAGCTAACTCAGCAAAAGTGATGTATGCTAGTATTGGATAGTTGTTTTTCTTTGCCCATTCTTCGTTTGCAAGTAATATACAAGAGGCTCCATCTGTCAAGGGAGAGGAATTTCCAGCAGTTAATGTGCCATTTTTTCTATCAAAAGCGGGTTTTAGCTTAGATAACTTATCTAAATTGGTGTCAATACGTAGATTATTATCGCGCTCTAATCCTAAATAAGGAGAAATCATATCGTCAAAAAAACCGTTTTCATAAGCTTTAGCCATTTTTTTATGGCTTTCAAAAGCGTATTCATCTTGTTCTTCACGAGAAATACTATAATGTTTTGCCGTAAATTCAGTATGTTCCCCCATTGATAAACCAGTACTTGGTTCTGTATTCATTGGGGCAAGCGGAATAAAGTGTTTAGGTCTTATTTTGAGTATATGTTTAATTTTATCACTTAGAGTCCTACTTTTTCTAATTGAAAGTAAAATTTTTCTCAGGCTTTCATTTAAAACTAGCGGAACATTACTAGTACTGTCAACGCCACCGGCAATTCCAACTTCAATTTGACCAAGAGCAATCTTATTAGCTATATAGATTGCAGCTTCAATGCCTGTATCACAGGCTTGTTGTATGTCGCAAGCGGGTGTTTTCGGGTCTAATGATGTACTTAAAACACATTCTCTCATTAAATTTATTTCCCAACTGTGTTTTATGACAGCTCCGCCTGCGACTTCTCCTAGAAGCTTACCCTGGAGGTTATAACGATTTATTAATCCTGTTAGAGTTGTCGTCATCATATCTGCATTACCAGCTTCAGCATAATTTGTATTCTGACGGGCAAATGGGATTCGATTGTATCCAATTATAGCTACTTTTTTTATCTGTCTATCTACTAACATAGTGTCGTTTTTTTTGTTACATTAAAGGTATAGAATAAATGCAACTAATGTTTGTGTTTTTTAAAGCATATTGATTAAGTGGTAGTAGCTGATTTATTGATGCTTGTTAATGTAAATTTTTCTCTTAAAATTATCGTATCCTCGCTCACTTTTTTATCTAATATCTTAGCATAGTGTCGCGTTGTTCTTATATTTTTATGTCCCAACATTTTACTCACGCTTTCTATGGGAACACCATTTGTAAGTTTTAAAGTCGTTGCAAATGTATGTCTGGTAGAAACAAGAAAATACCTGAGTTTAGGAATACCTAGACTAAATGAGGGTTTTCTGTCGGTGAATGAGATAATGGTTTATTTGCTATCATAAAATCATTTATTGAAATCACCAAATTTTCTTAAACAATTTAGAACAGTTGCATGACTTTGAATACTGTATTGTTTTCGGGCTTGAGTAACGGTTGTAAAACCTTTTTCGATTTCACTAACAATTTGAAGCTTTAACGACATACTATAATCTCGCTGACTTCACTTTACATAATTTGTTTTTTCTTCCATAACGATTGATTTGCGTATCGTTATTTCAGGACGGGATAAAATCTGTTTGTTTTTTAGTGTAGACACTAAACTGAGGTTGAGTTTTATTCTCCAAACCTAAAAAGCCATTTTCACAATACTTTAAGGTTTTCCGTGAATACATTAATATTTATTTCTTGTCTATAAAAACGTCTTTAATATCCATATCAAGAGCTTCACAGATTTTCAAAAGAGTAAAGAAGTGAAAGTCTTCTTTGCCATTTTCTATATCGCTAATCTTTGCTCTATCGAGTTTTGAGTCTTTATCAGCTAACTGTTGTTGAGTTAATCCTTTTTCTTTTCTCTTATTACGTATTGAATTCCCTATCTTTTTGTATATCTCGATAAAATTTTCTTGCATTTTTTAAAAAATATTTTGTGGTTTTATTGCCACATTAAAAAATAATATTATATTTGTTATAGCGAATTGATAATGAGACTTTAATAGTCATAATTCAAACGATGTTTTCTCGACTCAAAACGACCAATTTTACCTTCGAGAGTATCGTGAAGTCGCTCCATGTCAAAAAGTTTCTTACTTTTGCATACGGCATGCGAGCGGTTCTCACGTAAGCTTTAGGTGGTAACTTTTAAATCGAAAGATTTAGAAGACGGGTTTGGTCGCCCATGAGTCTAAAGTGTGAAACCGCTCCTTGCTTTTTTCTGCAAGTACCCTTCATACCAAGAAATACATCGTTCCATAACCATAAACCTATAAATTATGAGAACGATTTTTTTATTTGCCAGCACGACTAAACCACCCTAACTACCTGCTAAAATAGGCTACCTTTTGTTGTCCCAAAACTGAAATAAACATGGTGTTGGGATAGGGAAACATTGAGAAGTACTCTTATCAAAGAAACTTCCGTAATCAGGATTTTAATACTGATGTGTTTACCCCTGTCTTAACACGTAAAACGGGAAATTATAAAAAATAATTCCCTATATATACACTCAAATATTAAAATGCTTTTGACACCTAGATTTAAGCTTTTCCTCTTTAAACTCGCACTTTAAAAGTATTGTCTTTATTTCTATTTTCCAAATGTTTTTTTAAAACTTTTAGAGCTTTTTTCAGCAAGGGCAGCAAAAGGTTTTTTTTAACCTAAAATCCATAAATCATCATTCCCAATTAGGAAATCAACTTTTCTTAACCGGACTGGAATACTTATGCCAACAACGAACCATAAACAACAAACTATTAAACTATTAAAAAAACACCTGCACCGAAAGGTCCATTGAATAATCGCCTAGTTAATTTATTTTGAATTTGTTAGTAAAAGGTGCAGGCTTGTTTTTTGATGGTGAATTAAGAACAAAGGAAATAGATCCACTTATTTGAAATAACTCATAACCTAAAAACCAAAACCTATGAACCAAAACCCATTTTAAAACCCCATAAATTAATAAGATGAAATACTACAAACAAATACAAGCTGCATTAATAGTGGCATTAATAGTACTGATCTGCCTTTGGCTTTATGGCTGCAACAGTTGTACTTAGTGAAGAAAAAAGAGCAAATAGCAAATAATAAAGATGCCACAGGCGTATTTATTATTTTATTTTAATGGAGTACAAAGAACAAAATATAAACCCAATTAAAATCCTACCTATGAATTAGGAGCACTAAAAAAAAAGGCCCTCTAACTCGTCGGCAAACTTGACTAGAGGACCATCGCTAACAAAACTAACGTTTCACTTAACTATACCAATATTATGAAAAATTATTCATTCTACAAGGGGCGGTCGGCTTTTTGGTACCTGATAATTATCGGGTTCACACTAAGCGGCACTCCTGCCTTAGCTAACAAGCTCCCGAGGCAAATGCAGTCTCCACACCAACAAAACCAAATAAACGGTACTGTCACTGATGGTACAAATCCTTTACCCGGTGTGACAATTTCCATAAAAGGAAAAAGAAACAGTACCGTTAGCTCTGACTTCAACGGGCAATATATTCTTTCGGCTACTGCTACAGATACTTTATTGGTCTCCTTTATAGGATTCAAAACAGCAATAGTTCCCATACGCGGGCGAAAAATAGTCAACGTCCAATTGCAGGAAGACATCACCAGCTTACAAGAAGTTCGTGTCAATGCGGGCTATTATACTGTCAAGGAAAGTGAACGCACCGGAAGTATTGCTAAAATTTCTTCTAAGGACATAGAAAAACAACCCGTCACTAATATACTTGCAGCGATGCAGGGACGAATGGCTGGGGTTAGTATCACACAGGAAACGGGCGTTCCGGGTGGAGGTTTCAATATTAATATTCGTGGCGTAAATAGCCTCAGAACCGATGGCAATGCGCCGTTGTACATCATTGATGGTGTTCCATATTCGTCTGATCCCATAAGCTACAGACAAACTTCGACGACAATTCCAGGAGAAAGCAACCCTCTCAACAGTATTAATCCCAGTGATATCGAAAATCTGGAAATATTAAAGGATGCGGATGCAACCGCGATTTATGGCTCTCGTGGCGCTAACGGCGTGGTGTTAATCACAACCAAAAAAGGAAAAGCAGGTGTAACTTCTTTTACAATTAATACCTCACACGCAACTAGCACGGTAACCAGAATGCTTGACATGATGAATACCCAACAGTATCTAAAAATGCGTAGACAGGCCTTTGCAAATGATGGGATTACGACTTATCCCTCTAATGCTTATGATGTGAACGGAACATGGGACCAAAACCGGTATACTGATTGGCAAAAAGAATTGACAGGAGGTACGGCTGATATTTTAAGCATGCAGGGAACCGTCAGTGGAGGATCTGAACAGACTCGGTTTTTACTTAGCGGGAATTACAGGACAGAGTCTACCGTATTTCCTGGTGACTTTTTATACAAAAAAGGCGGCGCACATCTCTCTTTAGACCATAAATCCGAAAGTAATAAATTTCGCATCAGTTTTTCAGGAGGATATACAGCCCAGAAAAATGATTTGCCTTGGACTGACCTGACTTTATTATCGAGAAATCTTGCTCCTAACGCTCCAGCTCTATATGATGCTCAAGGAAACCTTAATTGGGAGAATAGTACTTGGCAAAATCCGTTAAGTAATCTGGAAGGTAAAAACAGATCAGAAACCCATGATCTGGTTGCTAGTACACTAATGACATTTCAATTGGCAAAAGGAATAGAATTTAAATCAAGTTTTGGTTTCACAGATCTTAGTAGCGATGCAAGTCGCACCGCACCGTCAACCATGTATAATCCTGCATACAACTATGGCAGTGAATATTCATCAATATTCAAGAATACTCTGGGGAGGCAGTCATGGATAGTAGAACCACAGCTAAATTGGCATAGTGCTTTCGGTCGCGCAGAAATAGACGTTTTGCTTGGCAGTACTTTCCAGAATCAGCAAACAAAAACACGAATTGAGGAAGCGTCAGGATTCACAAGCAACAGCCTGATTTATGACCTTACCTCAGCATCGTATTTATCAGTCGAAAGCGATGAAATGCTGGTCTATAAATATCAAGCATTTTATGGCAGATTCAATTATACATTTAGCAATAAATACATTCTTAACTTAACAGGACGAAGGGATGGTTCGAGCCGCTTTGGTCCTGGAAAACAGTTTGCAAATTTTGGTGCAATAGGCGCAGCATGGCTGTTTTACAGAGAAAAATGGATTGAAAACAATGTTAGTTTTCTAAGCTTTGGAAAATTACGAGGTAGCTATGGTACAACTGGCAACGATCAAATAGGCGATTACCAATTTTTAGATACCTATTCTTCTTCAGGTTATGAATATCAGGGTTTACATGGATTGCAACCACTACGCCTTTATAATCCAAATTTTGGTTGGGAAACCAACAAGAAACTCGAAGCGGCATTTGAACTGGGTTTTTTAAAGGATCGCGTTATGTTGACAACTGCTTGGTACCAAAACCGTTCCTCAAATCAGTTAGTAGGATTGCCACTGCCAGGGACTACAGGATTTACAACCATCCAATCCAACTTAGATGCTACGGTACAAAACAATGGACTTGAAATCACACTGCGCACGATTAACATTCAAAAGCCAAATTTTAATTGGACGACAAGTTTTAACCTTTCGGTAGCCAAAAATAAGTTGTTATCTTTTCCCGGTCTGGAAGGATCACCTTATAAAAATGATTACGTGATTGGTCAGCCCCTCACAATAAGAAAGTTGTTCCATTCCACCGGAATCAACCCGCAAACAGGTATTTATGAATTTGCTGATATAAATGGAGATGGTCAAATATCCTACGCAGATGACAGAGAGACCGTTCGCAACTTCAGTCCAAAATACTTTGGTGGATTGCATAATCAATTCACCTACAAAGGCTGGCAACTGGATTTTCTGTTTCAGTTTGTAAAGCAGCTCAATTTTAACTTTGCTAGTACACAGGGATATGCGGGGACTTTCCGTAACCAGCCTGCAGAAATAGTAAACAGTTGGACACAACCTGGAGATAATGCACAATATCAAATTTATACCACAGGTGTAAATCAGGAGGCAATGCAGGCGAGCGAATATTATGCCGAAAGTGATGCAGCAGTAAGCGATGCCTCATATATCCGTCTTAAAAACATTTCACTTTCTTATGATCTGCCTCAGGAGTGGCTCAAAATTATGCACTGCAAAATTTCACTGCAGGCACAGAATATATTTACCATAACATCCTATAAAGGAGCAGATCCTGAATTTAGGGAAGCAGGGTTCCTGCCTCCATTAAGAATAGTATCAGCAGGATTTCAGTTTACATTTTAATTAAAAAATAGTATTATGAACCAAGAAATATACATTTTCGTAAAGAGAAACAAAACTATGTTATTCACAGCTTGGCTTGTTGCATTGTGCGGCATCCTATTTAGCTGTGATAGCTTCGTGGATACAGACCAACCCAATTCGCAACTAACCTCTAGTGCGGTATTTGAGAGCAAAGCCACTGCTGAGGCTGCAATGACCGATATTTATGCACAAATAAGGGAAAATGGCATAATAACGGGCAAGCTTTCCGGCATTGGTAATCTGATGGGGAACTATAGTGATGAACTAATAGCCTATGAAACTGGATCCTATTCGTCTGAGCCATTTTATAATAATTCAATACTGGCATCAAATGCTCTTATTTCTTCAATGTGGAACTCCGCTTACAATCAAATATATGCCGCAAATGCAGTAATTAATGGTGTAGATAATTCTATAACCCTCGCAGTAGCTGATAAGAGCCAAGTGAAGGGTGAGGCACTTTTTGTGCGTGCGCTAAACCATTTCTATCTCGTCAATATTTTTGGTGATGTCCCTTATGTTACAGCTACTGACTATAAAGCAAATAGCGTGGCAACCCGCATGAAAACCATTGAGGTGTACAATAAAGTCATAGCCGACCTGAAAGTAGCAATTGACTTGTTACCCCAAGATTATGTAAGTGCAAACAGGGTGCGTCCAAACAAAGCTACGGCACAGGCTTTACTGGCTCGTGTATATTTGTACACTGGTGCTTGGTCAGAGGCTTCTAATATGGCTTCTGCAGTTCTAAACAATGAATCGCTTTATGTTTGGGATGAAAACCTCGATAATGTTTTCCTGAAGGAAAGCACCACAACCATCTGGCAATTGGCGCCTGCCTACGAAGGGCACAATACTGAAGAAGGTATGGTGTTTATTTTTTCCTCAGGACCGCCGCCAACTGTCGCACTTACTAATGCGTTAATGTCATCTTTTACAGCTGGAGATCTGCGGAAAAGCCATTGGACACTAGCAGTGACAGACGGTACCGATACTTGGTATCATGCATTCAAATATAAAGAGAAGACAGATACCGGAGCAACAACCGAATACTCCATAATTTTTCGCCTTGCGGAACAATACTTGATCCGAGCCGAGGCACGGGCGCAACAAGGAGACTTGATTGGCGCAAAAGAAGACTTGAATAAGATTAGACACACTGCGGGGCTAACTGATACCTCCGCTGATAACGCCAGTGACATCGTAGATGCAATAATTAAAGAGAGAAGGCTGGAATTTTTCACCGAACACGGACAGCGTTTTTTCGACCTAAAACGCACTGGCAAACTTGATGCGGTACTTGGCGATAAACTTGGATGGAACAGCAATGATTCTCTTTGGCCGCTTCCGCAATCGGAACTTCAGGTAAATCCATACCTCAAACCTCAAAATCCAGGCTATTAAATGAATCAGATACAAAATAGTTTGTTGCTGCAACACATCAAGTTCTGCAACAAGCACTTAGCGATACGGCAGAAGTTACCGTCTAAAGTGGCTTTATATGTGTTTTTTTGGTTGGTTACCTGTCCAGTATTCGGACAGGTTCAGCCAAAAGAACCGGTAACCGCGGCAGATTACCACCTCTGGGGAACATTATATTTGGATAAAATTTCAGACCTTGGAAATTGGGTAAGCTATCGAATGGATTACGACGAGCATCCGGATACACTGTTCGTAAGAAATGCTGTTGCCACGATAACCTATAAATTTCCGGAGGGTACCAATGGAACTTTTAATAAAGAATCACAGTTTGCCTGTTTGGTTCCTGGAAAAGGACTTGAGTTGCTCAATATGGAAACGGCTTCAAGAAAATTTATTCCGAGTGTAACGTCCTTTTTATTTACTACAAATGGTAAGTTTCTGATAACACAAAACAGGGCTGCTTCCGTAAATTGGGTTTGCATAAGGGATACCAATGGTAAAATACTTGACAGTATTATTGGTGTTAGTAGTTATAAATTAAATCCTGCAGGCGATACTATGCTGTGTTCAGTAACAGAGGGTAACAACAATAGCATTGTTCAGATAACGATGCGCAATTTAATAGCAAAAAAGATTATTGTTCAGGATAACGCTGGCACATTTACAAACATGGTCTGGCAGAACAATGGGCAAAGCTTTGCTTTCCTGCAATACTCAGGGGATGCTGTTTCTGGCAATGAAAGAAATACCGTTTTTTATTACACATTGAAAGAGCAAAAAATGTATCATTTTGAGCCAGAAAGAATAAACAACTTTCCTGATGACCTTCGCATAGCTAATGGATATGAAAGTAGACTTACTATTTCAGATGATGGTAGCAAGATTTTTTTTGGCTTGATAAAAAAAATACCGACAGGAGAATATGCGGATAATGAAGTGCAAATTTGGAATGGCAATGACAAGCGTCTTTATCCACAAAGAAAAGAATACCGCGATTGGGAAATCATTGCCAAACTTGCCGCTTGGTGGCCACGTGAAAACCGCTTTATTCAAATTGCCAGTGATGATAAACCATTTGTTGTTTTAGATGGGAAGCAGGAATACGCCATAACCTTTAATCCGACGGATCGGGAACTACAATACAAGCTGTATCCGAATACAAATTTTTTCCTAACAGAACTTAAATCAGGTAAAACTAGGTTGTGGCTTGAAAACCAATCTGTAGATATGAATAATTTGAGCATTTCTCCAGATGGCAAATATGCTGCCTATTTCACGAACGGAAACTGGTGGATTTACAGTTTTTCAGCTGGTAGTTACACGAACGTCACTAAAAAAATGAACCGAGCACTATTAAGTGAAGAAAACGGGGAACCAACCTCCTTTGGTGTTGAAGGATGGGGTCTTGATGGACAGACTATAGTATTACGTGATCAGTATGATCTATGGGAAATTACAACCAATGGATATTCTTGTCAACGAATTACTTTTGGCATGGAAAAAGGGATTAGTTATAGAGTTAAAAGACCTGGAATCGATTTAAGTCGTAAAAGCAATTTTGATGGGTTTACAGGTTTAGCAATTGATGTTAACAATTTGCTTCTGGAGGCAACAGCTAAAGAAGATAATGGATATTTTATATTAGATCGAAAAAAAGGAATGTATCCCATAGCTTGGGGGAAGGGCTTTATTTCAAATTTGGCTAAAGCCGAGGGTAGCGATGTCTACGTTTATCAGGAAGAAGATTTTGACCGACCTCCATCTTTAAAAATAAAAAATAGTAAAAATGATAAAGTAAATATCCTGATACAGAGTAATTATCAACATAAAAATTATCTCTGGGGAAAAGCAGAAGCCATTCACTATAGAAATTCAAAAGGCATAAAGTTAAATGGAGTTTTGTTCTATCCCGCGGCATATAATCCAGAAAAAAAATATCCGATGGTAGTGCATATATATGAAAAACTATTTGACAGACTACATCGTTATTTTAATCCATCACAATTCAATATGGAAGGATTCAATATTGCGAATCTGACGGCCAAAGGCTACTTTGTATTGCTTCCGGATATTGAATACGAAATGGGAAATCCAGGTCTATCTGCAGCGGATTGTACTATAGCCGCAACGAAAGAAGTCATTAGAAGAGGATTAGTAAATTCTGATAAGATTGGACTGACAGGACATTCCTTTGGAGGTTATGAAACCAATTTTATTATTACCCAAACTGACCTTTTTGCAGCGGCAGTATCGGGTGCTGGAATATCTGATCTTAGGAGTCATTATCTTTCAATTGGCTGGCCTTTAGGTTCGGCCGAAATCTGGCGCTATGAAAGCCAGCAGCTCCGTATGAATAAATCACTTTTTGAGGATAAGGATGGTTATGACCGAAACTCACCTGTGGTACATGCAGATAGAGTAAATACACCCTTACTATTGTGGACTGGTGAAGAAGACAGACAAATACATTATTATCAAAGCATTGCTTTTTATCTTGCATTACAAAGATGCAACAAGAAAGAAATTATGTTAGTATACCCAAGTGACCGCCATGTAATTTATGATAGATCACATCAAAAGGATCTTACACGTCGTATTGAGGAGTGGTTTGATTACTATCTAAAGGATAAATCAGAAGCAAAATGGATCGTAAATGGCACAAAATAAAATAACAATGCAGACCGTTTTTAAGCCTGCATTGTTTTTAAAAAAGTTTCGAAAAGAACAACTAATTTTTGTGGTACAGCTCTTTTGTGCAGTTCGCACCTACTTTTTCAAAAGCCTGTACACCTGAAAGAGTACAAATAGTACTGCCGACATTGTTACACATTCTCAGTTCTGTACATGGCGCATTTGGAGAAACACGATTCCATCCCTGTATTGCAACAGTAGCGTTTTTTGTACTATTGGCTCCATTTGTGCTTACTGCACCAGCCGAGGCAAGCATAAAAGCTGCTACGGGCATAATTACTTTTACTAAATTTTTCATGATATTAAATATTAAAATTAAAAATATGATCTACTCTTTTTTACAGGTTTTCGATCTAATCCCTGCTACCGGCCGGTATTTCATTTTAAATTATTATGTACTTTCATTTCTTCTTTTATCTCCTTTTCAAGGCTATAACTTACAATCGCATTCCCAATCAATGCGAAAAGGTGTGTATCAGTAACTATAAAACTACTCATTCGTTTACCGTCGTTATTGTAAATATAGAAGCTCATAAGATAATCTTGACTTTCAATACTATATACATCAATAATACTTGCCTGTTTCCACATTTCTAAAGACTCATAACGACCGGGTAAAACGGAATTCACAAATAGCAAATTATTATGAACACTGCTAGTTCGGTTAACGGTAAAAGGTGGAATAGAGAATTTTTTCTCTTTCCGCTTTTTAACCCATGCAATTTTAAGTCTGGCTTTTGATGTTGTGTCTATAGTGTTTCCCCGATAGGACAGGTTTAATCGATTGTCTGTGACAATAAATTGATTTCTGTAATAATATAGATATACAAATTTCTTCAGTTCTCTGCTGTACTGCATTGTACCATCAGTATCGAATACGCCATCGATTTGTTTCTGTAGTAACTCTGAATGATATTTCACAACGGTTTCGTCATCAAAACTAATTGTACCGAGAATATTTTCACCATTCTGATTACTAATCTTTCTAAATGCAACAACATTCGAATCTACCAATTCAGCAATAGAAAAATGAGTTGTCCCATACATTTGCAATGTTGCTTTCCAGTCGACTATTTTACCTTTGAAAATGCATGGTACAGTCCCATCAAGAACATAAAAATTTGGAGGAAAAACTCTGACTTGAACTGCGTTGAATTTTATTTTGTTATCATCAATAAATATGTAATGTATCTTTTTGTTTTGCAGTGTCGTATCTAGTGTCACTACCTGTGCTGGTGCTGTACTATTGCCTAGATATATTTTTCCGTCGCCTTCACCTGCAAAATAATAAGAATTGTACTTTAGGTCTGCTTGATATGCTTTTCTAACAGAAACGGGAGGAAATCGTCTGACAAAATTATTACGATGGTGAACAATATCTTCTGAAATGATGAAAAGTAGGGTCATAAATCCGACACAAATAATGCTAAGTATCAAAAGTGTTGTAGAAATAAAGTATCTTCTGGATTTTCGTTCCTCCGTGTTATAACGGGGTGAAATAAAAAGGGCTATAACAGCTATTGTGATAAAGAAAATGTTGAAAACCAAATGTTCTTTCCATCCTAGCTTTTCAAGAATTCCTCCACAGGAACAAGGAACAAATGAACTGTAATTCAGAACAATAAAGATATAGGCAGTAAACAGTACCATAAGACTGAAAGCCGCATATAGTGCTACAATCCGAAAACGAGGAATAACAATAAAAATCGAAATAAGCAATTCAATGACTGGAACGCCCCATGAAACCCATCCTGCAAAAGCACTCAGCAAAGGGGACTGTCCCAGCTGTACTTGAAAGTTTTCAAAATCTAGTAGTTTACTTACTGCTGCATAAACAAACAATAAAACATACAGCAGGCAGATACTATTGAGAAGAATACTTTGGGTGGTGGCACGTAATTTCATATCGCTAAAATTTAAATTTAATCCGATATAAAATTCCGAAAAAGAAAGAAAAAAGCGTTATCAATTTGGGAGCTTGAGTTATCCAAAAAGGAGTTTTTTAAATAACGGAGCGTTTCGCAGATTTTTTCGATAATACCTCTTTCCTTCACATCCTAGAAATTAATACCGAGCGAAGTCGAAGGGCAAAACTCATAGCCGATAATAACCCTAACCCTTAACCTAAAACAGACAGCTCAAACCCCACATCCCACAAAGCAGAACTTACTATCCATAATAAAAGACCCTAAAGCCTTCTCTTAATGTCCATTGGGGTATATCCGAATC
Organism: Flavobacterium frigoris PS1; assembly: GCF_000252125.1. Classification (GTDB taxonomy): domain Bacteria; phylum Bacteroidota; class Bacteroidia; order Flavobacteriales; family Flavobacteriaceae; genus Flavobacterium; species Flavobacterium frigoris_A. The sequence continues at coordinate 62,563 of NZ_AHKF01000031.1, read as the reverse complement.
GTTTTTTAAAAGCTCTTGAAAAATTAGGATAGATCGGAAATCCAGCCATGAAAGCAATGCTTTTTAGAGGTATGGTCGTTTGTTGGATCAAAAGATGAGCTCTTTTTAGCCGTTCAGTAGCATAAAATTGGTAAATACTCGTTTTAAATAAATGTTTAAATCCAGATTTCAGTTTATTGTCATTGGTTCCAAAAATCCTCGAAAGTTCTTTCATGGAAGGCAATGGTGAATCCAAATGCACTAAAATGTAATCATAAACATGTTGCATCAATTGTACATCAGTATAGCTGCTGAGTCCTCCATGCAAATCGGGATCATCAGCGGAAACTAAAGTTTCAGCAGCTATAGGATCGGCAATAACAGTAATAACGGAACTAACTAAAATAGAGGTATCGTGTATCAGTCGTGAAATAGTGCAAAAGCAAGGGACAAGCAATTGCTCTTGGCTAATATAAATGAGCTGTTCGGTATTATTGTAGGTAGTATCCTGAAGTAATGCTGCTGCAACACGATTCCATATCGGCAAGGATTGCTGCGAAAGTATACTACTGAAAGGTTTATTATGGAGAGCATCAGGCGAAAATCCTAACACCTTGGGAACAGTGGAAATATAGTCTCGGATAACAAAATCAGCATCCAGAACAAAAGTAATTTGAACAAGATGGGTATGGGTATAATGAGGATTCACAAAGCCTGAGTGAAAAACAGATTCCTTCATTTCTTCTGCAACCATATTAATGAGCATAACTAGTGCCTCCAATTCATCGTCTTGCCCGGTACGCTGAATGCGATTTGTAAAATTACCTGCCGCCATCTCAAGAAGCATCTGATACATATTTTGAATTCGCTGTTGATTGATTTCCTGTTGCATAATAGTTGGGGCTTTAAATAAAATAGTCTAGAAAAAAGTTAATTAGAATATTAAATATAGGGTTCCAAAAAAGCCAAAGCAGCCGCCTCATCCGTAAATAGTTTTGTTGGGACACTTGGTTTGCAGATTTTAAGATAGTAAGAAGTCAAAATTAAAGAAATGCTCTGATGAACTACCAGACTTACCGCTTTGGTTAAAATAGAACCAGATTGAGACAAATAATCCCTAGCTGCCTTATCTGAATCCACTAAACCTCTTATATCACAAAAAACAGGGTACGCTTTTTCGTTTTGCACCATAACTCGATCGGCTACAATACGCTGGGCAGAAGCCAAATCGATAACAACATTAGGTTTATATTCAACAAACAGAATGTCGTCACGAATCCAGAATTTGGCAAACTCATTCTCAAGATGATTATATCTCATTTTACAATGATTTTACAATAAAACGACACAATTTAGTAAAAATAATAGTAGAAAATTATAAAAGCTAAATAAAAATAGCGCAAATAAAACTAACTGACTATAAAAATTATCATTTCGGGAGTATTAGTTATCATATAAGGATTTTTTTACAAGTAAATGTCGGCGATTAAATTTTTATTTAGAATTTTATTCAATAAACAATCTCGAACACACTCTAAAATTTCATGAAATTTTGGACAGGAACAATTTAAAATTAAAAAAATGGCAAAAATTAAACACAACAACTTCATTGATACGGTCGATGAAGTACTATCGGGAGCTAAAAAAGAAGGCGTGCTCCATCTTTATGCTGAAGATCAAATATTGAATGGCCGAACATTACAAATAAAAGGCCAAAAAATGTTTCATTTTGGGACTACTGGTTATCTGGGGCTCGAACAAGACATCCGATTAAAAGAAGCTGCAATAGCAGCCATACACAATTATGGTACACAATTTCCACTTTCAAAATCATACATTTCACATCCATTATATAGTGAACTGGAAAGTAAAATAGAACAAATGTATGGTATTCCGCCTATTATTACCAAGAACAGTACGCTGGGGCATTTAGCTATTATTCCAACGCTCATTAGAGATGAAGATGCTGTAATATTAGATCATCAAGTACACTGGAGTGTCCAAAATGCCTGCCAACTTTTAAAACTGCGAGGAATTCCGGTAGAAATGATCAGACACAGCAATTTGGATATGTTGGAAGATAAAATCAAACAACTAACATCCAAATGCAAGAAAATCTGGTATATGGCTGATGGTGTATACTCTATGTTTGGGGATTATGCACCCATCCCAGAATTATTGGCATTAACTCAAAAATATACACAACTAAACCTTTATTTTGATGATGTTCATGGAATGAGTTGGAAAGGCAAAAACGGAACCGGTTTTATTTTTGACGCTATCGAAGAGTTACCTGAAAATTGTATTGTGGTAAGCACACTAAGTAAAACCTTTGGAGCTAGTGGAGCAACAGTATTTTGCAGGAATCAGAAACTAAGAGATAAAATCAAAAATTTTGGCGGACCATTAACCTTTTCCGCTCAGTTAGAACCTGCATCTGTAGCGGCAGCAATTGCCTCGGCAGACATTCATTTATCTCCTGAAATAGAATTGAAACAAAAAGGCCTAGCTGATAAAATCGATTATTTTAACCAGTTACTATCAAACGGAAACCTCCCCATAATTTCAAAAAATGATTCGCCAGTGTTCTTTTTGGGTATGGGTACGCCTGTAACAGCTTACAATTTCGTACATCGCCTATTTAAAGAAGGATTTTTTCTGAACTTAGGAATTTATCCAGCAGTTCCAATAAAGAACACAGGAATCAGGATAACATTATCGAGCCACAATCAGCTAGAAGATATTACAGCCTTAGCTGATGCAATGGAATACCATTTTCCCAAAGCTTTGGAAGAAACAAATAATAGTGAAATCAAAATCAGACAGGCTTTTGGAATCGACAGTGAAATAGCTGAAAAGATTTCAGATTCAAAAGATAAGGAGCTTTTTATCGAAGAAAAAAATACCATTCAGGATATTATGAAATCGGAATGGAACCAGTATATGGGAAAGCAAAACATTTTCGATTGGGAAGGACTAGTTTATTTAGAGAATACATTCAGCCGGCACCCAGACCCAACAAACCAATGGGATTTTTACTATTTCACCATTAAAGATAACAATGGCAACATTATACTAATGACCTTTTTTACCTATGGTCTTTGGAAAGACGATATGCTGGCTACTGAATCAGTCTCTATTCATTTGGAAGAAATAAGAAAGACTAATCCTTTATACCTCACCTCAAAAGTATTGAGTATGGGGTCTTTATTTACAGAAGGAAAACATTGTTTCATCAATCAAGAACATCCTTTAGCCGAAAAAGCATTGAAAATACTATTGGATAAGTTAGAAGAAAAATACAATACCTTAAATGCAGATATGTTAGTTTTAAGAGATTTTGGAAAAGATAACATCTACAATAAAACAATAGTAGACCAAGGGTATTTCAAAATAGACATGCCTGAATCTTGCGTAATTGAAAACCAAGTTTGGCATTCATACGAAGAGTTTACTAAAACATTATCTATTCGTTCCCGTAAACATTTCAATAAAGAGATAGAACCTTACGAGAAATTCTATAACGTTGTGATAAAAGATAAATTAAGCAAATCAGAAATAGTGAGAGGATGCCAGCTTTACAGTAATGTAAAAGATAATAATAACGCTATCAATACATTCCGATATGATCAAGAGATTTTTGAAAACATGAATGAAAGCCCGAATTGGGAGTTCATATTATTAAAATTGAAAGCAGAGCCCGAAAATCTATTCGATGGAGTTATGTTTTGCTACAAAAACAGTAATCACACCTATGTGCCAGAATTAATAGGTATGGATTATAAATGGGCTAAAGAATACCAACTTTACAGACAATTGTTATTTCAAACTATAAAAAGAGCCAATGAACTAGAGTTTCAAAAAATAGACTTTGGAGTATCAGCCTCCTTTGAAAAAAGAAAATTAGGAGCCCAAATAATTCCAAAAGTGGCTTATGTTCAAGCAAGAGACAATTACGCAATGGAATTTATGAATACTTTGCAAAATGATTACAAATCAATTGTAAAAGGATTAAAGCATATTGACAACTAATATTAAAAAAATGTTTAAAAGAGGAAGTCTCAAAACTAAAACAAGTCTTTGAGAGTTGAATATTTGAGATAGTCTCCGTTAGGAGCCCGAACAAAAAATGAAAAAAGAGGCTATTTCACGATTTGTGAGATAGCCAAAGTGCTGTCTGCAATGAAATTATTGAAGCAAACGAAGTGACACTCGGAAAGATATGTAGCGGAATAACATTATTAACAAAACAGTAACTAACTTAAAAGATAGGACATAAATGGATTACTTATTCACTTTAATATTGTCAGTATGATGCAGTCCACTTATAAAGATGCTCTCTACAGTATACTGAAAAAAGAACAGGAAATAAGTTTGGAATCAGTGCATGTAATAGACGAATCCTATCGTATGACTAAATTCCTTCAGGATTTATTATCAGGTATGAAAAACCATGTTTTGGAGCATCATTTTACAGATGAAAATGAAGAAATTGAATTCTTTAGAATCATAAAACCGCAAATATTGGGTAAGTTAATCTATTACAACAAGATGTACAGAATAGAAACCTCTTGTCCAGTGAGTACAGGAAAAATGTATTATAAATATTTTTCCAGTGAATTACAGCAGCTAAAGCAGGAATATAAGGAACATATTTGCAATTCCGATTTTTACCGGTATTATCGTTCTGGACGAACTGACAGGGATCACGATTTTTTCAAATTAGGAAAAATAAATCTTAATACGGGCCTTAACAGTTTTATCTTTGAAGTTGATACCCAATTTTCTACATATTATGATTACAAAGTTTCCCGTATTATAGCGGATGAATTGCTTTATAATTATCTGATTATCAAAATAAATCCTGTAGACAAGCCGGGGATGGCTTTACAGAATGCCGAATCCACCAAAGATGTTTTCTGGACAGAATCCAAAAATGCAGTGATAGAATTGATTTATGCCCTTTACGCATCTGGAGCAATTTCTAATGGTAAGGTCGGAATCCGTAAAATCAGTTTAATTTTTCAGCTATTATTTCGTGTCCAATTGGGAGATATTCATCATGCATTCCATCGGATGAAAGACCGTGCAGGTAATCGCACTTTATTTTTAGACCAACTCAAATCTTCTTTAGAGCAGTATATGGATAAAGATTTATAAATAATTATAATCTTACCTCATTTAAAAGCAGTGTTTCAAAAATACTGCTTTTTTTATAATAGCTACCCATATATACCCATTGGTAAAGCTCGCTCTGCATAAAACTTCTCGTGCAAAAGAATAACGTAATCATCTTAAAAATAATCAACTATATGTTTTTTAGAAATTCAAAAATCTTCTTTTCAATTGGCTAACCTTGGCAAAATATAGTACAAATGTTTTCCAACTTTGTATAAATGATTAAAACATATCTATATGAATATCGATAGAATGGAATTTATAAGTTGGATGGAACGTATCATGGAACGATTTGATTTAATGAATGATCAAATTAATGATGTCCAAAAAAGTAGAAACAATATTGATGGAGAAGAATTGCTAGATAATCAAGACGTCCTTCAAATGTTAAAAATCAGTAATAGGTCTTTACAGCGGTATAGATCTTCAGGTAAACTGGCTTACTATACAATTAGCGGCAAGATCTATTATAAACTATCAGATGTTCATCAATTTATACGGGATAGTTTTAATGCACCCTTTGAAAGATGTAAAGACAAAATAGGACAAGTCAAGCCAGTTGAAGTTATTATTTGATTGGAAGGTTCTTGTCCCATTATTTTCGGGTAATGAAATTTTAAATACTGTCGTAATGAACGAACAACCTATTGATAGACCAGGATTTTCAGAACAATTTTCGGATGTCTTACTAGTACTTGATACAAAAAAAAGAAAATTGATGTAGTTAGGGATATTGGAAAGGATCAAGAGCTACAAACGGTAATGCCTAAAAAAAAGAATGAAAACCAGTTTATACGTATAGACAAACAAGGAGATCTGTTTACTAATTTTTTTACCAATTTCTACCATCAATTTAAAGATCCTACCCATTTTCCCTTTTTAAGCTTTTCATCACAGCAAGCAATTGCTGTAGCTAATGAAATAATAAAAGCGATTAAAAATCTTAGCAAAGATGTGGAAAAAATAGCAGTCAAAAATGAAATAAAAATAAATTATAAACAAGAAAATAAGAATACTATGGAAACAACAAAATTGACAACGGAAACGGAAAACCGTTACAAAGTAGAACAAATCGATTGGAAATCAATGTCTAATCTCGGATTAACTAAAGAACGACTTGAAAAAATGAATGTCCTTGAACCTTTGCTTAAGGGCTACAAAACAAATGAATTAGTTCCTGTTACTGTTGATTTAGGGTCATCAATCACTAAAATGGATGCTAGGCTTTCATTACAAGCAAAAGAAGATGGGCAAGTAGTTTTGGCTATTCACGGAATTCGAAAAGAACCCCAATTGCACTTTAAGTTCTTCGGCCATGAATTTACAAAAGAGGACAAAGATAATTTGTTAAAAAATGGAAATATGGGGCGAGTAGTTGACTTGACAAACCCCAAAACAGGGGAAACAATTCCGTCAATTATAAGTATCGACAAGTTAACAAATGAACTTATTGCACTTCGAACAACCCTCATTAAAATTCCAGAAGGAATCAAAGGCATTAAGCTTGATGATCAACAAAAAAGGACTTTGTCAGAAGGAAAACCTTTGTATCTAGAAGGTATGATTTCTAAAAAAGGAGAACCTTTTAATGCCTCAGTACAGTTTAATGCAGATAAGCGATATGTTGAGTTTTTGTTCGATAGAGCAAATAGCAATAAGCAAACAGAAAAGCAAGATGTTGAAGCTCCAAAAGCATTTCGAGGGAAAGAATTGGATACTGCACAATTTGAAAAATTCAAAGAAGGACAAACGGTTTATGTAAGCGGATTAGTTGATAAGAAAGGTAAAGAATACCAAGGGTACATCACATTTGATAAGGATACAGGAAAAACAGGTTTTTCTTTTGACAATCCTAATAAGCTCAAAGAAAAAGCAGAACCTAAAGAGGAAAGTAAAACCCAAGTTGCTGTAAATTCTGACGGTAAAACCAACGAGGCGACTAAAAATAGTAAAGAGCCTTTGAAAAGCAAACAGAATAGCCCTGAAACGGATAAGCAGCAAGAACTACAAGAGAAACCCAAAGTAGCTGCTAAATCTAAAGGTCGAAAAATGTAATTACTCTAAAGAATTGTTCAGATGAAAGTAGTAATTGCAGAAAAACCAAGTGTTGCTCGGGAGATTGCTCTCTTGTTAGGAGCTACAGAAAAGAAAGAAGGTTACTTGATGGGAAATGGATATCAGGTAACCTGGGCGTTCGGACATTTAGTGTCTTTAGCTATGCCCGAAGATTACGGAATTAGTGGGTTTCAAAGAGAGGCTTTGCCTATACTACCTAATCCATTCTTATTGACAGTACGAAAAGTAAAGAAAGACAAGACTATTATTCGTGATCTTGGGGCATTGAAACAACTGAATGCTATTGATCAACTATTTAAACAGTGCGATAGTATTATTGTGGCTACCGATGCAGGACGAGAAGGCGAGCTTATTTTTCGGTACATCTATGAATATTTAAATTGCTCTAAACCTTTTGAACGGTTATGGATTAGTTCGTTAACCGAAAAGGCAATTCTTAAAGGATTTGAGAATCTAAAATCAGGAAAAGACTTTGATAGTTTGCATGACGCAGGAGTAGGAAGGAGCCGTGCAGATTGGTTAGTAGGAATCAATGCGTCGCAAGCACTTACTGTTGCGAGTGGTAGTGGTGTTTTTTCGTTGGGTCGGGTTCAAACTCCAACATTAGCATTAATTTGTAAACGGTTTTTAGAAAACCAGTCCTTCAAAGTTGAACAGTATTGGCAAATTGAATTAGAGCATAACAAAGAATACATTGATTTTAAAAGTCTTTCCACACTTAGATGGGATGAAGGTAAAAAGGCTGAGTATGTACTGAAAACGGTGCATAAGCATGGAAAGGCTTCAGTAATGGACACAGAAACTAAAACTGTTAATGAGCAACCACCATTATTATTTGATCTTACCGCATTGCAGAAGGAAGCTAACATAAGGTTAAGTCTAACAGCTGAAGAAACACTCAATATTGCTCAAAGTCTTTATGAGAAGAAATTCATTAGTTACCCACGTACTGGGAGTAAATATATTCCTGAAGACATGTGGGAAGAAATCCCTAAGTTGATAAGGATAATGGATGAGACTGAGAAATTCAAAGCTGTAGTTGCTAAAGTGAGATTAAATCGTTTGAATAAAAGGATTGTCAACGATTTAAAAGTAACCGATCATCATGGTATATTAATCACGGATAAAATACCATCGGCTTTATCCGCCAAGGAAAAAGCAATTTACGAAATGATTGCCAATCGATTATTAGAGTCAGTTTCTCCGGTTTGTACTAAAGAAATAACGAACATTCTACTGCAAGTTGCACACTATGATTTTGCCTTAAAAGGAGTTAAAATTTTGGATGCAGGTTGGAGAGTTATCAAAGGTGATTTTAGCGATGAAGAAAAGGATCCTACTCAAGAATTACCAGCACTAAAAATTGGTGATGAAGTAAAGATTAAGACAGCAAAAATAGTAGCAAAGAAAACCAAACCACCAATTATTTATACGGAAGCAAGCTTATTATCTGCAATGGAGAACGCAGGCAATCAGATTGAAAATGAGCAGGAGCGTAAAATAATACAAGGTTTAGGAATTGGTACCCCAGCTACTAGAGCAGCCATTATTGAAACACTTTTTAAGAGGGAATATATCAGACGCGATAAGAAATTACTACTGCCGACAGAAAAAGGATTAAAGGTCTATGAATTGGTAAAAAACAAAAATATTGCTAATGTTGTGTTGACTGCAAACTGGGAACTAGCTTTGCAAAAAATAGAAAATAATGAATCTAATTTAGCAACTTTCCAGAAAGAAATAGAAACTTTTACAAGATCTTTAACTCAAGAAATACTTGATTTGGCCATAGAAGTAGAACGACAACCAGAGCTTATTTGTCCAAAATGTAAGGTGCAAAAATTGATTATTCGAGACAAGTTGGTTAAATGCATGGAAGATAATTGTAATTGGGTTCAGTTCCGAAATATATGTGGCATACATCTCAGTCTTGTGGATTTGGAAACACTAATAACTAAAGGAAAGACCAATTTATTAAAAGGGATGATAAGTAAATCAGGAAAGAAATTCGATGCTTTTATCGCTATGGATGAAGGAGGAGAAACCTCTTTTATATTTCCCCAAAAGAAGAAAAGGAAATAAATAAGTTGATTGATTTGCACTTGTTTTAGTAAAAAGTAACTATCAAGGAATCAGTAACGCTCGCAGAAAAGATAAATCTAATAAATTTGAGTACCAACTCAAATTATTAAAAGAAAGGCTATAAGTAGGATAGGGCTGGAATGCAGTGGAGCGTAGGCACGGAGCGTAAAGTAATGAAGCTTTATCCTGCTTATATAAGCCTGACCGAACGCAAGGAATGAACGTGTGGAGCTGAGGAACGGAACATCCAAAAAAAAACAGTTGCTTATTTTTAAGTTGCTGTTTTTTTTATGGGCTGCGAAGTGCCTGCGAAGGGTAGGTATGCCGAAAAACAGTTTTTCGTTTACACCTTAATCATGAAGGTATACCGACTGGAGCAGCCGAACGAAGCAAAGAGAATGACTGGAGTGAGACTGATTGATTTGTTATAAGTAAGAGGTATGGTAAAAATTAAACTACTATTTAAAATGTCCTAGAATTAATGCCAAATTTTTTGATAAAGGAAGTTTACCACCAAAAATTATATGTTTATTATACTTCCCATATAATACTTAATGCTAAGTGTTTATGAGCAATACAATGTTCTTTAAATTTTCTATGAACATCATAATCTTTTACATAATTGAACCAATCAATTGGCCAAACATCTTCTGTATTTTTTGGAAGTCTTGCTTTTTGAAAATATTCACCCATTACAGAATTCTCAGGAATTTTATCATTATACAGTAAATATTTGAAAGGGAAATCATCGCTGCTCCATTTCCATTTTATTTCTCCATTTCCTCCAAAAACAATCATAAGCGGATGGTTTCCAATATCTGCAAAACGGATTGCCGTTGCTGTGATACTTGTTTGAAAATGTTCTGATAAAGATTTGATCATTGAAAATTCGAATTTTTTTCGCTGAATATATTTTTTAAATCTTTCTTCGGGCATTAATAAACATGAAGCAAAATAATCAGCTTCTCTTTCTATTTTAAAATGTGTGTTTTCATTGTTTTTGGATGGATGAGGAGTTAGAAGTCCTATTTTTAGACCAATCCTATGATTATCTATGAAATAATGCCCTAGTTCATGCGCTATTGTAAAACGAGACCTAGGTGTGTTTGGTCTATTTCCTTTAACAATATTTACGTGGATAAAAAACTGAGAATTATCATAAATTGTCATGCCATCAAAATTATCTCCGTATGAGTCGTAAAATAAATCTAGTTCTTCTTCAGCAAGAATTTTATCTAAAGGGGTAATTATTTCAGAAAATTCTAAAGCTATTGATTCAGCTAAATGTTTAATACCTAAAAGTGAACTATTCTTTATCATCTGATTTTTTTCGATGCTTTCCATACATTTTATCAATAATATCCTGTGATAAACCTTGACTGCCTTTTCTAGCTGCCATCTTTAATTCAATTATTTCATTTGGATTATTATCATTTGAAAGTTGAATTACTGATTTTTTAGTTAATTGATTTTTTATAATAGCAGCCACATCAATTGTTGCGTCTTTTAGTTTAAAATCAAAATCTTCATAAAGTTGTTCAAATAAATCTAGCTGCTGCTCATTGATAGGACATATAAAGCCAGTTGAACCTAGATAATAATCTAGAGTTTCTAAATCGAAAATTTGTTTTTTATTATCCGCCATTTCTTTGCTTTATATAATTGTCGACATGAAGATTAGCATCTCTTTTATATAATCTTATTGTACCTTGAGTTAGTTCAAGTATATCTTGCAATTTTTTACTGATACTTCTCGGAATATTTTTACCAGGTACTTCGTATGCTTTATATGTTAGATAAATAATTTTTTGTTTTTCACTTAGACCAACAAAAGCACTATTTAAAATTTCTAGCTTAATTTTCAGATTCTTTTTGTGTTCTATATCATCACTGTGAGATTTTATATTAACAAGCCCATCTAAATCAGTAATTATTGATAGATCTTCGTCGACTGTAGGATCTGCGCAAGTGTTATGTTCACCATATTTTACAAGTTGTGTATACATTATCGGGTATAGCCATAATAATATAGCTTTACTAACATCTTTACTTTTAGCTTTTTTTAAGTTAAAACTTGGGTATTTCCATACACGAGCAAAAGCACAATGTGCTATTTCCAAAGCGACTACAGCACTATAACCAAATTTCGAAGAATATATTTCAGCTTTTTGAATCACTTTTTTCTCAAAGCGACGGCAAAATTCAATAAAAGCATATTCTGCTTCTTCTGGATATTCTGATTTAAAGGAAACATAATCCAGTAGTTCAGAACTACAAATTTTATCAAAATCTATCTTACTATTTAATTCAGTTTCCATCTATATACCTAAAAGCGTTAGTAACGGTTTTGGTATATGAGTGAGGCTTTACTCATATACTTCTCAAATATATGATTTGAAGTTTGATATTTAACATAACAAAAAAATATTTTTAAAAAAAATGAAAGAAAAATTTGAACAAATAAAATTCATTATTGGTCGTTTCGACACCTATATTGAAAGTACCCAAACAAAAAGCAATCTTTACCTTGCTCTCAATACTGCTATACTTGCAGGTATTATTACAATTGCAGCTTCAACCAAACCAGAAGATGTTACGCATTTTGCACTTATTATCATGGCGATTATTGCTCTATTAGCTGTTTTAAGTATAACTATAACATTAATTGCAATCACTCCATACCTTAAAAGTGCTTCGGAAAAAAGTGCTTCAGTTATTTTTTTTCAAGATGTCACCAATTACACCTTCAAAGAGTATGCAGAAAAGATCAATGCTATATCGGATAAAAAATTACTATTAGACCTTACATGTCAAGCATACAGTTTGGCGGGAGGACTAAAAGCAAAATATCAAAAACTTTATTATGCTGGAAGAATCATCATTACTGAATTTATCTTCCTATTTATCTACTTAGTAACATTAATAACAAAATTTATATAATTATGAATACATTTTCAGAATACCAAAACATTATAGAAAAAGCTCTTAATAGAAACGAAATCTATAAGAACTTAAATGAATCACGTTCCTATTCAACATTTTCGAACAAAGCATCTCTAGATAAATATACTATGAGTGATTATATGATTAATAAATCTCATTTATCACTTTCGACTGATCTGGTTGGAATTGCAAATAAGATGGGAGTTATTCCCTTTGATAATCAAATTATTGGTCACCATCCGCATTTTAATCATTTAAAGGGGACAACAGATACAGAGAAACATTATATCATTTCTGCATTCATTGATATTAAAGGATCAACAAATCTTTTCAAAAAGTACGACGAAGAGACGAATATGATAATCACTAATACTATTCAATTAGCAGCTATAAATGTCTGTCAGCTTTTTGGAGGATTTATACAAAGGATTCAGGGAGATGGTTTGTTTGTTTATTTTGGAGGAAAAAATATTGATAAAACTAAATCAACACAGCACTGTCTTACCGCTTTAAGTTTATTCAGTTATTTTGTTAAAAATGATTTGAAAAGCGTTTTTGAGCAACATGGTATAGAAAGAATATTTACGAAAATTGGAATTGATTTTGGTGATGATGATAAAGTATTGTGGGGTGTGGCTGGTAAAGAAAATACTAGTGAAATAGCTACTTATAGTCTACATACAAGTTTAGCTGCTAAAATGCAGGCATTTGCAGGAAGCAATGAGATTGTTGTTGGTCAATATGTTAAAGATAAAGCTAATTTTGATACACTGTTTTATATCGTAGTGGAGGCTAAAAGGTATATTTTTTCAGATCAAGATAATGCATTTTATTATACACAATACGTGTTTGATTGGCTTAAATATCTAAAGTCTTCGCAACATATTGCAACATCTGTTACAGGAGAAATCACTATTAAGCCTCAATTATTAACTATCCCAAGTATAGCTTCATTAAAAGAAGTTGTGGGTAAAAACAGACCTTATGCAAAAGTTAAGTTTAGATAAAGATATACACGAAGTTTTGGTGATGTTTCCGAAGCTCAAACTAATTGAGAGAGATATAAAGAAAGCGGTACGTGGTGAAATCGACATATTTGATGTTGCTAATAATTATGTAGATAGTTTTGATATTGATGTAGTTATTCCAAGGAATTACCCATACGGATTTCCATTGTTGTTTGAAACTAGTAATAAGTTGGAACATATTCCTGATCGTCATTTTAATGAGGATGAAAGTTGTTGTGTTTGCTCACTACAAGAAGTAGATTTGATAAGTCAGAAGGGAATTTCTATGAAGGATTTCTTTTTGGGATATGTTATTCCTTATTTAGCGAATCAGTTATATTTTAATATTGAGAAAGAATGGGCAAACGGAGATTATGACCATGGTGCTGAAGGAATTTTGCAGTACTATAGAGAACTTTTTGAATTAGATAGTATTGAAGAAATATATGAGCTTTTATCTTTTCTTAATAAGAATAGAATGAATAGGAATGATACTTGTTTTTGTGGCAAAAAAGAAAAACTGAAACGATGCCATATACAAACCTATAGTATTATTAAAAATTTGTCGAAAAAAAGAATTGAATATGATATACTGGCATTAAAATGGCTGCTAAGAAAACTAATTATAATAAAGGAAGTCGAGAAATTGTAATTTATTCTTTATTTTCAAAAGAAAAATGAAATAGAAATTGGTGGCGTTTATTTAAGTGTTTTTACTTAGATGATCAGGCTAAATGATCAAATTTTTTTAGTTTAACATATCGTTATCAAGTAGATTTGATATATCTAACTAAAGTTTATAGATTCAATTAAGTTTTTTTCAAATAAACAAATATTAGGTATGTCATTATTTGCAGGTATAAAAAACAGCTACTATAACTTACAATATTCCTATTTCAAAAAACAAAAATTGTATTAAGATTTTCTTTTAGGAGGTTTTAGTGAAGGCGTGTTACCTGGTGTGTCTTTATTATCACGTTGACGTTTATCAGGTTGTCCAGTAGATTTTGCTATTCTTTTTGGTCCAGTTTTAAGTGCCATGTTTCTGTTTTTTAAATCGTTGTTAATCAAAGTTATAAAAAAAAAGTTTTACTTTCAACTTAGTAATATTAAAAATATTTTTTTCAAAGAAATAATCTTAGGTTCAAAACAAATATCTAGGATGAATTACTGCTTAAGATTAAAAGCCTTTTCCATAATTTCCATCTCTGCTCTAGAAATACCTATTTCTCCAGCTATCGTTTTCCAGTTGCTTGTAACTTGGGTGACTTCTTGAATAATGTTTTCCATTTGTAAAGTATTCAATCTAAAGTATTCCCCAACACTTTTAGCTAATTCAAAATCCAGTGCGTTGTTATCCATATCAATATTAAGAGCCAAACCATCTTTGTCTATGGAGGGGTTAAGGTCGTAAGCAGGGGAGAGTATCCACCCCTCTTTGGTTAAAATAAATCCATGGTTACGCAAATGGTCATCGGTGTTTGAAATGGCTATATTAAAAACGATTCTGCGCCATATTTGGTGTAAATTTTCTTCTACGTTTGCACCTTGATTACTGATGAATTCGGCAATATCTAAATAACTTGCGGGATTGTCTCTTATAGTATCTTCATTGTTGCCTGTCATAGTCATAGCCGAAGCAAAATGAATTCTTTCGCCATTCTCCCTGTCAAAGCGTTTAGTAAAGAAAGTATTGTGCTTGCCCATTATTTTTTCTATTCGAAAGGCCGCCATATTGATTCCGGCACTAATAGCCAATTTATAGGCTAAAAATTCCCAAGCTGCTTTGTCTACAGTATCTGTCTTGGAGGGGAATTTAGCAATCCAAAGACTTTTGTCGTTGTCTAAAATATTGGCTTTGGGTCTTGCACCACCTAATGAAGATCCAGGTGCCATAAGAACCGATAACCATTTATTTACTTCTTCATTATCTTTGTCGTTTTCGAAATTAGCGGCTGCATTTTGGAGTTCTCTGATGGAGGACCAGGGCGGGGTGGAAGTAGTTTTATTATTATCTAAGAAATCTCCATTCGGGTCGGTTTTAAATCGTAATGCTCCCATACGACTTTCATCATATACACCCAATAGAAAATCAATATCATAGAGTGTTTTTGGCTTTTCGTTCTTTTCTCTTGCAAGCTGGGCTTCTCGACGTTTCATTAAGGTGCGTCCCCAAGTATCAGGCATGCTGTCTAAAAAAATGCCGAAGTTTTCTTTTTGATTTGGGTATTGTGGACCACCATATAATTGGATGTCTGGATCCAAAAGGAATTTTTGTTCTGTTTTGAGCCAGTTTCTATCGTATTCAAAACTAAATGCTTTTTTACCTTTCGCTTGTTGTGCAGATAAGATACCAATTAGTTTAGGTTCCTGCATTTCTTGCCAATGGGCGTAAACGTAGATGTCGGTTTTACTTTGTGACATGTTTTGTGTTTTGAATAAGTGATCAGTTTAATTTGTTTCTAGCAAGGGGTTACTTTAATAGGTCAAGGTCTTGAAGTTTTCTTCCTAGTTCGTCGTCAGCTGCTATTTTTAAAAAATCGTCTTGCAAACCTAGTACTCTCAGAACATTAAAATAGGCACCTATTGCCACACTAGAATTTCCTTTTTCTATTTGGTATAAAGTGGTTCTAGCGATATCGGCTCTTTCAGCAATTTGTATTGCAGTGAGCTTTCTTCTTTTTCGAGCCAATTTAATATTCTCTCCCATTTGCTCTAAAAGGAGTTGGTGCTTAGGGAATAAGATTTGCTTTTTTGCACTCATTTGTAACAATGTTCGTTAATATGAACAAAAATAGCAAATATGTACATAATAACAAACATTTAATAGAGATTTCTTCTATTTACGGACATTTATTTCATCCCTCTTGCACCAAATGCTGCAAATCAGGATCATTTTTGATACGTTCCAATTCACTTTCGATTATTAGAACTATATCACGTTTTACTTGTCTGTAATTAGCCTCTATTTCGGTTTTCATTTTATCGGCACCATTTTCATCAACGAAAGAGAGGACCTCAGGTATCTTTTTATAAGCTTTGGTTTCACTAGCTACTTTGCTATTATCGACTACAATTTCAGAATGAAAAATTTTCTGTTCAATACGTTCGTCAAAATTATCTGAAACAGCTCCCACAAACACTCCTTGCGTAAGCGTGGAGATTTTTGATGCTGGTATCAAACTGTCTAGTTGTGTAGATATTGAGGTGGATTTATCATTTCGGTTGATGGTTAAACTTTGGCGTTTCTGTAATACTTTACCAAACCGTTCGGATAAGCTTTTGGCCGTTTCTCCCACAACCTGACCACTAAAGATGTTACCCACCGTATTTTGGATAACCTTACTTTCCTTATCACCATAATCACGAGTCAATTGCGAATAATCTTGAAATCCCAAACATACCGCTACTTTATTACTTCTAGCTGTGGCAATCAAATTATCCAGTCCTCTAAAGTAGATCGTTGGCAACTCATCAATTATCACCGAACTTTTTAATTTCCCCTTCTTATTGATTAATTTTATGATCCTGGAATTGTACAAACCCAAGGCAGCAGAATAAATATTTTGCCGATCGGTATTGTTTCCCACACAAAGAATTTTAGGTTCATCCGGATTATTGATGTCCAACGAAAAGTCATCTCCAGTCATCACCCAATAAAGTTGAGGTGAAATCATTCGAGACAACGGAATTTTTGCGGAAGCGATTTGTCCTTGCAATTGATCTTGTGCGCCACCTTGCCAAGCATCCATAAACGGAGATAAATAATTTTCGAGATCAGGGTAGGAAGTAAGGATGGTGAAAACATCAACATATTTCTTGTTGAGTAATTCAATGGCATGTGGAAACGTACAATACTTTCCATTATCATAAATTTTCAGAAACCAGATAATAGCGGCTAGTAATATAATGGGAGATTCCACAAAGAAATCGCCTTGTTTTTGTATCCAACTGCGGTTAAGATTCAACATGATAGTATAGGCAGATTCATAAGCATCTGAGATGTCTGTCATAAAATCTGGATTGATGGGATTGCAACGATGGCTTCTACTAGGATCGTCAAAGTTGATGATATAGAATTTTGGCTTAACGGTATAGTTTTCGGAATGTTTTAGTAAATGATTATACGCAATGGTGGAAAGATCATCGAATTTGAAATCATAGATGTACATTGAAAATCCTTTTTCGATATGCTGCTTGATATAGTTGTTTATTATGGCATAACTTTTTCCAGATCCAGGTGTTCCTAAAACGATGGATGCTCTAAATGGATTTACCACATTAATCCATCCTTCATTCCATTTGCCTTTGTAATAAAATTTGGTTGGCAGATTAACAGAATATTCATTTTGCATCAATTTGGTTTCTTGCATGAAACTTTCATTTTCATTATTAAAAACATCGCTCATAAGATTGGTACGCAGTAGTCGACTGATCCAGACTCCAGCCATCATTAACGAAATGTAGCCCGCTGAAGTAGTAAATATGTATAAAGAAATCGCTGTACCAGCAGACAACTTTAGTAATGGTGTGTTGAGAAAGAAGAGTATAAATCCCATGACTAAGGCAATGGATATTTTCGACCAACTAATTTTTTCGTTTTTAACTCCTTTCGTTCCTAAACAACTTAATGCTAACAATACCAAAGCAAAAATCTTGGTGTATATGGTGTGAGAGAATAGACTTGCAGTCCGTTGAAAATTGCCTAGGATCTTGTTAATGACTTGTAACGTCCAGCCCTTTTCTAAGAAAAAACTATAACAAAACCAGTAAAAGTGCATGAGTACTAGAAGTATACTTACAGCGCGCATGAAAGCCATTATTTTGGCGAGTCCTCTTAAATCGTCTTCTCCTTGCATAATTGAAAAGTTAAAAATGTAACGAGCGAAAGTAAATCGAACGTTAAAGAATCTAAGTCAATTGACTTCCGTTGGCGTTGGTTGTCTCGCTAAACTATTTCTTGCCTCGTTGATTGTTGCGTTTTGTCCTTCTCTTTATTTGATTCGCGAATACTTGTTCTTCATAATCTTCACCTTGAGTAATTGGCAATAAATTTGCAAGGCTTTCTATAAGTCCGAAATCAGTATTAGAATGGGTTGAGTCATTTCCATTAAGAAAATCAAAATGAGCATGTGGTTTTTCTGTTTCTGGTGAGGATTCATTTTTACTAGCTGTGGACGAAATTGTTTTGGTTTTCTGTCTCTCATTCTGAACTTTTTGAGTCCCTTCATTTTTCCATAAATCATTAAAAACGTTGGCAGATAAATTTTTGCTTAGTTGGGATCCATTCCAAACAGTGCGCGATTCATGGTCAATAAAAGTAATTCCGTATATACGACCTTGATCATTTCTTCGAACAAAGGTGTTAATTCCCTGATCGACTAGTTGCTTCTTAAAATCAGTTTCATTATTCGTGGTATGCATGGTAACCTCTATCGAATTTTTCAGGATTTCTTTAGCAGGTGCTGTTTTCATTTTCTCTTTAGAATGTTCGAAATGCTTTTGCAAACTTTCCGTGCCAGCCAGCTTTCCAAAAAGAGAGGATTTGAAAGGATTCGTTACCTTTTCTCCTTTTTCATTTAGTGCAAAATAAACAAGTCCTTGTTTAGACTGACCTTGTAATTCACCTGTTATTTGCTCAGCGGTAATATTAAAAAGTGAAAGTAGCGCATTATAAGCTCCTAAACTTTGATACTGGTAATACTTAGGCAGATGTCGAATTACCGATGCTATTTGACTTTTTACATTGGCTTCTTTGTAATCAACAGGTTTAAAAATTACTTCCTTCGGATTTTGATTCTTTTCAGTTGCAGCGAGTAATTGATATTTTTGTTCCAATGCACGGCAGGCATTCATGGAACGTAATTTTTCATAGGAATCAGATAGCTTTTTACCGTAACGATCAACGCAGGTCGAAACGATATGAATGTGGGTTCGTTCAATATCGGTATGCTTAAAAACCACATAAGGCTGGTCTCCATAGCCCATAAGTTCCATATAGTCTTGTGCGATTTTTTTAAAGTCTTCATCACTTACGCTATCTTTTGGGTTTGGGTTAAGAGAAATATGCAAAACAGGTTTTTCTGTTCGCTTGTTTGCCATTAAATACGGTTCGAAGGAACTATATAATTGGTTAACAGTAAACTCTCCATTGACCGTTTCTCTTATTCTATGAGTTGATAAAACTGATCCATTTTCTTGATTTACTTTTAATTGGTTATAAGAAAGTGCGCCAATAATATTTGCTCCACGACCAATTTTTGCTATCATTTTTCTTCTTTTTTCAAATGTTTTACTTCAAACTCTGCTGTTAATTGCGTTATGGCACGACATAATTGAGCCAACTCGATCGTTTGTTTTTCCAATTTAAAGAGATAGGCTGCCGCTTTCTTTTCAGAAAAATTGCGATACAATATCTTGACAATTTGATTGTAATTAACGCCAGCAGCACGAAATTGACCGTATAAAGTGGTTAAGCGCATGTAATAATCCATTGCTGCTAGATCTACTTTTACCGTTTTTATTTGCTTTTCAAATAAGAGAGAAGTGATAAATAGCGCCTTATTATCCGCTCCTGAAGCTTCAAAAAGAGAAAGGAATTTAGCATTTTCCTGGTCTGTTAGTCGAAAAACATAACGGTGGATGCTAGGATCCTTTTTAGGATTTCTACCGCCTTTGTGTTGCTTTTTGTTTTGTTGATTCTCCATCATCATTCCAATTTTAATTTTTAGAAAACCCCGACTTCGGAGGGAGTTTTTAGCCCCGCGGCGGCGGCAAGTTGTTTTGAGGCACGGAATTCATTTCCGGTGCCTCAAAACACAACTTGCTCTGTTCTGGTGAACAGATAATCCGTCCGCCTGTCGGCGGAACAGATTTAATAAAGCAGGGAAAAACGGCTTTAAGCCGTTCCAGTTCTTATTCAAATGTAGATTTGGACCTTTCATATTCTCATTTATTTACTTCTATAACAAAGTAAATCATTGATTTTTAGAATGGTGTAATAGTAAGTGTTGCCAAACATTGCCTTTGAACGCCAATGAGTTCATCGTTCTGAGATGGTTTGGAGTTACCAGCTTTCTTTGTTTCGAAGTTGTAAAAGAATATTTAGAAACAATTCTATAACCAACTTCAAACACAAATACTAAGTTTTAAGAGTAAGCAAGTATCTAGTAAAATAGTAAAGTATAAAACGATACAGTTGTACAACTATAAAAGCATAAAAGCAGTAAAACAAATGAGCGTACATATTACCCATAAACAAGACATAGCTGTTGGAAATTGTATGAATCTACAATTGTAGGTAAGTACATATTTAAAGCAAATAAATAGGTTAAAACCTTGTATAGAAATACAAGAAGGTATATAGCGAAACAATTTAGTAAATAGATAACTTTAAAATTATAAGTAATGGAAACAATAAATAAAACTTTAAAAATTAGTTTCTCTACCCAAAAGGGTGGAGTAGGGAAATCTACAATGACAACTTTGTTGGCTAGTGTGCTTCATTATCGATTGGGATTTAATGTACTGGTGTTGGACTGTGATTTTCCGCAGCATAGTCTCAGCAATATGAGAGATAGAGATCTTAAAACGGTGATGCAAAATGAACATCATAAGAGAGCGGCTATGAAGCAGTTTCAGACGATTGATAAAAAAGCATTTCCGGTCATTCGTTGTAAGGCCGAGAATGCGCTAGAAAAGGCGTCAGAATATATAGATCAGTCCAATAGTGATTGGAATATTATTTTGTTTGATCTTCCAGGAACTGCCAACACCAAGGGCGTTCTGACCACATTAAAAGCAATGGACTTTATCTTTTCTCCCATTACTGCCGACCGATTGGTAGTAGAAAGCACTTTGGGATTTGCCAAAGCATTTCTACAACTTCCAGAAACAGATGGAGGCAACAAGAACTTAAAATTTTGGTTGTTTTGGAATCAAGTAGATAGGAGGGAAAAGACTAGTTTGTATAAAGCCTATCAAGGTGTAATAGAAGAACTGGGGCTTTCTATAATGGAGTCAAGAATAATGGATAGTAAGCGTTTTCGCAAGGAAACGGATGATACTAGTAATTATATTTTTAGATCTAGCTTGCTTCCTGCTGAGCCTAATTTGATGAAGATAACTAAACTGGATCTTTTTGTAAATGAATTTCTCAAAATCATAAACCCTTAAATCTTTTCTTGTATGGAATCTGATAAAAAGCACAACCGTTTTCAAAAACCAGTTGTAGATGAAGATTACCTCATGAATATTATGAGTGGGGATGAAGCGGTTAACAATGATAAAAACCCAAGCCAAAGTGTCGAAGCTACCGAAAATAAGCCGAAGGAGAAAACTCGTATAAGCACCCCAAAGAAACGGAATTATGAAGAGATATTTCTCACTAACAGATATCCGTCTGGTCGTAGTGGAAAAGTAGTGTACATAAGACCTGAATACCACGAACGACTCCTTCGGATTGTTCAATTGACAAGGGAAGAGAAAACAACATTGTATTCCTATATCGATAACATTTTAGAACAGCATTTTAATGATTTTGGAACCGAAATCCAGGAATTTTTTAATGAGAGAAACAAGCCGATTTTTTAATCAATGTATAATACTAAATAGAATGGAAACTGTAATTGTAATTTGTTTGCTCATCGTCATTTTCCTTTTGGCAAAGGATAAAATTGTCATTAAAAAATATAAGGATCAACAGCCAAGACAAGAGAGAGTTAATTCAAGTCTCCCTGATATTATGGGACAGCCTAAGCCTCAAAGAAGCCTTGCTGTGCCAAAGAATTCCAATGACAGTCAAGTGCAAAAAGA
Organism: Flavobacterium frigoris PS1; assembly: GCF_000252125.1. Classification (GTDB taxonomy): domain Bacteria; phylum Bacteroidota; class Bacteroidia; order Flavobacteriales; family Flavobacteriaceae; genus Flavobacterium; species Flavobacterium frigoris_A. The sequence continues at coordinate 40,484 of NZ_AHKF01000031.1, read as the reverse complement.
AGATCGTTTTAATGATAATTTTGATATAGAAATCGACGAAGATAAAGTCGAATTACAAATTCCACAAGAAGAGCTGGATGAAGTTTTTGGAAATGTACCTGATTTTGAGAATGAGGAGGAAGAATGGAATAGTTATGGAATATCCGATGGCGATAATGGTTTTGCCCAAGGGGTTACCTTCGAAGAATTAAGCACTGTAAAAACGTTGTTAAAAAAAGAGAAAATGAGACCCTCTCAAAAGGAAACAGCAACAGTCCTACTTCAGAAAATACAAGGAACCGAATTATTCGACCTATTGGAAAATTCCATCGAAGATGCTTCTCAAAAAATAGCCAAGCTGTTAGACGGTACACTTTCTTCAGAGACGGATTCTGGTTCTTCTTTTATGCATAAAAATGATTTGGAAGATTTTGATATTGGGGAGTTTGTGTGAGCTCCCCAATTATCATTTTTTTTCTGCGCACTCTTCAAAATCAAAAAATATCTAATTATAACGATAAATATTCAATCAGTATTCAAATCAATTAGAACACACATACTTGTCAGAATGTTTTGTTTAATCTGTTTTTTTGAAAATTTAATTATAACTGACCACCAACACCTTTAAATTTTTCTACGAAAGTGGCTATTTTTTGAAACACACTTTGTTTTTTTGTCAAATACTGAGGGTTTAAAGGACTCATTTTTGGTAAAATACTATTGAGTTCAGTACCGTTTTCATTCGCAAATTCACGCTTTAAAGATGCTGTAATGTACCGTTTTGCTGCATCCTCATTTAAATTTTCCTCTACAATTAATTCGGAAACCTCTTTTTTCTGTTTTTCCTGAGCATATTTGAAGAATGAGTCTATAACATTCGCTTTATCTTGAATAATTTCAAGGTCTGTTTCATTAATGAAATCGACTACTAAACTTTCTTTTGCTCTATTACCTATACTTGCACGAATCACTCTACGGATTTCTTCTATTAAAGTAGCTTTGTCTTTGTTCTTTTTATTATGCTCAAAAATTAATTCAAGAATATAATCCAAATTTATTTCTTGAGATTTAAGCAAGTCTATCTCAAATACAACATCATCCCAATCAATATCTGATTGTTCTGCTTCTTTGCCATTTTTCTCACGTCTAAACCAATCACGAATGTCATTATAAGTTGAGCGATAATCTTGAATTGTTCGTTCAGGTAGCAAGCTTATCTCTTGCATTGTAGCTAATTCCTCGTCTGTTACAAAGTGAGCTTCTTTAAATGATTCAAGGGCTGCAGTATCTTTTATATCTATCGTTTGAAGTGCTTTGAGGTTGGTGAACTCATCGTAGTTCTGTAGTATGTTTTCTACTCGTAAATACTCGCCAAAGAGTTTTGAGAATTCTTTTTTGTCTTTTTCTGTTACAATTTCATCTGGATTTGGGAAGTTTTCATTTAAGTCATTTACCACATCTATGAAACCTCTACGTGCATGTCCTGTTGCAATGTCTGTAAAACCTTTTAAATATTCTTTGTAGCTTTTTTCAAGTACTACGTTTTTAGTGTTTTTATCTCCAAATAAGGTTATAGCATCAACCGTAGCTGTTTCTAAATCTCTGAAAGTAATAATGTTTCCAAAGGTTTTTGTAGCATCATATATTCTGTTTGTGCGAGAAAAAGCTTGCATTAAACCATGATAGCGTAAATTCTTATCTACAAATAATGTGTTCAGTGTTGGTGCATCAAAACCAGTAAGAAACATACCTACTACTATAATTAAGTCAACTTCTTTACTCTTGACACGTTTTGCAAGATCACGATAGTAGTTTTGAAATTCTTTACTTTCCACTCCAAAACTAGTTTTGAACATTACATTATAGTCGTGTATTGTAGCTGTTAAAAATTCTTTTGCACTGCTATCCATAGCAGAAGGCTCAAAGTTTTCATCAGGAATTTCCCCGATAGCACTCTGTTCTTCATTTGCTGCAAAAGAAAATATCGTTGCAATTTTTAAAGGCTTTTCGGTATCTTTTTGGAGACGGTTTAGTTCCTCGTAATAACATTTTGCTGCTAGAACACTACTTACGGCAAACATGGCATTAAAACCTTGATTTCCTGCATAATTTCTGTGTGTTTTTATTCTATAATTCTTTAGAATGTATTGCGAAACCTCTTTGATTCGAGCAGGATGAAGTAAAGCTTTTGTGTTTTCTGCAGCCGTTAATTTTTTCTCATCAACTTCTGTTTCAAAGCCTTTAAACTTTGGTTGTACATTATTATAATCTACTTTGAATTTTAGTACTTTTTCATCCCTAATGGCATCTGTAATTACATACGAATGTAATTCGCGACCAAATACGCTTGCTGTTGTTTCTGCACCTAAAGCATTTTCAGGAAAAATTGGAGTTCCTGTAAAACCAAATTGATAAAACTTTTTAAATTTTTTGTTCAAGTTCTTTTGCGCTTCACCAAACTGAGAGCGGTGAGCTTCATCAAAGATGAATACTACTTGTTTCTGATAAATGGCTAAATCACTTTCGCTTTTCATTAAGTGGTTTAGTTTCTGAATGGTTGTAACAATTATCTTATTGTCCTCTTTTTCAATATTTCTCTTCAAACCTGCGGTACTGTCGGAACCGTTTACGCTATCTGGCGAAAATCTTTGGTATTCTTTCATTGTTTGAAAGTCCAAATCTTTACGATCTACTACAAAGAAAACTTTGTCAATGAAATCTAAATCAGTAGCTAAACGAGCCGCTTTAAAACTGGTCAGCGTTTTACCTGAACCTGTGGTGTGCCAAATATAACCACCACTTTCTACTTTAGACCAAATTTTCGATTGAAATGAACTTGAAATTTTCCACAACATTCTTTCAGTTGCCGCTATTTGATAAGGTCTCATGATCAGCAGTGTATCACTCGTATCAAAAACTGAATATGTTAGTAATACATTTAACAACGTTTTTTTTTCAAAAAAAGTTGTTGTGAAGTCTTTCAGATCCTTAATCAAAGAATTATCAGCTTTTGCCCAGTTCATCGTAAAATCGAAACTGTTTTTATCTCGTTTAACTGTGTTAGCAAAATAACGACTATCTGTACCATTTGATATTACAAATATTTGTAAATATTTAAAGAGTGAATTTTCTCTATTAAAACTTTCTTTACTGTATCGATGCAGTTGGTTAAATGCTTCACGGATAGCCACTCCACGTTTTTTTAATTCTATTTGCACCAATGGCAAGCCATTCACTAAGAGAGTTACATCATAACGATTTGAATGGCTCCCTTTTTGTTCGAATTGTGATATTACTTGCACTTTATTGCGAGTAATATTTTTTTTATCTACGAGGTAGATGTTTTGGATGTGTCCATCATCAAATACAAAATCGTAAATATAATTTTCATGTAACTTTCTTGTTTTATCTAAGATATTGTCACTTGATTTGTCTAAATACTCTTCCACATAACGAGCCCATTCGCTATGTGAAAACTCCATATCATTAAGAAACTGAAGTTGTGTTCTCACATTAGCCAGCATAGCTTCATTAGTAGATAGGTTAAGATTCTCATAACCTTGATTGATTAAATCCTGAATAAATTCTTTTTCAAGAGCTGCTTCCGTTTGATAAATTGCTGGTGCCTCATTTACCTCTGAATACTTGGTATATTTATCTAAAACAATAAAATTGTTTGATTCTACTATGGTTTTATACTGTTTCATTAATTGTTTCTATATTGATACTTCCTCTGTTTCTTCTTCTGCTGCTACTGGTTCGACTGCAATTTCTTCTTTCCAATATTTACTATTAATCAAATGATCAAGTAATAATTTTACAGTTTGTTTTTCAGGATTAGTTGGTTCAGCCACAACTTCATTTGACAATGTAGAATGACTGGTAAATTGAATTATTCTATTATAATATAGTTGTCTATCTTCGGGTAATAATTTTTTCCATTCATGATACCCTAAGAAATTAGCTGTTTTTTCATACAAATTACGAAGCAACATAAAATGATATTTCTGAATAGTATTTGATTTGATTGCATCTTCAATTGTTTCCTTTAGGTAAAGATGATAAGAAAAGCTTTTATTTGAATCCCCATATTTGTTTTGGAAATCATACGTACCGTCTTCTTTTTTACTTAACATAAAACAAGAATCTTTCTTGGTTTTAAGATTTAGTTCATTATAAAGTACGTTGTAAAAAAGTGGGTTATGTGTTGATATTATAAATTTTAGCCCATTTGATTTCTTAATCAATTCAGCTAAATTTACTGCTAGTTCTATTAAGTGATTTTCATCGAGTGAACTTATTGGGTCATCAATGAACACATACTTTACATCATTGAATTTATTGGTTGCTCTATCTTCAAGATCTGGAGTATTTAAAAGTTCAACTACTTGTTCTATTAAACTATAATACACACACCAAATAAAATTGCTTTCTTCTCCTTTTGAAATTTTAATATTACTTTCACTTTGGTCGTCACCACTTGCCACAGAAAATGTTACTTCGGAATATGCTTTTATTACAATATTATTTCCATTTTTATCTTGAGTAGTATACTCTTCATTAAAGAGAGGTGTTATGGAATCGGTTGTAAAGTGCTGAAAATTGGTTACAATATTATTATCTAAACCTTGGTCTTTCAAAAATCCCAACGCTAAATCTGTAAAGTTATTAGGACGAATTATTAGCTTTCGATTAGTATCTGCATCTAAATCATTATCCCAATAAAAAAGGTCTTCTGTAAATGCATTATAGTACATTACTTTAATACCTGACCCTTCTTGTTCCTCATCTGTATCTTTCGGGTCAACCAACAATCTAAATACTCTTGATAAACGTGTTTTACCTATACCATTAAAAGCATAGATTAACTGTACCTTTCTCTGGCTATCTTTTAGTGATTGTGCTATTTGTGATAATGACTTACTCATACAATTATACTTCTACAGCATCTTTAGAAAACGTTAGTAATTTATTTCTATAATACTCGTATTGTTTTTTACGTAATTCTATTTCTTTTGGTAAATTTTCGCTTATAGAAGCTGTAAGTACATCCAATTTATCTAAAATATTCACTATGCTCTCCTGTTCTTCTTTTGAAGGCACAGGTATTATTGCTTTACCTAAACCAGAAGCATTAATAGCAGAAATTTTACCTGTACGGATATGTTTCTTTATTTGGTCATGAAATTGTCTTGTTCGAGTAAAGTAAGCTACATACTTAGGATTTAAATCGCTCTTATAATAAAAACAAGCATCATGAATAACAACACCTTCTTCGCCTAACCAAGCTGTACCTTTACCTATATCTTCAATTGTTTCACCTGCTGCTACTATGACAACATCTCCTTTATTGGCAACTCTTAGGTTTTTATCATTCACCAACTTTTTACTTACAAATGAAATAGTTTCATCTGCCCAAGTACCATAATGTGTGTACATTTCACCATAATGAATAGTAGGAACTCCTTCTTTTATTAAATCCGTTTTTACAAATCGTTTACCTCTAATAAACTCACCTAAACTTTTGTCATCCATCTGCAGGTGTTTTGTCTCACTTTCATTAAACGTTAGTAATTGCTCACGATAATAGCTATATTGTTTTTTACGTGAATTAAGTTCTGTTGTGAGTCCGATAGTGAGTTGTGTTGTAAGATCTGTAAATGTGTCTAAAATGCGAGCTATTTCTTTTTGGATCTGGAGCGATTTTTCTGGGTTGTTTGGACTCGGAATTGGAATTTGAAAACCATTAATTATTTTTGAACTTAAGTTATTAATAGTAGAACTACTCATTACTCTGTCTAAGTAATTTGTAAACAGATTAGATGTCAATAAATGAAATAAAAACCTTGATTCAATTTGGGGAGAAACTCTAATAACACCCATAAAACCACCAAAGTAATACTCAATGTCGGAATAAATAAATGCAACCTTACCTACATGCTCTCTACTTCCACTTGCCGCACTTATAAAAATATCATTTTTATAAAGTTTCTGAGAATCTTTAATTTTAGTGTCAAAATTTATTATTTTGACATTATCAAAATTTATTGTGTTACTTGATAGAGTAATATTATTTGCTCGTAGAACTTTAAATCCTGAATCATCACTACTTTCATTTTTTTTACTATAAGTTAAACCACGTACATATTCAGCAACTTCACCTAAATCTTTCCATTCTACATCAACACTCACCAACAAACTCTTTAAATAACTCATGCCTCAATTTCATTTATAAGGTTATCAATATTTGTACGTAGTTTGGCTATCTTATTAACTGTTGTAATAACTTCTTTATTCAGCACTTCAATATTTATTTTTTCTCTATTGTTTTTAGGTTCTACATAGCTATTAACCGATAAATCATAATCGTTTTCTTCAATTTTACTATTGTCAATGGTAGTGGCTATGTGTGGAACTTCTGCTTTAGAATCGAACATTTCCATAACTTTCGCAATGTGAGAATCCATCATCTCATTGTTATTGGTTACTTTCTTAAAGAAATCTTCACCAGTAGCATCAATAAATTGTGTTCTATTTTCTGTTTTACTTTTAGAAAGCACTAAAATAGTTACCGCTATAGATGTACCGTAAAACAGATTAGGTGCTAAGGCTATAATAGTTTCTACATAGTTATTATCTACTAAATATTTTCTTATTTTTTGTTCTGCGCCACCACGATAAAAAAGACCAGGAAAACAAACCAATGCCGCTCTACCTCTACTAGATAAATAACTTAATGAATGGAGAACAAAAGCAAAATCTGCTTTAGATTTTGGTGCTAAAACACCAGCAGGAGCAAAACGGTCGTCATTAATGAGGGTAGGGTCAGCATCACCTATCCAATTTATAGAATAAGGAGGGTTTGAAACAATTGCATCAAAAGGTTTATCATCACCTAATTGCGGGTTTATTAATGTATTACCAAGCACTATATGAAACTTATCATAATTAACGTTATGTAAAAACATATTCATACGCGCTAAGTTATAAGTGGTATGGTTTATCTCTTGCCCATAAAAACCTTCTTCTATAATATGATTATCAAAGTGTTTTTTAGCTTGCAATAGTAAAGAACCAGAACCTGCAGCAGGGTCGTAAATTTTATTTATCTTTTCTTGCTTATGCATTGCTAATTGTGCAATCAATTGAGATACGTTAGTTGGTGTAAAAAATTCACCTCCAGATTTACCTGCATTTGCAGCATATTTATGAATTAAAAATTCATAAGCATCACCAAAAAGATCAATCTTACTATCTTTGAAATCACCCTCAAGTTTTAAGCCTTTTACACCATTTAAAACATGTACTAATCGGCTATTTTTATTCTCTACCGTATTACCTAGACGATTACTAGTAGTATCAAAGTCTGCAAATAACCCTTTAATATTTTCTTCTGAAGGGTAACCATTTGCAGAGTTTTCTATTGCAGAGAATATTGCAGCTAAATCTGTATTTAGATTTTGGTTATCGTTGGCATTCTTAACTAAATTGACAAAAAGTTGACTAGGATATATAAAGTATCCTTTTGTTTTAATAGCATCATCTTTTATTTCTGGAGTGATTACATCATCTGATAGATTTGGATAATTTACACTTTCATCATCACCTTCAATGTAATTGGTGAAATTTTCACTTATAAAACGATAGAAAAGTGTTCCTAATACAAAATGTTTGAAATCCCATCCATCTACAGACCCACGAACATCGTTGGCTATTTTCCATATTTGATTTTGTAACTCTGCTCTTTGGTTATTGCTTGTCATTTATTATTTATTTTTGTAACTCTTTATTTTTAACTAATCTATTATAAAAAAATATTTTTCTTCATTGGCTCTCAACTTGTAGTTAATTCTACTTTGTCAATCAACATTTGAAAACGTTATTCTCTAATTAATAGTCTCTCATCACGCTATATTGCATATTGCGATTTCCAATATAACATTATTGATTGCCCAAATTTAGTGATTTTTACTATCACAAACTAAGTTGTCAAGTCTTCTTCTGCCAAACAACTCCACTTAACGACAACATATTAAACAGCAACTGTTTCCATATGATATTTGATCTTAAATCCTGCAAAGTGTAGGATCGAAAAACAGTTTAAATTTTTCAAATCATGGAAAAGCAAGTTAAAAAAGTAGTGCTGGTAGTGGCTGTGCTATCAACAATTAGTGCAGTTGCACAAGGAAACGGAACGGCAGGAATTACGGAGGCGACGCAAATGGTCACTTCTTATTTTGATCCCGCTACCCAACTTATTTATGCTATTGGAGCAGTTGTGGGGCTCATTGGTGGGGTGAAGGTGTATAACAAGTTTAGTAGCGGTGATCCAGACACGAGCAAGACGGCGGCGAGTTGGTTTGGAGCTTGTATCTTTTTGATTGTAGCGGCAACTGTTTTACGCTCTTTCTTCCTTTAGTATTTGCGGTATGAATAGGTATAATATTAATAAAGGTATTGGAAGAACGGTGGAGTTCAAAGGACTGAAAGCGCAGTACTTGTTCCTCTTCGCAGGTGGATTGCTCGGGATGCTTATCCTGATAATGATCTTGTACATGACTGGAGTCAATTCTTATCTGTGTCTGTTTATAGGAATCGGTGGAGGATCGCTATTAGTATGGCAAACTTTTTCACTGAACAAAAAGTACGGCGAACATGGTTTGATGAAAGTGGGAGCAAACAAACGACATCCACGATATATCATCTGTTGCAAGCCTGTGTATCGCTATTTTCAGTTGAATTCCAAAATCCATCAGCCATGAGAAATAAATCAAAAGCGACTACATTGGAAAGTAAGTTTCCGTTGCTAGCAGTAGAAAATAATTGTATTATCTCCAAGGATGCTGATATCACCGCTTGTTTTCGAGTACAGCTACCAGAGCTTTTCACAATTGCCTCTGCGGAATATGAAGCCATTCATTCGGCATGGCACAAGGCAATCAAAACATTGCCTGATTATACGGTGGTGCACAAACAAGATTGGTACATCAAGGAAAATTATGCTCCTGAGATTGCCAAAGAAGATTTGAGTTTTCTGGCAAAGTCCTACCAGCAACATTTTAATGAGCGTCCGTTTCTGAATCATTATTGCTATCTGTTCTTAACAAAAACGTCCAAAGAGCGTATGCGAATGCAGAGTAATTTCTCTTCGCTTTGCAAAGGGGTACTGATCCCAAAAGAACTAAGAGATAAAGAAATCCTTTCTCGCTTTATGGAATCGGTGGCGCAATTTGAGCGAATTGTGAACGATTCCGATTTTATAAAACTGGAACGATTAAGCGAGGATGATATCATTGGAACAGCTAGTAAACAAGGATTATTGGAACAATACCTAAGCCTTTCAAGAGAGGAGGGAACACCATTGCAGGATATTGCTTTGGGCGGAGAAGAAGTTCGTATAGGAAACAAAAGGCTTTGTCTGCATACGTTGTCCGATTCCGATGATTTGCCTAGTTCAGTATCAGCAGAAACCCGTTACGAAAAATTGTCTACCGATAGAAGTGACTGTCTTTTATCTTTTGCTGCACCAGTTGGATTGTTGTTAAGCTACAATCACATCTACAACCAATATCTTTTTTTAGATAACAGTGAAGACAACCTGCGCAAGTTCGAAAAATCAGCAAGAAATATGCATTCCTTAGCTCGTTATAGCCGAGCCAATCAAATCAATAAGGAATGGATCGAACGCTATTTGAATGAAGCACATTCTTTTGGACATGCTTCTATTCGAGCGCACTTCAATGTAATGACATGGTCCGACAATCCAGTGGAATTAAAACAATTGAAGAACGACACAGGTAGTGCTTTGGCATTGATGGAATGTAAACCAAGGCACAACACTACAGATGTTGCGACGCTCTATTGGGCAGGAATGCCAGGCAATGCAGGAGACTTTCCGAGTGAAGAAAGCTTTTACACTTTTATAGAACCTGCGCTTTGTTTTTTTACTGAAGAAACCAATTATAAAAGTTCGCCTTCCCCTTTTGGAATCAAGATGGCCGACCGACTGACAGGAAAACCCATTCATTTGGATATTTCTGATTTGCCGATGAAGCGCGGTATTATCACCAACAGGAACAAATTTATATTAGGACCATCCGGTTCAGGGAAGTCCTTCTTTACCAATCATATGGTGAGACAATATTACGAACAAGGCGCGCATGTGCTGTTGGTGGATACAGGTAATTCGTATCAAGGATTGTGTGAATTAATCAAAGGGAAAACCAAAGGAGAAGATGGCGTTTATTTCACCTATACCGAAGACAATCCGATTGCCTTTAATCCTTTTTACACCGATGATGGCGTTTTCGATATTGAAAAAAGAGAAAGCGTTAAAACTTTGATCTTAACCTTATGGAAAAGGGATGATGAGCCACCAACACGGTCCGAAGAAGTGGCACTTTCAAATGGGGTGAGCGGTTACATCGAACGAATCAAGCAGCAGGATGAATTTCCTTCCTTCAATGGGTTTTATGAATTTGTACAAGGAGATTATAGAAAGGTGTTAGAAGATAAAAAGGTACGAGAAAAAGACTTTGATATTGCCAACTTCTTAAATGTGTTAGAACCTTATTACAAAGGAGGTGAGTACGATTATCTATTGAATTCCGAAAAGCAGCTGGATTTACTTTCTAAACGATTTATTGTTTTCGAAATAGATGCGATCAAGGATCATAAAATTCTTTTTCCAATTGTGACTATCATTATTATGGAGGTTTTTATCAATAAAATGCGTCGTTTGAAAGGAGTACGAAAACTAATCCTGATTGAAGAGGCTTGGAAAGCGATCGCAAAAGAAGGGATGGCAGAGTACATCAAATACCTTTTTAAAACGGTACGAAAGTTTTTTGGAGAAGCCATTGTTGTAACCCAAGAAGTAGATGACATCATTCAATCTCCCATTGTAAAAGAAAGTATTATCAATAATTCGGATTGTAAAATACTGCTGGATCAAAGGAAGTACATGAATAAATTTGACGATATCCAAGCCATGCTTGGTCTGACTGATAAAGAAAAAGCGCAAGTACTTTCCATCAATATGAACAATGATCCCAAACGACTTTACAAAGAAGTTTGGATTGGACTAGGAGGAACGCATTCGGCAGTATATGCTACAGAAGTTAGTTTCGAGGAATATTTAGCCTATACCACTGAAGAAACAGAAAAGTTGGAAGTCATGCAACTGGCAAGCCAATTAGATGGAAATGTAGAACAGGCTATCAAGAGGATTGCCCTTGAGAAAAGGGAAACAGAAAACAATTAGTAAAAATTTTAAAAACGAATAGCAATGAAAAATCTAAAAATTATGGTATGCATGGTGATACTATTTGCTGTCATGCCGAATGCTAAAGCACAGTGGGTGGTAACAGATCCTACAAATTTGGCTCAAGGAATAGTCAATTCAGCAAGACAAATCATACAGACTTCGACCACAGCGACCAACATGATTAACAACTTTAAAGAAGTCCAAAAAGTGTATAATCAAGGAAAAGAATATTACGACAAACTGAAGGCGGTAAACAACTTGGTAAAAGATGCTCGAAAAGTGCAACAGACTGTATTACTTGTTGGTGATGTTTCTGAAATGTATGTAAACAATTTTGGGAAAATGTTGAACGATCCCAATTTCAATGAACAGGAACTAACAGCCATTGCGAATGGGTATTCCATATTGTTAAACGAAAGCACAGAACTATTGAAAGAGTTAAAACAAATTGTAAACTCTTCTAGCTTGTCGCTTAATGATAAAGAGCGTTTGGACATTATAGACCAGGTATATGTAAAAGTAAAAGAGTACCACAATTTGGTTCGTTATTTTACGAATAAAAATATTTCAGTTAGTTATCTGCGTGCCAAGAAAGCCAATAACAGTCAAAGAGTATTGGATCTTTACGGAACGGCTAACCAGAAATATTGGTAATCATGGAATTTAGTAACCTTCATGAAGTACTACGTTCGCTCTATGACGAGATGATGCCGTTATCAGCAGATATGGCAGCGGTTGCTAAGGGTTTGGCTGGATTGGGTGCATTGTTTTATGTTGCATTAAAAGTTTGGCAAGCGCTGAGCAGTGCAGAACCAATAGACGTATTCCCGTTACTTAGACCTTTTGCTTTGGGTATCTGTATTACATTTTTTCCAACAGTTGTTTTAGGAACTCTTAACGGCGTATTGAGTCCAGTGGTGCAGGGAACGCATAGCATCTTAGAAAGTCAAGTTTTAGATTTGAATGCTTTACAACAGCAGAAAGACCTATTGGAGAGAGAAGCGATGCTTCGTAATCCTGAAACAGCCTATTTAGCATCGGATGAAGAATTTGATAAAAAGTTGGATGAACTCGGATGGACGCCCTCCGACTTGGTCACCATGTCAAGCATGTACGCGGAAAGGCAGATCTACAGTCTAAAGAAAATGTTTCGAGATGGATTTCGCGAATTTATTGAAGTCCTTTTTCAAGCGGCTGCACTAGTCATAGATACGATACGAACCTTCTTCTTAATAGTGCTTTCAATATTGGGTCCTTTGGCATTTGCGATCTCTGTCTGGGATGGATTTCAGTCTACTTTAACGCAGTGGCTGACTCGGTACATTAGTGTGTATCTCTGGTTACCCGTTTCAGATCTTTTTAGTGCCATGTTATCCAAGATCCAATCCTTAATACTCCAAAAGGACATCGACAGTTTATCCGATCCCAATTTTATTCCCGATTCATCAAGTACGGTGTACATCATATTTATGATTATTGGCATTATAGGGTATTTTACCATTCCTACGGTAACTGGATGGATCATTCAGGCTGGTGGCGCAGGAAACTTTGTCCGCAATATAAATCAAACGACTACTAAAACTGGCAATATAGTAGGGGCTAGTACTGGCTCTGTTGCTGGAAATATTGGCGGTAGATTAATGAAATAACAATTTAAATAAAAGTAAAATGGAATTTAAAACTTTAAGAAATATCGAAAATAGTTTCAGTCAAATTAGGCTTTACGCTCTTGTATTTGCAGTACTGTGTGTTGGTATATCGGGTTATGCTGTTTGGGAATCTTACCGGTTCGCTGAATTACAACGTCAGAAAGTCTATGTATTAGATAATGGAAAATCGCTAATGTTGGCTCTTGCTCAGGATGCTTCTATCAATCGGCCTGTAGAGGCTCGTGAGCATGTTCGTCGGTTTCACGAGCTTTTCTTTACACTAGCTCCAGATAAAAATGCAATTGAGAACAATATGAAAAGAGCATTTAATCTTGCTGATAAAAGTGCTTTTGATTATTACAAAGATTTAGCAGAAAAAGGATATTACAATAGGATCATTTCAGGAAATGTCCAACAACGACTTGAAGTGGATAGTGTGGTATGTGATTTTGAAACCTATCCTTATGCTGTGAAAACGTATTCTAAGCAGTTCATCATTCGATCCAGTAATGTAACAAAAAGAAATCTTGTCACTTCCTGCTATCTAGTTAATTCCGTTCGCTCAGATAATAATCCGCAAGGCTTCAATATGGAGAAGTTTACGGTTTTGGAAAATAAAGATCTAGAAATTATTGAACGTTAAAAATAACAAAGATGAAAGAGATTCGAACAAATATTGAGCTATGGATCAATGACGTTGAGGTGAAATGGAGGATGCTTCCATTGCAGAAGCAGTATAAATATATCATAGTTTGTTTTGCCGTCTATCTAATGATCAGCATAGCTGGTATTCTTATCAGTTTGATTTAGTTCCAGTAGCGTGAAATCCCTAAAGGATCATTAGTACTAATTATAAAAAAGAAAAGACATGAAAGAAAATGAAAACAAGAAAAATGCAGTCTATGTTACAGATGGCAGTGTAAATACAGCTTCTGGAGGACTGGAAGTGATTAGTGAGGGTAAAGCCGAAAAAATTAAAAAGCCAATCATCTTTGGATTGATGGCGATAGTATTTTTTGGTTGTATGTATTTGATATTTAAACCAGCAGAAAATGTAAAAAATATCGAGATTATGGGGCTTAATGACTCTGTTCCTCAAGCTACAACTATTGGTTTAGAAAATGACAAACAAAAAGCCTATGAACAGGAATTATTAGAACAGAAAAATCAAGGAAAACAAAATGCCCTGACATCTCTATCTGATTACTGGAATGAAGGTAGTACAGAAGAATCTTTGCAAGATGTTCCTGAAAAAGAAGGGAATACTAAAGCTTCATTAAGTAGTTATCGTAATGCACAAAACACATTGGGCAGTTTTTACAATAATGATAATTCTGAAACACAGGAATTACGCAAACAACTAGAGGAGCTAAAAGAAGAACTGGCAAAAAAAGAAGAACCACCAACTAATGTTGTTGATAATCAATTGGAGTTGATGGAGAAATCGTATCAGATGGCGGCTAAATATTTGCCGATCAATTCGGCTTCGCCTGAAAGCAAAGCAACTGGACCTTCTTCACCATCAAAAGAAGTCTTTGTTTCGATAATTCCAGAAAGGCACAATGTCGTTTCTAACCTGGAGCAAAGCGTTGAGGAACACCTAGTAGTAGCGGTTAGCAATAGTACATTCACCAGTACTAATCATCAACAGCAAACAAAGAATAGTATTCGTGCTGTTGTTCAAGAAACACAACTCGTCTCCGAAGAAACCAGTGTTAGCTTGCGTTTATTGGAACCCGCAAGGATACAGAACAAAACGATCCCTCTCGGAACTGTAGTAACTGCAAATTCGAAGTTTCAGCAAGGTAGGCTACAACTGAAGATCAGCTCTATTGAGTTTGAGGGAAATATTTTCCCCATTGAGCTCACTATCTATGGTTTGGACGGACAACAGGGATTGGCAGTGCCTTATTCTTCAGAACGTAAAGCTATGACCGACATGGCAGCCAATATGGGACAAACTTCTGGTAGTAGTATAATGTTGTCAACTTCTGCTGGACAACAGATCGCAGGGGATTTAAGCCGAGGATTAGTTCAAGGTGTTTCAAATTATTTCTCAAAAAAAATTAAGACTCCAAAAGTTACCCTAAAAGCAGGACTGCAAGTGCTGCTAGTATCAAAAAAATAATTGTTTAAAAAATAAATGGTATAAAATGAAAACAGCTCTAAAAAATACTTTGATGATACTAATTTTAATATTAGGATACACATCAATTACGCATGGGCAGGAGGCCTTGTGCACAAGTGCAAAGAAAAACCTAACTATAATAGAGCCATACGATATAGAAGTAACATTCGATAAAACTACACATCTATTATTTCCCTCTGGTATTCGTTACGTAGATTTAGGTAGTACTAACTTGGTTGCCAGTAAGGCTGAGGATGCTGATAATGTTTTGCGAGTAAAGGCATCTGTTCGGGATTTTGAAGAAGAAACCAATTTTTCAGTAATTACAGAAGACGGAACTTTCTATAGTTTTAATGTCTCCTACAATTCATGTCCTAGGGTTACTAATTACAGTTTAACTAAAACCGTCAAGACTGATCGTGAATGGAATTCAAAACCAATTTTGTTTAAAGAACTTGGGAGGAATTCGCCCTACCTGGTCGACGAATTAATGGGTGAGATCTATAATCAGGACAAGCACTTTATAAAACAAATTTGTACCAGAAAATTTGGAATAGAATTTCTATTGAAAGGTATTTATATTAACGATAATAAATTTTATTTTCATACACAAATTAAGAATTTAAGCTTCGTTTCATTCCCAATTGATTTCATCAATTTTAAAGTGATCGATAAAAAGAAAGCGAAACGCACGGTTGTACAAGAAGTAATTAAACATCCCATAAGAGTTTATAGCGCTATCGATGTGGTACAAGGAAAAACGGTTTCCAGAAATGTTTTTGTTTTGGATCAATTTACGATCGCTGACGACAAAGTAATTCGCATAGAACTCCATGAAAAAAATGGTAGTCGATTGCAGATATTAGAAATTAAGAACTCACATTTACTTAAATCTAAACTAATCCAGCAGGAGAATGTTAGGAAAGATAAAGAGAGATACTTCGAAAGAGATGTCAAATAAAAAGACCTCCAAGGGATCAAAACGGTTTGATGAAGTGATTGTTTTACTATTTATAGTTTAACAATCACTTTCATTTTAGCTCATTAAAAATTCATATTAACTACTTAAAAATGAGTTGTTTGTTTTTTAAATAATTAGTTTTTTTATGTACATTTATATTGTTGAATTTTTAAATATTTGCATATGAATCCTGCATTGTTTTTAAGTATAATTTCTCTCTTTGTAGGTTTTAGCCTTCGATATTGGATCAACAGACGAAAGTTTTACAGAAGAGGGCCAATGGGAGTGGAAGGGTTTTCGAGTTACGAAAAATCAGTAGTAATAACATTCTTTGAAAGAGTGACCAAATGGATTTCCATTGGATTTATTATTTTTGGACTACTTATGTTATGGAGTTATTCGAAAAAGAAGTCAAGCGAAAAGAAACTAACTCAAATCAAAGTTGAAAATGCGAAATAATGTAGCGGCATTCTTTTGCTTCTTTTCTTTTGACGCTTTTGTGGAAAGAAAAGAAGGCGGAAATAAGTAATAGGATGAAGAATATCCTATCATTTAACTCGAACCTTTTCAGGAAAAATAGAAGGAAGCGATGCGTACTGATTACTTTTTTCTGAAGTGGTTCAACTAGTTTCTTCAAAAAGACTTTCCCGACCATTTGGAAGGGAAGGTCTTTTTGAAGTTCAAGATTTCAATATATGTATTCCGTAAAACAAAAAAACGATACTAATAAAAATAGACGGCCACTATCAAAGTGGGCCGTCTATAGTTTTTAAAAGGATTATTAATTAAAGCAATTCATACCCATTTTTTGAAAATTAGTACAGATTTCAAAAGCTTTTTGAGATTTTAATTGTGCAGTACCTCCCATAATAATGGATTGTAATTTGGCTTCGCTATCCTTATAGCTACGAACATTTTGGTAGTAGCCTGTTACAGCGTTGTAAGCTCCAAACAAAGTTCCTTTTGTCGTGTTCATCTGTTGTGAGTCGCTCGTCATAGCATAGGCAAAAGCATCTTCAACCGTGTTCTTAAAAACTGTGGATATTTCGTCCTCATTTCCAGCCTTTAGATGTTGTAAGGTTTCTTTGTTAGGGCATAGTGCGAATTGTATCATTTTTTTAACCTCATGATCGTGCACTTTCACTTTTGCCCAATTATTAAAAATGTCCTCTAATTGATTACTAAATTCGTTTGCTAATCCCATTACTTTGTGTGCATTTTCCAAACGTTGTTTTGCTCCTGAGGTGTGACGTATTCGTACTACATTACTCATATTACGAAGCGATGCGTTTAGTGTATTTTGGCAAACTATTCTAACGGGTGTAAAAGCTGCCGTAATGCTTCCGCTACCATCGTGTGAAGTAGTGAGGAAAATATATTTTTCTGTAACATCATCACCATTGCCAACACGAATATAGTCCGGTAATTTAGCCGTAATAAAAATACGTTCTCCATTTCCTAAAGCGCCTGCAGTCTCGTACAAAATCCCATCTGTACCACCTACAATGGAATCGAAGAAACTAAATGCTTCACGATTTTGTACAATGTGATAGTCTTTACCGACTACACCCAAAACAGCATTGTTGTCCGTGCGGATAGTAGCAAAATAATTGGGTACGTTGACCTCGTTGTCTCCTATCTCTAAATTGTCAGTAGGATCAATTATGTTTGATGTCTTGGTATAAAGCGGACTTTTTACCACTTCATAATCAAGTCCTGCGTGTTTAATTGCTTGCGCGCTTGTTGGATAGTCCTTTACTATTTGCCCTAAACCGTGCCAAGCTTTTTCTTGTACGCTAAAAAAGGAATAACGTCCTGTTCTTTGGTTGAAATTTAAATTGTGTGCCATGATATTAAAATTTAAGAGTTAAAAAAATGATTAAGTATTTAGTGTCAAAATGGTAGATCATCTGCAGACTCCTCTATGATGATCTTTGTATTTTCTTGTTTTACGATAGCCTGCACCTGTTCTATTTTCTTACTACCTCCGTGTAATTTAATAGTCGAGGTGTGAAAATTTAAACTCGATCTTAATTCTCCGTTAGTAGCTGTCCAGGCTCTTGTGCTCACTCTTCCTGTTAGCTCTACTAAAGCCCCTTTAAGGAGTATTTTGGCAACATTTGGACTTATCCAATAGGAGCAATCAAAATAGCTAGTTTGCTCTATGCGTTCGCCTTGCTTATTTCGGTAACTATCATTGATCGCTACTGAAAAATTTACCACTTTTTTTTCCTGTGGTGTTGTGTGTACTTCCGCATCCCTTGTTAATCTTCCGATGATGTTCATAGTTTTTACTTTTTAGAATTATTTTTTAAATTAATTTATTCGGTAATGAGAGGAGGTGCTGTTTTGTTTCAGTCTAGTTCCAATATAAATAGTATTAAATTTCATTGTTGACATTTTTTTTATTCGTCCAAAGAGCCGGAGTATGCTATGTTTCGTTTCGAGAGCATAAAAGGTTAGTGTTTAGCAAAAACAAGGTTTTATCAAATAAATACGACCCGCATGGGTGGAGATTTTTTGATAAACCCGTAGGGCTTGACCTTTTTTTTGCGTAAAACACTAGTATACCTTTGCTCTTGAAATGGGACAAAAGCATACTGGTTTCTGAATAGTAATAGATTGGAAGCAAGGTTGTAAAGAAGATTTTTTGGGATTATAAAGAAAAAGCAAATCTTCAAATGAGTACTATGTAATGTTATCCATCCACTATTGATCCAAAATAATAAAATGGCTATAAAAGCTATGTAAAAGGATCTTGAAAATTATATGTAGGTAGTGGCTTAAATTTTCAGGATTCTTTTATTACATATCCGACTAAGCTCTTTTATGCTGAAGCGTAGCGGAAGTATAAATGTGCTTTGAGGATTGGAGTTAAGGTTAAATTGAGCGAGTATAGATTTGACTGTTTAGGAATATTATTTACGTGCTTTCAAAAAATCCGTGTAACGAAACTTAAAAAAAAGTCGCATAAGCCTTCGACTTTAAAGTGGTTAATAAAGCCACCTTAAAGTAAAAGACTGCAATTCATTTTCTTACTATAATTAAAAACTTTAATTTATTTAAATGAAATTTTATTAGTTGTTTCCCTTTTTTTCTCGTCGATGATTTTCGTATATATCTGTGTGGTTTTTATGTTTTTGTGTCCCAGCATTTTAGATACAGTAAAAATGTCGGTACCTGCCGCCATCTGTAATGTTGCATAGGTATGGCGAAAGCAGTGAAAAGTGATATGTTTCTCAATAGCTGCATCTTTAATCCAAATGGGTATCAAACGGTCAAAATCCCATTTTTTTAAATTTAAAAAGATTTTCCCATGTTCCATTCTTTGTTCACCTAAGAATTCAAGCGCTTCCACAGAAATAGGTAGGGTGACTGGCCTATCAGTTTTCTGCTGTTTAAATCTTATATAATACCCTTCTTGTTTGCTGTATTGTACTTCTTCCCATGTAAGTTTTGATATGTCGGAATAGCGCATGCCTGTGAGCAGAGAAAAAAGACTGACACGTTTAACAATTTCTTTTTTACAAGGGGTTTTAAATAACCTTAAGGCTTCTTCCATGGTTAGAAAATTCCTTTGAGACTCTTGTTCCTTTATGCTTTCAATTGCAGCATTGACATCGGTCTGCAGTAATCCTTTTTTGTATGCTTTTCGAAGAGTAGCTTTGATCTTGTTAAAATAGGATAGGGCAGTGTTTTGAGCCAGAAACTGGTTTTTTTTTCTGAGACATTTTGCCTTCAAGATGTACGCCCTAAAGTCCTCAATAATTGTCACGTCAATGTCCTGCATTAATATATCCTCATTTTTTAAAAACATTTCAAAGTGAATAATTGCGTACTTCCAAATATCTGCATTATTGCCAGTCCGGCTTTCTGCCGTATGCTTTAGATAATGTATAAATGATTTTTCACCAACCTCCTTGAGATGAATGCGCTCAAGCTCAAATGGGGTATAGATCTGCTCCTTATTTACTTCATTAAACCTGTTGCCACGAATGATCTCGGCCTTGAACAAGTTCTCGGAATTCAAAGCTTTTTCAATAGCACTTTTTGGTTTAGGAACGAGGTATAAACTTAAATACTCCCTACGGTAAAGTTTATGAGTCTTAGGATTGTATACTGGAGGGAAAAAATCAAGATATAGTGTAATCTTACCACTTGGCAGTTTCCTCTTTCTTAGCGTAACATTTATATTTTTCATCTTCCCACAGCATTAAAAATTATATCAATATCCTGTTTAGCAACACAGGTGAATTTTCCAACGGAATATTTTACTATACCCTGCCGTTGAATCAATAGATAGAGCGCTCCTGAAGAAATATTATACTTCTGTTGAATTTCCGTTATAGTATAGCAATTGTCAAAACCAGGAAATTGCTGTCCCGTTTTCAAGGTTACATCCTGTCCAGGAATTGCAAAAAAAGCTTCAAGATCGCATCTGCGGATAACAGTTCGTTTGCCAAACTTTGCAATGTCTAGCTGTCCATTGTTAACTAACCTGTAAATAGTACTTCTGCTGATTCCAAAAAGCAGGATTGCCTGTGTAATTTTTAAAAACTCCAACGGTTTTATTTTTTCCAAATCTGTATTTAAAAGCTGAACGATCTCGTTATTGCTTTTTTCTACTTTTCCTTTGCGTACAAGTGATTTATAACCTCTACTGTTGCAAATGGGTGAACAATACCGCGTTCGCGTTGTTCTGGCTGTGAACTGTTTTTTACAGTGCTCACAAATTCTGATAACCTCAATGTTAGAACTCATAATGTGACTAGTTTTTTGTCCCATTGTGTCTATGTGTCTCTCTGTGTGTCATCATTTCGCCAAAAAAAGTTCCGATGAGGAAAATTATTTTCGTGGTACAATAATGGTACAAAAAGGAACAAACTATCTGTAAATAAAGCTAAATAAACAGAAAGAAGAATCCCAGTTAAAATGCCGTTTTATGACATTTTAACTGGGATTCTTTGTTTTATTTTGTGATGTTTTGTAAGATTTATTTTCCGATACAGAAATTAGCAAAGATATTACCTAGCAATTCATCATTTGTAACCTGGCCTGTAATCGTCCCAAAGTGGTATAAAGCCTCTTTAATATCGATGGCCATCAGATCACTTGAAAGCTCTGTTTCTAGTCCGTATTTTACTTTCTGAATCTCGTTTAAAGCTTTTAGTAAGGAATCGTAATGTCTTGTATTTGTTACTATTGTTTCGTTGTTGCGCAAAGCTCCAGTGTTTACAAAAGACAGTAATTGATTCTTTAATTCTTCGACACCTCTGTTTTCTTTGGCACTTAAAAAGATTAGTTTCAAGTCTAAGGTTTCAAGTTCTTGACGAATGATTGCAATTTCTTGTTCTGAAAGTAAATCCAGTTTATTGATAACAACCACTAATGGTTTTAGCGGAAATTGATTTTTTATTTTTTCAATTTCAATGATGTATTCTAAGCTTAGCGCTTTAAATTTTAAACTATCAAATAAATATAAAACAACCTGTGCTTGTTCTATTTTTTCAAAGGTTTTCTTAATTCCAATACTTTCAATAACATCTTTAGTTTCACGTATTCCTGCCGTATCGATAAATCGAAAACCAATTCCTCCAATGACCAATTCATCTTCAATTGTATCACGTGTTGTTCCCGCAATTTCGGATACGATGGCTCGCTCTTCATTCAATAAAGCATTCAAAAGTGTCGATTTTCCTACATTGGGTTCACCCACAATAGCCACGGGAATTCCGTTTTTGATTACATTTCCTACTGCAAAAGAATCGATAAGTCTCTTGAGAACAAACTCGATTCGGTTTAAAAGTTCATGAAACTGTGTACGGTCTGCAAATTCGACATCTTCCTCAGCAAAGTCTAATTCTAATTCGATAAGGGAAGCAAAATTTAATAACTCCTCACGCAGCTTGGCTATTTCATTAGAGAAGCCACCACGCATTTGTTGCATAGCAATTTGATGCGATGCTTCGTTATCTGATGAAATCAAATCAGCTACTGCTTCGGCCTGTGATAAATCAAGTTTTCCGTTCAGGAATGCCCTAAGTGTAAATTCACCAGGGTCTGCCATACGACAACCTTTGCGAAGCAATAATTGAATTATTTGTTGCTGAATATAGGTAGAGCCATGACAAGATATTTCGATAGTGTTTTCACCAGTATAGGAATTGGGACCTTTAAAAATGGAAACCAGTACTTCATCTAGGGTTTTAGCATCATCGACAATATGACCCAGATGTAAAGTGTGTGTTTTTTGCTTTAGTAAATCTTTGTTTTTAATGGACTTAAAAACACTATTACCAATAGTAATTGCTTCATTTCCAGAAATTCTGATTACCGCTATGGCTCCCGCTCCTGAAGGTGTAGCTAATGCTACTATGGAATCGTTGTATAACATATTTTTTATTCTAAGTTGCAAAGGTAGTAAATCTTAAGAAGTATCTATTTTTTAATGGAAATGCTTTTTTACTATGAAAAAAAAAATGTAAATTATTGAATATTATGATTTTAATGTCGTAACTTAGAAAACCTCCTTCTAAACAAATACTCACTTCAAGCCTTTATAAAATGAAACGTATCCTCTTCCCAACTGATTTTTCTGAAATTGCAACTAACGCTTTTATTCATGTTCTACAATTTGCTAAAGTCATGCAGGCTGAGATTATTGTATTGCATTCCTATGAATTACTAGAGTTTGATGAACACTTTTTTCATGAAAATTACTCTATGATATATGATGCTGTTGAATTGTCACAATTTGATATGTTTAAAGAAGAGGTGCCTAAAATGCATAAAATGGCTAAGGACTTACATGCCGATCAAATAAAGATGACTCATCGCCTTATGGAAGGTACGCTGGTTGATAATGTTAAAAAGTCGATTGTTGAGGATAGAATTGATTTTGTGATAATGGGGACTTCTGGTGTAACCAGTTGGGATGCCTTTTTTGTGGGCTCGAATTCGGGTTCTGTACTTTTAGGAATTGAAGTTCCAATGTTTTGCGTACCATTAGCTGCAAAACACAGACCAATCAAAAACATTGGTTTTACTACTCGCTATAGAAATAAAGATAAAAAAGCGCTGAGTAGCGTATTAGAAATCGCCAAAAAACTAAATGCCAAAGTAAAATGTTTGTATGTAAAATCCAGTACTTCAGATGTGACTTGTGAGACTATTAACTTATGGGAAAAAGTGTACGGCAGCGAACCCATATCGTTTGAGATAGTGAATAGTGATGATATCAAAGAAACAGTTTTAGCCTTCGTATCTGCTAATAATATTGATGTGTTAACTATGCTTACCTACAAAAGAGGTTTTTTTGATGGCTTATTTGTACCTAGTTATGGTGACAAATCACAATACGACATCGATATCCCTATTTTAGCAATTCACAGTGATTAAGGGGAATAGGTATTAAAAGCGTCTGTTATTTTTAAAAACTACCGCTAAAACGAAATAAAACAAGTCTAATCAGCTGATATTTATCATATTAATAGCGTAACTTTATATCTATATTTGGTATATGTATCACATAAAACTTTTGTAAGATGAAAAGAATATTATTCCCAACCGATTTTTCCGAAGTAGCGACCAACGCATTTCTACACGCATTAGAATTTGCAAAAATAGTTCAAGGGGAACTTATTTTGTTACATACATTTGATTTGCCTGTATTTGACAATCAGTTTTTTCCTGAAAATTATCTGGTTATTTATGAATCTGTTGAATTATCGCGATTTGATATGTTTAAGGATGAAATTCCCAAATTGCGAGCCATAGCCGAAAAACATAATTTGGGCAACATCAAAATGACACATCGATTGATGGATGGTGGTTTGATTTATAATATTAACAAGGCAATCAAGGAGGACAAAATTGATTACGTTGTTATGGGTACGGAAGGAGCTTCAGGATGGTCCGCCTTTTTTTCAGGTACAAATACAGGAACTGTTCTTTCAGATGTTGAAGTTCCGCTTTTATGCATACCATTAGAATCCGAATTCAAAAAAATAAAAACGATTGGTTTTACCACCAGATTTAGATCAAAGGATAAAAAAGCTCTGAAAAAAGTATTAAACATAGCAAAACGTGCTGGAGCAGAGGTAAAGTGTCTTTACGTTAAAACTGATAAATCTGACGTTAGTAAGGACATTATTAAAGAATGGGAGAATGATTTTGAAGAAGAGCCTGTTGAGTTTTTCGTGATTAGCAGCGACGAAGTTGAAGAAACTGTTTTGGATTTTATTTTGTACCAAGAAATTGATGTTTTAACAATGCTGACTTATAAAAGAAGTTTTTTTGAAGGGATATTCCATCCTAGCTTAACAAAAAAATTCGCGAATAGTTTTGACATTCCCATTTTGGCAATGCCCATAGAATAACTTGGGTTTTTTTTAACTTTTTCAGGATGTATTATACTAGCATTCTAATAGCTTTTTTATTCGGGTAGCGCTATATTTGTTTTTCATTAAATCAGATATGGAAATATATAGCGCTAAGAGTAAAATTCATTCGGAAGACTTAAATAACATCAATAAGAAATACAATACTGTCAGTTTCTTCAGGCTGATAAGCATAATTCTTTTTCTGGGTTCTCTGTATTTTTATTTGAAGGATAGCAAAGGAATATTTATCATTTTTGCTATTTTCTTTTTTATGGGGTTTGTGTTACTGATGCGCATCCATAGCAAATTACTTTTCAAGAGGAAGATAAAAGAGGCATTGGTAAAAGTCAATGAAGAGGAGATCTCCTACTTGGGGAAAACCGCAATGCCATTTGAAAACGGGATCGAATTTAATGATTTTCATCATCCATATGCGTACGACCTTGATATCTTTGGAGAGCATTCTTTATTCCAAAATTTAAATAGAACAGCGACTTTTATTGGAAAAAAAACAATGGCAAATCAATTGCTTATTTTGTCGTCTGCTGAGGAAATTTTAGACAATCAAGCTGCTATAAAAGAACTTTCGGAAAAGTTGGATTGGCGCCAAGAGTTTTTAGCTTTGGCCAAAATTACTAATGACAGTCAATCTAGTTATGAATCATTATTGAAATGGAGTAAATTTCCCATTTTCCGATTGCCAAAATGGTCAATTATAGCATCGTATGTAACCCCTTTTTTGTTTTTTGGTATATTGGCTACGTATTTAGTCACATCAAATTCGGCTTTTCTAAACTATCTTATTTATTTGTTCGTTATCAATTTACTCATTTTCGGTAAATTTCATCAGCGCATACAAATAGAAATAGCCAATGCTGAAAACATAGATAAAATTGTCAGCCAGTATGGTTTACTGCTTAAAAAAATTGAACAGGAAACATTTAATTCTCCAAAATTGATTGGTTTACAAAAAAAACTAAAATTCAAAGAAGAGCAGGCAAGTGGGCATCTTAAGAAATTATCTGGATTGTTTTCTAATATGGATACTGTGGGCAACCTGGTTGCTGCATCATTATTCAACGGAACCTTCCTTTTTAATCTTCATGTTTTAAAACATTTGCTAGAATGGAAAGAGGGACACGCTAAAGTATTGGAAGAATGGCTTGCGGTTATAGGTGAATTAGAAATGTTAAATAGCTTAGCCAATTTTTCATATAACAATCCAGAGTTTGTCTTTCCAAAATTAAATTCTGATTTCAAGGTTGACTTTTCAAGCTTAGGGCATCCACTATTAAACGCAAATACGAGAGTGGATAACGAAGTGAGTTTTTATCCACAGTCGTTTATGATACTTACAGGCTCTAATATGTCTGGTAAGAGTACTTTTCTGCGCAGCTTAGGCGTTAATATGGTTTTGTCGGGTACTGGTTCGGTAGTTTGTGCCAGCGCCGGTAATGTGCATCCTTTACCTATTTTAGTTTCCATGAGACTATCTGACTCATTGTCGGATAGTGAATCCTATTTCTTTGCTGAAATTAAGCGCTTAAAGCAAATTATGGATGAACTGGAAAAAAATCCTGCTTTTGTTTTGTTAGATGAAATTTTGAGAGGAACAAATTCTGATGATAAAAGAAACGGTACGATTGAAGTAGTCAAAAAAGTGATTGCAAAAAAGGCGATAGGAGCAATAGCGACGCATGATATTGAGGTGTGCTTGACAACAAATGAATATCCGGATGTATTGACAAATAAATGCTTTGAAGTCGAAATCCACAATGACGAATTGAATTTTGATTATAAGCTTCGGGATGGTATCTGTAAAAATAAAAGTGCCACTTTCCTGATGAAGAAAATGGGGGTTATTTAAACTGTCATCTCTCTCCAAAAAAATACTTAATTGGACCAAAAGCAAAAGAACCGCAATTTCTATATGAAATTGCGGTTCTTTTAAATATAAAAATGGTTTGGTTAATAGCGTATTGAATTACAATGATAAGGCTTTATATTTGAATATCAAAAATCAAACACAACAAAATCATAATTTATTGTTAACTATTTAGCATTACTGGCATGACTAACATCGTTACTGTCTCACCATCCTCTAAGCCGTCAACAGGAGTAAGGATACCTGCTCTGTTTGGTAAAGACATTTCAAGCATAATCATATCTGACTGAAGATTGGTTAACATTTCAGTAAGGAAACGTGAGTTATATCCTATTTGCATATCGTCACCTTGATAATCACAAGTCAATCTTTCTTCCGCTTTATTAGAATAATCGATATCCTCTGCAGAAACATTCAGCTCAGCTCCAGCAATTTTTAAACGAATTTGGTGTGTAGTTTTATTTGAAAAGATAGCCACACGACGCACAGAACTCAAGAACTGAGAACGGTCAATCATTAATTTGTTTGGATTTTCTTTAGGAATAACAGCTTCGTAATTCGGGTATTTTCCATCAATTAAACGACACATTAAAATATAATTGTCAAATGAGAACGTAGCGTTAGAGTCGTTATATTCTATTTTTACCTCTGCATCTGAAGCAGAAAGTATATTCTTTAAAATTGTCAAAGGTTTCTTTGGCATGATAAAATCAGCAACCTGTGATGCTGTAACATCTGTACGAGCATATTTTACTAATTTATGTGCGTCAGTTGCCACAAAGGTTAATCCTTCTGGAGAGAATTGAAAAAACACACCTGACATTACTGGACGTAAATCATCATTACCGGCAGCAAAAATGGTTTTGCTTATGGCTGTTGCCAATACATCAGCAGGAACTAAAGTTACAGATGGCTCCTCTAAGTTTACCGCTTTTGGAAACTCATCACCAGGAGCATAAGCCAAGGCATATTTTCCTGAATTTGAACTGATTTCAATTGTACTGTTCTCCTCAACCGTAAATGTCAAAGGTTGCTCAGGGAAAGTTTTAAGTATTTCTAAAAGCAATTTTGCAGGTACCGCAACACTTCCTTTACTAGTAGAATCAATAGCTAGGTTAGCTGACATTGTAGTCTCTAAATCGGATGCAGAAACGGTTAATTCATTATTGTTTAATTCAAATAGGAAGTTGTCCAAAATAGGCAAAGTATTGCTGCTGTTGATAACATTACCTAAAACTTGTAATTGTTTTAATAAGTACGAACTCGATACTATAAATTTCATCTGTTTTATTTTATTTTTTTGAGGTATCTATTTTAGTGTGATTTTAAAATACAATACATTTTACAAATATATCGTAAACTATTCTAGTATTGAAACTTTTTTATTAACATCTACTTACTGTATTTTCTTTTGCGGAGGTAGGTAAATACAAGTCCAAAAAGCATCAAAATTAGAATTGGAAGCCCGATAGTTATGGCTTGGGTTAAGGTATAGTTTTCGTAAACTTTTTCTTTATCTAATAAAGGCAGATCAAGATCCTTGTTTCGAATGTTAATAAGTCCGGTATCGTCCAGTAAATAATTGACACAATTCAATAGGAAATCCTTGTTGTCATATAAATTCCCAGACCTTTGGTCATAGCCTAATTCTACAGGTTGATAATTTTTGTCCAATTGGTTTTTTATCAAATCCCCATCAGAAATCACAATCATTTTAGTGTCGTTTCCGGTGTTCTCAAAAGTCTTTTGATTAAATGGTTTTACCCGATTTTCAAAAACGGAATGGAAGGAACCTTCAAGCAAAATTGCAAGCGGAATATTACCAGTATTGATGTAGTGATTCGGGCTCGTTTCTTCGGCTACAATTTCCAAATTAACTTCTACCGGTGTACCTATTTTTTTTGAATAACGAGATGATTTTAATAGAACGGTTTTCTTAATTCCGTTTTTTAAAGTGTCAATTGGATTTGCAAAATCGAATTTAATACCACCAAGATTTTTTACTATTGGATGTTTATTATCTGGATAAACTAAAGGGGCAAATTTCCAGTTGAACTCCTGAAATTGTGTTGCACTACCTTGCTCTCCAGTAGCTAATTTTATAGGGCTTCCTTGCTCGTCCTTTACGATATCTGGATTAATACGGAAACCGTATTTAAAGAACATATCGTTCAAGTTTAAATCTCTAGGGAAGGCCAATGTCGAACCGGAAGGATTGTAAAGACTATCCATTTCTACGGATACTTGATCTACGAGCCACAAAGTTTTCCCACCAGTTATAATAAATTGGTCTAAAACTTGCTTTTCGGAATCCGAAAAAGTTTCCGTTGGTTTAGCTATTATGGCCAAGTCATACTTCTGTAAAGCTTCTAAACTTTCAACTGGACTCTTAGCTACTGAATCTAAGGTAAATGGACCTATGTGATAGCTTTCTCTAATTTGTAGAAGGAATTTAGCCATCAAAATATCCTGCAGTTCCCCATTTCCTTTAATTACTGCAATTTTTTTCTGCTTGTCTTTGGTAATTTTGTTCAACGCATCAGCAATAGAATATTCAAGATTTTGAACGGAACCAATCACTTGCTCCGTTGTCGAAGCGCCCATTTTATTTTTCAATAAAGGAATGTTGACTTCTTTGTTATGATAGCTTGCTATTGCCCAAGGAAAAACCATAGCCTGAGATTGCTTTCCCTTGTCATCTACAGTTATATTTACAGGAGTTAGCCCTTTTCGATACAACTCTTTAATGTTATCCATGCTGGTATCTTCATTTTCCAGTGGATTTACAAATGTAAAAATGATGTTTTTATTATACGCCTGGAACTCTTCAAGCAATTGCTGTGTTTCCTGCTGTAAACGCTTGAATTCAGCTGGCAATTCACCCTGCATGTATATTTTTATGGACAACGGTTCTTTGACCTGCTTGATGATGTTTAAAGAAGTTTCAGAAAGCGTGTATCTTTTATCCGAGGTTAAATCAAAACGGTGGAAAAACATATTTCCAATTCCATTGGTGATCAATAGAAGGCCAATTATTACGACTAAGTTTTTTAAATTACTTTTCTTTATGGGTACCATTATAATTTCAAAGATTTAAGTTTATAAACGGTAAGCGAAAGAAATAAAACCGTCAGACTAACAAAATAAAGGATGTCTCTCGTATCGATCACACCGCGCCCCATACTTTTAAAATGATCTTGCATTCCTAATGCCGAAATCATAGTAGAGTAATTTGGTATGATTGATGCTAATCCTTCGAAACCAAAATACAAAAAGAAGCACACGAATACAGAAATAATAAACGCGACAATTTGATTGTCAGATAGGGTAGAAGTGAATATCCCAATGGCAGAATAGGCCGCAATCAGGAATGCTAACCCAAAATAGGAACCAATCGTACTGCCCATATCAATATTTCCTTCAGGCATACCCAGTTTTGAAATCACGACCACATAAATAAATGTAGGTATGATAGCCACAATGATTAGCAATAGCGCTCCAAGGAATTTTCCATTTACGATTTGCCAAATGCTCAATGGTTTCGTTAGTAATAATTCAAGCGTACCTTGTTTTTTTTCGTCAGAAAAACTGCGCATGGTGACTGCCGGAATTAGGAAAATCAGTATCCAAGGTGATAAGGTAAAAAATGGTGTCATATCAGCAAATCCAGTATTCAGGATATTGTATTCCCCCTCAAAAACCCAAAGAAAAAGTCCGTTGAGGATAAGAAAAAGCGCAATGACCAAATAACCTATTGGAGAACCAAAAAACGATTTGATTTCGCGTAATAAAATGGCTTTCATATTTTTTGTTTAATGTTTTAAATATTTAAAGTTTCTAAATATTGGAACTTTAAAATTGAAGCTATAAAGTAATTTTTTATTCTAAACTGGCTAATTTGTCGACACTCCAGGCTTCAGGCTTGTCATTAAATAATTTTTTAGTAAAGGACCAAACACTGGTAAAGAGCTCTGATTTTCTATAGTTTTCTAAATCATCTTCTGTTTCCCAATAACTGTAAGTAAAAAAAATACTTTTATTGTTTTTGTCTTGGTATAGTTCTAAAAAACGGTTGCCAGGGGCGCTACGGATTTTTTCTTTTACCGATTCGAAATTCTCTAGGAAAGCAGGGATATTTTCTTCGTGAAAACTCAATTTTACTATTCGTACAAACATTATTTGTTTTTTTAACCGCAAAGCTCAGCAAGCGATTTGTTGTTTATTCTAAATCTTAATTCTTAAATTGAATGGAAACCACATCTTGATAATTCAAGCCCAACAAACTATTTGCTGATCCTACCTTTGAAGGGTTGCTTCTGAAAATGGCAATTTCGAGGAAGCCTGCTTCATTGAAAATCGCCAATTTTTCTCCTTCATAATTCTTAATCGAATATTTATCAGAACTGGCTATTGCTGAATAATTAGGTAAAATGGTTTTGATGTTTTTAGTTTTCATCAAAATCTCATACGGGCGCCCTTTGGCAACCTCTAAGAATTGTTTTTTTGTGATATTGGTGACCACATTTCCAAAATGGTCTATATAAATGACATATCCTTTAAGGGTGTTATTATCAACGGAAGTTACCGCTTTCAGTTCAAACACTTGTTTCAGGCTATTTATTTCTCTACCAATAACGTTCAACAATCCGCCCTTAGCAATATGACAAGCTACCATGACAAAAACATCCATACCAGACGCATCACTTTGCAAACGATCATGAATGTTTATAGCGACTAACTTTTGAGGAACAATTTTTTGTGACAACATGCTTAGAATGCCATTGTCAGCAGCGATAAAATAGGAATCATTCCACTGCATAACGATATGTTGGTTCTCTTTGTTCAATTCCATATCTACTCCAATCAGGTGAACTGTTCCTTTTGGAAAACTCGAAAAGGCTGCTGCAATAATGTAACTTGCTTCAACAGTGTTGAATGGATCAATATGATGCGAAATATCGATTATAGTAGCTTCAGAATATTCAGATAAAATTTTCCCTTTCAATGCACCTACAAAGTGATCTTTCAAGCCGTAATCGGTAGTAAGGGTAATTATTGACATAAATTTTTTTATAATTATTGGTGTAATCTAAAACTAATTTTCATTAAATTTGAGAAATGCAAATCTAATAATAGTAAATTCAAAAAAGCAAAAAACAAAAACAAATTCCAAATAAGTAAGACAAAAAATATTGTGGTTTAAAGCCAAAATACCTTAGATGTATTTATTGATTAATTTTATATAAAACTACAACATTTGAACGAAAGAATAATCGAGCTCATAGACATCGCTCCTAAAGAATTTTGGGGCGCTCAAGACACTCATCTTGAATCAATTAAAAAATATTATCCAAAACTTAAGATTGTTGCTAGAGGAACTACGCTAAAAGCTTTTGGAGAAAAAGAAATTTTGGACGAGTTCGAAAAACGCTTTCAACGGTTAATGCTTCATTTTACACGCTATAATACAATAGATACTAATGTAATTGAGCGCGTTATTTTAGGCGACAGTCAAGACGATAGACGAACACTCGTTAATGATAAAATTCTTGTGCATGGAGTAGGGGGCAAAATAATAAAAGCCATGACTCCTAATCAACAACTGTTAGTTGATGCAATAAATAAAAATGATATGGTTTTTGCCGTTGGTCCTGCGGGAACAGGGAAAACCTATACTGGAGTGGCTATGGCCGTTAAAGCATTAAAAGAAAAACAGGTAAAACGCATTATATTGACAAGGCCTGCGGTTGAAGCTGGAGAAAATTTAGGTTTTCTTCCTGGTGATATGAAAGAGAAATTAGATCCCTACATGCAACCCCTTTATGATGCTTTACGCGATATGTTGCCTAATGAGAAATTAGAGGATTATATTTTAAAAGGCATTATCCAAATTGCACCATTAGCTTTCATGCGTGGAAGAACATTAGACAATGCATTTGTAATTTTGGATGAAGCCCAAAACACGACACATTCCCAGATGAAGATGTTCCTTACCCGTATGGGGAAAAGTGCAAAATTCATGGTTACTGGTGACCCTGGACAGATTGATTTGCCAAGGAGAACCATATCAGGACTTAAAGAAGCTTTGTTGATTTTGAAAGACATTGAAGGTATTGGAATTATTTATCTTGATGATAAAGATATAGTGCGTCATAGATTAGTTAAAAAAGTAATTGACGCATATAAATACACGGAGAACGCAGATTAATAGGGATCTCTGATATAATGCTTGTCAGAGTAAAATATAGTTATTAATACAAATTTATTTAAATTACTGATTAATAACAAGTTCCAACTAACGATCCCAAATGGGATCGTTCTTTATTAATAAATTGTCCGTTTTTTTTTGAATTGTTTGCGATTGAAGTTAGATGTGTACAGTTAAAAAAATTATATTAGCAAAAAACTATAAATATTGAAGAGTGTAATCATCACAGGAGCTTCAGGCGGAATTGGTAAAGATATTGCTTTGCATTTTGCCGAAAACGGATGGAATGTAATTGCTACAATGCTGTGTCTGGAACATGGCAAAGAACTGCAAGGGATAAAGAATATTAGTTGTTATATACTAGATGTTACTTCGACAGTAAGTATTGAAGCTGCCAAGAAAGAAATAATGGAAGATTTTAAAACCATAGATCTTGTCGTTAATAATGCGGGTGTTGGGTATCGAAGTTTTGTTGAATTGGCGGAAGATGCACAAATTAATAACATTGTGGATATCAATTGGCTTGGTGTCGTGAAAGTTTGCAGAGCATTCATCCCCGTATTTAGGGTTCAAAAAATGGGGCATTTCATAAATATTTCGTCCATTGCGGGGTTAGTAAATTTGCCGTTGGGAAGCTTCTACCATTCAACAAAACATGCTGTAGAAAGTTTTTCGGAATGTATGGCCTATGAATTAATTGATTTTAATATTAGTGTTTCAACCATGCAATTTGGGAATACACCTTCCAATTTTCAGAAAAATGTAGTTAAATCAGAATGCTCATCGTTAGGTTCCTATACTGTTTTGATGGAGAAAATCAGTTTAATTTTGAAAAATAAAACTGATAAAAATACAGATTTAAAACCTCTTATTATTCGAGAATTATTGAAAATCGCAGAAAATCCAGCCAAAAACTTCAAGAGATATACCATCGGTTTTGATGCCAATGGTCTAAGTATGCTTAGATCAAAAATGGGGTATCGTTTATTTGGAAGATTGATCAGACAATCCGTTTTGAAATAGAAGCTATCTAATAATACATCTAGTTTAACAAACTGTATGTTGGTAGCTATCTTTAATATAATTGGATGCAAACTTTTTCCATAACTGTTTCTTTGATTTTCTTTTTCTTAAACTATTCCTTAAATTTTGGCATTCTGTTCAAAATTGGATATTTTTGAATTTATTAAAAATGATATAGAAAGAGATTAAAGTGAAAGATAAAATAAAAGTAGTAATAAGCGATTTAGATGGTACGTTACTAAATAAGGAACACAAAATATCAGAATATACTAAAACAGTTTTTCGGGAATTGCATGATCAAAACTATTTGATTATTGTAGCCACAGGACGTCATCATCTAGACGCGATGCCTATTGTTGAAGGCTTGGGTTTTCCTCTATATTTGGTTACGTCAAACGGTGCGCGCATTCATTCACCAAAAAAAGAACTTCTTTTTTCTTTTGATATAGATAGTGATGCTATAAAATCAGTACTTGATTTAGGAATTGACTCAGAAATTACCACCGTATTGTTTAGGGAAAATGTATGGCAAACGAATAGACATAATGAGTCGCTAAACAGTTTTCAGACTGAATTAAATTATTTGCCAGAAGTAGTTGATTTTTCAACTGTGGCAGACTTTAGCTCCATTAAAATGTTTTTTACACATGATAGACATTCAAAATTGATCGAGTTGAGAGATCAAATTCTAAAAAAACACCCTGATCTTTTTAGTCATGCATTCAGTTTGCCACTTTGCTTGGAGTTTATGGACAAATCAGTGGACAAAAGTGTTGCTATCGCCAAGATTTTAGAGATTGAAAATTTTAATTTTGAGCAAGCGATTTCTTTTGGTGATGGCTATAATGATGAGAAAATGTTGAATGCTACCGCTAAGGGACTTTTGATGGGAAATTCACCTGAGAGTCTAAAAAACAAACTTTTTAATCTTGAGGTAATTTCAATGAATTACGAAGATGGTGTCGCTAAATATTTGTCAGAAAAAGTGTTGTGTGATGGTGTTTCTACCGTTATTTAACTCAAAGATAGCAAATGTTTTTTTTATGGTTATCAAAGTGTATTTTTGTGTAAATCAAATCACACATAAAATGATTAAAAACATTTTTATACTCGCTTTTATCTTCTTTACGGTATCAGCCAAAAGTCAGGAACTGAAGTTAGATGAAATCATGAAGGGCGACGCTTTCATTGGAGTACAACCCACTAATGGACGGTGGTCTTTGGATGGGAAAAAAACATATTTTGAATGGAATCCCAATAATGAATTGGGAACCAGTACATACTTTTGGGAAAAGGGACTGATAAATCCTAAATTAGCGTCTTCCAAAGAAGCTTCTTTTTCCAAATTAGATTTTAAAATTAAACCAAACGCTGATTTAGCTTATTACATAGAGAAAGGGGCTTTGTATTCTTATTCTATCCAAAATAAAACCACAAAAAAATTACTGCAACAATCTAGTTCCATTTCTAACTTGCAATTAGGAGAAGAAACGGGGGTTTTGTTTTTTATCCAAAATGAGAACCTGCAAAAGTTTGACACAAAACAGGGTACAATCGTGCAGCTTACTAATTTTAAATCAGGAAGAGAGAAAGATAAAGAAGAGGAAAAAGACACTTTTTTAAATAATCAGCAAAAAGAATTGTTTCAATTTGTGCGAGATCAAGAAGCAAAAAAGAATTGGAATAAAGCCAAAGCTGATGAAAACAAGTCTAATTTCCCTAAACCTTATTTTTACGGAAAAGAAGGTTTTGAAGGTTTGAGAGTAAATCCAAAAGGAAGTTATGTAACTTTTAGACTCGTTGATGTTAATGAGAAAAAAAGTGAAATAATGGAAAATTTTATTACAAAAGACGGATACAATCAATCAGTTAATACAAAAGAAAAAGTCTCTAATGCAAATTTGACCAAATCAAAATTCGGAATTTATTCAGTCGCTCTTGATTCGGTTTATTTTTTGGACTTTTCCTCATTGAGTCATATTCAAGACAAACCTGAATATTATAATTCCTATGAGAATTTAAAAAACAAAGAAAAGGAAGATAAGCTGATTTTTGTTCAGGAACCCACTTATAATGATAGTGGATCTTATGCTATTACTGAGATTAGAAGTCGGGATAATAAAGACAGGTGGATCGTAAAAATGAATTTAGAAAAAGGGACGTTCCAAGAAATAGATTATCAGCATGATGAAGCTTGGATAGGAGGTCCTGGAATTCCTTCTTACGCTTATAGTTCAGGTACGTTAGGTTTTTTAAGTGATAATGAAACTATCTATTTTCAATCAGAGGCCACAGCTTACTCTCATTTATATAGCTATAACTTAAAGACCAACAAGAAAATCCAACTTACAAAAGGAAATTGGGAAGTGAGAGGCATAACCCTCTCAAAAGATAAAAATAATTTTTATTTAACCACTAATACTACGAATCCAGGAAACAGAGAGTTTTATAAGTTAGCTGCTAGCGGTGGTGAGTTGCAACCTGTTTTAACTAAAGATGGGGCTCATGAAGTTACGATTTCTCCAGACGAAAGGACTTTGCTAGTTCGCTATTCTTATAAAAATAAACCTTGGGAATTCTACACCGGTGCAAATAAAAAAAACAGTGTATTAACAGCGATAACCCATTCTACCTCAAAAGAGTTTGAGGAGTATCCTTGGCAAGCTCCTGAGGTTATCACTTTTAAAGCTCAAGACGGAACTAATGTAAACGCAAGGTTGTACAAACCAAGATCAGATAAAGCTAATAAAGCAGCTATTGTGTTCGTCCATGGGGCTGGATACTTGCAAAATGCACACAATTACTGGAGTAGTTACCATAGGGAATATATGTTTCACAATTTATTGACTGATTTAGGGTATACCGTTCTGGATATCGATTACCGAGGAAGCGATGGTTACGGGCGTGATTTTAGAACAGGTATTTACCGTTTTATGGGAGGTAAGGATTTAACGGATCAAATAGATGGTAAAAATTATTTGGTTCAGAATTTAGGCGTTGATCCTAAACGAGTTGGGGTTTATGGTGGCTCATATGGTGGTTTTATTACTTTGATGGCTATGCTCACTGCACCAAATGAATTTGCTTCAGGAGCCGCTTTGCGTTCGGTGACTGATTGGGCACATTACAATCATGGCTATACAGGAAACATTCTTAATTTCCCGGAAACGGATCCTTTGGCGTACAAAAAAAGTTCTCCAATCTATTTTGCTGATAATTTGACAGGTAATTTATTGATGCTACACGGTATGGTCGACGACAATGTAGAATATAAAGATATTGTTCGTTTGTCGCAGCGTTTTATTGAACTGGGAAAGAAAAATTGGAATTTAGCCTCATTTCCAGTAGAAACGCACGGTTTTAAAGAAACGTATTCTTGGATTGACGAATACAGCCGTATTCTTAACTTATTCAATAATACACTTCTTGAAAAATAGAGTAAGTAAAAACTACTTTTTTTTAATGAATCTGTATGAATTAGTTCTAAATTTGCATTTTGAAAACAACAACACAACACAACAGCCATAATGAGTAATACAATTACAACCACCAACTTCAATTTCCCGAATCAAAAATCTGTTTATCGCGGTAAGGTTAGAGAAGTGTACAATATTGATGATGAACTATTAGTAATGGTTGCCACAGATAGGCTTTCTGCTTTTGACGTGGTTCTACCCAAAGGAATTCCCTACAAGGGACAAATTTTGAATCAGATTGCCACTAAATTTATGGAATTGACTGCGGACATAGTTCCCAATTGGTTAATTGCAACTCCAGATCCCAGTGTAGCAGTAGGTCATTTGTGTACTCCTTTTAAAGTTGAGATGGTAATACGTGGTTATCTTTCAGGTCACGCAGCTCGTGAATATACACTTGGTAAAAGAACTATTTGCGGAGTTTCAATGCCAGAAGATTTAAAAGAAAATGATAAATTCCCAACCCCAATTATAACGCCTACTACAAAAGCAGACAATGGAGAACATGATGCTGATATCTCTCGTGAAGACATTCTTGCAAAAGGGATCGTTTCAGAGGAAGATTATTTGGTTCTAGAAAAATACACTCGCGCTTTATTCCAGAGAGGAACTGAAATTGCAGCAAGTCGTGGGTTGATATTGGTCGATACTAAATATGAATTTGGGAAAACTAAAGACGGAGTAATTGTTTTAATTGATGAAATTCACACACCAGATTCTTCACGTTACTTTTATTCAGCAGGATATCAAGAGCGCCAAGATAAAGGAGAAGAGCAAAAACAATTATCAAAAGAGTTTGTTCGTCGTTGGTTAATTCAAAATGGTTTTCAAGGTTTAGAAGGACAATTAATTCCTGATATGACAGATGAATATATCGAAACCGTTTCAGAAAGATATATTGAATTGTACGAAAAAATACTTGGTGAAAATTTTGTGAAAGCAGATATATCAAATATAAATGAGCGAATTGAGAAAAATGTTCTGGCTTATCTGCAAAACAGATAAAAACAAAACAGATCTATATAGAAAAAACCGCAATTCTTGATGGAATTGCGGTTTTTTAGCTCTTATAGCAGCGGCATCTCTCGGTTTTGAAAAATAAGGCTTTTTTCAGCCGTAGTTTTTTTATCGGGAATACAGCACATAGTGGGATTAGCTCCTAATTCTATTTAAAATAAGAATAGGTTTCATTATTTTCTAATTTTAATAAAGTCTCATATATTAGTTTTATAACATTTTCGACATCATCGCGATGTACCATTTCAACCGTCGTATGCATGTAACGCAACGGAAGTGAAATCAAAGCCGAAGCCACGCCACCATTACTGTAAGCGAAAGCATCAGTATCAGTTCCCGTAACACGAGAAGACGCTAAGCGTTGGAAAGGGATTTTCTTTTCCTCGGCAGTATCCAGAATTAATTCTCTAAGATTATTTTGAACGGCTGGTGCATAAGTAACAACTGGTCCTTTGCCAATCTTTGTTTCTCCTTCAACTTTCTTATCGATCATAGGAGTAGTGGAGTCATGACATACGTCTGTCACAATTGCCACATTTGGTTTGATGGTTTTCGTGATCATTTCGGCACCACGCAATCCCACTTCTTCCTGTACGGAATTAGTGATGTATAATCCAAATGGAAGTTTCACTTTGTTCTCATGTAGCAAACGAGCTACTTCAGCAATCATGAAACCACCCATACGGTTATCGATAGCACGACAAACGAATTTGTTATCATTTAGAATCATGAATTCATCAGGGTAAGTAACAACACAACCCACGTGAACACCCATCTTGTCCACCTCTTCTTTAGTCTCGCAACCAAGGTCAATGAATATATTACTGATTTTAGGGGTTTCTTCTTTTTCTCCTTTTCGGGTATGTATAGCTGGCCAGCCAAATACGCCTTTTACAATTCCTTTTTTAGTATGAATATTAACGCGTTTTGAAGGAGCAATCTGATGATCAGATCCACCATTTCTAATTACATATATTAATCCGTCATCTGTAATGTAATTAACGTACCACGAAATTTCATCTGCATGGCCTTCAATCACTACTTTATATGGCGCGTCTGGGTTGATAACTCCCACTGCCGTTCCGTAAGTATCGGTTATAAATGTGTCAACATAGGGTTTTAAATATTCCATCCATAATTTTTGACCTTCGGCTTCAAAACCAGTCGGCGATGCATTATTTAAATATTGCTCTAAAAATGTGATGGAGGATTTTTTTAATATCGATTTTGTGCTCATAAAATATATTTTTTGCTAAATTATAAATTTGGCATTACAGTTGCGCATATAATGTATAATTTTACATTTAAATTATGCCTTATGAAGTTTATTGCGTTTCTATTTTTATTAATGTCCATTGCAGTTAATGCACAAGTTGTGACTCCAGAACCCGTGAAAATGGGTTATGAGCTTACGGAAAGCGATGATATTATCAATGATACAATCCAACTAGAAGAAATCCTAGTTTCAAAGGAAAAGCTAGATCCTGATGCTAGAAAGCAATTCCTGATTCTTCAAAGCAGGGTCTATAGAACCTATCCATATGCCAAGTTGGCCTCTGAAAGGCTAACGCTTCTAAATAAAGGAATGGAACGCCTTTCGTCGAATAGGGAAAAGAAAAAATATTTTAAGATTGTCGAGGATTACGTTAATAATGAATTTGAGGCGAAACTTAAGAAATTGTCTCGCAGTCAGGGAAGAATTTTGGTAAAATTAATTCA
The DNA here is from genome assembly GCF_000252125.1 of Flavobacterium frigoris PS1. Lineage (GTDB taxonomy): Bacteria > Bacteroidota > Bacteroidia > Flavobacteriales > Flavobacteriaceae > Flavobacterium > Flavobacterium frigoris_A. Next base: position 792 of record NZ_AHKF01000031.1, on the reverse strand, counting down.
TCGCCAAACGGGAACCACGACTTTTGAATTGGTAAAAACATTAAAAAGCGGTTGGAAAGCCTTTTGGTCTAATACCGCTGCTAGTATGTTTGATATTAATTTAAAGACAGAATATGCTCCTTATGAAGTAAATGAAGACTTTTTAATCGAAACTATATTGAGTAGAGCCTTCCAATCAGGAAGACTGCAAAACCAAGCACCTGCAAAACCAGTAGATATCGATCGTCTGAACGATTTTTGGGAATCAAAAGCCAAAAGTCCCAACCTGTAGTATTCATATTAAATATGGACTCTACCTTATATATAGGGTCAGAATAGTTTTTATTGGGAGCTATTTCCTGCTATTCGCTACAATCTCCTAGAGCCAAACTCTGGCTCTAGGAGGATTTTTACTTCTATCAGGGCTATGGATTCGTTTTAATAATGGCGGTTTGGATTTTTAATTAGAACAACAGCTTACCTAATTATATAAGATTATGGTTAAAAGGGCAACAATAGTGATAAAACACCCAGTCTTTCTATTGCTGGGAGTTTTGTAGTTTAAATGAAAAAGGGAATAAACGTAAGGTGAACGCTTGTATTCATTAGAATGCTTCTAATTTTTCGTTCGAAACAGGAAGGGGAGAGTGAAAATTTTGTATCCAAAAGACACAAATCCAGCAACTTAAAATGAAAGTTAAGAAAAGAATAAAAAAAGGTAAATAAAAAGCTTGAATTAGTGAATAAAGGTGGTACTTTTGCACCCGCAACAACGCAGACGTTCTTACTTGTTTAATGGAAAGCAAAATTTAA
>NZ_AHKF01000032.1 GCF_000252125.1 Flavobacterium frigoris PS1 | reverse complement strand
CAACAGCTAGAGCAGCAGAATTATTAAATGCAACTGCAATCACAACAGAAACAAATTCTCGTACTACTGCGGATGGAACTTTAGCAACTAATTTGGTAACAGAAGCAACAACAGCCAGAGCAGCAGAATTATTAAATTCAACTGCAATCGCAACAGAAACTTCGAATCGCAACGCTGCTGATTTATTAAAAGCGAATATTGCCTCACCTACTTTTACAGGAACGCCAACATTGCCGACTGGAACTGTTGCGATAACTCAAACGAGTGGAAATAACTCTAGTGCTATTGCTACAACTGCTTTTGTGTCAAGCGCGGTAAACACTGCTACAACCGGAAATTTTGTAGATTTAAATACAGACCAATCTGTTGGAGGAACAAAAACTTTTAGTCGTAATATAAAATTATTTGCTCAAAGTTATAGTAATACAGCTACTATGAATATTGGATTTGCGCCAGGAGGAGAAAATTATTCAGGGATATCCATGGGTGTTGATGCATTAAAAACCTACCAATATGGTACAAATGATATTGCAATTGGTAATGGGGCACTTTATAAAGACTTAAGAGGAGGAGATAATATCGCAATAGGATATCGAGCATTATATAATAGTGGAGGAAGTGTCAATAATGACTGGGGAAATCGAAATGTGGCTATAGGATCTAATTCTGGTACAAACATTATGGATGGTGATAATAATACGTTAATAGGCTATCAATCTAATACTTCAGTTGACGGTATAAGCAATTCAACTGCAATAGGAGCTAATGCTATTGTAATAACCAGCAACACCATTCAATTGGGTGATACAAATGTTACTAATGTCAATACAAGTGGTGCCATAACAGCAGCTTCTTATATCAAATCAGGAGGAACTGCTATTCAATATTTAATGGCTGATGGAAGTGTTTCTGTGGGAGCAACACCTGTTCGTGAAGTTGCTGATGAATTTTCAGCTATAGCAAGCCAGACAGCTTTTATTTTAGCACAAATACCTTCTGTTAATAGTAAAGTTAAAATGTATGTAAATGGTATCCGAATAAGTAATACCGCTTATTCTGTTACTGGTCCAACGTTGACTTATATTCCTGCTAATAATGGTTCCTATTCATTATCAATAAGTGATAGAATTCAGTTTGATTACTTTTATTAATTATCAGCTACAAAAAAGGCCTAAGATGAAGTTTTATAAAAAAATAATTTTCTTTTTTTTGATTTTTGCCACTTTTCAAGGGTTTTCTCAAAATACACTTGATAATTTGGGCCTCACGAGCAGTACGCCCGCGTCAGTAGCCTATAGTTTGAGGAAATTAAGCAGCTCCTACGTTGGTTTTGCTATTCAAGTACGAAGAAGTAATGACAATGCAACCCAAGATATTGGATTTACTAGTGGAGGGGATTTAGATACTAGTGCTTTACTAGCATTTGTAGGTTCAAATAATGGTTTTGTGACTATTTGGTATGACCAAAGTGGGAATAACCGAGATATGATTAAAACAGACTACAATTATCAGCCTCGGATTTTATTTAGTGGGCTTTTTAAATATATAGGAGAAAGGGTTGCTATCGATTTTTCAGGCAATAAAGGACTTGTTTATTCTGGAACACTAAGCTTGGCTAGTATTTCTACTGTAATAAGATCCGAAAGTACAAATTGGCCTAACTATCATACTATTTTAGGAGGTTCTCCACGAATAGGAGGAATATTGGAAAATGGAGGAACTACATTCCATTCTACTGTTTACCCAATTTCGATATGGAAAGATGGTATTTATAAAACTAATTCAGAATCCCTATCCCCAGTTGATCAAGCAATGATTTTATCCATAAGTCCACAAATTAGTACTATAAATCAAATATTTATTGGAAATTATGATGGAGGTGGAGGTGGAGGTTCTATTTTAGAAAGTGAAGCTATAGCATTTTCGTATTTAAATCCGTCCAATGTTCGACTGTCAATAGAATGTAATCAAGGAAGTTATTACGGAATTACAATGAATTCTTGTACTATAGCAATAGTAACAAATATTTCAACATCCGATTATTACACCTGTATAGGGAAAATAGCGACTCCGTTAACTGTCCAAGCTTCGGGATTAAATTTAAGTTATCAATGGTACAGTAATTACAGCTCTAGTACGAGTGGCGGTACTTTAATTAGTGGTGCTACTAGTAGTAGTTTTATACCACCTACTACAGCCACTGGAACCACTTATTATTATGTTGTTGTTTCAGGCTCCAATGGGCCAGATGTTACTAGTAATGTATCTGGTGTAATAACTGTAGAAAATTTAAAGGGAATAACGATATCTCCTAGTAGTCCCACAATAAATATAGGTTCATCAATAACTTTAACAGCTTCAGGTGCTAGTACTTATTCTTGGGGTGATGGTTTGATTACGCCCTTGGACGAAGTTGCAAGTTGTAGACTGGCTGTTGGTTTGCGCTTATTAAGGTCGGATTATGTTGGTTCATTAGTTCGTTTGAGACGAGCTAGCGATAATATTGAGGCTGATTTTGGATTTGTAGGAACTGATTTAGATATAGCTGCAATTAGCAGCTGGTTAGCAGGTTCATCGGCTTATTGTGTTAGACTATATGATCAATCAGGGAATGGAAATGATATGGTTCCTTCAAATGTAAGTGCGCAACCATTGTATGTTAAAACCGGACTAAACAACAAGCCTATTTTAAGATTTAATACTAGTCAAAATATTAAAAATACAGTAAATTTTGCGCCTCCATATACCGTTGTTTATACGGCTAAACAAACAGGTCCTACTAGAGGAAGAGTTTTAAACGCTAATAATAACTGGTTGCTTGGTTGGTGGAATGGAAATAAATCCCAAGCTCATTATGATGGTTGGGTTTCTCAACCAGGTGGAATTCCTACAGATAATAATTCGTATGTTTATTCCGCAACAGGAACTGGGAGTATTTCAACAATTTTTGAAAATGGTATTTCTAAAACCGTTAATACCACTGGTGGAACTAATGGACCAAATGGTTTAAGAATTAATGAAAGTGAACCTTCAGATTCCGATGTAGCTGATATTTTTGCTTTTGACACCGTTTTATCTAATTTAAAAAGAGAAGCTATTGAAAAAAGTTCAGCCTCTTATTACGGTATTTATGGACAACCATTAGTTCTTGGTGAAACACTAACAGTGAGTCCAACGGAAACAACAACTTATCAACTTACTGGATTTTCAGCAAATGAAGGATGTTCTGTATCCAATAATGTTACCGTAACGTTACTGAAAAACCCCAATTTAAATAATTTTAATCCACAAATAAAAACCTATTTTGATGGTTCTTATATAGTTTCACCACCAAGTAGCGTTAGTACAGGAGCAATTATTTATAGTAGTAGTAATAATTCCGTGGCAACAACTAATGGTACCACTATAACAATACAAGGAATTGGCACTACTACTATTACAGCTACTCAAGCTACTGATGGAATTCATTATGGAGATGTAATTAGTGCTACTTTAACGGTGAATTCGGTTTCAGCTTTAACTAAAAACGGACAAGTTTCTACTTCTGATCTTAATTATATTAATAAAAATGGAGCATTAACTTCAAGTAATTCATTAACAATATTTGGACAAACTATAGCAACTAAGTCTAATGATGGCTTATCCGCAGCATCAGCAGGAGTAAGTGCGTTGCAAATAAAAACGGATTTTCCAACTGCTACTGATGGATTGTATTGGATTACAAATGCCAGTATAAATGGAGGAACTCCTTTTCAAATTTATGCCGATATGACTATTGATGGAGGAGGATGGACTTTACTATTATGTAATAACAATAATTCAGGTTGGGATGGAAGTAATGCTATTTTAAGAAATGAAACAGCTCCAACTATAAACGGGCAATATTCTATAATTGCTTATGCTGATTACCTTAAAAAGAGTAGTAGTGGTTTTCAATATATGATCGATGCTTCAACTCGAGGACATTGGGGTGGGATTTGGACTGCCAATAAAGCTTACAGTTTTGTAAATACGAATAATACTCAAACAGATATTACATTAAATACAAAATTTGATTCATGGTCATATAGTAACGATGGAATTGAACAAATAATGCCTTGGTATTCCCCAGGTTCTTGTGGGAAAATTACAACAAGTAACGATGCAAATGGAAATTGGTGGGGAACTTTAGTTTCAAGTTGTGGCTTCAACCCTGCGCCTTGGATGGGATGTTGTGCTAATTCCGATCCAGGTATTATTTGGTATTGGGTTCGATAAATAAAAAAAAGCTTCAACTTTACGGTTGAAGCTTTTTTTTATTTAAAACTAACTTTTAGATTATCCCGCTTTTATAACCTCTTTCACAGCCGCTTCATAATTCCGAATGCTCTGTGCTTTTTTTATCTTTTTATGCACCTTGTGTGGATTAGAAAAAATAACTGAAAAGTACTCCCATAGATGGTGCATTTTTAATAGAATGTGAGTGGACCCAGATAAAGACTCACTGTAACCTTCGTATAAGGTATCATGAAATTCACTGAATAATTCCATTTTATTTGAGGGATATTCAGTAGTATCGTTTTTAATCATACTAGGCAAAAAAGGGTCAGCAATTAAACCTCTTCCTATCATCCAATGGTCAATCGTAGGGAATCGCGCTTGCATTTCTTTAAATTTAACGACAGTAGTAATATCGCCATTGTAATACAATTTCAATTTGGTGTTGTCAACACAAGCCTGAAAGGCATCTAAGTGAACACCTCCTTTGTACAACTGTTTTCCAATGCGAGCATGTATGGCAACATTCTTTATTGGATACTTTTCTAAGATAGGAAAAACATCCAAAATTTCCTCAGTAGTATCGTATCCCAAACGCATTTTCATGGACACGATAATATCTGATTCGTTATGTACTTTATGTAGAATCTGGTTTATCTTTTCAGTGTTGCTGATGAGCCCTGAACCCATCCCACATTTGGTCACCATAGGGTAAGGACAACCTAAGTTCCAGTTTAATTCCTTATATCCAAGTTCTCGTACATATTTAGAAACAAACAAAAACTCATCGGCATCATTTGTTATAATTTGCGGAATCACTTCTAGTTCTGAATTGTTTTCCGGTAATAAGTCACGCTGATAAGAGGATTTAATGACCATTTTTCCATTCAAACGGATATAAGGCGCATAATAAGTGTCAATACCTCCAAAGATCTTGTTTTGTGCATTTCTAAATCGAAAATCAGTAAATCCTTGTAGGGGAGAAGAGAGTAAGGTGTAGTCCATGTATTATTTAAAAATGCAAATATAATACACTTTAAACTGTTATGGTTTCCATTTAACAGATATGTTATTTAAAGTCCTTTTATCCTTTTTACTTTATCTATTAAAAGGTATGGATAATAAAAAAAACAGACTCTCTGATGAAAGTCTGTTTTTGATATCAATTGTGTTTGAAAATTTATACTTTAAATATAAAGACCTATACCTTTCCTAAGGCATACAGTTGCTCCATAGTTGGTGTTAAGCTTCCACCAGCAGGTTCTAATGTAATTCCAAAGGCTTCTGCATCTCCTGTACTGTTCCCAGCAAACATTCGTTGGTCATTTTTATCAAAGTCATCCAATAATCCGATACTGGTAGGGGTCAAAGGGTTCAATTTTAATGCCCAAACTTGATAAACCATTCCTTTTGGAGGCTCTGGTAATCCGGCCGCATCAATATAAACGACTTGTGTTTCTTTATTCCAATATACTTTGGCAGATGATTCTGGAGCAACAGCTTGTCCACCAAGGGCCACGACAGTATTTGACGTGTCTCTCACAACGGCTAAACTAATTTCAGCTGCTTTATTTTTCAGCTGAAGTTGGTTCATCTCTTGTTCCATTTTTACTTTTTCAATTTCAGTACTTACAACCTGATTATTGGTTTGTTCTAATTGATTGTATTGGTAGCCAATACCAATCATCAAAAGAATGGCAGCTGCCCATCCAATGTATTGTGCCCCATTTCTTTTTGGTGCCATTTCTATTACCTTGGTGGGATTAAGTTCTAGTTTGGCTTTAATCTTCTCATAATTTTCCACCGAGTGAAAAGGAGCAAAACTAGAGGATAAAGACACGATTGCTTTTTCGATGGCAATTATTTCGACATTTATACCAGGATTATTTTTTGCCAGAGTAGCAACTTCCTCGCTCTCAGGTTCACTTAGTAAACCATAAACGTAGAGTTCTAATATACCTGATTCTATATATTCTTTGTTTTCCATTATACTTTCAAATAATTTCGTAAATCATTAATACAATTTCTATTATGCGTTTTTACGGTTCCTAAAGGAATTTCCAACTCGTCTGAAGCTTCTTGTTGGGTGTAGCCTTTAAAAAACAATAAATCTATTATTTGGATACATTTTGGTTTCAATCTTTTGACAAATTCTTGAATCCCTATTGTATCCACTTTGTTGACTAGTTTGTTACTGTCGTCTAATAGATGTACGAAATTATCTGAGGAAAGGTTTTTTTGGCTGTTGTTAAAATTTTTTGAACGTAGCTTATCGATAGAGGTATTGCGAGCAATATTTAATATCCATGTGTAGAAGCGGCCTTTACTTTCATGGTAAGAATCAATGTTCTTCCATATTTTTACAAATACCTCTTGAAGTACATCTTCAGCTTCTTCTCTATTTCTTACTAGGACGTTAATCACCGAAAAGAGACTTTTTGAATACATATCATATAGGTGTGTAAATGCTCTTTCGTCTTTCTTGTAAATTAATACTAATAACTCGTCTTGGGTCATATGGTTAAGTTTTCAGTCACAAATCTATAAAAACTTATTTACAATTGACTTTATTTATTCTACGGGAGTTCTTAAATGGAAGTGTTTTAAAATAATTATATTTTTATTAATTATATAAAACGTTGTTTTTAAGTGCTTTATGATTTATTTTAACTTTTTTTTAATTTTTTTAAAACCAAAAGGAATCTAATCGCGTAAATGCTTGTATAACCTTTTAAATAATAAAAAAATGAAAAAGACAAAAATGATGTTGGGTCTATCGCTAATTGCGATTTCAGGCTTAATCTTAGTAGCAGCGGATCACGTAGATGCTCCATCGGTAACAGGTAATGCAGCAGACATTACTGATATGTACACATTTCAGGGACAAGAGACGGCTAATTTAGTATTTGCAGTTAATACTCAAGGATTGCTTAGTCCTAATGCAACGGGTGCTGCAGCATTCAATGAAAATGTGATGATTGAAATTAACATCGACAATACTGGTGATAATGTAGAAGACCTTGTAATACAAGCAATCAAAAAGGGAGATAAAATGTATTTCTTTGGACCATACGCTCCTTCAGCAACTGGAACATCTAGTACAATTAAAACAAGCGCAGCATCTGGAAGTGTAGCTATTTCTAAATACGGAGCTACTCCTGTAACGTCAACAGAAAACGGAATGAAATTCTTTGCAGGACCAAGAGATGATCCTTTCTTCTTTGACTTAGGTCAATTTCAAGCAATCTTAGGGGGAACTGCTACAGGGTTTAACAATCCGGGTACAGATACTTTTGCTGGATCAAATGTACTTTCAGTAGTAGTTGAGGTTCCAAAAGCAATGTTAGGTACAGCAAGTTCTTTGAACGTATGGGCAGAAACTAAGAAAAAACAATAATAAATTTTATTCTAAAAAATTCAAAATTATGAAGACAAATAAATTCAAAATCATAACTCTAGCACTTGTATGTGCAGTAGCTACAGTAAGCTGTAACGACGACGACAACAATAATGATTCTATGGTAAGTGCAGACTTCTCTGGAACATATATGCAACAAGATCAAATGGCAAGACCAGCAATAAACACAGTTTTTATTGCCTCAGGACAACCTAAAGACGATTTTAATGCGGCTATTCCTTCTGCAATGGGAGCAAAATACCAATCTATTTTTCAATCTAGACTATTGGCTTTAAATCCTGCATTTACAACGAATGCATTAGGACAAACTGCTGCTCAATTTACAGGATTGTTAGCAACGGATGTATTGAATGTGAAAACTTCAGGTAAAACTACTTTCTTCGACGGAACAAATGTTCTAACAGGTAGAGCTTTGGCTGATGACGTTATTGACGTGGAATTACTATTAATCTTTGGAGGTACAAATGGTGCGGCTAACCCTGGACTTACTTCAGATCACGTTGATGCAAATGACAAGGCTTTTACAACTTCATTCCCTTATTTGGCGGCTGCCTGGTAGGAGATAACAAAAAAAAGCAGAGTACATCATTACTAAAGTACTCTGTTTTTTTTTTCTTTTTTAACAAACAACAAACAAAAAATATAGATTATGAAACCGTATAAATTAATCCCTGTTTTGGTTTTTACAATCCTTTTTATTTTCGCTTGCGAAAATAAACCAAATCAAATTACAAAAACATCCGATTACGATAAATACTTGCATGTAGCAGGAAATGAATCGATGGATTTTGCAAACAAAGAAATTGAATTCTGGCAGTCTAAATATGATGCCGCCCCAAACCAAAAGACTTATTTGGGTGTAATTGCTTCAAAATATGCAACTCTTTTTGAATACACAGGAAATATAAAGAATTTATATAAAACCGAAGAGCTATTGACGCAGTCAAATGAAGCTAGTAATTACTCTAGAGTTTCAACGATTCGTTCTTTGGGACGTAATTATATTGCACAACATCGATTTAAAGAGGCGTTAGTTTTAGCTAATAAAGCTCTTGCTATAGGTGAAGGACGCAAAGAAACTCAAAAATTACTTTTTGATGTTCAGATGGAATTAGGGAATTTCCCTGAAGCCGAAGCAAATTTGAATGCTATTAAAGATATGAAGGATTATGATTACTTGATCCGTTTGGCAAAATGGAACGACCACAAAGGTGATTTAGAAACAGCTATCACTTTCATGGAAAAGGCGAGAGACATTGCCGAAAAAGAAGATAATAAAATACTAAAAATATGGTCTTATTCTAATCTAGGTGATTTTTATGGTCACGCTGGAATGATACAAGAATCATATGATAGTTACTTAAAAACATTAGCAATAGATCCCAATTATTCCTACGCGTTAAAAGGAATTGCTTGGATTGTTTTTTCTCATGAGAGAAATACAACCGAAGCAAAAAGAATTGTGGAAGCTATTGAAGTTACTCATAATACTCCAGATTTCTTTTTATTAAAATCGCAAATCGCTCAATTTGAAGGTAATGAAAAAGAGGCTGTGGCCAATGAAAAAGCCTATTTCAGTATGTTAAATGCCAATAATTATGGTGCAATGTACAATAAATACAACACCTTAATTTATGCTGATGAAAAAGCAAATGCTGCAAAAGCAGTTGAAATTGCAAAAATCGAAGTAGATCATAGACCTACACCAGATTCGTACGATTTATTAGCCTGGTCGTATTTAAATGTTGGACAAAATCAAAAAGCATTAGAGATTGCAAAAGCACATGTTATAGGGAAGTCTTTCGAACCCAAAGTTCAATACCATTTAGCGATGATCTACAAAGCGAATAATGAGACTCAAAAAGTAGCACCTATTAAAGAGGAGTTGCTATCTAGCATTTATGAGTTAGGACCAAACTTCGAGAAAAAGGTAAATCAATTATAAATGACAGATGAGATATTTTTTAACTTTCGTACTATCCGTAATTGGACTAGTATCGCATAGTCAAGTTCATAAAGGAACGGTTGTAGACGAATTTGGCAATGCAATCGAGAACGCCTATTTAGTAAATACAAATTCAGAAAGTCATGCGCATACGAATGAATTAGGGATGTTTAGTATTGATAAAACAAATATAGGAGATGGTATAAAAGTAACCGCTTTGGGTTATAAAAAGTCAAATTTCACTATTAATGATTCAGTAAGTACTGTTGTATTAGAAGATGATATTTTTAGATTGAATGAAATTGTCATTCAGCAAAAATTATCTGCTATGAATGTAATTTCAAAAATTGATTTGCAAACCACTCCAGTGAATTCCTCACAAGAAATCCTTAGAAAGGTACCTGGATTATTCATTGGCCAACATGCTGGTGGAGGTAAGGCAGAGCAGATATTCTTGAGAGGTTTTGATATTGATCATGGTACAGATATTGCCATTTCAGTAGATGGAATGCCAGTCAATATGGTTTCACATGCACATGGACAAGGCTATGCCGATTTGCACTTTGTAATTCCTGAGACCGTAGAAAAAATAGATTTTGGAAAAGGCGCGTATTATGCGGACAAAGGGGATTTTGCAACCGCAGGATACGTTGCCTTCCAAACTATTGAAAAATTAAATAAAAGTAGCATCAGTGTTGAAGCTGGCCAATTTAATACCCTAAGAACAGTAGGTTTATTTGACCTATTGGGAAAACAAAAAAAACAAAGCGCCTATATAGCTACAGAGTATATTCTGACAGATGGTCCATTTGACTCGTCTCAAAATTTCAATAGGGTCAACCTGCTAGGAAAATATTCAGCAATTTTAAATGATAACAGTAAGTTTTCAATTTCTGCCTCTCGTTTTTCCAGCAAGTGGGATGCTTCAGGTCAAATACCACAACGTTTGGTTGATGATGGTACTATTTCGAGATTTGGTTCTGTAGATGATACCGAAGGAGGAAATACTGCGAGAACTAATATAAATGCTACTTTAAGTAAACCCATTGATGAAAATACCTTTTTGAAGGCGAATGCTTTCTACTCTAAGTATGAATTTGAATTGTATTCTAACTTTACTTTTTTCCTTGAAGACCCTATTAATGGAGATCAAATTAAACAAAAAGAAAGTAGAGATATATACGGAATGAATGCGGAGTTAAACAAGAAAATAAAAAATAATGATTGGGATGTATTATTTCAATTGGGTGTTGGTTTTCGTGCTGATGCAACAACAGATTCTGAGCTCTCACATACATTAAATAGAAGTACTACATTAGAAAAAATTAAATTGGGAGATATCGACGAAGCGAATGGTTTTTCGTATTTAAATTCAGAAATTAAATTAGGAAAATTGCTTATCAATCCAGCAGTTCGATTAGATTATTTTAAATTCAATTACCAAGATAAATTAGCTCCAGTATACAAAACACAATCAGAAAGTGAAGTAAAAGTTTCTCCAAAGTTAAATTTCATTTATTCACAAAATAACGATTTGCAATTTTTTGTAAAATCGGGAATTGGTTTTCATTCTAATGATGCTAGGGTAGTAATACAAAATAATGGAAAACAGATTTTGCCAGCATCTATTGGAACCGACATAGGGACTATTTGGAAGCCATTTCCAAAACTGATCGTAAACTCAGCGTTATGGTATTTGTATCTAGAACAAGAATTTGTTTATGTAGGTGATGCAGGAATTATAGAACCCAGCGGAAAATCGAAGCGAATGGGGATCGATTTGGGCTTGCGTTATCAGTTGAATGATTATTTGTATTTTGATGCTGACGCTAATTATACTTATGCTAGAAGTATTGATGAACCTAATGGTCAAAATTATATTCCATTAGCACCAGATTTTACGTCAACTGGAGGATTAAGTTTTCAAAAATGGAATGGCTTATCAGGAGGACTACGTTATCGTTATTTGAAAAGTCGTCCTGCTAATGAGGATAATTCTATAGTTGCCAAAGGATACGCTATTGCTGATTTTAATGTCAATTATACGTATAACAAGGTCACTTTTGGAGTATCAATTGAGAATTTGTTAAATACTGAATGGAATGAAACACAGTTTGCAACCGAATCAAGATTGCAAAACGAAAGTAATAGTGTAGAGGAAATACATTTTACGCCTGGAACTCCTTTATATATGAAAGGAAAAATCACCTACACATTTTAACAATATAGTGAATTTGTTTGTTTTTTGAGCCTAGCGTTTTTTGATCAACGTTAGGCTCTTGTTTTTTTAACTTTTGTTCATTAATAATTAAAAGTTAATGCAAAGTGTACTTAGTACAATTTTTTTAATTTTATAAAAAAAATAATTATGAAAAAACTATTATTTGTAGCTTGCACATCACTATTGCTTTTTAGTTGCCAAAATCAGGCACAACAGAAAATGACAGAGAATAATAAAACTGAAATAGCCATGACAAAACAAAATATCTACCAATTTAAAGTAGAAGATTTATCCGGAAACACTTTTGATTTTTCAACCTTGAAAGGCAAAAAAGTAATGATTGTAAACACCGCTTCAAAATGTGGGTTAACACCGCAATACAAAGATTTAGAAGCTATATATAAAGAGTATAAAGATCAAGGGTTTGTGATCGTGGGATTTCCAGCCAATAATTTTGCGTCGCAAGAACCAGGGACAAATGAAGAAATTGCTTCTTTTTGCCAAATGAATTATGGTGTGACTTTTCCAATGATGGACAAAGTCTCCGTAAAAGGAGGTGATATGTGCGCCATGTATCAGTTTTTGACACAAAAATCTAAAAACGGATTACAAGATTCTGATGTAGAATGGAATTTTCAAAAATACCTAGTCAATGAAAACGGAGAATTAGAAAAAGTAATTGCTCCACAAACATTGCCTACAGACGCTTCTGTAATTAATTGGATTAAAGCCTAGTATATTCAATGCTATATTTACCGCTAGTTAACTATTCTATTTGAATCACAAATAAGTAGTTAACTAGCGTTTTTTTATTCTAATATCAATTGCATAAAAACAGAATGTAGCCAGCGGTCAAATTTAAACCCTGACTCTTTAATTATTCCTACTGTTTTAAACCCGAATTTTTCATGAAAATCGATGCTGCTTTGATTTTCGGCATCAATTACGCCTATCATAGTGTGTAATCCTTGCTTTTTTGCTAGCTGAATTAATTCCTGAAGTAAAATTTTCCCAATTCCTTTTCCATGAAAATCATTATGCACATAGACAGAATGCTCTACAGTGAATTTATACGCTTCACGAAATCTAAATTCACTATACATTCCAAAGCCTACAACAGTTCCATCCAATTCAGCAACAATAACAGGGAATTGTTTCGCTATTTTTTCTTCGAGAATGGCCCGCTGCTGCTCATAACTTCTAATGTTGTAATCATACAAGGCTGTTGAATTCAAAATGTTATAATTGATGATTTCCAAGATTGCTTGTGTGTCTTGGATTTGATAGGCTCTTAGCTTGATTTCCATTTAGTAATTATTTGTTTCCAAAATTAATAAAAATCAATCAAAATGAATCAAAAAGAAAGAGCAAGTTTGTAACTTTGCTTGCATTAAGGTTTCGAAAAACTTTAAACTTTTAAACCTTAAATTTTAAACTAATTTTTAATGATTTATCCCAAAATACCTTTAGCACAAAGCATTATTCAAATTTGTTTGGCCAAAGGAATCGCTACCATAATAATTTCGCCAGGTTCGCGTAATGCACCACTAATAATTGGTTTTGTAAATAATCCCGCTTTTCAATGTTACAGTATTGCTGATGAGCGTTCGGCAGCATTTTTTGCATTGGGAATTGCGCAGCAGAGCAAACAGCCCGTTGCATTAGTTTGTACCTCTGGCTCGGCATTGTTAAATTACTATCCCGCTTTTGCAGAAGCATTTTACAGTCAGATTCCAATGATTGTAATTTCGGCGGACCGTCCGCAAAGCAAGATTGATATAGGTGATGGGCAAACCATCCGACAGGAAAATGTATTCGAAAACCATTCCTTGTACAACGCTAACTTAGATGCAGCTGTTTCGATTGAAAATGATCAAAAAATCAATGAGGCTATAAATACAGCTATCGATAAAAAAGGGCCCGTACATATTAATGCTCCCTTTGAAGAACCATTATACGAAACAGTCTCAGAGCTCTCGGTGGATGTGAATATTTTCGCTTCCGCAAATGAGAATCAGATAATTTCCATGGAGGAATTGGCGCAATTTGCTGCGATTTGGAATAATTCTCCTCGCAAAATGGTTTTGGTTGGTGTCAATGATCCAAATGTAGTCAGCGACAAAACTGTTGAAGCATTGGCCAATGACAATTCGGTTGTTGTTATGACTGAAACGACGTCTAACTTGCATCACCCTTCTTTTATCAATAACATCGACACCATAATTACGCCATTTACAAATGAAGATTTCGAAGACTTTTGTCCAGATATTTTAGTGACTTTTGGAGGAATGATTGTCTCTAAGCGTATCAAAGCCTTTTTGAGAAAATACAAACCAAAACACCATTGGCATATTGACACTTTGCGAGCATATGATACTTTTGGTACATTGTCAAAGCATTTTGAAGTAGATGCTAATGTGTTTTTTGATGCTTTTTTGCCACTTACGACAACGGTTGTCAGTGATTATTTTGTAAAAACAGAAGCAGTTCAGCTTTTGCGTAAGCAAAAAGGAGCTCTTTATTTAGATAAAATTCCTTTTTCGGATTTTAAAGTTTTTGAAAAAGTGATGCCTCTTTTACCTAAAAATAGTCAGTTACAAATAAGTAATAGTTCTGCGATCAGGTATGCGCAATTGATAGATATTGATCCTTCGATTGAGGTATATTGTAACCGTGGGACTAGTGGAATCGATGGAAGTACCTCTACCGCGATTGGTGCGGCTGCAGCCAATGGAAAACAAACAACTCTTATTACAGGGGATATTGGATTTTTGTACGACAGCAATGCTTTGTGGAATAATTATATTCCGAAAAACTTCAAAATTATATTGATTAATAATGGCGGAGGTGGAATATTTAGAATTTTACCGGGTCATAAAGAGACGCCTGTTTTTAATACCTTTTTTGAAACCTCTCATTGCCTGACAGCAGAACACTTGGCTAAAATGTATGGCTTTGAATATACTATCGCCAGTGATGAAAGCAGTTTAGTAAATAGTCTGAATGACTTATATGCTCAAAATGATAAACCTTCTATTTTGGAGGTTTTTACGCCAACATTAAAGAATGACACTATTTTGCTACAGTTTTTCAAAGAATTAGTTTAAATAGTTAATTATAAAGGATGTAAACTGCTGTAAATAGGTTGTTTGTCGATTTTAATGGTTTTTTGTCTAATAGTACGCTTATTGATGAATTGAAACAGCTTTTTAATAATTTATTTTTTATAACTTACATCTTACTAGACTAATAATGTAAACTATAAACTACTATTTATGAGCGCAAGAGATGAGTTAATTGTAAAATATGCTGCAGATTTGAGAGAGAAATGCGGAGTTAATCCTAACATGGATTTATTGACAAAAGTAACTATTGGTTGTGGTCCTTCAATTTATAATAAGGATTCTTCAACTGTAGCCGGAAGTCAACAAACGGAATTGGACACAGTGAAAAACAACTTTTTAATCAAAAAATTAGGTCTTAAAGACGGTTCAGATTTAGATGCAGGAATTGATGCAGTTATTGAAAAGTACGGTCGCTCAAATGCAAATAAATACAGAGTAGTAGTTTATTATTTGTTAGCAGTTCACTTTAAAAAAGAAAGTGTTTACAATTAGTAAATTATTGATATAAAATTAAAAGCGCCTTTTGGGCGCTTTTTTTGTGGGTAGTTATTATTTTTTTTTTATCTAATAGGAATTGGGAATAGCGGTAAACTAGCGTGTCCCAATTCATCTACAGCTTGCACTGCAAATAGAAAATTATCTTTTGAATATGGAATTGTTGCTTTTGTGTCTGTTACGAAAATTGATTTTTGCCAATTTGTGTCCGAAGTTTCTCGCACTAATACTTGGTAGCCATAGACTTTTTTGCCTTCTGGTGCTTTCCAAACTAAAGTAGAAAAATTAGTCAGCTCTTTTACTTCAATACCTACATTGGTAGGCGCTTTAGGAGACCAGGCTAAATTAGCTAATGTGGCCAAGTTTGATGCAGCAATTTTTCTTAAATACTCAAAATCCATAAATTCGAGAAGATCACCATATTTAATATTATTTTCAGTTCTTAGATCTTGGTGTTGATGGTCATGGTTTTCGTTCATTTCACAAAAACGGACAGCGGTAAAACCATTTTGACTAAAAGGAGTGTGGTCTCCACCACGTAAAAAACGATCGTTTCTATAGACAAGATTTATTTCTAACTGGTCTACATATATATCCGTGGCGGTTTTGATATAACGAGCTAATAATCTTGAAGGACTATCATTGTCTCTATTAATTAATTTTCTCATTTTAGCTTCATCTTCCGTTTCAAGATATGGAGTCGCTTCGCTAAATACTCTAACTTTCGTATTGTCTCTTAGATTAGTTCCACTAGATAAGCTGTTTCCTATCATATCATTGTTGAGCATGGCTAGAATATTCCAGTTTTCTTTTTTGGCTAATTCGGCCAAATGTCTGGCACCATACAATCCTTGTTCTTCGCCCGTAACTGCTACAAAAATAATGGTGGATGGAAAGGATCTCTTGCTCATTATTTTGGCGAGTTCCATCATAGCCGCAACTCCTGAGCCATCATCATTTGCACCTGGCGCATCTGACTTTGTATCCATCACATCTGTAACACGAGAATCTAGATGACCGCTAATGATAAGTACACGATCATCTGCAGGGTCAGTTCCTTTTAAAGTAGCCATAACATTTCCTAGTTGGCTATCAGTCGCGATGCGTCTACCGTCCGCCTTTATCGTAAAATAATCTATAGTTGCTGTCAGCCTCCCATTAGACTCGAGGGCGTATTTATCAAATTCAGATTTTACCCATTGTTGTGCAGCTCCAATACCTCTTGTTTTACTCTTGGTATCGCTTAAAGTATGTCTTGTCCCAAAAGAGACTAATTTTTTAACTGTGGCTTCAAGGTTTTCGGATTTAATCTCTGTAATCATTTTTTTGATTTCAGGATCTTCTACTGTGGTTTGTGCGTAATTGTTATAAGAATTAAATAGGAGTAGGAATAAACAAAGAATGGGAGTAGATTTCATTAATGTGCTTTTTAGTTTCCTCAAATATAAGTAAAAAGGAAAATATAAAAGTAGCAAAATTAAATTTTAGGATTTGTCTATTCTTTATAGATTTACTAGTTCAAAGGTTCCATTATTCTGAAATACAAAACGTTCTAATCTAGGCCCGATAGCAGCATGTATCCTTTTATGGCGGTGTTCGCCAAAAAAGATACTGCGTACAGCGGGGCAACTGATGATGAAATAACAAATAATATTCCTCCTTAAAAAGGAAATAGGCATTGGTTTTACTATATTTTTTTTTGTGGAAGGTTTCCTAATTTAGTATTTTCAATCTTCGTACCTTTGCATCCAAGAAAATAGAATAAAATGATTGAAATAGGAAAATACAATACGCTTATAATACTTCGTGATACCAAAGTAGGTCTGTTTTTGGGAACGCCAGACACGGATCCAGAAGGACTACATGATATACTTTTACCCAACAAATACGTGCCTAACGAATTTGAAATTGGAGAAGAGCTCATCGTATTTGTGTATTTAGACCACGAAGAACGTCCAGTTGCAACGACATTAGAACCTTATATATTACTAAATGAATTTTCGCTTTTACGTGTGAATTATGTAAATCAAATTGGAGCTTTTATGGATTGGGGAATGGAAAAAGACATTCTGGTTCCATTTAAAGAGCAAGCGCGCCCGATGGAAAAAGGGAAACGTTACTTGGTTTATCTTTATATGGATGAAAAAACCAACCGTTTAGTAGCTTCAAGTAAGACAAATCAATTCCTTAAAAATGATGTGCTTACTATTGAAAAAGGAGAGGAAGTTGATTTGATTGTTTCGCATATTACGGAACTTGGAATCAATGTGATCATTAATGAGCGCCATAAAGGTTTACTTTATAAAGATGAGGTCTACGATGATGCTATTCGTACTGGAGATCGCATGCGCGGTTATATTAAAACGATTCGTCCGGATAATAAAATTGATGTTGCGCTTCAAATTCAGGGGTATCAAAGTATCGAACCTAATGCAGATATAATTCTAGATGAACTAAGAGCAAGTCGTGGTTTTTTACGATTAACTGATAATTCACATCCTGAAGATATTAAAACGGTTTTGAAAATGAGTAAAAAAACCTTTAAGAAGGCGATTGGAGCTTTATACAGGGAGAAATTAATTGAGATTAAGGAAGACGGGATCTATCTCGTTAAGGAATAAAAAAAAGAAAGACTAATCGAGATGATTAGTCTTTCTCTTTTTAGTTTGTTTCGAATAATCGAAGTACAAAGCTAAAAGTAATCTAAGGCAAACATTTACTTATAAGCTAGACTTAATTTATAATAAAAACCATTTGGTTTCTTTTTATTTTATAAAGGTAGTTATTCCAAAGTTTTGCTGCCATCCAACTTTTCTTAAGGCAGCAATATGGTTTTCAAATCCTTTCTTTTAACCGTAGGTGTTACTATAGTCCTTTCACAATTTCGGTAAATAGTTTTCTCCTATTCTCACTTTTTAGGTTCTTATTTAAAACCATAAAATCAAGAGAGACGAAATTTTTAAATTTAATCAAGGTATTCTTTTTTTAGGTTAATAAATCAGTGAAATTTAAGGCTAAATCAGTGAGTTTTATTTCCAATCATCTGATTAACATTGTTTAAAATTAATAATTTTTTTTCAGGGAGACTGTTAATGTTTTATTTTATTTGAAACTTTAACACTTTGTAGCGGTTGTTTGTAGATCGATTTCCAAAGCTTAGCTTGATAGAATAGTATAAACTGCAAAAAATGATTTATTTTTACACTAAATAATTAAAATCACTTGCAATGGATTGGATTACGGTAAAAGATTACGAAGATATTACATATAAAAAATGCAACGGAGTAGCCAGAATAGCATTCAACAGGCCTGATGTGCGCAATGCATTTCGCCCTAAAACTACTGCTGAATTGTATAATGCATTTTATGATGCACAAGAAGACACGTCGATAGGTGTTGTTTTACTGTCCGCTGAAGGACCTTCGTCTAAAGATGGTATCTATTCCTTTTGTAGCGGTGGCGATCAAAATGCACGCGGTCATCAAGGTTACGTGGGAGAAGATGGGCAACATCGTTTAAACATACTTGAAGTACAGCGTTTGATTCGTTTCATGCCGAAGGTAGTTATTGCTGTAGTTCCGGGTTGGGCAGTAGGAGGCGGGCACAGTTTGCATGTGGTTTGCGACTTGACTTTGGCTAGTAAAGAACATGCGATATTTAAACAAACGGATGCTGATGTGACTAGTTTTGACGGAGGATATGGTTCTGCATATTTAGCAAAAATGGTTGGGCAGAAAAAAGCACGTGAAATCTTTTTTTTAGGACGCAATTACTCAGCACAAGACGCGATGGACATGGGAATGGTGAATGCCGTTATTCCACATGCTGAGTTAGAAGATACTGCTTATGAATGGGCACAGGAAATTTTAGGAAAGTCACCTATGGCTATAAAAATGTTGAAGTTTGCCATGAACCTGACTGATGATGGAATGGTAGGACAACAGGTTTTTGCTGGTGAAGCTACAAGATTGGCTTACATGACCGAAGAAGCCAAAGAAGGAAGAAATGCATTTCTTGAAAAGAGAAAGCCAAACTTTGAAAAAAAATGGTTACCATAAAAAATAGTTTCAAGTTTCAATTTATATCTAGCACTTTAAACTTTTAAACATTGAACTTTAAACCATAAATAATGGAGAATTTTACAAATGAAATAATTGATACGACACAGCTTCCTAGATTTGAAGAAGTAGAATTTTCAGTTTTGCATCCAAATTATTGGAAGGTGACTTTGCTTAACGCCTTTTTCTTTTTTTTAATTTTTGCTATTGGACTTGGATTACTTCTGTATTTCAACCGAGGGCTCGTAGTGTTTCTTGTCGATATTTCAGTCATTTATTCTGTTCTGCTAATTACGGCTGTACTTCTTTCGAGAATAGCTTTTAAGAAAAAAGGCTTTGCTTTTAGAACTCATGATGTGTTATATAGATATGGAATTATAGCAACAAATACGATTGTAATTCCTTACAATAGAGTGCAACACGTAGCTTTACATGAAGGTTTTGTTTCGCGTTTTTTTGGCCTGGCTAAGATAGAGGTTTTTACTGCTGGTGGTAGTTCAAGCGATATTCAAATTCCTGGAATCGAAATGAAGCAGGCGGAGAATATCAAACAGTTGTTGATGGGTAAAATTCAAAAAAAACTGTAATGGAAGAGGATTTTAAGCAGCCACAGCGGCAATCTTCCATTGGTGTCTTATTAATGTTTGTTACTACTTTGCAGCAATGGGGAAGAGCTTTGTGGCCTGTTGCGCTAGTGTATGTTTTTAAAATAGACGAACTTAATAAGGGGTATCTATATATTGGGATAGCGTTTTTTTTGATTGTTATTGGGATTGTAGCTTACTTAAAATACTTGAACTTCACCTTTTATTTGGATGATGAAAATGATGAATTTGTTATTAATGAAGGGATTTTGAATAAAACAAAAACCATTATTCAACTTAATAAAATACAACAGGTAAACATTAATCAGTCATTGCTACAGAGGGTTATAGGTGTTTATGAGCTAGATGTGGATACTGCTGGAAGTAATAAAAAGGAAGGTAGTATAAAAGCGATTTCGCATTTTTTGGCTTTAGGTTTGAAAGCGCGCTTAATGGAGAATGAACAAGTTGATAGTTATACTGAGTCTTCAGAAGTAGAGTCAGATGAAGTAGATGCTGAAGCCCGCCCTTTTATGTCAATTAGCTTTTTAAGTTTGTTGAAAGTAGGGGTTACTTCCAATTATGTAAAAGGCCTTGGTTTAATAGTGGCTTTCGTTGCTACAGTTTTTGAAAACAGTAAGAACTTTATAAGTCAATATGATTTCGACGATGAAAAGATAGACGCTTATTTAGATAAATCTCGGATCATTCAGTCTGTGGCTATCATCACTTTTTTGATCTTAAGTAGTATATTGATTATCAATTTGGTTCGTGTTGTTTTTAGGTATTTTGATTACAAAATAGCGAGACAAAACGGTTCGCTGTTACTTTCATTTGGCTTGTTGAGTACAAAAAGCACGATTATTAAGCCTGAAAAGGTACAGATAGTCACTGTTACTAGAAATTTTTTCCAAAAGAAAATGAATATTCTAGAGCTTAAAATAAAACAGGCGACAAGTGGCGAAAAAGAAGATCGGAAGTCGGTTATTGAAATCCCTGGTTGTAACGAAAGCGAAAGTGTTGAAATACTGAAATTACTATTTCTTAAGGCTCCCGAAAAAGGAATGATGTTAAAGCCTAATTTTCGTAAATTAGTGTTCTCCATATTCCTTTCAATAATACTACCTTTAACTGGGTTTTTTGCTTTTGCAAAATTTATCCAGCCTATGTTTATGGATTATGTGTATGTAGTGCCTATATATGTAGTTTTCGTTGGGATTATTGTTTATTTTGGTTTTAGGAATAATAGGCTATATGTAAATGATGATTTTATTATTAAACAAAGTGGCGCTTGGGATGTTGATAATAAAATTATTGAACCAGGGAAAATTCAAGCCATAACTACTTCACAGTTGTTTTGGCATAAAAGCGCAGATATTGGATCGATAACGATACATACAGCTGGAGGTAATATTTCCTTTCAATTAGGGGATTATTCTAAAATCAAACAGTACGTGAATCTATGGCTTTATGAAATGGAGACCTCAAACAGCAATTGGATGTAGTCATTGGATTGAAAAAATAATAATAATTAAGTAGTAATAAAAAAAAGAAAATACAATGAAGCATTGGATAGAAGCCGCACGATTAAGAACATTGCCCTTATCGGTTTCCGGTATTATTGTGGGTAGTATGTATGCGCTGGCAAACCCAACGGATAATATATTAACGCCGACAGAAGTTTTTAACTGGAGGGTATTTGGTTTTGCGATTTTAACGACTCTTGGATTGCAGATACTGTCCAATTTTGCGAATGATTATGGTGATGGGATAAAAGGAACTGATAATGACGATAGGGTCGGTCCTAAACGTGCTATTCAGAGCGGTGCAATCTCTCCTGCTGCAATGAAGCGTGCTATTATAATTACGTCGTTGCTTACTTTACTTTCAGCTGTGCTGTTGATTTTTGTTGCCTTTACGGACACTAATATTTATTACTCGCTGTTTTATTTAGTCTTGGGTATTTTAGCAATTGCATCTGCGATACGTTATACTATAGGCAGTAAAGCTTACGGATATCGTGGTTTTGGTGACGTATTTGTCTTTGTTTTTTTTGGCTTGGTCAGTACTATAGGGGTGAATTTTTTATATTCTCAGCAAATAGATTTGGAGCTCTTTTTGCCGGCAATGGCTATTGGGTTTTTAAGTGTGGGTGTCTTGAATTTGAATAATATGCGTGATGAGGAGTCAGATAAGAAAGTAGGAAAGAACACATTAGTAGTGCAAATTGGAGGTAAAAAAGCAAAGTTATATCACTACTTTGTAGTCACGTTTGGAATGGCTTTGGTTGTGATTTTTGCTTTATTAAACGGTTTTAGGTTGGATCAATATTTGTTTTTACTGGCTTTTATTCCTTTAAGTACTCATTTAGTTAGAGTTTATAAAAACAAAGATGCCAGACTATTAGATCCTGAATTAAAAAAATTAGCTCTTAGCACATTTGCTCTTTCAATATTGCTTGCTTTGGGTATGGTATCATTAATTTCGGATATTATTGTGAACTTGTTTTTAGGAGGAAGATAAAATATAAAAATAGATAATTATGAAAATTACATTTTACGGACATGCGTCTCTTGGAATCAAAGTAGGAGGCAAGCATATTTTAGTTGATCCTTTTATTTCTGGAAATCCATTGGCAGCGCATATTGATGTAGATAGTTTAAAAGCGGACTACATTTTATTGACTCATGCTCATGGGGATCATGTTTTGGATGTGGAGGCTATTGCAAAACGAACTAATGCTATTATTGTTTCAAATGCTGAGATTGCTAGCTATTATTCTGCAAAAGGGTTTCAGGCACATCCTATGAATCATGGCGGAAGCTGGAATTTTGACTTTGGGAAAGTGAAATATGTAAATGCGGTGCATTCTAGTTCATTTCCTGATGGCACTACCGGAGGTAATCCGGGTGGTTTTGTTATTGAAGGCGAGCATAAAAACATATATGTTGCGGGTGATACCGCGCTTACTATGGACATGAAGTTAATCCCGATGCGCACCAAGCTCGATTTAGTCATTCTTCCTGTTGGTGATAATTTCACTATGGATGTTGAGGACGCTATCCTTGCCTCTGATTTTGTGGAGTGCGATAAAATATTGGGGTATCACTATGACACCTTTGGATATATAAAAATCGACCATAAAGAAGCGATTCAGAAATTCTTTGATAAAGGAAAAGATTTGATGTTGTTAGGAATAGGCGATAGCATCGAATTGTAATTTTTTTTTGGAGCTATTTCCAGCTGTGCGTTGCAATCTTTTACACTTAGAACCTGAAAAAAAATCAGGTTCTAAGTGCAAAAGGATTTGCACTTCCATCTGGGCTAGGGCATATTATTAATTAAGAAAACAGAGGTGAAGAAAATAGTTTTTGTGCTATTCATTAGCATTTTTTATCAGTCGGCTTTTGCTCAAAATGAGGGGTATTGGGATAAAGAAAGAGCTACGACCAAGGAAATAATTATTTCCGCACGGGATCGAATCATGGTTAAAACCGACGATTTTCCCATCGGAACTACTGAACTGATTTATAGAATCACCTTACTCGATGATAATCAGCAGTTGGCAGGAAGTCTGGTTTCAGTACTAAAATCAATTCCGGATCCTACCGGAATCAGTCAGGGATCTGCTGGAGCAGTATTTTTGTTGTCAAAAATATCAGGAGACGATAAATGCAAGTATGCTATTTTCTCATCAAATGAATTGGCTTTGGATTATCAGAAATCTGGAGATATCAATAAGGCCTGTTTGGCTCAGGAAACCCCGATAAGTAAAGATGCTAAACGTCTTTCACTTGAAAAATCTACTTGTTTGCAATCGGGTACTGGAAATTTGTGGTTTGGTTTCGAAAGTACGAATTGGATGATGAAACAAAAAATCATTCTCGAAGTGGTGCCTTGGGTAGACACAAAACTCAGCAGAGGATGGACCTTAGAAAACCGTAAATTGATAATAAATCAATGTAAAACTTCGGTATTAGCCAGTAAAATGGTTAACTCAGATGATTTTTGCATCTGTCTTGAGGAGAAAATCCAAAAGCAATACAAATTCCAGGAATTCCAGAAGTTGCTTGTTATGGAGCAAACTAAAGCCTATAAGGATTTTGGAAATAGCTGTATTAACGAAGCGGGAGTTTCTAAGGGTGTTTATGATGATTTACGTGCGCAAGGAGTGCGTCTAAGTAAAAAAGGCGATTACGGCAACGCTATTATGCAGTACGCAAGAATAATCAACGACGGAAAGGCAACCGCTTTAGATTATAATGCGATTGGCTTCAATTACATATTAACCAAACAGTTCGGGAAGGCAATCAAATTCTTAAAAGAAGGAGAGAATCTGGACGGTGCTGAGTTGCTTGTAAAGCTCAATTTGGCACACGCTTATTTGTTGAATAATGAATATAGAAGTGCTAAAAACATCTACAAAGAATACCAGTCTCAAAATGTGACAACTAACTTGAGTTGGACTGAAAAGGTACAACAAGACTTTGTCTTATTTCGAAGAACCGGATTGCCATCGAATGATTTTGAGAAGGTTTTGAAGCTGCTACGGACTGAATAGCTTTTAAAAAGTATTAATTTTTAATATATAAGTCATTTAAGTTTTATGATGTTAATTATAGAAAAAATATAAATCAAAAATAAGCATGAAAACAGCAGTTTCAATTACACGTTATTTCGGTTCGTTTATTCTTTTAGTTGGAATAAGCTTAAATGTTAAAATGTATTTTTTTAACGAACGACCAACTTATATGTTTACTATATTGAGTTTTTTTGGAGCTTTATTAATTGGAATTTCATATTTGATGAAACCAAAAGTAAAATCTAAATAAAACGATTCGCCATTCAATTCTCAGATTTTACGATTCACTATGAAAGCAACCTACCATAAATACATACTCGATTTCAAGCGTCCTTCAGGAACCTCTCGAGGTGTAATGACTGAAAAAGAGACCTGGTTTATTGTGTTAGAAAAAGACAATAAAACGGGAATAGGCGAGTGTGGTATTCTTAGAGGCTTGAGTGTCGACGACAGACCGGATTATGAAGCTAAATTGAATTGGACCTGCGAGAATATTCATCTAGGAGAAGAAGGTCTTTGGGAAGCATTAATTGCCTTTCCTTCGATACAGTTTGGGGTTGAAATGGCTTTCCGGTCTTTGAACAGTGAGTCGCCGTTTTTGTTGTTCCCTTCAGAGTTCACCAAAGGGTCAAAGTCTATTCAAATTAATGGACTTGTATGGATGGGGGAAGCCGCTTTTATGAGGCAACAAATAGAAGAGAAACTGGCTCAGGGTTTTCACTGTATAAAACTAAAGATTGGAGCGATAGATTTCGAGAAAGAACTACAGTTATTGGGGTATATTCGGGATCATTTTGGTCCAGAAAAGATCGAAATTAGGGTCGATGCTAATGGTGCTTTTAGTTTAAATGAAGCTTTAGTTAAAATAAATCAACTATCTGAATTTAAGCTACATAGCATTGAGCAGCCTATACGAAAAAATCATACTGACAGGATGGCAGAGCTCTGTAAAACGACTCCTTTACCTATCGCGCTTGATGAAGAGCTAATTGGTGTGTTTACATTGGAAGAAAAAGAGCAATTGTTAAAGAAAATAAAGCCTCAATACATCATTTTGAAGCCTAGTTTTATAGGTGGTTTTCGCGGTACAAAAGAGTGGATTTTATTGGCTGAAAAGCATCAAGTACAATGGTGGATTACGTCCGCTTTAGAGAGTAATATTGGATTAAATGCCATAGCGCAATGGACCTTTTTACAGCATAATCTACTGCCTCAGGGGCTTGGAACCGGGGCACTTTACACCAATAATTTTGACTGTCCCTTAGACGTATCGGAAGGACAGCTTTGGTATAAAAAAGACTTGGACTGGAATTTTAACTTAACTGATATTATAGAGAGATCTTAGTTTTGGACTTAGATTTTGCTGCAACTATTTGTTTGTTGATATGATCAATTAACTGGTTTTTATTAATTGGTTTTGAGATGTACCCATTGCCACCAACTTCAATAGCTTTTTCAGCTTCATCAGTAAATACGAAAGCACTTTGAGTAATTATTATTACCTCTTCGTTGAACTCTCTTATTTTTTTAATCGCTTCGTAACCGTTCATTACTGGCATTTGTATATCCATTAAGACGATGTCAATATCTGGATTTTTTTTGCACAAATTTACTGCTTCAAAACCATTTCGGGCTATTAACAAGTTTTCCCCAAATATTTTTAAAATCTTAGAAATAAATTTTAGCGAAATACTGTCATCTTCTGCGACAAGTATTTTTAATTTTTGCGTCTCAGTAGGAATTATTGGTATTTGGATTTCTTTGTCAATTTCGTTTGGTTTTATAAAAGGGATTTCAAAATAGAAAATGGCCCCATTGTTTACGTTGTTTTTCCCCCAGATTTTTCCTCCTAGAAGTTGAACGTATGATTTAGCAATATATAAACCCAAACCGGCACCTTCATAATTTCTATTTAAAGAATCGTCTTCTTGTGTGAACCTTTCAAAAATGAGGTCTATTTTATCAGAGTTGATGCCAATACCCGAATCCTTTATATAGAAAGTGATAGCATTATCGTTCTTAAAGCAGCCTATCTCAATTGATCCGGAGTCCGTAAATTTTATAGCATTTTTAAGTAAATGTGATAGTATGGAATACACTTTTTCTTCATCGGTTCTTATAAAACTTTCCTCGTCTTTTAAAGTATTACTTATTTTAAGTTCAATATTCTTTTGTTTCGCTTCTAATTTAAAAAAGTTATATATAGCAACAATTTGATCTTTAATTGAACTTTCCTTGTAGGATAGATTCATTTGCCCTGATTCTATTTTTGAAATGCTAACGATATCATTGATGATATTTAGCATTCTACTGCCGCTCTTTTCGATTACTTTAATGTATTCCTGTTGTTCTTCCCCAGTTAGTTTAGGCTCTTTTAAAAGCTCTGTAAAGCCTAAAATGCCATTCATTGGAGTGCGAATTTCATGACTCATGTTAGCTAGGAAAGCAGACTTTAAACGATCGCTCTCTTCTGCTTTCTCTTTTGCATAAATTAATTCAGCGTTAATTTTTTGTATTTGGATAATACTCTCGTATAATTCTCTATTTCGTGTTTTCAGTTTTGTATTAAGATCTTTTAATTTTTTTTCAGCTAATTTACGTTCCGTTATATCTTGAAAAAAAATAACCAGTCCTTCTTTACCTGGTATCACACGAATTTCAAACCAACGGTCCCAGGGATCATAATAATCTTCAAAAATGATTTGTTTCTTGGTTTTCATTGCTTTGTAATACACCTTATGGTATGGTTGTCCCAAAGAGTCAGGAAATATAATCCAAGCATTCTTTCCAATGAGGTCTTCAGGCTGTTTTCCAAACATTATAGCCGCTTTTTGGTTTACAAAGGTGTATTTCCAATTGTTGTCAATAGCAACAAAAGCATCTGACATGTTTTCTAAGGATTCTGTTAGTCTTTCATTTATGTGCTCGATTTTATTTTCATTAAATTGATTCTTGTTGGCTATTGTGTCAAAGAGTTGTTTTAACGAATTGTAATCTTGCTGTAGAGTATAATAATCAGGATTAACTATATTGGGATTTAAATTCTTATGATCCATTTTTAATAAATTAGAGTGAGGAATACATATGGATGCATGCCGTAGCAATTTTTAAAAACATATAAGTCTAATATATAGTAGATTGTGGGATTATAAATTTAATCAAAAAATAGTATAAACTTCAAAAAGAATTGTTTTTTTTTCTACAAAGAAGAATTTTTAATTACTACATGTTTATAAGTGTGAAAAAAAGAATGACTGAATACATTTTTCTAGCAAATTCGCCAATAGTCATTCCTTTTACCAAAATAGAGAAATAAATAATAACATAAGTAATGGTGACTCAAATATCTTTATTAAACTGAAGATCGATCGAATGAGCAAGAGCAATGGAGATTCCGCCTCTTATATCACCCCAAGTTAAAATGAGTATTGTTTTTTAGCTGATTTTTTCTTTCAGCCGCACCACTATTGAAGGTATATATCGAAAAATATCTCGTGATTAGCGTAATAAATAATACGATAACAGCTGCAAAAAGTATTTTTTGGTTCGTTTGTAACACTAATAAATCTAAACCGATTTAAGCAAAGAGAAGCGCATTTAATATTCTAAAGTAGATAAAGGCAAAGCAGCGGATAAGACTATTAGAATTGAAAAAAGATGAAATAAATCCATAGCTAATTTTTTACATTGACATTGAAGTCAGGGGCTTGTACTAATTGGAATGTTGCCGAAGCCATTTTTACTTCGCCATTAGTAGCTTCAATTTTTGTAAGAATTTTAGTGAATAATATGGTTTTTGTGGCCCTTCTTTTTTTATAGTCAACAACATATCGTAGTGTATATTCTGCCCAGTTATCATTGGCAATCAAGGATATCATAGGGGCAGTTTGTGCATCCTCTAAACGGTATTTAAATTGAAGTGATTTCCATTTTTGCTTTGATTTTTCGGTTAAATCACCAGCAACCTCAATACCAGAATTTAATATTATTTCTTGGGCTTTTTCATAGTTACTACCATACTGGATAGGAATTTTTATTTCGTCCCACAAAAAGGGGAAATCACCGGAATAGTTAAATACAGGCTCTTTAAAAACATAACTATTGGCGATTAATACAATTCTACCATTATATAAGTCACCATCAACCCATTGTCCCGTTTCCATGATAGTGGTCCTTAAAACGCCAATATCCATAACATCACCCTTTATTCCGCCCAGCTGAACGCGATCTCCTGAATTGTAGAATCCACCAAACATGATAGCTAACCAACCAGCGAACGAAGCAATAACTTCTTGTAATGCAAAGGCGATTCCTGCTCCAGCAACTCCTAGGGCAACTGTAAGGCCTCCTAGTTTTTCGGTAAAAATAATGCCTAAGAAAATAACAGTTGCTAAATAACCAACGAAAGTGCTGATTTTTTTGGCTTTGTAGCGGTTATCATTGTCTTTGATTTTTGAAAAGAGATTTTTTTGGACTACTTTTATTAACATCCAAATTACCGCAACTCCTATAAGAAAGGTTACGATTTTACCAACTGTGGGATTGTATAGGTATTTTTGAATCTCTTCTTCCATTTTTTCTAGTTGTTGATGTGAACTACCCTTTGAGGAAATGGTATAGTGATATTGTTCTCTTTGAATAATTCAAATATTTTTATTCTCAGATTACTCTTTGCATTCTCGATTCGAAACAACTCTTCAGACCAGAATATTACCGAGAAATTTAGGGAGGAATCTCCGAAGTCTGTAAAACGAACAAATGGAATAGGCTCTTTCAAAATGCCTTTTTGACTGTCAACAGCTTCTTTTAAAACTTGTATGACTTGCTGTATGTCTGAAGAATAATCAACTCCGACAGTGACTTCAAAACGTGACGCAAAATCGTTGTGCGTCCAATTTATTAATTGGTTTCTAGTTAAGTCGGAATTTGGTAAAATAATATATTTATCGTCCCTAGTCAGAACGATGGTGGTTCTCAAATTAATTTCTTGAACGGTACAAACTAATCCATTTAACTCGATAACATCATTTACTTTTACGGAGGAATCCACCAAAAGTATAATACCAGATACGAAATCGCTAAAAAGATTTTGTAATCCCAGACCAATTCCTACCAATAATGCAGCTGAACCAGCCACCAGAACAGAGAGATTAAAGCCAAAGAGCTGCAACCCTGAAATGATTGAAATTACTATAATTAAATACCTAACTAAGCTATATATTGAGTATTTTTTGGCAACATCAATTTTATCGATCCTAAAAATTGCTTTCCGGATGATTTTCAACAGAAGAGTAACGACAACTAAAAACACAAACAGTTTTAAAATGTTAATTACTTTAATGTTAAAATCACCATCTTGAAAAAGCGTGTAGTCGATAATTTTTTTCATGTGTTTTTATTTTTCCGATTTCAAGATCAATAGTGCACTATATTCCTAAATAAAGTTACATAATTAAACGTACCCCTCCTAATTCAGCTACTCTATAGGAAAAGCGGTCTCCAGGAGAACCAATGAACATGAAATTTTTTGGAATTCCCCATTTTTTAGATAATTCGTCGATTATTGTAGGACCAAAAATACCATCTAACTCGATGAACTCGATGTCAATCTCTGGATAGGCTCGATCTAATACTCTAAGGTCTGTGATAAGAAGATCATTGTTTTCGCCTTCGCTTTTTATGTTTACGATCTTTAATTTTTTTGTTGTTTCATTATTCTGAACATATTGCATTACTTTATTTATAATGGCAACATCATCCCCTTTAGTAAAAAAAACAAGCTCTTGGGAACTGATTTTCAAATTCATCTTCATTAAATAACGATTGCTGAAAATTACCATTCTTCTTAAAGGTTTGTAAAAATATTCCAGAGCATCTATTAAAACTTTTATAAGAAAGGAGCGATTAAGCATTATAGATATAAACAACAATGAAGGGATTAGGTATTTTATGAATGTATAAAACGAGCTGACGTTCAATTGGATGTTTCCTATAAATGCTGCAACGATTAAGGATACTGCAAAAACAACTGCGATTCCTCTGGCTTTTTCAGGTCTTGGTAATTTTTTACGTTTAAATTTCAATAATAGATTTCCAATACCAAAAAGTGCCATCACTGCTAAGAATGAGAAAGTATATACTCCGGCCAATGCAAGAAGATCACCTGCAGTGACGAATAAAACAGATACGCATAATATCAAGAAGCTAATAATTATTCGATAATTAGACCCACGTTTGTTTTGCTTCAAAAAGTAATTAGGTAATATTCGATCTAATGTCATACGATTTAACAAGCCCGAAACCCCAACAAACGAAGTTAAAACGGCTCCACACAGTACTAAAACAGCGTCGACTGAAATTAGATAAGCTAACCAAGAACCTCCTGTGGTATGCCCTAAATATGCCAATAATGACTCTTGATGTTCTCCTACTTGGGCAAGAGGAATGATACAAATTAATAGTAATGCGATTACGGGATTAAAAAAACTTACAATTGCCCACATATTACGGAGTGTTTTGGGAAAAACTCCTTGTTGTTGCTCTTCGACAAAGTTTGCCGAACTTTCAAACCCTGAGATTCCTAGCATAGCGGCCGAAAATCCTAAGAAAAGAGCATTTACTATTCCACCCGTCGAGACAGGAAGACTCCAATTAATATTAAAAGTGTCTAGTCCAGTATTAAAAATAAACCAAGACGAAGCCAGAACTAATATCGTTAACGTTGAGAGGTGAATAATGAAAATTACTACTGCAACAATTGCTGATTCTCCGATACCTAAAATAGCCAGTCCAGTAAATGCAAGTAAAACAATAATTGTAGCTATCATGATATTAATTCCTGGAATTATTCCATGTAGGTAATGCATTCCTTCTGAAGCAGATATTACGGCGGTGGCCATATAGGACAGTACAGTTAAAGTTGCCGCAATGGAAGCTAGTCTTTTGGAAGCGGTATTTAATAATACATTGTAAGCACCACCGTTAAGAGGAATTGCACCTACAACTTCTCCATATATTTTTCTAAACAAAAATAATACAACAGCGACTAATAATAATGAAATCCAAGCGTACTGACCGGCGTACATAATTGTAAGGGCCGATACATAGAGACAAGAGGAACTTATATCATTTCCACAAATTGCCGTTGCTTGTAATTCGTTTAATTTTTTGTGTAATACTTTTTTCATTATATTTTAGATTTAACTCAATATTTATTCTTAAACATGATCCGCAAGATAATCATTTGTGATAAATAGCCAAATAAGAAAGTAATTCCTTTTTTATAGGGAATACGTGCTAAGGAGGTCTTGACACAAAAAGGTAATAGTTACTAAATTCTTTTCATCAGGAAAGAGGAAGTAAAATTATGAAATTAGATAATTGATTTTTAGTTATTTAGGTTTATTTTATTTTTATTTATTTGGTAGGAATGTAGTTTTATGGGCTATATCCTAAAAAATACTATAATATGATGGAAGGTGATTCAGTTTTATAGAGGCGTACTCATGGTGAATGTACCCAAAGAAAGAAATAGTTGTGCAGAATTGTTGCCTCTAATTATATTCCGTTTCATTTTTTTGAAAACCCCAGCAAAAAAATCATTCTGAAAAGGAATCGCCTTTGGATATTTTGAAATGAAGAAATGCAAGTGGTGAGTTATCCATAGACGAACACGAATAACGAAAAAACACACTCGGAAGCAAGTAGTATTTGAAAATTTTTCTCAAAAAAAGAATTGCTGGGTTGTATTTATAGGATCATTTTACTTGAATAGAAAGTATGTTTTAGTCATTCAATAAACGCCTGTGATAATTTATTTGTCCAAGATGATAGGTTAGGTGAGTAGTCAAGTGGATTAACATAAACTCGGTCGATGTTTTTTCATCAAATACCAAAGTAGGGAAGTCCATTTTCAATTCCTCTTCTGATAATTGGTCTAAAGATTTGTTAACTATATTTATAGTTTCTTCGATTTTTTTAATCAGCTCTGTTTTAGAGATACCCTTTGATGAAAACTCAAGTTCTCGGTCTCTAACATAATTTGATTTCCCAATAACGCTTCCAATATAGGTATTAAGATTACCTACTAAATGCAAACAAAGATTTCCAGCAGAATTAGTTATTCCTTTCTGGGTTTTCCAGATATCATTGTCATTGTTGTAAAGTTCAATTTCGGATTTTAGCCTATTTAAATCTCGGTAAAAAAGTGTTTTTAAAATTTTAACCATTATATGTTGGATTATTTATATTTTTTAAGGGATGAAACCGCCTTTTCGTTTATCTTCTTTTGCATATGCCCGGTCCAGCCAAATAATACTCCTGTTATTCCAAAAGCTTGCTTAGACCATTTCCATAGATCAAAGTCATCCGTATGTTTTATAATTAATCCGTCTTGAAAATGGAAACGAGCCTGGATTACATTTATAACTTTTCTGTTGGTCTTGCTAAAGATATAGGATGCGGTCCATTGGGCTGCGCCAACGTACTCGTCGGCTTTTATATCTGAAACATCAATTTTCAAAGCTCCTTTGCTGCTTTCAATAAGCATTTTCCACATTTTGGAAACAGTACCTCCCTTCAGTAATCCGAAAACTGGATCACGAAAAGCAATATCTGGGTGATAGCATTCACTCATAGTGGAAGCATCACCGTTTGCAAAAGCAGAGTAGAATTTGACAATGATCTTTTCGTTTTCCGTCATATTTACATAGAATCAGATGTAAATTTAAGGTTTTTTTTGATTCAATTTTGATTATTCAAAAAATATGATGTAGGAAAATTATTAGCATAATAAAAAATAATTGAAGTACCATCTTTAAGATCTAATACAAAGCATACTAAATATTTACTTTAGGCTATAGTTATGACTATTGGAAAAGTGATCAATGGTTTCGTTATGGTATACTTGCAATTAATCTTTGTTAGCCTTTTTTATCAGCTAATAATTTAATATGAAATATTGATTTTACATTAAAGTCATTTTCGACGAATTCGGATAACGAATTCGGAATAAATAAAATAAAATCAGGGTTTGTAAGATGGATAATCAGTATATCCTTTTTCATCAGCCGTGTAGAATAAATCCGCATTAAGGTCCTGTGATAAAGGCCAATCATTTTTGAATCGTTGGACAAGATCAGGGTTATTGATATAAGGTCTCCCAAAAGCCACTAAATCGGTCAGCCCGTTTTCAATTGCCTGTTCAGCAGTTTCCATGTCATAACCGCCACACTGAATAATTGTATTTTTAAAGTTTTTGCGAATCATTTTTTTTATTTCTGTTGGTACTGGTGGAGCTCCCATAGCGGAATGATCGACAAGATGAATATAGGCGATGTCAAGCTTACTGAGTTGTTTTGATAAATAGTCATAAGTCTCGTCTATTTCTGGATAATGTGGCATATCACTAGCCACTCCATATGGAGATAATCGGATACCCGTTTTTTCTTTTCCAATTGCTTTTGCTACTGCTTTTGTGACTTCAAGAACAAAACGGCAGCGGTTTTCAATACTTCCTCCGTAATTGTCGTCACGGATATTACTTACTGGAGAAAGAAACTCCTCTAGAAGATAGCCATTGGCAGCATGCAATTCGACACCATCAAACTTAGCGAATAAAGCATTTTCGGCCGCAGATATAAATTCCGTTTTGGCATGAATTATGTCTTGTAAAGACATTTCTATTGGCGTCTCAAAATCTTGTAGATTTTTTAAGTCGGTCCACATTTGTCCTGCAGCTTTTACGGCGGAAGGTGCTAATATCTTTGATCCTGCAGGCATGTTAAGCGAATGGCTGATTCTTCCAGAGTGCATTAATTGAACAACTATTTTCCCTCCATTTTCATGTACTGCTTCAGTAATTTTTTTCCAGCCTTCAACCTGCTTTTCGCTAAAGATACCTGGAATTCGGGCATAGCCCAGCCCGTTAGCTGAGGGTGCTGTTCCTTCTGTAATGATTAGACCTGCATTTGAACGTTGTTTATAATATTCAAGCATAAGTTCGTTTGGAATATTTTTTATTGCTCGGCATCTTGTCATTGGTGCCATAACAATTCGATTTTTTAATTCTATGGAACCCACTTTTTCAGTTGTAAATAATTTATTTTCTTTCATGTTTCTAAACTATTATGTTGTTGATATAAAGATAATTATATTTATTGAGTTAGGTATTGTAATTCTTCATAGAATTAGTTCTAATGTTCAATAAACAAGTTTTTTTGTTTTTAATAGGTTTAATTTTTAATAAAATACATTTTCTGTTTTATTAATTTTTGTCAAAAAAAAAGAGGAAAGACTTGTAAGTTTCTATCCTCTTTTTTCAAATTATATAAATGTAATCTCTATTCTTGTATTATTTTTTTGCAGGAATAATATCGATGATTACTGTTCTGTTGTAAGAACGTTCTTCAGGGGTTTTGTTTTCAAAAGGGGCTTTGTTTGTATCCTCTCCAAATCCATTCAACTCAAATGTTACGTCATTTCGACCTGCTTTAGACAAACCACTTTCAATGATGTTTTTCACATCGTTAGCACGTGCCAAAGACAAATCTTTGTTATACACTTCTTCACCAATTGCATCCGTGTGGCCATGAATAATTACAGTTGCTCCAGCAGGAATTTTAGGTGTAATTACATCAGTAAGGTATTTTTCGTAGATAGTAATCGCTTTAGATTTATTAAACTCATAGATGATGCTGTATCTAATACCTTCTTCAAGCTTAGCAGGGGTCCAAAGTACAACATGCATATCACTTTCTTTCTCAACAATAGCACCACTTTTAGTTTGACCTATCATTTTTACTCTGTAATCTCCTTCTGGACGACTTCCTAAAATTGATTTTCCAGGAATACTAACTACATCTTCAGTATATGGACCAAAAGACTGAATTTTTCCTTGTTCATCTGCAAGTTGCAATGACCATGAAGATAATGCTTCATTAGCTCCTTTATTATCAAATGTTACATAACTTTCAGTAGGAGCTTCTTGAAGAGCTGCAATTTTCACAGGTTTTAATTGAGCATCCGGTCCACTTTGAAACTCCATCAATAAATCTGAAGAAGTACTTTCAACAGAGACTCTACGGTCACCTTCACTAAGTAGTTCTAATTCTAATATCCCACCAGGTTGTAAAGAGGGGATATTAGGTTTGCTTTGACCTTTAGTTTTTATTCTTGACGCATCTATAGCAAATACATTAACTAAATAGTTTTTAACTGATTCAGCCATAACCAAGCCATCTTGAGGTCCCTGTTCTGATGAACCTACTAAGGAAATTGTCGCTGACGGGGTTTTTTGCATACGGTCTCCTAAAATGTTCAATACATTATAGTAAACAGTCATTTGTCGTTTTGAACGATCAGATAAGTTTTTTGGAGCAAACACCTCCAATTGGTCTTCCTTGAAATCTTTCACTTGATCTTTAGTCAAGAGAACGTAACGATTTGGTATTTCAGTAGATCCCGTATTAAAATAGACATAGTTTCTAAGTGGGAAGATTTCATTATATCTAGATTCGCCAGGTGTATTACTTGGAGAATTGATAGAAAATTGGACTTCAGCATCTTTTACCATATCAGTAGACTGTTGGATGTTTTGTCCTTGTCCAAATTTAAGGGCAACACCTGCTCTTACAGTCGTATTATTCCATGTTTCTGTTGAACGTGGGTTTTGACCAAAATAAGGTTGGAAAGAAACAAAAGGAGACAATACAAATTGTGTTTTGTTGCTATCTGTTGAAAGTGGAATGTCGTAACCTGCTCCAATTTGCATAGAAACAATTGTTTTGTTGACGTTGTCAAAATCACCTTTCACTTCAGCATTAGTTGTTTGATCCGGATATGCTGGATTAGTTCCTAATTGATAGGTAAATGATTTATCCATATTGAAAGCCAAACGTGGACCTCCATATAAGTAGAAATCAGATTTGAAAGGAGCAAAACGCAAACTTGGTTCTACGGTGATATAACTCACGTTCGCTTTTAAATCAGCTGGGCAGTCACAATCCGTAATCACTTCGTCAAACTTTCCTTTACGATTATCGTATCCAGCTTGTAACATAACACCCCACCTTGAATCAGCAGGACGATATTCTAAAAGTGGCGCAATGAATAGTCCAGCACCAAATCCATCGTGAAATGCTTTTGGAGATGTAAAACTTGCATTCATTTGTTGCGTTGAACCACGGTAAAAATTAAAATTAGCTCCACCCGCTACACCAAAATACCATGATGGTTTTGAATATTTAGTATCAAGAGTTTCCTGTCCTTGAACAGAATTTTCAAAACTCAACCAAGCTAAAGTAATTATTCCGATACTTTTTAGAGTACGATTGGCAAGAGACCTTGTTGTACAAGGTGTCTCATTATAAATATTTTTTGATTTCATTTTTATGTATTTTATTATTAGGTTTTATTTAAATGAATCCCGCCCTAAGACGGGATATTTAAAAGAATGACTATTAATTAGTTAGCGGGTATATTGATGATTGTATTTACCATAGTTACCGATGCTACAAGTGAAATTGCTCTTCCATTTAATACAGTTTCTTGACCAACTAGTGTTGTGCTATTCCCTGGAGATGACAATGTCACGCCATCATTTGCGATAATGGTTCCTACCATTACACCACCACCGGCATAGTTAATCTCTGCTGCACTTCCTACATACCAGTATACGTTTTTAGCTTGGGCTCCACCTATCAGTTTAACACTTTTTGGCGCTGAATTTCCTACTGTTAATGAAGATGCTGCTTGAAAATACCATTTTGCATTTGCGTCTCCTTGGGCATCTAATGTAAGATCTCCATTTGTGATTTTATAGCTACCACTTGCTGATTTATAAACACCTGGGGCTAAAGTTAATCCACCAAGCTCGCCAGAGCCTTGATCACTTCCTCCTGGCATTGAAGCGGGAGAAATACTATTATAAAGAGCTCTTGCTTCATTCAATCCTTCAAGTGCTTTTTGTGCTTTTGTGGCGTTTCCTGGCGCTGGCGCAGCAGCAAAGATTCCACCAGCTACAAGTCCGTTATTAAGTGTTGTAACTGTATAAACCTCAAATGGTGAAGCTAAAACATCCGTGAATCCAGTTACTAATGTAGAAGCAGCTGTTGTTCCGATACCTCCGCCATTAATTCTGGTAGTCAGACCTTGATTCGTTATTCCGGCGTTTCCACCAAATATTCCGAAGAATAAACCTGCAGTTGGAGCAGGAGCATTAACGACTAATGTCGTGAAGTTCCATACATAATCATTTGCTAAAGCAACTCCCGCAAGATTTTTAGCAGCAGTTGTAATTGTGGCTGTATAAACTTTACCTTCTAATAAAGCATTTGTTGGATTAAAAGAGGCTTTAGTACCTGAATAAGTTACAGTTCCTGCAATAGTTGTTGTACCTTGTTTTAAGGTAAAATTTGTTGCATTAATCGTTAACGGATCCATAATGATACTAAAGTTAGCGCTAATCGTTTTCGTAAGACTAACTCCTGTTGTACCGTTGATTGGATCTGTAGAAGTTACATTAGGGGCAACCAAGGCACCTGTTGTAAATTCCCATACATAGTCACCGATTAATGCAGTATCGTCTAAATTTGTTGCTGCTTTAGAAACAGTAGCTGTATAAAGAGTATTAGGAGATAAAGGTACTGCAGGAGTAAAGGTAGCAGTAGTTCCACTATATGATACAGTTCCAGAAACAGCAGTAGTTCCTTGTTTTAAAGTATAGTTAGTTGTGTTAATTGTTGAAGCCTTCATTGGCATGTTGAAGTTAACACTTACTAATTTGTTTAAAACCACGTTATTAGTTTTGTTTTCAGGATCAGTTGATGATACCATTGGAGTAATTGTTAAACCAGTGCTAAAAGTCCAAATAGTTTCGGTTTGTAAAGCGTTACCTGTAAGATCTTTTACTGTTCTCGTTATTCTAGCAGTATAAGTTGTGTTAGAAGAAAGTAAAGCAGAAGGGGTAAAGGTTGCTGTAGTTCCGCTGTATGTGACCACACCTGCTACTTGAGAAGTTCCATTTAAAGTAAAGGAAGACTGATTTATTGTTTCAGGATTCATTTCTTCATTAAAACTTACAATAATTAATTGATCAAGAGGAACATTTGTAGCTCCATTAATAGGACTGGTAATTGTCACAAGCGGACAAACACCATCTATTTCTTGAAAATCATCATTTTCGCAACCATAAAATAAAGCAATAAATAATACTGCGACGGTTAATAGTAATTTTCTTGTTTTCATTTTTATTTAATTTTGGGGATTTATCGTTCAGTGAACAAAGGTTCATTGTTAAGGCCTATATGATGTTATACTATTAACATTCATTGTTTTATAATTTACTTATGCTCTGCTTTTTTTATAAATTAAGTAATTGTTTATCAGGTATTTACGATATATTATTTGTGTTTGTATATTATTTTAAATACTGCCATTTTAAAAAAAGGAGAGTTAATATATAAGTTAAATCTTATAATTATTAAGGAGTGATGGTTAATTAAGTAAGAGTATAAAAAAGATTTCCTCCTAAAACAATTGTATTTGTTTTAGGAGGAAATCTTTTTATAGACCAATTCGACTTACATTTCTGTTTTACTAGAATTTAGAAACTACAAATAATCTGTTAGATGTATTTTTATATTTTTACTTTTTTCTGCAGGTATAAAACATGTGCATTTAATTCTCTAGTCAAAATATCTAGGGATAATGCAGACTGTTTGATACAATCTATAGATTTTTGAATTTCTTCTTTTGAATCATTATGTAAATCAAGGATTAGTGATAAACCTAGAATATTAGCAATTGGTTGTCTAACTTGATGTGAAGTCATGAACGTAATTTTTTCTAATCCTCTAATATATTCCCTTTGAGATTCTTCTGCATTCTTAAGTCCTATGTTTGTCAACATTAATTCAGCCGCCCTTTTCTCTTTTTCATTGTTTTGAAATTCAAGTTCAGTATTGGCAATAATTAGTTCCGTCGCTCTTTTCTCCTTTTCATGATTTTGAAACGCAAGCTCTTTGTTGGCAATAATTAGTTCGATTGCTCTTTTCCCTTTTTCATCATTTTGGAACGCGAGCTCTTCGTTCGCAATAATTAGTTCAGCAGCTCTTTTCTCTTTTTCATTATTTTGGAACGCCAGTTCTTTGTTGGCAATAATTAGTTCAGCAGCTCTTTTCTCTTTTTCATTATTTTGGAATGCCAGTTCTTTGTTGGCAATAATTAGTTCAGCTGCTCGTTTTTTCTTTTCACCGTTTTGAATATTGGGTTCCAGATTTGCAATCACCAACTCAGCTTTAAGTTTTGCTATTTCTTGGGTTTTACTCTCCAGTTCTATATGGATACTGTTTAAGTGTACTAGCTGTTTTTCTTTCTCTTTATTTTGAAAAGAAAGGCTTTTATTGGAATAAATTAGATTATTTTTCTTTGGAGTTACCATAACGCATTATTCAAAATTTTAATTAAATAGTAGCTGTTAGAGATGATTTTTGAATCTTGATAATTCCAATATTTCTAAGCTAAGATACTCGATATGATATTTATTAAAATAATCAGAAGAATAGCTCTATGCTATTCTATTGCAGTAATTCCTTAGTTTTTTAAGGGATCAGCATGCTTTGAGACTACATTTGTAATTACAAACTGTAGTACTGTCCCTAGTACTCTTCTTACTGGATTATGACTTGAACCCAGTAAAAGTTTCTTAGTAATGTAACCTGTTGAGATACCTATAACATTATTAATGATATTTCCCTTTAAGTCTGATGTTGTTGCTATTTCTTTAAAGGCGCCTTTGATAATATTTAAAGGCTTTAAGCTATCATAAGTCAATTCAAATTGCTCTTTGAGAATCCTTAATTCCTGCTTTTGTCTATTTTCTAATAAAGCGATAGATTCATTTAAAGTGTCTGTTACATTTACTTTTTTCATACTATCTTTTTTTTAACAGTTTGGAAATGATTAAATTGCTAACTGGTATTTTAAGCCATTGACTCTTGAAACCATTTATTAAGAAGGCCAATAATAAGTAAAAGCTGGCGGTAGCAAAATAACCATAATAGGTTTTTCCGAGAAGTTCGCCAATCCATATGGAAAGTCCAATATTGAATAGCAGGACAAACATAGCAACAACAATAAGAACAGTGATTCTTGAAAAAAGAGAGGAGAGAACATCAGCTGACTTATCAATGGCGTTTAGCTTTGCTAACTCTACGGTTGTTCTAGTGTAATCTTCTGCTTTTTCAAAGAGCGTTTCTATTGCTGTTGCTTTGTTATCCATAATTTATTTATTGTAAAGTTTATAAACGTTTAGATGTCTAACTTTTCAACTTCATTTTTTGCTTTTTCAAATTTCGACTTTTCTTCTGCAAGGAAGTTTTGTCCTTCGGATTTAAGATTCTCAAATTTCGATTTTCCTTCTTTCAAAAGAGATTTACCCTCTTGTTTAATAGAGTCATATTTTTTGGAAAGACTGTTTGCTGTTTCTCCGTACTGATACTTTAACTCGTCAGCGTAATCGATTCCTTTGTTTTTAATTTTTTTTCTAGTTTTTTCACCTTTATCTGGTGCAAACAATATTCCTAGTATTGTACCGGCGGCTAGACCACCTAAAACTCCTAATATTACTTTATCTGTTTTCATAATTGTTGTTGTTTTTATTCTATTTAATTTCTGTTTTTATAATCTTCTTCCTTGGATAAGTCTTAATATTACAGCTATAACTGCTATAATTAATAAAATATGTATGATTCCTCCAACACTAAATGCGAAGAATCCAATTGCCCAAAAAATGATTAAAATTACTGCTACTGTGTAAAGAAGATTGCTCATGATTTCTATTGTTTTTGATTAGTATTATTTTTTATGTCTTAAAAAAAAAATGATCAAACAGTGGACATTCTTTTTTGAATTTCTAAAATGTTAATGTTTTTTGACGATTTTTTTTCTACTACAAATATCTATAACAATGAGAGGCAAAGTGTTATAGAAATTTCGATAAATGTTGTAATATTTACAGTTATAAGAAGATGATTTTATCAAAACTTTATTACTTATGGACAAAAATTAAAAAGTGGATTAATTGAGTTATTTAGAGGGTTTTTAAATCAATATGTTCTATAATACCTAATTCTATTTTCAGTAGTTCTATCTTCGTAAAAATATCTAAGGGAGATTGTTTTTTAGGTAGTTATTAGATTACCATTTAGAAAATCAACTTAGTTATATAGCTTTAATTATTTGATATACTTCTTCTTTCGTTTTACCAAGTTTTAGCGCAAGCTTAGAAATCATTTCAGTTTCCATTCCTTCTGGATACAACAAATCAGTATCTGTTAAAGCCGCGAATTTTAGTTTTAATTTTTCCTTTTGTGTTCCCCAAGCCTGATGTAGTTCTCTCCTTGTCATTGTATCGTTATTGCTGTTTTGTACTACTACAAAGGTCATCACATTAACAATTAAATTTATTACATAACTTCTAAGGAAATTTGTGTAATTCACTTATTTTCAATATAATTATGAAAAACTGCAAATTCATAAAAAAAAATATTTCAAATTTTAAATGTTTTCCTTTGCTACAAAAAAAGTAACGTTGGAATTGTTTCAATAGGTAGTAGACTGTTTTTTTAATGATTTCATCATCGCACGATCCTCATTTATTAAGTAATATTGGTCATTTAGCATAGCCTTTTGTTTGTTGGTAAGATATTCCGGATTATTGTATATCGCCTCATAATAGGTTTGTATGATGATATTGTCATTTCGGTTACAGGAGTAGATAATATCTTGCGAATCTTTAGAAATAAGTATTTTTGATATCTTTAACCAAATCATATCAAGAAAACTTTCATGATTTTTTTCTATTACGGGGGTGCCTCCTAATTTTATGATTTCCGCGGTGAGTTGACTTTTGCAGGCCTGACTTGTTTTTTGAAAATTTATAAAGGTTTTTTTTAAAAACGATTCTTCGGCGTCTGTTGAAGCAGTTTTATATCTTTCGATTCTAGCATCATTAATTATAATAAAAGAATTCAATATGCTAATTGTCATTTCGGTATTCATTTTATTTAATTTTTAAAGTTTAGTAATCGGGATAATATAAAAGATAAATATTGTTACTATCAATAGTATTAATGTTGAATAACTTTTGACTGAATTTATATTTTTCACTCTTTTAGAATGCAGTAATGACCAATCACTTTAATGATTCTGTTTTTTAAAATCATGCTTTAGATCAATTAGTAACTCGCTTTTTTAAACCAAATTAGCTATCATTTTTTTCCGAAGTATTCCAAGATGAAATCGTGTTGCTGATGCATACTCATTTTATCAGTTTCCTTAATTTCAAATTTTATTTTCATGAATCTTTCATCTTCACTTAAAACATCAAAGAATTCCATTTTTGCATCTGAAGGGCCAAAAAGCACTATTTGCTTATAGCTTTTTATTGCTTCCCCAATTTTATTATAGTAGTCATATAAAACACGTTTTTCCTTGTTAATCAATAGGGCTGAAATTTTGGATGATTTCAACTGTTTTTCATCAATTGAAAATTTTGATTCAATCGTTTTTATTTCAAAAGGACTGTTTGTGAACTCCATCAAGTACGCAATGGAATGATCCATCCATATTCCTAGTTTTTTTACTGTTTTCATGGTATCTATATTTTTAAATAAACGGATATATATGTATCACTTGAATGATGCGATTTATAAAGTATTAAAATTCAATATTTTAAAGTGAAATTTTGTTATATAACTTTATAAGAATATTACATAATTTACATATTAGGTACCTAGGTAGGTGTTTTTGTAAAGTTTAAAAGTCTTTTAGTTTGGATAATGCAGAATTACTTGTTAGCCTTAATTTAAATAAGAATAACAAGTAAAAACGCATGAATATCTCCGGTCTAAAGTATTGTTAGCGCACAGTGTATTGCGCAATTCCCTTAATAGACTCCAATCTTATTTTTTAGAGTTATCAACTTTCGCAATTTCTGTTGGAGGAATATCTCCTGAATAGACTTTGGCATAGGTAGCCGTAAATTCA
Organism: Flavobacterium frigoris PS1; assembly: GCF_000252125.1. Lineage (GTDB taxonomy): Bacteria > Bacteroidota > Bacteroidia > Flavobacteriales > Flavobacteriaceae > Flavobacterium > Flavobacterium frigoris_A. The sequence continues at coordinate 50,269 of NZ_AHKF01000032.1, read as the reverse complement.
GCGCCAAAAAAGAGAATCATAGAAGAATACGATACCCATAATAAAATTAAAATGACCGAGCCTGCTACGCCATAAACAGAGGCAGGGTTCGCAGTACTAAAATAATAGGCTAAAACGGTTTGACCAATAGTGAATAAAATCCCCGTTACAATTGACCCTAGCCATACATGTTTCCATTTGATTTTAGCGTCTGGCAATATTTTGAACATTAGTGCAAAAAGAATTGATATAACCGCTAATGAAATGATAAAATGTAATACATAAAATAATGATATCATGTAGTCGTGAGTATAGGTTCTCATCCAGCTACCCAAACTTGATAGCCCTGCAGAGACCACGAGAGAAACCATCAGTAAAAAAGCTATTGCTAATATTAGACCAAAAGAAAAGAGTCTTGCTTTAAGGATTGTGAGAATCCCTTTTTTAGGGATGACCTTTACATGCCAGATGAGGTTCAGGGTTTTTTGCAACTCCACAAATACGGCCGTCGATCCTACTAATAGGATTATAATCCCCATAAATGAGCCCCAAAAACTAGACTTTGATTGAGTGGATTTAATTAATATTTCACTGATTTGAATAGCCGTTTCTGACCCCATCGTATTTGAAATTTGTTTCAAGATATTTTGATTGACACTTTCGTTTCCAAAGAAATAGCCTGCAATTGAAATCACTAGGACCAATAGCCCAGGGATGCTGAAAATAGCATAATATGCGATAACAGCACTTTGTCTGAAGGGATCTTTATCGTTCCATCCATTAAAGGTCATTTTTAATAGTTTACCGATATCTTTGGTTTTAAATTGCATTTTCGGGCTGTTTTGTATTATTTTATTTAAAATCGAAACTGTAAACAAAAGTATTTTAAAGGAGTGAAGATGTTTGATTAATGATGAGGTACAATTTTTATATTTTTTAAATCTTGCAAAGACTGTCTTTATAAAATATAAAAGGGCCGTCTTTTACAACAGCCCTTAACCAAACCAAACCAACCAATTTTTAGAAGTAATACCCCTTTAATTATAATTGGGATAAACTCGTTATTTTTGTAAATCATCAGTATTTAATTGCAATTTATTTACCTTTCGAGTAAGGGGAAAAGGAATTAAAATCCTTTTGTTTCTATGATCAATTGTTTACTAGGGAATTGAACGTCAGCGTTATCTTCCGCGGTAATGTATATTTTTGATGGCTTTACCGGAGTTACTGTCTCGAACGAAGCTTTAAGTTTTGATGATAAGAATTTTGAATCACTTTTTATTTGACCTATGTTTTTTACCATCGAATCCTCACTTTCCATCCAAACCACGTAAGCCTTTTTTTGGGGATCCAAGCGGCTTACTTCAGCTAAGTTTTCCAATTCAATTTGAATCAAATAATTCTTATTTTCGTCTTTTTTTATTTTGACATCCCCACGGGCGGCAGGAACAATAGTTGATGTTTTAAAAGCTATTTTCTTAGAGCAGGAAGTAAATGCCATTGCTACCACGACTACCAATAACCCTAAGTATATTTTTTTTGAAATTGACATTTCTTTTTTCATTTGATTAAACTGCTTATTTAAAATTTATTGTTTTGGCCTAAAAAGGAGATGGCTATAAGAGCGGATTCCCTTCATTTAAAGACCTTCACGATGATCCATTAGAATTGGATATTTAGCTTAAGTACCTTCTTAAGATCCAAGCTATTGTTTCATGCTGTGCTAGTAAAGCTGTAAGGAAATCAGCAGTACCTATATCCATGTTTTGCTTTTCACTAGTGTCTATGTCCTTACGTAGTTCGACGATAACTGTTTCATGATCATCTAGTAATTCTTTCAACATTTCTTTTTGTGCAGGATACATGTTTGGAGACTCTTTTAGGTTTGTCAATCCTGAAAATTCAGACATGGTACCAATGGTCTTTCCTCCCAATTTATTGATGCGTTCTGCAACTTCATCGATACTTACTTCCAGCTGTTTGTAATGATTTTCAAATAATTTATGAATTTCCATAAAACTTTCTCCGCTTACATTCCAGTGGAATTTTCTTGTTTTAACATACAAAGTCATTTCATCAGCTAAAACGGTTGAAAGTAATTTGACACTATTTTTCAAATTGTTTTCTGTAATTCCTATTTGTGGTTTCATAATCTTTGTTTATTTAATATTAATTATTGATTAGACAGAAATATAATACTTGTTTTAAAGAAAGCTTTTCTGCCAATTTTAATTTAAAATGCGTAAAGTAGTTTTCAACCCTGGTCTAATTTTTTTTACTTTGCGTTACAAGTACTACACCTCCAATGACTAATATTACACCAACTATTGGGGACCATTGTACAGGATTAGATTTCTCTTTATTTATTTCTATAGGGCCTATGTCGACTATTTTTTCGGTTGTTACATAATTGAAGCCTGTATAAAAAATCATGATTGCTCCAATAATTATTGTTACTATTCCTACAGTTTTTGTGTTCATATAATAATTTTTAATGTTATTTTAGATTGATTTTTTTTATAAGAAATTCAATTTTATTTTGAGTCAAAAAAAGTGAAACAAAAGTGGACTTGAGTTAGGATTCATCTTTTGTTGTACGTACTAAGCTTATTCCCGAACTAAAGAATATCAATCCAAGGATTCCGTAAATAATTAGAGATTTAATATCTTGATTGCTTCCTGATGTATTTGTAAAAACTACGGCAGCATAAATAAGAGCACCAACACCAAGGGCGGTAAGTAATGCACCAAAGATTCTTTTAAGATTCATAATTCGATTTTTTGAATTGTTAATTTGATCGTTAATTTTTTGCCATGCTGATCTCTACTAAAATTGATTTGTAAGCATGGGTTGGGATAATTTGACAATTATTTAAGCGAGCTATTCGCAAATATTTAGTCAATTGATTATCACTGTGTAAAATTAAAGAACTTGTTGTCAGTAAGTTTTACATTATTTATGTAAAAAGTTACATCATTTACGTATTGGATTACAAGTAATAAAATGATAATACTTTTATAATTACAATTTAATATGTGTTACTCCTTAAAAGAAAAATCAATGCTATTTGTTTAGCGGAACACTACTTTTTTAGGATTTAAGTAACTCTAATCAACTTTTTATTAACAAACTCAGTTATACCTAGTTCAGATAGTTCGCGTCCGTATCCAGAGCGCTTTGTTCCTCCAAAAGGTAAATCGGGACTAGTAGAAGTAGGCTGATTAATAAAGACCATTCCTGTATCTATTTGATCTGCCATTTCGATCGCTTTTTTTATGTCTTTAGTGTAAATAGAACCTCCTAGTCCAAACGGGGAATCATTAGCTAGGTCGATAGCCTCTTGCTCGTCTTTTACTTTATAAAACGATGCTACTGGGCCAAATAACTCCTCGTAAAAAGTAGGTTCACCTCTCTTTAGGTTCGTCAAAAGCGTAGGTTGCATGTAAGCACCAATAGCAGCAGCTCTTTTTCCGCCAACTAAAACTTTTGCCCCCGCTTTTTCAAATCTTTTAACTTGGTCCAAAATATTTAGCAAAGCGTCTTCACTACTTAGAGGACCAACTTGGGTCTCTGGATCCATTGGGTCACCAACTTTAAGAGATGCTATTTTTTTAGTGAATTTTTCTAGAAATTCATCGGCAATTGCAGCTACTGCAATAAATCGTTTCGATGCAACACAACTTTCTCCGTTATTATTCATTCGACCCACAATAGCCATCTCGACCGCATTATCAATATCTGCATCTTCCAAAACTATAAAAGCATCACTACCGCCTAATTCAAGGACTGATTTTTTTAAGTTTTTACCTGCTGATTCTGCTACGCTTGCACCAGCGGCTTCACTTCCAGTTAATGACACGCCTTTGATTCTTGTATCACTGATCAAAGCGGAACTTCTTTTGCCAGAAATCATTAGGTTAGTGTAAAGTCCTTCTGCTGCACCAGCCTCTATAAATATTTTTTCTATAGCTATAGCACATTGCGGTACTATTGACGCATGTTTTAAAAGAATTGTATTTCCTACCATAATATTAGGGGCTGCAAAACGAACTACTTGGTAAAAAGGAAAATTCCAGGGCATCACACCAAATAAAACGCCTATCGGACTATTCCTAATAAAGGCTTCCCCTGATTCGGGACTTAGCTTTTTATCCGCTAAAAATTCAGCCCCATTATCGGCATAATAGTCAAGGATATTGGCACTTAAATCAATTTCGCTTTCTGATTGGGAAATTATTTTACCCATTTCCAATGTAATTAATTTAGAAAGTTCACTTTTTCTATCACGCATTAATTTTGCAACATTATGAAGTAGGGCTGCACGTTGTTCATAACTGGTATTTTTCCATTCATTAAAAGTTTTGTCAGAAACAGCAATAGCTTCTTGTACTTGCTGATCAGTCATTTCATCAAATGATTTTACTACTTTATTTGTTGCTGGGTTTGTTGTTTGAATAGCCATAGTGTTTAATTTTAATTTATAAAAGAGAAAGCTGAATCTGTCAATAATTCACTCATTATCAATAGGTCTGTGCTTATGCTATCAAAGATAGAGGACTTAGTCCGAGTTTGTTTTATATTGTTTTAGGAAAAGCTTTCATGATTCCCACATTTACGAATGTTACTATTCGTTTTTACCATAAAAAAACGCTGCAAGCTATATGACTTGCAGCGTTTTTTACGTTTCTAAAACGAGTTCTAGATTTATTGTGGTATGGTAACGGTATTCATTTGTAGTGTAACTGCTGTTTGTGCCATCATTCTTCCGTTTATTGAAGCGGCTGTTTTCATATTTATACCAGTTTGACTTAATATATTTCCTTCAAAATGGCTAGTTGATCCTAGCGTAACTGCACCAGCTGTTTGCCAGAAAATATTTTTGGCTTGTGCACCTCCGGCTAAAGTTATTCTAACTGCAGAACTCATATTCAGGTTTCCTGCAACTTGGAAAATCCAAACATCAGTTGAGCTACCTGAAATGGTGATATCTGTAGGGATGTTTAATGTACTTGTCCATTTATATAAACCTGGTGTAAGAGTTTTTCCACCGATAGTTCCAGCCCCTAAATTTAAAAAGTCTGGGTTTAGTCGTCCTGCAGCATTATCATAAGCAATTTGCATGTCACCTACAGCTGTAGTTAGACGTGAAGCATCAGTTATTTTGCAAGCAGGTCCTGCAGCATCAACTGAAAATATGGTACCAGTTACTTCATCACATTTTAAAAGAATAGCGGCTCCTGTAATTGGACTTGCACCAACATCACCTGTAATTGCCGATTTATACACATCGGTTATTCCTGTTTTTGAAAGTATAGCAAAGTTAGCTGCAACACCAAGATTTACTAGATCCAAGGTTTGGCCGCTTTTCGAGCCTGAATTGGGTTGGTCAGTTGAAGACTTTTGTGAATTTAAGGCGGTCGTCTCATAAGTTGAATTTGCAACTGATAGAGAGCTTGAATCCGAATCATTGCTACAATTCGTCATTAAGCCGACCAAAAGCACTGCTAAGACCGGAATTCTTTTTAATATCTTCATAATTTTTTATTTGTATTGTGATTTATTTATCACATTTCAAAGTTGAGGCGTTTAATGGCTAAATTATTGCTCTATTGTCTTTTAAAGTTATGACATTGACACTTCTTACTGTTAATAGTGTTTTTTGTTCAATAAAAAAGAGCGATTTTCATCTAATGATGAAAATCGCTCTTTTTATAATTTGCTTTCTCAGTGTTAAAATAGGCAGAAGCTTACATTCGGGTCATATACCAGTTTAATTCTTTTTCTATTTTTTCGAAATGGAAAAATGCCGCAATGTTTTTTTGCAGTCTTAAAAAAGCAGTCTCGCTTTTTACGACATAATCAAAAGCTTTGTGGTGCATACAGCTGACGGCTACTTCAATTTTGTCTTGTGAAGACAACATTATTACTGGGATTTCAGGATCGAATTCCTTTATTTTATCTAAAGTTTGTATTCCATTCATCGCTTCTTTATCTATTCCATCCAGTTGATAATCAAGAATAATTACATCAGGTTTTATTTTTGCTACTTTGGCTAAACAGAGTTCGCCAGTTGCAAATGTTTCAACAATATATTCTGTGTTATGTATAAACTCTATTTCTAATGATTTTAAAAAAACGGCATCATCATCTACTAAAAATATTGTTGTTTTGCTATCGCTTTTCATTAGTTTATATTTTTGATATTATTAAATTCTATTTCTAATTCTGTACAGGCTTGATTACAGATGTTTTCTAGCTGTAAAACTAAATTATTTATTTCGTCCATGTTTTCATGGGCTGTAGCAGAGTCTTGTACTTTTTTAGCCATATCTTCAAATTCTGGACTCAACCCCATTATTGAAAAGGATGGAATCATCTTATGAACAGATGATTTTAGTAATGCCCAATCTTTGTTCTGCAAACTTTGTCTCATTGCATTTATTAACGGAGGTGTTTGTTGCAAATATGCAGCTATCATTTCCATCATTAATTTTGGATTTGATTTCGTTCGCACGGTCAAATATTCCAAGTCTATACATTTTTGTTTTTTCTGCATATCTTTTCTTTTAAGTTGATCAGATTTTAGGATTGAAGTCTTTCTAACAATATTTATTATTTTACTATACAATAATCGTTCATCAACAGGTTTTGCAATATAATCGTTCATTCCAACAGCCTTACATTTTGCCAAATCTACTGTTGTTACATCAGCTGTTAAAGCAATAATAGGTATTTGCGAATTTAATGTTTTTCTAATATATTCTGTAGATTCAAAACCATTCATTACCGGCATTTGTAAATCCATCAAAATGACATCGTACTCTTTGTTTTTTAGTTTTTCGATGGCTATTTTTCCGTTTTCTGCGATGTCTCGTTCAAATCCAAAATCATCCAAAAGCGTTTTCATTAATAGCTGGTTCAATGCAATATCTTCAACAACTAATACTTTTATGTTTTTAACTTCAGAGTCTAATTCGAGGATTTCTGTATCTAATTCTGCCTCTAGGTCAGTTTTTTCAAATTTAAGTCTAAAACTAAAAGTAGTTCCCACTCCAACTTCACTAATAACATCTATTGCACCGCCTTGAGGTTCCACTAATTGTTTTACAATTGCAAGGCCTAATCCAGTTCCTCCATAAATCCTTGACGTTCCGCTGGAAGCTTGTTGAAAATTGTCAAATATTGTCAGTAACTTTTCTTCTGGAATTCCAATACCGGTATCAGTAACAGCAAATTCTATGATGGCATTTTCAGCGTCTTCTTGAACAAGACGAACAGCTACGGTGATTTTTCCTTTAGAGGTGAATTTCACGGCATTACTGACTAAATTTAAAATAATCTGGTGTAATCGAACTGGATCTCCTATTATTATTGGAGGAATATTAGGGTCATATTCTGTTATTAATTTTAAATTTTTCTCTTGAATTTTTGTTTCAAACAGATGAAGCATCGATGAAATCGAAGATTTTAGTTTAAAAGGTATTTTTTCAAAAGTCATCTTTCCCGCATCTACTTTTGCTAAATCAAGAATATCGTTAATTAGTACAATTAGTGCATCACCACTCATTTTTATGGCACTCAAATATTCTTTTTGTTTCTCAGACAAGTCTGTCTTTAACACCACTTTTGTAAATCCGATAATGGCATTCATAGGAGTCCGTATTTCATGGCTCATATTTGACAAAAATTGCTGTTTTGCTTTAACTGCATTTTCGGCAATTAAGGCAGCATATTCTGCATTCCTTTTTTCCTCTTCTGCAATGCCGGTTGCCAATTCAGCAAAAACTTTTGCTTCAATCAGTTCTGTTTCAATTACTTTTTGATCTGTAATATCTCTGGCTACAACCACTACACCAAGAACATTTCCATGTTCATCTTTATAAACGGACCCATTAAATAAAACATCTGTTAATTTACCGTCCTTGTGTCTAAGGGTTAGAGGAGAATCCGATACAGATCCTTTGGCAAAAACTTCTTGATAAACTTCTCGAGCCATTTGCGGATCAGTAAAATAGGTGAAAAAATCAGAGTTTAGAAGTTTGTCTCTTTCTAATCCCGTGATTTTTACTGTAGCCTCATTCATGTCGGTAATTTTACCTTCTGTACTAATTGTCACCAAAGGATCACGACTGGCCTCTATTAAACTCAAGGAGTATTGCGAAGCTAATTTTGCGGAGTCACCAAGTGATTTGAGCTCTTTATTTACAATTTCACGTTTCTCTCTCTCTTTGTTCTGAAAATCAAGTTCGATGCCTGCAATAGCTAATTCAGCCGCTCTTTTCTCTTTTTCTCCAGTTTGAAACATAAGTTCTTCATTGGCTAGGTATAGTTCAGCTGCCCGTTTCTCTTTTTCATCGTGTTGAAAAAGGAGTTCTTCATTGGCTATTATTAACTCGGCAGCACGTTTTTCTTTAACCGTATTTTGGAAAGCAAGTTCGTGGTTTGCAATGACTAATTCGGCTGCTCTTTTTTCTTTCTCATTATTTTGGAAAGCAAGCTCTCTGTTAGCAATTCGTAAATCCATTGCCCATTTCTGTTCAGCAATATCACGGGCCACAATTACAATACCCAATACATTACCCTTATCATCTTTGTAAATTGATCCGTTAAATAAAACATCAGTTAATTTTCCATCTTTGTGGCGGATCGTAAGAGGCGAATCAGACACGAATCCTTTTGCGAACACCTCCTGATAAACTTCTTGGGCCATATGTGGCTCCGTGAAATATTCCAGGAAAGAGGAACCAATCAGTTTTTTACGATCTACGCCGGTTATTGTAACTGTTGCCTCATTCATCCCGGTAATCTGGCCATTTATGTTTATGGTAACCAATGGATCTTTGCTCGCTTCAATCAGACTAAGTGAATAATTGGAAAGTAACTTTTGGGAAGTAGTAAAGGCTTCCAACTCATCATTTCTAACTTTTAAATTTTTTACTATAATTACGACTAAGGTAAATATTACAAATATCAAAATTAAGAGTAAGAAAAAGAGTATTTCTGCATTTCTACTGCTGTTTTCATTTTCTATTTTTCTCTGTTTAAGAGAGTTATATTCATCATAATTGACATCTGAAATTATATCCTTTATTTCGTCAGTGACAACTTTTCCGTGGTTAAGAATCTCTATTTTTTCATCCTCGTTTAATAAGTTTGTGTTTCGGTCATCTAGCAATTTTCTAATCAGAATTAGTTTTTCAGCTGTTTTTATTTTCAAAGAGGCTATCTGCTCAGACTGTTTAGGATTATCCTTTGTAAGCATTGACAAAGCGGCTAAGTTACTATTCAAAGCTTTTACTGCATTGTTAAAAGTTTCAAGGAAAAGGTTGTCGTCCGATATGATATACCCTCTTGTACCCGTTTCTATATCAAGAATGTCTAAAAGGACGTTATCATTTTTACGCAATATTTCCTGTGCAAGCTCCGTAGAATCGCTGGTTGCTTGTACTTTTAGATTATTGTAATAAAAAATTGCCAAAACAGCCGCCAATATAACAGCAACAAGAATATAGTAAAGTTGAAATTTTTTTTGTGAGAGTAACTTCATGATCGCTTCAGAGTTTTAATTCTCGTTGTTTCGGTTGATATTGCTTTCGGTTCCTATCTCTTCAATAGGACAACGTCTTTTATCTTTCATGTTTTTGAAATGTGAAGGGGAGAGGCCGGTAACCTTTTTAAATTGACTTGATAAATGCGCTACACTGCTGTAACCCATTTTCCAAGCGATTTCAGTAATATTGTGCTCTCCGTATATAATCAACTCCTTTACGCGTTCTGTTTTGTGGGAAATAATAAATCGCTCAATCGTTGTCCCTTGAACTTCTGAAAATAAGTTAGACAGATATGTGTAATCGTGATTTAGCTTTTCACTTATATAAATAGAAAAATTAACTTTGATTACTTCATCAGAATGATGAACCATTTCAATAATTACATTTTTGATCTTTTCTATAAGCATGGATTTTTTATCATCCATTAATTCAAAACCCGCTTCAAGAAGTCCCTTTTTTAGGAGCTCACGTTGCGACATAGAAATAACCTCCATGACATCTACCTCCCCTAAATCGACTACAATAAAATGCAATCCGAGTTTTTTCAACTCTTCTTTCACTGCCATTTTACAGCGATTACTGACCATGTATTTAATATATAATTTCAAATTATTTCTTTTTAAATAGAATTATGTAAAAGTTGCGCTATTTTCAACAATAAGACTTACACAATGGGAAATAAAAGTTGTATAATTTACTGTTTTAGAAGACTGCCAATTAACGTTTTTTATCTAAAAATAGCGTTCTGTAGTTGATCTTTGTAAACTTAAAATGATAAACATCCCTTCAGGATGAGCCTGCAGGGATGTTTATCATTTTGATTTTAAATTTAAGTGAGTTTAATTAGAAGATGTGAAAACCTATTTTGAGAGTGAATTATCCCATAAAAAAGGTCTAATTTTCAATGATTAGATTATCATAAAGATCAATCCAATCCAATGTTTTTAAGGAAGAAAGTTTATTCTCTTCATTCATGAATACGCGTAGTTCTTTATTTGCTATTTTCTTAGTATATAAAGCTTTATATCGAAAAATAGTTGTTCTTTCAATATTGTTTTTAAAGATTTCTACTAATTGAAGGTCTTTAAAAGTACCATAACGCTGTCTGTATTTCGCACAGGTTTTGGATAACCTTTCTTCTGTAATGTTGTTAATTACGGATGCTGTAGCTTCACTTTCATCATACGGTTTGAACTTTGACGTATTGCAGGTCATCAGCATTCTTTTTCCCAATTCGTATGCCTTGTTCTTTAGATTAGAATCAACTTCTGAAAGCGCGAATTTTTCTATTGTAGGTTCCTCAGGTAGTATTACTTGCGCTTTTTTGGATTTACATCCAACAAGGATAAGTAAACTAAGTATAATTATTGTTTTTTTCATGCTGTTATTTTTAATAATAGATTAGGATCGGGGCAATTTTCTAAATAAAAAGGCAGTTCTTTTTTGCTGCAGACACCAGGATAATCACCAAACTTATCTGATATGTTTTTTATGATTTGAAAATGTAAATGAGGTGAGTAATCCCCATTGACGGCAGCGTCACCCAAAGTAGCAAATTGCTCTCCTTTTTTGAATACGGTTCCAATTTCGATACCATCTAAACTGTTTAAGGACAAATGGCCATATAATGTATAAAACGTTTGGTCTTCCAGCTGGTGTTCTAGTATTATGGTGGGCCCATAATCTCCAAAGCCTGCATTGAAATCGAAACTGTGAACCTTTGCGTCAAGGGCTGACAATACTGGAGTTCCTGCTTTTATCCATAAATCTAAGCCAATGTGCATATTTCGCTCGTCCGTTTCTTCATCCTTAAAAATAGTGCTCCGTTGATAAAGATTTCTTTTCTCATTGTATCCTCCAAAAGCTATTTGAGCATTATTCAAGGCCAAGTGATTTTCAATATATTTTTCAAAACTCACTGCGCATTTAATGTCAAAATTCAATAATTCGTGGTTGGAAGGAGATAGGTCAAGCGCAACATAATCTTCATTATTAATCGTGCTATCTATTACTTTTACGTCTTGTGTATTTCTCAAGAGTGTTTCTAAACTAGTCATTAAGGGTTTCTTTTTTGTTCACATCTAAAATAAAAAAATAAAGCCAACACAAAAAACTTATGTTGGCTTTATAACTTTTAATTAAGATAAATGTTTAATTATTTCTTAACTTCAACTTTCGCGTCTCCTCCACCAACATTTATATTGGTTTCGTTTGCTCCATTTTTAGTGCTAACATCTACACCTTCAGTCCCAACACTTACTGAAGTACCGTCAGCATTCTCTTCAACTTCTGGAGCTGGAGTATTCACTTCAATTGTTGTTTCGCTTGGCTGTGGAGCCTCTTCTTTCTTTTTACAGGAAACAATAGCTAAAATTGAAAGCATTCCTATGAACATTGATATTTTTTTCATTTTTGTTTTTATTTAGATTGTGACTAATTATTTGATGTGACAATATACTGTTTTTATTAAGGCAAAAAAAATCCCAAGGTTGTTAAGGTTGGGATTTTATTTTATAAAAAGAACATATTTTAATATAAACTTGGGTATTTCGAAGGATTAACTTCGTTCATCATGGTGTATACTTTTTCAAAAATATCCTCGATAGAAGGTTTTGAGAAATAATCACCATCAGTTCCATAAGAAGGTCTATGCGCCTTGGCGGTCAAAGTTTGTGGCTTGCTGTCTAAATAGTTGTATCCATCCTGTTGCTCAATGATTTGTTGTAAAATATAGGCAGAGGCTCCTCCAGGAACATCTTCATCGATTACTAACAGACGATTAGTCTTAGCGATACTTTTTACAAGATCATGGTTGATGTCAAAAGGGAGTAAAGACTGTATGTCAATTACTTCACATTGAATACCTATTTCTTGTAGTTCCTTTGCCGCTTGTTCTACCAATCTTAAAGTAGATCCGTAAGAAACTAAAGTGATATCTGTTCCTTCTTTTATTGTTTCCACAACTCCAATAGGGGTTTTGAATTCACCATAATTCAAAGGCATTTTCTCTTTTAAACGGTAACCGTTCAAACATTCTATAACTAATGCAGGTTCGTCACATTCCAACAGAGAATTGTAAAAACCTGCCGCTTTGGTCATATTTCTTGGAACTAATACATGAATACCTCTAACGGCATTTATGATCATTCCCATAGGAGATCCAGAATGCCATATGCCTTCTAAGCGATGTCCTCTCGTACGTATAATTAGCGGTGCTTTTTGTTTTCCGGCCGTTCTGTATTGTAAGGTTGCTAAATCATCGCTGATAATTTGAATGGCATATAATAAATAATCCAAGTATTGAATTTCAGCTATTGGGCGTAAGCCTCTCAATGCCATTCCAATTCCTTGTCCTATAATAGTTGCTTCGCGAATACCAACATCGGCAACACGTAGTTCTCCATATTTTTCCTGCATTCCTTCTAAACCTTGGTTTACATCACCAATGTTTCCTGAATCTTCACCAAAAATTAGTGCTTCAGGATATTTTGTGAAAATAGCATCAAAATTATCCCTTAGGATCATTCTACCATCTGTATCTTCTTTTGCATTGTCTGGATATTTAGGTAATACTTGATTTACAGAAAACACATTCTTGTCAGAATCCGAATACAAATGGCTGCTAAATTTTTCTTGGCTATTATTAGTGTAAGATTTAATCCAGTTTGACAATTCGACTTTACCGTTTTCATTTATGACAAGACGTAAGGTTTTACGTGCAGCGACAAGGATTTCTTTTCTTAATGGATCCTTTATGCCGTTTAAAGCAGTAGCAATTTTACTTATTTTATCCTTGTTGTTACTTGAATTGGCTACTTTTTCCAATAAAGTAACTAGCTCTTTTTTATTAGCTATAATGGGGTCTATAAATTCGCTCCATGCTGCTTTTTTACCTTCAAGGACTTCTTTTTTCGTATTTGCATCTATTTCAGCAATTTCTTCCGAAGAAGCAATGTTGATTGCAATCATCCAAAGCCTCATCTGTCTGATACAGTCGTAATCCCTTTCCCATGCAAGACGATCTGCGTCTTTGTACCTTTCATGCGAACCTGAACTTGAATGCCCTTGCGGTTGTGTCAGTTCATCAACGTGTATAAGTACAGGAATGTGTTTTTCACGAGCAATAGCAGACGCTTTTTCGTACGTCGCTATCAAATCGGAATAATCCCAACCTTTTACTTTAAGTATTTCGAAACCATTAGTGTTTTTTTCCTTTTGGTATCCCTTTAAAATTTCAGATATGTTCTCTTTTGTAGTTTGATGTCTTGCATGAACTGAAATTCCATAATCGTCATCCCATACACTTATTATAAGAGGTACTTGTAAAACGCCGGCCGCATTTATAGTTTCAAAAAACAAACCTTCTGAAGTACTTGCATTACCAATGGTTCCCCATGCAACTTCGTTTCCGTCGATGGAGAATTTAGATTTGTCTGTAAGTCCAGAAACTTGTCTGTATATCTTTGATGCTTGTGCAAGTCCAAGTAATCTAGGCATTTGTCCAGCTGTAGGAGAAATGTCGGCACTAGAATTTTTTTGCTTTGTTAAGTCCTTCCAAGAACCGTCTTCATTCAAACTGTGAGTAGTAAAATGGCCGCCCATTTGTCTACCCGCAGACATTGGTTCTTGTTCAATATTTGTATTACCGTATAATCCGGCAAAAAACTGTTGCACTGTCAATTGACCAATCGCCATCATAAACGTTTGATCGCGATAGTAGCCGGAGCGAAAGTCACCGTTTTTGAAAAATTTAGCCATGGCCAATTGAGGAACCTCTTTTCCGTCTCCGAAAATTCCAAATTTAGCCTTACCGGTCAACACTTCCCGACGTCCTAATAGACTGCATTCCCTACTTGTTATAGCGATTTTGTAGTCGTTCAACACTTCGGTTTTAAAATCTTCGAATGTTAATGTAGTATTGCTTTTTTCTTTTATCATAGTTGAAAGGTATAACTTAGTGGTGCAAATTTAATTAAAAACTAGCGATTATCATAATTCATTGAAATAAATATAATTTAATTATTGATAGTTAAACACCGTTAAAGATATTTATTTTTTAAGTATTCGTAATTAAATAGTTATTATTTTAAAAATAATTCAATATAAAATCGCTATTAGCAGCTATTAAAACCATTTTCGATTAAATAAATTGATTAATATTTTAGGTGATAAGGTAATAACGAACCGTACTTTTTCATTGTAATTTTTCTGACTTATTTCCCAGCCATTAGAGGAATATACAGGTAGGAACAATTCAAAGTAGTCAGGAACTAAATTTAAGCGGATACCACTGTCATATAAAAATCGCGTGTTTTGCTGTTTGCTTTTTATAAAACCTGCATCTCCATAAAGTTCTATCCAATTCCAAATATTGTAACTTCCATTTAAAGTGGTGATCCATTGGTTGGCGTATGGGTTGTCCAGTTTCGATTTAAAACCACCCTCGGCCACAATCAATTGTTGGCTAAAGAAACCACTACTTTCTGATCGCCCATAATAGCTGTAGTCAAAAAGATAGTCGGTAGGACGGTCTAAGGCGAAGCTGAAAAAATCAGAATTAGTATTATTGTATAAAAAACTTCCTGCATACAAACGTAAATTTATCTGACGGTTGTTCTCAAAAAGTTTTCGATACTCAATTTCCGCTGCCATTTTTCCGAATTTCCCCGAGAATTGAACATCCCCCATAAAGCTCAAATGCTCAGTAATCTCAGTATTTGTATTGAAATATTTTGCATTGAAAACCGAATAATTTTGAGAGATATTGTCAGTTATAATTTCGCTTTTTTCCCTACTTACTATAACCTGACGCAGAAGGATTAGCTGTTTACGATTATCTCTAAAGTCACTTTCACGAAATCGAAACTGAACCATGGGGTTAATTTTTAAATAGGTCGCATCTGGGGCATAATGGAAATAATTACCCGAAAGCGAATATTTCGTGTTATATAGAGAGGCATTTCTGTGATTTTGATTAACGACAAAAGCTGCGGAACCTGAGAACGTTTGTGCTTTTGTTGAATACGAAGGATTAACTTCAAAAATAAAAGGTTTGTCTAATAATGTCTTATTATGTAGTCTTAAACCCGGAGACAAACCATCATATAAATTATAAGTTAGAGTAGGAACATACAGTACCTGATTGTAATAAGGATCCTCGAGGTCCTTCATAAATACAAATTTTACAGGACGGTTGTTCGGAAAAAAGCCTTTTAAGGATTTCCAGTTGTTTCTTAAGTTGTATTCGGGAACTTCGTTTTTATAATTTAAAATGATTTTGTCAGCGTCTTTTCTTTCCAAGGTGAAGGTACTATCTTTAACTGTTGGATTGATCCATTTTTTAAATACGATTGCGCCGTTTTTGATTCCATAAATGGGAATGGGCACTACTACGTTTGTCTTATTTTTGAGCGAAAAAGAAATGCTGTCTTTCGTTTTTGATACCTGCGAAAATTTAAAATCGATGATGTCTCTCGAATTTATAATGGTATTAAAGAACCAACTGATATCCTTGTTAGTATTCGATCTTAATACGGATTCAAAATTTTCTCCAGAAAGCTGATTTTGTTTGTTTTTTAAGTAAAACTCGCGCATACTCTTTAATACAATATTCTCACCAAGATAGTTGTCTAAATAGCGTAAGCTTAATCCTGCACGATATTTACTAGCAATTTGTTCGTTAAATTTTATGAGAGTGTTTTTGGGAGCTCCAAGCGGCTGATCTAAATTCTTTCGGGCCATTAGCATATAAAAATAGCTATATTGCTCGTTGAAATCTAAGTTTGTTAAATTATAACTTTTCAATAATTTGAACGAGGAAGCGCTTCCCAACATTTTAGTGTTTGGATAATTTTCCTCAATATACTTCATCATGGCGTAGACTTGAATGCCATCATAAATCCACGCGTCTTTCCTGTTGTCTAATCGCAAGCTATTTTTTAGGTACGCATTTAAATAGGTCTTTAAGAATTTAATTTCATAGGTGAATTCATCCGAAAAAGGGCTAATAAAAGAGGGTAGTTGATTCAAGCCATAGAAAGGATTTCTATCGTAATCGGCCTGGGAAACGACAATTTTTTCAAACGGATATTGTCCTATTAAATCATTAACAAAATGGACGATACAATCAATGGCCAACGCTTGTTGTGCAGTGCTGATTTTCTGCTCTTTCAAATTGGTAATCACTTCAAGAGGTTTATTTTTGAAAAGGTAAAAACTAGATTTCGGTTCTATAAAAAGACTGAAATTAGTTCGTTTCTTTCCTGATAAGGTGTAGATATTGTAATCCCCTTTTTTTAGGGATCCCGCATTGTTTAAATCAGAGGTCACTTCAAGACCTTTTGAAATTTTTAAGTCTATGTCAAAATCAGAAGCGCCGTTGGCAATATCATCGAGATTGTCATTATTGTATTTTATAAAACCATGGTTTTCATATCGGGCAGGAGTGAGGTACCATGTTTTTAGGTTCATTCCGCCAATAGCATCATAGCCATATTTTGTAAACTTATCGCTAGGAACCTTGACAATATAAGTAAGATGTAATTTTACTTTCTGATGGGGAGCTAGCTTATCCCTTAATTGTATGGTGATAATATCCGGATTTTTGTCCGTTCTTTCCGAACTAAGAAATAATTTATTATCATCAATTATGGTTAAATTAGTAGTGCTGCCGCGTTCTTCTTCCTTTGCCAAATGGAATCCGCGATAAAACTCATCAGAAAATCTTTTAGCCAATGCTGAATTAACATTCGAATAGGCATTATTCCAATCATTCAAAACGATTGAACTCAAGTAATCATCCGATTCGTTAAAAAAAGTAATTTCCTGTTGAATATTTAATGTATTAGTATCAGAATTCACTTCAACGAACATTTGGGAATGATGTTGAGCATATTGCTTTATTGATGCCAATAAAAACAGAAAACAAACTATAAGTCTATAAAATCGTTTCAATTCTTGTTTCAGGTTTAGTACTGCACAATATACATTTATTTGAGGAAAAAGACCATACACCGAAGTTAAATTACCAAAAAAAAAGCCGTTTTAAAAAACGGCTTTACACTTAAAAATTTGGTTTTAAATTGTATTTTTTATAGAAATTATCCAAAACATCTACGACTTCATCTTCGGTGTCGACAATTTTTATTAATTTCAAATCGTCTGGACCTACCGTGTGTTCCTTTTCTATCAAAACAGTCTTTATCCATTCGATCAATCCTGACCAAAAGCTGGTTCCAACCAATATAATCGGGAATCTCGCTATCTTTTTTGTTTGGATTAAGGTCATGGCCTCAAACAACTCATCCATGGTGCCAAAACCACCAGGCATCACTACAAATCCTTGGGAATATTTTACAAACATTACCTTTCGAACAAAGAAATAATCAAAATTCAAGTTTTTGTCCCCATCAATATAAGGGTTGAAGTGCTGTTCAAAGGGTAAAACAATATTTAATCCCACAGAAGTTCCACCACCCAAATGTGCCCCTTTGTTACCTGCTTCCATTATTCCAGGTCCACCACCAGTAATCACACCGTAACCAGCTTTACTGATTTTGAATGCAATACTTTCGGCAAGTTTATAATACTTATCCTCTGGTTTTGTTCTTGCTGATCCAAAAATGGACACACATGGACCAATACGTCCCATATTTTCATAACCGTTTACAAACTCGGCCATAATTTTAAAAATAGCCCAGCTATCATTGGTACGAATCTCATTCCAAGTTTTTTGTTTTAATCGATCTTGGATTATTTTATCCTCATCGTTATCGAAATCTTCTAATCTCATGTTTTACTTTTTTATTGCTGTAGGTTTTTGGAGCTTATTCCTGCTGTTCGCTATATCTTTTACTGGTTAAAAAAAACAAGTAGAAGGTTGCCACTACCATCAGGGCTATAAATCCAGAATACTAAAGTAATTCTTTTTTCAAAAACTGGGCAGTATAGCTTTTCTTATTTTTAATTATTTCTTCGGGTGTACCCTTGGCAACCACTTGTCCGCCTCCTTTTCCTCCTTCGGGACCAATGTCTATAATATAATCTGCAAGTTTGATTACATCCATATTATGCTCTATAATCAATATCGTATTTCCTTTATCTACTAGTCTATTGATTACGCCCATTAATACCCTAATATCCTCAAAATGTAAGCCTGTAGTAGGTTCGTCAAGAATATAAAATGTGTTTCCAGTATCTTTTTTTGATAATTCACCAGCTAATTTTATACGCTGTGCCTCACCGCCAGAAAGGGTAGTGCTTTGCTGTCCTAATGTGATATACCCTAAACCTACATCTTGTATGGTTTTTACTTTTCGATATATCTTCGGAATCATTTCGAAGAATGGAACGGCTTCGTCCACGGTCATATTCAACACATCTGAAATTGATTTTCCTTTGAATCGAATTTCTAGTGTTTCTCTGTTAAATCGCTTTCCTTGACAGGTTTCACATTCAACATAAACATCGGGTAAAAAGTTCATTTCAATCGTTCGTACTCCTGATCCCTGACAGGTTTCGCAACGTCCGCCTTTTACATTAAAGCTGAAACGTCCCGCCTTGTAACCGCGTATCATACTTTCTGAAGTCTTAGTAAACAGGTTTCTGATTTCAGTAAATACCTCAGTATACGTTGCCGGATTAGAGCGTGGCGTTCGCCCAATAGGACTTTGATCTATATTAATTACTTTATCGATAAGGTCTAAACCTTCAATCTTTTTGTAAGGTTGTGGTTTTTTTACACCATTAAAATAATAGGCATTCAAAATAGGGTAGAGCGTACCGTTTATCAAAGTCGATTTTCCACTTCCTGAAACTCCCGTCACACAAATCATTTTTCCTAAAGGCAATTCAATGGATACGTTTTTTAAGTTATTCCCAGTTGCGCCAGTCAGTTTCATGAACTTGCCGTTACCTTCACGGCGTTTTTCAGGAATTTCGAGTTTCATCGTCCCATTCAGATATTGAGCAGTAATGGTGTTTGATTTTAGCGTTTCGGCAGGTGTTCCTTTACTAATTATTTCACCACCAAATTTTCCCGCTTTAGGACCGATGTCAATCACATAATCCGCACGTTCAATCATATCCTTATCGTGCTCAACCACAATAACTGAATTCCCAATATCGCGTAATTGCTCTAACGAATGTATTAATTTATCGTTGTCCCTTTGGTGCAAACCAATGCTGGGTTCATCTAAAATATAGAGAACTCCAACCAATTGAGAACCAATTTGTGTGGCTAATCTAATGCGCTGCGCCTCTCCACCAGAAAGTGATTTTGAACTTCGGCTTAATGATAAATATTCTAAACCTACATTCATCAAAAAGTTCAATCGATCGTTTATTTCTTTGATAACTTCAGTTGCAATGCGCTTTTGTTTGTCAGATAAATGACTGTCCAAATCAAGGAACCAAGCCGTCAAATCAGAAATATCCATGCTGCATAATTCCGAAATGTTTTGTTCGTTTATTTTAAAGAACTGGGCTTCCTTTTTCAATCGTGTACCTTCGCAAACCGGACAATTTATCTCGTCCATAAACTCTTTCGCCCAGCGTTTAATTGTGGTAGAACCACTTTCGTCATGTTGGTTTTTTATGAAATGGGAGATGCCCTCAAAATCAATTTTATAGTCGCGGGCCACTCCTAAATCTTTAGAGTTAATCGTGAATTTTTCCTTACCGCCATTCAATATCATTTCCATGGCTTCCTCAGGAATTTTTTCTATCGGATCTGTTATTTTGAAGCTATATTTTTCTCCTATGATTTCCAATTGTTTAAAAATCCAAGAAGACTTATATTCCCCCAAAGGTGCAAAACCACCATTTTTGATTGACAATTTCGGATTTGGGATGATTTTTTTGGGATTGATTTCGTTTACTGTACCCAAACCGTTACAATGGTCACAAGCTCCTTTTGGTGAGTTGAACGAAAATAAATTAGGTTCTGGGTTTTGATAAGATATTCCGGTAGTAGGGCACATGAGGTTTCTACTAAAATAGCGCACTTCATTAGAATCCTGGTCTAAAACCATTAATACATTTTCACCGTGATGCATGGCCGTATTAATGCTTTCGCTCAAACGTTTTTCATTGTCGGGAGTCGCCTCGATCACCATTCGATCAACTACAATCTCAATATCATGCGTTTTATAACGATCCAGTTTCATTCCTGTCGTAATGTCCCGCACCTCGCCATTTACGCGAACCTTTAAGAATCCTTGTTTGGCTATTTGCTGGAACAACTCCCCATAATGTCCTTTTCTAGCTCTAATAACTGGCGCCAGAATATTGATACGTTTGTTAGTAAAATCTTGTGTGATCAGATCCTTAATTTGCTCGTCAGAATAACTGACCATTTTTTCGCCAGTATTGTAACTGTACGCGTCAGCTCCACGGGCATAAAGTAATCGCAGGAAATCATATATTTCAGTTATGGTTCCCACTGTGGAGCGAGGACTTTTACTGGTTGTTTTTTGTTCAATCGCGATAACTGGCGAGAGTCCATCTATTTTATCCACATCTGGACGCTCCAATCCGCCTAAAAACTGCCTGGCATAAGCCGAAAATGTTTCTACGTATCGGCGTTGACCTTCGGCATAAATGGTATCGAAAGCTAGGGATGATTTACCAGAACCAGAAAGACCAGTAATAACTACCAGTTTTTCACGAGGAATGGATATATCTATATTTTTAAGGTTGTGAACACGAGCTCCTTGAACGTCAATAGTATTGTCTTTGTCTAACATAATTTTTGCAAAAAAGCAAAGTTAACCTTTTGGTTTATTCTTTCAATAGAACACTTTAGAAGTTTATGTTAAAATGGGAGATAAAAAACGCCAACCGAAGTTAGCGTTTTCTCTTTCTTGTGCAGATATAGTTTTCAACGGCTTCTCTTGTAGTAAGCCAGTTTCTACCTTCTTTGTAGACATCAATTTTTTCTTTTCTAGCCAGTAAACTGATGTATTCTTGGCCGTAAGGCATATCCGGTTCTTGAACTAAATTTGAAATTTCGATGTATTATTTATCGTTATTAGGAAGCGCATTAATGTAAATGTTAAGTGTTCGCTCTACCGCCTGGCACATCAAAAGAGTGAGTTTTTGATAGTTCCCAGCATTAGCTTGATTGAGTGCTTCATAGTACTTCTTTCTGTCATTTTTTAGAATGATAGCAGGAGGAAAGCGACAACGCATCAATAACAAATTCATTACTAATCTTACGGTACGACCATTACCATCAAAAAACGGATGGATCCAAACAAGTTTGTGATGAAAAACAGTCGCCAATTCAATATCGTTAAGCTGTAACGGATTTGTGTTTATGAAATCAATCTATTCATCTAGTAAATCCGAAACTTTATTGGCATTTGGTGGTACAAAGTTAGCTCCTGTAATACGTGCACCTGCATTGCGTAAATGCCCAGCAAAATCTTCTTCAATAGAGCGCAAAACCAGAGCATGTAAAGAAAGAATATTGATGCTTTTTAAAACATATTCATCATTTACTACTTTAAACAAAAAATCAATGGCTTTGTCGTCGTTGTATGTTTCAAAATGCTCTCGAAGTGATTTTCCTTGTATGGTAATTCCCTCTTGAATGACCATTTGGGTTTCTCGTAAAGTCAATGAATTTCCTTCAATACTGTTAGAGTTATAGGTCCATTTAATAGAAAGACTCTCCTTGATTTTATTCAAAGCGATGTTTGGCAAAGGTCTGCTGGATTGCAAAATTTGCTTCTTTCCATTCAATCGATCAAAAGTTGTTTGAAATTCTTCGCTATAGTTTAAGTCTATCTTCCACATAGCCAAAAAGATGCTACTATTATCGGAGATTACTCAATTTATACTATCCGATATTAAATTACTCTATTGTCATCGATTTCAGTTTGGTACGATAGGCTTCAAGTGCTACAGATTTTGAGATAAAACCGAAATATTTTTCATCCTTGATAACTGGAAGGAATGCTACTTTTGATCGCTCAAACTTATTCATGACCGTTTCCATACTGTTGAAAGGGTAGATGATCTCAGTAGGCGCAGCCATAATGTTCTTTACCAAGGTATATTTTACCCTATAAGTATTGAAGATGATTTCTCTAATATTATTGAAATGAACAATACCTAACAAATGCTTGTCTTTGTCAACAACGGCAAAAATAACCTGATTGGAATGGGATATTAAATCAACCAGTTTTTCTAGATTTTCATCTGGAGAAAGGGTTAAATAATCTGTTTGAATGATGGAAGTAGTATCTAATGTTGCAAGTACATTCGTATCTTTATTACTTGTAAAAGCATGCCCTTTTTGAGCCAATTCTTTTACGTCCATTGAGTGTTTTTCAAATCGTTTTGAAATAGCAAAACTAATAGACGCCACAATCATAAGCGGAAGCATTAAACTATATCCTCCAGTAATTTCGGCAATAAGAAAAATCGCAGTTAGTGGAGCATGGAATAAACCGCTCAAAATACCTGCCATTCCTACTAATGTGAAATTACTGACAGGCAAACGCGTTAGTCCAGTTAAATTTATAAATTTTGAAAAGAAATAACCTACATAGGAACCCATGAATAGAGCAGGGGCAAAGTTTCCTCCATTTCCTCCAGAACCTAATGTGATTCCTGTTGCAAAAACTTTTAACATCATTGTACCGCCCACAAATGCTAAAAGAACCCAGGGATTATTTCTAAAATCGCTAAAGAGGGTGTTTTCTAATAATTTACCAGGATCACTATCTGACAATACTTTTATACTTTCATAACCTTCACCAAATAAAGTAGGGAAAATGAAAATTAGCACAGCCAAAATTGAAGCTCCTAAAAATGCTTTCTTATAAGGGTTTAGTTTTAATTTATGAAAAAAGTGTTCTGTTCTTTGAAAGTTCCTCGTATAATAAATGGAAATAAAACCAGTTGATATTCCTAGTAGAATATAAAATGGTATTTTATGATAATCAAAAACTTGTTGTTGTCTGAAATTTAATAAGATCGTTTCATCTAATACAATTTCAGAAACGAGAGCTCCCGTTGCAGCGGCAATCATAATAGGTGTAAAAGCGGAGATGCTTACATCGACCAATAAAAATTCAACAGCAAACAAAACTCCAGCTATTGGAGCGTTAAAAGCAGCAGCAATTCCGGCAGCTACACCACAACCAATAAGTAAAGTCCGATCTTTATAGCTTAGTTTATATTTTTGGGCATAATTAGATCCAAAAGCAGCTCCAGTTACTACAATTGGGCTCTCTAAACCCGCTGACCCTCCAAGACCAACAGTTAAGGAACTGGTGATAATCTGGGCATACATTTGTTTTTTTGGTATTATACTGGCTTTTTTTGCTACACCGTATAAAATTTGTGATGTCCCTTTTTCAATAGAGCCCCCAAGCACTCTTTTAACAACAAAAACAGTAAGTAAAAGTCCCGCAATAGGTAAAACACTATTAATAAAACTCAGTTTTAAAATTCCATTAATGTAAGTGGCAAATGAAAAAACCCAGTGAGCAAATGTTTTTAGAACAATAACGGCAAATGCTGAAGTGATCCCAACAAGTACGCTAGATAAGAAAATAAATTGCTTTTCTGTCAAAATGGATTGTGACCAAGCTATTATGCTTTCTAATTTAGTTCTAATTTTTTTAAACATTTATCTTTTTTTGAAAATGCTAAATTACTATTAATTTAAGCATTACTTAAGTTTTTCAAGGCTTCTTTTTTGCTCAATGGCTTTAAGTTATTAACGTCTACAAAATTTTTTACCGCTTCTGAATTTGTTTTGGCGTATTCACGTAAAGACCATCCAATTGCTTTTTGAATAAAAAATTCTGTTGAATTTTGATGTTGTAGGCAAATCTCTTTTAAAATTTCAAAATTCGTTTTTTCTTTATATCCCAATTGGAATAAAATCACGCTTCTATTCAACCACATATTACCTGAAGTAGAAAACTCAGAAATTAATAAAAGGCATAGTCTAAAATCCAAGAGCTGTATCATCTCCTCTAAAGTCGGCGCCACCCTCTAGTTTTCCGTTTGGTAATGCTAGGATAGCATCAACCTTTCCAATTACAGGTGTCGTTTTTTCATTAATCAAATAGCCTTTTGCTTTTAAGCTTTCTAATGTTTTAACATCAAAAGCATTAGGTTCAAAAGTAATTAAATCAGGTAACCATTGGTGATGAAAGCGAGGTGCATTTACTGCTTCCTGCATGCTCAATTGGTATTCGTATACATTCAAAACAGTTTGTAATACCGATGTAATTATGGTAGAACCTCCTGGCGATCCAACCGACATAAAAAACTTTCCGTTTTTTTCTACAATTGTAGGAGTCATTGAGCTCAACATTCTTTTTTCGGGAGCAATACTATTGGCTTCGTTTCCAACTAATCCAAACATATTAGGTGTTCCTGGTTTTGAACTGAAATCATCCATTTCATTGTTAAGCATAAAACCTAACTCATCACAATAATACTTAGAACCAAATCCCGCATTCAGCGTTGTTGTTGCCGAAACTGAATTACCAAACTGATCCACAATAGAGTAGTGGGTAGTTTCCATGCTTTCATTGTAATTTACTTTTCCTTCTTTTATTTCAGATGAAAGAGTGGCTTTGTCTACATTGAAATTGCTCATTCTTCCTTTTAAATAAGCATCATCCATTAATGCTTTCAAAGGAATTTTCACAAAATCAGGATCTCCCAAGAAGTAACTTCTGTCAGCGTAAGCTCTTCTTTCAGCTTCTACAATAATTTGGATTCCCTCAGATGAATTGTGTCCCATTTTAGCCAAATCATAAGGAGCTATCATTTTCATAATTTGTGCCAGACAGATTCCACCGCTACTTGGCGGAGCCATAGAAATAATGTTTAAATCTTTGTATTTAAAAGTTATAGGGTTTCTCCATTTGGCTTCATATTTTGCCAAATCTTCCATGGTTATAATGCCACCTTTGTCTTTTAAATAAGCTACTAATTTTGTAGCGGTTTCCCCTTTATAAAATTCATCTTTTCCGTTTTTAGCAATTCTTTTTAACGTATTTGCCAAAGCAGGATATTTGATAGTATCGTTTTCTTTATATACTTTCGAAAAAAGTGAATTGGTACCGTTTATTTTTGTCAACTCTTCGCGGTAGTCGTTTAAACGTTCTTCTTGTTTATGAGTAACAATAACGCCACGTTCCGCTAGTTCAATTACGGGTTTAAGGATTTCTGCCATTGGCAAAGAGCCTAATTTTGTATGTACTGCAAACACACCAGCAATAGTTCCAGGAATTCCTATAGCTAAAGGAGTTTTTGTGCTTTTTCCAGGAATTACATTTCCATCTTTATCAAGAAACATATCTTTTGTAGCTGCTAAGGGAGCTTTCTCGCGATAATCTAATGTTCCTATTTCTCCATTGGCTTTTCTGTAAACCATGAAACCGCCACCTCCAATGTTACCAGCATAAGGATAGGCAACCGCAAGGGCCAACTCTGTAGCAACCATTGCGTCAAAAGCATTTCCACCTTTTTTCATGATATCGGCTCCAATTTTTGAAGCTTCTGCTCGTGCGGAGACAACCATAGCTTTGTTGGCGATAAGTCCTGTAGGTTGAACAGTTGTAGTTTGAGCTTTACAGCTGAAACAAATAAAGAATAATAGAATAATAATGTTTTTCATTGCTTTGGGTATTTATATTATTGTTTTGTAGAGAATTAATAATACTACATTTTAAAATCCAACGGCTTTATTGTCTTCCCTTTTATCGGCTCCACCTTCTAATTTTCCATTTTGTAATACTAAAATTGCGTCTACTTGGCCTACTATTTCTTTATTGGTTTCGTTGACTTTGTATCCCTTTTCTTTTACTTTTTCCAATAGTTCTTTATCAAATGAAGCGGGCTCAAAAGTAATTTCATCAGGTAGCCATTGATGGTGAAAACGAGGCGCATTAACTGCTTGCTGCATGCTCATGTTGTATTCATAAACATTCAAAATGGTTTGCAATACTGAAGTAATTATGGTAGAACCGCCTGGTGTTCCTAAGACCATGAATAATTTTCTGTCTTTCTCGACTATGGTTGGAGTCATAGAACTCAACATTCTTTTTCCCGGAGCAATACTATTCGCTTCTGTACCTGTAAGTCCATAAAGATTTGGAACACCTGGTTTAGCACTAAAATCATCCATTTGATTGTTCAGAAAAAAACCTAATTCGTCACAGTATATTTTAGAACCATAATTGTCATTTAAAGTCGTCGTGGCTGAAACTGCGTTTCCTTCAGAATCCACAATCGAGTAATGCGTTGTTTGTTTACTCTCATATCCAGGAATATTCCCTTTTCCAATTTCGGAAGATTTAGAGGCTTTATCGAAAGAAAAATCACTCATTCTATTTTTGATATAGATAGAATCTAATAATGCTGCAACTGGGAGTTTTACAAAATCAGGATCTCCAAGGAAAGAGTTTCGGTCAGCATAAGCTCGTCGTTCAGCTTCTGTGATCACTTGAATCGCTTTCACACTGTTGTGTCCCATTACGGACAAATCAAAAGGTTCAATCATTTTCATAATTTGGTTCAAACAAATTCCTCCACTGCTAGGCGGCGACATAGAAGTGATTTTTAATTCTTTGTATTTAAAAGTGATTGGCGCTCTCCATTTAGCTTCGTAGGCATTCAAATCTTTGAGTGTCATATTACCGCCCTTTTGAGTCAAAAAAGCAATCAGTTTGTGAGCAGTCTCGCCATTGTAAAATTCATCACGTCCATTATCAGAAACGCGCTGTAAAGTAGCCGCTAGAGCAGGGTATTTAATACTGTCACCTGCTTTATATTCTTGCGAAAACAAACTATTTGGACCGTTTGTTTTGATGAAAGTAGCTCTATAATCAGCAAGACTTTTCGCTTGATGCTCAGTCACAACAACACCTTTTTTTGCTAAAGCAATTACGGGAGCCAAGATCTCTGCAATAGGAAGGGATCCATGTTTTTTGTGTACAGCAAATAAACCAGCAAGAGTTCCGGGAACACCAGATGCAAATGCTGTGGCTGTACTTTTACCTTCAATTACATTTCCATCTTTATCGAGAAACATATCTTTAGTTGCGGCCCATGGTGCTTTTTCTCTATAATCCATGGCGCCGGTTTCTCCATTGGCTTTTCTGAAAACCATAAAGCCTCCTCCGCCTATGTTTCCGGCTTGAGGATAGGAAACGGCCAAAGCTAGTTCAGTTGCTACCATGGCATCAAATGCATTTCCTCCTTTTTTCATGATAGCAACTCCTATTTCCGAAGCTTCCTCACGTGCCGAAACGACCATCGCTTTATCAGTTAGTAAACCTGTTGGGGCAATTATTTTTTCATTCGATTTACATCCTATTATAGCTAAGGAAAGCAGTACTATTATTTTTTTCATTGTGGGTAGTTGGTTTATAGTTTTGGTTTATTTTAAATTTATTGCAAAGTGATTAGCTTTTCTCGGGCATGCTCTCTTAAATCTTCAAAAAACTTTGTGAATTCATTCTCGAATTCTGTATAAAATTCCTGCAGTTCCTCCGTAGCGAAACGCATTTTTGATTTGTTTTTTGTCCGGCTATCCATTTGAGTCAAAATAGTATTTATTCCCTCAATTGTTTGATAACTCGACAACCAATTTTGCTGAAACATATAGGGCATAATTCCTATGGTTCTCTCTGTTAAAATTGGGCGATTGTCTTCTAGTGACTTATAAAAGAATTGAATGTATTCTTCTAGATTTTCATTAGAATAATTGGTCCAGTTTTTAGCTAAAAAATGATCGTAAAATACATCGACAATCACACCAGCATAATGATGGTAATGGCTGTGTAGCTTTTTGGTGCTTTGTCTAAAAACAGGATGTGCATCCGTAAAAGTATCTATGGCTCTATGAAGAATGATTCCTTTTTGAATTTCCATTGGAAAAGTTTCAAAATGTTTGCCCCGAATTCCATCAGCCATAAAATTACCAATTTTAATTAAATCATTGTCGCCCGAAAGATAAATGTGTGCTAAGAAGTTCATTCGCCTAAATTATGAATTCTAATTGACTTTATTAAATTGTCAATTATTATATTTGTGGAAATTAAAAAGAAATAAATCAAAATTTTAAAACATAAGAATGACTTTAATAAAATCAATATCGGGAATTCGTGGAACTATTGGAGGTAAAGTAGGGGATAATCTTACACCTGTTGATGCAGTAAAATTTGCTTCGGCTTATGGGACTTGGTTGAAAAACAACACAGCTTCAAGAAGTAATACTGATGAAAAACTAAAAGTAGTTGTAGGTCGCGATGCCCGTATTTCAGGACCTATGATTCATAATTTGGTAGTAAACACCTTAATAGGTTTAGGAATTGATGTAATTGATTTAGGATTGTCAACAACTCCTACAGTAGAGATTGCTGTTCCTTTGGAGAAAGCTGATGGTGGAATAATCTTGACGGCTTCTCACAATCCAAAACAATGGAATGCTTTGAAATTATTGAATGGAAAAGGAGAATTTTTGAATGGTATCGAAGGGGAAAAAATTCTTGTGATCGCCGAAGCTGAAGCTTTTGATTTTTCAGATGTGGACAGTTTAGGAGAGATTACAGAGAATGATGCTTATATGGATATTCATATTGATGAAGTGTTAAACCTTCCTTTGGTCGATGTTGAAGCGGTAAAAGCAGCTAAATTTAAAGTTGTTGTTGATGGAGTGAATTCATCTGGAGGGATTATTATTCCAAAATTACTTGAATTGATGGGAGTGGAAGTTGTGAAATTGTACTGCGAGCCTAACGGACAGTTCCCTCACAATCCAGAACCGTTAAAAGAACATTTGACTGACATATCAGAATTGGTAGTGAAAGAAAAAGCCGATTTAGGTGTTGTAGTTGATCCAGATGTAGACCGTTTGGCCTTCATTTGCGAAGACGGTGAAATGTTTGGTGAAGAATATACTCTTGTTGCTTGTGCGGACTATGTATTAGGTAAAACTCCAGGAAATACAGTTTCAAATATGTCATCTTCTCGTGCTCTGCGTGATGTGACAAACAAACTCAACGGTACTTATGAAGCATCCGCAGTTGGTGAAGTGAATGTAGTTGACTTAATGAAAAAGAACAATGCCATCATAGGTGGTGAAGGAAATGGAGGAATCATTTATCCAGAGTCTCATTATGGTCGCGATAGTTTGGTAGGTGTGGCTTTGTTTTTAACACATTTGGCTAACAAAAAAATGACTGTTTCTGCATTGCGTGCTTCCTATCCAGAATACTACATGAGTAAAAACAAAATTGAGTTGACACCGCAAATTGATGTTGATGCCATTCTTGTAGCCATGACTGAGAAATATAAAAATGAAGATATTACAACAATTGATGGAGTGAAAATTGACTTTGCTACTGAATGGGTACATTTAAGGAAATCGAATACAGAACCTATTATTCGTATTTACACAGAAGCACCTTCGCAAGCACAGGCAGATACTTTGGCCTTGCGTATTATTGACGAAATAAAAGCGGTGGCAGGAATTTAAAAACCGCACTTTCTAAAAATAAAAAAACCTTTCAAATTTGATTTTGAAAGGTTTTTTTATTTTTAAGATTAAAATCGAATGATCGTCATTTAAAAAAAGAATGCACTTTAACTTAATCCCATTTATTTGTTGTTGAAACAGCATGTTTTCCGCTACCAGTAAAGAATAAGCATAAAGCTCCTGACAGATACAAGCCTATTAGTTCTAATTCCCAGCCACCATTCTGATTTAATTTAAAGAGATCCCCTAAGTGCACAAGTGCCGTAGCAGACAATAAACCAAAGATAAATGCCAGAGAAGCTAGTCTGGTTCTGTATCCAATAATTATCAGTATAGGTGCAATAATTTCAGTGATATAAACACCGTAGGCTAATAAGGATGGTAAACCTTTTCCTTCTAACATTCCTTCAATAAAAGAGACACCGCTTAGTTTAGCGATTCCGTGAAATAACATCAAAGCTCCTACTGCAATTCTAAGTATTAACAAGCCCAAATCTGTGTTTTTATTCATGGTTTTTAATTATTGATTACTATTTATTTGAATTCAGCATGGGGCAAACGGTCGAATGTTTTTCTTTTATTTTCGTACCATGCGTTCATTCCTTCTGGAAAATGCATTAACTCCTGCATTTCCCTCATTGCTTTAGTATGTGGTTCATCACCATTTTTAATCATTTCCATGGCATGTTTTTTACTCAATTCAGCCATTTCTTCAATAGAAGTAGCATGAAATTCTGTATCACATGTACCACCTAATTGTTTACAAGTCATTGTTTTCATAAATGTCGTTTTTAAAGGAATAGAAGGCTAAATACACATCATTTACGATAAAGTAAACAGGTATTACAGCCGATATTCTGCGTTATTTATTATTTGAGATATTGTAAATATAAAGGATTTTAACTAAAATTATATTGGTTTTTAGAAAAAAATGCTCGTAAAAAAAGTAATACTATTGGGTTTTTAAACCCAATAGTAAGTTTCTTATTAAGGATTCAAGGCTTTCTATACTGAGGTGTTTTGATAATATATTACATTCTGGCTTTTTATTCATATTTTAAGCGGAGCGACCATTTATTCGGGAAATTAAGTGAAAAATTATTGTTTTATGGCGTCCCAAACAAATCTATTGTGATTACTAAGGTTTAGGGTAGCGTTTTAGCCTGAAGTTGTTCTATTTATTTAAAATGGACCGGCTATTTATAAAAAAAGCTATAATGGAGGAAAGCTAATTTTTAAATTGGATTTTAATTGGTTGGTCCAATTGAAAGGTTAAAAAGACTGGTTTTTCTTTTTCCTTTATACTTAAATAAATAACATTGATTTGCCCTTACAGGTTTGGTAAATAGTTAAAGATATTATGGCTGTCATAGCTCCGTTTGTTATTGAAGCCCCGGGTTTATTATGTACCTTCTTTACAGCTATTGGAATGATGAAATAAGAACCGACGTTGATGAGTGCGCTACTAAAGATAGCTGCCTAAATTGCCTAGTTGCTTTTGCGTAATTAAGATTTTAGTGTGATACCGCTTTTAGTCCAATAATGGAGCCGATTAAAGTAGTAAGGAAAAGTAGGCGCAGCAGGGTTGCTGGTTCTTTAAAAACAAGAATTCCTACTAAAACAGTCCCAACTGCTCCAATTCCTGTCCAAACGGCGTAAGCTGTTCCTATGGGTAAAGTTTGAGTTGCGGTAATTAAAAGGCCCATACTGATACTAAGGGCAACAAAGAAACCGACGTACCAAAAGTACATTTCGTTTCCTGTTGTTTCATTGGCTTTACCCAAACAGAAAGCAAACGCTACCTCAAATAAACCTGCAATAACTAAAATAATCCAATTCATAACTTTTGTTTTTGGCGTAAAGGTCGGAAATAGGATCGATGAATGATTTTAGTAATGATAAAAAAAGTAAATCTTATTTAATTTTTGCTCCCGTTAATGCCTAAATAAAAAGTGATACGTCCTTATTACCTCCATTTTACTAAACCGAAGCTGTCCTGAGAGAAGCTGTTCTTTTGTTTTGAAAAGTTGCGGCATGCGAAATGATTGTACCCAATTTGTAAAGAATAACTCTTCGTGAAAGTGTTGCTGTAGGTTTTTAATTTGCAATCCATATTTTTACTAAAATAACGCTGTCTTCTTCTTTAATAAAAGTACTATTCCCTAAAAATTCATTCTTAAACTTATATTTGGTGTCATACCAAGGGATTTGTTATCCACTCTTATTGTTTTATCGGAATCCTTTGTATCCACTTTGTAATAGCGGTTAATCACATTTTCTTCATTAGTAGTATTAAGAACTCCTGCACGAAGAATTCCTTTTATCACAGGCGAAAATCTGAAGCTGTAACTGATAGAAGTGTCTAGCCGCATAAAGTCATCGAGGTTCTTACTGTTTGGCGAATCGTAATTGACCATAGTAGTATTGCCGTTTTGTACTGTTTCGTTTCCTTGAAGCGGAATTGTGTAAGGCTGGCCGTTTCTCCAAATACCACCCACAGAAACCTTAAAGTTACTATTGATGTCATAATTAATCCCTAGAGAAGCAGAATGTCTTATATCAGCATTATTTGGGAATGTAGAAGGAGTAAAGCTTTCAAAATGATAGTCGTTTACACTAAAAGTATAACTAATCCAAGTGCTGAATTGTCCCGAAGTTTTATTCGCTAAAAATTCAATTCCCTTGGCGGTATAACTTCCATGTGCTTTTTTGTATTGGAAATTATTGTAAAAACCCTGATTAGACGCTGTTATGCCATTCACAATTTTGTAGAAACCCGTAACGTCGATATTGAGTTTGTTTTTGTTAAATTCTACTCCAAACGATGCTTGCTTGCTGGTTGCAACAGGAATATTTTCATTATTTACTAGTACCCAACGTCTTTTTTCTACACCCAGAAAATCATCTTCAAAATCGATAATTTGAGTTGCTGTTTGATTCTTAAATTCACCCTCCAGCTTTAATGCAAATGAATTTGATAGTTGCTGTCTGATGTTTATCCTTGGTTCAAGCAATAATTTTTCAAACTTTTGAAAATAATTCAAGCGAGCGCCAATTCTCAAATAGCTATTGTTTTTATGGTATTCGGCTTCAGTATAAAGCCCATGATTTTCCAATACGTCTTTCTTAGTACTAGAGTAGGATGGAGCGTTGACGGTAGTCTGGTTGAGCATTCCGGTTTCGTTAAACTCATATCCGGCCAATAGATTGAGGTACTCTGTCGCCTTGTAATGCGCATTCAGTTTTATACCTGTTTCTAATACCTCATTGGCTTCGGTTAGTAGTTGATCCGTTTCTATTCTGTAATCAGTAGCATCGATATTGTATTTTGAAAAGTAGCTGATAAGGTTGGTACTAAATTTAGAATTCCATTCCGCTTTCCAGTTTCCTCCGTACCCAATATTCTTTTGCGAAAGCGTACTTGCCTTGGTTTCTGAATTGCTAGCATTAGAGCTATATTCTGTATAATCTAAAGCATTATTGATACCAATAATATTCGCCCTAAATTGGTGCTTTTCGTTGAGGTCAAAAAGAATTTTAGCGGTATAATCGTAAAAATAAAAATCTGATTTGGTGTTGTTTTGATTACTTTCGGCATTGATTTCGCTATCTTGAAAACTTCGTTTGTAGTAATTTGTAAACGTTGGCGTATCAAAAAGATCTGTTACAGAACGCCTTCCTGAGATATCGATTTCCAAATTGTTAGTTATAGGAATTGCCAAAAATACGTCGGTACTGATACCATTAATTCCCGCACCGCCAGAAAATGTATTACTCACTTTATCATTTGTAAACATATTGATAGTACTGGAAACCCCATCGCTATATTCCGTACTGGTTCCGTTTTTAGTGACGATTACTTTATTAGTAAGATTAGGATTGTAAGCTGATACGAGCCCGAAGAAATGACCCGAATGGTACATTTTAATATTGTCCCAAATCATTAAATTCTGGTCGTTTGTACCACCGCGAACATTGATATTTTCAATACTTTCATTCGTGCTTTCCACTCCTGGCAAGGCTTGTATTGATTGCAATACATCAGGTTCAATTAATCCGGGTAAGATGCCAAATTTCTTGGTGTTCAAAACGGTACTTCCGTCCAAGTATTTTTGTAAACCTGGAGTCAAATACACATTAATCAGGACTTGATTGAGTTCTTCAGGACTTGTTTTTAAAAACAGTTCTTTGCAGTTGTTTTGAGCAGAGAATAATTGATTGGCTGTAAACTGTTTTCCTTCATAACCTAAATAGGAAATTGAAATTGTGGCCGTTATAGGAACATTTGGAATCGTGAAAAACCCGTTTTTATCGGTAATGGTAGCTGCGTTTCCCACAAGTACTGTAGCACCAGCAAGTGGTGTTTTTAATTCTTGAGAAAATACAGTACCACAAACGGGAATCGTTTTGTTAAGTATCGAAACTGTAACGTAGCGGTTGTCTAAAGCTTTGAAGTTTAAAAGCACTTTAGAGTTCAAATAATCCATTGTCTCTTGTAGCGAAAGTGTAGTGGCTGGTTTCTCAATAGAAATGCCTACCACATCTTCAACAGCATACGAGAACTTTACATTAAACTGCTGCTCGATGGAACTGATAACACTTGATAGCGGGATTTTATCATTTGGTTTTTGCGCATGGCAAAAACTTCCTACCCATAACAAAATATAAAGTATCCATTTATTGTACTCCATAGTTGTAAAATATAATGGTTTTGCCTTCTATTTTATAACTTAGTTTAAGCGGAATAGTAATAGCCTCTAAAGCTATTTTTTGATCTTTATGAGTGAAACTTCCAGTAAATAACTTAGAAGTATCAACGCCTTCAGTTTTGATTTTTATGTCGTATTGACGCTCTAATTCAGCTATTACCTGATCTAACGGAATGCGGTCAAAACTAGATTCCTGTTGCATCCATGAAGGATTTTGTGCATTAAAATCGGGAACATCTTCAATAGTGTTATTGATTAATCTAAAGGTTTTCCCCGGTGGTAGTTTTATTGTTTCGTTATTATGTGTTACGCTAACCAAACCTTCGAAACAACTTACCTCAAAATAATTCTTGCGTTGTTTTACATTAAAATGGGTCCCCAGAACTTTTACAATACCATCAGAAGTATTTACACTAAAGGTTTGTCCTTTTTTTACTCGAAAATAGGCTTCTCCTTCTAAAGTCAAATCACGTTTTTTATCCCATTTTTTTTCGTTGAATGTTATTTTTGAAGCCGCATTTAATAATACTTCGGAATTATCAGGAAGATGGAACGTTTTAGTTTGTGCTATTTGAGTTTCAAATGAAGTTGTAGTGTTGTAAAACAAGAAATATGCACTCGTTAACATCACTACTATTACTGCAGCCGCCCTATACATCGTTTTAAAGTTTAGGGTTCTGACTTTGGTTTCTTTTTTGGATTTATTTCTCGCTTTAAAATGGTCTAATGCCTTCTGCGCATCTACTTTTGGGGTTTCCAATTTGGATGAGTAATGGGCGATTTTCTCCAATGTTTCAAAACCTTCAGGTTTTTTTAAAACCTCGATTTCTTCACTTGAAAGATCTCCATTTAGCCATTTTAGTATTTCTTTTTCTTTTTTCATTTTGAACCTCTATAATGGTAAGACAACTCATTGTAGAATTACCCTAGTATAAATCAATTATTTATATGTTTTCAATTTGCTCTTTTAATGTTTTCAGAGCTGCAGACATTCTTTTTTCTACTGCTTTTTGAGATATTTCTAAAATATCTGCAATTTCTCTGTATTTTTTTCCGTCGATTCGATTCATCAAAAACACTTCACGCTGGGCTTCGGTCAATGAAGAAATAGCATTCTGTAGTTTTATTTTGAATTCCTCTTCTTCTAATAAGTATTCTGGACTTTGATTGTTCGTGTCGAGGTTTGGAGTCTCTTTGGCGTAAGCCAGAACCACCTTGTTATGCTTTATGGTATTTAGAAATAAATTATTTACGGTAGTAAGCAAATAGGTTTTTACTTTTGCGAAATCAATTTTAGAACAATTCTCCCATATTTTGGTAAAGGCATCTTGAACCAAATCTAAAGCGGCATCGCTATCACCACATTTGTAATAAGCAAAATTCGTAGCCGATTGCACATTTTTTATATAAAAGTGATTGAAGTGATTTTCGTCACAAAGGTTATTTTTGTCGTCGCTCATTTAATGCCAATTCATTTTTAGTAGGTCGTAAAAGTAAATGTTTTTTTAATAAAGTATGGAGGATTCCTTAAATAGTCCAATTAGAGCTGTTTGCTTGACTGTCATGTTTTTATGCGGTATTGGTAATTCAAATGTAAATTTTGTAATAAATGGGGTTAATTGTATAACTGATAGCAGGCCGTTTATAAATAATTTTGTTTTTTTAATTAAGAGGTTCGCTTTCGATTAGAAAAAAAATATTTTTATTTTAAAATGAGGGTAGGGTAAAAGGAGGCTTGGTTGTCTTACTAACAGAAAGGCGTTTATAGCATCGCTTAAAAAAATATAAAAATATAAAGTATGAAAAAGTTAAGAACTATTACAGGAATTGTATTGATGTCCATATTAGGTTTCACATCTTGCCAAAGTGAAGTGGATGATGTGCAAGGACAAAATCCAAATACGAATGCTGCAAACTCAACAACAGCGAATAACTTGAAACGTACTTCGATGTATGATGGCTCATTTGATGATTTTCTTGATGGTGCTTCTTGTTCTTCAATTGTATTGCCTGCTACAGCAACAGTTAATGGAATAAAGGTTACGCTTATTAGCCAACTGGACTATACACAAGTAATTTCTATTTTGGGTCAGTTTAACAATGATCAAGATTCAGCTACGCTTCAATTTCCATTGAAAGTTAAAATGAGTAACTATACTGAAGTTACTTTTAACAATCAAACAGAATACAATGCTATTCTTAATGCATGTTCGTCTGCAGAGTCTTCAGGTCAAAGTGCCATTTCATCTGTAAACATAACTTTTCCTATTACGATTTTAACTTATAATGTAAGTTTAGAACAAACAGGAAGTGTTGTTATCACATCCGAGCAACAATTATATACGTATATGTCTAATGTAAGTAGCACAGAATTATTCTCGGTAAAATATCCAATGAATGTTACGCTTATTGATGGTGCAAAAACATCAGTTTCTAGTGATGCTGAGTTTCAAGCAGCTATTAATGCTTCTCTTAAAACTGAAGCGACGATGGCGGAAGCAGTTCAGAATTCTAAAAAATTAGAAACTATATTAGTGAATGGTGCTTTTAAAGTTCAATCTTTTATAACTGCTGGAGTTGATTCAGCAAGTAATTACAAAGATTTCACAATAGATTTCGCTAATGACAAGTCAATAAAAGTGGTAAATACACTTAGTACGACTGCAACTGGTACTTATGCAGTAAGTTCAGAATTAGATGTATTATTGAAGTTGACTTTTTCAGGAAATACTTCTTTCAGTTTGTTAAATAACACGTGGAAAGTAACAAGTTTCAGTGCTTCATCAATTTCATTGCAAAGCACAACAAACACTGCTGTAACAGTAGTATTGAAACAAATCTAAATTGAATGGTTTTGGTTTAGGGTTTAAGGTTGGTTAAAGTACAGCGACGTAAAAGGCTGCTGTACTTTAAATAATAATTTGGAATAAAAAAATAAAATGAAAAAAGGAATTACATTATTGACTTTCGCTATAGTATTACTAGTTTCCTGTGCAAAGGAAGACAGCGCAAACGAAACTTCTATTGAGGGGAATTTAATCAGTAATAATCAAAAAGCGACAGGAAGTTCAGCTAATGATTTATTGTCTGATGCTGCTTTTAAAAGTATGGTCATCGAAGTGGTGTATGTACAAGGATTTGAACCATCAGCATCAGCTATTAGTAATTTTGTTTCCTTTTTGAATGCCAGAACATACAAGCCTGGAGGAATTACAGTTGTTAAAAGAGCAATTGTATCCCCTGGGAAATCCACTTATACAAATCAGGATATTGTGGATATTGAAGATGCCAATAGAACTAAATATAATACCTCAGATCAGATTGCTGTTTGGGCATTTTTTGCAGATGCAGCTTCGTCCAGTAATACTGATACAGCGGTTGTTTTAGGAACAGCTTACAGAAACACGTCTTTTGTTATTTATGAAAAGACAGTTCAAGGTTTAAGTGATAGTCCATTTGAACCTAATAGAAGTCTATTGGAATCAACGGTAATCACGCATGAGTTTGGACATATTTTAGGCTTGACCAATTTAGGTACTGCTTTGCAAAGCAATCATGAAGATCCGGAACATACAAAACATTGTAATGTGACGAGTTGTTTGATGTATTGGTCAGCTGAATCAGGAAGCGGAATTGCCAACATGGTTTCAGGAGGATCGGTGCCACAATTAGATGCGCAATGTATTGCAGACCTTCGTGCAAACGGAGGGAAATAAGAGAGTATAAATTAACCCTAATATAAAAACAGAAAATTATGAAAATTAAATATTTATCAATAGCCTTATTTTTAGGTGTAATGTCAACAATGACTGCACAAGATCGTTCAACTCCTACATCAAATGTAGGGATAAAAGGAGGTTATAGTTTAGCCGCAGTAAATTACGACGGTAGTGGAGAAACAGGACAACGCCATGGATTTCACGTAGGTGTTTATGGAGAATCGTTCATTAGTGAAAGCTTTTCTATTCAGCCAGAACTTATGTACTCGCAACAAGGATATGAGATAAAGGATGCTAATGGGACGTTTACCCAAAAATTAGATTACATCAATTTGCCAGTAATGCTTAAAGCGTATCCTACTAAAAATGTCTTTTTAGAGGCAGGTCCACAAATAGGATTAGCAGTTTCTCATAAAGAGGAATATGATGGTTTCATCAGTGGATCAACAGAAAGAGACCCAAACAGTTTTGATTGGGGAATGAATTTTGGAGGTGGTTTTAAAACTAATTCTGGAATAAGCTTAGGAGTACGTTATCATTTAGGTCTAGGGGATTTGTATGATAATGACAAAGCACATAATCGTGTTTGGCAATTCTCAGTAGGATTCGACTTGTAGTCCCACTAGCTTTTATATTTAGACCCTCCCAAAATAACGCTTTGGGAGGGTTTTGCTATTTAAGTCGTTTTAGTATTTTTGAATGTGATGTCCTAAAAGCTTATTTTCTTTGCCTCGAATTTCCATTTGGACAGAATGAGTATCAAAATCGAATTTTAAAATACCGAAATTTAATTCTGTGACAACTTGTCCTTCTAGATATGGATTTTCTTCTCCTGAAAATCCGGTATAGGTATGTGTTAGACCGCTTGAAGTAAAATCAACTAAGTCATAGGGAAGTTGAGGTACTTTCTTAGTAGAAAACAGAGCAATATGGCGATCTCCAGAAACTATAAAAGTCCCTTGGGCTTTAGAACTAACAATTAGTTTTTCTAATTTATCAACTTCATGAGGGAAGTTTCCCCAACATTCAAAGCCATGTTTGTCAGATAGAAATTGAACACTACTAACAATCACATTAAAAGCTGCTTTTGAGGAGTTTAGTTCTTTTTGTAGCCATTGCCATTGTTCTTTTCCTAATATAGTTCCTTCACCATAAGCATTGGGCTGAAACCGTTTGTTAGGGTCTTCTGACTTTGTTAACTCCGTTCTAAAATAGCGGGTGTCTAGAATGATAATCTTTATTTGATGATTGTTGACAGTAATTGTTTTGGAATTATAAACACCATCTCGTTTTCTTTCGGGAGCATTTTTAGGAGTATCTAAAAAATCAAAGAGGTAGTTTTGACTTTCTTTTTTGAAAGTGTATTCTTGTCCGCCATCATTACGACCGTAATCATGATCATCCCAGGTGCCAAGGATAATTTTGTTTTTTATAAAATGCTGGTAACTAGAGTCTGATTTTTGAAGCGCAAAGTTGGCTTTTAAAACGTTCATGTCTTCTGTATCTGAGTACACATTATCTCCACCCCAAATCCAAACTCCAGGATGGTTGGCATCTATAGATTCCCAAAGTACATTTTTAATTATTTGGTTATCACAAGAGCCAAAAGCAATTGTGTATTGATTTTGAGTAGGCTTTAAGTCTAAATTAGACGTGCTTTTGCAATTGATAAATATAAGAATACTAAAAGCTAAAATGATTTTTTTCATGTGTAATAAGGGACTTTATTATAAGTTATAAAATTAGAGTTTTATTTTTTTACGGAATTTATTTTATTGTCAAATTAACTTTAAATTTCTCGTGGGTTCTCTTAATTGAAGGAATAAAAAATTTAAGAATATGGAATGTAATAAAAGTTCAAATTTTTAAATCGATAAAAATCAATATCTTTGGTCTTTAATAAAAGAATGTCATGACCGTTAAAGAATCTCCAACTCAGTTAGAACAATATTTTCAACAGTTTCGTAAGAATATCATAGGAATAGATCAAAATTTCGTTTCCCCGTATGGACAACAAAAAATCATCTATACTGATTGGACTGCCAGTGGTAGGCTCTATCGCCCTATAGAGGAAAAATTGATGAATGAATTTGGACCTTTTGTGGCAAATACACATACTGAAACTACTATTTCCGGTACGGCAATGACTAAAGCGTATCATAAAGCGAGACATATTATCAAGCATCATGTAAACGCAGATGCTAATGACATCCTAATTACTGATGGAACTGGAATGACTGGTGTAGTGAATAAATTCCAACGTATTTTAGGGCTGAAAGTACCAGAAAATTTAAAAGACTTTATCAATATTCCAGCCGAAAAAAGACCTATCGTTTTTATTTCGCATATGGAACACCATTCAAACCAGACTTCTTGGTTAGAAACGATTGCTGATGTTGTTGTAATACCTTCTACTGAAGATGGTTTATTCAGCATCGAAAATCTGGAGATAGTTTTGGAAAAGTATAAAGATAGAACTTTCAAGATTGCATCAATTACTTCTTGTTCTAATGTAACAGGGATTAAAACGCCCTACCATGAAGCTGCAAAAATAATGCATCAACACAACGGACTGTGTTTTGTAGATTTTGCCTGTTCTGGTCCTTATGTAGAAATAGATATGCATCCTGAAGATCCCGAAAGTTATTTAGACGCCATTTTCTTTTCGCCTCATAAATTTCTTGGCGGACCAGGAACTCCGGGCATCTTGGTTTTTAATAAAAAATTATATCAAAACTTAGTTCCTGATAATCCAGGCGGAGGAACAGTTTCGTGGACTAATCCTTGGGGTGAACATAAATTTATTGATAACATTGAAGATAGAGAAGATGGTGGAACACCAGGTTTTTTACAGGTGATTAAGACTGCTCTTGTTATTCAATTAAAAGAAAAAATGGGAATTAAAAATATCCTTAAACGAGAGCATGAAATCGTTGATTATGTTTTCGCAGAATTAGGTAATGTTTCCAATATTAAAATTCTTGCAGGGCAACATCAAGACAGGCTAGGAGTAATTTCCTTTTATATTGATGACTTGCATTTTAATTTGGGTGTGAAATTACTGAACGATAAATTCGGAATTCAAACTCGTGGAGGTTGTAGTTGTGCTGGTACATACGGGCATTTTTTACTACATGTGGATCAAGAAACTTCGCATAAATTAATAGATGAAATAACCTTGGGTGATTTGATAAGAAAACCGGGTTGGATTAGAATGTCCATTCATCCTACAACGACCACTGCCGAAATTGAGTCTGTTTGTAACAGCATTAAAGCATTGGCCGAAAACCACAAAATTTGGGCTTTAGATTATGACTATAACAGAGATACTAATGAGTTTGTGCATAAACAAGCAAAACCATTAGAGGATGAATTGGTTAATAATTGGTTTTCATTATAATCGAAAGAGCTTCTCTGCTAATACATAAATTCTATGTTGTCTGCTAAGAACTGCAAGACAACATAGAACTTCCAATTTTTTCTCTGGCCCAATCAGGTCTTTTGGCAAACCACTTTTCAGATTCCGGTTGTTCCTCATATGGATTTTTCAATAAAAGATGTAATTCTTCTATCAACGAGAAATCCTCTTTTTCAGAAGCTTCAATAGCTAGTTGAGACATGTAATTTCTTAAAACATATTTTGGGTTTACAGCATTCATCGCTTTCTTTCTATCTGCATCAGTTGCTTCTTCCTGTCTTAGTCGATTTAAATATTGGGTAAACCAATACAACCAAGTTTCTTTTAGCTGTCCCGTAACTTCATTTATTTTATAGAAAGAATCAGCTATTCGTAAAAAAGCCTCTTCTTCAGATTCTACTTTCTTTATCTGACTTAATTTTCTAAAGAAAATGGTCATATCCGTTTCTGTTTGCTGCAAATTTTCGGTTAACAAGTGAATCAGTTGATTGTCATTTTCCTCTTTGGTAAAAAGGCCTAATTTATTGCGCATCATAGTGGCATAATCGGCTTCGTATTTACTCTGAAAACTATTTAAAATAGCTTCTAACGGTGCAGCCTCTTCAATTAATGGATATAATGCATTGGCCAATTGATATAGATTCCAAAGTACAATTTCGGGTTGGTTCCCAAAACGATACCTACGGTTTTCACGATCCGTTGTATTTGGAGTCCATTCTGGATTATAGTCTTCTAACCAACCGTATGGGCCATAATCGATAGTAAGGCCAAGAATAGACATGTTATCAGTGTTCATTACTCCATGAACAAAACCCACACGTTGCCAGTGAACGATCATTTCTAGATTTTTGTTGGCAACTTCTTGGAAGAACTGAATATAGCTTTCTTTCCCTATTGATTTTATTTCTGGGAAATAATATTTTATGGTAAAATCAGCTAGTGATTTCAATGTTTTTAGGTCATTTTGCGAGGAAAACAGTTCGAAATTTCCAAAACGAATAAACGATGGTGCCACTCTGCAAACTACGGCACCTTTTTCATAAGCGGGATGACCATCGTACATAACGTCGCGCAATACTTGGTCGCCTGTAAGGAGTAACGAAAGTGAGCGAGTAGTAGGAACGCCTAAGTGAAACATGGCTTCGCTACATAAGTGTTCCCGAATGGAAGAACGCAATACTGCCAGTCCATCTGCTCCACGAGAGTAGGGTGTAAGTCCCGATCCTTTTAATTGTAAGGTATATGTTTGTTGATTATTTTCGATTTCTGTAAGAATGATGGCTCTTCCGTCACCCAATTGTCCAGCCCAGTTGCCAAACTGATGTCCGGCATAACTCATGGAGTAGGGACGTGTATTGGGAAGTAATTCTTTACCCGAGAATATATTTGTGAATTCAGCTGATTGCGCTTCTTTTTTAGTGATACCAAGTAGTTCCAAGACTTCGTCCGTCACATGGATTAATTTAGGACTAGAAGGAATTCTAGGGTTAACATAGGAAAAACAAGCGTTTTTAACCTGACGTGTAACGTTTGTTTCATTAGTATCTGCAGGAAGTTCCGTACTAAACCTATTGTTGATTTTTAAATTCATTTTATAGTGTATTAGTACCAAAATTAGGGAAATATTTTGGTAACCTTAGTTAATTAAAGCCTAATGTAGTTTGATTTATTGGCGACGGTGTTTCCATCTTTTATGAGTCCAGAAATAATATTCAGGTGCCTCATAAATTTGTTTTTCAACTTCCTTGATGAAGGCATGGGTAATTCCAAAATCTGGCACTGACTTAGGATCGTCGCTCAAAGGGACTAAGGTCGCTTCGTAATATCCTCTTTTAACCTTTTTGACTTTTGCAAAAATAACGTTCAAATCATGTTTTTTTGCTAGCATTTCGGCCCCCGTATGTACTGGAACTTCTATGCCCATAAAACTATCCCAATGAAATATTCGGCCAGCTTTCGGGGATTGGTCACTTGCTAAGCCATATATAGAAAGAATGCCGTTTTTTTGATTGTGCGATATTAAAGGAATCGTTTTGTTAGTGGCGACTAATTCAGTGTTGTATTTTGAACGAATGTCTCTAATAAGCTTATCAAAATATTTATTAGCAATTTTTTTATAAACACCTACACCCTGGTAGCTAATTTTTTGATTTAGGGTAATGAGCCATTCCCAACTTGCATAATGGGAAGCTAGAAGCATAATGCTTTTTTCCTTTTTTTCGTATTCTTTGATGACTTCAAGATTTGTTATTACGAATCTTTTATTCAT
Source organism: Flavobacterium frigoris PS1 (assembly GCF_000252125.1). Taxonomy (GTDB): domain Bacteria; phylum Bacteroidota; class Bacteroidia; order Flavobacteriales; family Flavobacteriaceae; genus Flavobacterium; species Flavobacterium frigoris_A. Next base: position 6,108 of record NZ_AHKF01000032.1, on the reverse strand, counting down.
CTCTTCGGACGAAATGGTCATGGTTTTTGTCATTTCCATAAACATGTCGCATAAGTGGTGGTATGATTTTTTTTCTATTGAGAGTCTTTCTTCAGGGCTAAGATGAGGTAGTGCTAAAGCAATATTTGCTCTAACTGTCTTTTTGCGATAGCCAATGACATAATAAATTAAAAAATATACCACATCCGATAATAAATAAAAAATTCGGAAAGGAAGCATTGATATTATCCAAATAAAAGGGTAAGCTATTATAAATATAAGAAATTGCATGCAGTAATTTTTCTTGCAAAGATAAGCCAAAAATGGATAAACATATAAATTATACGAAGGTACTAATGAAGTATTGGAGAATCACTACATTTACAATTCACAATAAATATACTTTATGAATATAATATTAATTGCAATAATAGTTGCAAATGTCCTTTTTAGCTACAAAGGATTTAATGACAATACGTTCTTTAGAAAATACGAATTTCACATGGGAAGAGTTCAGTCGGGAGAACAAATCAGGATTTTATCGTCAGGATTTCTTCATGCTGATATAGCGCATTTGGCATTTAATATGTTTACACTTTATTTCTTCGCACCAGTAGTTATTGATTATTTGGGAGAATTTTTATTTGTTGTTGTTTATTTTGGAAGTTTAATTTTTGGAAGTCTGTTGACTATAGTATTTCATAAAGATGATTATAATTATAGGGCTATCGGCGCTTCTGGTGCTGTAACCGGTGTGTTATATTCGGCAATATTATTACGACCAGATATGATGCTGGGAATCTTTTTTATAATTCCGATGCCTGCCTATCTTTTTGGGATACTTTATTTGTTATATTCAATTTACGGAATGAAAGCTAAGAATGACAATATAGGTCATACGGCGCATTTTGGGGGTGCTATAGGCGGTTATTTGATAACGCTTATCACTAATCCCAATTTACTTGTAGAGCACACCTTTATGGTCGTATTATTAACTATTCCCATTATCATTCTTTTTGCTATGGCTAAAATGGGTAAACTATAATGGCATAGATATTGAAAGAGAATACACCAATAAACAATTAAAAGAAACAATATGAAAAAAGCAGCTTTAATTATAGCGATGTTATTTATGGGCATGACGTATGCACAGGAATTAAAACAAGTTCCTCAAATCAACGTATCGGGAGTAGGTGAGATCAAAGTAGTTCCTGATCAAGTTAGTATAACTGCCACTGTCGAGACAAAGGGAAATAATGCTAAAGACGTAAAAAAGGAAAATGATAAGCAAATGGAAGCAGTGTTAAAGATGATTAAAAAAATGAATCTTGCGCCAGCTGATTATAGAACGCAACGCGTCTCCTTAAATCCAATTTTTGATTACGAAAAAAAGAAGACTACCTATAAAGCTACTCAAACCGTTGAAATTTTATTAAAGGACTTATCGAAATATGATGAATTAATGGAAGGCTTAGTGGATCAGGGAATCAACCGAATTGATAATGTGGTTTTTCAGTCGTCAAAAGTAGCGCAGTACCAATCAGATGCCAGAAAAATGGCTATGAAGGATGCGAAGCTTAAAGCCGAGGACTATGTATCTGTTTTAGGGCAAAAAGTAGGTAAAGCGATGACTATTACTGATAACTCACAAAACTATCAGCCACAGCCTGTTTATGCCCGTATGAAAACAATGACAATGGACGAAAGTACAACAACTCGTGAGACGCTTGCCGAGGGTGAAATTACAATAACTGCAAATGTAAGTGTAAGTTTTGTTTTAGAATAAAAAATAAAACAGTTAAAATATTAAAGTCCTTTCTCTTTTAAAAAAGAGAAAGGACTTTTTTTGTGAACAACGATTCGTTAATATCTGATTGTCGTACGCTTCCTATAAGAGCAGAAAGAATAAATTTCAGGTTCTTTTAAGCGCAAAAAAAAAACTGCACGTTTGTAGTGTTTTTGAATTAATCCGTAGTTCTTATGCTTAGTGAAAGTCCTCGAAATTTCACGACTTTTTTACATAAAAAAACGCTGCAATTGCTTGCAGCGTTTTGGTGGGGAGAGTAGGATTCGAACCTACGAAGACGTAGTCAGCAGATTTACAGTCTGCCCTCGTTGGCCGCTTGAGTATCTCCCCGAGGCCTTTGCTTACAACGCTTATGTTGTTGTTAGCGGTGGCAAATATAGTAACACTTTTCGTTTCTGCAAACAATTTTCATACTTAATTTTACTATTATTTTTAACGTATTGGTATTGAATAAAATAAAAAAATCTCCACTAGGGAGATTTTTTTGTTTTGTTCTAAAAAACGTATTATTTAGCCAAAAGTTCGATGATTTTTGCTTTAAGTTCAGCACCTCTTAAATCTCTTGCTACTATTTTACCTGAAGCATCAAGTATAAAAGTAGCAGGAATGGCTTCGACACCATATTGAGCTGCAATTGGCTCATCCCAAAACTTTAAGTTAGAAACCTGATTCCAAGTTAACTTATCTTTTGCGATGGCTTCCTTCCATTTAGCAGCATCTTTGTCTAATGAAACACCAATGATATTTAGCCCTTGTGGATGTAACTCTTTATAGATGGCAACCACATTTGGGTTTTCTTGTCTACAAGGGCCGCACCATGACGCCCAAAAATCTACAATTGTAACTTTACCTAAACTTTCCTTAAGTGAAATAATTTTCCCTTCTGGATTAGGTGCAGAGAAATTTGAAGTTCAGTTAGCATCTCCAACTTGGGCAGTATTTGCACCAACAGCAGGAGAGTTTATTTCTGTAAGTTTTGCTTTTACAGCTATACCAGCTTTTGTCTTTTTTAAAGTTTCTTCTAAACTGTTAAAAATTGTTTCTGTTTTTTTAGTATCCGCAGTTGGGTCATTAGCCATACCTTGTACAATTAAAACACTGATGTAAGATTTAGGATGAGTTTCAGCATAGCTTGTATATTTTGCTTTAGATGCAACACCTACTTCTTCCTGTAATTTTGAAAAACCTTGCATTAATTTGTTGATTACAGCAGTGTCTTTAGTTTGTTGTGCTGTATTCATTGCTTGCATGTTTTGAGTTTGAAAATCCATTAGTTTCTTTTGAACTACTTTGATTTCCTCATTAAATTTCACATATTCATCATTACTGTAAGTACCAGAAACTTTAGAATTTTGAATACTGTCTTTATCGATTGCTATGGTGATTTCTCCATTTTCTAAGATAAAAGGAATTTTAGTGTAAGGCGCTTTTCCTGCTAGTGCTTCTAATTGAATAGTATGGAAAGAGGGTTCAGTAACTTTTCCTTTAATTTCAAATTTTCCGTTTTCTACCTTTACAGTATCTAAAGCAGTTATCGCACCTGTAGTAGGGTCTTGAGTCTCTAGGATTATAGTTTTACCATTTTCAATACCAGTTGCAGTACCAGTGATAAGGAATTCGTCTTTTCCGACTTTGTTGCAAGAAAATAATATGACAGCAACAGAAAGTAATAAAATTATTTTTTTCATTGTTAATTAGTTAATTGAGTTAAGTGTGCAAAAGTATCTAAATTTATTAAAGTATAATTAATTTAATTACCTAAAATTTTGTTATTTTTTAATTAATTTCTTTTTATACAAATGAAGTATTTTAGTCGTTTGTAACTCTTTAGTTAGTTTTAAAAACCATAGAAATGGAACGTTTTACAAAGTGAAATAGATAGTTCCATAACCCAAATAGGATAAATTAGTATTTAAATTAAAGAAAGTAATTACTTTTTATTAGACTAATGTCAATGGTTTTAAATTTGAATAAAACTTAATATTTCAAATTTTGAAGACCTATTTAATAAAAGCTTCAATTTTAACTTTACTACTATATTATTTTCATTTTTATGATAAAGGAAAATAAACTTTAATTAGTGTAAAACTTCAATAGCTTTTTTACTGAAGAGGAAAGATTTAGCTTTATTAATCAATGTTTACCTAATTGATTATAGCTATTTACTTGCTTTTAATTCTTCATCATAAAGCTTTTCAATTCTGAATTTCAACACTTTTTGAAATTTCATTCATCTATATATAATTGTATTTCATCTATCGCAATTCTAGCTTAATCGATTTAAATAAAGGTAGGCGTAATTTATATTTTTCTTTACACTATTAACAAGCCGAAAATTCATGCATTCATATGTTTACTAACTTAAAATATTTATTTTATGTGTAATTCTACCTTAAAAAGCGTCAATTATAATTTTATAAAACTATTGAGTTTTGCAACTCTATTTTTTTTATTGTCTTTTAGTATTAGAGCTAATAATACCGAGAAGACAATAGTACCAGGAGGAGCGGCTACTTTAAATCCAGGTGCAGTTTCATGTAACCAAAAAACGCCATTAATAAATGGAAGTGTTTTTGATAATTTGACTGCGACAATAACTAATAATGTACCAAGCTTGATACCGCCCTGCTTAGGTTCTATATCAGGTACAGGTAATCTTACGGATGCTGATTTGAATAACGTTGCATCTATAAGTATTACAGGTATTGGTTGTAATGGAGAACTAGCCGTTTCAGATAGTAATGATGTTTACCCTGCAGGAACTTTTGCCGGATTTAAAATAAGTGCAACTGGTTTACTGCAGGCCTCAATTGGAGCAACAATCAAGATTAAAACGTACCAAGGAGGATCTTTAAAAGAAACATTTAATGCGGTAACAAGTACTATTGGAGTGAATTCTACTTTAGTGGATAGCAGTGGCAACACAATTCTTGGTTTTGTAACTACTCAATCCTTTAATGAAGTCAGAATTGAGTACACTTCTTTGGTAGGAGTTTTATTTTCGAATACTATTTATTATGCTGTAATCGAAAATTTTTGTGCTGGTCCTGCATTAAATTGTAACGAAAAAACAACTCTTAGTAATCCTAATTTCCCTGTTATTATCAACAGCAGTAAAACAGGAATTTCTGGTCTAGCGTGCGTTGGATGCTCTGTAAACAATGCTGAAAATTTAATATCTGCGAGTACAATAGATTTTGCTACTATAAACTTAGCTGTTGGCGTACTTGGGTCTAGTGGCTCAATTTCGGTAAAAGACGTTTTAAGTACTTATCCAATAGGAACTTTTGCTGGTTTTGAAATTTCTAACACAGCACTTTTAGGTGTTGATTTATTAGGTGGTTTAACTTTAACAACATATAATAACGGAGTACAAGTTGAAACTTTTTCAGGATCTTCAGGCTTAATTTTAGCAAAAACTTCTTTACTAAATGGAGACGGGAGAGGAATTGTAGGTTTTGTTACAACTCAAGTTTTTGATGAAATACAATTATCTGTTTTTAACCCTTTAGTAGGAGTAAATATAGGAACAACTAACGTTTATGGAGCGATTATCCAAAAAAATTGCCCTGTGTCACTTGTTTGTGATCAAACCTATTTTTTAAATGAAGGAGCTTCTGGCTTTCCTGTAATTGTAAATAGTGTTAATACAGGTTTAGCCGGTATTGCTTGCGTGGGATGCTCTGTTAGTGATACTCAAAACGTAATTTCTACTAGTACCAGCGATTTTGCTTTAATAAGTACAGCCGTGGGGGTTGCATCTTCAGCATCAATTGCTGTTAAGGATCTTGTTTCTACTTATCCTATAGGAAGTGTAGCTGGATTTGCAATAGAAGATACAGGAGGATTGTTACAACTTGATTTATTAAACTCACTTGAAATTTGTACCTATTTAAATGGTGTGCAGCAGGAATGTTCCACAACGAGTAATTTATTAAACTTAACAGCAGTAATAGATATTTTTGGAACTGCTGCAGGCAGGTATAATATTGGTTTTCAAACTACTAAATCATATGATGAAATTAAGATAAGTGTTGGTTCCTTAGTAAGTGCAATAAATTCAATTAGAGTTTTTGGAGCTTTTGTAGATAGTAGAACGGCTAACGATCCTAGTTATGGATTAGTATGCAATTTAGATTCAGATGGAGATGGTGTTTTAGATACAGTGGAAAAAACAGATGGCACGAATCCAAATGACAACTGTTCGTTAGTAATCGCTAGTCAAACTTTAGCTCCAAATGCAGCCTGGAATGCCGCAGATTGTGATAGTGATGGAGTGACTAATGGTCAAGAAATCACAAACGGAACGAATCCATTGAATG
>NZ_AHKF01000033.1 GCF_000252125.1 Flavobacterium frigoris PS1 | reverse complement strand
AAGCATTAGAAGTGCCACTGATTAAACAACCTCCGCTTAAACCATTGCTAAAAGCGATAGTGCTTGTCGCCGGCAAAGCACCACAAGCTACCGTTATATTTGCCGGCGCGGTCATCGTTGGTAATGCGGCTGGACTGACATGGATTATTCTTGATTTATTAATTGTTCTTCCATATCTGTCTGTAAATGTCCAAGATTCAGTTATTTCTCCCCCACAAGTACCTGATGGCGATTGAGTACTAAGACTGGAAATTACACTTCCGCTTATTAGACAATTTCCTAATTCGTTATTTGTATAAATTAGAGAGCTTGTTGTTGCCGCTCCACACGGTACTGTAATATCAGCTATTTGTATAAACGACGGAGCAATAGGAGTTATTGAGTCGATGTTCCTAGTTTTTCTAACTTTACAATTATTTGCATCAGTTATTTCGACAGTGTACGTTCCTGCTACGACATTTATTAAATCTTGGTTGTTTACTTGTGCGATCGGGACGATACCATCTGCACTTGTCCATTGGTAGGTATAAGGAGCTCTTCCACCAGTTGGAGTTAAATCAATCTTACCATTGGCAATTCCACAACTTGAATTGTAAATTGAGAGTTCACCGTTAACACCAGCGTTAATTTCAAGTAAAGGAAGTGTTCCACATTTTGGTGAAATATTGTTGAGATTTAGGGGGCATATACTATTTTGCGAAGCATCTGTCCATGCAAGAGTTAATCCAGTTATCTTTAAAATATTTCCGCACGTATAGGTAATTGTAAGTGAAGGTAAACTAGTAATTGTATTCCCTGGCAGAGGCCCGCCACAATCAGTTATCGAAGTGGTTTTTATTAAAGTACCGTCTATTCCACTATATTCCTCTAAACTTCCCCAATAAGCGAAGGAGGTTCTTGTAGATCCCGTTGTATTATTTATGGATAATACTAAAGTTCGGGTAAGTTTAGTTTCTGTAGTACAAGTGTTACATAAATCTCCACCAGTTAGCGAGGCACCAACTAATTCCAAGTCTTTAGATGTGCATCCTTTAGAAGAAGTTTGCGCAACTGCTGTTGCGAAACTCAAAAAGCATAATATAAAAAACGTAATTAATTTTGTCGAATAAGTAATAGTTGATTTCATATTGATTTGTTTTAAATCGTTATAAAGTGAGCTGATTTTATATATTAAAAATTCACATCTGATCTTCGATGTCATTTATTCAAGTAGAATGGTTATAATTTACTTTTTTGTATTAAGTGTATCAAATAAAAGTTCAAACTAGATACAATTTGAATGGTACTAATTCAAATTTGAGAATAAAAGTTTCCCTTTACGTAAAGAATTTTTAAATGGTTTAATTATTTAAAAAGATTAATAGAACTATATCTACTATTTTTACGTTCACTTTTTGAATTAATATTAATTCAAAACTTCAAGTTCAAAAACATTTCTGCATCAATAGATTATAAGAAAAATTTAATTTTTTGGGTGAAAAAAAATTCTTCATGATGAGTTCCTTTTTTTATTAAATTGAAGGAATACTATGGACACACAAATAAAGTTAAGAATTATTGAGAGTATTGTTTAATTTTTTCTGTGAAAAACCTAATTACTCGTTGAAATGTGCCTTTTGTTGTAAACTATTCAAAAAATTAATTCTAAATGCGTGGTTTTTAGATTTGTTTTAGTATTATAAGTATTTGTTTATCAAATAATTAACAACTATTTTACTATATAATTATCTTAAGTTAATTTTACATTTAATTACAATATCTTTCTTATTACGTTTTATCTAATTAGGGGGTATAAAAAAACCTCGAAAGTAAATCTTTCGAGGTTTTTGAATAATATTTCACAATTACAAAGTAGAGTAGATCTAATCTTTAAATAACTACAAGGCTGTAATGATAAATTCGCTACGTCTGTTCATTTGATGTTCATCTTCGGTACAATCCACACCATCTGAACATTTGTTTACTAGTTCAGTCTCACCATATCCTTTTCCTATTAATCTATCCGGACTTACTCCATTTTTAATTAACCAATTGATGGTAGATTTTGCTCTTCTATCAGATAGGTCTTCATTGTATTTATTTGATGCACGGCTATCGGTGTGAGAGCGTATATCAAGTTTCATAGTTGGGTTTTGGCTAAGTACATCCAATATTTTTTCTAAATCTAAAGCAGCTTCTTTTCTGATATTAGACTTGTCTAAGTCAAAGTATATCATTTTTATACCGAAACATTTTCCTAAATCATCACCTACCGCTACTTTACACTGCTCTTGTTCTAGAGCTATATTTAAGTTTGTTTTTCCGTTGGATTTATCGATGGTAACTTTTTCTTCTTTGGTAGTATAATCTTCTTTTTCTGCTCTGACATTATAGACTTTTCCACATTCTACGATGAATGAGTAATCAGCTTTCGCATCTGCAATTACTTCTCCCATAAGGTTGAAACGACTGTCAAACAATCTAATTTTAGCTCCTGGAAGAATTTCATCAGTAGCTGCGTCAGTTATTTTACCCATTAATACTTGCTCACATGCTAACTTTCTAAGTTCTAAAAACTTGTAAATGTCATCAAATCCTTCACCACCATCTCTATTAGAAGTAAAAAAGCCTTTTCTTGATTTTGTATCAATCCAATAGGCAAAGTCATCTTTGGGTGAATTTACGTCGGTCCCCACATTTTGAACTTTATTAAAAGTGCCATCTTCATTTATTTTAGAGACAAAAATGTCTAGGCCTCCTAAACCAGGGTGTCCATCAGAAGCAAAGTAAACTTCATTTTCATCATTTATAAATGGAAAAGTTTCTCTTCCTTCGGTATTGATTGTTTTTCCCAAATTGATTGGAGTTCCAAAAGTACCATCTTCATTTACTTGTACTTTAAACAAATCTGATTGACCTAAAGTTCCAGGCATATCTGAAGCAAAATACAAGGTTTTGTCATCTGGACTCAGTGCTGGGTGAGCTGTACTGTAATTATCACTGTCAAAAGGCAGTTCCATTATGTTAACCCATTGGTCATTTTCTAAAGTGGCCTTATATATTTTTATTAAAGTAATATTATTTTCATTTTTGCCTTTTTTTCCTGATAGGTAGTTATTTCGGGTAAAATACATAGTTTTACCGTCTTTTGTAAAAGTAGGAGTTGCCTCATGAAATTTAGATTTCACTGTTTTATTAAATTTATCGACAGTACCAGGGTTCATTTCTCCGTCTAAATCGGCAACATATAAGTCTGTGAAATGTTGATTTGTCCAAGTATGTTTTCTTTGTCCTAGGCTACCAGTATCTCTAGCAGAAGCAAACACTATTTTATTTAAAGTTATAGCCGCTCCATAATCAGAATATTGGGAGTTTATACCAGCATTTTCAACAGTGTACCTTCCAGAGTTGTTTTTTATAACGTCCAAATAGTTTACATTTTTAAGAAAAAGGTCTCCTCTGGAATCATCATCAGAAAGTTTGGTGAATTTTTTTAGCATTTCATTTGCCTTGTCATTTTCACCGATAGCTCTTAAAGATTGAGCATAACGGTAATAATATACTGGTTGTATATCTGTGGTCATGGCAAATAATTCGCCATACCATTTAGCTGATTGTTCAAGTTTTCCATTGAAGTAATATGCGTTACCCAATTTTTGAAACATATCGGCCGATTTGTATCCTTTTTCAGCCACTCTTTCATAGGTTTTAATAGCATCAATATACGAGTAGTTCTCGTATTTTTTATCAGCCGAAGCAAGTTGGGCTTTTTGCGAATAACAGTTAAATGAAAAAACACTTACTATCGTTAGGTAAAGGGTGATATAATTTTTCATGATAATTACTTTTAGAAGAATCGGGGAGTTGTAATTTTTTTATTGTTTTTGAATATCTCATAACGAAGAAAAATTTCGTGTGATCCAGAATTGTAATTATCTAATTTGGTAGTTTCAAGATCATAAGCATAACCAATATACATTCCATCTGATATTTGAAATCCAACCATTGCACTCATGGCAGCACTCCATCGATAAGCTGCTCCAATCATAAACTTATCATTGAACAAAAAGTTAGCTGATACATCAACTTGAAGGGGTGCTCCCTCCACCATTTTAGTCAGTAATGCAGGTTTAAATTTAAGAGAGCTACTTAAATCAAATACGTATCCGGCAATTAAATAGTAATTTATTTTCTCCTTAAAGATTTTCACCTCATTATCATCATAGCGATTACTTTCTATGAAATTTGGAATAGATAGACCTATATAAGCTTTGTCAGAATGTAAATAGATACCTGCACCAATATTTGGTGTAAGTTTATTATTGAAATTATGAAGACTTGGGTCATCATCTACAGGGTTTAATTTGGTAACATCTAAATCAAATAGATTTGCAGTTGCTTTTATACCAAAGGAAAGTTTAAACGTTTCTGATGTTGGAATCGTATATGATATGTCAGCTGATAAGGTATTTTCTTGTGTAGGACCAATTCTATCATTGATTAGTGACACCCCAAAACCTAAATTACTATTATTTATAGGTGTGTTTATAGAGACCGCGTTAGTTGTAGGTGCTCCATCTAATCCTACCCATTGTGTTCGATGTAAAGCAAATATACTCATAGCTCCTCTCGATCCCGCATAAGCCGGATTGACATTGATTGTGTTATACATGTATTGAGTAAATTGGGCATCCTGTTGTGCATAACTTACAATACCAGTAAACATCCAGGCGAATAATAGTATTCTTGTCTTCATTTGGTTTCTTTTTTTAAACCTGAGGATTCTAAGCCTCAGGTATTAGATTTGAATTATTTTTATCTAGTAAGGTATAAATAGCCATCTTTCTTATTGGTTTGAACTGCACCAGTTCCATCAACTGATAGGTAGTTCAAAATATAAAAATAAGTTCCGGTTGGTAATCCTGAAGATTGACTTACTGTTGTTCTACCTTTTGAATATCCGGTAAAAGAATTTGTTTCGTTATTATAATTTTTAGTTTCAAAAACTAATACACCCCAACGATTATAAATTTCAACGGTGTTCTCTGGGTAACAAACAGTATCTTCAATATTGTCTATAATAAATTCTTCATTTATTCCATCACCATTAGGAGAAAAAGCATTGTGAACCTGAATAACACCACAACCTAATACGATTCCACAATCTATATCTGTAATGTCTACTTTTATGATATAACTTAAAGGACAGCTGTCGCCACTAACTTGATATTCAAAGCTATATTGGCGTATAACTAAATTGTATGGATTTAAGATGTTTTTATTTAATGCATTACTTCCATCGTCAATCCAATTTCCTGTTAAAGGAGTTCCGGCTGGTAAGTATGAGTTTAAATCAATAACTAAAGTTCTATCCGTGTTACAGATTGGATCAGCTGTTATTATCTTTATTTTATCTGGTTGTGCATCGATAGTTACACTTGTTGGAAGAGAGATACAACCTGCATCATTTTTAAC
>NZ_AHKF01000034.1 GCF_000252125.1 Flavobacterium frigoris PS1 | reverse complement strand
TAACCATTGGCTAAATAATCGAAGAAAAGGTTAATTCTTTAACTAGATATATTTTTATAAAAATAATAGCAAAAGCTTTCTAAAACTCGGCAAAATGACATTGTTAATAATCTTTTTAGTATTAATTCTTCCTATTGGAATTATTGCTGGTTACCAATATTTTAAGGTGATAAATGCCCCAAAATACAATCCTGAAACTATGTTACTGAATTATGAAATTTTAGGTTCTGGAACAACAAAATTGATTTTAATACATGGTTTAACTGGCTCAAAAAACTATTGGAAAAGAGATTTGGATAGTATTACTAAAACGCACAAGTTATTATTGATAGATTTATTAGGTTTTGGTGAATCACCAAAACCTAATAGTAGTTATTCACTTTCCGTACAATTAAACGCACTTGAAAAAATAATTAAAAAAGAAGGGTTCAATGATGAAAAAAAAATTATTGCAGGACATTCTATGGGAGCTATAATTTCATTAGCACTTTTAGAGAAGCATCCCAATTGGTTTACAGCAGGCGTTTTTATAAGCATACCTGTTTACATAGACAAAGACGAATTTAAGAGGATTATGTCCAAACATTCGTTTATGGATAGAATTTCAACCAGCAAATTTTCTAAATACATTTGTATGATTCATCCCGTTTTTATGTCGAGTGCATTTAAACCCGCAAACCTTACAGATGATGTATATGAAGATGCAAAAAAACATCATTGGCAGAGTTTTAATTATTCACTCAATGAAGTAATTGTTAAAACTGATTTATTCGCTTTAGTCAAAAACATAAAAGATAAAGATGTATTATTCATTCACGGAAAAAAAGACACAACAGCACCTATCGAAAATACTTTAAGCTTGTCGAAGGAATTTACAAACGCAAAAATTGTTACTTCTAATGAGGGTGATCATCAATTTTTTCTAAAAGAACCAAATTTTGTATGGCAAACTATTCAAGAATTTAGCAATTAAAAAAAACATTTAGAAAAAACAACTAAATAATGTCAACACTTATCATTCTTCGCCATGGACAATCTACTTGGAATCTTGAAAATAGATTTACAGGTGAAGTTGATATTGACCTTTCTCCGTATGGAGAAGCGCAAGCAAAACAGGCTGGAATTTTGCTAAAAAACTATAATATAAAACTTGCTTTTACTTCAGTTTTGAAACGTGCGATACGTACTTTATCAATAGTATTAAAAGAAATTGACATGGGAATACTCGTTTTTAAGTCTAAAGCCCTAAACGAAAGAAACTACGGCGATTTACAAGGATTAAACAAAACCGAAACCGAAAATAAATTTGGCGCTGAGCAAGTGCATGAATGGAGAAGAAGTTTCAATGCTCGTCCTCCCAATGGAGAAAGTCTAAAAGATACTTTTGAAAGAACGATTCCATATTTTCTAAAAGAAATAGAACCACAGCTCCAAGCCAATAAAAATGTGCTAATAGTTGCTCATGGTAATAGTTTGAGAGCTATAATGATGTATTTGGAGAAAATCAGCGAAACAGAAATCGCATATATTACCCTAGCTACAGGCATACCGAGAGTTTATGAATTCACCTCTGATATGAAATTGCATGCGGTTCATTATCTATCTTAAACAATCCTCTTTATACAGCATTAAATGAAGATGTTTTTTAAAAATAGTATTTAAAAAAAAATGAAATAACAAACAAAGCGCTATGAAAAAACTGGTCATTTTTGATTTAGATGGTACTCTTGCAGAAAGTAAATCTCCGATTGATGCCGAAATGCAAGTGCTGTTGCAAAAATTGCTCGGTATAATGAAAGTAGCGGTGATCTCAGGTGGTGATTGGCCGCAGTTCAAAAAGCAACTGCTATCCGAATTTGCAATAAATAATAATTTTAACAATTTATTCCTATTACCTACTTGTGGAACTAAATTCTATGAATATAATAATGGTTGGAGCAAATTATATTCTGAGGATTTCTCGACAACAGAAAAGGCCAAAATAGTTCATTCGCTGGACGAAGCTGCCGCAACCATTGATTTAAAAATAGTTAAAAAATGGGGCGATGTTGTTGAGGATAGAGGAAGCCAGATAACCTTTTCAGCGTTGGGACAAGATGCACCTTTGGAAATAAAGAAACAATGGGATTCCTCTTTTACGCAACGAAAAAAAATAAAGGCGATACTCGATAATCTTATTCCAGAATTTACAATACGCTTGGGTGGCACAACATCGATTGATATCACAAAACTTGGAATAGACAAAGCGTACGGTATCATAAAGTTGCAGGATATTCTCGGAATAGCTTTGAATGAAATGGTTTTTATTGGAGATGCTCTATTTCCTGGAGGAAATGATTATCCCGTCAAAGAATTAGGAGTCACTTCAATTAAAGTAAGTAATCCAGAAGAAACCAAGAAGATTATTAAAACAATTATTGCCATTGCATAGAAAACTACAAATACCAGCCCTGCAATTGATGCAGTGAGAATGGAAAATAATATAAATAAAGAGAAATGAATACTAATAGAATTAAACATGTAGGCGTATTTACATCTGGAGGCGATAGCCCGGGAATGAACGCTGCTTTGTATGCAATAGCAAAAGCAGCGGAAAAGAATGGTATAAAATTGACAGGTATTAAAAAAGGATATGAAGGGTTGATAGATGGAGATTTCACAACATTGAAATCATACGATTTACAAAAATTGGTACATACTGGAGGTACCGTTCTAAAAACAGCAAGAAGCAAACGTTTTATGGAATTGGAAGGACGTAAAAAAGCATTGCAAACCCTACATACAAACCATATAGATGCCTTGATAGCCATAGGAGGTGATGGTACTTTTAAAGGTTTATTAGCATTTTCAGAAATTTGTGATATTCCATTTATAGGCATTCCTGGCACTATCGACAATGATATTTCTGGTACAGATTATACACTGGGTTTTGATTCAGCGGTAAATACAGCAATCGAAAACATAGATAAAATACGTGATACCGCTGAATCGCACAATCGGATTTTTATAGTCGAAGTTATGGGGAAAGATTCTGGCTACATTGCCATTCATTCAGGGTTGACCACTGGCGCAGATGCCATACTAATTCCAGAGAGTGGCAAAGATTTTATATATTTATTAGATAAGGTAAAAAATTACGATAGCGAAGATGCTTTTCTTGTCGTAGTTTCTGAAGGCGATGAAATAGGTGCAGAACTTCTAGCGACAAAAATAAAGGAAATTAATGCCAATGTTGATTTGCGAATTACACGATTAGGACATGTACAACGTGGTGGAAATCCATCTGCGTTAGATAGAATGTTGGGTGTTCGTTTGGGAGTAGCAGCAATTGATGTTCTTTTGCTAGGTAAAAAAAACGTAATGGCTGGTGTTTTAAACAATCAATTGCATTTTACCGTTTTTGAAGAAGTAGTCAAACAACATCAAGTAAATGATGAACTACAAGAGCTTTTAGAATTAATTACAAATTAAATAAAGACTAATGAAAACATATATCAAATATTTTAACGAAATAGGCATTAATGACATCACACAAGTTGGAGGTAAAAATGCTTCACTTGGCGAAATGTATCAAAATTTAGCTGATAAAGGAATTGCAGTGCCAGATGGTTTTGCCCTTACCTCAGATGCGTATTGGGATTTTCTCGACTACAATGATTTAAGGAACAAATTGATTGATGCGTTGTCGAAACTTGATACCAGTGATTTTGCTAACCTTCATCAAGTTGGGGGAAAATGTAGACAATTGATACTAAGTGGCTCGTTTCACAAAGAACTAAAGGAAAAAATAAAGGAAGGATATAATTATCTAACTACGAAATATGGTGAAAAAGTTTCCTTTGCTGCACGAAGTAGTGCAACTGCTGAGGATCTTCCAAATGCAAGTTTTGCAGGTCAGCAGGAAACGTATTTAAATGTTACCGGTATCGATAATCTATTGAAAGCTTGCCTACGTTGCTATGCTTCACTTTATACCGATAGAGCCATTAAATACAGAACAGACAATGGCTTTGAGCATTCAAAAGTAGCGCTCTCGGTAGGAGTCCAAGTAATGGTTCGTTCAGATAAAGCCTGTTCAGGCGTAATGTTTTCGCTTGATCCAGACACAGGGTTCGAGAAAGTAGTTTTAATCGCCGGAGCTTGGGGCTTGGGTGAAAACGTAGTGCAAGGTAGTGTAAACACCGATGAGTTTTTAGTATTCAAGCCGTTCCTAGGTAAAGTGAAGCAAGCCATTATTTCGCGAAAGTTGGGAACGAAGGAAAAAACAATGATCTATTCAGAAAAATCGGTTCAGGATATACTAAAGCCCGAAGATGCAATTATTAACTTAGATACTTCCTTGGATCAACAACAGACTTTTATATTAAGTGATGTAGAAGTGACTAAATTGGCACAATGGGCAGTATTTATAGAACAACATTACAAAAGACACATGGATATAGAATGGGCAAAAGACGGTGCGACTGGTGAACTATTTATAGTACAAGCCAGACCCGAAACTGTCCATAGCCAAAAGTCAAAAAATACCTTGTTCAAAGAATATAAAATTAAAGAGAAAGGGAAACTAATTTGCAAAGGTATTGGTCTTGGAAATAGTATTGTATCGGGAAAGGCTCGATTACTAAAATCACCTTCCGAGATGGATAAACTAGCTAAAGGGGAGATATTGGTAACGGGTAGAACGGACCCTGACTGGGATCCAGTACTTAAAAAAGCGGGCGCAATAATAACTGACCAGGGAGGAAGGACTTCACACGCAGCCATCGTGGCTCGCGAAGTGGGCGCAACTGCCATTGTTGGTACAGGCGATGCCACCCGAACAATAAAGGACGGGCAACTTATTACGGTTTCCACCGCTGAAGGAAATACGGGATTCATCTACGAAGGGAAAGCTAGCTGGGATGAAAAGGAAATTGACCTTTCAAAAATAGTAATACCTAAAACTGATGTGATGCTTATACTCGGCGACCCAGATAAAGCTTTCTCATATTCCGTCTTACCTAATGAAGGTATAGGATTAATGCGCACGGAATTCATCATCAATAATGCGATTCGGATTCATCCAATGGCACTGCGTCATTTTGAAAAAATTACAGATGAAAAGGTACGTCAGGAAATTGAAAAACTGACACACTATTATGCTGACAAACAGGATTATTTCATCCAGAGATTAGCAGAAGCAACTGCCAATATTGCGGCAGCTTTCTATCCGAAGGATGTGATCGTAAGAATGAGTGATTTTAAATCTAACGAATACGCAAACCTAATTGGTGGACATCAATTTGAACCCAAGGAAGAAAACCCGATGATTGGTTTTCGGGGAGCTTCCCGTTACTACCATCCACTATACCGAGAAGCGTTTGAAATGGAATGTAACTCAATGAAATTAGTTCGGGAAGATATGGGCTTTACTAATGTAAAATTGATGCTTCCTTTTGTCAGGAATGTAGCGGAAGCTAAGAAAGTCATCCAGTTGATGGACGATAAAGGATTAAAAAGAGGTGTTGACGGGTTGCAACTGTACATGATGCTCGAAATACCGAGCAATGCCCTTTTAGTTGAGGAATTTGCTAAATATTTTGATGGTTTTTCAATCGGCTCAAATGACCTTACACAACTCACACTGGGCGTCGATCGTGACTCCGAATTACTGAGCGAGGTATTCGACCCTTTCGATCCTGCCGTTATGCAATTGATTAAAATGGCTATTGAAAAGGCAAATGCACTTGGGGTAAAAATTGGTCTCTGTGGGCAAGCTCCTAGTGATTATCCAGATTACGCCCAATTTTTAGTGGAGTGTGGGATAGATAGTATTTCGTTTAATCCAGACGCTTTGCTAAAAGGAATGGAGAATATTGTTATGGCAGAAAATAAATTAAAAAAATGAAAATATATAAAGAAGAAAGACCTTGGGGAAACTTCGAACGCTTCACCCATAATGAGATAAGCACGGTAAAAATACTCACTGTGAATCCAAACGAAGAACTAAGTCTGCAATTTCACCATAATAGAGATGAATTCTGGAAAGTAATAGATGGAACAGGAATTTTCACAATTGGAGATAAAACCAAAATTGGTAAGAACGGTGATGAATTTTTTATTCCAAAAGAAACCGTACACCAAATAAAGACTTCCGATACTTCAGTAACCATAATTGAAATAGCCTTTGGAAATTTTGATAAAAATGACATAGTTAGGTTAAAAGACAAATACAATAGGACTAAACCTGAATAAATTTTTTAAAAAAAATTTATTCAATTAAAACAATACTATGATAGCAGTAGAAAAACTAGGAGTTATACTAAGTCCAACAGATAAACTCTTTGAAAATCATGGAGTACTAAACCCAGGAATATTCCAGGAGGGTGAACAAGTACATATTTTTTACCGAGCTGTGGAAGATGGCAATTTTTCAACTATTGGCTATGCTAGGTCGAAAGGATCGTTCGAGATTGTTGAAAGGCTTGATCGACCATTTATTTCCAGAGATTTTACTTATGAAAAACATGGCGTTGAAGATCCAAGAATAGTTAAAATCGAGGGGCTTTATTATATGACATATACAGCCTATGATGGAATCAACGCTATGGGTGCTTTGGCAGTTTCGAAAGACCTAAAACATTTTGAAAAAAAGGGAATTATAACTCCACCTATTAATTATAAAGAATATAAGTATCATATTGAACACTGTAATCAGGAAAAGTTGAACCCAAAATATTATCACTATTATAATCTTTTTGCCCAAATAGGACTGGTAGAGGAAAAACATAGGCTTTTAAGGGATAAAGATATTGTGCTCTTCCCCAGAAAGATTAATGAAAAATTTGTTATGCTTCATCGCATCTGGCCTGGTATTCAGATCGTGCAATTTGAGAAGTGGGAAAATCTAACCAAAGAATTTTGGGAAAATTATTTAAAAGACCTCTCCTCCCATATAGTTTTGGATCCACTGTATAATTTCGAAGTAAACTATCTCGGGGCAGGTTGCCCACCCATTGAAACAGAAGACGGTTGGCTAATGATCTACCATGGTGTTTGTGAAACCAACATCGGAAAAACCTATCATGCCGCTGCTGCTCTTTTGGATATAAATGACCCTGAAAAAGTAATTGCCCGCTTACCTTATCCCCTATTTTCCCCAGAAGCGGAATGGGAATTAAACGGTGTGGTAAACCACGTTGTATTCCCTACTGGAACGGCCTTGTTTGATGATGATCTCTATATCTATTATGGGGCAGCAGATAAACATATTGCCGTTGCCAAGTTAAGTTTAAAACAATTATTACTTGAACTAAAAAAACATCCTTGACAGGAAAATAAACCAAACAAGGCTTCAAAAAGTAACAACTGAATTAAAGTAACAAAACCTATTAAATAAAAAAACTAAATTATGGACGCAAATCTAAAAATGATACTCATTTCTTCCTTTCCTCCTAGGGAGTGTGGCATTGCGACCTTTTCGCAGGATCTTTCCAATGCCTTGAACACCATCTATGGCTGTACACTACCTGTCGAAATATATGCCTTGGAAAACGATATGGAGCGATGTAAAGACAGAGATGATATTACAGATATATTGTACACTCCTATTTTGACCGAATATAGAAGAATAGCCAATGTTATAAATGAACGGAATGATGTAGGAATGGTTTGTATACAGCATGAGTTTGGGCTTTTTGGAGGAGACTATGGAGAACATATTTTGTCATTTATGCTGGCCGTAAACAAACCATTAGTTACGGTTTTCCACACGGTATTACCCAATCCAGATAGCAAAAGAAAGAATATCATTGAGGCCATAAATAATTTTTCAGAAAAATTAATAGTACAAACCCATAACTCCCGAAAAATATTAATCGATGAATATGGGATTTCTTCAGAAAAAATTAAAGTAATTCCTCATGGTACGCACATTGTCCTGTGGAAAGATAAGATGGCTCTAAAGGAAAAATTTGATTTTCAAGGTAAAGTTGTCTTGTCCACCTTCGGGCTAATCAGTGAGAACAAAAATATTGAAACTGTGCTTTATGCACTGCCACAAATTGTGAAAGAACATCCTAATGTCTTATTTTTGATTTTGGGTAAAACTCATCCAGAAGTCTTTAAGAAAGAGGGGGAACAATATCGTGAAAAATTAATTTCTATTATAGACAATCTCAATCTTCAAAGCAATGTAACGTTTATTAATAAATACCTAGAACTTCAAGAACTGATGGAATATCTCAATTCATCAGATATATACCTGTTTTCTTCTAAAGACCCTAATCAAGCAGTAAGCGGAACGTTTGTATATGCGATGAGCACAGGTTGTCCGGTGATATCAACACCTATTCCACATGCAAATGAGTTAATTGATGGGTCAAACGGAATATTACTACAGGGGTTTCATGATCCAGCACAGTTTCAAAAAGCTATTCTCTATTTAATTGAAAATAAAGAGGAAAGATTAAGCATGGGAAACAATGCATTTTCCAAAATGCGCGCTACAAGTTGGCAAAACGTTGCAATTGGATATGGCAAAGTGTTTGGAGAAATCACCAACAAAGAGGAACATTTAAGCTATCAACTTCCTCCTATAAACCCAAAGCACATTCAAGAACTCTCTACCCATTTTGGCATGTTGCAATTCTCTCATTTTAGCACACCAGATCCCAGTTCAGGCTATACTCTTGATGACAATGCTAGAGCATTAATCGCTATGGTAATGTACTATAAGACTAATAACGATAAACGAACATTAAAGTTGATAACCAGTTATTTGAGCTTTATAGATACTGTACAACAAGATAATGGTTGGTTTCTAAATTATGTAGGGTTTGACCAAAAAATAACAATTCAAAACCAAGAAGTTAATCTAGAAGATGCTAATGGTCGCGCTTTATGGTGTTTAGGTTATGTGCTTTCAAATAGTCAATTTTTACCAATGGCTATTACCGTAAATGCAGAAAAATGTTTTCAAAAAGCATTGCCAAACCTAGCAAATTTTATTTCGCCTAGAGCTATTGGTTTTGCTTTAAAAGGGCTTTACTACTTTCATAAAACTTCTAAAACTAATATTGAAAAAATAACACAACAGCTGGTAGATAAATTAATGCGGTACTACGAGCTAACTTCAGAGCCAGACTGGAATTGGTACGAAGATTATCTTACGTATGCAAATAGTGTGGTGCCCGAAGCTATGATGTATGCCTATTTAATTTTAGGAAACAAAAAATATAAAGAAATAGCAGAAGTGACCTTTGACTTCTTGTTATCGCATTATTTTATGAAAGGAAAAATCCAAGTAATATCTAATAATGGTTGGTTCCACAAACGCAATCAACGTACTTTTTATGGTGAACAGCCTATTGAAGTAGCATACACCATTTTTACTTTGGAATTATTTTTTGAAGTAACACAAAAAAGTAAATACAAAGAACAATTGCAAATTGCCTTTAGTTGGTTCCTTGGCAATAATCATCTTAATCAAATTATGTACAACCCTGTTAATGGATCCTGTTATGATGGTTTGGAAAGAGATCATATAAATATTAATCAGGGAGCGGAGTCATCAATTTGTTATTTTATTGCAAGATTGCATATGGATCGTTGGGTAACTAAAAGAACAGCCCTTTCTCAATTAGAAGAGAATAATCTATTTTTATGTGGTTGTAATGATGAAAAACAATGCAATCAACCTAAACACAGGATAATTAAAAAACATTTAGTTATATAATACAAAAACGAAGTTTAAGTTGAGTAGTATCTATACAAAACACCTTTTAAATATGTTTAAATCCGTAGTAAAATAAAGAATTAAAGATCTCATAAAACTATTTGGTTTACAAAAACGAAAATAAAATGAAAACAACTATATTCAGTACGCATCAGTTTGAAGAGCCCTATATTATTAAGGCAAATAATAGTAGTATACATCAATTAAAATTGCTTGAAAATCGTTTGACTGAAGATACCGCCATTCTTGCTACAGGTTCTAAAGCTGTCAGTTTATTTACGAGTGACGATGCCTCGGTAAAGGTTATCGAAAAATTAAGTGTTTTGGGTGTCAAATATATTGCCCTTCGTACAGCTGGGTATAACAACGTAGCTATTGAAAAAGCTACTGAATTGGGAATCAAGATTTCTCGGGTTCCTGCCTACTCCCCTTTTGCTATCGCAGAGCACACAATGGCCTTGATACTAGCATTAAACCGCAAATTGATTAAAGCACATAATAGGGTTCGAGATCAAAATTTTTCATTAAATGGACTCACGGGTTTTGATCTTAATGGAAAAACAGTTGGTGTTATTGGAACAGGAAAAATAGGTGCTGTAATCATAAAAATACTTCATGGGTTTGGCTGTAATATTCTTGCTCAAGATGTAGTTGCAGATAAATATTTAGTAGATAACTATAACGTACAATATGTGGATTGCGAAACGCTTTGTAAGCAATCAGATATAATAAGTTTACACGTACCATTACTACCTTCAACCAAACATTTAATTAACGCTAAACACATTAATTTAATGAAAAACGGTGTAATGCTTATCAATACCAGCCGCGGTGCATTAGTAGATACCAAGGCTGTCATTAAAGGATTAAAAAGTGGAAAAATCGGATATTTTGGAATGGATGTCTATGAGGAAGAGGAAGGATTGTTTTTTGTAGATCATTCTGAAGATATTTTACAAGATGATGTCATAGCCCGATTAATGACTTTTAACAATGTATTAATTACAAGTCATCAAGCTTTTTTAACGGAAACGGCTTTGACCAATATAGCCGAAACCACTATTTATAATCTAGATTGTTTTGAGAAGGAAACGCTCTCTGGAAATGAAGTTATAATTGCATAATTAAATAAATCGATAAAAAATGAAAAACATATTAGTGCCTACAAATTTCTCTAAAAAATGCACGAAAGCAGCACGGTTGGGCATTGAAATGACAAAATTATAGAATTCTGAAATTCACTTTTTACAACTAAGAAGTTTTCCCCATCAGTTCACGGGGCCAATAATAAAAATACATCTTTCAAAATGAACA
>NZ_AHKF01000035.1 GCF_000252125.1 Flavobacterium frigoris PS1 | reverse complement strand
CAAATTCAAAGCAAGCACTGCTATAAAATCATTTACTTTTTCGGCTAATCACAATTATTAAACAAATAGTTCAAATTCTATTTGTTGATTGTTTTCTGCTATTTTCAAATTAAATTATTTACATAATGAATTCACTAAAGAAAACAGTGATAACAATAGCTCTATTGTTATCAGTCGTAGTCTCCAACGCGCAAATTAAAAATGTAAAAACAGCAACGGTAAAAATATTCGGTAACTGTGACATTTGCAAAGCCTCCATAGAAAAAGCGGGAAATCTTAAAAAAGTAGCCTCAGTAGACTGGAATAAGGATACCAAAATGGCTACGATTACTTACGATGCTAAAAAAACCAATGAAGATGAAATCCTTAAACGCATCGCATTGGTTGGTTATGATAATCCAAAATTTCTAGCTCCAGAAGATGCATATAATAAACTTTCCGACTGTTGTCTATATGATCGAGAATTAAAAACTGCTGTAAAAACAGATATGGAAACTTTGCCCAATCATAGCGAACACGATATACATTCTGATATTACTGATAAGAAACAAAAAACAGCAAGTCCTTTAAAACCTATTTTTGATAATTATTTTTTATTAAAAGATGCCTTAGTTAAAACAGATGCTGAAATGGCTTCAATGAAAGCTAAAGACCTGCTAACCGCTATTAGTACTTTGAAAATGGAGGATTTAAAAATGGAAGAACACATGGTTTGGATGAAAATGATGAAAGAACTCACTAATGACATAAAAAATATTTCAGAAACACAGGACATTAAACGTCAAAGAGATCTATTTAAATCAGTTACCCAAAATACCTATGAATTAATGAAAGTTTCAAAAAGTGAAACTCCTACATATTATCAATATTGCCCTATGCAAGATGCTTATTGGCTAAGCAAAGACAATGCTGTCAAGAATCCATATTATGGTT
>NZ_AHKF01000036.1 GCF_000252125.1 Flavobacterium frigoris PS1 | reverse complement strand
CGAATAGTTCGGAATGCTTTTAATCGCTGATCATTATCGACAAACCAAGTATTGTAAACGCTTTCCGTATCGGTTTTGTATTGTTGGATAATTTGAGTGAAGTTGCTCATTGATGATGTTATTGTTTAATATTTTAGTATTTAATAATTATTTAGTTTGTTTATCAAAGTTTATATTTTGCCTACCATTTAGAAGAGAAATGCCATTAACTTATTAATTGAGTTATCTTTATTCGATTATACAGGCTGTTTATAATTAAATCAATTTTTTTTTAAAATTTATTGTGCCTAACAAGGGAAGGGCTAGGACTAGTCATTAATATTTTACCCTTCCCTAACTAGGACTTTTCTAATACCATAAATGGGGGATTTTTTACAAATTGCGAATCAATAATGAAAACCTTATGATCCCTTTTATGAATTAGATAACTTGTTCCTCCACTATAAAAGAGCTGGCTTAATTGTTGATTTCCTTTTGAACTTTTCCACATTTAAGCATTTTGCTACCATAATATGGATTTTTTACTTCGTTACTTGTACTTAACCATGCACTACCCTTATCGTACATTGGGCAAAACTGCTGGTACAACTTATTTTTAGTTCCAGTAATGGCAACCATATCAGTAATATCAGTGCTTAAGGTCTTAAAGTGCTCACGTTGATGTGCAATAGGACTTTTTGAAATGTGTTCGGCATTTTCTACAGCATCTTCTATAATATCGACTAGCTCCTTTTGCTGTTCTTTATTGTAGCTGGTCACATCAAAAGCCTTTAAAGAGACCATTAGTTTACTTCCAGCCTTTGCCGCTTTTTTTGAATCATCAGCTACCAATGCATCTTTAAGTAGAAAATAATCAGCAAAAACAGCTTCTGCCTTAGTGTTATTAATTTTATCCATTTTCATAGTTTTATGATCCATCTTCATGTTTCCATGGTCGTGGTTCATTTTTTCTTTTTCCTGTGCATTTGCAAAAGAAACCGTTAACAATACCATTGCGGCTATTCTTATTTTTAAATTTTTCATTTTAGTAGTTTTTTTGAATTATTGTTTATAAATTATCTTTTAGTTCTGTCAGCCACGTAACAACTTCCTTTTTTTCTTCTTTTGAAAAGCTTGCATTTTTATGAATTAGCGTATAAGAACTTAAAGGCATATTATCATCATCGATCTGGCTTATGATTGATTTTAATTTGCTATTTTTTCTTCTATCTGAATAGTCTGCCCATTCGCTAAAATTCAATTCTTCTTTTCCGTTTTTAATATGTTTTTCCATAAACCACGCTCCAGGTTGAATTTTACTATACCAAGGATAATGGGTATTGTTACTATGGCAGTCATAACAGCTTACTTGTAATTTTTCACTGATTTTTTTTGGCACTGTATTGACCAACATAAAAT
>NZ_AHKF01000037.1 GCF_000252125.1 Flavobacterium frigoris PS1 | reverse complement strand
ATTTTATGTTGGTCAATACAGTACCAAAAAAAATCAATGAGAAATTACAAGGAAGCTGTTATGACTGTCATAGCAATAATACAGCATACCCGTGGTATAATAAAGTACAACCAGTGGCTTGGTTTTTAGAAGATCATATTGTAAAGGGAAAATCGGAATTGAATTTTAGCGAATGGGCTGACTATTCAGATAGAAGAAAAAAGAGTAAATTAAAATCAATCATAAGTCAGATCGAGGATGATAATATGCCTTTAAGTTCTTATACATTAATCCATAAAAACGCAAGTTTTTCAGAAGAAGAAAAAAAGGAAGTCGTTACTTGGCTGACAGAACTAAAAGATAATTTATAAACAATAATTAAAAAAAACTAAAATGAAAAATTTAAAAATAAGTATAGCTGCAATGGTCTTGTTAACTGTTTCGTTAACCAATGCACAAGAAAAAGAAAAAATGAACCACGACCATGGAAACATGAAAATGGATCATAGCACTATGAAAATGGATAAGATGAACAATTCTAAAGCAGAAGCAGTTCTAGCTGATTACTTTCTACTTAAAGATGCATTGGTAGCCGATGATTCAAAAAAAGCGGCACAGGCCGGAGCTAAACTAATGGTCTCTCTAAAGGCTTTTGATAAAACCAGCTATAGCAAAGAAGAACAAAAAGAGCTAGTTGATATTATAGAAGATGCTACAGAACATGCAGAACACATTTCAAAAAGTCCTATTGCTCATCAACGTGAGCACTTTAAGACCTTAAGTACTGATATTACCGATATGGTAGCTATTACTGGAACTAAAAATAAGTTATACCAGCAGTTTTGCCCAATGTACGATAAAGGTAGTGCTTGGTTAAGTACAAGTAACGAAGTAAAAAATCCATATTATGGAAGTAAAATGCTGAAATGTGGAAAAGTGCAAAAGGAAATTAATAACTAAATCTACTATCTTCTAGAAGAGGAACAAGTTATCTAATTCATAAAAGGGATTATAAGGTTTTCATTATTGATTCGCAATTTGTAAAAAAATATCCCATTTATGGTATTAGAAAAGTCCTAGTTAGGGAAGGGTAAAATATTGATGACTAGTCCTAACCCTTCCCTTGTTAGGCACAATAAATTTAAAAAATAAAATCGATTTAATTATAAACAGCCTATATAATCAAATAAAGATAAATCCATTAATAAGTTAATGGTATTTCTCATCTAAATGGTAGGTAAAATATAAACTTTATAAACAAAATAAATAAATATTAAACAATAACATCGTCAATGAGCAACTTCCCTCAAATTATCCAACAGTACAAAACCGATACGGAAAG
>NZ_AHKF01000038.1 GCF_000252125.1 Flavobacterium frigoris PS1 | reverse complement strand
TATAAGTAATCAAAAATAATAATAAAATGAAACACTCTTATAAAATTACCGGAATGAGTTGCAATGGATGTCGTACTAAAGTAGAAACTACATTGAATGCTATAAGTGGCGTGGAGGCTATTGTTACCTTGGAACCAGCAGTAGCCCAAATTACAATGGAAAAGCACATTCCTACTTCACAGATACAGGAAGCTTTAACTAAGGCTGGAAATTATACCATTGAAATGGAAAATTCTAATGACACAATCAATGAAACTATGGAAAATCCGAAAGAAAAATCTTGCTGTTGCAACAACAAAAAATAATAAAACACTCCATAAATGTAAGGTTACAAATAAATTATTTTTAGCCTTACATTTATTATGTTGAGGTCGCTACATACACATCAAAAAATCCATTAAATAGATTTTATATTCCTTTAAACAAAAAGAATAAAAATTTTAAATGATGAAAAGCAAAACTTACGACTATAATACTACTTCCATAAGTAGGATTGAATGTAAGATCAATTTAAAAAACAATATAATGAAGAGTATTAAATATACAGCATTGTTGGTTTTGATTGTTACCCAATCTATTTTTAGCCAGGCAATAGAAGGTAACGTTGATAAACGTCCAGTAAAAGAATATACGCTTACAATTAGAGAGGAAGCAGTTAATAAAGCTGGGGTAGCCGTAAATGGAATGACAGTAAACGGAACTATCCCTGGTCCTGTATTGGAATTTACTGAAGGCGAATATGCAGTCATTTATGTTAAAAATGAAATGAAAAAAGAAACCTCTATCCATTGGCACGGACTTATTCTACCCAATTTTTATGACGGTGTCCCTTATTTAACTACTCCGCCTATTAAACCAGGGCAAACCCTTAAATATGAATTTCCTATTAAACAATCTGGAACCTATTGGTATCATTCTCATACCATGCTACAAGAGCAGAGCGGTGTATATGGCTCTATTTTAATAATGCCAAAAAAGAAAACATTAGAGTACGATAAGGAACTTGTTTTAATGCTTTCGGATTGGACTAATGAAAAACCGATGAATGTTTTACGAAATTTAAAACGAGGTAATGAGTGGTATAGCATCAGAAAAGGTACGTCAACACCTCTTAACCAAGTAATTGCAAGAGGGGCCCTTGGTGCACAATTAAAATTTTGGAAGCAGCGGATGGAAGGCGCTGATATTGCTGACGTATATTACCCTGCCTTCCTCATCAATGGTGAAGAAAAAACAGAGTATCCTCAATTTAAAGCTGGAGACAAAGTCCGTTTAAGAATAATTGATGGTGGAGCTTCAACGTCATTTTGGATGACATTTGGAGGAGGGAATCCGATCTTGGTTTCTTCCGACGGTCTCGATGTTGTACCAATCAAAAAGAATAAGACTTTTATAGGTATTGCAGAAACATATGATTTCATTGTGACTATTCCAAAAGAAGGAAAAATAGAATTTAAAATTACGGCACAAGATGGCTCTGGGACAGCATCAGCATTTCTTGGTTCTGGACAAGTATTGGCTGCAGAAACAATCCCAAAACCCGATAAGATTGGGATGATGCAAAAAATGGCGGAAATGGATATGAAAATGGGCGCTCATGCTCTAAAATTCAGACCCAAAAAAGACGAACGTTTTGAAATGAAAAAAGAATATGGGATGCAGATGGATAAATCACAAGGAATGAAGATGCCCGACAATTCTATGAAGATGGATCATTCGCAAATGAAAGGGATGAAAATGGACGACACGAACCATAAGCAAATGGGTATGCCAAAAGATTCCGCAATGAAAGGAATGCAAATGGACCATTCCAAGATGAAAGGGATGAAAATGAAAGACATCAGCCAAAAGCAAATGGATATGCCAAAGGATACCGCAGTAAAAGGAATACAAATGGATCATTCCAAGATAAAAGGGATGAAAATGAACGACATGAGCCAAAAGCAAATGGATATGCCAAAGGATTCTACAATGAAAGGAATGGATTTGTTTTCAGAGTACAATTATGACTATCTAAAATCTCCACATAAAACAGCCTATGATAAAAGAATTCCCGTAACAGAAATTTTGCTAAACCTTACGGGAAATATGAACCGTTACATCTGGAGTATGAATGGCGTACCACTGTCTGAGACGGATAAAATTAATATTAAAGGAAATCAAGTAACGAGAATAACGCTCAACAATTTAACAATGATGCATCATCCTATGCATTTACATGGTCACTTTTTTAGAGTAATTAATAAAAATGGCGAATATTCACCTTTAAAACATACGGTCAATGTTCCACCAATGCAGGAAGTAACTATTGAATTTTACGGTAGCGAGTACGGCGATTGGTTTTTCCATTGTCACATATTATATCATATGATGGGTGGAATGGCTAGGGTTATTAGCTATGATACACCTCGAGATGTAAGAATGAAAGGATATCCAGTAGCAGACCTAATAGCAGAAACAAATAAGTATTATACTTGGGGAATAGTCGACGCAGCATCGAATTATACAGCTCTTAATATTGTGACTTCCAATATCAGAAACCAATTCAATGCCTCTTTTGAGTACGGATGGAACAAAAATATAGAAGGAGAACTAACATATGAATACTATTTACATGATTATTTACGTGTCTTTGGAGGTGTAAACATAGAAAATGAAACTCGTAAAAGTTTAGATAAATTTAATACAACCGCTGTCGTTGGTCTGCGCTATCTAACACCCTATTTATTTGCACTCGATGCGCGAATTGATAATGAATTGAGACCTAGAATTTCGTTAGGAAGAAGCATTATGCTTTTCCCAAAATTTTCAATATTTGGGTACTATGAATATCAAATAGATTTAGGTCTTGTAAATAACTTACCAATCAACAAGGACTTCGTTCCAGAAACCGTTTGGAGTGCAGGAGCAGAATACTTTATATCAAGAAATATCTCCTTGATGGGGAGTTACGACAATCGTTACGGTGCTGGAGGTGGACTTTCTGTACGTTTTTAATTTTAATATGAATTGCTCCTAATTATAACTATATGAAAACTTTAAAAGATTATAGCAGTAATGACAAACAGTCTATTGAAAAAATGAATTAACAATATCACATGGTAATTCCATAAATATCTATAATAATATGATAATTTAAAAAGCCAAGCAAATATTAAATTAGCACTTAACTATAATTAAAACATCGAAACATGGATCAAGACAACATGCGCTCAAAGATTAATCCTTATGCTAAATTTGCCGTAATCATGGCGGTTTCATTCGTAATCATGTATTCAGTAATGTTTTTAAATGTGGAGGCATTTAGTCACATTTTTAATAGTATTACTCGTTTTTACATGACCACTTTAATGATTGCTGCAATGGCAATTACTATGCTATTATTCATGTGGAAAATGTATCCTAATCGTAAAATTAATGTGGGGATAATTGCATTTGCTGCAATCTCTTTTTTTGGAACATTGTACTTACTCCGAACTCAAACTTTTATTGGTGACGTTCAGTATATGAAAGCCATGATTCCCCATCATTCTTCAGCAATTATGACAAGTAGTAATGTGGACTTTAAAGACCCAGAAGCCAAAAAATTAGCCGAAGATATAATTGCTGCTCAAGAACGAGAGATTAAGCAAATGAATGAAATGATTGTTCGTTTACAGAATAAAGAGTAATAGTGAAGATATTTATTAAAAACATGGTTTGTAATCGCTGCAAGGTAATAGTGAAGTCCGAGTTTAAAAAACTTGGACTTACTCCTGTATGTGTTGAAATCGGCGAAATTACAATTCGAGAAGATTGCATATACAGTGTAAGAGAACAACTAATTATTAATTTGAACTCTTTAGGATTAGCAATTATAGATGATCGAAAAAGTCAAACCATTGAAAAAATAAAAATCATAATTTTAAATTTGGTACATCATTCTGAAGTAGTGTTGAAAATAAATTTATCTAATCATATCAGCGATCAACTAAACCAGAATTACCATTATTTAAGTAATCTTTTTACAGAAGCAAACGAAATGACTATTGAGCATTATTTTATTGCTCAAAAAATAGAACGAGCCAAAGAATTATTAATATACAATGAACATTCCTTGAGTGAAATAGCCTATCAACTAAATTATAGTAGCGTTGCTCATTTAAGTAAGCAGTTTAAAAAAGTAACAGGATTAACTGCTACTAGTTTTAAAAAAATAAAAAGATCAAAAGCATAATGCATTTGATAATCTGTAAATTATACTAAAAAAATACAAAATTATACTAATTAAACACTTGTTAAATTTATAATTTCACATAGTAACAAAATTGTTAATAGTAACAATATAAGTGCTAAATTATGAAGATTTCAAAAGAATATATTGCTATTTGTTTAACTTGTCGTATTGGGTATAAAGGTTATTCCATATCACGTATTGAAATCAATCTTGAAATTTCATCCAAATATAAAACACTTTGCCTTAATTGTACGGGTAACGACAAAATATTAAGAATTAATTAAAAGTAAGACAAACGGTTTATGTTGGTCTTACTTTTTTTTTGTTCTTACTTGAAAGGAGACACACTAATAAAAGGAACCAATTATGAATTATACAAAGTAGTGATGTAAAAGTATTTGGGCCGCGTAGAATACGCAACTAATGGATGGGATGTAATCATTTTTAATATTCATTTTTTTGATTACAAACTTTTGAAACCTGATAAATATCATGTTAATTACTTGATATTCATCGTAAATTCGAATTTAAACAGAGAAGAAGTATTAAACGATACTATTAGCAAGTTCAATTTTAATTATAACAAAAAAAATCATTCTAAAAAGGAATAAAAGTTATAAGAAAATAATTATTGCATACCCTAGCATAGAATCTAAAAACTATAATCAATGTAACAAAAATTTCAAATAAACGGAATCGGTTGAAGTGGATGAGTAGTAAGGGAAAATAAAATTCTAGAATCGTGTCCTAACGTCGATAAATAAGAAAATATACTAAAACTTAAAGAAGCAACCTCATCACGAAAAATGTAGCTCTTTCAGTTAAAATGCAATTATGATTGTAATGGTAATTACAATGTTAACTAAATTATTTGAATTAAATCGAATGTAATATGAGTATGCAGAAAGAATTTTGGATTAAAAACATGGTATGCAGTCGCTGCCTTACCGTCATCAAACAAGAACTCGAAAACCTTAAGGTTATTATCCTATCCTTAGAGCTAGGAAAACTTATCGTAAAAACAGACAAAAATATAAATCCAACTTTATTGTCAAGCATTTTCAAAGTTCTTCAGTCCAATGGTTTTGAAATTGTGCAAAATGAAGATGAAATGCTAATTGAAAAAATAAAAATAATACTTATAGAATTATTAGTTGATTTACCATTATCAATTAAGGTAAACATATCTGAACTTCTTTCTTCTTTGTTGCATCGAGAATACAAAACGTTGAGTAAACTGTTTTCGAAGAAAGAAAAAACAACTATTGAAAAATATTTCATCAAATTAAAGATTGAAAAAGCAAAGGAACTTATCCAGTTAAAGCAGTATTCTTTTTCAGACATCGCATATCAGCTCGACTATAGTAGTATCAACCATCTGTCAAGACAGTTCAGAGAAATAATAGGAATGAGTATGACCGATTATAAAAATTCAGAAAGTTGGGAACGCAAATTTTATGATGAAATTATATAAAATACAACGGAAATTATGCAGGAAAGCTACCTGTAAAGCCAATAAATTAGATTAATTTAAAACAAACAATATGAAAACTCTAGTAATTATTTTATCTGTAATTGGGCTGTTAAGCTTAAGCAGTTGCGATCAAAAAACCAATGTAAAAACGATGCTTCAAAATTCTGAAACAAGGAGTGAAATCATCAAAACCATTGCAGGAAATCCAGAATTTATGACAGAATTCATGGCGAATATGCAAGGAAAAGACATGCAAATGATGCAGGGTGATCCAAAAATGATGGGCGCCATGATGCAAGGAGAAGGTATACAAGTGATGATGAAAGATAGTACAATGATGTACTCCATGATGAACGGAATGATGAATGACGGTAAAATGATGGGAACCATGATGAAAATGATGCACGAAAAAGGAATGATGAGTGAAGACTGCATCAAATCTTGCACAAAGATGATGGAAGAAAAAGGCATGGAAATGCAGGGTATGAACAAGATGGCTATGCCAACTGATAAAGACCATACTAACCATCACTAATTTTTTTTAAATTCTAAAAATACTAATAATGAAAAATAATCACTTGATTTGGATGATGATCAGCTGTGTATTACCGCTATTACTTATATTTTTAGCACCCGCATTTGGTGTAAGAAGTAGTTTCTCACTTTTCCTTTTCATCATTTTCATGTTTGCATGTCACCTGTTTATGCCTAATGGCTCACATAGTCATGGTGACCAAAATAATTCCCAACAAGATCAAAAGCAACACGAACGCAATAAAGAAATACCTAACATAGAATCTAAAGATCATGAACATCACTAAAAATTAAAATCAATGAAACAAAAATTTCAAATAAACGGCATCGGTTGTAGTGGCTGTGTAGCAAGGGTGAAAAAAAATCTAGAATCACATCCTAGCATTGACAAAGTAGAGATTGCTCTGATACCTAGAGGAGCTACCATCATTACGATAAATGAAGCTCTTTCAGTTGAGGAATTACAAGAACAACTTGATGAACTAATTGGCTATACCATTACAGTAATAAATTAATAACAACATAAAAAGATAAAATTATGCATGATTACAGCTCAAATTACGGAGGAATGCACCTGATATGGTGGATTATATGGATGTTTTTTTTAGTATGGATTTTCTTTGTTCCAGCGGATATACCCTATCAAAAATCTAAAAAGGAAAGCCCACTAGACATTTTGAAAAGACGTTTTGCAAATGGTGAACTATCTAAAGAAGAATTTCAAGAATCAAAAAAGATTTTAGACAACAACAATTAATTAAAAGCCTTAAAATTATGTTTCGACTAAACGTAAAAAAAATGGGGTTTGCAACCGGATTTACGGGAACTCTACTTTATTTGGGGTGTATGATTGTGATTAATACCGTTGGAAAAGATGGTAGTGTTATTTTTTTTAATAGCTTATTACACGGGTTAGATACGACAAGTATTATAAGAATGGATGTACCACTTTTAGAAGCATTCTTTGGCATTATACAAACATTTATTTTAGGTTGGCTTATAGGTGCTTGTATTGGTGCTTTTTATAATTTACAAATAAAAAACAAATAGAAAAATTATGGACAGAAGAAATTTTTTAACCACTGGTGCTTTATCATCAGCAGGATTGGTATTATTTCCTGGTAATTTATTAGCAAAAGAAACAAAAATTGACAATAAAGAGAAACTCGTTCAACCATTAATTTATAAAATGGACGGAGAATGGAAAGAGTTTGAACTCTACATAGATATTCACACTCATGAGCCTGCACCAGGCTATAAATATCATACACTTGCTTTTAATGATATGATTCCTGGTCCAGAAATAAGAGTTAATGCTGGGGATAAGGTTAGAGTAAAATTTATAAATAAAACAGATCTTAATCACACCATACACTGGCACGGCGTTCATGTACCTTGGAGAATGGATGGTGTTCCTTTTGTTACCCAACTACCCGTAATGCCAAAAAATGAATTTATTTACGAGTTTGTTGCGGAGCCTGAAGGAACTCATTTCTACCATTGTCATTGGGGAACCTTAATGCACATGCAAGCAGGAATGTTCGGAAGTTTGATTATCGAAAACCCGAATGATTCTATAAAAAAACAGTTTCCTTATGAACGTGAATATACATTAGTCTATTCTTCACATGATACTAACTACGTTCGAGAAGAAATGAACACTATGTTAGAACGCATGAAACAACGCAGTTATCTAATGAAAGAAGAAAGATTTGACCCTGAACAATGGGCAGTGTTTGACAATAAAGACCAATTTATGACCAGTATCGAAAATGGATACCAACCACCATATGTTACAAACAGAAGATCAAATTCTGATTTGCCTCAAGCAAATTGGTTTACTGTAAACGGTAAGTCTTACCCGTCTACTCCGTATGTATTTATTAAGTCTGGAGAAAATATCCGTATTAGGCTTATAAATGCAGGTGCAGAAACACATCATCTACATTTACACGGTCACGATTTTTGGATGGTAGCTGATGATGGTGTGCCTATTGACAATCCTTGGAAGCGAAATACTGTACCTCTTACACCTGGGAAAACTTTTGATATTATTGTCGAAGGTAAAAATAGAGGTATTTGGACGTTTCATGATCATGATACACGTAAAGTAACTAACAACGGATTATATCCTGGTGGAAACTTACTGGCTTTGGTATATGAAGATTTACCAGCTGATGAATTAATTATTTCAAAACATTCTGGAAACCCTATGTACAATTCAAAAGCTGGTATGGGAGATATGGAAGGAATGGATTCTATGGGAAATGAGAAAATGAGTAATAGGAACAAAATGATGTTTGGAGAAGATAAGCTACCAAAAATTGCTCTTGACGAATAATTAATTAAATAGATTAAAATGAAAAAAATTATATATATAGCTATCTTATTTTCTGGCCTAGCAAATGCACAGATTACACCAGAATTTGAAATCGGAGCCAAAGGAGTTTTCTCTGGAAATTTAAATTTAAATTCTGACGAATCAAGTGCTGTTTCAGATTTTTCAGATACCCAATTATTAATGGGCTTACGTCAAAAACTTTATAATAATTGGAGAGCACAGTTTGTTTTAGGACTTCAATTCCCAGATGCAAACTCTAATCTAGGAGAAGTGTTTTACAATAATATTTTTATTCGTTTAGAAGATCAAAAAAACATTGTCAAACTTGGTAGAACTCTCGCTAAAACAAATTTAAATCAATTTCCTACACTTCGAGATGATGATGCGCAACAATTTACCTATGCTTTAAATCCATTTTCAGATGGAGTAAATACAGAAAGAGATCAATATGCCAATGTATTAGAATACAGTCACATATTTAAACAACGGCTTTATGTGTCATTACACGGAGAAAATTTTTATGACAGTATGGTGCCCGATGATTTTAGATTAAATTCAATAGGAGCATCTCTTATGTATAAAGTGCCATTAAGTCAAAGATGGAATAGAAATGTAATTCAAGAAATTGGTATAAGTTATAACAATTATTTTACTGATAGACTAGGTTACTCAAACGATTTTGATGCTTCAGTTAAAAATCTTCTATTTAGTACGACCCTGAACCTAAAGCCGGATCCAATAAACTTTATCGACTTTAGACTTCAAGCCATTCAAAATTTTGGTTGGAAAGAAGTAGTTACGTTAAACGAGTATTTTGATTATACAAGAACAGAATCAACAACCGTCTTTGGTACATTTCGATTTTTAAAACAAAAGTTAGAAAGACCTAATTATCAAATATCCATAGGTGGTGGATACAAATCCTTACCCAATTTAGAAGTAGATTCAAATCAATTAATAATTATTGCAAATAGTTTTTATCGCATTGGAGAAAGTTTTGATATTGGTTTACAATATCGTTATACTGAAAATACGGGCTTTACTGAAAGTTTATTTGGTAAAAATGAGCATCGTATTCAATTAGCAATAGTATATTCATTTAGTAAAATATTTAATAAACAGTTTGGTGATCGTGAAGACCTATTAAATTTAGAACATAATTATTTAAGATAAATATAATCAATTAATAACGCGAAAAAATAATTTAAAATTGAAAAATTCAACTGAGAAAAAAAATATGTTATCTTTAATAGG
>NZ_AHKF01000039.1 GCF_000252125.1 Flavobacterium frigoris PS1 | reverse complement strand
GCAATTTGGATAAGTGAAACCAAAGAAATCAAAAATCCATACTTGGGAAGTAAAATGCCAAAATGCGGTACTATTAAAAAAGAATTATAAATATAATAATCGTTCTCCTAATAAGGAAGAGGAAAAGTTGTATTTGTAAAGGATCTGCGATAAAGTGTTGTGAAAATAACAAAGGATTATATTTTATTTACAACAGCAATTGAGCCTTAAATACTACTAAATTCTTTACTCTTTCTTTGGAACATTATTATCTAATTTGATTGCTGATTATATATACTTTAATTATAGCAATCAAAAATAAGTTCCAATTAAGAAGAATTAAATTAAAAATACATGTTAAATAAAACTATAAAATATTTTCTTGAAAATAAATTAGTCACAGGACTTATTCTTCTTGTAATAATATTTTGGGGAATGGCAACCGCTCCTTTCGACTGGAAGATTCCTTTCTTACCTTCAAGCCCGGTGTCTGTGGATGCCATTCCCGACATTGGAGAAAACCAACAAATTGTTTTCACACAGTGGCCCGGAAGATCTCCACAAGATATAGAAGATCAAATATCCTATCCTTTAACCACCTACATGCTGGGAATTCCAGGTGTAAAGTCAATTAGAAGTAACTCAATTTTAGGTTTTTCGAGTATTTATATCATTTTTGACGATGATATAGAATTTTATTGGTCACGCTCCAGAATTCTCGAAAAATTAAGTTCCATACCTAATAGCTTGCTTCCTGAAAACGTTAAACCGTCATTAGGCCCTGATGCAACTGCATTGGGACAAGTATATTGGTATACAGTGGAAGGACGAGATAAAGACGGAAACCCAACTGGTGGCTGGGATTTACACGAAATAAGAACAGCTCAGGATTTCTATATTAAATATGGATTAAATGCTGTTAAGGGAGTTTCAGAAGTAGCTTCTATAGGAGGATTTGTTCAAGAATACCAAATTGATGTAAACCCCGATGCTCTAAAAGCGTTTAACATCCCTCTAGCTAAGGTTATGACTGCCGTACAAAAGTCGAATAAAGATGTGGGGGCTAAAACCATCGAAATTAATCAAGCAGAATATCTGGTAAGAGGCCTCGGCTACATAAAAAATATTGAAGACATTGAATTGGCTGTTGTAGCCGTAAACAACAATGTGCCTATTCGAATAAAAGATATAGGAGTTGTATCCCTAGGACCAGAAACGCGACGTGGAGCTTTAGATAAAGGAGGTGCTGAAGCTGTAGGAGGTGTGGTTATCGCCAGATATGGTTCTAATCCGTTGGAAGTGATTAACGGAGTGAAATCAAAAATTAGCGAGATTGCTTCTGGTTTACCTAAAAAAACTTTGGCTAACGGTGTGGAAAGTCAATTGACAATTATCCCTTTTTATGATCGTACACAATTAATTCACGAAACGATAGGCACATTAGAGACCGCACTCTCTCATGAGATATTAATCAGTATTATAGTAGTTCTTATTTTACTATTTAACCTTAGAGCATCATTAATAATCTCTAGCTTATTACCCGTAGGAGTTTTGATGACCTTTATAGTAATGCGCTATTCAGGAGTAGATGCTAATGTTGTCGCGCTTTCAGGAATCGCTATCGCTATTGGGGTCATGGTGGATGTTGGGGTAATATTTATCGAAAATATTATACGGCATTTAGAAATGCCAGAAAACGAAGGTGCCAAAGGTCAAAAACTATTAACAGTAATTTATAATGCTACAATTGAAGTAGCCTCGGCAATTACTACTGCATTAGCAACGACTATAGTTAGTTTCATTCCTGTATTTGCCATGGAATCAGCCGAAGGTAAATTATTTAGGCCTTTAGCATTTACCAAGACATTTGCATTATTAGGAGCTTTTATTCTCGGTGTAATTGTTTTGCCTGCCCTAGCACATCTCATCTTTGGTATCAATTATGATAAAAAAAGAGTAAAACGTTTTTGGGGTT
Source organism: Flavobacterium frigoris PS1 (assembly GCF_000252125.1). GTDB lineage: Bacteria > Bacteroidota > Bacteroidia > Flavobacteriales > Flavobacteriaceae > Flavobacterium > Flavobacterium frigoris_A. Next base: position 8,424 of record NZ_AHKF01000039.1, on the reverse strand, counting down.
ATGTATTTATTGCTGCTGGAATTCTATTGAGTATTTATTTTAAAATGGCACTCCCCCTAGCCTTATGTATAATGGGATTGTATGATTTATTCAATCACAAAATTCCAGAAAAATTCCAAGCCTACACTAAACATTTCAATTTGGTATTGGTGTTATTCATAGTTTCTTTTTTTCTTACTGAGGAGTGGATGCCTTTGGGACCACAAATTAGCGTTATTGGAAACTATCTTTTCGTTATAGTTCTTCTGGGGATTATCCTATCCGCCTTATTAAGTATCGTTCGTTTTTATGAGCCGGTATTAAGATGGTGTCTAGAAAACAAAGGGAAATTTATGTTACTGCCATTAGTAACATTGCTGTTTGGTCTTATGGTGTGGATTGGATTCAATTCGACTTTTGGATTTATAGCAAATGGATTTGAAAAAGTGGGTTGGGACATCAGAAAATCTAAAGTTTGGTCTGCCCCTGCTCATACTTTTCCCGGTATTGGATCAGAGTTTATGCCGTCGCTTAATGAGGGAAGTTATTTGTTAATGCCTACTTCTATGCCGCATTCTGGCGTTGAACAAAACCGAAAAGTAATAGGTCAACTCGACATGTTGTTGAATACGATTCCTGAAGTCGAAATGGCTGTAGGAAAGCTTGGACGCGTTGAAAGTGCTTTAGACCCTGCTCCTATCTCCATGTACGAGAACATCATCAACTATAAACCGGAATACATTCTAAACGAAAAGGGGCATCGAATGCGCTTTAAAGTCGATAGAAAAGATCGTTTTATTACAAAATCTAACGATAGCCTTTCACATGCTGATGCTTTGAAACAAGGAATAACCATCAAAAACTTGATTGAAGACGATAACGGAGAATTTTATCGAAATTGGAGAGACAAAATAAAATCACCCGATGATATATGGGACGAAATTATTAAAGTTTCTAAAATTCCCGGAGTGACCTCGGCTCCAAAATTACAGCCTATTGAAACGCGACTTGTGATGCTCCAAACCGGAATGAGAGCACCTATGGGTATCAAAGTATTTGGTCCTGATTTGCAAACCATAGAAGAGTTTGGTTTAGAATTAGAAGCAATTCTTAAGGAAGTTCCTTCCGTTAAAAAAGAAGCCGTTTTTGCCGATAGAATTGTCGGGAAACCCTACCTTCATTTAAATATCGATAGAGAAAAAATATCAAGATTTGGATTAAATGTTGAAGACATTCAGCAAACGATCGAAACAGCCATTGGGGGGATGAAAATCTCTTCTACTGTTGAAGGTAGAGAGCGCTACCCAATTCGCGTTCGTTATCCAAGAGAATTAAGAGACAGTCCCGAGGCTTTGGCTAAAATTTTAGTAGCAACTCCTACTGGCGCCCAAATTCCTTTGGGGCAATTAGTTAAATTTGAATATACTAAAGGGCCACAAGCCATTAAAAGTGAGGACACTTTTTTAGTTGGTTTTGTGTTGTTTGACAAAAATGATAGTTATGCTGAGGTAGATGTGGTAAATGATGCTCAAAAAGCGATAAAAGCTAAAATTGATTCGGGGGAACTTAAAGTACCGCAAGGTGTGAATTTTAAATTCTCCGGAAGTTACGAAAATCAAGTTAGAGCAATGAAAAGATTATCAATTGTAATTCCTATCTGTCTGGTGATTATCTTTCTACTGCTTTACTTTCAGTTTAAAACTATTATTGCCTCTTCGATTCACTTTTCGGGGGTATTTGTGGCCTTTGCTGGTGGTTTTATCTTGCTATGGCTCTACGGCCAAGATTGGTTTTTAAATTTTTCAGTCGCAGATGTGAACATGCGGGATTTATTTCAGGTGCACCCTATTAACTTAAGCGTTGCCGTATGGGTCGGGTTTATCGCACTCTTTGGAATCGCTACTGATGACGGGGTGATTATGGGGACTTATATTCACCAAGTTTTCGAAGAAAAAAATCCGCAAACGGTAACTGCAGTTAGAGAAGCGGTTGTAGAAGCGGGTAAAAAACGTGTACGTCCTGCTGTGATGACTGCTGCAGTAGCAATTATAGCGCTATTACCCGTATTAACATCTACCGGAAAAGGGTCTGATATTATGATTCCAATGGCCATTCCAACTTTTGGAGGAATGACTATTCAAATTATGACCATGTTCATTGTGCCCGTATTACAAGCCTATTGGAGAGAAACAGTTATTAAAAATAAAAACAAAAAAAATGCATAAAATAGTATTAATGACTCTATTGTTTGCCGTTTGTAATTTAAGCGCACAAACGCTTACAGACTATTACGGAGTAGCGGCTGACAATAACCCGGAACTGAAAGCGAAATATAAGGAATTTGAAGCTTCTTTGCAGAAGTTGCCACAAGTGAGTTCCTTACCAGACCCTAATTTATCATTGGGTTATTTTATTTCACCTGTAGAAACCCGCGTTGGTCCACAAAATATGAAGTTTTCATTGACTCAAATGTTTCCCTGGTTTGGCACTTTAAAAGCACAAAAAAATGTTGCCGCATTACTTGCCGACAGTAAATATCAAGCTTTTTTAAATACTAAAAATCAATTATTTTCTCAAGTTGCGGCGGTTTATTATCCATTATATGAACTGCAAAATTTAAAAATAATTGAGCAAGAAAACATCAAAATACTAGAGTCGTATCAAAAAATAGCGTCAGCAAAATTCGAAAATGGAAAAGGAAATTTAGTAGATATATTAAGAGTAGATATAATGATTAAAGACGCTCAAACGAACTTAGAAATTTTAAATAAAAAAGAACCCGCATTAACATCATGGTTCAATAGTATTTTAAACAGAAAATATAATGAACAAGTTGTCGTCTTAAAAGAAATTGAAGTAGTAGAACTACCCCTGCAGTATCGTAAAGATTCCATTTCACAAAATCCTTTATTGATAGAGCTTGATTTGAAAAAGCAAGCTTCAAATGCGGCTATAGAAGTAGCTAGAAAACAAGGTTTACCAAAACTAGGTGTTGGCGTGGATTATGTTATTATAGATAAAGGAATGAATAATTCTACAGATTCTGGTAAAGATGTTATTATGCCTATGGTCACTTTAAGTCTGCCCATTTTTAGAAAAAAATATACTGCAGCAACATCAGAAGCTAAATTAATGGAAGAAAGTTATTCTTTTCAAAAAACAGCAGTGGAGAATAAATTAAACGGTACCTACTATAAACTAGTTTTTGAATTAGAAAAAGAAAAAGACCTACTACATTTATATAGTAATCAAGTAGTTACACTTTCAAAAAGTTTGAATTTATTGTTTTCGTATTACAGTAATGCAAATAAAGACTTTGAAGAAGTACTGCGCATGCAGCAAGAACTATTAAAATATAAGAAGTTAAAGCTTGCAAGTACAAGTGCTTTCTATGTGAAATTAGCTGAACTGGACTATTTAACCGCAAAACAATTTTAATTATGACATTTGATAAAAAAACAAAAATAGCACTCGCAGCAACTTTACTTTTAGGGTTGTTATTAGGTGCACTTCTATTTGGCGGAAGCGCCAAAGAAGAACAAAAAACTTCGGAAGAAACGGTAACGAAAGATCAAATTTGGACCTGTTCGATGCACCCACAAATTAGAAAGAACGAACCTGGTGCTTGCCCTATATGTGGCATGGATTTAATTCCGCTTGAAACATCTGACAATAGTGATATTGATCCAGACGCTATCAGTATGTCTGAATCAGCAATGATTATCGCTGGGGTATCGACTTATAAAGTAGGTAATTCAGATGGAATAAAAGAAATCACACTTAATGGAAAAGTAGAAGTAAATGAAAAAGGCGTGTACAGTCAATCGTCACATATTCCAGGAAGAATTGAGAAAATTCTAGTCACATTTACTGGCGAATATGTAAAAAAAGGACAGGTCGTTGCTTATGTATACTCCCCTGAACTAGCTACTGCTCAGCAAGAACTTATAGAGGCCTATAGCATAAGAGACCTACAACCACAGTTGTTTGAAGCTGTAAAGCAAAAGCTTAGAAATTGGAAAGTTTCTGAAACAACGATAAAAAATGTGCTTTCTTCAGGAAAAGCGCAAGATAAATTTCCCATCACCGCTGACGTTTCAGGATATGTTGTAAAGAAAAATGTGGAGCTTGGGGATTATGTGCAACGAGGACAAACCTTATATGACGTAGCTGACTTATCTACTGTGTGGGTTCTTTTTGAAATTTATGAATCAGACATTCCTTGGATTAAAAAAGGAGATCAAGTGAACTATACTATTGCCTCTTTTCCAGGGGAATCTTTCTCTGGTACAATTTCTTTTATTGACCCATTTATTAATCCTAGTACGCGCATTGCAACAGCAAGAGTGGAGGTAAGAAATTCTAATTTAAAATTAAAACCAGAAATGTTTGTCTCAGGAACAATTAGTTCGAGAGTCGCTACAAACAAATCTTCTTTAAGCGTTCCTAAATCGGCTGTAATGTGGACTGGTAAACGATCCATAGTATACGTTAAAAACGAATCAGAAAAAGGAGTTTCTTTCAAGTTAAGACAAGTCACTCTAGGCCCATTATTAGGCAATGATTATCTCATAGAGGAGGGATTAGAAGCTGGTGAAGAAGTTGTCGCTAATGGTACTTTCAATATCGATGCTGCTGCTCAATTAGCGGGTAAGCCTAGTATGATGAACCTCGAAGGTGGTAAAGCGAGTACCGCTCACAATCATGGTGGCAACCAAGCCGCAGTGTCTGATAAAAAACCTACGGCTTTAGAAACTGCCAAAACTACTATTAGCTCAGATGCAAAAACGAGCTTACAGCCTTTATATGAAGATTATTTTGAGTTGAAAGATGAGTTAACTAAGGATAATTTTAGCGGAGCACAAAAGACAATAGCCAAATTTGAAAATTCACTGAGTAAAATAAACATGAATCTCTTTAAAGGTGATGCGCATAAAATCTGGATGAAGTACCATACAGAATTGAAAAAAAACACCTTACATGCTGCCCATATCAAAGATATAAAAGAAATGCGAAAATCATTTATCCCCATTTCCAATGTAATGATAGCCATGACAAAATCTTTTAGTCCTCTAAAAGAAAGTTCCTATATACAATTTTGCCCCATGGCTAACAGTGATAAAGGAGCAAATTGGTTAAGTAAAGAAAATAAAGTAGCAAACCCCTATTTTGGCGCTTCCATGTTAAAATGTGGAGAAGTAAAGGCAGAAATCATAAAATAAATAGTAACTATAATAAATAGAAAAATGAAAAACTTAAAATATTTAATAATCTTATTGATAATACCCCTTTGTTCGATATTTGGACAGTCCATGGAGGGAAATGTTAATAATTTGCCTGTACACGAGTACACTTTAACCATTAAGGAAGAACTAGTAAACAAAGCAGGAAAAGAAATCAAAGGGATGACTGTAAATGGTACAATCCCTGGACCAACTTTGGAATTTATAGAAGGTGAATATGCCGTGATTTACGTGAAAAATGAAATGAGCGAAGAAACTTCTGTGCATTGGCATGGTTTGTTATTGCCTAATTTCTTTGATGGTGTTCCTTACTTAACAACACCTCCTATAGAACCAGGACACACACAGAAATATGAGTTCCCCATTAAACAGTCTGGAACATATTGGTATCATTCACATACTATGTTGCAAGAACAAAGTGGAGTTTTTGGTTCAATTGTTATTAAGCCAAAAGAACAAACCTTAAAATATGATAAGGAATTGGTGTTGATGTTATCAGATTGGACAAACGAAAAACCAATGAATGTGCTACGTAATTTAAAACGAGGTAACGAATGGTATAGTATCAAAAAAGGAACTTCTACACCTTTAAATCAGGTTATTGCTCGAGGAGCCTTTGGAGCGCAATTGAACTTTTGGAGACAACGGATGAATGGTGCAGATATAGCAGACGTTTATTATCCTGCTTTCTTAATTAATGGAGAAGAAAGCATCGACTATCCAAAATTTAAAGCCGGGGAGAAAGTACGCTTGAGAATCATAAATGGAGGTGCATCCACGTCCTTTTGGATGACTTTTGGAGGAGAGGAACCACTACTAGTATCTGCTGATGGTCTTGATGTAGTACCAGCTAAAAAGAACAAGACTTTTATTGGCGTCGCTGAAACTTACGATTTTATCATCACAGTACCCGAAGAAGGAAAAACAGAATTTAAAATCATGGCTCAAGATGGTTCAGGAACTGCATCTGCATTTATTGGAAATGGAAAAACATTACCTGCAATGACTATTCCCAGACCAGATAAGATTGGGATGATGCAAAAAATGGCCAAAATGGATATGAAAATGGGCGCGCATGCATTAAAGTTTCAACCCAAAAAAGATGAACGGTTTAAGATGAAGGATGAATATGGGATGCAAATGGATAAGATGTCTGGAATGGATATGAGCAAACCTGAAGATTCTATGGGAATGGAGGAAATGAAAGAGAAGAAAATGAATCATTCCAAAACGGAAGGAATGGATATGAAGAAAGCCAACACAATGGTAGGAATGAAAATGGAAAAACCTAAAGATTCAATGCAAATGGATCATTCCAAAATGAAAGGGATGGACATGAACAATGATAGTGCGATGGTAGGTATGCAGATGAATGAGAAAAAGGATGCAAAGAAATCGGGCAAAATGGCCGGAATGGATTTGTTTGCAGAGTATAATTATGACTATTTAAAATCTCCAACGAAAACTAACTATGACAAAGATGTTCCTGTAAAAGAAGTACTGTTGAATCTAACGGGAAATATGAATCGGTACATTTGGAGCATGAATGGTGTACCACTTTCAGAAGCTGATAAAATAAAAATAAACAGTAAGGAAGTAACCCGAATTACCTTTAACAATCTAACTATGATGCACCACCCCATGCATTTGCACGGTCATTTCTTTAGGGTTATCAATAAAAACGGTGATTATTCCCCGTTAAAACACACGGTTAATGTGCCACCAATGCAGAAAATAACAATAGAGTTTTATGGAAATAATGGTGATGAGAATGGAGACTGGTTTTTTCATTGTCACATCCTATATCATATGATGGGAGGTATGGCGAGAGTAGTGTCATATGATACAGCTCGAGACCCTAGAATGGATGAATTTCCGGCTTCTAAAATTATTGCAGAAACAGATAAATGGTATTCATGGGGATTGGTAGATGCAGCTTCACATACAACAGGTTTTAATTTAATGACATCTAATATCAGAAATCAATTTAATGCGTCTTTAGAATATGGTTGGAACAAAAATTTAGAATCAGAGTTTACCTACGAACGTTATTTACACGATTACTTACGTGTTTTTGGAGGTGTTAACATTGAAAATAAAACACGCAATAGTTTAGACCAATTTAAAACTACTGCAGTGGTCGGGATACGTTATTTAACACCCTATTTATTTAATCTTGATGTACGTGTAGATAATGAGTTAAGACCAAGAATTGCGTTAGGGAGAAGTATAATGATATTTCCTAAACTATCTATTTTTGGCTATTATGAGTATCAATTAGATTTAGGGATTGTAAATAATTTGCCCGTGGGAAAAGATTTGACTTCGGAAACTGTATGGAGTGCAGGAGCTGAATATTTTCTATCCAGAAATATTTCACTTATGGGTAGCTACGATAACCGCTATGGAGCTGGAGGTGGACTTTCCGTAAGGTTTTAATAATTAAAATCAGGATGTAAACTCGTTATCTTTCAATAGATTAATCTCATAATTATAGAATTGGCAGCTGTTAGCACGATGGTTTCTATGCTGGCAGTTGACAACTATCAAATGATGGAAAATGCGGATGAAATAACCCCTAAACTTAAAAATGTAATTAAAAAACTTTAAATAATAATAATAATAATCACTAAAAACAAACAAAATGAGAAAATTAAAATTGTCAATGGGACTTTTAGCAATAGTATTTGTAACCCTAACTGTTGCATCATGTAAAGATTCAAAAAAAGAGCATGATAATGAGGACGGGCATCATTCAGAAATGTCTTCAGATGGAAACCAAATGGAAATGAATAATGAAAGTGAAGAACATCATCATGCAGAAGGCAACGATGAACATGCTCACGACAAGGACGCTTCGATGAAGACCAGAGAAATAACAGCGTCATCTAAAAAAAATGCGGCAACTTCTGCTATTATAGATGGCTATTTGCAAATTAAAAATGGATTAGTTGCAGACAATAAAGACAATGCCGCGAAAGGAGCAACAGCGCTACTTGCAGCCTTTTCAAATTTTGATATGTCAAAACTTGATGAAGCACAACATAAAGAATATATGGAAATACTTGAAAGTGCTAAAGAACATGCAGAACATATTGTAAAAAAACCTATTGATCATCAAAGAGAGCATTTTGAAACATTAAGCACAGATATTACTGATTTAATAACTTTATTAGGAACAGATAAAACCCTATATCAAGAT
>NZ_AHKF01000040.1 GCF_000252125.1 Flavobacterium frigoris PS1 | reverse complement strand
ACTGTATTGACCAACATAAAATCTGTTTTGGGAACATATTCACTTCGATTGCGTACTGTGGGAATAAACTGAATTCCCACGAACGCAACCAGTAAAACTAATACTATTACTTTTACAATTTTCATTTAATTAATTTGTTTTTTCACAGAACCACAAGTCAACATTTTGCTTCCATAAAAAGGGTTTTTAATCTCTTTAGTTTCGCTCAACCAGCTAACTTTTTTCATTGGGCAGTAATCTTGATAAAGAGTTTTATCGGTGCCCAATAAGGTTACTAAATCCATAACATCGGTACTCAAAGTCTCAAAATGCTCTCTTTGATGATCGATAGGACTTTTAGCAATATGTTCTGCATGCTCTTTGGCACTTTCGATTATTTCCATGTATTCTTTATGCTGAGCTTCATCAATTTTTGTCATATCAAAACTAGAAATTGCAGCAAGCATCGCTGAAGCTCCTTTAGTAGCAGCCTCTTTATTATCAGAAGCTAATGCGTTTTTAATTTGTAAATAGCTCTCTATAATTGGAGTTGTAGCGGGGCTCTTCTGGGTGCTCGCTTCTATAGCTCTTTCTGCACTTTCAGATCCGTTATGATGTCCATCGCTGTTGTCGTGATTCATTTCTGAATGATCGTGTACTTCCATTTCTCCTGAATGGGCTTCTTCACTGTGTTGTGATTCTTTGTTGTCTTTACAAGAAACTGTTAGGCTTAGTACAGCCATTGCTAAAATTCCGATTGTTGTTTTCATTTTGTTCATGGTTAAAAATTTAAAGGGTTATTATTATTTAATTGCTTGTTTCACTTCTCCACATTTTGACATAGAAGCTCCAAAATAAGGATTGACTACTTTATTTTCTTTACTCAACCAATTAGCTCCTTTATCACTGTTTGCCATTGGACAAAATTGTATATAGGAACTTTCTTTTAAAGGCTTAAAAGACTTTGTCATGGCTATCATTACATTTGATATACGCTCGAAAGATTTTCTCATCTCTTTTATATCTTTTATATGAACAGCATGTAAGATGTTGTTTTTCAATTCTGTTTGATAATTCATCCAAATTTTATGTGCATCCCCTTTAAATAGATTCATATTTATTTTATTTAAAGAATTTTCAAATTTGGATATTGTATTTTTTGCAAGATTGAAATCATCCTTAGTTAGTGCATCTTTTAGCTCAAAATAATCTTTATATAAAGGTTGTAAGCTCGTTTTTGCATCTGTACTAATTGTGGTTTTAATAGTTTGTAAGGTTGCTTGTTTTTCATTAGACATCGTACCTTTCATACCACCGTGATCGTGGCCTGTATTCACTTTACCGCCTTCGATATTCATCATACTTGGTTTACCCGCTAATTGTGCGGCCGCATCAATATTGAACGTTCCGTTTACGGCAATTTCTTCACCTGCTTCTAAACCTTCTTCAATAAGGTAATTATCTCCTAATAATGGTCCGAGTGTTACTTCTCTTAATTTAAAACTAATGCCGCTTTCTGCTTCATTTTTAATATATACAATAGAGCGTTTACCGGTCCACATAACGGCAGATTTAGGAACACTTAATGAAGATTTACCTGTAGCTACTTTCGATTTTGCAGTCCCTGAAACAAACATTTCTGGTTTTAATCTAAAATTGGAATTGCTTACCTCAATTCTGGCTTTAGCGATACGCGAATTAGGATTAATAAATGGGTCTATAAAAGAGATTGTACCAGAAAAAGATTCCCCTGGAAAAGAGGCAATGGTATAATTAATTTTATCTCCTTTTTTAATCCAATTCAATTCTGTTTCATATATTTCAAAAAGAACCCAAACCGTCGATAAATCAGCTACTTCATATAGGGTTTGTCCTCTTTGTACATAGTCTCCCAGCTCCACATTTTTCTTTACCACATAGCCCGAAACATCAGCTGTTATGGCAAATCGATCTTGTGCTTTTCCTGATTTAAGAATTGTTTTTATTGATGTTTCAGAAACCTTCCAGTTTTTTAACTTTTGCTTTACTGCTTCGAATAATTGCGGTTGAATGTCTTTAACGCTGTAGGCTTCTAATAGTTCTTGTTGTGCGCTGGCTAATTCAGGCGAGTACACATAAGCAACCACTTGCCCTTTTCTTACATACTCACCAGTAAATGTGACTAGAATTTTTTCAATTCTCCCGGGAATATGTGATGATTGACTGTATACGCCTTTTTCATTTACCTCCACTTTTCCATTAAGTGCAATTTCTTTTATTCCGTCCGAACTTCCTACCTTAATAGTTGATACGCCTGCAATAATCATTGCTGATTCTGACATGCTTATAGCGTTTGGATCAATATCGCCACTTCCAGATGTTTCAAGCGGAATTAAATCCATGCCACATATAGGACAAGCTCCAGGTTCATTTCGTCTAATTTGTGGGTGCATGGAACAGGTCCAAATTTGCTCTTTTGTTACTGTTTCTGTAGCTATTTTTTCCTTTTCATTAGCACTACCTCCAAAAAGAAGTGCCCCCAGTAACAATCCTATAAATAAAGTAGCTATAAGGGATATTTTTGTTTTTTTATCAAGTATCATAATTAAAATTGTTTTGCAGTTAAATAATCCAATTCAGCTAATTTCACATAAAAAGCACTCGTACTCGCAAGGGTTAACTTTTTATATTTCAATAGTTCTTGTTGCATGCGCAGTACTTCTTCGAAGTCTTTATTTGCATTACTGTAATAGGCTAATAATAAATTTAAGCTTTTTGAGAGTGTCGTTACTTGATTAGTATATAGTTTTAATAATTCCTGTTCTTTTTCTAACTCAAAAGTCATTTTATAATAACTGCCGTTTAATTTGTTTTCCGCCGCTTCTTTTTGGTACCAATAGCTTTCTTGCATTAATTTAGCTTCTGCATTAGCGGCATTGTATTTTGTTCTAAAGATGGGTAAGCTTAAAGTAACCATTGGCATAATAGCATCTTTACCTGAATCCGAGAAGTTATTCATACCTGTACCAACAAAAACATAATCTAATCCAACTCCTAATTTGGGTAAACCTTGTTTTTTTACCGCTATTATATTGGCATCAGCCGCTTGCTTTTTTAAATCTATTTCTAATAACAAAGGATTGGTTACTATTGAATCTTTACGGTATTCAAGGGGTAGTTCAACTAATGTAATTTCTTTAATTACGTCAATCTTTTCGTCGTATTTTCTGTTCAGAATACTATTGAACCAAGCTGTTAGTGCGGGCTCTTTTTTCTCTAATATAGATAAATTAGTTTGCGCCTCTTTTACCATAATATCCACACGCAAGACATCAACCAAACTCCCTTTCCCATTTTCAAATTTTGCGGAAGCTATTTTTTTATATGATTCTAAAATTTTGATATTTTCTTGCTCAATGCCTTTTAAATTTAATAGTTCATATAAAGGATAATATGCCGAAGCAACTTGAAAAAACAATTGATTTTTAGTATTTAAAAAAGCTTGATATTTGCTGTCGGCAAGTAAAGCAGCAACATTTTTTTGTGCTTTTAAAGTACCGAACCAAGGAAACATTTGTGTCAATGAAAACTTCATATTCTGTGGGCCAAGTCGGGTTTCTACTGGGGAAATAAAATAACCCAAAGAGAAATTAGGATCTGGTAAAGAACTCACTTGTGGGATCTTTTGCAAAGAAGCTTCAAATTCCTTATATTTTGCTTTTAGTTCTGGGTTGTTTTTAGCTGCCAGTTCGTAGTAGTTCGTAAGGGATTGTGCGCTTAAATTGCAAACGGCAAACAATAGCGTTACTAATATTATTTTACGCATTTTTTTTTATTTTATTTTTAATAACTGTTTCTCTCCAATAGGCCTGCAAAACAGGCACAATAAACATGGTCATAATTTGAATAGTCATTCCTCCAAAAGTTGGAATAGCCATTGGAATCATAATATCAGATCCTTTTCCTGTTGAGGTTAATACGGGCAAAAGAGCTATAATTGCTACTGCTGCTGTCATCACAGCAGGTCTTACTCTCTTTTTACCAGCTTCTATTACAGCTTCTCTAACCGCAGTTACCGTTTGAGGATTTTTTTCCTCAAAAACTTGGTGAATATAGGTTCCCATAATTACCCCATCATCGGTGGCAATTCCAAACAGTGCAATAAACCCAACCCAGACGGCTACACTTAAATTAACGGGATGTATTTGAAATAAGTCACGCATGTTGACATCTGCTACTACAAAATTCATAAACCAATCTTGACCGTAAAGCCATAGTAGAATAAAACCACCAGCAAAAGCAACGAATACACCAGAAAAGTGAATAGATGAAGCAATAATTGTCTTGAACTGAAAGTAAAGCAATAGAAAGATAACCACAAGACAAATAGGTATTACTATCGATAGTCTCTTCATTGCTCTAATTTGATTCTCATAGCTTCCAGAGAATTTAAAATTCACCCCTTGTGGTACTTTAAGTTCTCCTGAATCAATTTTAGCTTTTATCGCTTTTTGAGCATCATTTACCACATCTACTTCGGCAAATCCACTATTTTTATCAAACAATACAAATCCTACTAAAAAAGTATCTTCACTTTTAATTGCTTGTGGTCCTTTTGTATACTCAAATTTGACTAATTGACCCAGCGGAATTTGAGCACCTGTAGGTGTTGCAACTAAAATTTTACTCATAGCTTCCGGGCTGTCTCTTAATTCTCTTGGATAACGGACACGAATAGGATAACGTTCTCTTCCTTCAACTGTTGAAGAAACTTTCATTCCTCCAATTGCTGTTTCAATGGTTTGTTGTATGTCTTCTACATTTAATCCAAATCTTGAAATTTTTTCTCTATCAATATTTAAATGCAGATATGGTTTTCCGACAATTCTATCGGCAAAAACGGCTTCTTTTTTAACAGATGGCACTTCTTTAAGGATTCCTTCCAATTCTAACCCAAATTCTTCGATGGTTTTCAAATCTGGACCAAATACTTTAATACCCATTGGTGCTCTCATTCCTGTTTGGAGCATTACAAGTCGCGTTTCAATAGGTTGTAATTTAGGTGCAGATGTTACTCCAGGAATTTTTGATGCTTTAACAATTTCATCCCAAATATCATCTGGTGAATGTATTTTGTCTCTCCAGTTTCGATAAAAATTACCATTATCATCTTCAATCAAATTTTTCATAGTTATCCCTTGTTTCAAGGCATCATCATGTGAAAGACTATCGCGTGATTTTGTAATGAATCGATCTTTTTTATCCACTTTAAATCGCATACGATGCCCTTTTTCATTTAGAATGTATTCAGGCTTATAATTAATCATGTTCTCGTACATGGAGATAGGGGCAGGGTCTAAAGCACTTTCCACACGACCTAGTTTTCCAACAGCCATATCCACTTCTGGGATATGTCCTAGTATCATGTCTAGTTGGCCTATTACTTTTCGGTTTTGTGCTACACCAGAATGTGGCATGGAGGTTGGCATTAATAAATAACTACCTTCGTTTAGTGAAGGCATAAACTCTGATCCAATACCCGGAAAAGTATGTGTGGGTACAGTCCAAACTTTAGAATTTCGGATATCCCAACCTACTTTTTCAAAACCGTTAGCGACAAAGCCAAAGGTAGCATTGAAACCAATCCATACTAATAGACCAAACAGTAGAGTAACTAAAGGTAATAACATAAATTTACCTTTATTAGCTAAACACCATCTTAGTACTGGCTCGTAAAAACGAACAATACTTAATAAGCCTGTTAAAATGATACCTAATAAAACAATCACAAATAAGTAATTACCTATTATGCTTATTTGTGGACCAAGAGGCATCCATTCCTCCGTAAGGAAAAAAGATATAATTAGCAGCACTAAAATTATATTGAAATGCTTAGTGTAAGATTTATATTTTTCTGGAATTTTGTAATTGAATAAGTCGTATAAACCCATTAAGCACAAAGCCAAAGGAAGCATCATTTTAAAATAAATACTCAATAGAACCCCAGCTGCTATAAATACATAACCCCAAAAACGCTTTACTCGTTTTTTATCATAATCAATTCCAAAAATAAGATGGGCTAAAGAAGGCAAAACAATTAAACCAAGCACAAAAGCTCCTAATAAGGCAAATGTTTTGGTAAACGCCAAAGGTCTAAATAGCTTACCTTCTGCTGATTCCATAGCAAATACGGGAATAAAACTTACTATTGTAGTCGCTAATGCTGTAGTGATAGCCGAGGCTACTTCTATGGTTGCGTTGTAAATAACCTCTAATAGTTTTTGCCCTTTGACTCCTTCATTTTCTGGCATTTCTAAGTGCCTTATAATATTCTCAATAAATATAACGCCAACATCTACCATTACACCTATGGCTATGGCGATACCAGATAGGGCTACAACATTGGCATCGACTCCCGAATAGCGCATTACTATAAAGGTCATCAATACTCCAACGGGTAATAAACTAGAAATAATTAAGGACGCTCGAAGATTAAATAATAAAATTAAAACCACAATAATACTGATTAGTATCTCATGTGAAAGCGCTGTCTCCAGTGTACCTATCGTTTCATGAATTAGTTGAGTACGGTCATAAAATGGGACAATTGTTAATTGACTTACCACTCCGTTTGCTAAGGTTTTTTTAGGCAAACCAGGAGCGATTTCTTTAATTTTAGATTTAACTCCATTTAATACTTCTAAAGGGTTGGAGCCATATCTTGCAATAATCACACCACCTACAGCTTCAGCGCCACCTTTATCTAAAGCCCCACGTCGAGTTGCTGGACCTAGAGTAACTACTCCAATATCCTTTATACGAATTGGCACATTGTCATTTACTGCAACTACAGCAAGTTCAATATCTTCAATTTTTTTTACATAACCAAGTCCTCTTACAAGATATTCTGCTTGATTAATTTCGATTGTTTTAGCACCGATATCTTTATTTGACTTTTGTACGGCAGTCATCACTTTCATCAATGGAATGTTAAATGCTTTTAGTGCATCTGGATTCACATCTATTTGATACTCTTGAACAAATCCGCCTATAGAAGCAACTTCAGAAACTCCTTTAACTGCATTTAATCCGTATTTAATGTAGAAATCTTGGGCTGTTCTTATTTCGTTTAAATCCCAACCTCCAGTAGGATTTCCATCTTTGTCTCTTCCTTCAACAGTATACCAATATACTTGTCCAAGTGCAGTTGCATCAGGTCCTAAAGAAGGTTTCACTTCTTCAGGTAATAAACTATTTGGTAACGAATTTAGTTTTTCAAGTATTCGTGAACGAGACCAGTAAAATTCTACATCATCATCAAAAATGATATAAATACTCGAAAAACCAAATATAGAATTACTTCTAATTGACTTTACACCTGGTATACCCAGCATATATGTTGTTAATGGATACGATATTTGGTCTTCTATATCATGTGGAGACCTACCCGGCCATTGTGTGAAAACGATTTGTTGGTTTTCTCCAATATCAGGAATTGCGTCTACAGACACTGGACTTGATGGTATGAAAGGAACCTTCCAGTCAAATGGTGCAGTTGCTATTCCCCAAACTATTATTACAAGAAGAATGAGTCCTGTAACTAATTTATTTTCAAGGAAATATTTTATAGTTTTATTTAACATGTATTTTTATTTATTTCTTCTTAATCGGAACTTATTTTTGATTACTATAATTAAAGTATATAAAATCAGTAACCAAATTAGATAATAATGTTCCAAAGAAAGAGTAAAGAATTTAGTAGTGTTTAAGGCTCAATGGTTATTGTAAATAAAATATATTCCTTTATTTTTTTCACAACACTTTATCGCAG
>NZ_AHKF01000041.1 GCF_000252125.1 Flavobacterium frigoris PS1 | reverse complement strand
CCATAGCAATCGCAATCGTTGCTACATTTTCAGGTGTAATTGCAAGTGTGTTTTCAGCCTCTCGCCTATTGGAGATGTTGAGTAATATGAAACAGGTACCATCGTTAAACAAAATAGGTAGCTTTAAAAACCCCGCACTCCTATTCACGGTTTCCCTTGCTATTTTGCTGACTATGTTGTTTGATTTGACAAGAATCGCTTCTATTGGAGTTATTTTTTATCTTATTATGGATATTGCTATTCATTGGGGCCTTTTTCGTCACCTTAAAAAGGAAGTAGATTTCCATCCAATTATACCCTTAATAGCAATTATTATGGACGCAGTGGTTCTTTCTGCTTTCCTTTATGTAAAATACATTAACGATCCCTTAGTAATTATAGTCGCGGCAATCGGAATTATATTAATACTTATCTCAGAACGTTTTTTTATGATTTCACATACAAATGATGATGGGAACATGCCAATGGGAATGGAAACAAATAATAATAAAACATAATTAATATAAAATAAAATTACATGAAAAATATAGCAGTTATCGGATATGGAGTTATCGGAAAAAGAGTGGCTGATGCTATTAATAAACAAGACGATTTGAAACTAGTAGGAGTCTGTGATGTTATCAGCGATTGGCGCATTCAAAACGCCGTTAGAAAAGAGTACAATATCTATGCGGCAACACCCGAAGCCGAAAAAGAAATGAAAATCGGAAATATTCCATTAAAAGGAAGTATGCAAGAACTTTTAAAGAATGTAGATTTAGTAGTGGATTGTA
>NZ_AHKF01000042.1 GCF_000252125.1 Flavobacterium frigoris PS1 | reverse complement strand
CCGCATTCTATGATAAAAAACAACTAGAAAACGTTAAATTATCCAGCAAATTTATATGTATTAATGTATGGTGTTTGCCTGTTAATTACAGCAAAAACTCTGCTAATAATTTTACATCTTATATTGTTTAGAACAAGCATTCCGTTTTTTCCTTCAGCTTTCTTTTTTGTGTAATACTCTTTTAATTGAGGATCATATTTAATACTTGTCATAGCACACATTTGAAGTAAAGACTTCATCTTTTTGTCCGCAAGATGATTAACTTTCGTTTTCCCCCTTACACTGGTTCCAGAACTGTATTCAAAAGGCGCAACACCAGAATAACAAGCAAATTTACGCCATGTTTTAAAGGCTTTAAACCCTTTTGTTGCAATTATAAAGTAAATAGCAGTCTGTTCTCCAACTCCAGGAATACTTTTAACTAAGTCATATTGTTGTTTCAGTTGTTCAGTATTGATTATTATTGCCTTCATTTTTTTCTCAATACCTTTTAAAGAGTTCTTAAGATTTTGGATGGTCTTGCTGTTTATAAGTGCGATTTCTTTGTATACGTCTTTAGACATAAACCCTCTGTTTTCCTTTGATGATTCAAAGAGTAGGATTGCTTTTACTAGTTTTTCTCTTTCGCTAAAAAGTAATTTTAACTGTTGAATCTCTTTTTCGGGCACTGATGAAAGATTTAGTTTGTCAATATTTCGTAAACTATAATAAGCAATGTCTTTAGCATCTGTTTTATCGTTTTTACCTCTTACTAAACCCTTCGCACGCTTAATCTCTAATGGCGGAACAACCCAATAATCAATCTTTTTTTCAGAAAGAAAAACATTTAAAGGATAATTGTACACTCCCGTACTTTCATAACAAAACAAAGTTGTAATGAGATTAATCTTCTTTTTTTGTAAATAGGTGACAATCGATTTTATTCCTTTTTGATTGTTTTCAACAATAAAATGATCAGTTTGATTAATCGATTTACTATTCAATACAACAACATCCAATTTTAACTTCGAAACATCAATGCCTACATAAAATAAATAATTTTTCATAACTTTGATTTTAAGATAAATAAAAATGTTGAACTTCTTTAGAGCCTTTATTAGACCTTAATGTCTATCATTCTATTTGAAGCAATTCAACGGGATTCAAGGAGAAGACAGAGGACTAATGCGGTAGTTAAGTCATAAGCTTAGCGCGAATCAAAGTTCACCTCTGTTTTTCTTTGAATAAAGTTACTCTTTTTATCAAACACAAAGTAAAGGCACGAATCC
>NZ_AHKF01000043.1 GCF_000252125.1 Flavobacterium frigoris PS1 | reverse complement strand
CCAATAGGAGCAGAAACAGTTATTGTTCCCGTAGCTACTGCACAAGTTGGTTGCAAAGTGGCTGCAGTTGGTGCAGCTGGTGTTGTTTTTGGTGCGGCGTTGCCTGAACCATTTGAGCTTATACAACCATTTGCAGAAGTTACTCTCACAGTATAGGTTCCTGCTGTACTTACTGTTATTGATTCAGTAGTGGCATTGTTACTCCATAACAATTCTCCTGTATAGCCTGATGCCGTCAATGTAGACGTACCATTACAATTGTTAATTACATTTACAGTTGGCGCAGTTGGCACATTTTTATCAACTGTCACAGTTACAGAGTCAGTTGCAGTACATCCGTTAGCGGCTGTTACAATTACAGTATATGTTGTTGTTAATATAGGTTCAGCTATTGGATTGGCAATGTTTGTTGCACTTAATCCTGTTGCTGGACTCCAAGAATAGGAAACTCCACCTGAAGCAGATAAAGTTGTACTTTTAGTGGTACAGTTGATGGTTACATCTTGTCCTGCATCTGCTTTTGGTAATGAATTATCTAAAGTTACTGCTACTGTATCGCTTGATTTACAACCTGTAGCGGTGTAAGTTACTGTTAAAGTATAGGTAGAGGCGGCACTTACGATTGGAGATAAAGTAGTTTCTCCACTTACAATTGTTCCACCAGTCCACAAATAGGTAACGCCTACTGTAGTTGATCCGGTTCCGTTTAAGGTTACTGTTCCATCTCCTTCGTTGGTAATACAGTTTATTTGTACAGGCGTTCCAGCCTCTGCTGTTGGCACTGTATTGTCTATAGTTACTGCTACCGTATCACTTGATTTACAACCTGTAGCGATATAAGTTACTGTTAAAGTATAGGTAGCTGCGGCGCTCACAATTGGAGATAAAGTAGTTTCTCCACTTACAATTGTTCCACCAGTCCACAAATAGGTAACACCTGCTGTAGTTGATCCGGTTCCGTTTAATGTTACTGTTCCATTTCCTTGGTTAGTAGTACAGTTTATTTGTACAGATGTTCCTGCTTCTGCTGTTGGTACTGAGGTTTCCACCGTTACAATTACACTTTTAGTATCATTACAACCAGAAGCTGTATTTGTTTTTGTTACAGAATAAGTAGTGGTCACACTTGGATTTACAGTTGGATTTGCATCAGTAGAAGTATATCCTACAGGTGACGATACCCAAGAATAAGTATATCCTGTTTCTGAAGCT
>NZ_AHKF01000044.1 GCF_000252125.1 Flavobacterium frigoris PS1 | reverse complement strand
GAAGTTGGGAAACATCATGAATACAGAGAGAGATTGTTACCTGCTTATGTTATATCCTATCAAGAGCCAAATAATTTGAAAGTGTATATTTCAGTAAATGATGGCAAACTACAAACAATAAGACATCGTGATTGGAGATGGTTTGATTTTTTATGGATGACCCATACCATGGACTACGAAGGGCGAGACAATATGAATAATATTGTATTAAGAGTTTTTTCATTGTTAGGATTAATAACCGTTTTAAGTGGTTTTTTACTTTGGTACATCTCCTCTCCTACCATTAGAAAAATTTGGAAGAAAATAAAAAAATAATAATTTAAAATTAATAGAAATGAAATCATCAAAAAAATTGTTCGTAAAAGTTCTTTTATTAGTAGTGTCATCGGCAAGTATGTTTGCCCAAGACAAGGACACAGAGGCTGTAAAAGCGGTGCTAAAACAGTACAATACTGCTATTGAGAAATTAGATGTTACTGGTACGGAAAAATTATTTACTTCCGATTCAAAAATATATGAATCAGGCGGCAATGAAGGCAGCTATGCTCACTATTTAGAACATCACCTTGCACCCGAAATGAAAGCGTTCAAATCGTTCACTTTCAGCGATTATAAAGTTGCTGTTACCGTGAGTGGCGAGTATGCGTTTTCAACCGAAACGTACAATTATACAATTGTAGTGGCAAAAGACAATAAAGAGTTAAAACGCAAAGGAATTGGCACAAGTGTATTAAAGAAAATGAATGGGCAATGGAAAATCATGATGAGTCATAATTCATCCAGAAAATAATACCATAACTTAGATTAGACTCATAGAGCGACAGGAGAATGATTAAAAAAATTATAAAATACTACTCCAAAAAAAAGCACATTATGTGTCCTGATATCTACATCGGTAAAGGGACTGTTGCTCTATTGTTTTTTATAACCTTACTTTTTGCTTTAGCAATATGGTGGCTTAATCATGATCTATCTCTTGTGGATTTCTGGAAAGATTTACCAGTAGATCATAAGATAATTGAACTTTTTTGCGAAAAAACAGAAATGAAAAAAGTGGTGCGCCAACCTGTTAATACATTTAGTGGAATAATCTATTTGATCGTGGCAATTATTATTTTAAAAGAAAGTCAGAAGGAATTAAAGAATAGTAGCGCTGAAAAACAAAACAAAGAAAATCTGATTCATAAAATATTTTTTGCCTTCATTCTTCTGTATGTTTTTTTAGCATGTACCTTCTATCATTCTTCACTTACGAATTTTGCTTTTAAAATTGATTTCTCGGCTGTATATTTTTTTTCGCTTTTTCCTATAACTTATCTATCCTACCTATGGCTGCTTACTAATAATCCGAAACTGTCAGATATCTCAAAAAAGAGTGTAATTATTGCCATCTATTCCGTTTATCTTATTGTCTGTCTTTTATTATCCTTTTCTGTTCCAAAAGGCAAAGAACATATAGTCAGTTTTGTATGTATTTTGATGTTTTTTGCATTTGCTATTACAATACTTTTAAAAAATCCCAAGAAAGAAAACGTCAATTACTTGGTCTCAAGTATTATTTGCACTATCGTAGCTCTTGTTTGGTTAAAGTTAGATAAACACACTTTTATGTGTAACCCTAACAGTTATTTTCAACCACATAGTTTGTGGAATCTATTTATAGGACTGTCAGGATTCTATTTTTACGTGTTTATGCGAAATGAAGATAATCCTAAAAAATATTTAACTTAAATATTTAAAAGCAAAAATAACTTGGATGCAAAATATTCAAAAATATAAATCAACAAATAGAAAATAGTAAGGCAAAAACAAAAAAGTAGTTTTTGTTTTTACCTAATAGTTCATAGATACAGAAAGAAGTCACTATAACCTATTCTAAAATAAATACGCCTCATTATGTAAATTTAGAACAAACAACTAGATCATGAAAAATAATATAATCTAAATAACTTTTAAATCGAAAAATTATGGAAACTTAACACACAGTATCGCAGTTAATGGTAAAAAGACATCGGTAGTCGACCCCGAAATAAAAAAATTAATAAAAATTAGTATTATCAGCTAAAAAGCTGAAATTATGTTGATTAAAGCAAAACGTAAAGAACTAGATAAATAAAACCCTAAGAATTCATAAACCAATTAAAAATCAAAAAAAATGAAAAGAATAATAGTAGTAGCATTCATTCTCTGTATTTACTCCTTTGCGCAAGCGCAAGATATGAAGGGGATGAATATGAAGAAAAAAGAAAATACTGAGAAGACACAGTCAGTAACATACACCTGCGTGATGCACCCCGAAATTCACGCTGACAAGCCAGGGAAATGTCCTAAATGTGGAATGACATTGATTAAGGAAAAAATGAAAGCGGTTAAGAAATCGGCAGTTAAAAAGCAGGATGAAATGCAAATGCCCATGAAGGAGACTTCTAAAAAGAAGGACAATAGGGACAATATGAAAACGGATACTACTGATGCGCATCAAAATCATAATATG
>NZ_AHKF01000045.1 GCF_000252125.1 Flavobacterium frigoris PS1 | reverse complement strand
TTTGTGAAATTCCAATTTTAATATCATTCACAATGCTATTAAACTGTCCATATTCGCTAATAATACCTGTGTTTGGAATGTCAGATCCTGTCTTGGTCAGTTTTTGTAAATATTCAGAATTTAATTTTTGATTTTTTACATTTAAATTATTTTGCAATGCAGTTTCAATGGCTTTGTCAATTGAAATTTTTTCTTGTGCATTCACAGTTTGAATAGAAAAGAAAAATCCAAATAAAATAATTGTTGTAATGGATTTTATCTTTCTAACTTTTATTTTAATACCTTTTTCGAACATAATATATAAAATAGGTAAAATAAATAATGTTAGAAATGTGGCTACTATCAATCCACCAATTACTACTGTTGCTAACGGTTTTTGTACTTCTGCACCCGAACCGTTACTCAGCGCCATCGGTAAGAAACCTAATGATGCAACAAGTGCTGTCATTAATACTGGTCGCAAACGAACTCTAGTACCTTGCAGAACTATTGATTTTAAATTGGTTTCCCCTGTTTTTTTTATTCGATTGAATTCAGCTATTAAAACTAACCCGTTCAAAACAGCAATACCAAATAAAGCTATAAAACCAACTCCTGCGCTGATACTAAAAGGCATTCCACGCATTGCTAGAAAAAATATCCCCCCAATCATTGATAATGGAATAGCAGAATAAATTAATAGTCCCTGCCTTACTGATTTGAAA
>NZ_AHKF01000046.1 GCF_000252125.1 Flavobacterium frigoris PS1 | reverse complement strand
AACAGCTTTGGATAATTGCAGTGTTGCTTCAGTTATAGCCACACCAGCAAGTTTAGCTTTAGGGGCCAATACAGTAACATGGACAGCAACTGATGGAAGTGGAAAAACCCAAACAGCTTCTCAAATCGTAACAGTAACCGATAATGTAAAACCAACTATTACTGCTCCTGCAAATGTAAACGTGACAACTAACACCGCTTGTACTGCTACTGGAGTTGTTCTCGGAACTCCTGCAACAGCAGATAATTGTAGCGTTGCCAACGTAACTAACGATCATCCGTCAACAACCTATCCGTTAGGAAGCACTACCGTGATTTGGACAGTAACTGATGGAAGTGGAAATACGCAAACAGCTATTCAAATAGTAACAGTAACCGATAATGTAAAACCTACTATTTCTTGTCCAGGTAATTTAACCCCTAATGTAGGTATTGGAACTTGTACTGCTTCGGTAGCAACTTCAAGTCCTACAACGGCAGATAATTGTACCGTAACTAAATTAACTTGGACACTTACTGGCGCAACTACTGGAGCTTCTGC
>NZ_AHKF01000047.1 GCF_000252125.1 Flavobacterium frigoris PS1 | reverse complement strand
GCCGCTCCGCAGCCCGAGCCGTTCGCCTTTCAGGCTCCACTCGCGGACTGCTGCTAGCTAACTGCCACTGGCAGTCCTCCTTTTAATTTCAAATGTTTTTTGCCTTGAAGAGGTTCTTTTCTTTTGCCTTGATACAAAAGAAACAAAAGATCAAGCCTGAATATTTTCATCCCAAAAATCTACGTACAAATTTTCCTATCGCGACCCCTGCCGCTCGTGCTGCGCACTCGGCTCCGGGGTCACTCCCTGCGGCCAACGCTGAAATTCTTACCGTGATTTTTTTGGTTTAAAAATATAAGGGCGGGGTGAGGAGGGTGTGATTGCTGTTTTTTGCTTTGAAGGCTGTTCTTTACTTTTTTAGCTCACTTAACTTTTATTCTAAGTGGTCTTCGCTGAATCTGCGATTTGTCTTGATGAAAAAAGCAACAAAAAAATATTCATGGGTTAATATTGTTTTTTTGTATTCATGACCCGAGCAATAGCGAACAGGCGAAGCAATCTTCGATTTTAAACCTGATCCAGATAGTTATCGGGACAAAAGCTTGAAAAATACCTCAAAGTTCCGCTCCTCAGCCCGAGCCGTTCGCCTTTCAGGCTCCACTCGTGGATTGCTGCTAGCTAACTGCCACTGGCAGTCCTCCTTTTAATTTCAAATGTTGTTTTCCTATGCTTTTTCTTTAAGG
>NZ_AHKF01000048.1 GCF_000252125.1 Flavobacterium frigoris PS1 | reverse complement strand
TATCCAAAGCTGTTGGTTTAGTTAATTGGGAACTGGCATAGGTACAAAGTCCAGAATCGGCATTGACGTTGATTGCGGTTAAAGTTGCAATTGTAGGATTTTGAGAATCAACAACTGTTACAGTGAAATCACAGTTTATAGTTGCATTAATTCCATCAGTTACAGACCAAGTTACCGTAGTTATTCCTTTATTAAAAACGATACCATTAAGACTAGTTCCGGTTCCAGAAGTAGCACCGCTTAGTTCATAAGTTAAAGATGTTACTGCACAATTATCAGTAGCCGTGGCATTGAATTCTGTTCCAACCGCGGTATAGGTACAATCAGCAGTATTTACATTTCGATCAGCGTTTGTTGCTATTGGACAACTAATATCAGGTACTTGATTGTCAGAAACCGTTACAGTATAGGAACAGGTAGCAAAATTGCCTGCAGCATCTTCAACTCTATAATTTACAGTTGTGATACCTAAATTAAATATTTGAGTGCCCAAATTATTAATACCAGTTGCGGCAGAAGCAGCAGTGGTTGCTCCAGCAAGAGTCCAAGTTAATTTAGTTACGCTACAATTATCTGCCGTTGTAGGACTTATTGTTGCTACCGAAGCGGTACAAGTGCCAGTGCCAACATTCAGATTTAAATTACTTGGGCAGGAAATAGTTGGTGTAATATTGTCAAGTACTGTAATAACCACAACTTTAGAATCGGTATTTCCGGCGGCATCAGTGGCAGTTACGGTCACATTAATAGTTTCATTATGAACAGCGGCTTGAGTAGCTCCTGCAAGAGGAGTTTGCGAAATGGTTATTCCCGCACAATTATCAGTTGCAGAAGAGCCATCGACAAGATTCGGAATCGTTGCGGTACAACTTCCACTAAGAATTACTTCTTGATTGGCTTCGGGAGTTAAAACGGGATTGCTAGTATCAGTGATATTAAAAGTTCGAGTTTCAATATTTGTTGCCAAAGTCGCAGTAGTAACTTCAAGGGAAACTAGATACTGACCAATTGTTGACGGTGTAAAAGAGGTCGAAGTTGTTTTTGCGCTACTATCTAAGGAGCCAGAAATTATAGTTGTATTTAATCCATTGGGATCTCTGAGGATCCATTTATAAGTAACACCAGTATCTGTACCACTGTAACCACCGGTTAAATTAATTGTTGTACAAGTACTAGAGTTTACAGGATCAGTAGCAGGGTCAGTGATATTAACATTTACATTTCCTGCAGAAGGAAGGATTTCTCCTAAAGTGTATATTTTTGACGCCCCAGTTAAACAGGTTGGATATAGTCTAGTGTCAATGTATATTTCATCAGTAATTGTACAACTTCCGGCGAAGTTCCCGTTGTTTTCTAAAGTTATTATTGCTGCAGAAGGAAGGTTAAGTCTAACTTTATTTGAGCTAAATTTTAATGATCCTTCATCTATATTTAACGAAGTTGTATTTAAATTAATTGTATTAGGTAGTGTATTAGGATTTAAATTTAAAGTGCCTTTTACAATTACATGCCCCATTGAGGTAGTGGAAAGATTAGATGAAATTATTATTTCATGTCCGCTTTGTATAGTTACGGTATAAGTACCTGGGTTTTCTCCTGGATAAGTTGATGCAACAATCCAATTTGACCCATCATAGGTCTCCCAAGAAGTATTGGAACTCCAATCGGAAGTAATGCTAGTGTTTGATTGAAAGTCACCAGTTGATGATTGACCGTAGCTGAATAAAAAAGATATAAATAGGAGGGGTATGAAAAAGTATTTTTTTGCCATAAAAGTGTCACTTTTGAATTAAAAAAAAGAATAATTTTTTAAAATATATGTAGAAAAAGCTATGAAGATTTGAGGGATAAAATGATTTTTATTGTTTGTTCATTTTTTTTTAATAAGAAAAACTAATGAATTTGTTGCTTCTGAAATCATTTTATTAAGTTTTAAATGTAGAATGTAAGGCTTATATGCCAAAAAGATAGATTTTTAATATGGGTTTTGTTTATTTATTTTTCTTTAAACCGATGAAATGAATATTTAATCGATAAACTACTTGATTTAGTAATGTTAATTTCTTACAAAATAGTTTTTCTTTTAGAATTGAGCTCAAAAAAAACTGTCTTTTTGGACAGTTTTTTTGAGCTTAAGAACTTTTATTCAAAGCTTAGGGGGTAATTGTTTTTTTACTGAAATCCCCATTTGTAGTTTTTAGTTTTACAATATAGATCCCTGAAGGCGTATTTTTTATTGGGATTTGAATGCTATTCTATTTTCTTTCTTTTACAGCCCAATTTGCAATGGATTTACCCAACATCTTAAAAAGGAAAATTTTGTCTACCGTTACTTCGAGAAAGTTGTTTTCTATGTTGAGTGTTTTGTCAGAAAAGCGTAAAGAGAAACGACTTTTGTATTCTCCAATAGCTAGGGAAATTGTAAAAGGATTATCTTTTATGTCATAATAAATACTTGTCAGGTTATCGCACAAATAAATTGGTAGGCTTTGAGGTATATTTTCTAGCTCATCAATTTTGATAGTTGCGTTAGCTGTATTTACAACGATTAGCCCAAAAGGAATTATTTGGTCATTATTAAAATTAGGGACTGCCTGAATCACAAACTTATTATCATCTAATTCCCAATAGATATCATTTTTACTAGTGACAAACATCGGGGCATCGTAACCAATGTCAAATTGATTCGAAGTGTTTTTCTCAACGCCAACTAATAGTTGTCGATGCGATCCAGTAGTGCTTTCAAACCCTAGTCTGACTTTTAATCTGATGTCTTTTTCGTCTTCTTTTGATTTAGTGTTTTTAGTCTGTTTTATGAATAGTGAATTACCAGAACTTTTTCTTTCGAATTTTCTTTGGCTGTTTTTAAAACTCAGAGTTCCACCTTGAACTATTGTTGTAGTTGTACGTACAGTGGAGTTTAAAGAGGCATTAACAAAAAAGCCTTGTCCTACGGGTATATAGACTGTATTGCTAGGTGTAATATCATAAACGCAACCATTTAAAAACATGGTAACCGCATAGTTATATAAACCAAGAGACAGTGGGGTTTCTGAATGCGTAATTGTGTTTCCAATTACGTTTTGGTTCTCATCAGTCCATACAATACCGGGTCCTGCGGGATGAGATGGTGTTTTTATTTGATCTAAAGCCGATGTGCTATTTATTGTAGTTCCTTTGAATGTAAATTTTATTCTCAGATCTTTTTGTCCAACATAGTCCGATATATCATAGGTTCTTTTTTCTGTCAAATTTGCTTTGCGTAGGGACAAAAAAAACTGCCTTTTAGGGCAGTTTTCTGTTTTTTTTCAATGTAAGTATCCATTTTATGGAATAATAATTTTTTTGCTCAATTCTCCTGAGGAGGTATGAATTTTTGCAATATACACGCCCGAGCTTAGGTTTTTAAGGGGTAGCTGGATATTTTGTAGCGATTGATCCTCAATATCCCATGTTGCAATCAATTGGCCATTCATATTATATAAAGTTACCTTTTTTAGACTTGTTTCTTGTGAACTATTATCGATTAAAAAAACATTTTTCCCCTGAAGGTGACTCATTTTTAGGTTTTTAGGTTTTTTATTTTCTTTTACCTCTTTCTCTTTTTTATCCTTAAAACATAATGAAAATCGATTGTTGTTTTCTCCCTTTGGAATCATCACTTCAAAACTTTCATTGCGTATATTATGATAACTTTTGTCAGTGTTGTCATAAATAAATATATTTTGATTTTTGTCGAAATTTTCAAGTTCATCAAGCATGAATTTTACGTTTCCGGGAGTATCAGCTTTTACTCCAATAGGGTAAATAGCATTCTCATCAAAAAAGCCTTCACCTTGAATAACTAATTTGTTTTCTCCATTCAGAAAATACATATCATTAGGAAAGGTGTCAAAATTATAAGCGTCATAGCCATAATCCATTCCGCTAGTCGCATTTTCATTCATAAAACCAATCAACACTTGGCGATGATAGTTGTTATTTGAATTGAACCCTAGACGAAGTTTCTTAAAAGTATCTTTTATTGATGTAGCACTATTATTGTTTTCTCCTCCTTTTTGCTTTTTTATATTGTGTGCGAATTTAAACATAGTATTAGAAACCTCAATTTCATTTTCTTTGTAGAAAGCTCTTTGACTATTTTTAAAAGTAATAGTTCCGCCAGATCCTGATTTTCCACTTAAAAAGAATCCTTGCCCCACCGGAATAAATTGTTCAGGTATTTTGGTGCTAGATCCTAGGCCGCTAATTAAAGGTGGAGATACAGGAGGGACTCCATCGGTTAAATTTCTTACAGCATATCCGCCTTGATAATCTCTTAAAACATGAGTATTATTGGTTGTGTAATGTTCCCAAAAATAGAGCGAGCCATCTATAGAATCTAAATTGTCATTGATAAATGCTTTGGAATCCAATGCTGAAGGATAAGGGTTTCCAGCCAATAACAATTGGCCTGAACTGACAGTGTTGGCTGTTATTGTTCCGTTATTTGGTTTTCCAACAAAAGTATAGTTTTGAGTAGTTCCAGCAGCTCCACTGCCTTTTAAAGTAAAACCTTGTCCAACTCGAACCGAACCAGTTTCGCCAACTCGAACCCAGTTTGCATATGCGTTCGCATAATTGTCAAATTTGTAGATCCAATAGCGGGCTAGGCTGATTGGAGATGTGGGTGATCCATCATAGCCTGCGACCCATTTTATAATGGCTGGTGAAGCTGGATTAGTTCCATCTCTTAATACACTCGCAACAGTATAATTGGTATTGTTGGCAGTTGTGTTAATAGGGCTAACTGGAGAACTCCAATAATTATAATTGTATTTGTTCGATTGTCCTTGTTGATCCCTTTCAAGAGAACCGCCGCTGTTTGGTTCTAATAAGCTTCCTTCAGTTTGTATTAATTGCGATTTTCCAACTAAGTCTATCTTGCCATCAAGTTTTAAATATTTAGAAACCTCAATTTTCGAATCATTAACAGCGCTTATCATATTGCTGTTCACCAATAGACCTAAAACAGTTTTGTTTTCAGTAGAGCTAATGTTATGAGCCGTTTTAACGATATTCCAATCTATTCTTGTTACACCATCTATTGCTAAGCTATTAGGAACATCCCAAACGTCATAATACGTCCAAGTATCATCTTGTGACCAGTCTTGTCCGCTAACTCTTGATGTATAAGGCAAAGGTGCTGTGTCAGGTTGTTGCGTACCAATATTTCGTAATTTTCCATTTATAGCTGATACAGATTTACCTAATACATATCCGTCAACTATATCATTGGTAGGATTCATTTGGTAATAGCCATCTAAATTAGTCCAAGTTAAATCAGGAATGTCTAATGGTACTATTGCTCCTTTGACATTTCCGCCATTGTTTTGTATTTCTTGGTTCATCATTTGTCTAATTTGATCAACTGTCAATTCTACTTTCCAAATACGTAGCTCGTCCATCCATCCATTAAAATAGTTGAATGGAACTCCATTAGTTTGGTCCATCGCTCCTAGTATACAATTTGCGTTATTAAGTATTGGATTAACTCCATTAACTGCATTTTGTACTGATATTCCATCAATATATAACTTATAAGCTGAACCATTATAAGTCACAGCAACATGATACCATCTATCCGTATTAATAGGATATTTGGAGGCAATTGTTTTACCATTATTCCAGTTAAAGGAGATAATGTTATTTACCAATTTTAAATCGTACCCATTTGCTGTACTTGAACCTAGGCGTTTAGATAAAATAGTTTGTTTATTTCCACTAGTCACATTTGATTTTACCCAGGTTTCTATACTGAATGAACCAGAATTTAAACTATAATTATTTTTAAAAGTAACGTTGTCGTCAATTCCATCAAAATTTAAAATATTACAGTTGGCAAAACTTACCAAGACATCATCAGTTGTTTCGCAATTGGTAGTCCATCTTAATGTATATTCACCAATATTTGGGCTGTAGAATTCTGAAGTGGAGCTAGAAACATTCGAAAAAATTTCACCACCTCCTGCAGGCCCACTAACGATTGACCATACTCCTGTTTTTGCTGTTGATGCTCCCAAAGTAACAGATTCTCCTCCGCAAGAAGCAATTTGATTCGGACCGGCCATACTAGACAAACAAGAGCTTGCGTTTATAGCTACTTTAATTGAACCAGTAATTGGTAAATGACATATACTTTCATCATAACCTTGAAAAAAATATTTAGTAAACTGTAAGCCTGAAATGGCACCTGTACCTTTTATAGTTCCTGTTTCTAATGAGACTTCGGGACTACAACCAGCCATTAATATTATATCACAATCAGTTGTTACATCTAGGTTAAAACTTAAATCGGCATAAACATATTCAGGATGACCAGGTGTTACAGGTAGTGTGCCTAAATTCCAAATAATTTTATTTGTGGCTGAATCAAAATATGGTGTATTGGGGGTTGTAAACCCATTGTATGTATTATATGTTATAGCTCCTCCAGGATTGAATATTGCTGTAGCAGGAATGGGGATTGAAATTATAGTATTGTTTGTAGCTTCAGAACCTTCATTGGTAATATCTAGATTATAATTAATGGATTCTCCAGGGGATACATTTAAAACCGGGGGATTAGGGACATTATTGATTGATGTTACACTAATTAATCCCTTAGGTTCCGGAATATAGGAGTCTACAGACATGGCAAAACCGAAAATAGTGTATACTTCATAAGTGGAACCAAATCTAAAAGTGGTGGAAGTTTGATTGTTTCCTATAACTGAGTTACTAGTGTTTGGAATTGTAAACATACTGAAATCAACTCCAGTGTTATTTTGTAAAATGGGGTTGCTTTTCCCGGCAGCCGGGACTGGGAATATAGAAGAGTTGAAGAAATTAGATGTTGTGTTGTTCGCGTGGCTTAGTGTCAAATAGTTAGTAGTATTATAAACAGCTGGATTTGCATTAAGTTTTTGTACAGCTAAATAATCACTTCCTGAATTTGTAGCTACATCACCTTCAGCTGCCATTACGCCCAGTTTCATATTTACGGGCCCGGCTCCCACAGTAGTGAATCCTGAAATAGGAATTGTTCCGTATTCACCTCCTCCAGAACGTTGTCCATTTACGTAAGCGTAACCATCGAAAAGAGTTACAGCACGACTTTTCATTACAGGGTTTTCATAAACAACAATCATCACCCAGCCTCCAGAGTAACCCGGGTTATTGTTTGTTCCTTCCACTAATGCAATATCAGCAACAGTATAGGCCCCTGGTCCATTAGATTTTACATAGTCGGTAACTTCTTGATAACCAATAAAAATACCGCTTTGAGAAGAACCAGGAAAACGAATGTCAGTATTGGCTCCGTTTGTTTTTGCGGTTATTGTAGTATAAATTGTGGCAGATGGACCTTTTAGTGAAATAGAGTTCTTATTGTAGTTTTTTGTGACTGAATTTTTCGTAACCGAAAATGATTCGTTATTATCATTGGATTTGCCTGTCCAATAAAGCCCTGCATAAATGACAGTAGAACAATTTTGACTTGCGCTATTTTCTCCTGAATTTGAAAGTTCAAGTGAAGCCATAGATGAATTTAAAGTTGTAGGGTCACTATCAATATCGACATAGTTCATGAACCTACTTTCATTATTATAATTGTCTCTATAATTTGCAAGAGTCAAGTTAGTGTTGCCCAGCATTGTAAAATCTCCTTTTACATTATAAATTGTTTGCAAAGGAGAAGCGGTGGAAGTTCTTTGCGAAAAATCGACCTGTGGCGTAGTTAATGATTGGGCTTTTATATTTGTGGATACAAGCGAAAATAATATTGCTACTATCAACAAGTATAATTTTGAAATTGTCTTTTTTAAGTAAAGTTTTTTCATATCTATTCGTAACTATAATATCTTTATACTATTCAATTCGGTAGATTAAAAGTAATAAAACATTTAATTAAATCCGATTAAAGGTAATTAAATTCGATTAAAAGTATCAAATAACAAAGAAAAGTAAGTTAAGTAATATAAAACAATAAGTGTGTTTCTATAGCCCCCTAATTTTGATTTATCATCAAAAAATAGCTTGGGAGCTAAGAGGAATTGGAGTTCGTGACCAAGGAAGTATTTTGTATATTAGTCGAAGTCGTATATCTAAGAAATAAAGCAGATCGTAGTATTTTATTTCTAGAAATAAGACAATAGTAAATTATTGTATATTTCCTTTCGAAATGTTTTTCAGCCTTAAAAATGGGGGTTGGAATTGAAATAAAGCATTTTAAAATTTTTAAAGAAGGCATATATTTCTTAAGGTCAAAAAGAAATGTAGAAAGAAACACGAATATTGACGTTAAATTTTTCGACAAGTAGTACTGGAAACGTATCATTTATTCCAATAAATTTTGATAGGAGTTTTATAAGGAACGATCAGAAATAACACAGTTGTTTGCAGATTCCTCACTCTAATTGTACTCCTGTTCAAAAAATATTTTCACTTTTGAAAGTGCTATCAAAAAATAGTAAGTAATTGTTGTTTAAGGGTTATGAATTAATTTCCCTCCTAATTTCAGCCTCTTTTTTGCCTTACAATGGTATGTTTTATTAAAAAGCGTGCGGTTTGGTGTATTGTTTTCGCTTTTACTTTCTGTCTGACTCAATTTATAATATTTCATAAGCCGCTATAAATAGCGGAATGCAAAAACTAGTACCAAGGTATAATCCAGGCAGTTGGAATTATCTTTTATACTTTACCATTAAAAGGGTTAAAGCCTTTTTTAAGTTGGTTGATTGTTGCTAAGAAAAGGGGTGAGGGTAAATTATCCCATTCAAACCATTCCCATTGGGTGCATTTATCGGGTTCCATTAGTTTCACTTCACCGGAATCAAAATCAGAGATCATTGTGATTGTAATATAATGTTTATGTTCATTTTCAAAAATATCGTTGGTAATGGTTCCGAAGCGAAGATTCTTAATTTCAATCCCTACTTCTTCTCGAACTTCTCTGCGGGAACATTCCTCCCAGGACTCCCCAAACTCTAAGTGGCCCCCAGGGTAGCACCAGCTTCCTTCGCCATGTGCATTTTTTCTTTTACCAAGGAGGATTTTGTTGTCTTTAATTACAATTACTCCAATACCAACTTTGGGTCTGTTTTCCATTTACCGTTTTTTTTAATTGGTCGACGTTTTGTAGCATAGCGATGGGCCGGCTTTCTTGTATAGCTGTTTATAAAGAGAATGAATAGTCTGTAATTTAGGGATTCATTTTATTAAAAGTTTCATGGATCACCTCTGGTGTTGCTTTTGCCATTATTTCACTAAAACCAAAGGTTAATTCTGTTTTGCCTTCTTTCATTTGCTGGAATACTGCGTTTACAAAATCGGAAACAGCTGGCTGGCCATCATGTATTCCTTTGCCACCAAGGTCTGTATTTAGTGCTGGTGGTATCATTTCAATTACTTCAATATTCTTTGATTTTAGCATGTGCCTTAAGGAAAGTGTAAAGGAATGGAAAAAAGCTTTTGTAGCACAGTAGGCAGGCACTTTTGATAGTTGAACAAAGGCTAAACCGGATGTTACGTTGATAATAGTGTCTAGGGACTTTAAATTAATAAAGAGTGTTGTTAAATGAACGGGAGCTACTACGTTTGTGTTAATCTCATTTGTTGCCTTTTGGTAAAAGTCAGTATCTGAAATCGACATCCAATTTTGAATGCCGGCATTATTTACCAGAACATTTAAGTCTGGATGATTTTCAGCAACCCAATTGTAGAGAGTGATACGTTCTGTTTCAACTGATAAATCACACACTTTTGTAATAACAGTTGGATGCTTGCGGGCAACATCTTCTAGTATGTCTTTCCTTCTGCCACATATTATTACTGTGTTGTTTTCATTAATAAATCGCTCGGTAAGCCCTAAGCCAATTCCACTAGCTCCTCCGGTAATTAAAATTTTGTTGTTTGTGAGTTTCATCTTCTCTTTTGTTTTTTTTACAATTAATGAGTCTTGTTTCTAGCTATTGACCACCAATTTGTATTTATATTTTATTGCGTCATGTGGCATCTTATTTTGGGGAAACTACATGCAAAATAACATTCTTAATTCATTTCAAATATACATGACTTTTATTACAACGTTATAATTGGATCGAGATAATTTCTTTGATTTTGAACTGAAGGAGGTGGCGTATTTTTCCTATTGCATTTTTCATTGGCGGTCGAGGGCTTAGTTAGTGAATTTACTTTGTAAGGGAGCAAGGAATAACCAGACGAACGGATACATCCTAGAGCGGGGGAGGAGACTTCTTGGAAGCAGAATAGATAGTAAGGAAACGGTAAATTAGATAGCCATATGACCTAAGTTAGGATTAGATTTGAGTAATTTTACAAAAAAGGGGTTAAAACAATACGTCTTATCAAATCAATTTTATGCAAACTCAGAATTCAAATATACAAATCAGGCAAGAACTCGTAAACAGTATCGTACATGGTTTTGGAATTATTTTTGGTATTGTAAGTATTCCTATCCTAATCGCATTTGCCATTAAAAGTGATAACACTTCTGGTATTATTGGTGCGGCTATTTATGGCTTTTGTTTTTTACAACTTTTTACTTTTTCTACACTCTACCACGGAATTCAGCATGCTCAGGCAAAACGCACACTTGAAATTCTTGATCACATCAGTATTTATTTCTTGATAGCGGGTACTTACACACCGTTTTTACTAATGTATATGCCTAATTCTTTTGGTATAACCTTGCTATCGGTTTTGTGGGGTCTTACCGTATTGGGCATCATTTATAAGATTTTTTTTATAGGAAAATGGAAGATTTTTTCTACGATAATTTACATAGGAATGGGTTTGATTATGGTTGTTGGCGGACGTACTTTCTTTGAAAGTATTCCCTCTAATATCCTGACAATGATCCTAATTGGAGCCGGACTTTACCTTATAGGTGTTGTTTTTTACTTGTGGAAGAAATATCGGTACAACCATGCTGTCTGGCACTTTTTTGTGCTCGCAGCTGCTGTTTGCCATTACGTAGCCATTTTAATGGCGGTTGCGTCCAATTGATTCTAAAATGAATTCGGTTGTTTGTCAGAAAACAAAAGAGTCAAGCTTAATGGTGGCAATGAAGAGGTTAATTGTAAACAAAAACCAATTGATATTCGATTAAAAGGAAGTTCGAATTCCGACGTAGGATAAACCAAATATTAGAAAGCGGCAGTGATAAGAAATAACTATCTTATAATTATGAGTTATTTTTTTCGTTTTTAGGTAATTCAAGTTATCAAATAGGATGAGGACTGAATATATACTAAAGTAGATAAAAGATGATATTGACAACTGCCAAATTCAGTTAGAGAGGAAGTGCTGTAGTACTGAAAATTAGGTTGGGAGTTATTGTCTAAAACCAAATAAAATTGCTATTGCTCCTCTACAATAGCTGAACGATAGCGTTCCGTTGCCTTTTGTAGGTTTTCTGAAAGGGATTTTAGCCAGGTCATGTGATTGGCAATCAAATAAGCTTCCTGAAGACCATGAAGCGTTTCGGTATCTAATTCGGTGTGTCCTAATCTAATATTTTCATCTCGCAAATTTGATAATTGCTGGTATTTACCCAACAACTTTTCCTCTGCATCTTCAGCAGGTTCTTTAGCGACTTTTTTCTTTATTTGAGTATCATCTAAACTATCGAATGACATCTGTAGCGTATTGGAGATTTTTTTGATTAGTACATTAAATTCTATAGAAGCAGGAGTGGTTTGATGATTACTGATAAAATTACCAATGGATGCGATCGCAGAAACCATCGTCTGGTTAAGCGTCACAATTTCATAAATCAGTTGAAATTCTTTCTGTTTCGATTTTGGGTCTTGGGTTAATCGCTGGAAGGCAGCATTTAAATTACTGATAGCAAGAAATGCTTCTTTGCGTGCTAAACTATAGGATACTTTGTTTTTTGAAGAATTTTGATACAGCTCTTGTGTTGCTAAAAGATATTCTTTGTTCCTTTTTAAAGCGTTCAAAAGTACCTGTTTTAGATTATTGGCTTCCCAACTTGGCAGAAGTATATAATTAGCAACGACAGCGATAGTGGCTCCAATGATAGTGTCGATGACGCGGTATTGAATCACTTCAAAGGCATCAGGATTGATTAAGGAATACACAAAGATGATGCTAATGGTTATTAATGCGGCGGCAAACTTATAATTCTGCTGAATCAATGCAAATGCGAATACCAATGAAACAAATGCCAATACTGCATAAACCACTACATTTTGAGTAAGCAGCACAATACCAACAGCAATTGCCGCACCAATGAGTGTGCCGATGATACGATCTTTGGATCGCTCTTTGGTTAGACCATAGCTAGGTCGCATAATAACAATGACGGTCAGCAAAATCCAATAGGTGTTTTGGATTTCAAAAAGAAAGCCTAACAGATAGGCAAATACTACTGCAATGGTAAGGCGCAATGAATGTCTAAACATCGTGGAATCCAAACTGAAATTTTCAACAAGTACATTTAGTCTGTATTCTTGAAGCGTTAAAAACTGACTCGAATCCTGTCTTTTTAAGGATACTTTAGAAGCCTCTTTGACATTGGCCATTACACGTCTAATAGCTCTGATTTCTTGTAGCAGTTGCTCTTGATAATCGTATAGATTTTTCAATACTAAAGCACCTTCACGCGCTTCAGGTAATTTGACGGTATCGACGTAATTTTTGATAGATTCGTTGGCTTCTGCTAATGCACTTAATAGACTATCTTTATTTGGTATTTTATCTTTTTGAATCAATAATTCAGACAAACGGATGAGGTGGTTGCCCATGATTTTGCTCAGATTTTTGGAAGCTCTTAGAAATTCTTTGTGCTCGCCAAAAACAGTATCGATCATTTTATAATCCAAATGTTTAGCTTCTATCAATTCGAAGATATTAATAGAAGAGAGTAAGATTAATAGTTGCTTTTCTTCATAATGTGAACGTCCGGAACGTTTACGTGCGGTAAGCAGTGTCTCTCGGAGTGTTTCCTGCTTTTCGTTGATTTGATGTTGCAGGACTAAGCTTTGTTTAAGGTATTTGTCGCGCTCGGTTTTCTTTGTTAATAATTTGGCTCGTATTTTTAGGTATTCACCAATAAGGAGAAGCGTATCTGACAATAGTTGATTCTGATCTTTTACAGGCGCAAGTTTTTGAAAAATAAAGGATACAACTAAATACCAAAGACCTCCAACTCCCATTAAGGCAACTTGAACTAGAATATCATACGCTGTTTCTTTTTGAATGGCAATTGCTATTACCATTGCCAATAAGCCAGAAAAGGATACTAAAGACGCTCTAAAACCATAAACCGAAAGCAGCGACACAGCAAACGTAATAATTGCAAGCGCGACCAATAAAAGGGGTAGGAAAGGTTTTGAAAATAGGATTAAAGCTGTAATAACCATTGTTAATCCAATACTGACTAAAATGGCATTGACTTTACGTTTGATACTTCCCGGAATGTCGCCTGGCGCATTTAAAAAAGCACCGACGACAATAGCTAGAGCATATTCAAAATACCCTAAAAAATAGAGCACTGTAAGTGGTACAGCAATCCCAAATCCAATACGAATTCCTCGGTCAAAGCTGGAGCTTTTTAAAAATAATTCTAATTGTTTGATTTTTTCTTTCAAGCAGTTTTATAATTTTATTCTAAAGGTAGAATAATTGTGGTGAAGTATGGTCTCGTTAGCTTATTTTAGTTGGTACATTTTAAAGAATCGCAGAATGTAAATTGGTTGTATAAACCTTTTAGAAGTAGACTGATTTCCCACATTATTGCCAATATCCAGCTCTGTTTGGTCGTCTTTTTTGAGGGAGTTCACTTTTCTCTTTGTAATTATCTTTAAGAATTTTACTTATACCTAACAGCAAACAATAAAAAAAGCTAAAAAGGAATCTTTATATTTTCGACGATATAAAATGGCTTGTTTTTCTATACCATTAAAGTCAGTCGATATTTCGTTTTTAGACGGAGCTCTAGAAATTAAAATATTTGGCTAAACAGAAAAGGCATCCATGAAAAACTATATTTCATTTATACCTTTTTTGCTTAATGATTGGTGATATTTGA
>NZ_AHKF01000049.1 GCF_000252125.1 Flavobacterium frigoris PS1 | reverse complement strand
CGGGACAAAAGCTTGAAAACTATCTTGAAGTACCGCTCCGCAGCCCAAGCCGTTCGTCCTTCGTTTTCAACTCGTGGACTGCTGCTAGCTGACTGCCACTGGCATTCCTCCTTTTAATTTCAAATATTGTTTTTTGATGTTTTTAATTTAAGGCGGTGTTTCTTAGCGAAATCTATTCCGACTTAAAAAACTGATTGTTGGCTATTATCTCTTTTAAAGGAATCAAATCTTTCAATTTTACTTTCTGTTCAAATGCAGCAATATGTTTTTCATGATGCACATCAGAACCTACATAGGTGTACATTCCTTTTGCAAGTAATTGCTCTGCTATTTTAGCGATGCCTTCGCCGTAGTAACCTACAACCGCCAGAAGATTGAGCTGAAACAGGCAGCCCGCTTTTTTTAGTTTTAGGTATTCATTAAAATTATTGTGATAAAATAAATAACGCTCTGGGTGTGCTAAAACCGGAATATAGCCAGCTAGCTGCAAGTCAAAAAGAATGGAATATAATTGTATGGGCGCATTGATGTACGACATTTCGACCAATACATAATTATCTTTCAAGGTCAATAAATCATTTGATTGAAAAAGTTGTACAAACTGATCGTCCATCAAATATTCTGCCGCTGCTTGAAAAGGTAGGTGAATGTTGTTTTTTTGTAAATCAGCTACAGTATTGTTTTTATTGGCAATAATTTGTTGATGAGTATTATCCCATACATGCTGGATGATATGTGGTGTTGTGATGATCTGTGTCACCCCAAAGCCCTGAAGTGCTTGGGTTAGTCGTAAACTGTCTTCAAACGTACGTGCACCGTCATCTATACCCGGCAAAAGATGCGAGTGGATGTCTATATGCCCCTCTGGAATTAAATCCTTGAGTATAAGTTTTGATTTAAATATTGTAAACATATAACAAAGGTAGAAAAAAGTAAGCAGTGTACAGGAGGTAGTGTTCAGTTATCAGTAAACTTTGTTCAGTGTTCAAAGAACTACAGTGAAATTGTTATGAGG
Organism: Flavobacterium frigoris PS1; assembly: GCF_000252125.1. Classification (GTDB taxonomy): domain Bacteria; phylum Bacteroidota; class Bacteroidia; order Flavobacteriales; family Flavobacteriaceae; genus Flavobacterium; species Flavobacterium frigoris_A. Next base: position 3,211 of record NZ_AHKF01000049.1, on the reverse strand, counting down.
TTTAGGGAGTATAGCAGGCTATTATTGTGGTCGTGTTGTTTTTTCGGTGTAACATCTTATATTTTTTTCGTTCTTGTTTTGCAAAGCCAATGAATAAGAATATCAGGTATAAATGGTTTCCCATTGGTTTGTTAGTTTGTAATATTAGTGTTTGTTTTTCGGATTCTTTGGTTAGTATTATTTCATCGCTATAACAGCTATCAAAGGAGTCATTTTCGAAATCCCAATTGGCTGTCGCTGATGACAAATGCACATGGGTGGCTTCTTCCGGCCAGTCTAAATGTTTTTTAGCGATGAGATCAGTGAGCGTAACTGTTTTATTCTCTAGATTATATTGTTCCTCCATTTTAAGAACCTTATCAAGAGGTCTTAGTTTGTTGCTTTCAAAGCGCAATAAACACTGCTTTCCCTCCCTAGTTTTTAGACCTTCTATCAGTGTTCTTTTTCCTTGTGGCTGGGTGATGTCTTCTTGGAGAATTTCGAAAAGTAGTTTGTTTGTTCTTCCCGCGACACTTCCGTCTTTGGCTAAGATGTTAAAACGTCCGGCTAGCTGTCTAAATTGAGAAGCTTTTTTTACACAGTGTCCGAATTCCTGTCCCTGATTGCGAATTCTGTCGAAAACAGGATTGTTTTTGAACTCATGTGATGTAACTCCCGTTTTTCCCTTCATTCGGGCATAATTTTCCCCATCCGCCGTTATTACAAAATTGATGTCATTTATAGTTCCTTTGAGTAGGAATGGAGCTGTTACTTTTGCCATTTTTTATCGTTATTCGTTATGCGATTACCGTTTTTCGTCGTTCGTTGGAATGGAGATATTTGGATTTAACTTACTGTTGTTTTTGCTTCAGACCTTATAAATAAGTAATTGTGAAAAAAAGTATTCTTCTCTAAATTAGATGATCTGTTCTAGATCGTTACGCTATTAATTGAACTGCTTATTGAACAGGTATTCCATTGTTAGAAAAGTGCATCAGCCGATTTTTTTAATTGCTTAAAACCTTATCCGATTATACAACGTAAAACATGTTTTAATTGAAGCCCTGAATAGTCACAAAACTCTTCTATGGAGAGTAGTTGATGTGGCTCTTTATTCAAGCTGGTTTTTATCTTATGCAGATACAACCGTGCTTGTCTGTATGTTTTACCAGTAATACGTTGTACATCTTTTGGATAAATACATACCCTGATGTTACTTGTCATGACATTTTTTTTGTTTTAATCCGTAATCAAAGGCCATTGACTTTCTTTTGATTCGAAAACTAATGTAAAGTTATGAAAATTAATCACTTATGGATTGACTATAAGAGGTAATTGTAGGCCTTTTAGTACCATTATTGACATCTGTGTTTTGAAAAGTAATTTAATTGATCGAATCTTTGTTGAAATCATTCCCGATTTAGTTGCAACGAATATTCAGGATGAGCGAATAGTAAAATTATTTTCAAACTTAAATTTTAGTAATTATGGCAAGACAGAATGGAATAATTAAATTAAAAGGTACTATAGGAGATATTACTTTTTACAAAACCAAGGATGGTCATTTGGCACGTGAAAAAGGAGGTGTTGATGCAAGTAGAATTGCGAACGATCCCGCTTTTCAGAGAACACGTGAAAATGGAGCTGAATTTGGCCGAGCAGGTAAGGCAGGTAAAACGTTGCGAACCGCATTAAGAACTTTACTTCTGAATTCTGCTGACAGTAGAATGGTAAGTCGACTTACCCAAGCCATGATCAAGGTGATCCAAGCGGATTTAGTTAATGAGCGTGGGCTGCGTAATGTTATTGATGGAGAAGCAGAATTGTTAGTGGGATTTGAGTTTAATGTTGGGGGGAAATTAGGAACCAGTTTATTTGCTCCGTTTGCTGGTTCAATTGATAGGGTTACAGGTGAAATCTCCCTGATGCTTGCTTCCTTTGTACCTGCAAATATGATTGCAGCTCCTGGAGGAACTACCCATTTTAAAATTATTTCTGCTGGATCTGAAATAAATTTCGAATTAGAAACATTTGTCACCTCCAATGCGGAAACGGCCATTCTTCCATGGGACATGACTGCAACTGCTGTAATTAATCATTTGAATTTAGTAACGCCAAACAGTGTGAGTCCATTATTTTTAGCTGTTGGAGTAGAATATTACCAAGAGATAAATGGAAGAATGTATCCGTTGAAAAATGGTGCCTATAATCCATTGGCTGTGGTACAAGTAAGTGGACTGTAAGATGGTATTGGTATTGTCCAGAACTTATTTTCTAGGAGGCACTAATGGGAAACTTGATTGTAATGGTCAATTTATTTGTTTTACAATTGAATTGCCCTGGAGAGCAAATGATAAAAGAGTTTCCTGTATTCCTGAGGGGTATTATTTATTGAGAAAGCGATACAGCCAGAAGTTTCAATGGCATATTGAAGTGGTTGCTGTAAAAAACAGAAGTTTTATTTTATTGCATCCTGCTAATAATGCTCTGAAGGAATTGAATGGTTGTATTGCTCCTGTGTCCACTCTTTCAGGTCCAGGATTAGGTTTAGAATCCCGACGCGCTTTCGCTAAAGTAAGAAGTTTAGTTTATAAAGCTTTGGAGGGTTCAGAAATAGTATCATTAATTGTTCAATCTTAATTTTATACTTATGAATATAGTAAAGAGAGCCAAAGCTCCAACACCTAATTTTTTTAAAGCCCTACGAACTATTGGATTGGTATTGGCTGCTGTTGGTAGTATTGTTATTACTGCGCCAGTTGCTTTACCAGTAGTTGTTGTTTCTATAGGGGGATATTTTGCTGTTGCGGGAGGTGTACTATCCGCTGTAAGTCAGCTAACGACTTCCTATGGGGAAACTCCTTATCCAAAAGGAGATGACAACTAGCAATCCTACCCTAATGGGTACCGCAGGAGGAACCTTTTTGAGTGTTGTGCCGAATTTGCATTCGGAGGATGTTTTGAAAACTGTTTTATTGGCTGCTGTTGGAGCTATAGTCAGTTTTGGAATATCGATGGTACTTAAATTTATAATAAAGAAGTACCGGAAATAGTTTTAATTTGTTTGTTGTAATGGAAAATTAAAACAAAATGAAAGCCCAAACCGAAAGGAATGGGCTTTTTTCTGTTTTGGATTATTGTCAGTCGTTGCTCGTCACTCGATTTTTATTTTTATTAAAGAATTACGGGTGTTCTACTATTGTTATTATTTAAGGGCGGTGTTAAGAGGTTA
>NZ_AHKF01000050.1 GCF_000252125.1 Flavobacterium frigoris PS1 | reverse complement strand
GCTCTTCCGATCTTGGAACAAAGAAAATCCATCCTAAAAAAAACATCCATATAACCCACCATATCAGGTGCATTCCTCCGTAATGTGCGCTGTAATCATGCATAATTTTTAATTTTAAATTAATTTTCAATGTTGAATAATATTCTTCTTGTAATCGTTTTATTTATTGTTCATCATCATTCCATTTTCATTCATCTTCATTCCCTTCTCGTTCATCATTTTCATTGAGGACTGCATACAATCATTGCTCATCATACCATTTTGTTTCATCATTTGCATCATCGAGCCCATCATTTTACCATCTTTCATCATTTCTGACATCATTTGTGTCATCATGGTACTATCTTTCATCATCATTTGCATGCCTTGACCTTGCATCATAGAACCCATCATTTTTTGATTTCCCTGCATCATTTGCATGCCTTGATTGCTACTTTGCATTTTGTCCATGAATTCCGTCATATAATCGTTATTGCCATAAATTTCATCGTAAACTTCATTTCTTACTTCTGAATTTTCGAGCATGGCTTTCGAATCAGTTTTTGGATTGCAACTGCTTAATGTTAATAATCCGATAATTAAAATTGCTACTGTTTTCATATTATTTAATTTATTTGTTACTACTTTTTTTTCTGTTTCTATTTAAAGTTTTTTGATGATTTTTTCTAACTTAACTGTAATTTCTTCTGTCACTTTATTCAATTTTTCATTTTCCAAAACCTTCCTCTTTCAATCCTTTAGTAACCTTGTCGATAACCTCTTCAAAAGTCCCCTTTATTGTTTTGTTAAATTAATAGCTCATAAATATTATTTTTTAGAATATTATATTCGTTTTTATCTTCCTATTCCTCTTTGGACTTTCTGCTCTTCGTGAATCACTTGACTAGAATATTCACAGGAGTTTCCATCTTTATGGTAATTTATTTATTTCGTCCTTTGTTTTTAAAAAAGACCAATACAAGTACAACAGGTATTAGTATCCACAGCCACATCATCATAATTTTTTAATTTTAGAAATTATTTTTTGTAATCGTATACACCTTGACTATATCGAGAAGCATTTGCAACGCATCAAGTAGTTTTTAATTATCTCTATAGGACATCAGCTATCCGTTTACTATTTATGTTTAACAAGGTTTTAAACCTTATCCACAACAGCATCCACCTTTAGTTTTTTGAGTTGATGAAGGATCTTCTTCACCAATGCTGTAATTACCAGCTTTTGATAAAGCAGCATTTAGTTGATTTAAAGTAACAGAGTCCGCTTTTTCAACAATTGCTTCTGGTGGACTCATACTTACCTGCACCGAGCTCACCCCAGTTACTTCTTGTAAAGCTTTTTCTACTGTTTGCTTGCAGCTTCCGCAAGACATGCCGTTGATTTTGAATGTTTGTTTCATGATTTTAAATATTTTTATTACTATTCGTTTATAAATTTTTAAATAAAGTGTTCCTTAATGGAATTATTTATGGTCGGAATGTTTTTTATCTTTCATGTCCTTGTCTTTCATTTTCTTCATCATTTCAGGATTTTCTTGCATCTTTTCCATCATTTTTTTCATCATATCAGGATTCTTCCGCATCTTTTCCATCATCATTTCCATCATTGCAGGGTTTTCTTTCATTTCCCCTTGCATCTCTTTGTTTTCATGCATTTTCTGCATCAACATCATTCTACCTTCTGGACTTTCCATTATTTTATCTAGCATCTTCGCCTGCATTTTTTCTTTCATTTCAGAATTTTCCTCCATCATTTTCTCCATATGTGTTTTCATCTTTTGTTTCATTTCTGGATCTTTCTCCATCATTTTTTTCATGTTTCCAGATTCCATCATTTGCATATGACTATGCATCATTATCTTATTTGCTTCTTCATCTTTACTTGCTAGATCAATAAATTCTTTGAATTGGTTTGGGTTTGAAATTATTTCCTGATATACAGCAGATCGGTTGCCTTGAATACCCATAGTTTCAGAGGCATTAAATGTTGATTTACAGCTAATTATTGAGCCTAGTGTGATGATAATCAGTAGTGTTTTTACAATTTTTTTCATTTTTTCATTTTTTTAATATTATTAAATCCTTTCCACTTCAGTTTTTTATTTTTTAAATTAATGTCTCAATTTATTTCTGTTATATTATAGCCAGAGAGACTATCGAGTTGCTTTTGTAAATCGGCAACTGAAAGGGGTTCTGTCGTTGTAATTATTGAAGCTCCTTTTGGTTCCATGGAAATCCCAACATTGTCGATTTTTTGTTTGCTTCCAAGGTTCTTTTTACACTTATGATGCATCCACCACAGCTAATTCCGTTTATTTGAAATTTTTGTTACCTTGATTATAATTTTCAGATTCTATGCTAGGGTATGCAATAATTATTTTCTTATAACTTTTATTCCTTTTAGAATGATTTTTTTGTTATAATTAAAATTTAATTTGCTAATAGTATTGATTAATACTACTTCTCTGTTTTAATTCAAATTTACGATGAAAATCAGGTAACTAAGATGATATTTATCAGGTTTCAAAAATTTGTAGTCAAAAAAATGAATATTAATAATGATTACATTCCAATCATTATATAGTATTAGAATGCTTGTTGTAAATTAAGAAAGAGGGTTAGTCGTAAACTCAAATTTTATTTTACTCTAACACAATTTAAAATCTTACTTGTGCTTTACAATATATTTTTAAATTTCGTAGACACTGTCGTAATTAGTAGTAAGATTATCTTTCGTTTTTTTTAATCTTTACCATCCATTAGTTACTCATTCTACGCGACCCAAATACTTTTGCATCGCTACTTTGTATAATTCACAATTGGTTCCTTTTATTAGTGTGTCTCCTTTCAAGTAAGAACAAAAAAAAAGTAACACCAACATAAACTGTTTGTCTTACTTTTAATTAATTCTTAATATTTTGTCGTTACCAGTACAATTAAGGCAAAGTGTTTTATATTTTGATGAAATTTCGAGATTGATTTCAATAAGCGATATGAAATAACCTTTATACGCAATACGACAAGTTAAACAAGTAGCAATATATTCTTTTGAAATCTTCATAATTTAGCACTTATATTGTTACTATAAACAATTTTGTTACTATGTAAAATTATAAATTTAACAAGTGTTTAATTAGTATAATTTTGTATTATTTTAGTATAATTTACAGATTATCAGATGTATTATACTTTTGGTCTTTTTATTTTTTTAAAACTAGTAGCAGTTAATCCTGTTACTTTTTTAAACTGCTTACTTAAATGAGCAACGCTACTATAATTTAGTTGATAGGCAATTTCGCTCAAGGAATGTTCATTGTATATTAATAATTCTTTGGCTCGTTCTATTTTTTGAGCAATAAAATAATGCTCAATAGTCATTTCGTTTGCTTCTGTAAAAAGATTACTTAAATAATGGTAATTCTGGTTTAGTTGATCGCTGATATGATTAGATAAATTTATTTTCAACACTACTTCAGAATGATGCACCAAATCTAAAATTATGATTTTTATTTTTTCAATGGTTTGACTTTTTCTATCATCTATAATTGCTAATCCTAAAGAGTTTAGATTAATAATTAGTTGTTCTCTTACACTGTTTATGCAATCTTCTCGAATTAAAATTTCGCCGATTTCAATAGATAAAGGAGTAAGTCCAAGTTTTTCAAGCTCGGACTTTACCATTACCTTGCAGCGATTAC
>NZ_AHKF01000051.1 GCF_000252125.1 Flavobacterium frigoris PS1 | reverse complement strand
TTTTTTCAAGCAGAAGACGGCATACGATATCACTGTGTGACTGGAGTTCAGACGTGTGCTCTTCCGATCTATTCAGGCCAGCACTTCCCTTTCGGGAAATAGCAAAAGCGGAACACTTGACATGACTTTCGATAAAGATTTAGTTTGGAGTGCTGGCTTTGATTATGGGATGGGTTGTAGTTTGACCGATAATGCTTGTCAAGTTGTTAAGGTAAATGGAGGATATGTTAATATCACTTTAAGTTCCAGCCAAAACGATGATCGCAAGAAACTTGCTCTCATCTATACAATCATGACAGAAGATTCAACCGTAACAGTAAATCTAGCAGACTTAAAAGCCTATTTAAGCAAGGTACTCTATAACTTTAGTGGAGACCTTACTGATGCGGCAAAAGCACAGTTTGACAGTTTAGAATTTCCAAAATCCTTTGAGTTGCAGATGCAGGAAAAATCTATAAAAGCAGAAAGGGATACTGAAATACATACTCAAACTGCCCATACTGCCAAAGAAACCACAAAGTCAGCCACGACTGTTGCCGATGGTTTTGCAGCGAAAAATGACGCCATTGAGGCCGCAAATAAGGCAGAAGAATCCGCAAATGATGTTAGTGAAACAGACACTACCAGAAAACAGTCAGCAAATGCGAACGCACAACTGGCAAAAGAACATGCAGAGGCCGCTAAAGTTGCCTTTAAAGAACTGTATT
>NZ_AHKF01000052.1 GCF_000252125.1 Flavobacterium frigoris PS1 | reverse complement strand
GGTTTATGTTTATATAAATTCTCTGAAAGATTCAGGGGAAATGATGGAACACCAAGGGCAAAATCATTAAAAAATGAAAGGAAAAAATTAAATAATCCAAATTAAGAAAAAGAATTGCAATCGGACCTATATCGTAGTAAATATAAAATCATAGCAAAAAAATTAAAAATAGTATGGTCATTCACTAATATTGTATTACTACTATGGAGCTTTTCAGCTAAGGCACAGCAAAGATATCAAACGAGGGAAGGAAGTATTCAAGTTATAGGCTCGCACGGAGATTCCATAATAATAGCCAATAGCAATTATTTGTTTGTTTTAATCAATTATGAAACTGCTGAAATTGAAGTTAATCCAGCTATTTTACGCAATTCTACAGATTCATTGAAAGTGAAGCTTAGTAACTCAAAATTGAGCTGGTAATCCTTTATGGTCAACTTAGCAACTCTTAGGTAGGTATCTTAGCATATTACATTATTACAATTATCCACAAATTACTTATAGACAAAGACGGCTCAAAAAAAAAACGTGTTT